>JAISUS010000031.1 GCA_031271965.1 Prevotella sp. | reverse complement strand
GGCATTGGATGTGATCCAAATAAATGCAATCCTGTTTGCTAAACATCACAAACAAATGGAGATCGCATCCGATCAGAAACATCGCGCTTACGACAAAGAAAGTGTCAGGCAGATACTCCATTATCAACAGGTAAATGGATTAAATAACAAACAGCTGGCTGACAAATTCCGCCTTAGCCGCAACACTGTGGCCAAATGGCGCAAGCTGTTTGCAGAAGAGACAATTATATCTGTTGTATGAAATGGTTTTATTCCAAAATATATCATATAGTAGCCTATTGGAAATCTATCTTTTTTTAAGAAAAGCCGTCCGGAATATTCTCTTAAAATTAAATCGGATAAAGTTGGCTGTATGTTTCAATGAAGTTTCATCGCGAGTTACTATTGATGGAACCATATCTTTTACTGATAATTTATGACATCACTCATTATGCTCACAATCGTTTACCAATATATAATACAGATAAAATAAAGAAATATCATCTACACAAAGGAGAGCCTGATAAATTACAGCATCTGATATAACCTCCGAACTATCTGTTAGTGAGATTGCTTATTCACTCGGATTTGAGTATCCGCAATATTTTAACCATTTATTTTAAATTAAAACGGGGGCAAACTCCTGTTGTGTTCCAAAACATGAATTAATGAAAATATCAAAAAGGTTACTTTATATTCTTGAAGAATTAAGACAATCTTAAGTAGATATAATCTTATATAACTTACTTTTACTCCGAAATTGTATATGGATGAAAATATCCACTTATGATTTATTATACAGAATACCGGATATTAAAAGTAATGAATGAAAATATTAATTGTAGAAGACGAACCCGGCATATATAATTTTTTAAAAGAGGGTCTTGAAGAAGAGGGCTATGCTATCGAGATAGCATCGGATGGCATCAAAGGGATTGAGAAGTACCATCAATCGAAGCCAGATTTAATATTATTAGACTGGATGCTTCCGGGTATGTCGGGACTGGATACCTGCAAAGAAATACGGAAATACAATAAAGAACTCCCGATCCTATTTCTTACGGCGAAGGATACTATAAAGGAAACTATCGAAGGACTAAGAGCAGGTGCGAATGACTATATAAAGAAACCCTTTTCGTTTGAAGAACTTCTTGAACGAATTAAAATACATTTCAGAAACAGGCATGAAGACGAGATTCTGTTTCTGGGAAATATCTCACTCAATAAATCCTCTCATCAGGTATTCAACCATGAAAAAGAAATATCTCTGACCCAGCGTGAATTTGCATTACTCGAATTTCTTATTAGCAACAAAGGAAGGGCCTGTACACGGGATGAGATCATAGAGAAAGTGTGGAATATCAATTTTGAATATGACACAGGAGTTATAGATGTTTTCATGAACTCTCTACGAAAGAAATTGAATATAGATAAAGAAAAAGGAAATATTAAGACCGTCCGGGGTATCGGATACATTGCCAATGACTGAAAGATGAAAAAGTTATCCTTACAAAACCGTATCGCATTTAATGTCATCATAAGTACCGCATTTCTTATAATGGTATTATGTGCTGTGATTCTTATTACATTCAAGATCCATTCTGATAAATTGAGTGCCGGTTCAGAAATTACAATCGAAGATGTAAAATATTTATTTACAATTTTATTGAGGGTGTGCACTGTTGGTTGCTTCTTTGTGTTCTTTTTTCTGTTTGCACTATCCAGAAGAATAGCACGTAACAGCACAAAACCGATCCGCGACATTATAAATACAGCTAATTCAATCACTCATAATAACCTCAATGCAAGAATCCCTTTACCTACAAGACGGGACGAGTTGTATGAGCTTTCAGAAACAATAAATAAATTGTTGGATAGAATAGAATATGCCGTAGAAAGAGAGAAGTCTTTCACGTCTTATGCCTCGCACGAGTTTCGTACACCTCTTGCCGTACTAAAAGGAACGATGGAGGTTCTTTTGCGTAAACCCCGTAGTGATGAGGAATATAAAGAAAAGATCAAAGCCTGTGCCAGGGAAGTAGATAAGATGAATGAGATGGTAGAACAACTTCTTATCTTAACAAGATATGAGGAAGGTAAAAGCTCGTTGAATTATAATTATTATCTGATAGAAGATCTGATAAATGACAGCGTATGCATTTATACAGATGCTATACTGAATAAAAAATTAGAAGTAACTACGAATATTCAGCCGCAAGGAACAAGGTTATATACAGACGAATATTCTTTCTCAACAATTCTTAACAACCTGATATCAAATGCTGTAAAATATAGTAATGATACAGGAAAAATCGACATACGAGCATCTCAGCAGGAAGATTATCTTATCGTTGAGATAGAAAATACCGGATATGGTATTCCCCAAGAAGAGCTGAACTTCATATTTAATAAGTTTTACCGTTCTTATGCTTCCGAAGGAACTAAAATTAAAGGCTTCGGGTTGGGGCTGCCAATAGTGAAGCGCTTTTGTGACTTATTAAATATAAATATCACAATAGATAGTGAAATAAATAAACAGACAATCGCAAAGTTAATTATACCTCTACAATAATTGTTATACAGAAAAAGCTTTTGTCCGGAAAGAACAAGAGTTTTTTTACACTCTTAAGCTAATTTTAAGGCGATCCTAAGTTAATCTTAAGCATTCCGGAATTTCTTCTATTTACCTTTGTATCATAAGAAAAGATAATAAGAATTTACTCTGTTATGAAAAATCTGCAAATACAAAAAGCGAAGTATCGATTAGGAGAAATCATAAAAAGATGCTCTCTGTCTTTATATGCATATTGGAGAATGGGGTGGATACTGTCTATATAAAACAAAATGAAAACAATTTACGATTTTACAGCAAAAAGCAATAAAGGCAAAGAAGTGGATCTTGCTCAATTTAAAGGGCAAGTTCTCTTAATTGTAAATACAGCCAGTAAGTGTGGACTTACACCCCAATACAAAGGACTTGAAGAATTATATAAAAAGTATAAGGATCAAGGCTTAACTGTAATAGGGTTTCCTTGTGATCAATTCGGACATCAGGAGCCTGGAAACAACGAAGAGATAGCTTCATTCTGCGAAATAAATTATGGTGTAACATTCCCAATAATGGAAAAGATTGAAGTAAATGGAGAACAAGCCTCTCCTGTCTTTAAATACTTAAAAAGTAAAGCAGCGGGATTTTTCGGATCAAGAATTAAATGGAATTTTACAAAATTCCTTATATCTAAAGACGGACAGGTCATCAAAAGGTTCAGCCCGATAAAGAATCCAAAATCTCTGGAAAAGTCTATCGAAAAAATGCTGAAAGAATAACAATCTTCTATTATGTCAGAAAAACTATCATTAGATGTATATCTAAATAATTCCATCAGGAATATTATGGCAAATGCCTATAAGGCAGTATTAAGTAATCCGAGAGAGTCTTTATTTGTTCTTAAAATGCAACGAGCAATAACCAGAGCTGAAAAAAGGCGAAAAAAGCATCTCGAGGAAGAAGGTGTTAATATCCCTCCGTTTTTGATATCCAGTATTGCAACTGACTGTAACCTGACATGTAAGGGCTGTTATGCCCGTGCAAACGATATCTGCGGGACAAAGAAAAATGAAGAAAGCAAAGAACTTACAGCAGATCAATGGAAACAAATATTCAGAGAAGCTACTCAGATAGGAGTAAGCTTTAATCTTCTGGCAGGAGGGGAACCTCTGCTCCGGAAAGATGTGATAAAAGCAGCAGGAGAAGTTAAGGACATGCTCTTCCCCATATTCACAAATGGAACAGTGATAACAGAATCATACCTCGATCTTTTCTCTAAGAATCTGAATCTTATTCCAATATTAAGTCTGGAAGGGTGTAAAGAAAGTACAGACGAGAGACGCGGACAAGGTGTATTTAACAGGGTAATCGCTTCTATGGAACAGTTGAAAAAAAGGGCTTTGTTTTATGGGACTTCGATAACCGTAACATCCGAGAACATTGACTCTGTGACTTCTTTATCTTACATAAATCTGCTGGAAGATCTTGGTTGTAAAATAATATTTTATGTAGAATATGTCCCTACAGAAGCAGGAACCGATCATCTGGCTCTAAATGAGGGCGGGATTGCGAAAATGGAAACGAACCTGGAAAGGCTTCGGGACGTTTTCAAGGATATTATTTTTTTGTCTTTTCCCGGAGATGAAAAAGCAATGGGTGGCTGTCTGGCTGCCGGTAGAGGTTTTATGCATATCGGACCTGAGGGTAAAGCAGAAGCTTGTCCTTTCTCCCCGTATTCTGATCGGAATGTTGTTGAATCAGGTGTAAAAGATGCTTTGAAATCACCTTTTTTCAAAAAACTGAGAGATTCAGGATTAGTAGGTGGAGAACATACCGGAGGCTGCACACTGTTTGAATATGAAGAAGAAGTGAAGAAACTATTATTTACCCATAATTAATTATAAAACATGAAAATAGCAATCAGATATTTCTCAAGAACAGGGCATATGGTAAAAATGGCTTCGGTTGTTTCCGATGTTACTGGAGTGAAAGCTGAGACAATGGATGTGCCTGTTATAGAAGATACCGATATTTTATTCTTAGGGAGTGCTGTTTATATGACCGGTATTGACGATAAGGTAAAAGAATTTATTAATACTTTAGATTCCAAGACGAAAAGTGTAATTTGTTTTAGTTCTGCTGCAATACTGCCATCATCTTACGCTCAGGTCAGAGAACTCTTAAATAAACGCAATATACCGGTAGATGAAAGAGAATTTCATTGCAGAGGCCAATTTACCCTTCTGCATAGAGGCAGGCCAAACCAGACTGATTTGGATGGCTTAAAATTATTTATCGAAAAAATAATGAATACAAACATTTAAATTTATGGTTAAAATAAAATCCTCATCTATCGAAAGAAAGTTAATAATGAGTATAAGTGGTCTGTTCCTCATTATATTTTTAACACTTCACCTGTTTATCAATCTGACATCTTTAATTTCAAGAGAAGCTTATGAGGCGGCTTGCCGATTTATGGATGAGAATATATTTATTCAGATTATGGTTCCCGTTTTAGCTCTTGGTTTTGTGATACACATTCTAATGGGAATTATATTGACTATACAAAACCGGAAAGCAAGACCGATAGGCTATACAGTGAAAAGCAAAACTCAAATATCATGGGCGTCTAAAAATATGTTGGCACTAGGTCTGATTGTTCTCGGATTGTTGGTATTGCACCTATCTCATTTCTGGGCTAAAATGCAATTACAGCATTTTCTGGGTAATGAGGGTGAGAACCCTTACGATTTAGTAAAAACACTTTTCTCCAACGGTTGGTATGTAGCCATGTATATAATATGGATTGTTGCTTTGTGTTACCACATAACACATGGTTTCTGGAGCATGTTCCAGTCTATGGGAGTTACTAACCGCAAATGGATTCCCCGGTTAAAAAAAATAGCAGTTATCTATTCCCATACTATAATGGTCGGATACATTCTTATACCTGTATACTTTTATCTTGGCTTTGGTGACAAATAATAACCCTACCAGATGATATTGAATATATTAATAGTAGCTGTAATAGCATTGGGTTTAAATATTCTCCTTGGCAAATACAGAGTACGCTTTCGTAAGATGACCATAAAATGGTGGTTGCTGATCCATGCCTCCATACCTGTGATAATTCCTTTGCGAATCTATCTTAATACCCCTAAAATAACGATTCCTCTTTTTATCGGATTAGCTGTTACAGGTCAGATTATAGGGAATAAAATTGTGTCTAATCGAAAAAAAACTTAATATCTAAGTCTATTTCCGAATTACTATCCTTGCATACACAAGATTATGAGAAGAATGAAAAATAGATAAGATTAGTGCTTGAACCTAAATGCAATCGGGATCTTCATTATCACATTTGTAGGGCTGCCTTTATACTCCCCGGGTATCCAATCGGGCATAGAAGAAACGACTCTAACAGCCTCCGTATCACAAGAAGGAGATATGCCTTTTAAGACTCTTGCATTTGTTACCTTCCCAGTTGTGTTTATCATAAATTCCACAAGGACTGTACCTTGTATGCTGTCTCTAACGGCATCATCTGGATATCTTAGGAATGTACTTAAATAAGTGATAAGCCTTTCTTGTCCTCCTTCGAATACAGGCATCTTAATTTTAAGTTCAGCCTTAATTGAATCTTGATTAGACATTGGTTTGGAGGTCTCTGTTTGAGCTATAATTAACAATGGGAAGGATAGATGTAATACCAATAAAACAATAAATTTCATGCGAATACAGCTTAAATTATTTTCCAAAAATAACAATTAAACTCAAAAAATCAAGTCAAGGAAACAGGGCAATGAAAGGAATGGAAATATCAGACCGAGATACAAGTACGATATTGCGCAAATGATCACGATATTGATGTATTTATTTTTAATCAGACAACCTAATATTGTCAACCCAAAATGAACACATAGCAACATTATATAAATTATAGCCCCTAATTCGATTCCCGGATTTGTGAAAATATATCCAATAATTAATATCGTGGCAATAATAAATATAGAAATATATATATACGCTCTATTTTTTATCAATTTATTAATCATGAAGTAAAAATAATAAAATAACCAATATGTCAGAACAAATAAAAGAAACGGAAATACAGAAGATGATAGAGGAAGAAGCGAGAAGATACGCTTTCAATATGAATTTAAGATTAATTGGCGAATGTGATACTGATTATAATATTAGAAAGTATACTTCTAAAAGAGACTTCAAAGCAGGCGCAAACTTCGCCTTCACCCAACTACAACACGCTAACAGGTGGAGAAAGGTGAGTGAGGAATTGCCAAAAATAGACAAGAGTGTAATATTGGTAACGAATCACCCCGATGATCTAAAAAGCCGTGATACATTTCCAATTTGGAATGAAAACTACATAATCGTTTTAAAGAGAGATTGGAAGTATTGGAAGCCGATAGGGTAGTGTGATAACGAGCATATATAAAAAATAATAAGTAGGTTTGTAGTTAAATACTAATTTGAGAATCATGGCAAGATACTTATTTATCGGGTTGATATCTTTCATTGCAATTTGTTGTACAAACAGAGACAATAATATTGAAGGAGTCTGGGAACATGTGCCTCAATATGATCATCAAAATCATATTGTATATATTTTCACTAACGACAAATATCAAGTAGTCATAAATGGAGAAGAACAAGAGTTACCTCATTTATATAAAATAGAGGGTGATACTATCTTTCTGGATAGAGGCGAGCATTGGGTACCGATAGTAGGTAGACAAAATAGATATCTAAAAGAATTATATTCTATATCTAAAGGAAGTGAAGGTACGACCCTCATGTTAGGGGATTTACTATTTAATAAAGTGGAATAATATAAAACAATATTGAGAACAGATAGAGTAATCTGTTAATAACTTAGCCTCTCTTAACTAGCCTTACCTCTCTTTATTTCCTACCTTTATCGAAACTATCAAGGAGTAAGCTATGAAATTTTATGACTGGAAAGAACGTAGCCCTGAGGACTGGGGTTATCTGATATTTACCCAAAAGGGAATAGACAAGGAATTAAGATCCAAATTACAGGCCAAGCTTAGAATTAGTCAAAGAGTTCATCCAGACACCTAATGTCTATCAATACAGAATCAAACTAAAGGATTTAGCGGTAGGAGAAACATTTTACTCTGGAACAAATGATTTCTTTCTGGGCTGGAGAATCGAATAACAAAACAATATACAATGATTAAA
>JAISUS010000030.1 GCA_031271965.1 Prevotella sp. | reverse complement strand
GGGCCTCCACCATTTGCATAGAATAGCAACATACTATAATAAAGTATATAGCTATCGGTTCTTTGCAGCAAGTAACTCTTTCCATTAAAATTAATGGCTGAAGAACCGGCACCCTCAGCCAATTCAAACCCGGGTTTCGGAGCCTCTCCAAAATAAGATCTGAATTCAGCCATGGATGTGATCCTCCAAGGTTTATTTAGCAAAGATTTGTTACCATTCGCTGCTTTTTCCGTATAACCGATAAAAGCAGGCACTGCGGTTGCCACTTCCACTACAGAATTGGGGAATGCATTTTTCTCAACGATATAGACCCCCGGCGTTTTCATTGTACTCATAGGTTGAAATTTATTGGTTTTTATATATATAAATATGTCGTTATAGTATCTTCCGGCTGTGTAATAGAGAGTTCATCAGGATGAGGAAGCGGAATATTTCCACTTAACAGACGCTCTCCGTTGCTCTTTGTTTCATAGAGCCGGACAACATATTCCTGTATCTCCTTTATCTTATTTTTCTCAATAGTGGATATTCTGAAAGCCTTTCCCACACCGGGAAAACTGATTTGTTCCATATCACCGAATGTTATCCGGTTACGTTTTTCTTCTATTCTGAGATTCACATTATCAGCGGTGTATCTGGGAATGATTATAAACTCCCAATATTTGAGTTTGGTTCCTAATTCTATATTTATTTCTTCTTTCACATTGTCAAACGGAATCAATACATTCATCCATTTCCCCACAGTGAGACTTTTCTCCAATATATAATCCTCATCATTCTTTTTCTGCGGTAATTCGGTAATATAGTAAAATGTATTGTCCTGAGGGATCATTTCAAAACATAATGGGCCGGCAGTTTCTAAGGCAAGATCCTTAGATTGCGCCAGCAACACCCATTTATTGTTCTCCGTCATCTTATAAATTATTCCGTTTCGTTTGAAAAAGCTTATGGTTTCCCGGGATGGAGTCAATGCAACAGGACAACTTCCATTGTCATAATATTCATGAACGACACGGATCGTGAACCATATATCATATTTTTCAATACTATTCATGTGTTAACTTCTTTTTGGCTTACAACGCGTTGTAATTGTTTTATTTCTTCTGAATCGATATCCAATACTCTTACCTTACATAATACAGAAGGGAAATAATTACTGCCATTGATACTCCACAAATTAGATAATTCGTTAAAAGATAAATTAACTGGTTCCAGATTAAAAGTAATATTCGATTGTGGAATAGTGAATTTACTGTTTGTCTGTAAAAAAACAAATAAACCCGACAATAATTGTAATGATTCCTCATATTGTTTTTCTGAAAATACTGCGGCAAACATTATATAAAGATTCAACATCCACGACGGGGCCCCTTTCCGGGTATATGAGCCGGAAACCGAAACTTTATTAAACCGGATTCCCCCGGCAGTCTCCCTTTCCACATTTACTAATGCAAGATGAATTTTATTATCCGGTGATGATTGAGATAAATTGAACAATGGTTGCAAACAAACGATATCTTCATCTAGGTTGAAAGTTCTCCTAAGATAATCCGATGAAAAAGAAGATAAAGCTGATAATGTTCCGGCTATCATAAACTGGCATGATTTTTATTTTACATCCTGATATAATAGAAGAAATATGCGTCTCCCTTATTAAAAATCAAATATAAACAGGTATAACGAAATTTTATTTCGTCATCTGATAAATTCTAACAGTTAAACATTTCTATTTTAGCGATAATCTCCTTAAGCGACTCATAGTCATCATCTAGAATATAATTTCGCATCAATACCAATAAATTTTGCATAAGAGAAACTTCTTTATTAGAAAAGCGATGTGGAAATAGTCGAAAATCGTCTTCTCCATAATAATATGCCTTCTTGCGGCGACAATATTCTATTGGAGCAAAATATCCAAGAAATGAATCATTTCTCATCGCCTCAATATCCATTTGAATAGTGCGTTGAGTAATATTACACTTTAATTTTCGCCGGCAAATCTCGACAATATATGCAGTTTTAACATACTCATGTTTATTAAGCAGGCTATCAATCATACAATAACGAGCCAAAGCAAATTTGTTCTGAGGCATATCTTTGTCATTTTAAAGTTAATCCGATTTCCTTAATTCTAATAAAAGAATATGCGATATAAAAATAGCGATATATAAATGATAACACTTTTTAAGATATTATATCCGAATGAGGATATAATTTTATAAATAAAATTATATCATATAAATTTGTTTCTGGCATTTCTTTTAAAATAATATGAAAAACCTCTATATCCGGCATCTCGGTATGGCAAGGACCCAATAATACAACCTCGTCTCACCATGTACTGATATGGAGTGTTCAGGACTGCTCCCTCTATTCAAGGCAAGACAGGATATTCTTGTAATTCTAATTTAAAAAGCATGAGACGAAGTCCTTTCAGAGTCTTCTTTTATATCAAAGGAAGTAATTGGGGTGCTATGAATCTGATGTACTGAATGATGTGATAAAATATTAATACTCAATAAGATTCGATAAGCGATTTTACATAGTTGAAATTATTATCTCAAAAGGAAATAAACACAATATTCCTTATACTCAATTATTCATTCTTATCAATATTGGGCACTACCTCATAATTTATCAAAAGCATCTTTCCATAAAAACGATATATCTTGTACATATTCTGCACTTTGACGGGAGGCTGCATCTGGTTCGGATATTTTTGTCGTCCATCTGTTCCAATGTATCTGCTTCCTCCGGTATTTGCATTTGCCCACAACAAAAGATATCCTACAGGATATCCTCTATACTCTATGCATGGAATCAAATAAATCACGAACTTTAGTGTCTTTCCAAACAAAAGGGCGTTGTATATCGGGAAGTCCAATAACGCCTTTGTCTATATCATTCATCAAACTTTGCAGATTGTAGTCTACATCGCGAAATAAGGTTGCCAATTAAGATGTTATTGTTCTATTACATATATAGTCTCATCTCCACATATATTGCGTATTTTCAGCCGTTTTGGTTTTTGTTCGCTACGAATGAATCCATCCCAAAAATCTTTGGTTTTATTTCCGTTCAGTATTACATATCCCAATTTATCAATCTTTATTTCACTATCAGATTTCCATATTCCTTCCGACTTAGAACAATCTAAACTCAGATATTCTATCAATTCAAGCCCTGTGTCGCTGATAATAATTGGTGAAAACTTCTTTTTTTTCTTTTTAGGAGCTTCTTCAGTTAAATCTTTATCATTTTCGTCTTCATCTTCATCCGAAACACCTTTTAGAGCATTCAATTGTCCTTTTTGATTATAAATGTCTATTTTACTTTGCACCCTATCACTATGGAAACAATTTATTTCTACTTGACAACCATTGAACAGTTTGTCTGTAGATTGGCTGACTGTGTATTCCGCAATATCTTCTATAATTATTTCGGACAGCAACTCGCTCATGCTACGAAGTTCTATTTCTACAGCGGTGTCGTTATACTCTTTGATAAATTTCTCTATTTCGGTTCGATCAGATATGTCGATATAGTAAACGATTACTTTTTTTACACCATCGGGCAAATCGGGTATAGCTTCACGTATAACACGATTGATAAGCACAATATCAAGTAGTTTAGTACTGCTATCCATCAGATTGGGGATATAAACAGGCATCATACCTTCTCGGGTCGTTTGTATAGCTCCTTCCCAAAACTTATCAAGACGATCTTCATTGCGTAAACCCGATACCAGTTTTTTTAGCTTGTCCATTGTTTGAACAGGGTTACGGAAGAGAGATACACCATCTTGTACTTCCAAAACATCGAACGAAGCATCAAGTGCCGCCAATCGGTCTCGTGTGGTTTGTATTGAGTTAATACCAACATCTACGTGGATAAAACGACGTCCCAACTTATGCGCAACAGCGGCTGTAACGCCACTCCCTCCAAAGAAATCGGCAATAAGCATTCTCTCATTAGATGAAGCTTGGATAATACGTTCTAATAATGCTTCCGGCTTTTGAGTTGCATAATCTTCTCTTTGGGTATCTGTAGATGCAACAAAAGGAATTGACCAAACATCATTTGCTTTAATTTCATGAGACAATTCATATATTATATTCCCATCAGAGTCTCGAGCTCTCATATTTTTTCCATCTTCCCAAACTCTTTTACTCTGTTTAACAGGATCATTTCTTTCAATTTTTATTTCATTAAAACAATTAGTTTCAGATTTTTTATAGAAAAAAACGGTGTCATGAGCACGAGCAAAATCTTTACTATTTCGACTCATTTTATTAGTATAATGCCAAATAATTTCATTTAAAAAATTTTCCTCTCCAAATATTTCATCCATTAATATTTTTACATAATGCCCTATATGCCAATCAAGGTGTACATAAATGGAGGCTGTTGGACTCATTACAGATTTTATCGCCATCAGGTTTTCATACATCCAGTTCAGATACTTCTCTTTGTCCCAGACATCACCATACATTTTCTCCTCAAAATTTTTCAAGTCTGTATCTTCCAATTCGGTTTCGGCTTTTTGTATGAGTTCCGCTACTTTCGGATTTCGGCGTATATATACCTTCTTGGCATAGTCGGCACCACTGGCAAAAGGTGGGTCTATATACACCAAGTCTATCTCGATGTTGTTCTCCTTCAGATAAGCACATGCCGACAAACATTCGCCTCTGATAATCTTATTATCATTATTGTCTTTGCCTACAGTTTCGAGCTTCTCCATCTCATAGAGTGGCATTCCTCGTTTTATACGCTCTATAACTTTATCATTATCACGGTATTTAAGCATCCGCTGTGTGCGAATAAAATTATCGAGAATCGCTTGTCCTTCTATTGTATTGGGATAATAGGGTATGTATTTGATAGCCATAGCTTATTAGTTTTCAAAAAAATGATTAATTGTTTCTGTTACTGTTGCCAAAAGTTTGTCTTCGTTCGTAGTATCTTCCAGATATAGATATTCGAATCTTTTGTATCCAAACTGAGCATTATTTTGTTCTATAAAATAACTTTCCATAAAGTTTTTTCTATCTATAAAAGCTTTATCTTCAGCATATATTTTTCCTTTCGTTTCTACAATAACAGCCTGATATATCTTTCCTTCCTTTCTTTTTATTATCAAAAAATCGGGAGTATATATACCAATATACTTCCATTGTTTATCGTGCTTCTTATAGCATTTAATTTGGAATTCGGTTAGTCCGCGATCTCCGTTGAAATACATTTCCAAATCGCTATCTTTAATTGCTTTGTATTTTAGGGCTTCCATGAAATCTTTTTCGAAGCGACTATCGAATCTATATGGCAGATAATGATAGGTCATGTTTCGTTCAGGCACATCATTGGTATTCTTTCTCAATTGATCAGCCATATCATCTTGTCCTGCAAGCCTCAAGGCTTCTATTGCTTTTATCGTTTTTTCATCTTCTGGATTTAACACACCCGTATCCAAACCTATAATTTTTTTTACTAAATCTTGATTTGGGTAATACTTTTCAGGATTAGACGTTTGAACAATAGATGAGAAGTTTTCTGTTTTCAGCAATGACGCCCTTTGAGAAATTATTTCCTCTTTGGTTTCAAAATTTCTTTTAGGACTGAATACTATTCTTATCCGACTTCTTATTTGTTCTTGAATATAATTTTTCAGCAAAAAAGTCCGATTATCTTTTATCGTTGTTATTTGGGCAAATATTTCAGATAGGATAGGTTCATACTTACGAAGATCGGACAGAGAAATTGTCCCAAAACTTTCTTTAACTATTAAAGTAACCCATTGATTGAATGATATTGGCTCATCGTGTACAACTTTTTCTACATCTTTTACTTTAATCTCTCCTTTAAAGTCTTGTACTATAATTGTATTTATAATTTGCGATTCTTTAGTGTTTATTTCTTCAAACCGCTTCTGAATATCTATTTTCTCATCAATAACCAATGTTTGATGTTCTACTTTAAGTTGATAAAAATCTAATGTTGGTAGTTTTAAATAACCCATACGTGAATATCTACTAAGGTCAACGAGTTTCATTCCGGATTTTCTATTACTAAAATCCTCCAATGTTATATTTTGCTGATTCTTAAGCTGTTTGTTTAATGTATCAGCATTAAATTTATTGAGCCAAATTGATGCTGTCTCATATGTGCCTTTATCCACTTGTCTCAAACATCTGCAACTGGTTTGTAATACCATATTGGTAGGGCAGTCTCCTTTCTGAGATAAAACAACTCCTGTTAAACTTTTACAATCCCATCCCTCCTTACCAATTTGAACCAATAATATTATTTTCTTTTTAGAAACAGGTGTATCTAATGAATTAAATTCTGTTTCAGCTTCTTGTAAAATTGGAAATGATTTATTCCCTCTATGATATTTAAGAATTATGTCATTTGGATTATACCCTAGTTCTTGAACAACAGAAGCAACTTTAGGATAAACTAATTCTTCCAAATTTTCAATATTTCCACAATAAATAGCCAATTTGGCAATCGTTCCATTAGAATAAACCTTATTACTGTAATTTTTCATGAAATCTTTGACTCCATTTTCTACAATCTCCAAACTATTCGTGTTGTTTGAGATTTTTACATCAGGTTCTTTTAAGAAGTTATTAATCCCATCTATCAAAGGATAGTAATATACAACATTTGATAATTCAATATTCTTTATTGTATATCTTTCAGCAACGTTTACAGGTTCGGGTTTTTCCAGGTAAGGGGTTCCTGAAAACCCTATTACAGCATTGATATTTCCCCCGTTTGTCCATTTATTTACAACTCTACGAAGTTTTATATCGTCATCAACAGCATGATGTACTTCATCAATATATATAGCTAAATTCGGAATTTTTCCGATTAGGTTTCTTAACTCATTAGCTTGTTTGTCTCTGGCATCATCTGTTTGTTCAAGTACAACCCCCATAAAATTGGTATCAACATTCACTCTATCTAAAATGACTTTCTCTGCATTGGTTACAGCTACAAGCCCCATTAGAGAGTCGAATGGTTGATATTGATTTATTTTCTGAACATTAGGGTTTTTTGTCTTGTTGCTTTTCTTTTGAGATTTAAGGCTATCTAAAATTTCAAAATTTATTAGCCTTTTTAATTCCCCTGCTGCTGGATTTGGTATAATCCATTCAGGATTGAATTGCTGTATTGTTTTCAAGCTCGGGACAACAGATGATTTTAAACCCGAAGGAGCAAATACAATAAAGTTATGAGCAAAAGCTCTATTTGATGGTTCATTTTGGGCAAAATATAGATCAAGGTAAATGAATGCTGCCATCAAATAAGTTTTACCTGCCCCCATCGGTAAACTAAAGAGATAATCTGAATACGTTACTTGATAAAATAAATCAAAAAAAACTTGATTATAATCAATTTTATCAGGGTTATCTTTTATATAATTTTCTAGTTCTTTTGACAATTGGTTGCCTTTATTATCTTCTATTCTAGAATATTCAATAAGAGCAATAGCAGCTTTATTTTTGTTTAATATTTCCCTCGCTTGAATGGTCAACTCCAAATCATCTGCTGAGATTGAATTAAAATATCCTTCTCTAAATAATTCATACAAAGGTCTGTTTTCACAAGCAATCTTCAAAAACAAATAAGTCTTTATAGCTTCAATTTGTGCATCTCGCATTTGGTTTTTACTCGTAATGTAATCAATTAGTTCCCTGATTGTACATCCTTTTGAATTTAACCATTTATTTCTTTTATTCTCGATTAACTTATAAAACATTATTCTATTTTCTCTATTTTGATAAGGCAACAAATTTACTAAAAAAACAGGTTCTTTGCTAAAACATTTTATTCTTTAATTCTTCCTCCAATAATCAAAACATTTATTCCTTAATCTTCCCAGCTTTCGTCCTCAACTCCAAGAGTATCGCATAATTCCGAGAAACCTTCACCAAGAAGGCCTGTACTTTTGTTTATCACAATAGCACATAAATTGATCCATCTTCGCTAAGCTCAACTTCTGTTATCCGATCAAGTTTAGTTGTCAATATCCCAATATTGTAAGAATCCACTTTTTCTATAAGCTCATCATAAAAGAGAGTTTCTCGTTTTGATGCAGCCTCTACAAGCTTTTCTTTTAACTCTAATTCCTCCTGACTTAATGTTATTTTATGCACCATTTGGGTATAGTTTATTGTTAGCTAATAAAGGCAATGAAAATATTAATTCAACTTTAAAAATAAACATTATGAATACTTAAAGCATAAAATTAGTAAAATGTCAGGAGTACCTTTAAAATACCTTTCTATCAATACAAATTATCATTTAGAAGACAATGATAAAATCAGGTTTCCATTCGGATTTATAATCAGAAAACAAACTTCATTTCAATAGTGTAAGAAATTATCTGGGCTCCATTTTGGGCTCAAGTGACCATATTTTGAGAATATGATAGCTATTTATCGAAGTGGGCACCACTTTGGGCACTTTAAAGAAAAATCCCCTGTAAGTCATTGTCTTACAAGGGATTTAAACATGTATTTGAGGTTCCTGGCGGTCACTAAATTCGTTGCAAACTGGATATGATTAGAATAAATTGGTACAGCTAAATTTCTTGTAAAAAAAGAAAGCTACACCTTTCTGTGCCAGTTTGTGCCTAAATGTGTTGCTGAGACCCAGATTGAGACCTAGAGATAATTTAATCAGTAAATATAGAAGTATTGCTATGTTCCATAAGCATTGCTATGATATCACCTTGATTTTTGTTATACATCATATAAATATGAGCATATTCGTTGTATATATTTGTTGCAAAGATGCCAGCGTCATCACATCCCACTACAACTTTTGGGTTATTAGCAATGATATCCTCATTTATCCATTCTTTTAAATGATGTTCATTATGATGTTTATATATTCCTATGCGAACATTGCTTGTTGGTAATGTTTCTAATATAATCCCTTTATTATAAATTTCAGATAATAGTTTTTGTTGAAGTAGAATAATTATGTCATCATCTATAATATCAAAATTTACCAATATCTTCTTGTTATATTCTTTTGTGTGTTTTTGGTAAAATCTTAAGATCTCTGTAACCTTTGCTGATGGTGTTAGTTTTGAAAACATATACCATTCTTCTTCTTTTGATGAATATATCTCAGAAACATTCTTGGTAAAGAAAACATCTGGATCCCATTTTCGAAGCCTCCATGCTTCTGTAAGATCATTTATAGAAAATAATAATTCAAAAGGATAGATATTATTTATATGTTTTCTAATTTCGGTTTCTATTTTTCCATAGAGTTCTGATGTATGTATTTCAAGAAAATAAATGATAAATATCAAATTATCAACCCATTCACCCCTACTTATATAAAAAGAACTTCCAATTCGATTTCTCCATAATTGAGGGGGAATGCCTAACGCTGTACCATGCCCAATACGATCTCCTTCTCGCATTTCAAGAAAATCGATAGCCTCATATATTGCCCGTAATCCACTTGCAATATGAAAAAAATCTTCTCCTACATGATAAGTTATATTTTTAAATCCATCTTTTGCTCCTATATCCTTTCTCCTTAAAAATCTAAATATTGGAGCAAAAACTTCGGGAGGAGCATCAAATTCACTAGCAGCAGCATCAATAGCCACAAGTTTTTGAAAATAATTTTCTTTATCTTCTTCCGGATATTGCATCCAGATATTATCATTCTTTAATGATTTTATTGCTTCTGCTTGCTTCCAAAGATTGGTTCTAAGTTTCTCATGACGATATGAATCATCCTTAGAGATTGACTTTTTTATAAAGTGACAAACGAGTCTAAGCTCTACATTATCACTCTTTATTTCATCTTTAAAAGAGTACCATCCTTGACGAATTTTACTGATAAGCTGATTATTATCAACTGGTGTCTTTTTCGGAGCAAAACGTCCTTCCAGTATCTTAAAATTAGAATTTACATTGTTACCTCTTAATTGAAAAAAACGATTTTCATATTTTTCCTCAGAAAGATTTCTAAAATCGTTTACTGTAAGTTTCTGAAATTGTTGAAATCCATTTTGATGAATTTGTTGTACTACGAACCTATTAAGAGAGCCCAATATAAGCAAATAATGATGGAATGCTTTACTCAGCTCCCTTTTGTTTTCTTGGCTAAATGTTCTATCATTAAGTTTTTCAAAGAAGGTCTTAAACATTAAACATTCTAGATTTAAATCTTTCAAATCTACATCATTTCGGTTTCTCCGAGGGTGAATCCCCCTTATATGATATTGACTGTATTGATTTTTTATCTTGTCGGAATTTGGGTATGAAAGATCATCTCTGTTTTTCACAAATTTATGCACTAAATAATATCGCAAAGATTTTGCACTTTCCAATAAATTAAATAGATGATCTGAATCATTAAAAATATTTTCCTGCTCATTTTGTTCTTTCACATACTGCTCTTTCTTTAAAGCACTTCGATACATTTTTCTAAATTCATTGGAATAATTTAAGGCATCTTGCCATAAAATATCAGTTTCTGTAGACCCATTTAAGTGAATGTGTAAATCATAAAATCCATTATATTCCTCTTTCATCATTTCCAACTCTTCTATATATGGAGGAATTAGAGCTGTCTGTTGTATGTAAGAAATATCAATCTTATTATAAAAAGAATAAGCTGCAATCAAGATTAATGGTGGGCAGAAAGTTAGTAGTTCCTGCCATTGTACAAACTGCTCCTTTTTTACATATATTTTACCGTCAACTATTTCCAAATATTCTTCTGACAATTTTTTGAGCCCTTGTGTTAATAGCTCTTCTAGACTACTTAATTCATAATGATTTAATGCAGCCCACAGATGATTGTCCGGTATATGAAAATTGTTTTTTCGCTCATTGAGTATCAGGCGACGTTCAATATCTTCCCAACTCACATTCTTATATTTCTCATAATCATGTAATGTGCGTTTGTCCATCAATATTTGGCGTAAGCAATAACCTACCATGTAGTACTTCTTTTTACTCTTTTCAATATTTCATTTATCTTCTCTCTTTTATTATTTGCATTAAACATTTTAAATAAATCTTTAATTGCATTTTCTAAATTTGTTGAATTAACTGTTTCTTTTGTTATACCTCGCCAGAGCAAGTGAGTGATTATTCGGTTCGCATCTTTCTCATCATTCCTTGCATTTCGGCTTTCTTTCTTAAAAGAATATGGTTTAGTTGTACTACTATTATCAGCTTTGTTATCCTGCTCTGTTTCTCGGCTTATCTCGCTAAAAATATTTATTGTTTTAGATCTATCTAAACGTAATTTTGAAAAAAGATCCGAGTTCAAATAAGCTGTTATTATTGGACAAGAGAAAATGAAATCGAAAAGAGGATGAGTTTTATCTGTATTTAATCTGTAATTGTCTATAAAAAGACGATCGCTTCTTGTTGGATTAGAAAGTCTTAATGTACTATTACCATGATTCTCCATTACTTCTTCTACTAATATAGCATTAAGAAAAGCTATTAATTGGCGATGCAGCAATTTTCCAAAAGTCCCTTTCTTTGAAATTTGTGCAAACGAATAATCTGTTCTTACCATTATACGTCCCAGTAGATAAGGAGGAATTATTAGAGGAGATTCATTATATTTTTCTTTCCATTTAATTATTTCTTTAATAAAAACATCAATAGGGGAAGGTTTATCTTCAGAACTAGAAGATATATTTTTATTCTTTTCTAATGAATCATTTTCAATGTTAAAAGAGACTTCCTGTGTTAATTCTGTATCATTCTCAGAAATTAAAGTGTCATCTCCTTCTTCTAATTCATCTTCGTTTTCTAGCTTACTTTCCGGATCACCTAGATTAAATCGTTGATTACTGTTAGTAAACAATGGGTATTCTCTAAATTGTCCAATTCGCACAAACTCATTTCGAATTTCTTTATCATCTTTCAAAAACAAAATATCACCAATAGCAGCAAGAATATTATAGAATGAATAAAAGGTTTTGTTGTATCCTACAATATCTTGTGCAGCAAAAACAGGAAGCAGAGCCAAGATTTGTTCTACAGGTTTTGTATCATCAAAGAGTTCATCAATTCGCAAATCTTTTTCGTCTCGTTTTCCTTTTACTTTTTGTTGCAAAGCCTTTATTGATATTAATCCATCATTTTTCACTTCATCTTCCTCACCCTCAAACGAGGCAATATAAGCACCTTGCAAAGATGCAATTTTTTTTAGGCCATAGTCATACATACAACGACTATGATCAACGAAGTCAGAAATATTCGGGATTCCGACTTTTTTATCCAAACTCCATTTGTCGGCTTTTTTCACAACATTAGATACACGGATAAAATGATCAAAAATTTCGAAAGGCGATGAATATATTCTTTCGGATAATACCGCGCCCAGAGCAACTACTGCACTATCAAAAGTTGGATTGCTTAGTTTAGGATAGAATTGACTGGCTTCATCTAATTTTTTATTATCTATTAAGAAATGAAGTAAGAAGATATTTGTCAATCCATATCCATTTATCAATTCCCATACATCTACATTTGTAGAACGAAGTTCACTATGGAATATATCGGACATACTTTTAGCTATCTTATCTAACTTTACTTTTTGTGTTTCATCCCTATCATCTTGTATAAAAAATGCATTGAATAATGCTATTTGAGTACGTAAAGGTAAATTGGTAAAAAAACTCACATATGTACTACTTGTGTTAAGCCCTCGAATACTCCAAATTTCTTTTAGATAATAGGTATAAGTCTCTGTAATTGATCCCGCACTTGATGTCTCATTTTTAATGTGGACATCCAATTTGTAATTTCTTAACTTTGAAGCTATAGTGGATAAGGTTATACGATATTCAGGCTTTAGCAATTTGAGCATATATTGACTTTCCAGTTTCTCGACTAACTCTGGATACTCATTACTATAAATTATTTGATTCGTTTCACCTTTATCATATTCATTTTTTAATAGAGTTTTCCCAAAATTTTTCCATTGTTTTTTTCTTACTAGAAACGAGTATAAGTCCAGATCCCCACTTAAGAAAGTAATAATTTGCGGAGATGTCAAATATTTTCTTAATGTTTCAAGAACAGGCCAACCTTTTGAGAAATCAGTATCTATATCATCAAAGGCTATGATTAAGTATTCCTTACCTAATATTTTTAATGATTGATAAATATATTGATGAAAATACCATTCTAAATTATTAGCACCATCCACTCGTCTTAGTCCATCCATCATAACAAAAGTGGTGTCATTCCAATCGCTTGGATCAAGTCCTCCAACTATGCCATCCAACATTGGCAATCCGGCAGCTAATTTTTTCAATGTTTCTTTCCATTCCGTATAAGTTTTAGAATCAGGAGATAATTCTTTATCTTCAACTAATGATCTTACTCTAGCCACGATATTTAGAAAAATATGACCTTTTTCTTCTATCAAGGTAGGGTCAATAATGTCTAAGAATAATATGTCTTTCAACACCTTTTCTTTCCCCAGTTCTATTGCTTTTTTTAATGAAAGAATAAACGATGTCTTTCCACTTCCTCTACTTCCAGATAATGTAATAGTATTATGACCCCGTTCTATATCTATTTTATTTTGTGGAATGTAAGGTCTTCTATCTATCAGATTTTTAATAATATCAATTACCTGTTTATATTCTATCTTATGTACGAGATTTTCTGGATCAAAGCTTTGTGTTTGATTATCTTTTTTAGGCTCTAAAGGAATAGGCTTTATCTGATTATTTGTAGTCATATCTTGTGTTTTTTATTATTCCAATTTTTTTCGGTATACTTCATCTAAAGTTTGTCCATCCTTATCTTTCCACATAGTCCATCCATTACTACTTCTACCGACACAAAAATCAGATGCAGTACTGGGGCTGCTAAACGTTTGATCAGAATCTAGTATAATATTATTATTTTCAATAGATGTGAAATCTTTTATAAATTTTTCTCGTTTTTCTTTCCATCCAAATGATGGCGTAGTATCTTTAGCTAAAACACTACCTTTTAGAACTGTAAAGCCATTCTCGTCATATATTCCTTTAGAATTACAGCCTCTGTTGTTGATATAAAATATATGCTTGTTTCCTTGCTCTACTATTTCAAAAATATTACATCCAATAAATGAGGTTAGTAATTTAATATCCTCAAAAAACTCATCCATTGAATCTTGTTGATGTTCTGGAAGATTTGGAGCTTTGGGTATTTGTTTGTTTTCATCAATCGAATAACGCTTAGCTTTCAAAGCAATCCCTACAGCTATATGTTCTAAATACTGAACATCAGCTTTAGTCATAGCACCATCTTTGGAGATAAAGACCAATGCTTTTTGCCAGAAACCTTTCTTATAATCGTGATCCTTAACTCGTTCTTTAAAGTTCTCTGTTTCGCCTAAATATGCTTTTGGCTTAAGATCCTCATTTTCTCCTAACAGGATATAAAACGCCGGACTTTGTAATTCTTCACGTTCATTAATAATAGATAGATTTGCTCGTGGAATTAGCAACATTTTGCAAATCTTATTGCTGATAAACACGTATTGAGATCCTTGAGGATTTCCATCTATTAGATATGTTGTTATTGTTTTTCCCATTTGCTAGTAACGGTTCAAGATTATTAGACTTCCTTGTTATCTTTCTCAGTTCTTAAGCAATTTTTTTAGCTTAGCTATTGACGCTTTTACAATCTCACTTTGTTTTTCGATGTTTTCTATTATCTCTGATGTCGTCCGAGTATCAACCTTTACAACTGCGTTCGGATTAACGGCTTTTAGGTCGAAAACTTTGCGGCAATAATTCCTTCCTGTTCTTTTATATCTTTGTCAACAACACTAATCTTTTCTTCCAGAGCTTCAATTTCTAGTTTGTCTTTTTTCTCTTTCTTAAAAACTTTTAGTCGTTCTTTTAATAAAATATTTTCTTCCCGTAATTCAGCTACCCTTTTTTTATATGGTTGCATTTTTTTCCATGCTTCAGCTCTGCGTGCCGCAAAATCAATTGTCCAGGAGTATCGGCTCTCACCTTTGGAAGCTAACATTTTAGCATAAGTTGGGAATGATTCGTCTTTTACATTTTCGTCCTCTAACCATTCAGAAACAAGTGCTGTCGGAAGTTTAGTATCATCTATTATGCTACCATCTTTATCGTAACCAAAATGGGAAAGTGTCATTGGAGTTTTCTTGCCTACTTTTACATGAGATAAATCGTAGTACCAAATCTTTTCCGTTTTCTTGCCTTTAGTGAAGAATACCAGGTTAGTCTTTACGCCTGCACCTGCTGTTGAAAATACTCCGCCTGGCATACTGACAATAGCCCAAACACTGCATTCATCTATCAATTTACGTTTGGTCTCTACAAAAGCACCTTCGTTGGTACGAAATAGTAGACCCTCATCTAAAACAATAGCACAGGTTCCGTTATCGGATAAATTCGAAATAATGTCCTGCACAAATAAGACCTGAGTTGAACTGGTTTCAAATGGATATCTCTTTTGTGCATCTTTACCCTCTTTTCCTCCAAAAGGAGGATTCGTAAAAATATAATCAAAAGTAGATGGGGCATTATTAAATAATTCTCCATAAGTAGCACGGTTTGTCAATGTATTGCCATGCCAGATATTAGGTTGATCGATACCATGTAACACAAGGTTTGCTAAAGCAATAGGGAAGACCAAATTTTCCTTTTCCTTACCAAAGAAAGTTTCATGCTTTAGCTTTTCTATATCTGTGCTGGCAATGTTCTCCCCTAATTTTTGATTGAGATACTCATAAATTACAGCTAGAAAACCACCTGTTCCACAACAAGGGTCAAAGATGGTTTTACCATGTTCAGGATTTACAGTAAGCACCATTGACCTGATTACTTCTCGAGGCGTAAAAAATTGCCCTCCATCACTGTTCTTTTCACCCATTTTCAAGAGTAAATCTTCATACACTTGCGAAAGGGTGAAGAAGTGTGTGTCATCAATACTGTCGGTGTGCAATTGGTGAACCTTATCTAAGATATCACGCAGATTGGTTTCGCTATCTACGCGAACCCTTTCAACAGCGGTCATTATACGTCCAATAATTCGCTGTTTAGGTGTTGCATTTGGATTAGGCTGTTCGGTGTCTTTGTCAATATCTAATCCGTGCAGATGCGGTAAAAGTTCATTATTAATAAAATCGAACAGTTTCTTATCGCCTTTAGCGAATAGTTCCTGCCGTTTCCAACCTTGCGGTTTTTCGTCCGATGTTTTCGAATGATCTGGTTCATCGCTGAAGGGTGCTGCCCAATCTTGCCAGCGAAACGGGCTTACTAGTGCAGGTGTGTAGTTATTGCCCAATGCTTCGGCTTCTTCTTGTTCTTTCTGCTCCTGCGCATCCAATATGCGAAGAAACAAAATCCAAGTGAGCTCTGGTACATACTGTAATGCACTGGCACAATTGCTCCTACGCATAATATCGCAAACAGATTTAACATACGATGATAAAGATTGAGTGGAGCCAATAGCTTTCGGTTGTTTTTTTGCTTTTGGTGATTTACTTATTTTTTCTTTTGTCTTAGCCATTTTCAATTTCATTAAATACTTCTGCAAGTATTTTTGTAGGTAGTTTGGTGATTTCTTCTGTTGTTGCTAACCAATTTACCTTCATTATTTCAAGTTCTGCCAAAGCAGTATTTATTTTTTTTACTACTTTACGTTGTACTTCTAAAGATGGAGCTGGCACTTCAAATGAGTTCAGTAAATCACCATTCAAATTAGCCTGATTACCGCCTCTATTTTCTGACATATTTCTAAGCTCCTGATAAGAGTACATGAGCCATAGTTGCAGAAATTCAGGTTCCCAAGTTTCATTTGGAAGAATAGCAAAACAAGCCTGATTAATAGTTGCTGGGATTTCGAGTATAGCTGATTGCCCTCTCGTTTTACCTTGCCCATACATAGCGATTAAAACGGTTTTCTCTGGTAACAATTTTAAAGAACATTCTTTTAATGCTTTATTAGAAATATATTCCTCTGATTTAGTAATTTGAGCAAAAGCAATTTCTCCTGTTTTTATCCAAGGGATTTCTTCAGGTTGCCAATAGTCTGTTTGTCCTCTTGGTGGGGTGCTGCCACTAGTGGTTACAGCTTTTACTCCAAGTTTGAATTTCTCTACTTCGTGAAATTCAGAGAAAAAATCATGTAAAACTAAATGTTTCAACCGTTTTATATCTTGATTGATTATTTCTGTTGTTTCTCTGGCTTTTTCAATTTCAGCAAGTTGTCCTAAATAGATTTTTACAATTCTTTTTTGTTCTTCTATAGATGGTTTGGGTATTAATAAATTACCCATCATATTTTGAGGAAGCTTTAATCGAGTAGAGCCAGTAACAGCATTCGAGTAGTCAGCGAAGTTTAAAGCAATACATAAATAGTCGTCATTACAAATATTTAATTTACCTTTTAAAACATGGGCATGATTATTAACCCAACACTTACCTTCAACAATGAATGCTTTGGGTTTATTGGGATCTAAGAATGGTGCACCATCTTCCCCTAATAATACATATTTCCCATCTTGCCTATACCCATCAATTAGGCCTATTTGCCCTGTTGCACCATAATATGGATACAGCCCAGCTCTTTTGTTACGTTCAATTTCACTTACAGGTTCTCTTAAATGGTCATATATATCAGCCATTTCAATTAATGGCACTAATGGATACTTACTCATACTTTAAATAATCTTCCTTTCGCTTTTAATATTACATCATTTGGCGATCCCAATATTTTCAGGGCTTTAATGCCACCGGCATTTTTAATTTCGGGAACCTGCCAAAGTGCCGAGGTTTCCAGTGCATCGGTACCTTCTAGTGAAAATTGGTAACCAAATGCTTTCAACACAGTAGCTGCATTTTTATCCATTGCTTCAAACCATGTTTGATTTTCGGCTATATAATGCGAACCTCTTTCGGTTCGTTTCCATGCTTTGGCTTTATAGCCCAAGTGTCCGAAGAAATCAAACATATCGTAATCGTTCATTTTGTCTATTTCTTTAATAACTTCAGGGGAGAAATTAGCCTCCAGAATATGGTTGATTAAGGATTTACGTTTTTGCGTCTCAATCCAAAGCTGTCGGAACTCGTCCAAATTGTGAGCTTCGCTTACCACACGCTGAATGATTTCTCTGCGATATTCATCAACAGGAATAGCTATTTCTTTCCTATCGCGGCTACCTAAAATAAAACGCCCTTGTGGGGTAATTCTTACTGCATGCCCATGAATTTCGCCAATAACGGGGATTTCGCTACCGTCACCACCTGTGTTGCCTCCTCCTTGGCCGCCGTTGCCGGTTCCTCCTCCGTCTTTTGGCTTGCGTGGCTTGGATATAAATTCTGTACCAAACAGGTCGGTAACACCTGTGTAATCATACAACCAGAATTTATATTTTTGAGTTTCTTCGTGTATTCGTGTGCCTCGTCCTACCATTTGGTAAAACTTAATGGCTGATTTGAGATAACGAAAAAATACCACAGCATTCAATCGTTCGATGTCCACACCTGCTTCCAATAAATCCACAGTGCAGGCAATAAAGGCTCTTTGCCCTGAACCTCGCATTGGTTCTATCTTGTCTGCTCCATTGTTGGCACCTCCCATGCACTTAAAAGCGTAATCGTCTTTAATAACCTGATTGTTTTCTTTACACCATTTCACGTAAAGATTATTCATATACATAACCACGCGGTCGGCATGAATTTCACGGTTGCAAAAGATAATTACTTTCTGCTCGGGTCCACCGTTTTCAATCAAATGCTGAAACAAGTCTTCACACATAGCAGGTGTGCGCATTTCGATGAATATTTCATCATCAAAATCTTTTCCGGTATATGTATCTTTGGTCAAGTCGGCTTCTGTTAATGGCTGACCTGTTTTAATATTTGTAACTCTTGCATCGAGTATTTCCTGTTTGGTAAATACACGATTGTCAATGTCGGGTTTTCGCTTTACAATTTCACACGCAGCCAAATAACCATCTTCTTGTGCCTGTGCCAGTGTGTATTCATAGACAGGCTCACCAAAGTAGTTAAAGTTATTGGCTGAAATTTCTATTTCTTCCGGCGGCAGTTCTTTTGTTGTTTCTAATTTTCGGGGTGTAGCTGTTAGTCCTAAGTGAATAGCTTTAGGATTACGTTTCAGTACTTCCGACCATTTACCCCAAGCGGAACGGTGGCACTCATCTATAATGATAATACTGAAAGCATTTTCAGGATAATGCTCGGATAAGAAGCTGGCAATTTTATCGTCAGGTGTTTCTTCATCGATACCAAGTGTTTGATAAGTAGCTATATGAATACGAGCATTTTTTGCAGCGTTTTCACCTTTTTCTGTTTTTACAATCCGCACATTATCACCAAACGCAGCGCTTAGTTTTTCATATGCCTGTGTTCTCAGTTCGTCTCTGTCACAAATGAATAATGCCGGTTTTGCTAATTGCCCTGCCTCATTGAGTCGCCAAAGAAGATTAGTTGCAATAATTGTTTTTCCGGCACCTGTTGCCAATGAAAGCAAAACTCTCGGATCTTCATCTTTTTGAATTTGCAAAATTATCTTTTCGAAAGCAGCTCGGATAGCAGCATCCTGATAGTAGCGATATTTATTCCAAGATGGACTGTCGGGCATAAATAGAATTTGTGCTTCCGGCGTATCAATATCAATACCTGTATCTTTTGCATAGCGGATTTTCAAGTCTTCATGAACGATGAAGTCAGCTAAAGGTATAGGACCTGTCTGCAATTTTGTAAAATGATCATACTCTCCATACATATGCCCATTACTTGCAAAAACATACTTTACATCAAACCTTTCACACTCTGAATATTTTTTTGCTTGCTGCATTCCTTTTAATGGGTCTTCATCCTCTCTCTTAGCTTCTAAAACTGCAACAGGCAAAGGTTTAGGCATTGTACCAACTTTGACGCAAAGCAAATAGTCTGTTCGCCCAGAACCTTTTTTGCGACGACCTTTCGGCCCAGTCGGCTCAACTGGTGCTGGTGTTTCACATTTCAGTTTTGTTATGTCATCATATCCTTTAGCTCTTAATATAGGGTCTATTAAGTGATAACGGGTTTCCTGTTCGTTCATTGACATATGTATGTGCATTTTATGATTAAAATACTTATCACATGTAAAGGTAGTAAATAGTTAATAATGTACAATAATTACCAAAACAATCCTTGTGTAACAAAATAGGCTACTCTCTAAATTGAAAGTAGCCTATTTTGTATATTAGCAAAGTAAAACTATTCCATAGCACTTGCAATTTTAGTCTGTATTTCCATATATCGTTTTAATTGTGATGCTGTCATAGTTCCCTTAGCATTACTTAGCTTATTGCCTAATGACTGTGCATTCTTTAGCATATCTGGGTATTCTGCTAATGCAGTCATATCTCCAGTATTAGCCTTTTTAATTAGCTTGATATAACTACTATCTACATATTTTCCACATTCATCAAGAGCTTCATCCCAATTAACATTAGATTCATTTTTGCTTTCTTTGGCAGAACTAGGTTTAGTATTTTCTGACATATCATCCCAATGTGTATCATCCTCAGTTAATTCTGAACAATAATTAAATGTATTATCTACTATTTCAAATGAAGTAGCTCCTATGAACATAGACTTTGCTATATTGTAGCTACTGTTAAGTCCAAAATACTGCCATTTAAAAGAAATACTTTTAGTATCTCCAAGTTTACCATTATTCAACAAGTCTTTTAATTTAGCAGTTTCAGTTCTACTTGTTGTAAACCCGTAAGTATCTGTATCGAATATATCACCTGTTTCACTTATTGGGTTTATTCTAATATCTTCGGGATGCTTCTTTCTACAGACCTCATTATTAAGATTAGCTATTAATTCAAATTTAACAGTAATAAATGCTTCATCGTCATTATTCGTAAACTTATAACTACCATCAACTACCTTGACATAGTCCTTAATAAATCCTGTAATCTCAACATTTGACACATTAACTTCTTTTTCTTTAGGAATACCAGAACATGAATACATTAGACATGTAAATACCACAATACCTAAAATCTTTCTCATAATAACAGTTAATTTATACTTTCCTTAGTCTCAAAGAAAACTATATACAAATGGAAGGCGTGAGACTAATAGACTCATACCAAGTGATAGGTTCTGGACGACCCTGCGTTGAATATGAGAAAATAGTTCACGCCTTTGGTTGTATAGGAACACACTAAGTGTTACGCACATGCAAACCAAGGGAGAACGTCTTTATCTTTTTCTCAACGCAGATTGAATTGTCCAGATTCATCACGAGAAATAAGCTAAACGCTTCCTATAATTATGTTGTCCATAAGGACATTACAAATATACTAAACTTTATTAAAATTGAACTTATGTACATGCTAAATGATGGTATTTTAATTGCTTATGCCTTGACTGTATAAATTGTACAAATCTATCTATATCACTTATTCCTCTTGCATTATACCTATATGAAAATTCATAACAATAGAATTGTAAATATTTATGACTAACAAAATGGTAAGTACTTTTAAGTCCTCGTTTCAGTTGTGACCAAAAGCCTTCAATCCCATTAGTATGATAGCCTGCTTTGTTTACATAGCTACCTTTGTTATGTTCTACAACTTGATGATTATATTCTGGTGACAATCCACGATAGCTTGGTAATCCGTCTGTTACAACGGTAGTACCCGATTTAACTAAAGTATAAATTATCGTTTTCAATGTTCTACCACCGGTATCAGGGGTAACTACTGCATATGCTTTCTCATCATTTAATAAGCCAACTACAGGAAGTTTCTGTTTAAGGCTTCGGCCTTGATTTTGCCAAATGCGACCTTTACTTTTGCCACCTACATAAGTCTCATCAACTTGTACTACTCCATCTAATTTGTTTGCAACAATAGCATCTATATCATTCATATTATGCCTTATTTTAGTTAACATTAACCAAGCTGTTTTCTGTGTAACCTCTATGTACTTAGATAATTGTATGCTACTTATGCCTTTCTTATGTGATAGAAATAGATATATCGCTAAGAACCAATTGTTTAACGGAATGTTACTTCCCTCGAACATAGTTCCTATAGTTACCGTAAATCTCTTTTTACATTCTCTACATTTATATAGTCCATTAAATTCTCCTTTATTCTTTAGTTTATAATGTTTTTCACATTGACAATTACAATTTGGGCACTTTGGAATGCCTTGCCACCTAAGCCCTTCTAAATATACCCTACATGCTGTTTTATCATGTAAAGTCTTTAGTAGGTCTAAAAGTGACTTTGGTTTCATTTATGTATCCCCGATTTTGTTAAATGGTGGATAATACAGAAATGGCCTTCCGATGTTCATTTTATTATGTTTAATAATCCTTATATAAATATAATCAAAATTATTTAACCAATTAAATATCAGATCATTAAAATGAACAAAAGTCGTAAAAATGTGTAATATTAAATATTCTTAAAAATATATAACGAATTAGCCTTGATTGAAAAATCAAGGCAATATAGAAGTAAATAGAATATTAATTAAATAACCACTTACTTATGAAACTTTTAGAAAATTGGTCTAAATGTAAGAAACTTACAAAAAGAAAAAGAATTGCCAATATAGCAATAATTACAAAAATTATATCTAAGCATGAAAACCAAACAAAAGAAATACAAATATATTTCTTTTGTATAAGAATATATAGACAGTTTATAAAACGTGTGCCAAGGTAGCACTATCAATTATGGACTAACTCCAGTATGTTAATATCAAATTCTTCAATTTGCTTTATCCCATTAGCAGCAATCCAAGTACATTCAACATAGCCATCAGAATCTTCAAGATCACTGATAGTCATATGTTGCGGATTAGATTTTAATTTAACGACATTGCCTATTTTAAATTTTGTATCACTCATTATTTTTATATTTAATATTAATGCTACAAAGATACAAAATTATTGTTCAATTTAACATGTATTGATTTTAGTACATAAATGTATATAAATGGGATCAAAACAATCAAGTAGCGACACAGCAAAATGCACCTAAATCAATTGCCAATTTTCTAAATACCCCGTCAACAGCGAAATTTTTGCAAGAAACCCTTGCTGAGAAGAAACCTGAATTCGTAAGTAACCTGATAGCATTATGTGATTCGGATAAGAATTTAGCTGCATGTGAGCCCGCCGCACTAATGAAGTGTGCAATGAATGCAACCTCTTTAAATCTACCATTAAATAAAAATTTAGGATATGCTTATGTTATACCCTATAAAGGTGTTCCTTCTTTTCAGATCGGATATAAAGGGCTTATTCAGCTTGCAATACGTACAGGACAATATCGCTTCATCAATGCTACAGAAATAAGAGAAGGTGAAATATCAAGGAATAAGGTTACAGGAGAGATAAAAGTCATAGCCGACAACCCCAAAGGATCGATCATCGGATATATGGCATATCTCGAACTTATATCTGGATTTACAGCCTCGTTCTATATGACGAATGAAGACCTTGAAGAGCATGCCATGCGTTTCTCCAAGATGTACCAAAATGACAAAAGATATGGCAGTGCCTCAAGTAAATGGAGTGATCCTGATGCTCGCCCGGCCATGTGTAAAAAGACAGTATAAAACTCTTGCTTGGTACATACGGATTAATGACTACTGATTTCGCGAGGGCTTTATCATCTGACAACGATGAAGTAGAATCAGCAGGTGGAGTTCGTGATGCTGAATACACTGAAATAATAGAGCAAGACGAGCCTGTAGACGAAAATAGTTCAGAGCAGATACAAGACGACTCTGTTCAGGAACAACAAGGAAACCGAATTAAGCTATAAGGTTCATGTATAACATCATATCAACAGGCAGCAAAGGTAATGCCGTAATCTATTTCGATACCATCTTAATTGATTGCGGTGTTCCTTACAGCCATATAAAACCATATATAGACAAATTGCAAATGGTACTGCTTACCCACCAACATAGCGATCATCTTAATATGAGTACGATAAAACAGATACAGTTTAACCGCCCGTCAATTCGCTTCGGTTGCGGTGCTTTTCTCTCTGAAATGCTTTCAGGTGTTCGCAATGTAGATGTATTTGAAGCCGGGAAGATTTACAACTATGGCCTATTTAAGATAAGCCCTATTATTCTGTATCACGATGTACAAAACTTCGGGTATAGAATATTCAAAGCCGGGAAGAAGGTTATTCATGCTACCGACACTGTAACGTTAGAAGGTATTACCGCAAAGAATTATGATCTATATGCTATCGAATGCAATTACGACGAAGACAAGGTTTTTGATGTTATCCGGGAAAAAACGGCAAGAGGAGAATATGCACATCAGCGTGGCAGTGTCAATTCTCATTTAAGTAAACAGCAAGCTCAGGCATTCGTATTGAATAATGCCGGCGCAAGCTATGAGTTTATTATGCTTCATCAATCAAGCGAATTTTAAAATCCTACAAACATGTCTGTATACGAACAAAAAGAAAAATGCAAATATTCCTACTGTCGCAGAGATAACCTCTGAGCAGTATATAATAATGAAACAGGTTCTAAAGAGAATTCTTTTATCGAAAAAGAAGAAGCTCGAAAGAAAACTTATGAGTTGAACGGATGGGCATATAAACTATCCAATAATGATCGCCCTCAAAAGGTTGGTGATAGACTTTAATCGAAACCCTTACTGAATATGACACTCCTTGAAGAAGCTCAACAAATACAGGATTATCCGGGTGAAATATGGAAAGATATTCCAGAATATAAAGGATTGTATCAAGTCTCTAATTTCGGCAGAATAAAGAGTTTCCCGAAGTATCGCACTCGGTATTATCAAACAGAGAGAATACTGAAACAAAGGAACTGTAAGAAGAATCCATATTATAATGTAGTTCTATATAAAGATCGTGTAGGTAAATCATTTAGGGTTCACAGATTGATAGCCGAAGCTTTTATACCCAATCCAGATAATAAACCATGTATTGATCATATCAATACTATACCGACAGATAATCGGATTGAAAATCTAAGATGGGTAACACTCAAGGAAAATGCGAACAACCCTATAACAGTAACCAAATTCAAAGAATTAAGTGTTGGTGAAAATAACTATTTCTATGGTAAAGAATTATCTGCCGAACATCGAGAAAAAATGTCTTTAGCGAAAAAGGGAAAATTGAACGGCAACCGATCTGTACCTGTGGTACAAATAGATCCTAATACGAAAATACTAATAAAAGAATATTTGTCAGCACAAGAAGCGGAAAGGCAAACAGGAGTTAATCAGCCAAACATAATCTCTGTATGTAAAGGTAAAAGATATAAAGCTGGCGGTTTTAAATGGAAATATAAAAACAATTTACATGAAACAGATACTGATAGAAATTGAAGAAATGCAAGCTTTCCTTGAGATAACAACAAGTGAAAAGCCCGAAGAATTAGTACAGCGACTTAGTGATCTGAATGTTTATCTCGCTCGCTCAGGAAAACTGCTTGCTGATATGATTGAAATGCAAGACAAGGCTACGGCTTTGGTCTTCGATGAAAAGAAAACTTACATCGCTGGGCTTTCAACTACTCTTGCAAAAAAGTTTGTAGAATCTCAAACAGCTGAGATCAACGGATTGGTTAAATGGTTGGATCGCATCAATAGCACCTGTTCGCATCAATCGGCTAACATCCGCACTCAGATATCTTTTGCCAAAGAGAATCTTCGATTGACAAAATCGGGATACTAAGTTACGAACGTGAACAATTAAGATTGACTAAATGAAAAGACAAAAAGCAAAAGAAGTATATGTCAAAAGAGGCTATCGAAAGAACAAAGATTACAAGATTCCAAAAAGGCCAACTTCCTCATAATACCTTAGAGGATAATGCTATTACAGAAATAAAGTAGGTTGATTACTCCAGATTGACACTTAAATTGTTAGAGTTGGGATTGTCGGGAAGAAAAGTTATATAAACTGAATCGTCAATGTTGACATTTTCGGGTTTAGGTGCAACTCCTGTATAAATATATCCATTCGATTCAAATTCGTAATGAGAGTATGAACCCATTATAAACGAAGTATGTTCTCCTGTAACAATGCCAATAACTTCAACCCCATTCTTCTTTAGTTTATATTTTTTGTATTGCATTTGACCATAAGTACCGATTATAATACAAATGACAATAAATATAAAAATTATCCATCGGAATCGCATTACGAATTTGGAGTCAACCTTTTGAAGCATAAATAATAAGTTTTATTCAAATATAACAAACAATTTAAGAACCAACCCCATGAACGATAAAAATATAGAAGAGAAAGCGAAAGAATATGCTGATTTAAAAGTAGAAGTATGAAAGAGAATATAGATGCTGATTGCATGATATTTATTAAACCTATTTCATGTATCGGTCTTGCACTATCTATTATTTCGGCTGCCATCCTTTTGATCAAACCATTATTAAATGATTTTAATAATCCTATCTATTTGGACAATGAAGGATTTTGGAAAGCAATAAATCGGGAATCCTTAACTATAACATATTTCGACACAGAAAATGAAGCCGTAGATTATTATTTAGATAAATACGATTCTACAAAAGAATTTAAACAAAAAAATTTATTTAACCCATGACCGACATACAGAAGATGATAGAGGAAGAAAGAAATTGTATTTTATCAAAGTTTAAATATCTTTACAAAACAAAAGATCTAAAGTACAAATCTAAATTATAAAAATCAATACTATGGAGAAAGTCTATGTGACAGTCGGGTATTTTGATACAATATTCCCCGAAGATGAATGCATTATTATGAATTTTTCTAAAATGCCTAATATTGGGGATCTGATTATTCCAAATGGTAAATTAAAAAGTATGATTCAGAAGAAAAAAGAAATATGGAAGTTAGCTGAAGGAGTAAGAATAAATTATGTTGTATCTATAGCTTATTCCGATTGGGCAGATTTGCCTATAATTATTTTAGGGGGACATCAAGCTTCGTCGGCTGTCGACTTCATATATAATAATAATGTTATCGCTGGATACCTAAAACGGCTACCTAGAATTGGGGATTATATTTCTATAAAGGAATTTTCTGAAAACTTGTTATATGTGCATGAAATAGCTCATGACGTAAATTCCAATGTTATAGCAATATTTGTTGGTGAAACACCGAAAACTATTATACATGATGTATACATAACAAATACCTCAATTTCAACATCTATAAATAATCCGTATCCTATACTTATAGAGTGGGATTCAGGTTATCCCCCTTATGTAAGGATTTATAACCAATGATTAAAGATAATTAGATAATCAAATTCACAATAATAACATAACAAAAAAAGGACAATTAACCATTGTCCTTTTTTTGTTAACAACTCCCTCTCTCTTTCCTAGCCTTACCCCTCTTTAATGCCTACCTTTGTAGAAACTATCAACAAAGGGACTATGAAATTTTATGACTGGAAAGAACGTAGCCCTGAGGACTGGGGTTATCTGATATTTACCCAAAAGGGAATAGACAAGGAATTAAAAAAGAGAAAGACAGATCCAAATGACAGACCTAGCTTAGAATTAGTCAAAGAGTTCATCCAGACACCTAAAGTCTATCAATACAGAATCAAACTAAAGGATTTAGCGGTAGGAGAAACATTTTACTCTGGAACAAATGATTTCTTTCTGGGCTGGAGAATCGAATAACAAAACAATATACAATGATTAAA
>JAISUS010000004.1 GCA_031271965.1 Prevotella sp. | reverse complement strand
CATTTTAATTTCAGTCGATAATTCATCATAAACAGCCTTCACCTCGTCTATCAGGATAATTGGTTTGACCTGATAAATGCTGTAAATATTTGCGCACACATAGCTCAAGAGGTTCTTTGATTCAATATGTAGCCCTTTGAATAATTCGCCAGAATCTTCCTTTAAATCAAAGAAATACTTAAGCATCGTAAGATTCAGCGTCTTACCCATACGCCTGGGGCGGCAAAAGAGAAAAATGGTATTCCCGTCATTCTCCAGATGCTCAATGAAAGACGTTTTATCCACATAAAGATAGCCGCCTTTTATAAAATCTCTGAAATCAGTTATGTTAAGGTTAATTTTTCTCGCCATACGTCACCTCATGTAATGATTACCGGTGGTTTGTTAATTAATAATAACATAAAGAACGCCCGGGCGGTAGCACCGGGCGGAAAAAACAGGGCATGTAATTGAATACATCAAAAATATACTGTTTTTCCTGTTTCTGCAGATTCATATATCGCCTCTAGAATCTGCGTTACGACAAAAGCTTGCTCTGGATCAACCAGCGGTTTTGTACCATTGATAATTGCTTCAAGCCATTGCTTTGTTTCTAAAAATCCGGGATCTGTTGATACACCGTCCGAATATGCGACCGTTCCCGTAGTCGATATATACTCTTCTACCAAATGCCCGAGATGTCCCCTATTAATAATGAGTTCATCTTTCTTATAACTCATCCCGGAACGAATCTCTGCACCGGCTTTTGTGCCACAAAGCGTCGTTGCCTCTTCCTTTGAATCAAGTATGTTGAGCGCCCAAGATGCTTCAAGTATTATTGTTGCTCCGTTTTTCATTTTAATCATACCAAAAGCGGAATCCTCCACTTCAAAAGTTCCAGGATCCCATGGTCCAAAAACATTTCCTTCCGTAGCCTGAAGCAGATTTCCAAGCTTGTAGTATACGGAACCCGTTACACTTTCCGGTTCATAATTATCCATCATCCATAGTGTCAAATCCAAAGCATGCGTTCCTATATCTATCAGTGGCCCTCCGCCCTGTAATGCTTTATTTGTAAACACTCCCCATGTCGGCACTCCCCTTCTTCGAATCGCGTGTGCTTTTGCAAAATAGATATCACCCAGTTCATCCGCCTTGCATGCCCGATATAATGCCTGAACTTCAGGACGAAAACGATTCTGATAACCGATGGTAAACTGTTTGCCGCTCTTTTTCCAAGCATTCATCATGAGTTGGGCGTCTGCCACAGTATGAGCCATAGGTTTCTCACACATAACATGCTTTCCCGCCTCAAACGCAGCTACCGTGGCAGGGCAATGCATAACATTCGGCAATAGAATGTATACGACATCAATGCTTTTATTTTGGAACATTTCAAAATAATCTGAATATGCCTTTGCGTCCGATGAGCCGAATTTCTTCGCCGCATTATAAGCTTTATCCTTAGCAATATCACAAAATGCCACTATTTCACAAATGTCCGGTAGTTTCATTAAAGCGGGCAAGTGTTTTACTATGGCGTTTCCACCACAACCAACAATGCCAATCTTTAGTTTCTCCATAAACATCTCCTTCTTATATCCCCATCAATCTTTCTGCATTTTTGTGATAGATTAATTCGGTTTGTTCTTGCGTTAGATTGCATGCCTCAATCTGCGCAATTGACTTTTCTAGTGAGAAATGAGGATAATCATTTGCAAATAATATTCGGTCTGCGCCAATTGCCTCAATTGCGCACTTCATAGCTTCCGGCCTATATTCCCCAGCTGTCGTAATATAAAAATTATTTTTTATGTAATAGGACGGTGGATTTTTCATTTTATCTTTCACTAATCCTCTCCTGCAATCATACCCGTCATCCAAACGTCCAAGCACATAAGGTATACCTTCGCCCATATGCCCCAGAATAAATTGAGCTCGCGGGAATCTATCGAACAAACCGCTAAAAACAAGACGAAGGGCATGCGTCGCTGCCACAACGCCCCAGTTCCATGTATTTCCAAGCATAATGGGATGTCCTTCGTACATACTTATTTGATCTGCCTGCGGATTGGCAACATGAAGATAGAAAGGGACTGCCAATTCTTCCATTTTATCCCATACAGGAAAAAACTGCGGTTCATCATAATAATGGAAGTTCGTCGCTCCGTGAACCATAATACCCACAAATCCCAGTTGTTTAACGCAACGTTCCAACTCTTGAACTGCTCTTGCCGGATCCTGCATTGCTAAAACCCCGAATCCACGCAAACGGTCAGGGTATTGTTGCATTGTATCGTAAAGATAGTCATTAGCTTTTCTTGCACGGTCAAAGGCAATATCTGCATCTAATTCATTGGAAATACAAGTATACATATCGCCAACTGATAATACCTGAATATCAACTCCGTTCTCGTCCATTAAAGGAATTCTATGAAATGCAGGTTCGGCATACATAACGGGGGTTACTGCTTCACTCATCCTCTCTGAATCAAAAAGGTTGGGAAACCCTAATCGTCCTTGAATTTCTTCCGCGTGATCATCAATAAATCTAATCGGTACATGTTCTTCAACAGCAATAATTCGCATATCCCGCTCCCCTCCTTAAGCTGTTTTTTTGCTTAAACTAATCTTGCTATAAACTCTCTCTGTCTGGACGTCAATCAAAATAGCAAAGATAATGAGGAAGCCTTTTGCGATAAACTGCCAATTGGAGTCAACTGCTGCGAGGTTCAGCATATTATTAATAATACCAATCATCAGACACCCGAAAATGGTTCCAACGACATTACCGGTGCCACCCTTAAGGGCAGTGCCTCCGATTACGACAGCCGCAATGGTGTCCATTTCCATACCTGATCCGGCAGTCGGCTGCGCTGAGAATGCTCTACCGGTTAAGATTGTGGATGAAATAAAGGAACAAAATCCTGCAATGGAATATACGAGCAGACTTATCCGTTTCACATTGATGCCGCAAACTCTGGCAGCTTCCGAATTACCGCCCCTGGCTATAACATGTCTACCAAATTTTGTTTTATACATTAACGTGGCAGAAATGATTACAACAACACAGAGTATCCAAACCGGGACAGGGATACCAATAATATCACCGCTTCCGATAAACTTAAATTGCTCCGGAAGGCTCGTAATAGGGGCATTTCGAGAAAGCAAATAACATGTTCCTTTATATATCTGCGCGGTCGCTAAAGTGACAACAAAGGCAGGTAGCCCAAAAAAAGCAGAAAAGACCGCATTAAACAGTCCGCTCAAAATACCTATAACTGCACCGAAAAGAAGTGCAACTCCAAAAGGCATTCCGGGAATTTTAGAAGTTAAACCGGTAATGACGCCCAGCATTCCAATCATTGAGCCCACAGAGAGGTCAATATTGCCGGAAGCAAGTACGAACGTAAATCCCATACCTAAAATTGTATTAGCAGCTACTTGTCTTAATATATTGATAAGATTTGAAGGAACCAGAAATCTGGAAGAGAAAGATATGGCAATAATACATACTGCCACCACCAGGATAAAGGTTCTGTTGTTCAGTGCAAACAGAAGTAACGTTTTGTTATTCTTGTTCATTTTCACTACCCCATCTTTATTTTTTTTAGTCTCATAATGTTATTCTTATACGCCGAAGGCGGATTTAATTAATTGCTCTTTAGTCGCTATCTTTGTGTCGTACTCTGCGGCCACCCTCCCTTCTCGAATTACAAGAATTCGGTCACTAATTCCCAGAACTTCAGGCATTTCCGAAGAAACTAATATTATTGAAATTCCCTCTTTTACAAGTTGTCCGATTTGTTTGTGGATTTCGGACTTGGAACCAACATCAATACCACGGGTAGGTTCATCCAAAATTAGAATATCAGGCTTTAGCATCAGCCATCTTGCCAAGATGACTTTTTGTTGATTTCCTCCACTCAATGAGCCGATGGGCTGATTCATGGAACCGGCTTTCACATTGTAGTTTTTGGCTGCATTCGTGCCTTGCTCCATCTCGATTTTTTTACTCAAAAGACCGAATTTCATAAAGGAACTGAGTTTGCATAAAGTGATATTCTTAAGTACGGACATATTGGCAAAAATTCCGGTATGAAGCCTATCTTCAGTCACCATGCCAAAGCCAACCTTAATAGCATGGCTGGGTGAATTTATTCGAACCCGTTTCCCATGAAGAAGAATGGTGCCACCAGTTTTCGACTTTGCCTTATCAATGCCAAAGATTGTGCGCATGATTTCAGTCCTGCCTGCGCCCATAAGCCCCCAAACGCCAAGAATCTCTCCTTTTCGCAGATTAAAGCTGACATCATTCAATACTTTCCCATCAGAAATTCCTTTGACTTCTAAAATAACATCACCAATTTCTATCTGCTCTTTTGGAAATAGTTCACTCAGCTCATAACCGACAATCATATGGACCAGATGTTCAAGATCTATCTCTGAACATAGTTTAGTTCCAATATATTTCCCATCCCTCAAGATAGTTACCCTGTCACATATGTTAAATATTTCTTCCAACTTATGCGAAATAAATACAATCGTGACACCGGAATTTTTCAGTTTGTTTACTATTTTATACAGTACTTCAATTTCCTTTTCTGCAAGGGCAGAAGTAGGTTCATCCATAATGATAATTTCGGCCTCACATGAAATAGCACGGGCTATTTCAACCAACTGCATATTAGCGACACTAATTGACTTTACAATGGTGTTTGGATCAAGATCCATATTTAATTCATGCAATAAATTTTGAGTTAATTTATCTCTTTGTTTTTTATTGATTATTCCGCCTTGTGTAAATTTCTCCTCTCGACCAAGCCAAATATTCTCTGCGACCGATAAAGTCGGAACCAGGCAGATTTCTTGATGAATCATCGAAATCCTGTGTTTGAGAGCATCAGCCGGATTTCTAAAAAATACTTCCTCGCCCTTCAAGAAAATTTGCCCTGCATCTGCATGATAGAGTCCAATTAACGTCTTCATTAATGTTGATTTTCCCGAACCATTCTCACCAATAAGAGCATGAACTTCACCTTGTTTTAATTCAAAGCTAACTTTATCCAATGCTTGAACACCGGGAAATCTTTTTGATATATCTTTCATACAAAGAATCAGTTTTTCAGAATTCATAAGTGAGCTTCCTTTACTCGTTTTAGGAGGAAGAAACGTTATTTCTTCCCCCTTGTACTTTAGCACACAGATATTGAAATCAACACAATATTAATTATCAAAAAATATCTGCATAATTTTCCGGCGTAACTAAAGACTGTGCATCATCAACGTAGAAATTTTCAGTCATTTGGAGCTCACCCTTAGCCAATTGAATCAAGTAATCCAGCTTAATTGAGCATGCCATGTTTAAATCAGTATAAGTAGTCATATCCAGAGTTCCTGCCTCGAGATAAGTTTCTGATATGGCCTGACTTCCGTCTATGCCGCAAATAATTATGCCATCCATATCAACTCCATGAGCTTCGAGAATATTGATTGCAGCCACCGCCATTTCATCATTCTGGCAAATAAGTGTATTCATTTCAGGGAAAGCAGTATACCAGTCTTCAACCGCGGAAATGGCCGTCTCAACAACATAATCAGTATATTTTTCAGCCAATACGGTATAACGGTCAGGATAGTTTTTCTCTAGAAGTTCAAAGAAAGCATCATGTCTGGCAAGGTCACCACTCTTGGTTGGTCCGTATCCCCAAAGATAACAGATATTTAAATTAGCCTCCGGATTTGCTTCCAAATAGTCCGCAATGTACTCATACTGGAGCTCACCATGATGTGCCTGCCTTGTACCCACGCTGTAAACTAGCGTGCTATTAATACCATAACCACCTTCAATAACAGGGATTCCGGCTTCAACCGCTGCTTCGACTGCCGGAACGAGGCCATCTTTGTCTAAAGCATTAACCAAAATGCCGTCAACTCCCCTTGTAACAAGCGATTCAACATCAGAAATTTGCTGATCAATATTTCCGTTAGCACTTGTGCTTACGATTTCCGCCCCTCTTGCTGCAGCCGCTTCGGTAAAAGCGTTAAGCTGCCTGTTTTGGTAGTCATCCATTACATTGAGAGCAATACCAAGTATCAGCCCTTCGGCATCTTTAGAGGTTTCGTCCGACGATGATACTTCATCCTCCGCTGGCTCTTCCTCGGAAGACGATACTTCATTAGATGAACTTTCTGAATCAACGGGTGTTTGCTTTGAACAAGCTACAACACTGAACAACAGACATAGTACACAAATGACAACTGTAAACAATTTCGCTATACCTTTTTCACCGTTCATACTTTTTCTCCCTTGTTTTTTTAGTCGTAGTGATTTATATCCCTCGCCAAGGATATTATTGATATAATGTTCAACATACGATGTGGATTAGTGAGTCAATTATATAAATCAGGCATAAACATTTCAATGACCCTTGTTTTAGTTCTTTTATTAGATGAATGAGCATATTTATTTCTTTTTCGAAAAGCACTGTAATATTCAAGTTTGTAGGGTAATAATCTTTTGTTTTTATGTGGATATTTTTTAATTATTAGTTCTCACCCTTACATAGCTTCCTCGCCTTTGGCAATAGACTGCAAAAAATCTATATACTCTTGTTTTGTAAAATGCGGCTTATGCCTATTGCATATATTCTTCGCTGCATTTGCCTGGTCACGCAAGAGCCTGTAAACAGAAAGTGCCATAATTTTCGAAGGGAGGATATAAGCCTTATAAGGGTCTGTGACTTTTACGTTAGATTCATGTGCTCCACCTTCAATTCCGCTGGTCATAAAACTAAAAACCGGTAGCAGGTGACTTAAATCACCCATGTCGCTTGATACCGCCGAAGCAAAATTTGGTTCCCGCTCGTAGATCTTCTCCGGTTGATAAATACGTCTGGCAGGATCTAAAAATGGCGAAGGGGAAAGTTCGGGTAACACAGGAAGATATCCGGGGATATCTGTTATTTCCACCTTTGCTCCAAGGGCATCTGCCCCCGCCTTAAACGCGCGGGTTGCTTTTTTGTTTGCATCTAAAATGGCCGGTATATTTCTGGCTCTAACCAGCAGTTCAATGACTGCCTCCCCCGGAATCACATTTACTAGATCACCGCCCCGTGTCATTATAGGATGTATTCTTACCATATCATCATCTCTGAATGTTTCGCGCTGAAAACTAAGGGCTGTCAGTCCAATGGTGGCGGCATTAAGGGCATTAATACCTGTCTGCGGTGACGCTGCCGCATGGGATTCCATGCCAATATACCTAACCAACTTGGCAATAAATCCATTGGAAGTGCCTCCACCAATGAAAACATCGTAAGAACTATCTCCAAAATTTGTATGATATCCCAAGGCAACATCAATATCATCAAAAGCACCGATGGCAATAAGTTCTGATTTTCCGCCGAAAAATTTTATTTTGCCCTGCTCACGCAATTCTTTCTTAAAAGCAATTTCTCCGTATTCTTCTGACGGAACAGCAAAAAATGTTACGTTCCCATCTAAATGTGCAGCAACATCAGGTTCACTAAGGGCTAACGCCGTTCCAAACAATACCCCGAGCTGAGCATGGTGCCCGCAACAATGAGCGGCACCGGTTTTGGGATCAGCAAAAGGATGTTCTAATGATTTTACCGCATCTAGTTCACCAATAATCGCCACATTGATATCATCGGGAGACGGTTCTCTTAAATAGCCTTTTACCCCGGTAATTGCGAGTCCTTTTTTGACTGTAAGCGAAAGCTGTTTGAATACCCCTTCAACTTTTGCAGAAGTTCGCCATTCTTTGAATCCCAATTCAGGATGTTCGAAAATATCTTGTGCAAACGCAATAATTTCCTTTTGCTTTTTATCGATTACTTCCAATATCTTTTTCTCAGTTTCAAACATCACGAGCCTCCCTTTATTGCTATCTGTTCAATTAGGGACCACAATACCTTTCAAATAGTCTTCCGGCTTATGCTCAAGCGTTTCAAACGCATCTTCAATGTTACCCAAAGTGAACTCATGGCTAACTAACCCCCTAATGTTAAAAATACCTTTATTGATAAGTGAAGCCGCCCTGCGCAAATCGTCATGTTCGCTTATCGAAAATTGGCTATGGGCAACTATGATTTGCGCAGATCGGGTCATTGCCTCTCTGAAATCAAACTCATCGCATTTCCCTTCATGTGAACTCATCATAATCAACCTTCCTCTGCCGGATTTTCGCAAATAGGTTAGACCTGTATTTAGTATTTTGGGCAATCCTGTTCCTTCAATAACAAAATCCGCCATATAACCATCCGTATATTCACATAACTTTTGACCAGCGTCTTCCCTTAAAGGATTGATAGTGTGGGTTGCGCCATATTTCTTTGCCATATGCAGTTTGCGCTCATCCACATCTATAGCGATAAGTGTATTAAAAAAATGACCTGTTAAAGCTTGCACACACCAAAGTCCCATCGGTCCGCAGCCAAGTATTACTCCATTATCTCCGGTTTCAGGCTTAGCTGCCCGAAGAACTGTGACTATGCATTTTAAGGGTTCAGCAAACGCATATTTTGGATTAATATCGGGAGATAATTTGGCGCAGTTTATTGCAGGTATTGTCGCGTACTGTGAAAAGCCCTCTAACTTGTCGGGTCCGGATGGAATCATTGTAACATTGTCACCATATTTTATATTGTTGACAGCTTCTCCGACGTCCACGACTGTACCCGCCCATTCATGACCCAATGACTGAGGATACCTTCCCAGGCTCCCTTTCCAGTGGTTTAACTCCCAATTACACAGACCGCAAGATGCGATTTTCACAAGCACTTCTTGCGGTTTGGGTGATATTTCCAATTCCCTGATTTCAAATTTCTTAGGTTCGACCAATACTGCGCGTTTTGTTTTCATCGCAATTATATAATTCCAAACAGTTTACATTGTTCCCAAATTGTTAGCGGCAATGTATGCCATGCTGTTCGCGTTAAAAATATTTCTGGCTGCCATGCAATCACCAACCTGATAAACCAACGGTGCGCAATCATGCAGAGCATTTGCCTCTTCCCACAGAGGTTTTTGACCGACAGCATAAATGACTGTATCTGCTTCATATAGATTTCTGCCATTTTCATTTTCACCGATAACGCCTTTCTCAATTATTTCCAGCACCTTCGTTGATGTTGTAAAAGTAATGTCATATTTTTCGACTTCATATCTGAGCGCTACTCCATGATAGTCATTTGCGGTTGCGCAAGTGGCGCTGGTCATCGAAACCGGCATCTGAACAAGCGCTTGTGGCAGAATTTCTATGATATTAACGCTTCGCCCATTCTGCGCAAGATAGAGCGCCAGTTCGGTACCTACAAGCCCCCCGCCGATAATAATAACCTTTTTGCCCACTTTTTCTATCGCCGTATATCCTTCTTCCGCACTCATTACATAATCTTTTTCTATTCCATCAATATTGGGAACAACCGGACGTGAACCAAGTGCGGCAATAATAACATCCGCAGCCACCTCTTTAGCCAAGTCGACTGTCACCTCAGTATTCAAGCGAACATCTATCGCAGCACGAGAAATCAGTTTTGCCTGCTGGTCTAAATAATAAGTAAGTCTGTTTTTGAAAGGCACCTTTTCTTCACATCTGAGTACTCCTCCCAGTTGTCCTGTTTTTTCACACAGAATCACATTATGCCCAAGTTCTGCTGCGGTTAATGCGGCCTGCATTCCGGCTATGCCTCCCCCTATAACGAGCACTTTTTTCTTCACCTTGGGAACTTTAGGAAGTGCCTGATACTTTATTTCGAGTTCATGACCGGTTTCAGGATTAATGGCGCACAGATACCGCCATCTATTACCTAATGAGGAATAACACTGCAAACATCGAATACATTTTTTTACCTCGTCGGCTTTACCCAATGCAAGTTTATTGGGTAAATCAGGATCGGCTAAAAGGGCACGTGCCACATGAATAACATCAACTCGACCAGAGGCAATAGCTTCTTCCATTAAATCAGGATCACTGAAGCCAGCAACACACCCCACGGCAGAGTTTTTGACATTCTTCTTTATTTCAGCCGCATCCTTCAGGAAAACGCCATCCTCAAGAAACATGCTCGGATGAGTAATGAACTTTACCGCTTCCACTTCATGACTTCCGCCTGAAACATGTATCAAATCAACCTTACCATCCAACAGTTTAGTAAATGCCAGGCTATTATCCAGCCCTGCGCCCTTTGGGTAGAGTTCATTTGCACTAATGCGCATCTCTATTGGAAAGTTCGGCCCCACAGCCTTGCGGACTGCCTCAACAATAGCAAGCGGCAATCGAGCGCGGTTTTCGATGCTGCTGCCGCCCCATTTATCTTTGCGGTTGTTAAGATAGGGGTTTAAAAACTGCGAAATAAGCCATCCGTGACCACCATGAAGCGTAATCATATTAAAACCGCAGAACTTTACCCATGCAGCTGCTCTGGCAAATCTCTCGATTGTTCTTTCGATTATTTCTTCCGGCATTTCCAGCACCTGATTGTCATCTCTGTCGATAAAATCAACCGGTCCGTAAAGTGGTTTCCCCAATTCCAGCGAAAAGAAGGAACTTGCGCCGCCATGTTGCAACTCAATGCTGGCGACAGAACCTTGGTGCGCAATCGCTCGGGACATTTCAAACAGTCGACCAACTGATTTTCGGTTTTCAATATGAATTAGTACATTATCAGTTGAGCCAAATTCAAGATCCACTGCGCCACTGGCGATACATACAGCTGCCGCGCCACCTCTTGCTTTGCGTTCGTAAAAAGCAATGCTGTCATCTGTCGGGAATCTACTGGTCGTATTGTCAGAAAAACCCACCGGAGAAGCAAAAATTCTGTTCCTGAAATATGTATTGGCTAAAATAATGGGGGATAACAGATGGGAATACTTATTCTTCATTTTCATCACACGACAATAATAAACTACTGTCATTTACTCCTTTCTAATAACTAATTATAGCCCAATTAGCCCATGAGGATAACATTAAACTTCTTGCCTTGCTTCACATTTTAATCCGGACATTCTTTTAGATATAAGACAGAATTATCTAAAATTTCGGCCTTCCATCGCATCCATTTCCTTAAGAAAATCGGAAAGTACCTTTTCATACTCAGGTATACCACCTCCAAATTCAGTAGTCAGAAACGCATCAACAATAGCTTCCGCCATTCCGGGACCAACAATTCTTCCGCCCATGCATAGGATATTAGCGTTGTTGATTTCGCGGCATTCATGCGCCGCAAATACGCTTTCAACTACGGCACTGTATATTCCCTTATGCTTGTTTGCGGTAATATTCATTCCCATTCCGGTCCCGCAGAAAAGAATACCGCGCTTTGCCTTTCCGGATTGAACAGTTTGCGCGACTCTATCGGCGAGATCTACATAAGATAGATCATGCTCCATATCCGCCGCCCCAAAGTCGAGAACTTCATAACCCTTTTTCAACAAGTACTTCCTGATATGTTCCTTTAACCCAATGCCTAAATGTACTCCTCCAATTACTATTTTCATTACATCATCTCCAATCACTATTTTTTTCGGCAGATTACCAGCAACAATAACCTCCGTCAATTACGATTTCCGCGCCCGTCGTGAAAGATGACGCGTCGCTCGCAAGATATAGCACTGCGGGAGCTATTTCATCCGGTACGCCTACCCTCTTCATGGGAGTACGATCATAAAATATCTTCATTAAATCTTCCGGGATGACTTCAACGGGCATCATAGGCGAATGGATATAACCGGGGCTTATGCAATTCACTCGGATGTTATGTACTGCCCACTCGCAGGCAAGCGATTTTGTAAGATGTATTACCCCTGCTTTTGCGGCATTATAAGCGGCTTGGGGCTGCGGAAAGTTAACAATATCGCCGGACATGGAACCTGTGTTTATGATTACGCCTCCTTGCCCTGCTTTGATCATAATGCGCCCTGCAGTTCTTGCTACGAGAAACATCGAATCTAAATCATTGGAAATAACCCTATGCCATTCGGACAATTCCATATCTTCACAGGCAATTTGTTGAGCCACTCCGGCATTACTAAAAACTATATTTATTTCGCCAAACTTTTCCAGAGTCTTGTTAAACGCAGTTATTACTTCGCTTTCTTCGGTCAAATCAACGCAAATATAAAATGCTTGTCTTCCGTATGATTCGATTTGTCTCAAAACTTCCCGAATTCCGGGATCGTCCTCAGGCTTTACGTCAAAAACCGCAATATCGGCTCCAGCTTCGGCAAAGGCGTACGCACATGCCGAGCCCATCCCTCCGGCACCTCCGGTAATAACCGCTTTTTTTCCTTTTAAAGAAAATTTATCTAAAACGCTTTTTTTGCTTATTATCATTATTGCCTCCGTTAGTAATTTTATAGATGTTTATTTCAGCATTTTACTTTTTCGCGATTACCTGTTTTGCCATTGCAGCAATGTCATTTGCAGTCATATTAAATTTTCGGATCAAATAGTCATAATCGCCCACTTCGCCAAACTTATCCTGCGCTCCGATTCGACCCATAATAGTGGGACATGATTCCGAAAGTGCTTCCGCCACCGCAGAGCCTAAACCTCCGATCACATTGTGGTTCTCAGCCGTAACGATTGCTCCCGTTTTCTTCGCATACACTGTCAATAGTTCCCTGTCAATCGGTTTGATGGTGAACATATCAATTACAGCAGCGCTCACGCCTTCATTTTCAAGCAAGATTGCAGCGTCCAAAGCTTCACCAACCATAATCCCCGAAGCGACAATCGTAACGTCATTCCCGTCTCTAAGCACAACGCCTTTACCCGGTTCAAATTCCGAATCATCCTCATAAATCGCATATCCGTCAAATGATCGTGGAAAACGAATATACTGAATACCATATATATTTGCAATACTGCTGGTAATACTCTTTAGCAAAACAGGTTCAGCACAATCAAAAATCATTGCATCAGGCACCAATCGCATAATACCCATATCTTCAAATGGCATATGCGTTCCGCCGTTTTGTTTTGCAGTAATACCGGGGTCGCTACCTACCATTTTTAAATTCAATTTTGCGTAAGCACCTGAAATGAAAACCTGATCAAAAGTGCGTCTGGTCATAAAGCAGCCAAAAGTGTGGAGAAAAGGTTTAAACCCAGTCGCAGATAAACCGGCACCGACACCGACCATATTTGCTTCCTGAATGCCGCAATTGACCGTTCTTTCAGGGGTTTCCGGACAGAAATCAGGACCCATTGCCATCATTAAATCTGCTTCAAGTCTGATAATACTCTCATCTGCTTTAGCCAATTCGTTTAAACATTTCAAATATTCGGCATTGAGTTTCATTGAGGATTTTTCGAGTTTGTTTTTGAGCTTTACGTTCATGATCTCATTCTCCATATAAATTATTTTTCGATATGTCTAAGAGTTAGTATATGATCCTCTAAGTCAAAGAGTGCTTTCCAGCTTTGCAATAGCGAACTTAATATCTTTCATATCAACATGCATGTGATGGTTATCCGGACGATTCATAGCAAAATCGGCGCCCATACCTTTTTTCGTATTCAAAATAATTGCCGCTGCTTTTCCTGACTCTTTAGCCTTGTGAATTGCACTGGAAATCTGTTCGAGGTCATGACCGTCAATTGACTGAACAAACCAGTTAAAGCTGCCAAATTTCTTTTCCATATCTTCTACATTCATAATGTCGCTTGTGTAGCCATCAAGCTGTTGTTTGTTATCATCAATAAAGCAAATCAAGTTATTCAGTTTTTTCTGCGGCGCAAACAACACCGCTTCCCAAATCTGTCCTTCCTGGGATTCACCATCACCCACAATGCAGTAAACGTAATTCTTCTTTCCTTTTTTCTGTAATCCCAGAGCTATCCCCGCTGCTGCAGAAAGGCCTTGCCCCAGCGAACCGGCAGTCATATCAATGCCGGGAGTCTTTGTTCTGTCACAATGGCTCGGAAGGGTAGTTCCGCCGCAGTTCAGGGTACTTAACACATCTTTATCAAAGTATCCTTTCAGAGCTAACGTTGCATAGACAGCGGGTCCCGCATGCCCCTTTGATACAACCAGCCAGTCACGGTCTTCCCAGTCAGGATTTTTTGCATCAATTATCATTTCACCAGCATATAACACCGCCAATACATCGCAAATAGACAAACAACCGCCCACATGACCATGCCCGAGGGTTCCTATCGCCTCCAATGTCGCTATCCTTATGTGTGCGGCAAAATCTTTTAATTCTTTTACAGACATTTTATAATTCTCCATTTCATGTTTATCCGCGCCATTTCGCATATGCATTTGTCCCTTTCTTAATACTTGGATTAATTGTATGAACCTATCAATAATATTTCAATGGACATTCCTTTTGTTCTTTTATAAGCATTTGTGCAAATATTTTTTACGCAAATGACCAAAATCCCATATTCTCAGTTATGCCGACTATTATTTAGATTTTATGTGGAAATAATTTACATTTGTCTTTAATATATTTTATTCCAATTGAAAAAACCTTCGGCATCTTTTTCTGAATATAGGCTTTCGAGTCATATTGATTATTTACTATAAAAGTCGTGAATGATATACTGTACTTACTGAATATAGAATGTTAATTTTACAAAAAACAAATGACAGGAAAATGGCTTCAACTAAAAATGAATCAGGTAAAGGTGGAATTATGGAGCATTTTGTCTTATTTCTCTTTCATAATATGGTTTACGGTAACTTCATACGTAAAAATATAGATTGGAACAATAATACATTTTATGATTTGGGATTAGAAAGCCATCCCGCGCTGGGATTGAAACGGATAGAGTATTGTAAGCCTGACATAATTTTTCTCGACTGCGAGTTTCCAAAGATGGAGCTTTCACAGTATCTTTCAATGATAAGGAATATTACAAACCGCTTTCAAGTAATCTTAATTTATACTGACAGCATTGCTCCGCAGATTGATGATCCCAATATTGTTGAAGTTATTCATTCTAACGAAGTGTCCTATTCAAAGATTTCTGAAATTCTGGCAAAAATCAGTACTCAGTTCCTAAAAAGTCAAAATACTAACTTTGACAATGAAAATGAATGGGAGGCTCGATCAAAACAATTAAAAACTGCACTGGAAGAACCTGAGACATTTTCTTCCTTTTCTTTTTTTAAAAATGTAACCGGGCAAAAGGTATTTATTACAATAGTCATCCCTGATGAGTCAATCTATAACCAGGTTAACATTAGGCGTGTTTTTGCCCAGCTATTAGATATGATAATAGATAAATCCTCTACTTATTTATTTTTGTCCGATGCTAATCAATATTGCTTAATTACCGCCGACCAAGTGCTTTGTACCACATTTTCGGCGGTTTTTATACAAACGTATGGACAACATTTTTACTATGTACAACCCCAAAAATGTTTTGTAAAAACGCTGCACAATTTCTATCTTATAGCAAAGCAGATTGCCTCGTTATCTTATTTTGAACCTGAGTTTTCCTGTATTACTGAAAAACTGATATCAGGTCCTAAGAAAATACCTTTTTCAAGTATAGATTCAAAACTGTTTGAACTTTTTACAGTAATTACGGAAGGAAATCAAAAAAAAGCATCCCAATGCATTCATGACTTATATTTCAAAATGGCAAAGCCTTCCTATTCTTGGGAATTCGTTCATTATTTGCGACGGAAGCTAAATACGCTCTTTACGTTGATAATGGAATTACAAGGCTCTGTACAAAAATCTTCTTTAAATTTTGATATTGATTATATTTCTCTGGAAGAAGCGCAAGTTAACGCGCAAATAACCGTAGTTTTATTTTCTGCTCCCAAATTGAGCCGAAGAATCAATCAATTGGTGCTCGAAGCAGTGTATGTGATCCATAATTTATATCAGGAAGATATTTCTCTTAATTATGTCGCTCAAAAAATAAATACTTCTCCGTCTTATTTAAGTACTATTTTTAAGAACAATTTAGGTATTAATTTCAATAACTACTTAATTTCTGTTCGTCTTTCTGCGGCAGAAGGATTGTTGACCCAGACGGCTCTCAAGAAAAACGATATTGCGCATCGTTCCGGATTCAATGACGCGAGATATTTCAGTAAACTGTTCAAAAAAACCAAGGGCTTGTCCCCAACAGATATTCGAAAGAAAATATAGGTGAATTACAATGAGAAAAGCAAAATACTTGGAACCTCCAGGAATTCGAATAATTGAAACTACCCAACCATGCATTTTGAATCCTGACGAAATAAAAGTGCAGGTATCATACGCCGGCATTTGTCCGGATGACGTGCATTTATATCTTAAAGGTAAACATGCTCTTTTGTGGCCAGGTATTCAATCGTTAACCGGGCATGAGTTTTCCGGTATTATCACCGAAGTGGGCGATACCGCTAAAGAATATGGATGGTCATGTGGAGACAGAATCAGTGGCGTAGCTTGGAATTCATGCGGAAAGTGTAATAACTGTAAAAGTGGCTTAGAACACCGTTGTCTAAATATGCAAGGTACTTCCATGTTTGCTGAATTTGTGGTAGTCAATCAAAGGCAGATATGTAAACTACCGGATTCAGTTAGTTTAAAAGAAGGAGTTTTTACAGACCCCTTATCTTTTTGCCTCATGAATGACATCCGCTCTCAAACTCAGAAGCCCTCTCCCGACGTCCTGATATTTGGCGCAAATAGCATCGCTTTGATTATGCTACAGTTAGCTAAAATGGAAGGAGCAGCATCCATTACAGTTGTTGACAATAATCAGGAGAAAATAGAATTAGCGAAATTATTGGGAGCTACACACGTGATAAATTTTTCAAAGCGCGACCTAATATTTGGGGCAATACAAAACTGTGCTCAGGATGGCTATGATATTGTATATGAAATGTCAGGTGATCCCATTTTTTTAGATAGTGCTATTCAAATGATGGCTTTTGGCGGAATCATACTTTATTCTTCTGTTTATTCAATACATGATGTTCACGTAGACCTTTCTGAATTATTCTTAAAGAATGGTGCTATCCGTTCTTTTTCTCTTCCCCAAAATAATCTTCTCGACACAATGCGCATAATACCAAAATTGAATTTACTCCCATTGATAAGTTGTGTTTATCCATTCGAGCAATTGGAAAACGCTTTTCAGGCTCAAATGTCAAATAAATACGAAAAAATAATCGTCGAACTATTTCCCGAGGAATAGTGGGCGTATGGCACTTTTTTCGTAGATTATATTATTCTACGAAAGAATGAATACCGATTGGTCATATCTTAATTGAAATTTTATACTTTTTCAATAGTTATTTGCGTTCAGAATCTTTAATCTCAATAATTATTAATCAATTTTACAAAATTAAAGGTTAACAATTAGGCAGTATTTCTTCTTAATAGGTTGACGTTTTCGTAGAATAATATATTCTACGAAAAATCAATTAATACCGGGTATTCAAAATCTTCATTTCTATTAAAATTATTTCTATAAAAGGGGCAATTTTGGACTATGGCAATAATATGTTTTTTGACAATCCCGATTATTTCAGTGCTAATTAGCCGTAATATTACCAAGAAAAGCTTACAGGATAAAACAGTTATTATTGAATATGGTATTGATTGTGCTTTATTGATTCTTATGGTAAACATAGTTATGCACTTGCTTAAAAAGCAAAAGTTCATCGAACGCTTTAATACATATCCTGAGTTCGCTATAAAATTTATCGTTTTGCTGGTCACAATTGCTTTGGTATGGGGATTTCTTAAAAGCTGCATACTTACTAACAGGTGTCGCATTAAACTTGATAATAGTCAAAGCCCTATTAATAATAAAACAATTTTGGTGATTTATTACATATTAGTGGTCGTTATAGCATTGTTAAATCTAATACGCGTTACTAATATGACTTATTGGGGCGATGAGGCTTTTTCCATAAGACTTGCGAAAATGACCGCTCCGGATCTAATAGAAGCTACTGCCTCTGATGTTCACCCGCCTCTATACTACTTATTCTTGCGGATAGCATTTATATTATTGGGGGACCACGGATATACTTACCATCTTGTATCCCTTATACCGGTTTTGCTAATGATAGTATTTGCCGTAACAGTTGTTAAGAAAAAATACGGGATTACTGTATCAATTCTTTTTCTCGCGATCGAGAATTTCATGGGAGTTTGTTTTAGATACAATCTTGAGATAAGGAATTATTCTTGGGCTAATTTGTTCGTATTTCTTTGCTTCTGGTATGGAATTGAGCTAATTGAAAAGAAAAAAGGAAAGGTAAACTGGATATTATTTACATTGTCCGGAATATTAGCTGCCTATACGCACTATTACGCCTTGGTTTCTGTTGCTTTTATCTATCTGGTAGTATATATCGTTTTGATAGCCGGAAACAAAGGTACTATATGGAAATGTGTTTTCTCCGGATTAGTCTGTGTCGTAAGTTATTTGCCATGGTTAAGAATTCTTCTGTCAACATTCTCTAGAACGAGTTCTTCGTGGTGGCTAACCTTTATTCCAAGCTTTAATGACTGCATACAATATATTATAGGGACGGACATTTTTTCAAAAAGTATAGCTATTTTGTTGATTGTTTCTTTAATAATATATTTATTTATGTTTTTAAGAGATTTAAAACCTATATCTTTGAAGGATGATGCTTTGCACATTGACATGGCTGTTGTGGTAAATCAATTAAAAAAACGTGAATCTATCAATTTGTTAGTTGCAGCCGCAGCGATTGTTGGCACCATCGGATTTGGAATAGGCATATCTAAATTATTTCGACCTTTATTTTATACCAAATACACTTATCAAATGATCGGGATTTACGGGTTATGCATTGCCATATTTGCCGTCAAAGCTTTCATTTCTCGCAGAGTAGCTGCGATCATCTTTTCAATTATTTTTTTACTGGGGGCAATTACATGGTGTGACGCATACAAGGAAGATAAGGATATTAATACTACAACCATTGAGAGTGTTCAATACATCAATTCTCTATATGCCGACGGCGATAAGGTTGTAAGTAATGTTGTTCACTTAAATTGGACAGTATTAGATGCCTATTTTGATTTCCCACACGCTGATTATGTGGGCTACACTGCTGATTATGAAGGAAAAACCACTTGGATGTTGTACGCCGGCAAATTGGATGACGAATTCGAAACGGAAATAGAAAGTCATTCCGGCAGCATTGTATTTGTAAAAAAGGGGCAAATTTCCGTATACGAGTTTAACATATATAAAATATCATTTGATATTGAGGATGAATGACTATGATAACAATAATCGTTCCATGTTATAACGAACAGGAAACTATACCTCGTTTTTATATTGAGTTAAACCGAGTGACCGAGATGATGACCGGGATTGTTTTTGATATTCTCTTTATTAACGATGGCTCAAAAGATGATACATTGGCTGAAATAAAGGATTTGCATGCAAAAGACAGCCGCGTCAGATATATATCCTTTTCTCGAAATTTCGGAAAGGAAGCTGCAATTTATGCGGGTTTACAGCATTCGCGGGGAGAATATATAGCTATTATTGATGCAGATCTGCAGGATCCGCCTGCATTATTGCCTGAAATGTACCGATTAATTGCCGAAGAAGGTTACGATTCGGTAGCTACCAGACGTGTCACCAGAAA
>JAISUS010000003.1 GCA_031271965.1 Prevotella sp. | reverse complement strand
ACAGATATAGCATCAATAGGTGAAATATATACATTCGAAGCTATAAAAGCCAATGTAGCATCCTTCTCAAATGCGACCTGTTTAGTAATCGGCGGAACATATACGGGCGATAGCCAGCCGACATATTATCGTGTAGACTTTGCTCAAACCGCATCCTCTACCACTACCTACCTGCCACTGTTGAGAAATCATCATTATAAAGTTAATATAACTCAAATTAGCGGACCAGGACAACCTACACCAACAGATGCATTCAACTCTCGTCCTGTAAATATAAAGGCAGAAATTGTAGAATGGAATGACGCACAAATGTCTAACGTTGTTTTCGACGGACAGTATATGCTAGGTGTATCAGTAGGAGAATTTACTCTACCACGCGATGAACATACATACTTGAGTGAAGGCAATAGCTTTTCTGTTACAACCGATTATCCTTCGGGCTGGAACGTTGATAAAATTGTTGATACAGGAGGAAGCAATATCAATTGGCTGAGCCTGGTATCCACTACAGGTAGTCCGATTTCCTCGGGAACAGCAAACACCACAACTAATATTAAACTTAAATTGGATCAAAACACAAGTGGCTCTACACGTATAGGTTATATACACATAAAAGCAGGCAGGCTTGATTATATAGTTAAAGTCACACAAGGTACGAATGCAGCAATATCACTAAGTATAAAAGATTCTGCAGGTTCAAAGAAAATTACAGAATTAGTATTCTCTGCGGCAATAGGAGTACAACCCGACGCTCAACAACTGCGACTTAAATGGACTCCTGTTTCTGCGTCTGTTTCTGCGACCAATTACATTATTGGCAGTATAGGATTATCACTTGATGGCGCTTATGACAGGCCTGGCATTGGCCTGCAATCGAGTATCAGTGATCCATCCGGCGATAAACTACTCACCATTCGACCAACGGCAATTACAGGTTCTGAGCTTACAACAGATCCGTTTTTAATGAAAATTTCTAAAATGGACTTTACTGTATTCAATGGTACCAGTTATTTAACGGAGAGCTTGTTTTTACGGCAGTTTACATACAATCTTGTTTTCAGTAACGTAATAAGCTCATACTGGACAAACGGTAGTACATATACATTTAATGTGAGAAGTAATGCTAACTGGCGAATAAAATCGGTCACAGAGAACAGAACCACCGGTACCGGTTCTCTTTTAAATCTGCAAATATCAGATAATTTAAAAGTAGGAACCGCCGGTAGCATCGATACAGGTACAGGCACAGCCCTTAGCTTCAGGGTAGCCAGCAACACCCTTAGTTTGGCAGGTCAAGTGACAGTGATTTTTGAGAGTCCCGATTCACCTAAAAAATTTGATGATGTAAGTCTTATTCTTAATCTGAACAATGAATACTATCCTGTCGCACACAAAGGTTGGGCGGGCAGTAATATTTATTGGGATGGAGCAAAACTTACATTTGACGATGTAAACGTTACCACACATAAGAATTACCAGGGAGTTTATTTTCAAGCCGGAAGTTTGTATGGAATATCACCTGTAGGAATTTATTTACCAACAACCATACTATATCCTCCAAGTGGAGGCAGCACAACTGTACTTACTGCCGGTTTATCTGTATGGGCCGATATTCCTCGTTCTACAAATAGTGTAACCAGTAATCCTCCAGCCGGAAAAACTGATAAAGACCGTGCTTTTCTTTATGAAATAACTGATGGCACTGGAGTTGGAGATATTTGCAGACATTTAACAGAAAAAGGATGGGCTCCCGGATCGCCGACAAAAAAATGGAGGATGCCGACCTCTCAGGAATTCTACGAAACTTCAAGCTATACGATAGTTACTCCGTTTACAACAACTGTATCTACCAAAGATGACGGTAGCCATTTATTTAATATGGGATATAACAAAACCGGTATAGGATCACCATTTTTCCCGGCTGGAGGTTATCGGGACTATTCTGGTGGAACATTAACTCAAATCGGAACGAATGGAGCTTATTGGTCTTCATCGGCAAATAGCACAAATTCCTACTATCTGGTTTTTGGACAAAATTATAACATTAATCTAGATCCGGGCGTGACACGCCAATTAGGCTTTTCAATCCGTTGTGTAGCCGAATAAATATCATATGAACAACAGCAAATGAAGTAATGAGTAAAAGAAGAATAATATTCAATTGGAGTAAAACCCTTACTTATAATATTATAAGTAAGGTCGCTTATATATTTATATTTGCTATTCTTCATTTTATTCTAACTTCTTGCAATGAAAATAATGATCAATCACAAACGATAAAACAGGTATTACTGGTTTATCTGGCATCCGATAATAGCCTTGCGGATGAAGGTCAAACCAAACTGGAAGCTATAGCCAGCGGTATGGATAACAATTCATACCACCGCATCCTTGTATATTTAGATAGTCGGGGAGCAATACCTCGTCTAATGGAAATAAGAGAAAAAAACCACATCGAAACAATTGAAGAGTACAAAGCAGAAAATTCTGCCGATCCGGCAGTTTTTCGCCGCGTCATTCTTAATGCTAAAGAACGATATCCTGAAGCTTCTTTCAATTTACTGGTTTTTTCTCATGCTTCCGGCTGGTTGCCTCAAGGCACATTGTTAACACCTAAATCCAATATCGATCTGAAGTCTATCATAACAGATGATACTGCCGAAATGAACATAATAGACTTTGCCTCAGCCATTCCTGACAATGCATTTGAATGTATCACCTTCGAAGCTTGCTTTATGGCCGGGATAGAAGTAGCATATCAACTAAAAAATAAAACAAATTATATATTGGCTTCGTCCGCAGAAATACTGTCTCCGGGATTTACTCCTCTTTATAAAGAAATCATTCCTTTGCAGTTTGATGGAATTACAGGATTGATCGCTTTTGCCGGCAAAGCATTTGCATACTGGGATAATCAAACAGGGAATGAACGTTCTGCTACTTTTTCAGTCATTGACACTCAACACCTTGATATATTAGCAAATTATGTGCGCGAAAACTGTAACTTGACGCATCAGGTAAATATTGTAGACTATCAGCATTTCGACAGGTATTTTCACCGCTTATTTTTCGATTTTCAGGAGTATTATTCACAAGCGCTCCCCGAAAATAAGCAAGAAGAATTCAGTTATTTGATTGATCGTACTGTTTTATGGAAAGCGTCCACTCCCTCTTTTTTAATAAATAATAACGGCTTCGATATCCATTCACACTCCGGTATGACCGTATATATAGAGCAAAAACAGTTTTTATTGTTAAACACAGCCTATAAAAAATTGGAATGGTATAATGCTATTGGAGCAAAAAGCCTATAAAGGGTTGAAACAATTAAGTAAATCTTTAACTAAATTATGAAACTAAAAAAATACAAATGGGTATATTTGTTATTTTGGGTTACAACTTTAGTCGGATTAGGCCTGATATGGTGGGGGATTATCCGATTATTAAACCTTTTCTAGCATGGTCACAAACCATTCTTAGCTTTCATGAAAGAAATAAGTATTTTAAAACTATATTTGCAGCAATAATGAAGATTATTAACACAAATACAGAATTTCATTAAAGAAACCTCAGATTTAAAACAAGATGAGAAAAGAAACATACCTCTTTATAGCCACTATTTGTACAATATCGATTTGCCTTAATTCCAGTTGTAAGAAATTGGAAAATAAAACATCCCAGCCAAATAAAACCCCAACTATAAATGAAGAGAAATCACAAGCTTCTTATCGGGTTTTACATTACTGGGATTCATTCGATTTTAGTGATAGTATTCGTATAAGCCGACCGGATATTACAGAAAAGGCTTTTGTTGATTTTCTTAATATTCTTCCCCCTTATGACTCCATTACTATCCGAAATTCAATGAAGAACATGCTTCAGCAAGCAGAATTACAGAATTCAGCTAATAATAATGCATACTTTTACATGCTGAAACTGTGTAATCATTATTTATACGATCCCAACTCTCCATTCAGGGACGAAGAGTTATATATCCCCGTACTAGAATATATCCTACAAGACAAATCAAGTAATGAAACTACCAAACAACAGACCGAATTTGATATAAAGATGATTTTAAAGAACAGGCTTGGCTCGATAACTTCAGATATCACTTACACTATAGCCAGCGGTAGCAGTAGTAATTTATATGCTATAGAAAGTCCATATACTATCCTTTACTTTTACAACCCGGACTGTAATGCTTGTAAAGAAACTACAACTTTTCTGAAAACCTCAAAAAGTATAAACGATTTACTACAAAACAGAAAGCTGTCGATTTTAGCCGTTTATACCGATACCGATCTCTCTCTATGGAAAAGACATTTAAACGAAATACCATCTAATTGGATCGTAGGTTATGATAAAGGACAGCAAATAGAAAAACTTAAACTATACGAACTTAGGGCAATACCTTCTCTCTATTTATTGGACAAAGATAAACGAGTGCTGCTAAAAGATGCCAATATAATGTATATAGAAAAATTTATTTCAGGTATTCAGTAGATAATAAAATTAAAGATTTATTTTATCAACATGAATATAGAAAATTGCATTGTTGAAGATATAAATTAACAATATACACATAGCATACTCAGATAAAAGTTACTACATTTGCACCACATTTTGGTGTCGTTTCCTATTTTCTTAGGAAATGGTGAAAAGGGAATCAGGTGTAAATCCTGAACAGACCCGCTGCTGTAAGCTCTTTTCAGCTGACCGTTAACAGTCATCAGTTAACAATGTTGCTGAAAACTCTTTGAACAAGACCAAATACCACTGATTGACAGTAATCAGCCATCAGTTTATCAGTCTACTCTTTTGTTGACTGTCAACTGCTAACTGCTAACTGGAATTGGGAAGGATGTTCAAAGATAGAGTAAGTCAGAAGACCTGCCAGAATTATTTAAATTTGATAATTTCGGGAAATAAGTTATCGGATCGTCACAATTTGATGTTCAACCAAGAAAACACTCAATGGGTAAGTTATATTAATTTGTAACTGATAGTTGTTTATGTTAAAATAAAATATATTATTCTAAATAGATAATAGATATGGAAGCATATAAAAATTTTAAAGGTCTTAAATGGCAGGAAAAAATAGATGTCAACAATTTTATCCTGGAAAATTACACTGAATATCTTGGCGATGAATCTTTTCTGGAAGAGCCAACTAATGCAACAACAGAACTTTGGAGTAAGTTAAGTGAAGCATTTAAAGTAGAAAAAGAAAAAGGTGTATACGATGCCGAGACTAAAATACCATCCCAGATCGATGCCTATGGAGCAGGTTATATCGACAAAGATTTAGAAAAGATAGTTGGTGTGCAAACAGATAAACCTCTGAAACGTGCTATATTCCCGAACGGTGGACTCCGTATGGTACAACAAAGCCTTGAAGAATATGGCTACAAGCTGGATACTATTACAACCGAAATATATTCAAAATACCGGAAAACCCATAATGAGGGCGTATTTTCGGCTTATACAGACAGTATACGACGTGCCAGAAGCAATGGTTTATTAACCGGGCTTCCTGACGCTTACGGCCGCGGACGTATTATCGGAGATTATCGCCGTGTGGCTCTTTACGGAGTAGACCGCCTGATAGCTGAACGGGAAAAACGTTTTCAAGAATGCGATCCCATTGTGATGACGGATGATCTGATCCGCCTTCGTGAAGAATTAAGTACACAGATTCAAGCTCTAAAAGCTTTCAAACGTATGGCGGCGGCTTATGGATTCGATATTTCCCAACCTGCAAAAAATGCACGGGAAGCAATTCAATGGACATACTTCGGATACCTTGCTGCTATAAAGGATCAGAATGGTGCAGCGATGAGCTTAGGACGTGTAACTACCTTTCTTGACATATACATTGAACGGGACTTGAAAGAGGGCCTGATTACAGAAAAAGAAGCTCAGGAATTTATCGACCATTTCGTAATGAAGTTACGTATCGTTCGGTTCCTTCGTACGAATGAGTATAACGAACTATTTTCGGGAGACCCTGTATGGGTAACAGAATCGATAGGTGGCATGACTAATCGGGGCAAATCGATGGTAACCAAGAACAGCTATCGTATGTTACACACCCTTTATAATCTAGGGCCTGCCCCGGAACCAAATCTTACAATTCTATGGAGTGACCGTTTGCCGGAAGCCTGGAAAAAATATTGCGCGAAAGTATCTATAGATACATCCTCACTTCAATATGAAAACGATGATATTATGCGTCCTCAGTTAGGAGACGATTATGGTATCGCCTGTTGTGTATCTCCTATGCGAATAGGCCACCAGATGCAGTTTTTCGGTGCCCGGGCAAATTTGCCTAAGGCGTTGCTTTATACAATAAATGGAGGTAAAGATGAAAAAACAAAAGCCCAGGTATTGCCTAAACATTGGGTAGAAAGAGTTTCGGGCGATTACTTGGATTTCGAGGAAGTATGGGAGAAGTTTGACCGCACACTCGATTGGGTTGCAGAAACCTATGTAAAAGCTCTCAACATTATTCACTATATGCATGACAAATACTCGTACGAAGCTTTAGAAATGGCTTTGCATGATGTAGACATCGTGCGTACACAAGCATTTGGGGTGTCGGGGCTATCAATTATAGCCGACTCGTTTGCAGCGATCAAATATGGTAAAGTCCGCATTGTAAGAGACGCAGACGGGGATGCTGTAGATTATATTCTGGAAAAAGATTACATTCCATTTGGTAATAATGATGACAAAACGGATAAGTTTGCCATAGAGATTGTGGAAAAATTCATGAATAAAATCCGTAAACGCAAGATGTATAAAGATGCAATTCCAACACAGTCGGTATTGACAATCACATCGAATGTTGTATACGGCAAAAAAACAGGAAATACACCCGATGGTCGCCGCGACGGCACGCCTTTCGCTCCGGGAGCAAACCCAATGCACGGACGAGATACCAAAGGCGCTGTTGCATCACTTTCGTCAGTTGCTAAACTTCCGTTTGAGCATGCCAATGATGGAATCTCTTATACATTTGCCATAACACCAAATACTTTGGGTAAAAACAAAGAAGAGGAAGCTGTAAACCTGGCGGGATTACTTGACGGATATTTCTTAAAATCGGGGCATCACTTGAATGTGAATGTTTTCAATCGCGATCTGTTAATCGATGCGATGGAACATCCGGAATTATATCCACAATTGACAATCCGTGTATCCGGTTATGCAGTAAACTTCATAAAACTTACACGTGAACAGCAATTGGATGTTATCAACAGGACAATTACGACAGTTATTTAGTATATAGGATGAGAAAGAGGGCGCGTCAAAAGGACTTTTGACACACCCTCTTTTGTTTTGTAGGTTTGCAAACGTAAATAATGGAAGGATATATTCATTCTTTTGAAACATTCGGAACAAAGGATGGCCCGGGAATCCGTTTTGTTTTGTTTACGCAGGGATGCCCCCTGCGTTGCCTGTATTGCCACAATCCGGATACATGGAAAACGAACGAATCTAAATATACGCTCACGCCGGAAGAAGTATTTCTTGAAATAGATAAAGTGAGAATATTTACCAAAGGCGGTATCACAGTTTCGGGGGGAGAACCTTTGCTACAAGCTGAATTTATTTTGGAGCTTTTTAGAATATGCAAAGGAAATGGTATCCATACAGCCATTGACACGTCAGGAATATACCTCAACGAGAAGGTTAAGACGGTTCTTGATTATACAGACCTTGTTTTACTTGATATAAAGCACATAAATCCCATAAAATACAAAGAATTAACAAGTGCATCACTAGAGCCCACATTTAAGTTTATGGAATACCTGGCTTCGATAGATAAACCGGTATGGCTCCGCTATGTACTTGTTCCCGGCTATACAGATGATGAAAATGACCTGATAGAATGGGCAAAATATGCCTCTCAATTCAAAAATATTGAACGTGTAGATATCCTGCCGTTCCACCAAATGGCCATAAATAAATGGGAACAACTGGGGATAGACTACAAGTTAAGTAAAATACAGCCTCCAACACAAGAACTTATAGAAAAAGCGTCCTCTATATTCAAATCTTATGGTTTGAATATCTAACAGAAAAAATCAAGAATTTATAATGGCAAATTATTATTCACCAAAAGAAATAACATCCAATTTCGCGGTATCAGCCACACATAAGAAAAACTTACCAATACTACAGTTCATACTTATAGCCATTCTTGGCGGAGTTTTTATTGCATTCGGAGGATTGTTGTCCGTTATGGTTGCCGGTGGTATGCCGGGAATCGGTGAATCGAACCCGGGATTAATTAAATTCGTAGCGGGAGCTCTATTTCCTGTAGGGCTTATTATGGTTTCCATCACCGGAGCAGATTTATTTACCAGCGATTGTGCTGCTTTCAGCTACCCTTTACTGCAACGCAAAATTAATGCCGGAATATTTGCCAAATACTTAATATTGTCATATATATTCAATTTTATTGGAGCACAAATAGTTGCGTTCCTATTATCTTACGAAGTCGGGCTATTAGAAAAAGAACCTTGGCAAGCATATTTGCACCATTATTCTGAAGTTAAAGTAAATCAGGATTTTCTTAAAGTGCTTATAAAAGGAATCGGAGCAAACTGGCTGGTATGTTTAGGAATGTTTATGGGATATGCAGCAAAAGATATTTCGGGAAAATGTATTGGAATCTGGATACCCGTAATGTTGTTTGTTACACTTGGGTATGAACACTCTATTGCAAATATGTTTTTTATTCCGGCTGCTATTTATTCGGGAGCAGATATTACATGGAGCGCTTTTATTCTACAAAATCTTATTCCTGCGACAATTGGCAACTTTATTGGCGGAGCGCTGCTTGTTGGCGCGATATATTGGTATCTATATCTGAGAGAAAAATAAAATATATAAAAGCAGTCGTCAAAAGATTATCTATCTGAACGGCAGCTTTCTATTTTCGGGAACAGACTAATTTTTCAACTCTATAACCTTTGTTATTCCAATCTCATCAATAAAATTTTGATCATGAGAGATAACAAGGATAGTTCCCTCATAAGCTTTGACTGTATTGGTAAGTATAGACAGGCTCGACAAATCCAAATTGTTTGTAGGTTCATCCAAAATGAAGATATCGGGAATCTGATTTGAAATCATTAAACAACATAAGTAAAGCCTCATACGTTCGCCCCCACTAAGAGCCAGACAATTCTTATCCCATGCATTTTGTGGAAACAAAGCCCTATTGAGTCTCAACTTTATCTCATGGTCCAACAGGTTATTGGTATTATATTCATGTGCGAGATCTAAAACAGTTATATCCTTATGCACTTGGTTATACTGCTGATCGAGATAGACATAAGAAAAATCCGACTGTTTTATTTCACCCTCTGATGGAGAAAGTTCTCCCATTAATAATCTTAATAGTGTTGTTTTACCTGTTCCATTATCTCCGATTATACGAATCCGTTCACCACTACGAACTTCTAAGTTTAATGGGTCTTTCCAGATCTGTTTATCTTCCCTATATCCAAAATTCGCATTGATAGCCGCAAATAGTAATTTACCATTATGTAATTGAGCATCTTTAATATCTATTTTAAGTTCAATATTAGCCTGCTGTTTTTGCCGTAATTCTGTAAGTTTTTGTTGGTTACCGGCAATAATAGTTGAATGCTTTTCATTCAATTTTGCCCGAGTATTTTCTCCACTTTCCTGCAACATCCCCAACACAATGCGAGGAGTTCCTGACGAACTATTCTCTCCTTGCTTTATTCTTCTATTTTGTCTTTCTTTCATCTCCTGAGCCTTTCTGTGTGCAGTCCTAAGTTGTTTCTCTTCAAAGTTGATTTGCTGCGCCAACGCTTCTTCTTCAATATTTTTTTGTTCTTTGTAAAAAGTATAATTTCCTCCATAAAGCTTAATCCCTTTTGCAGACAGTTCATAGGTCGAATCTAACTTATTGAGAAGCGTAACATCGTGGCTAACAATTATAACGGTAGCTCTACAATCAAAGATATAGTCATAAAACTTTTGCCTGCTTGTCTGATCCAGATGATTCGTAGGTTCGTCGAGCAAAATAATATCCGGCTTATGAATTAACAATCCAGCCAAAAACACCTTGCTTTTTTCTCCCCCACTTAATATATCAACAGATGTATTCAGATCAATATCTACTAATCCCCAAAAATCAAGAGCCGACCTACATCGCGATTCAATGTTCCAATCATCGGTTAATTGATCGTAATGAATTTGGTCTGTACTACCACCATAGATAGAATGCAACGCATTTATCTTCTCTGCTACGCCAAGAGCTTCTGCTACACTTTGCCCTGTAATGCCAATTTGTTGTGGAATATAATATGCTTGTGATGTACATTGAACAGAACCCGAAGAAGGAATAAGTTCTCCTGCTAAAAGCTTCAATAATGTTGATTTTCCTGTTCCGTTATTACCAATAAGAGATACTTTCCTGTTTGACAAAACAGAAAAACTAATATGCTCAAATAATGCTTTTTGATTGAAATAGTGATACGAAATATCACTGATTATAATACTCATGATGTACAATTAATAAGAGTCTTGAATAAAGACCTGTTAAACCGAAAACTATTTTGAAAATTCAGGGCGTCGGTTTAAAGAAACCGACTTATTAATTGTTTATTCTCATTGGAGTATTTTTATGTTCGCAGCAAAGGTAATAATTCAAAACAGACTGAGCAAATCATTCTGACGAAAGTGAATAGGGCTTTTCTTCTTCTGTAAACAATCGCTTTTTATTTGGTTTAGCTATCATCTCAAATTCCAATGTAGCACCATCCTTAATGTTATTGTATGTGATGTAAGCTTTCGTATATATCTTCCCGTTTAGCCTGACAGCTTTCACATATCTGTTTATATCGCTGACACCATCTGCTTTTATTGTTAAATACTTGTTCTCTCCTACCCTAACCCTCATATATGGAAAATACGGAGCTCCAAGTACATACTCGTTTGAACCGGGGCACACAGGATAAAAACCCATCGCCGAGAAGATATACCAAGCTGACATTTGCCCACAATCATCGTTTCCACAAAGCCCGTCTATACTATTTTTGTACATACGGTTCATTATATCACGTACCCAGTATTGAGTTTTCCATGGCTGCGAAGTCCATGCATACAGGTATACTATATGATGACTAGGTTCGTTACCGTGTACATAATTACCCAAAAGACCTTCGCGGGTTACATCTTCTGTCTGTTCAAAAAACTCGTCGGGTAAATGCATAGTAAATAAGGAATCAAGGCGTTGAGTAAATTGTTTATCACCACCCATTTGTCTGATTAATCCCTTTACGTCATGCGGCACATAAAATGAGTAATTCCACGAATTTCCTTCAATAAATCCTTCTCTATGCGTATTTAATAGGCTGAATGGTGTTTTCCAACTACCATCCATTTTGCGGGCACGGACAAATTTTAGCTCTGGATCGAATATGTTGTTATAATTGGAAGCTCTTTTCTTGTAAGTCTCTGCTAATGATGTATTACCTAATTTCCGGGCAGTATTATATATCGTCCAGTCATCGTAAGAATATTCAAGAGTTATAGACGAACCGCTTCCATTCTTATCATAAGGTACATATCCTAATTTCTTATATTCGCCAATACCGTCATAATAGTCTACATTTGAACTGCTTACCATAGCCTCCAATGCATGTTTTTTGTCTATATCCAGCCCTTTATCAATGGCATCAGCAAGGACAGAGACTGAATGATATCCTATCATACACCAGTTTTCATTTCCCATATGCGACCACACAGGTAATGCCTTATGCACACTCTGATCGTAATGTGCTATCATAGATTTCACAATATCGACACTCCGCTCCCTATTTATTATATTAAACAAAGGATGCAATGCCCTGTAAGTATCCCAAACAGAAAAGACGGTGTAATTTGTAAAGCCGTCAGCCTGATGTATATTATGGTCTATGCCACGATATTGTTCGTCAACATCCATATATACAGAAGGATTTATAAGCGTATGATAAAGAGAAGTATAAAGCATTTCCTGTCCATCTTTACTACCTTTTACATCAATTACAGCCAATTCTTTTTCCCATTTATTTGAAGCTTCTGTGACAATCTGTTCGAAAGATTTATTTTTAGCTTCTGCTTCAAGATTTTTGACTGCACCTTGTGTACTTACAGCTGATAAAGCTACTTTTATATCTAAAGGAGCATTATCTGTCCCAAAATCGAAATAGGTCACAATTTTTCGTCCGGCAATTTCAGGAAAGTTTTTTTGCAAATCGAATTTTCTCCAAAATCCAATATACTTTGGCTTCTCCCGGTCTACATATCCATAATTGTGAATTGGTTTGGATAGAGAAATAGCAAAGTAAATATAATTCTCTCTCGACCATCCATTTGTAATGCGATATCCAGTTACCAATGTATCGTTTTCAACTCTCAGGCTAGCCCAAAGCACCTTTCCGTCATAGTTATAGATACCATGAACAAGGTCGAGTAAAACCTGTTGTTTCTCATTTGCCGGAAACGTATATTTATGAACCCCTACTCTTTCGGTTGCTGTCAATTGGGCTTTCACTTTATAGTCGTCGAGCACAACTTCATAATAACCGGGACGAGAAACCTCCGTATCGTGCGAAAAACGGGAACGGTAACCGGAATCGGGATTGTCTGCTGTACCCGGATTAAACTTCAACGCTCCTGTTATAGGCATGACCAAAATATCACCGAGATCGGAATGCCCCGTTCCGCTAAAATGCGTATGGCTGAATCCTACAATTGTGTTATCATTGTGCTGATATCCAGCACAGTATTTATAAGCATCTTTCTGATATTGTCCATTCACATTATGAGGAATAGTATCTGTATCGGGGCTTAACTGAACGATTCCGTGAGGTACACAAGCACCGGGAAAAGTATGTCCCATCTTGACAGTTCCTATCATTGGATTGACATAAGATATTTTCTCTTGTGCTGAAACTATGCCACTAGCAATAGGAAGAATGATTGAGAAAAACAGTACAAACCTCATAGCAGAATGATAATTTATTATATACTATTCAATAATTCTAATTTTCCATCATTTACCAATTTCAGAATAAGCTCACCAAAGAGTGTATTCTGCCAAGCAAACCATGCACGGGTAAATTTCTGCGGATTATCTTTATGAAAAGACTCATGTATAAATCCGGTACCGGCATCTGTATCCATCAACTTTTTTATACACCATTTAATTTCCTCATCATCCTGGCTAGTAAAAGCTTTCATCATAATACTCATCGGCCAAATCATATTGTAGCCTATATGGGGACCGCCAATACCTTCTCCGGCTGTACCGCTGAAGAAATAAGGATTATCTTTACTCCATACAAATTTCCGGGTATTCTGATAGATAGGATCGTTTATATCCACATCGCCCAAATATGCCATAGATAATAAACTCGGAGCATTGGAGTCGTCCATCAAATACTGATTTCCAAAGCCATCTACTTCGAATGCATAGATAGTACCGTATTTAGGATGATCGTAGATTGCATACTTTTTCAAAGCCGATTCTACTTCATTCGCCAAATCAAGGCATTCTCTCGCCTGACCTGTTTTTTTACTTACAGTTTCCAGTATTTCAGCTGCCTTTCTCAACGACGTTACAGCAAAAAAGTTAGAAGGAACTAAAAATGAGTAGGTAGTAGCATCATCCGAAGGGCGGAAAGAAGAGACTATAAGCCCGACAGGATTGACAGGATTACCCAAGCCATTATTGCTAAGAGTATCTAATGGACGCTCGGTCTTACGTTGAAATTTATATGGCCCTACTCCATCTTTACGTTGCTGTTCTTTAAATGTCCGAAGGATATTCGTTATTGCTTGCAACCATTCTTCATCAAATATGCTTGCATCGCCCGTTATTTTCCAGTAATGATAAGCCAAACGCAATGGATAACAGAGCGAATCTATTTCCCATTTCCGTTCATGCAACTCAGGTTTCATATTCGTCAAATCGCTCATCCACTGGTGATCCGGATTTGGATCATGCGGATCAAGAAATGCATTTGCATAAGGATCGATAATTATACATTTGAACTGGCGGCGTATGACTCCGGACAACATCGCTTTAAGTTGAGAGTCGTTGTTCGCCAGTTGAACATAAGGCCATACCTGAGCTCCGGAATCACGCAACCACATAGCATGGATATCTCCGGTATAGACTACAGTATCATCTTTACCATCTGTTTTGTAATGACGCACTGTAGTGTCGAGTGTATTCGGAAAACAGTTTTCGAACATCCAAGCTAACTTAGGATTAATCAACAACTTCTTTACACGTACAATTTCTTTCTCTACAGCTTGAGAAACAAACAAGCGATCTTTTTGAGGCGGGCGGTTCGTTTGTTTATCAATACCCATAGTTATCCGCGTATTATCTATCGGGATACGGGTTCTTCCTTCGGAAGCAAACAGATTATTTCCGGCGAACAGTGTTGACGCCCCGAAACACAGAGCTAATAGTTCTTTTTTCTTCATTACAAATTTTTCATAGTTATGGTATAAAAATACAATTTTGAGAATAAATCCTACCTAGACCTATTCTCTATTTAAAATAGCATTCCCGGCATATGGGTAAATAACCACTATCGCCAATAAGAACCACATCTTTCTTCGCTCCTAAATATAAATTCATCGTAGCCTTCCTTGCACATCTGGAACAACAAGACTTTATTTCTTCTATTACATCTGCTATTTCAAATAGTCTTTTAGATCCAAGAAAAAGATTGCTATCACTATCAGTTCTTAATCCATAGCAAATTATTACAAGATCTTTCTCTATGCTTAGTTTATTCAATTGGTTAATATCATCTTCAGATAAAAATTGACATTCGTCAATCATAATTACGGATTGATTCTGAAGATTACTAAATAAGATCAATAGATTTGAGTTTTCGGGTATAGTTAAACTTTTCTTGGGAGGTATCCCCGACCGGGTAGTGATGTATTCTCCGTCCCTCGTGTCTATACTCGATTTTGCATATACTACAGTCTTTCCTCTTTCTTCAAAATTATATCCTGTCATCAATAAATGAGCGGACTTACTGGAGCCCATAGCACCGTATCTGAAAATAATTTTACCCATGTTTCATTGTAATTTTATAATGTGCAAAAATACAATTTTTCTATATAGCAATATTGAAATTTATAAAATCATTTATAGACTAATGATTCTCTCTTATTCCACTTCTAACATCCCCTTATATAGGTATCAATAATCTTCCAAATACCTAGTATTGACGATTGCTTTACAATACATAAAATACTATTTTTGCCGCGCTTTAATAATATGAACAAACAATGAAAAAAAATCAAATAAAAATATTTATACAGTTCGCTGTCTTTTTAGCTTTCATACTGTCGCCTCTGCATGCGATCGCGCAAAAAGACAAAGGAGAAATTTCCGGGCGTATTGTGGACAAAAATGCCGAAGCTGTACCATATGTGGCAGTAGCCATAAAAGGTACTACAATAGGCCAATATGCCAACGATAAGGGAGAGTTTAAGATATCTGCGGTTTCATCCGGCAATCACACACTATCTGTTTCTGGTGTTGGGATAGAAACAAAAGAGATAGCTATTAGTATAGCTGCCGGAAAAATCACTAATTTAGGTGATATAATAGTAGAAAACTCTGTCAATCTCGGCGAAGTTGCCATTATTGGAAAATCCAGGGCCCGTCAACAACAAGAACAAGCATATGCAATAACAGTGCTTGATGTGAAGAATTTATACACCTCGTTACCTTCTATTAATAAAGCACTAAACACTGTAACGAGTGTACGTGTACGTGAAGATGGCGGCTTAGGATCAAACTTCAATTTTAGTTTGAATGGCTTCTCCGGAAACCAAGTTAAATTTTTCCTCGATGGCATTCCGATGGACAATTTCGGATCTTCATTCAATCTTAGCAATATATCCGTAAACATGGCTGAGCGAGTAGATATTTACAAAGGAGTTTTACCCGTAAATTTGGGTGCTGATGCTTTGGGCGGTGCTGTAAACATTGTTAGCCGAAAAGACGCTAACTATCTGGATGCCGCTTACTCCATCGGATCATTCAACACACATAGAGCTTCCATAAATGGTGCATTTACAGATAAAACCGGATTTACTTTACGTGCCAATGTTTTCTATAACTATTCGGATAATAACTACAAAGTATATGCGCCTATTATGGATCTTTCCGAAAATAAATTTGTTGGTAATCAATGGGTAAAACGCTTCCACGATAAATATGAGTCCGGCGGCATTAAATTTGAAACCGGAATTGTAAACAAACCTTTTGCAGACTACCTATTATTGGGAATAATAGCTTCAAAAAATGATGGCGATGTGCAAACCGGAGCCACAATGGATGCTGTATATGGAGGAATAACATCTGAAAGCCAGTCTATGATTCCATCGATTCGCTACAAAAAAGATGATTTATTTATAGAAGGATTGTCCCTATCCTTTTATGGTGCGTACAATCATGTAAAGTCTTACAAGACAGATACAATCTCACGTAAATACAACTGGTTGGGAGAATCTGTCGAAAGCGGGAAAATAGGTGAAAGAAGTGCTGCTACGGAGTCCAAAATAACAAATAAGGAATGGCAGACAAATACAAACCTAAGTTATATGTTAGATCTACATAATTCATTAACAATAAATCATGTTTATTCGTCATTGGACAGAAAACTATTTGACAAACGTGATCCAAATAATGAATCAAATCAGTTCCCTCAAAATCTAACTAAAAATATTATCGGGCTAGGATGGATGGCAACATACGAAAGGTGGAATGCGAATCTATTTATAAAGAATTATAATACGGATAGTTATACCTACAAAAAAGTAGATCAGTTTACTGAGAATGAGCGTTTCGAGAAAATTCAAAATGATAAAACGAGTATCGGTTATGGCGGAGCATTTGCATACTTTATATTACCGAGCTTGCAAGCAAAACTATCATATGAAAAGACATTCCGTTTACCGGAAAGCCACGAAATGTTTGGTGATGGATTGTATCAAACAGCCAATGCCGATTTGAAGCCAGAAAACAGCAGCAATGCCAATCTGGGCATTATGTACGAGCACATACTTGGCCAGCATACATTTATGTTAGAAACTAACTTTATATACCGTGATACCCGCGATTTCATCTTGAAAGAAGTTTCAGCCACTTCCAATCCAACCTCCGGATATAAGAATATAGGGAAAGTGCTGACAAAAGGTATTGAAGGTAGTTTACGTTATAAATGGAAACAATTGTTACACGCAAGTGTTAGCCTAACATATCAGGATATACGTGATAAACAGAAATTCGAAGAGGTAGATAATAGTTATGTGGGCGAAGGTAATAGAATAGAACATATCAACTACGGATATCGCCTGCCTAATATTCCTTACCTGTTCGGAAATGGGAATGTCGGACTGCGTTTCCAGAACATTGGAATGAAAGATTCGGAATTAAGCATCGACTATATGGCGAACTTTGTGGCCGAATATTACTTGTCTCTTCCGGGATTGGGTGCAGTGTATAATAAGGATCTTATACCTGAGCAGTTTTCACACGATGCATCGATCAGCTATTCAATAAAAAAAGGGAAATACAATGTAGCTTTGGAATGTACCAATTTTACCGATCAGAAATTATATGATAACTTTTTCCTGCAAAAACCGGGAAGAGCGTTTAACGTAAAATTCCGTTACTTTTTAAAATAACATTTCAGTAAATTTACTTCAAATATGACAACTAATAAATTGATATATCTTCTCATTCTTCTGGGTATCATGCTATGTAATACCTCTTGCGAAGATTTGACAGAGAACAAAGAAATAAAGGACGCTCCTTACGTGTTGGCTTTAGGAATAACATCAAGCGGAACAACGACATATTATGTAGTGAGTGCTGCCGACTTAATGAACGGAACAATTGACGCCAAAGGACAGGGTATAGAGCAAAGTGGTTATCACGACTATGAACAAGGCAATCAAACTATCTTTTGCATAGGTGGATTAGGAGTTACGCATCTAAAAGGTATTACGAGAAATGCCTCCGGATATATTCAGGAATCAGGAGATTATTATTTTAATCAATCGTTAAGTGTATTTAGTCAGATCAATAATACTACGATGATGGGAATGGAAATCCCGGCAAATGCTGCCAGTGGCAATATGATAACCTTCTATGATACTGATATAAATGCAGTAAGTTTTATCCGCAAACGCAATGTACCAATAGCTCCTCTTGCAACTTTAGAATGGCCTAGCATAACAGGATTGTGTGAAAGCAACGGTAAAATATACGTGACCTACTTCCATATGAGTCAGACTGACTGGAGTACCCGATATACAGATACAACTTATGTTGCTGTATACGATTATCCGGATATGACATTGAATAAAATAATGAAGGATACACGCACAGGACCTGCCGGGTCGTGGTATGCACATAATGGGATATTCAAAGATGAGTCGGGGGATATGTACCTGATGTCGAACTCTTCTTTTACAAATGGATTTTCCCAAAGTACGAAAAATGCTGCTTTTGTTCGCATTCCTTCCGGAAGCACAGAGTTTGATAATTATTTCTTTGATTTTGAGGCAAAGACAGGAGGGCTTAAGCCTGCACATATAAAATATCTGGGCAATGGATTAGTGTTTGCTGAAGTTTGTACTCTCAATCCACAAACAATTAATGACAGATGGTCTGACAAATCAGTGAAATGCTGCATAATAGACATATACAACAAAACGGTGAAAGATGTGGAAGGCATACCTGTACATAGCGGTATGGGTGGCAGGCGTTTTCCTGTTTTACATGATGGCGGATATGTATACATGCCAATAACGACGGATGAGGGTACTTATATTTACCGTACCGATCCACAAACAGCAACTGCCGTACGTGGGGCAAAAGTATCTGCCAGCTTTGTCGCAGGAGTATTTAAACTAAATTGATGACTTTCAAAATAAGAAAAATCTGTATAAAGTTACATCTATACCTCGGCTTACTGTCGGGGATAGTTGTTTTTATCGTATGTGTTACAGGTTGCCTGTACGTTTTCAAAGATGAGATAATCAATCTATCTCAACAATGGAAAACGGTCGAAGTGCAAAATACTCCTACCCTATTGCCTTCAGAAGTGCTAGCCATTGCAAATAAAGAAGCATCCGGCATAAACCCATCCGCTATAACCTATGGTAGACCATCCGATGCCGTTTTTGTAGACTACTACAATTTCGAAAAGGGTATGACTACTGTCTATATTAATCAATATACAGGACAGGTTATAAAAACAATAATAAAACAGAAGGGTGAATTTGATTTCTTCGGTTTTATGCTGAATGGACATCGTCATCTTTGGTTACCTCAAGATATTGGCAAACCTATTGTCGGAATAAGTGTATTAATATTTGCGATCATCCTCATTACAGGATTGATTATATGGTGGCCCAAACGATGGAATAAGAAAGTCGTAAAACGTAACTTCACCCTAAAGCGAAAAAATATACTTTGGGGATTACATAGTGTCTTAGGCAGTTATTCGTTCATTATTCTACTCTTGTTGGCTCTGACCGGATTAATATGGAGTTTCGATTGGTTTAGCAAATCGGTCTATAAGCTTTCGGGCGGCGGTGAATTGAAACCATACACCCTACCTCTGTCTGATACAACACAAATAAAAGAAATAAAAGCTGAGAACAGTACACTGGACAAACTATATTTAGAGCTTTTAAATGAAATCCCAAATGCCGCAGATTATTATTTCGCCTTGCCGTCTGCCAATGATGGTGTAATTCGTGTCAGCATAGCATATATAAAAGGGGCATACTATAAAACGGACAACTTATTTTTTGACCAATATACACTAAAACCTTTACACGGAACGGGACCTTATGCCGGAAAATATGCAGATGCTTCATCCGCGGATAAACTAAGACGGATGAATTATGATATTCATTCCGGACGAATCTGGGGAATCTGGGGTAAAATCATTATGTTTTTAGTAAGTGCTATAGGGGCATCACTCCCAATTACTGGTTATATTATTTGGTATAAGAAACATTTAAGGGCAAAAAAATAATCGTAATATGCCATACTCTATTTGTTGGGATTAAGCTCTCCAAAAATACTTTCTTCCACTATACAACAAATAATATGACCAATCAAAATATGACACTCTTGAATGCGTGGTGTTTCGAGCGAAGGAACTTTGATACAAATATCACAAAACTCATCCATTGCGCCGTGCTTTTCACCAGTCAATCCTACTGTGAAAATTTCTTTTTCCTTAGCCATTTTCAAGGCTTCTACTACATTTTTTGAACTTCCCGAAGTAGAAATGCCAATAAAGACATCGCCTTTTACACCCTGCGCCTGCACTTGACGCGAAAATAATTTCTCGTATCCGTAATCATTACCGATAGCCGTAAGAATGGAGGTATCCGTACTCAAAGCGATAGAAGGTAGGCCTGGCCTATCGAAATAAAAACGGCTAACAAATTCACCTGCGATATGCTGTGCATCGGCGGCACTACCACCATTTCCGGCAAGCAAAGTTTTATTTCCTGATTGATAAGCATCAGTTATTATTGCTGACGCCTTTTCGATAGCAGCAATAATATTTTCATTTTTTAAAAGAAGTTCCTTTGTTAATATTGAACTTTGAATTTGATTTACTATTATATTTTTCATTATTCTTGAAATTTTGTTTTATTCGTAAGATGCACTTTATTTACCGGCGATTATTATTATTCAAATTTCAACCTCCTGAACCTCAATTTTTATCTTTAATTATTATTTCTAATTATATATCTTCCATCCATGACAGCCACCTTCGCTAAATTGAAAGCCCACTACGCGGCCCACAAGTTTACTTAATTCATTGGTCACTTGTACTTTTTTGGTTGGCTCTACCATAAACATGATGAAACCACCGCCACCAGCTCCACTCACTTTCCCTGATACAGCACCATTGTCTATTGCCACGTCAAAAGCCTGTTGAATCATGGGATTTGTAATAGCCGAAGCCATTTTTTTCTTATCTTCCCATGCTTCACCCAATATAGCAGCAAAAGTAGAAACATCTCCTCTAAGGAGAGCCGTTTTCATGTCAATGGAACTTTGCCTGATACGATGCATCGCTTCAATAGCATCTGCATTACCGGAGCTTGTGCGCCTTTTCTGTTCGTCAATAATGGCTGCTGACGAGCGGGAAGCGCCCGTATAATAAAGGACCAATGATGATTCCAGTTCATCAACAATCCAACGCTTTACACGTAAGGGGTTAACAATAACCACATCATTTTTCTGAAACTCCATAAAATTGAAGCCACCGAAAGCTGCTGCATACTGATCCTGTTTACCTCCGCTCAACTGTAAATCCTTTCGTTCAATCTGATAAGCCAAATATGCTATCTCATATTCCCCCAAAGGTAAATTCAACCATTCGACAAAGGCTTTAACAATGGCAACCACCATGGTAGATGAAGAACCCAAGCCGCTGCCCGGAGGTGCATCCGAATAAGTGGTAATACGGAAAGACATAGGCTGCAACCTATATTCCTCCACAATACGGTTATAAACACCCTTATGCAAATCTAAACAACCATCAACAGGTAAACGTTTACTCATCGGATATGAAATACTTGTTTGAATATCCGGAGCAATAATTTCTATCTTACCATCCTTGGTTTCCTCAATGGTACAATAAGCATACATATTGATGGTGGCATTTAATATTAATCCACCATACAAATCACTATACGGCGACACATCACTTCCCCCCCCGGCAAAACCTAAACGTAAAGGCGCTTTACTACGAATTATCATTTTTTAACTTTTCCTTATTTAATAAACTACAGAACTATAACAGTAGGCATTTTTATGAATATACGATGATAAAATAAGATTTCTTTCTAGAAACATTTAGTACTACCCAAATGAAAATCAATATTTATCAATTGCGGCATAAAATATTGAGGAATTTTCCTCATTATTTTACAGCCCAATGTAAACCAACCCCATAAATGATATTTGCGAATAATGGATAAATCTTCTGAGGACTTTCTTTTTTGAAATTTTGCAGTAGTACTCTTACCTCCTAAACGCATTTTTACTACCCAAGAATCTAAAAATATCTTTTTTATATTATCATTAAAAAACCAACGCAAAGATATTTCGTAATCGCTAGCAATAGAATAGTTCTCATCATACAAACCATATTGATCAAAGACTCCTTTTCTAACATAAATAGTTGTATGCAAAGGAATCCAACCAAATTTCAAATAACTTTTTTTGAAAGGCTTTGCTTGGTATATACGTTTTACTATTTCAGTATTATTTTGTTCTACATATTGTCCATTGGCATATACTAAATCGGTTTCGGTACTTTGAAACACCTTATTTATTTGTTTTAACACATCCGTTGTGTAATACAAATCGTCCGAATGTAAAATGCCAATAATATCGCCAGTAGCCTGTCGTATTCCTTTGTTAAGCGCATTATACAAACCTGTATCTTTTTCTGAAATCCAACGAAAAGAGATATGCGGGTATTCTTTCGTAATTCGTAATTCGTAATTCTGAATTATATCAATCGTTCCATCTGTAGAAGCCCCGTCAATAACGAGATATTCAATATCATCATATGACTGATTAATAACTGATTGAATACAATCTGAAATACAATTTCTATTATTATAAACTATCGTAATTATAGATATTTTCATTTAAAATCTTTCTTTTATTGGCCTACACGGATTTCCTGCACAAATCATATTTTCTGGCAGTGAATTTGTAACCACCGAACAAGCTGAAACCACACAATCTGTTCCGATTGTAATATTGGGTGCAACAAAGCACTGCGCTCCCACCCAACAACCATTTTCTAATGTTATTGAGCCATTACGGTAAGACATTGACGGATTTTTATAATTATGATTACCACCACAAAGAAAAGCACGTTGACTGATACATACATTACTTCCGATTTTTATTTTTTCAAAATTCAAAATAAATACATCTTCGCCAATCCATACATCGTTTCCGACTTCAAGTTTCCATGGAAAATGAATATTAACACGAGGTTTTATCAGCACATTTTTTCCTATTTTTGCACCAAAAATTCTTAAAATCCAACATTTTAAACAGCTCAGAAAAGGGAATGCCGTAAGGAAAAACAGCATTTTTACAAGATACCAAAGAGTTTCTTTGAACTTACTTGCGCCTCTGTCTAAACCTTCTTTGTGGTTAAATTTATTTAGAGTTACTTTTGAGGACATAATGTTTTATGGTTTTAGAATTTGTATAATTTTTTCAGCCCATTTATCCATTTCAATAACAAAACAATATTGATTATCAATCAAAGCTTCTTTGTAACCTTCAAATCCAAATGGTGTTGAAATAAATGGAACTCCTTCTTTGAAATATGTAAGCAATTTGATTTTTATACCGCCACCAATTATATCAGGATTAATGTATAATGCCTCACCTTTCAATGGTAAATCATCGTGCAAGTATTTACCATGAGCAAAGATATTTTTTGTGGGATTGTCGAATTGATTTGTTTGACTTCCCCACAAATGAAATTCTGCGCTTGGAATTTGTTTTTTGATTTTTGGAAAAACATCATTGATGAACCACCTAACAGAAGTCGTTTTGTGTCCCTCTACTCCACCAAACCATACAAGTTTAGGTAACAATTTATTCTGTTCTATTTTATTAACTGTCGGTTCATAATACCAGACTTCGGAATCTATTGTTCTACCCATCATTGAAGTATAATAATTTCTATCTTCGTCAGAAATGAAAATTTTATAAACATTATTGTCTTTAAAAATTTCAAACTCCAATTTCGTGAATAATCGCATCTTTAATTCAAATCTCCAGTCTTGTTTTACTGATAATACTCTTTCCCTTTCCTTTATTCTGGAGAAAACATTATGAAACCTGATAAATATTTTTTTATCAGGATATAGCTTCCTTATTGCCCTATAAAATGTAACCTCATCACAATGAATATGTTCAAAATCATATTTCACTAAAGGAGCAATAGCTTTATAATCTATTTCCTGATGAAATCTATCCGTTAAAACTTTATGCAATGACCGTAAAGAATATAATGGAGGGTATTTAAGAAAGATATCTGTTTTTCTTATACATTGAGCATTGTCAACTAAATCCGTCTTATCTAAACACCAAACCACAACATCATCTTGTTTTACTTGTAATTTATTATAAGCGAATAACACACCAAGATTATAACCACCTTGCGATGAAGCTAACGCTGGGAATAAATATAAATTCATATAATAACTATTTAAAAAATAAAATAAAATGGAGCTATTTCCATAGTACATTTATATATTTGATAATAATAATTTACTATTCCTATCAACATTAGACCTACCCCAATAAATTTTAACATAATATTTTTTTGAATAAAAAATAGATAATGAAACAACATCGCAAGTGCTAGTATTCCCAAAAAATTAAAATAATTAAATACTCGCAACATCACTAAATCATAAATAATATTATGGAATATATAGCCCACAATCATAAAATTATAATATAGATTAAAATTATATTGTTCGTATTTTCTCTTTAATACATTACTATAGAAAACAACTAACAATGCAACAAAAAGATTTAATACTTCAAATAACCCGCTACCTGTTGTTACCCTTTCTGAATATTCATACCTACCTTCTAAGTAGTAATTATATCTTTCAAAGATACCTGTTAGTACAACATTTTCAAGACTATGACTATAAGAATTATATATATATTGCCCGTACAAGAAAGATAAAAAAAGCAAACATATAATTATCCAACGCGGTTTTATGAAATCAAACTTGAATAAAAAAATAAATGGCAGAGCTAATAGGACAGAACGATGTAAAATAAAGGCTAAAATGTAAAAGATTATAAATCCTTTATAGTCTCTATCTAAATACCTTGTTATGACATATAACAGTATTGCACATGCTGCTGTTTGCCGCATAATATTCATTGAATAGAAAAATGTTCCCCAAGTAAAATAGAAGAATAAAAACAATACAAGAAACTTCGGTTTATCCTTGAAAGAAAGAAATATAAAGTAAATCGGAATGAACGCTAAAAATGCAATAAAATAATTGTAATGACCATTCTTTACTATATTTTCAAATAGGTAATAAATTATATCTACACCACTACTACTATTAAAATCATTTTCAAAAAACATCTTGTATGTTCTATAATCAATGCCTACATCCTTACGTAAACCGAGAATAAAGATGTAAAAAACAATGGCAATTCCCCAAAATACCCATGTTTGACGACTGACACTATCTTTTCGCCCTCTATTTGCTTTTATTCCAAAATAAGCAAATAATATAGTAACGATAAATATTGCTGTATATACTATATAAGCTAATTCCATTACAATGCATAAATTTTTAAACCTATTTCTTTTGCAAAATTATCCCAGTTGTTTTTTTGTATAAAACTATAAATCATATACTTATCTTTATATTTGTCATTAACAATAATATCATCTAATATTTCTATCATTTGAGTATAATCATTATAGGAATAGATAATACCTTCACATCCCAAATCTTTAAATGCTCCACAATTATTGCCAACTATTGTTGCACCATTCATAAGTGAATCCATCAATACGCCTGAACTTAAAACTGTTTCAACTTTATAAGTAAACAACACTATTTTTGCAGAATTAATTAGTCCGGGCAGTTCATCGTAAGATACACTTCGATCTTCCAATTCAATATTGGTATTGTCTCCAATAATTTGTGGTAATCGAATTTTGTCTTCATTTGAATAAATTCTTCCTACAATTTTAATTTTATAGAGTGATAACATTTTTTTATCTTTTAAGTAAGATAAAAACTCATAAATACCTTTATATGGCTTTATGGCACTCCAAATAAGTATATCGTATTTTTTATGAACTTCTTTGTGACAAAAATCATCCATCGAGATTTGCAAATCATCAAACGGGTGGTTGAAAAAAAAAGCATTGGCCTCCGGCTTCTGTGATTTTATAATATCCAATCCTTCTGTTGCATGAGTGAGTAATAAATCACTTCTTTTAATTATATCTTTTATAATCAGTTCTGATAGATGGTTATTAAATTTAACAGCCTTATGAGTATGAGGTTTTTTGTCGTGTACCAAATAGATAATCTTCATTTTTCTTAACTTCGCAATCAATACATATATATAGTACAACAAGAATTTTAAGAAACCAAAAAATCCACAAGGAACTGTTTCAATCCAGTTGAAGAACAATATATCAACCTTAAAAATATATTTAGAAATATCAAACAAAGTACTGTATTTAGATTCGTAATTAAGCTGTATTACATCAAAATATTTATTCAAACTAATACACAAATTATCAATATACGGATTTCGGTCTATCAGATTGCGCCGAAAATGAGGATAAATGTAAATTTTTTTCTTCATATGCAATAAATATATAAAAAATTGATAATCAACCAATAGAAGTTTTAACTGGAATTTACATATCTACTTTTGTGAAAAATTTATTTGAGTTTTCTATATTATTTTTTAATATTTCATTTATAATAGAATAATCTATTTTTTGCAATAAAGACTGATAGTTAATATCCCTAAAATCCTCGTTAATCAGTCTTTTTTGCAATCCAAAATTTTCAAGAACAGAAATAAAACGAGTTAAGCCTCTTTTAACATTCCCAATCGCACAAAAGGGTTTACGGAAAATAATTGAAAATAACATGCCATGATATGAGTCGGTTATAATATAATCGACTGTATCAAAATCTCTTAACCACTGAGACGGTGTTGGATAATAATCTTTTCTACCTTTTCGATATTTTCCAATTAAAACAGAACGTTTTCCTGTTCTCTTTTCAAATTCAGACACAAATTTTATTTTTTCCTCATTTGTATCAAGAAAATATACACCTATTTTTCCAAAATTATCCGTTTCATTGCCTGTATATATTTGTCTATAGAAATCGGCAGAGTGTAACAAAGTTGGATCACATAAATGAATCGCTTTATCGTAACCAAGATGTTCTTTACATAATGCTATACCCGATTTTTCCCTAACCGAAACAGCAGCAAACTCTTTTATTAACCTCTTTGCTATCAACGCTTGCTGTTCGTTTCCTTCAAAAAAATCAACACCAAACGAAGCAGCAAATGCTACTTTTATCATATTTTTCTTTTCTGCGAATTTTCCAAAGTATCGCTGATATGTATCCTGCTCATACGATTTAAAACGCCAAATTTGGTCACTACCTACGACAAGAGCATCAAAATTATATTTAACAACAATTTGTTTCATATCTTTAGTTGTATAAACCAAATTTGTTTCATCCATATAATTATGCTGGAAAACTCTCATATTCGCTGAATTGGCTGGATAAGTTCTATATCTTCTATACAACATATTTTTCACGAACATCTTTATCTCTGATATTAGGCTATAATGAAATAGTTGTTGAATAGAATACACTTCATGTCCTCTTTGCTTTAAATAACTCTGCAAAGCATATGATTGAAGTAAACCGCCGTAATTATTATTAAAAGGTAATGTCAATACTCCTATTCTCATTTTTTAATCATATTTTTAAGAATACTTACTCCTTTTGCACCCACTAATGAGCGAACCTTGTCCTTTACTACATCCATTCCTGATGTCATTCTATTATTTTCAATAATTGACTTTAACGCATCCGATTCGTCTTCGGGGGTAGTGAAAATCTCGAAAACAATTGATTCTTCTGATTTTCCTAGAAATTCATCCTTATGTTTTAAAAATTCGTCCTTATTTTTTGCTTGCAGATACTTAAACCCTACATTTTCTACCCAACCCTTAGCGCTGTTGCCATTGTGTCCGACGGCGGCAACATAAGCATCACCGTCTTTGCCAAATTGGTAATTGACGTGATTATAGTTTTTAAACTCTATACCACAACCGTTGTTCACGAGCAATATGCGCACATTGTTTTTAAGTTGGCGAATGCCAAGAGAGTTCATATCATAGAAAAAAGCTAAATCGCCTATTACCAAAAAACACAAGTTGTCAGTAGCTACACTTTCACCCAAGAAAACCGACATACAGCCATCTATTCCAAAAGCAGCCACATTAGAGTAACAGGTAATTGAGGGGTCGAGCGGGAAGAAACTCCAATGCCGCAAACTATTGAGAATAGCAAGGTTCAGATAACTATTTTTCGGAATATCACAGTGTAACTGCTGCGCTAAATAGGCATTGGAAAATGGTAAATTATCAGGAATTGATGTTGATAACTCTAATTCTTTCCATTGTTCAAGATAACTATGTTCCATCTCTGTGTTTTTAGACAAACGGTAAAAAAATAGTTCAAAAGGACACTCGAATATTTTGCTAAGCTTATCATAAGTATCTACCACATTTCCATCTTCTGCTATGCGCCAATGCTCAAAATCGTGCCAATCACCCATCGCTAACTTGCCGTATAAAGGATAATCACCGGTTTGCCCACCTATGGTTATCAAAATATCAGGTTTATAAGTTTTAAATGCTTCATTTCCCATGCCTGCAAGCGCCAAATTTGCCAAAACCGTGTATTCTCCATGATAATTGGATAAATGATTTACATAGACAAAGGCATTGTGCGACTTGCAAAAGGCTTCTATTGCAGCCGTTTGTCCGGCAGTAAACGGTCGGTGTTCGCCCACTACAATCATAATTTTTTTGCTATTTAAGGGTGTATCCCATTTGTCCCATTCCATATAGCGTTTTATCACGCGGACAGTAGGCAGTGTAGGCACATTGTAAATTCCGAGTTCGGAATCATTTTCGGGCATATTCAACTGCACGGGTCCTGATGTACGGTGCGTTAATTCTAAAATTGCCTCATTTACCATTCTTGTACAATGCAGTTCGTCTATCTTTCCATCAACATAAGGTAAAGCAAATGTTTTTTTTACGGCATCGGCAGGAAGCGAGGTTTGGTCAGGTCCCTGCATATATTCCTGATAAGTATGTTTCGGATGCTTAGAAGCAGTGATGGCGAGTATGGGAACATGCTTATAAAAAGCCTCGGTTAGCCCGGGAATATAGTTACGCGTAGCTTGTGCTGCTGTACAACTGGTAGCAATAGGTACGCCCAGTTCCAAATATAAACCAATGGCAAAATACATAGCGCTTCGTTCATCTACCACCGAATAACAGGTAAAAAACGGGTCGTTTTGAACGCCTTGAGTAATAGGGATGTTGGTTGCACCCGGGCTGATTACTATATGTCTTATTCCGTGCGCTTTAAGCAGCGATAAGATAATTTGTGTATTTTTGGATATTGTGTACATAATGAGTTTATTTTATTGATTATTTTTTTATGCTTTGGAGCATTTTTTTTATTATAAATTTACCTATCTGTTATTCGGCAACTCCAATGGGTTTATTAAAATCATACAATACAAACTTAACATCAACTTCTCCTTTGGCAGCATTATAAGTAGCCATTGTTTAAATTCATCATTTATTTGCAAATTTGTATTCATTTTATTCCACCACCATGTTGATTCACTATTTTGGTACAAAACTTTGAAAATCAAACACCTTATTTTATTTTTAATTCCCTTTACTTCGCTTAAAGGAATTTTTTCGCCAGTTAATCAGCTTTTCATTATTCCTATTTTCCAATTGACATAATTGAATTTTAGATTTTTCAGAAAACTTTCCAAACATTTCTACAACCTCGTTTCTACATCTATAAAATTAGTAATTATCGAATACTGCACTTTTAAGTAGGACATCCAACAACGCCGCCTATCAATTTCACTTTATCGAATATCCTCCGTCACACACTATTGTTTGCCCAACAATAAAATTGGCCGCATCACTCATTAAAAAGACGGCTAATTCTGCTATTTCCTCGGGCAAGCCAAATCTTTCCAATGGATTTTGTGAACAATAAACATTTTCTTTCTGATTTAAGCATCCAGGCTGCATAGCGGTGGCAATAATACCTGGCACTATTCCATTGACAATGATACCATGAGGAGCTAATTGGATACCCAACCCCTGTGTCAGTCCGGCAATATCCCACTTGGTCATGCGGTAAGGATAAGTAGCGCCGACAAAGCCACCCTGAGAAGACATGTTTATGACCTTATGTATTGTACTGTATGTATTATTCATCCAGCTGCCACACAAAAATTGAGTGAGGAAAAATAGCCCTTTTGAGTTTGTTGCGTAAATTTTATCCCAGACATCTTCTGTAACATTTGGAAACTGAGTCCCATTCAGAATACCCGCATTATTCACCAAAATATCTATTTCTCCGCCTAATAGTAGCCTTGCATTTTCAACGCCTTTTTCTATTTGTGCTGTATCACTAATATCCCACACAATGGTTTTTAATTGTGGATTGTTTATTTCCTCTTCGGCCACTTTTAGCTTGTTTTCACTTCTACCTGTGATAGCAACTGTTGCGCCCTCTTGTAAACATTTTTTAGCAATACTCCATCCTATGCCCGTACTGCCGCCAGTAATCAGGATTTTCTTCCCCTGCAAAATTTCTCCGTAATTGACAGTAGAAATGTTAACGGTTGAATAACCTCCATAACGATAAATTTGGCTTACCGACTTTATTACCAGAGGAGTTTTTTTGATAAGCTTCAAAATTTTACGCATAATTCTTTTCATATCTTAAAACACTTTTTGAATTCTGTTTACTACTATACTCCTTACTTTTTCACGTTCCAATTTATCTAAACCTAACAGGTACATGCTTATGCAAGAGATTATGATGCTCCACAACACTGATATACTTGCAAAAACAAATCCTGCTGGCATAAGCCAATGTATTGCAAACGAAAGCAAGGCAGAGCACAAAGTTATTACCAAAACAGGTACAAATACCTGATTAAAAAATGGTAGCAATAAAAGACCTATCAAATACCTGACAATTAATAGTCGAACAACGAACATAACCAAGTTTGCCACTATTGCCACCACAAACACCGTATAAGCAGCCCACCCGAACAGCAACAGAGCCCACGATACAAAGAAAATGGCAATCTGAATGCTACCAAGAGTCAGCTCATACATTCTCATTTTTCCCGGTGCTCGGGCAGCTGTGGCTATAGGCTGACTGATAGAATTTATTAGCACTTCAATCAGAGCCAAACGCGTAAATAATACAGCCTCAGGTGGTGGATTTTTTAACCATACTGCTAATATCGTATCCATTTCGAGAAATAGTGGCAAGGCGAAGACCCACATCAGGAAGAAAGTAATTTTCGAGCCGCGAAATATCAACGCAAACATTTCTTTTTTATCATCTGCTGCATACGATTTTATTATTGGCGGATAAAGTCCTACATTGAAATTATTGGAAAATATGTTGATTTGAGTCGTAATATTCATGGCTATTGCCCTTGCCGCCACAACAACCGGATTAAACATCTGGTTCAATAGGATAGTAACCGCCTGGTTACGTCCAACAGTAGTAACCTGCCCAAACAATGTCCAACCTGTAAATCCTACAATTTCTCTCAGTAAACCTTTATCCCAATACAATTTCCGGAACTGGCATTCGCTGTACTTTCGCACACAAATAACAGCATAAATAGCAGCATTAATAACAGAAACGGCAAAAAGCAACATTCCATACAGTTCAAGTTTATCCCATGGCAGATATACAAGAAGAAACACTATAACCAATTTCAAAATAGCTTCCACTATAGACACATAAGCATAAATTTGCATATCCTCATGCGCAATAATAATAGCCATAAAAGGGGTAGTAATAATTGTTCCTATAAATGTTAATACTGAGAAATGATAGATCCAAAGTACAGCATCAAATCTTTCGGGCGGTACGCGTAAGTGCTCATTCACGAACCACAATCCAACGGTCTCCAGCAATATTAGAGCAATAATAGCAATTACCACATAAATAATCAAATTGACTGAAAAAGTACGATGAAGCTTTTCTGCATCCTTTTGCCCCAAGGCAAATGAAAAAAACCGCTGCGTAGCCGAAGCCATACTTCCGCTAAGAAATGAAAAAAACGATACAATGCCACCTACTACATTGTAAATACCATAATCCTCAACACCAAGCGCACTCAATACTACACGTACTGTATAGAGACTAACCAATAAAATCAATATTTGCCTGAAATACAGCATCAAAGTATTTTTGGCTATCCTTTTGTTATTGCTTTCCATTCTTTCATTTATCAATTCGCGCTATTTTATTTTTGTAATACGGTTCCGGGACGTCAATCCATAGTCTGAGATTCAATTTCCTAAAAACTCATAAGTTAAACGGTGATATAAAACCTTTCAATCCCGGATGATTTTTATCTTTTTCGGAAAGAATCACTTTATCAGCCGGAATTTTCCAATCAATAGCCAGATCCGGATCATCCCATGCCAATGCCCCTTCATTTCCCGGAGAATAGTAATTGTCGCATTTATATTGAAAAATCACTTGTTCCGTCAGTACAACGAAACCATGGGCAAAACCCCTCGGTATAAAGAATTGGCGGTGGTTGTCTTCAGTCAGTTCAACAGAGACGTGCTGCCCATAAGTAGAGGACCCCAATCGGATATCCACAGCCACATCCAGTACAGCTCCTCTTACTACGCGAACTAATTTACTTTGAGCATAAGGTGGTGTTTGAAAATGCATTCCACGAAGGACCCCTTTCGTTGATTTTGATTCATTGTCTTGAATAAACTCAACTTTTCCGATATGTTGTTCAAAGAGTTCTCTTTTGTAGGTTTCCATAAAATATCCTCTTGTATCAGTAAATACTTTTGGCTCAATAACCCAAACTCCTTTGATTTTTTGCTCTGTAAACTTCATAAATTAATCTAACAAACTTAAGATATATTGTCCGTAAGCTGTTTTATCTAATTCTTGTCCCAATCTAAAGAGTTGATTATTATCAACCCACTTATTGCGCCATGCAATTTCTTCGATACAAGAAATATAAAATCCTTGTCGTTTTTGAATTGTTTCCACAAAATTACCCGCTTCCAGTAAGCTGTCACAATTTCCTGTATCTAACCAAGCAAAACCTCTACCAAATTGCTTTACTTGCAGCAAGCCTTCCTTTAAATATTCTTTATTTAGATCTGTAATTTCGTACTCTCCTCTAGCTGACAGTTGAAGTTTTCTTGCCCTATCGACGACACTTGAATCATAAAAATACAATCCGGGAACAGCATAATTTGATTTCGGGTTTGCAGGTTTTTCTTCCAATGATAGTACCTTCCCATTTGCATCAAATTCGACAACACCATAAGCGCGTGGATCTCTCACATAATATCCAAATACACATGCACCATTTTCTATATCTTTTGCTTCCTTCAGCATTTTAGAGAATCCTTGTCCATAGAACATATTGTCACCCAATATCAAACAAGCAGAATCTCCGTCTAAGAAATCAGCACCTAATACAAACGCTTGTGCCAAACCATTCGGTTTTTCTTGTACAACATATTCAAATCTCATTCCTAAATTTAACCCATCGCCTAAAAGGTCTTTAAACATTGGCAGATCCCTAGGTGTAGAAATGATTAATACCTCCTTTATACCAGCCAGCATTAATGTTGACAATGGATAATAAATCATAGGCTTATCATAAACAGGCATAATCTGCTTAGATATCGCTTTCGAAAGTGGGTATAAACGAGTTGCAGTTCCTCCTGCCAATACAATTCCTTTCATGTAGTTATTTTAAAATGTCCAATAGTTGAGGATTCTCAATACTACGATCGACATGGCTTTCGGCTGCAAAATTCACAACAAAATCAATTTTATGATCTTTAAAGACTTGTTCTGTATCTTTCTTGCTACAAATATCACCTTTAACAAAGGTGACTTGTTCTTCTTTTAATTCGTTCTGTAATGTTCCTAAATTCCCTGCATAGGTCAAAGCATCAAAAACAACTAGACTACTATTAGGATATGCACTTAGCATATGTTTAACAAAATTAGAACCTATAAAACCCGCACCGCCTGTGATTAAGTATGTCATAATTTTTTAAAGTTAAAACTACCACAAAGATAGTAAAAGTACATTTATAAAATAGAAAAAGGCTATGAATTACACCCTTCTCTTCCTCCCTTTTTCCGGCAAGCCCCTCACTCTATTAATCCACACTATGTTATTCAAACAGAAAAAGCACCAGATCAAAATTAGAAATCGCTTCTAATTGCTCATACACAGAACAACTCAGGCTATCTTCTTAATAATCAGTAAAAGCAGTTCCATAAAGTCTATTCCAATCACTTTGCATGAAAAACAACTCGAATGTTACTTTTCTGATAGTTATTGCTTTTAAATATGCAAAATTTTCAGATTCATATATAGCTTTTGCAATAATGAGACAAAGGTAGGCTCTTATTTTTCAATCTACAACAGTTTGTTTTACTTTTTCATAATACTTTAGAAAAAGTATTATATTCTACGATATATACATAAATTTATAGAAAATAGAAATTAGGTTAAATTAAAAATCCCCGAAAGTTTAATTTTCAGGGATTCTCTCTCGGTCTAAATTTTTCTTCGTGGTACCACCAGGAATCGAACCGGGGACACAAGGATTTTCAGTCCTTTGCTCTACCAACTGAGCTATGGTACCATGACCGTTTTGCGTGTGCAAAGATAGTATATAATTTATATTCTCCAAAAGATATATTAAAAATAATTACATCTTTTTTCACCTCAAAATAACCCATAACCTCTATAGAAGTGAGCATCAATGCGAAACAGCTTTCAATCCAACAATAGAAATTATGAGAGTTGACATGAAAAATATGCGCATTATACTTACAGGCTCTTTAAATACAAATATACCGACCAATACTGTCCCGACCGCACCTATTCCCGTAAAAACTGCGTATGCAATCCCCATAGGAATTGTCTGAACAGCTTTTATTAATAATCCCATTCCTAAAAACAGGCATATACCAAAGGAGATATACCAGTAATAAGTATGCGGGGCTATTGCTTCCTTCGCTTTTGATAACGAAAAGGTAAATCCTACCTCAAAAAAACTTGCTGATAATAAATAAATCCAACTCATAATTTTATCCTTAAATATACTGAACAATCATTCAATATATAATTAAAAAAATTTCATTCTAATAATCTTATATAATGGGATAAAGTGCTTTTTAAATCTTGAATAATACTTTCTCCATGTTTGCTAAAAATAGCCTGAAACCAAATACCATCCGTGAGAATAAACAACTGTTTGGCTGAAGTTAAAATATCTATATCCTGACGAAGCGCTTTACTTCTAATACTATTCTTCAGAGCGTTCTCCCACCCGGCTTGCTCCTTCTCTATTGCAACCCGATAATTGTGCCTGAAAGAAGAGTCTCGCTGCATCACCTGATAAAAAAGAAAATGATAATTTAGCATTGATACATTCGAAGACATACTGCCGTTCTCTTCAACAATATCAGATATTATCCGATTTATATTCTTAAATCGGTTGCAAATAAAATCAACAAACTCAAATACAGATAAGCCTTTTACTTTCCCTATATTAAAATCAAATATTTTTACAAAATATTTATCTGTCACCTGTATAAACAGATCCTCTTTATTCTTAAAATAGTGATACAAAAGCCCCCTCGACAGTCCTGTTATTTGTTGTATGTCAGTAATTGAGACTGCATCAAAACCTTTTATCAGTAAAAGGTTGAAAGTATTTTTCAATATAATTTCTTTCGAATCCATACAATGGCATTGAACAACTATTCAACAAAAATACAATAATTATCATCCGCTGCAATATCTTTTCAATTTAATATTGATTATTTCACAAATAAAAACTCCTCAAAGTCAACTTAGAGGAGTTTCATATCTTTTAGAATAGCCTGATATGGCTTAAATACCTAAATCTTTACAAACTTGTTCAATTTTCTTATCGGCAGCAGCATCGACAGAATCATATTCTGCCCTGGATTTCAACTTATCTTTAACCTCAATATAGAACTTAATTTTAGGTTCTGTTCCGGATGGACGTATAGAAACCTTCGTCCCATCTTGGGTAAAATACTGCAACACATTAGATGTCGTAGGCATCTCGAGAGTATATTCTTCATCGATATTTAAATCGAAAGCTTTCAGTTTTACAAAGTCCTTTATCAAAATAACTTTTGCTCCGGCTATTTCTTTAATCGGGTTGTCTCTGAAATTCTTCATCATAGCCTCAATTTCCTCCGCTCCGCTCCGGCCTTCTTTCACTACTGAAATGCCTTTCTCTTTAGAAAAACCATATTCTACATATATATCCTGAAGCAATTCGTATATTGTTTTTCCATTATCCTTAGCCCAGGCAGCAATTTCTCCGAATAAAATAGCAGCCGAAACAGAATCTTTATCACGAACAAAGTCTTCGGCCAAAAATCCGTAACTTTCTTCCCCTCCGCCAATATATTTGCGTTTGCCTTCCAATTCGCGCATTACAGAAGCAATCCACTTAAATCCGGTATAACATTCAAACATTTCAACACCGTTCTTTTCTGACACAACCTGAGTCAAAGTGCTGGTCACAATTGTACGCACGGTATATTCTTTACCTGTCAGCTGGCCTAACTCTCTCTTACGCGTAATAATATAGTAAACCAACATAATCATGGTCTGGTTGCCATTCAGTAAGATAAAATTACCTTTATCATCCCGCACACCCGCGCCAAAACGGTCTGCATCGGGGTCTGTAGCAAATACGAGGTCTGCATTTGTTTCCTCAGCTTTCTTTACAGCCATTGCCATTGCAGCCGGATCTTCCGGATTCGGAGATACAACAGTCGGGAATTCTCCGCTCAAAACATTCTGTTCCGGCACATCGATAATATTTGTAAATCCACAAGCCTTCATTGCTTGTGGTATTATTGTGGAACCTGTACCATGCAACGGTGTATAAACAATGCCTATATTACCATGTTTTTTTACAGACCCGGGAGATAACATTAATGTTTTCAAGTCCTTGATATAGTCTTCATCCATATCCTTCCCTAAAATCTCAATAAGGCTCTTATCCCCTCCTTTAAACTTAATATCTTCTACATTTACACGATTTACCTCTGCAATAATATTCTTGTCATGAGGCGGAACAACCTGAGCCCCATCTTCCCAGTATGCTTTATATCCGTTATATACTTTCGGATTGTGAGAAGCTGTGATCATAATACCACTTTGGCAATCCAATTTACGGATAGCATAAGACACTTCCGGCGTAGGGCGCAAATCTTCAAACAAATACGCTTTTATACCATTTGCAGAAAATATTTCAGCTGATATCTCGGCATATTTACGACTATTGTTTCTACAGTCGTGGCCAATAACCACCTTTATCTGTTTAAGCTTGGCAAACTCCTTTAGAAGATAGTTAGCCAACCCTTGTGTGGCTCCACCAATAGTATATATATTAACCCGGTTGGTGCCAACGCCCATAATGCCGCGAAGACCTCCTGTTCCAAATTCAAGATCTTTGTAAAATGCTTCTATCAGATCGGTTTTATCTTCCTTATCCAACAATGCTTGCACTTCCTTTCTTGTTTCAGCATCGTATTTATCCGACAACCAAGTTTTAGCCTTATTCGTCACCTGTACCAGTAAATCACTACTTTCCATGTCTTTATATTTTAGATTGTTTTTATTGAGTCATATAATTAATGTATTAACAAAAGTAATATTTTTTTTCGCTCCGAGAAAGTATGGACACATAAGAAATATAAGAGCCTGAACGAAACATATATTCCCGGGTTCTAATATAAATCAAATAATATTGAGTAATATAATTTCAAAACATAAGAATTGGTATTTAGGAAGAAAAGTAGTACTTTCGCAACAGTTTAAGAGAATCCGGTGTTTTTCCGGAATAAAAAACTCACTAAAGAATTGTTATCATGAACGAAGACCCTTATCCGAGTTACAGAAAACAGAAGTATTAACTCTCTGGAGGGCCTGTCTATGATTTCCTTGCAGAGAAAAAGCAAGGAAATTGTATGATGAATGAAATCAAAATTCGCTTCCAGCAACTAATTGAAGACAAAGACTGGAAAACCGTAAAAAAAGAGTTTAACAATCTCGAATCTGTCCAAATAGCAGAACTCATTGCAGAACTATCCAAGTCCGAACGAACTATTATCTTTCGTTTATTACCCCGTGAATTAGCTAAAGAAACGTTTAAACATCTTTCTCATGACGAAAAAGAAGATATTATCGAGGGATTGATTGCCAATGTCAATAAATTGACAAACCTTCTTAATGATCTCGATCCAGACGACCGGACAGCTTTTTTTGAAGAATTACCAGGGCCTGTAAGCCAGCGACTGATGCAAACGCTATCGGAAGAAGAAAAAGAAATCACAATAAAATTACTCGGATATCCGAAAGACAGCATCGGACGACTGATGACACCCGAATATGTCGCTATCAGGCCATACTATACTATCGAACAGGCATTGGATCATATCCGCAGATTTGGACGCGACTCCGAAACTCTAAATGTTGTTTATATTGTAGACGATAACTGGAAACTCATCGATGATATCCGCATAAAAGAAATAATACTGGCTTCGCCAGAGCAAAAAGTCGCTGAACTTATCGATAATCGTTTTGTTTCCCTCAATGCATTTGATGACCAAGAAGTGGCCGTGAAAATTTTCTCAGACCACGACCGCGTGGCTCTGCCTGTAACTGATACCGATGGTACTTTACTGGGTATTGTTACCATCGACGATGTCATGGATGTAGCAGAAGAAGAAAGCACCGAAGACTTCCAAAAATTTGGAGGTACAGAAGGACTTGATCTATCTTATACCAAAACATCATTACCTGATATGGTAAAAAAACGCGCAGGATGGCTTATTGTTCTCTTTCTGGGAGAGATGCTAACGGCATCCGCCATGGGACATTTTGACGAGGAAATAGAGAAGGCCGTAGTTCTGGCACTGTTCGTTCCGCTAATTATCTCAAGTGGAGGAAACTCCGGATCTCAGGCCGCCAGTCTTATTATCCGGGCATTAGCCCTTGGAGAATTAAAGCTAAAAAGCTGGTGGTATGTTATGCGAAAAGAAATATTTTCAGGTCTGCTACTAGGCTCTATACTTGGTATAATCGGCTTTACCAGAATATTTATTTGGCAAGAAGTGGGTTTGTATGATTATGGTGAATACTGGATATGGGTTGGGCTCAGTGTTTCTGTATCTCTTCTATTTATAGTGCTATGGGGGACATTCGCAGGTTCGATGATTCCATTTTTATTAAAGAAATTAGGTTTAGATCCGGCAACAGCCTCTGCCCCATTTGTGGCAACATTAGTAGATGTTACAGGATTAATAATCTATTTCTCCGTTGCAGCTCTATTTTTAAGTGGAAAATTACTTTGATTCACAAGCAACTTTTATATATGATTTAGAGGGTGTGTCAAAAGATGGAGTTGCCGTCATTGCTCCACTTCGTTCGCAATGACGTGTGAAAGACCTTTTGACACACACCCCGAATATTTTAATTCATTCCGTATTTTATCTGATCAAACATAAAAGGGAATATATTCTCTTCCACTCCGCAGTTGATTAAAACTTCTTTATCCGCATCAAAAAGCATCTGGAATAATTCAAAATCATGATCCTGATAATAAGCTTGCTTATAAAGCTCAACAGCAGCTTTCTTATCTCCAACTACAAGTTCTACATGACCGGCATTTAAGAAATCGTGGATGGTAGGTTTATCCAGAAGAACTTGTTTATAATATTTTTTAGCCAGCTCGTATTTTTTCTGTAAAAAAGCAGTCCAGGCGATAGGCCTCCAAGCCTTTGTTCCCTTACTATCTAGCAACTCAACTTTAAAGTAAGTATTTATCGCTTGTTCATAATCGTTTAGTTCCAGATAGCAATGTCCTATGTTTAGTTCGACACCTATATTATCCGGTGTCAATTTCGCAACCTTCAGATAATACTCTAATGATAATTCGGGCTTCTTCTGAGTCCTGTATAATTGAGCTATACGCTTCAGAATCCATGAATTGTTAGGTTTCAACAAATCTGCTTGCAAATACGCGTCCAATGCTCCATCGAGATTATTAAGCATCTGTTTGCAATAACCTATCTTCTGCCAGACATCATCACTTTGAGAATCAATGAGAATCAATTTATTAAAAATATCCAATGCCTCACTGAAATTATTCTTTTCAAAACAATAAAAAGCTATTTTCCTCATGCTATCCACATCCGAAATAAGCGGTGCTAAAGACTTTTTGTCGTAGAAATTAAGATTTAGCTTAAATATGTCAAAAAAGCTACTCCGGTAAGGATTAAGTTTAAAGAATCTATATAGATCCTGAATATACTGGTTTGATGCAACTTCGTCATCAGTAGCCGGATTCATAGCTTGAGCCTCTTTCTGCAATTGCTTTATTTCTTCCGATTCGGCACCCATCTGCCCAAGCATCATTTCACGTTGTGCTGGAGATATTTGCAACAGGCTAAGACAGAAAGAATATTTATCTGAATTACACATATGCCCCGAATCCACAATAGCAGTTTGTAGTAAACTATTCTTCTTCTCTTGCGGAAATAAAGATATGAATTCTGAATAAGATGGATCGAAAGGCATGAACCAATTACTCATTTCAGAGAAGAAAGGAAAATGTTTCAGACCGGAAAAAGTAGAATGAAAAACATCTGCACCCTCCATCTGTAGATTCGAATATTCCTGTAATTTCTTGCCTAATCCCGATTCTTCCAATTCTTTTTGCCATTCGGGGTTCTTCTCCGAGAATTCAGACTCTCCCATTAGTTCATCTAAATTCAATTTTCGTCCGGCCAGACTATTAAACTTCATCATTTCAGGTAAAATTTCCTCTCTGATCCTTTTACTTATCTGCTCAGTTTCCCGTGAACGAATAAGCTGGATGATAACCCTCAGAACTGCCTTTCTAAACCCTTGATTTTCCGACATTATAGCTAACCGGCTTTGTAATTCGGGGTACAAAGACCATCTTGTATCATACATTTGCATGATTACGACAAGCCCCACAATAGCCCTAGCCCTGAGTTGCGTATTCTCAGATGTGGCCACATCCATCAAAAGTTGTATTTTATGCGAATCGAAACGGTGAAACAAACTAAGATTTATAGCCGACAAAAACAGGCATTTCTCTCTCAACGATAGTTCTATATTGTTTACCAAAGAAAGATAACTAGCTAATTCGATGTCATCTGTACGGGGTGAGACAAAGATTGTATTAAACATATCCGAAGCTATACGTTCCCGCCGTACAGCCAACTCTCGCTTCCTATTGGTTTTCTCATCCCCATCTTCCAGCAGATCAACAAGAGATATAGAACCTGCAATATCTTTTAATTGTACCTCATAATCACGAATCGTACTATTTTTAAGGGCATTAATCCGATATTTTTCATAAAACACATTTGATGATTCTATTTTTAATAGCTCATCTGCCGAATCATCAGTTAATTCATAAAGAGACCGTAACAAATTACGATATACATTTTCCCGTTCAGGATCGTCCACTCCCTCAAACATGTAATGGAGCATAAATTTGTAATTGGTTTCTAATTCCCCCAAGGTCTCCGAAATCTTCCAATCGTGCATATTCTTCGTCAATTTGGTCAGTGACTGAAAGGCATCTTTCAACTGCCTTTTTGACAGATGAAGAAATATATCTTTTTTCAGGGCTATTATATCGCGGCTATTCATTCTTTATGTTCATTTTTAAATTCTACGCTCTTCGCTAATTAGTGAGAATAAGTGTAGAAGGCGCCTCCCTTAACAAATTAGGTTTTTTAGCATCCAATTCTTTCCAACTATTGAGGCTAATCAATATTAAATCTTGTTTCTTAAGTATATCGCTGTCAACCGGAATATTATTGTTCCATAGTTGGAAGAGATAAGGGTTTACAGATTTTATAGTTTTAACCGATTTAACAAACTCTATCGACTTATCTGACAGACCTATACGATCCCACAAAATAATTCGGACATAAGAGTTTTCTGTCAATCTTTCCATAAATTCTCCTACAAAAATATCTTCTTCGTCAAATATAGGAACAAAAATATTTCTCATACTTATTAATCCTTTATCAATAAATATGCCAACTGACATATTTGTTTTGGATATTATCGAACGAGTACGATCATCGAAAGGTGCATCAAAGGTTCCTTTCTTTTTTATTTGATTTTGTATTATCGACAATATATAGTCGGGAATATAGCTTAAACTATTAGAAAACCGTCCCAGTAAGCCATCAGAGTACGTATATGTGTACCCTTTATTTCCTATTAACAAGAAATCATACTCACCCTTGTTCGCTATTTTAATAATACTGCTTTGGAAATTATTAGTAACTTCAAACATAGTCCTTATATCCTGTTGCAAAGAATGGGCTTCCTCCTGAACGGGCTGGAATATTCTCTTTTCTTCCTGATCTATATTATACTGATGCATCGGATTTCCCTCCGATAAGTGTAGTAATGTAATCTCAGATTGAGATTGTCTTTTCTTTACAAGGTAATTCGCTAACAATAGTAATTTCCGGCCTGTTTCCGAACTGGCAAATGGCACAAGAACTTTGAATTTCTTCTGCTCCAACAACGCTGCTTCATCATGCTTCTTCTTAAATATTTTGTCCAAAATATTTAAGGATGGGGATGTCATAAATGTAGTTACCAAAGCCATAATAACCATCATTGCAAACAGTTCCGGCGTCAGAATACCAAGGTCTAATCCAATATTCAGGACTACCAGTTCCATCAATCCCCTGGTGTTCATCAAAGCACCTATTATCAAGCTATCTTTCCAGCTTTGCCCAACAAAACGCGCGGCGACAGCGCTTCCTAAAAATTTACCTGCCACTGCCACTGCGATTACAACGAAACATGTGAGCCAAAGGTGTGAACTATTCAACAATCCTATTTCAGTTCTTAATCCAGTGAAAACAAAGAAAAGCGGCAATAATATAATCAATGTTACGTATTCTATTCTTTCTGTCAGAAGGTTTCGCAAACGAATATTCGAAGGCATTATCACTCCGGCCAAAAAGGCACCGAATAAAGCATGAATGCCAATTGCCTCTGTCGTATAAGCCGAAAGGAACAACACTAAAACGAGTCCCCCCATCATCGATTTAGTCATTCCCTTAGTGTGGTGATTATCTGCCATATTCTTTAGGATAGGACGTACAACCTTAAACATAATAATCACATATATGACAGCCATGAATATTACATACAAAGAGCTTGTAAAATCCCCGGCCTTGGCAATAGCAATTACAGCTGCAAGTAAACACCAGGCAGTAAGGTCATCAATAGCGGCACAGGTAATAACCATCGGCCCTACCAATGTTTTGTTAATTCCTTTCTCGTGCACAATACGCGCCAATACCGGAAAAGCAGTTATACTCATAGCGATCCCCATAAAAAGGGCAAAAGGAATAAAGCCGGAATGAGCATGAGTAAAATCTTCATATATAAAGTAAGCGAGCAAAGCCCCCAAGGTAAACGGGAAAATAATACTTGCATGGCTTATTATTACTGCGCTGTGTGCCCTATTTTTTAAAACATTCAAATTCAACTCCATACCAACAATGAACATAAAAAGAATAAGTCCTATCTGACTTAACAGATTAATATTCACCAATGAAGATACAGGAAATAGAAAATGAGATATTTCGGGAAAATACAATCCTAAAAGAGATGGGCCTAAGACGATACCGGCAGCGATCTCTCCGATAACCGAAGTTTGACCAATTTTCTTACATATCCAGTTGAAAACTTTCACTACCAACATTATTACAATTATCTGTAACATTAGTATGGCAAACGGCACAGCAATGTTATGCAACAAACTATTTTTGAAATCACCCCATGCAGTTTCTCCTGAAACTTGTTCGGATATCGTACGCCCTGTCTCCAAGTTTGCTTTACCCAGTTGAAGTATAATAAATAATATCAAGGCAAAAGAGCCTATTGCTATTATATAAAAAAGGAGATTTTTGTATTTCTTCATAAACAAACTTTATATTAACCCTTATAGCAATAATTCACACAAAATTATAGTTTATTTTCATTCACTTTCATCACATAGAGAGTCCGTACCCCTAAGCAAGACTCGCATTAATGTTTTTTAACAAGTATTTTATCAATACGGGTTCCATCCATGTCTACAACTTCAATGGTAAAACCTTTCCACTCTATCTGTTCTCCCGTTTTGGGAATATGCCCCAATTTATCGAGGATAAGACCACTAACCGTATTGTAATCATATTTACGATAAAGGTCTCCCATCTTGAAGTAAGTGAGGAAATTATAAAATGAACACTGTCCGTCAATCAGGCAGCTACCATCTGATCGCTGTACTATTTCGGGCTCTTCATACGGATCTAAAATAGTGCCGACCAACGCTTCCAGAATATCCTTTAAGGTTACGATTCCCTTTATTGCGCCGAATTCATCGCAGACCAAAGCATAAGAGAGATGACGTGTTTTCATATCTTCCAAGGCTCTGTATACTTCCATGTTTTCAGAAAAAAACTCAATTGGGCGAATAACTGTTTTTATATTGAAGCCCGGAGATTCTACTTTCCCAAACATATCTTTCAGATGAACAATACCTAAAACATGATCCAAATTTTTAGTCGCCACAGGATATTTCTCGAATGGATGTTTGCTGATCAGATCAATAATTTCATCATTTGTCATATCCGTATCAATCCAGACAAGCTCTCTACTGTGAGTCATTATAGACTCCAGGTCCCTGTCTCCCAAGTTAAAGACACGTTCTACAATATCTTTTTCCACATTCTGAACTTCACCGTCTTCTGCTCCTTCAATGACCATCGATTTTATCTCTTCTTCCGTTACTTTCGAATCGGATTCGGTAATACCCAACAAACTGAACATTAATGCTGAACTTTTCGATAATACCCAAACGAAAGGTGAAACAACAATGGATAAGAAATGCATCGGACGAGCGATCAATTTGGCAACTTTCTCAGCAGAACTCATCCCTACACGCTTAGGGATCAACTCCCCAAAGACTATAGTAAAATATGTGACTATTATCACAATACCTGTTTTAGCGAGAGGAAAAGCATAATCTGCAGATAATCCAACACTCATCAGCAATGAAGAGACATCGCCGGCCAATACCTCTCCCGAATAAAGACCTGTAAGTATTCCTATCAATGTGATACCAACCTGTACAGTAGATAAAAAACGATCCGGATTATCTGATAAATTTATTGCTGCCTGAGCTGATTTACTACCCCTTTTAGCTTCACTCTTTAAGCTTGATTTACGGGCTGATATAACAGCAATTTCAGACATTGAAAAAACTCCGTTCAACAATATTAAAACAATAATAATTACGATTTCCATATATATTATTAATATTCAGAGAACGAAGTTAAAAAAATTCCTTGTTGGTTATTATAAAAACAAATTGGAATATATGTTAAAGGAATATAGATATTGCAGTTTCAAATAAACGATTCGCTTGATTATGTTAACAACCGAATGAAATAAATTTTGTATTTTTGACGAACTTTTTCAGAAAAATAAAAACATTAATATATGAATATCTCGTACAACTGGCTGAAAGATTATCTTGACTTCGATTTGTCACCTCAGGAAACTGCGGACGCACTGACATCCATAGGACTGGAAACTGGCGGAGTAGAAGAAGTAGAAACAATAAAAGGGGGATTAGAGGGATTGGTAATAGGTGAAATATTGACTTGTGCCGACCACCCCGATTCAGATCATCTACATGTAACTACTGTAAATGTTGGCGAAGGAGACCCGTTGCAAATAGTATGCGGGGCGCCCAATGTTGCCGCAGGACAAAAAGTTGTAGTCGCTCTGGTAGGTACCAAACTATATTCGGGCGAAGAATCCTTTACAATAAAGAGATCGAAAATCAGAGGCACAGAATCGTTCGGTATGATTTGTGCCGAGGATGAAATAGGTATCGGAACAAGCCATGCGGGAATAATCGTCCTACCAGCCGATGCTGAAGTTGGTACTTTAGCCAAAGATTACTACAACATAAAAAGTGAATATATACTGGAGGTAGATATCACACCAAACCGTATTGACAGTGCTTCGCATTTTGGTGTAGCGCGTGATCTTTCAGCATATCTAAAACAGAACAATCTGAGAGGGACACTTAAGGCTCTTTCTGTTGATAATTTCAAAATAAACGAACCTAACGGAGGTATACCTGTAAAAGTAGAAAATACAGAGGCATGTCCTCGTTATGCAGGGGTAACAATAAAAGGAGTAAAAGTTACAGAAAGTCCGGAATGGCTAAAAAACAGGCTAACATTAATCGGACTTAGACCAATCAATAATATTGTAGATATAACCAATTATGTTCTTCACGGACTTGGCCATCCGCTACACGCTTTCGATGTGGCTCATATCACTGGTGGAGAGGTAATTGTAAAGACATTACCCGAAGGAACTAAATTCACTACATTAGATGAGGCTGAACGCACACTAAGCGATCGCGACCTTATGATATGCAACACACAGGAAGGTATGTGTATTGGAGGCGTATTCGGAGGGCTTAAATCAGGTGTTACAGAAAATACAACAGACATCTTCCTCGAATGTGCTTATTTCAATCCTACATGGATACGCAAAACAGCTCGTCGCCATGTATTAAATACTGACTCGTCTTTCCGTTTCGAACGTGGATGTGATCCTAATGATACCATCTATGTACTGAAATACGCAGCATTGATGATTCAGGAATTGGCTGGAGGACAAATCACGGGAGAAATACAGGATGTTTATCCTACCCCTATTGCAAAACCTGTCGTAGAGCTTTCTTATCAAAAGGTAAATTCTTTGATAGGAAAGAATATAAATAAAGAGACCGTTAAATCCATATTGAATAGTCTGGAAATCGTTATTTCAAAAGAGACAGACGATACACTAACGCTGGAAATTCCTACATACAGAGTAGATGTGCTACGCGATGTAGATGTAATTGAAGATATTCTCCGCATTTATGGCTACAACAATATAGAATTGAGTGATAGTGTAAAATCAAACTTGTCTTATGAAACGCAAACAGATAAGAGTTACGATTTGCAGAACCTCATTTCCGAACAACTGACAGGCTGCGGTTTCAATGAAATCATGAACAATTCTTTGACCAAGGAATCTTACTATAAAAATTCTGAGACATACCCTATCTCAAACAGCGTGCATCTAATAAATCCGTTAAGTTCTGACCTTGGTGTTATGCGTCAGACACTTCTACATGGAGGCCTGGAAAGTATATCTTACAACCGTAACCGCCAGAATCCGGATATCAAATTTTATGAATTTGGCAATTGTTATTTCTTCGATGCCGGCAAAAAAACAGAGGGCGAAAATTTAAGAGAATATAGCGAAGAATTCCATCTTGGTTTATGGTTAAGCGGAAACAGTGTTGACAATAGCTGGGCTGTACCAGACGAAAAAACTTCGGTATACCAATTGAAAGCTTATGTCGAAAATATATTGACACGGCTAGGTATTCCAAGCTCCAGATTTGAATATACGCAATTTTCAAGTGAGATATACAGTGCAGCATTGGGCATTCAGGCTAAAGGGAAAGGAAAATCATTAGGCACATTAGGTATTATAAGCAAAAAATGGCTTAAGGCACATGATATAAATACTGATGTTTATTTTGCCGAATTGAATTGGGATACACTAATGAGAGAAATCAAAAAGCATACTATTACTTATGCCGACATTTCTAAATTCCCGGCTGTAAAACGTGACCTGGCATTATTATTAGATAAGAATATCCTTTTCGACCAAATAGAAAAAGTAGCATATAAAGCTGAACGGAAATTATTGAAAGAGATTTCCTTGTTTGACGTCTATGAAGGTAAAAACCTACCGGAAGGCAAAAAATCATATGCTGTAAATTTTGTTCTTCAAGATGAAGAAAAAACACTCAACGATAAACAGATTGATGCTGTTATGAGTAAAATACAAAAATCGCTTGAAGATGAATTAGGCGCTAAATTAAGATAGAATATATCCTCAAAAAGTAATAAGTGCAAAAGGCCATCTAAAAAAGATGGCCTTTTATTTTCCTTCAATAAAACCCCTATGTAATCTCTATTATTAAACTCTTGTGGATTTACAGTCGCTAAGATTGCTGCATAAAACAAATAATAAATATCTCCGTTTATATATGAATTATCCAACATATTTTTAGCTGATACGGAAAAATTTCCCTACATGGATTCTTCATCATCTGCATAACCTGGGAAAATAAAGGACAGTATCATTTTACATAATAAAAGACCTATCTTCATATCCACTTAAATTTAACTTTTTTCAGCATTAATCTGTCTATGTTTAGAGAATGATTCATTATATTTACATACTGAGAAAAAAACTAATATCATTTATTTAAATCAAATATCTAACACATCAAAATTCGTTATGAGTTTAAAAATTATTGTATTAGCTAAACAGGTTCCGGATACACGAAATGTGGGTAAGGATGCCATGAAAGCTGATGGAACGGTAAATCGTGCCGCACTACCAGCAATCTTCAATCCCGAAGATCTAAACGCCTTGGAGCAGGCCCTCCGCCTCAAGGATGCGCATCCGGGAACAACAATTACCTTATTAACCATGGGTCCGGGACGCGCCGCCGAAATTATTCGTGAAGGATTGTACCGCGGAGCCGATGGTGGTTATTTGCTGACTGACCGGGCATTTGCCGGAGCCGATACACTCGCTACATCGTATGCCTTATCCATGGCAATCCGTAAGATTAAGGATTACGATCTTATTATCTGCGGACGTCAGGCTATTGATGGCGATACGGCACAAGTAGGCCCTCAGGTAGCTGAAAAACTCGGATTGAGCCAAATTACGTATGCAGAAGAAATTCTTGAAGTAAAAAGCGGAAAAATAACCGTAAAACGTCGTCTAGAGCGCGGAGTAGAAACAGTGAAGGCGAAGATGCCAATAGTTATTACAGTAAACGGTAGCGCACCTGCATGCCGTCCTCGTAACGCTAAATTCGTACAAAAATATAAGCATGCAAAAACTGTTACCGAAAAACAGATCGACACTATAGACTACACAGACTTGTTCAGCAAACGTCCTTACCTCGATCTACAAGAGTGGAATGTGTCAGACGTAAATGCAGACACAACACAATGCGGATTGTCCGGTTCTCCGACAAAGGTAAAATCTATCGAAAATGTTGTTTTCCAATCGAAAGAAAACAAAACTCTTGAACCTACAGATGAGGCCATCGACGAATTAATGAAAGAATTAATATTAAATCATACCATAGGATGACGAAGTAGCTAGTAGTAAGGAGATTGTAGTTAGTAGAAAACTACAAAAAACTCCTACCAACTACTTACTACTATCTACTAACTTCTAAATAAAATAGAATGAACAACTTATATGTATATTGCGAAATAGAAGACGGCATCGTATCTGATGTTAGTCTCGAGCTGCTTACCAAAGGACGTTCTTTAGCAACTACTTTGGGATGCAAAATGGAAGCAGTGGTAATCGGTCATAAATTAGACGATGTTGCAGAGCAAGTATTTCCGTATGGGCCAGATGTACTTCATCTATTCGATGATAGCCGCTTATACCCCTATACGTCTCTCCCTCACACTTCAATTTTAGTAAAATTATTTGAAGCCGAAAAACCTCAAATAGCCCTGATGGGTGCAACAAGTATTGGCCGCGACCTTGGTCCGCGTGTATCTTCAGCATTGGGTAGTGGTTTGACGGCCGACTGTACTTCATTGGAAATAGGCGATCACGAAGAAAGAAAGGAAAACAAGGTTTATAAAGATCTCCTTTACCAAATCCGCCCTGCATTCGGAGGAAATATTGTAGCTACCATCATTAATCCTTCATGCCGCCCGCAAATGGCAACTGTACGTGAGGGTGTGATGAAGAAAGAAGTATTTAATCCTCTTCACAAAGGCGAAATAAAAAAATACGACATTAGCAAATACGTTACTGATGCCGATTTTGTAGTAAGTATTATTGATAGACAAATAGAAAAGAGCAAAACAAACATCAAAGGGTCTCCCATTATTGTTGCCGGAGGTTACGGAGTAGGATCGAAAGAAAACTTCCAGCTACTCCACGATCTGGCAGCCCTTATCGGAGGAGAAGTCGGGGGTTCGCGTGCTGCTGTCGATGCAGGATACACTGAGCACGACCGTCAGATAGGACAAACCGGAGTTACTGTTCGTCCAAAGTTGTACATAGCCTGCGGTATATCAGGGCAAATCCAGCACATTGCAGGGATGCAGGAAAGTTCTATTATTCTATCGATTAATAGCGATCCTAATGCACCGATCAATACTATCGCCGACTATGTGATAACGGGTGCGGTAGAAGATGTGATTCCTAAAATGATTAAATACTACAAAAAGAATACAAAATAAACCAAGTAGTCAAAGAAATCAAGTAGTCAAGTAGTTATAAACAGAATGGCAACACAGTCTTTTGAACAATTAATAGTATGGCAGAAAGCACATCAATATGTACTTTCCATATATAGAATAACCAAGCAATATCCTAAAGAGGAAATATTTAGTTTGGTTAATCAAATGAGGCGTGCAGCAACATCCATTACAGCAAATATCGCTGAAGGATATATACGCATCGGTTCAAAAGAAAAACTGCGATTCTACAATATATCTCAAGGTTCATTAGAAGAAACTCGCAACTTTATTTTTCTCTCAAAAGATTTAGACTATATTTCGGAAGAAGATAAAAAGTTATTGAGTAATCAAGCTTCCGAAATAAGTCGGCTACTGAATGCTTACTGTAAAGGCATCATCAATGAACTAAGTGATACACCATCTACTTAACTTCTATAACTTCTCTGACTTCTATAACTCCTATAAAAGATATGGACAATTTTTATATAGATAATCCCAGTTTGAAGCATCATCTGAACCATCCGTTGATGAAGCGAATAGTAGAACTGAAAGAACGCAATTATGCGGACAAAGATAAATTTGATTATGCTCCTGTAGACTTTGAAGATACTATGGATAGCTACGAAAAAGTACTTGAAATAGTAGGTGAAATCTGTGCCAATACCATTGCTCCAAATGCAGAAGGTGTTGACCACGACGGACCGACAGTCAAGAATGGACGCGTAACTTATGCAACGGGTACTCAAGAAAATCTTGACGCTGTACGTAAAGCCGGATTGATGGGTATTACAATGCCTCGCCGTTACAACGGATTAAATTTTCCTATTACTCCATATGTAATGGCTGCGGAAATGGTATCGGATGCCGATGCAGGATTCGGTAATATCTGGGCATTGCAGGATTGTGCCGAAACATTATATGAATTCGGAAATGAAGAACAGCATGCACGCTATATACCTCGTGTTGCAGCCGGAGAAACAATGTCGATGGACTTGACCGAACCTGATGCCGGCTCAGATCTTCAGGCCGTTATGCTGAAAGCAACATACAACGAGAAAGACGACTGCTGGTACTTAAACGGTGTAAAGCGCTTCATCACTAATGGAGATGCTGACATCCACTTAGTATTGGCACGTTCGGAAGAAGGCACAAGAGACGGCCGCGGACTTTCAATGTTCATTTATGACAAACGCAACGGTGGCGTAAACGTACGTCGCATAGAAAACAAGATGGGTATTAAAGGCTCACCTACTTGCGAACTGGTATACAAAAATGCTAAAGCCGAGCTTTGCGGCGATCGCAAACTAGGACTTATCAAATATGTAATGGCTCTGATGAATGGTGCCCGTTTGGGTATTATGGCACAAGCTACAGGTATCAGCGAAGCTGCTTATCGCGAAGGTTATGCTTATGCTCAGGAACGTAAACAATTTGGAAAAGCGATTATAGAATTCCCGGCTGTTTACGAAATGCTCGCCCTCATGCGTGCTAAAGCCGATGCCTCTCGTTCCATGTTGTACGAAACATCCCGTTTCGTTGATGTATACAAAGCATTGGAAGATATTAGCCGCGAACGCAAATTAGAGCCGGAAGAACGTCAGGAAATGAAAAAATACAGTAAACTGGCAGATGCGTTCACTCCTATGGGTAAGGGCATGACAACAGAATACGCCAATCAGAATGCATACGATGCTATTCAGATACATGGTGGTTCGGGCTTTATGAAAGACTACACTTGCGAACGCCTGTATCGTGATGCACGTATCACCAACATATATGAAGGCACTACACAGTTACAAGTGGTTGCTGCTATACGCCATGTCACTACCGGCACTTATATCGGACAGATCCGGGAATATGAAGCAATCGAATACAAGCCTGAACTGGAAGATCTGAAACAAAAACTGATTGGAATGACGGCTAAACATGAGGAGATAGTGGCTAAAGTAACGGAGTTGAAGGATCAGGAATACCTCGATTTCCATGCCCGTCGCCTCGTAGAATCTGCTGCGCATTGTGTTCTTGGGTATCTGTTATTACAGGATGCAAATAAGAATGAAAACTTCCGCCGTTCAGCAGAGGTATATGTAAGCTATGGTCAAGCAGAAGTTAATAAAATGCATTCTTATGTCATGAACTTCGACCGTGAAGACCTTGGATACTTTAAGATTCAGTAATAAACCCTGATTTTGATATAGCAAAAAGAGGTTGTTCGAAAATATCGGACAACCTCTTCTATTCTATATAATCTCTATTTATTTACACTTAAGAAATAGAATAATCAATCCTCATTACAACAGTCGCACCCTTCATGCTTTTCCAAGACACGGTGCGGAAAATCACCATGTCCAATAATTTCGATAGGGCATGAAGAATAAGACTTTTCAAGCCATTCTGTTGTTATATTTGTACCCGGGTGATAATGTAATCCTTCATTCACACAAGCTATATTTTTTACCATTGAAACGACAGTTCCCACATCATGGGACACCAGAATTATAGCAGTATTTTTATTTATGTCTTCAAGCAACTTATAGAAATTACTCTCAAATCGCTTATCTACATAGGAATTGGGCTCATCCAGTACCAATAAATCCGGATTGTCGATAATTGCCCGTCCCAGTAAAGTTCTCTGCAATTGACCTCCTGATAGTGCTCCTATAGGACGTGTGATAAGATCTTCCAGTCCCATCTGACGGGCAATATCACCTACTTTCTCTTTCTGTTCTTTAGTATAAGATGAGAATATACCACGATTTACCGTCAAACCTGACAGTATAACATCGGATACCGATATAGGAAATTTTTTATCTATTTGATTAATCTGAGGTAAATAGCCAATATTAATCCTGTCTGTCTTTACATTATTCTTAAAGAATGAGATAGTACCGGACGTTGGCTTCACCAAACTTAACAAAGCCTTAAGCAAGGTAGTTTTTCCTCCTCCATTTGGCCCAATTATTCCCAAAAAATCGCCTTCATAAACATCTAAATTGATATTTTTCAGGACATAAGGACGGTCTTCATACCCTACAGACAGATTTTTTATTTCAACTATTTTACTCATTCTATTCTTTATTCTTGAGCAAGAACTTTGGCAATATTAATCATTTCGCGGCTCCAGTCATATGACAGTAAATTGAGAGAAACTGCTTTCGCACCAATTGCCAGTGCTACTGTTTCTGCATTTTTCACATCAAATTCACGTTGAATAAATACAACTTTAATACCTTCTTTTTTTGCTTTGTCAATAAGCTCCTTCAATTGGGATGGAGAAGGGTTCTTTCCTTCATATTCAATAGAATATTGAGTCAAACCATATTCCTCAGCAAAATAAGTGAGTGCGGGATGATATATTATAAAAGATTTGCTCGGCGCTTTTTCCAGATAAGACTTTATAATACTATCCGTTTGATTAATCTCTGCCAGTAATTTATTATAGTTTGAGGTATAATCTGAGGTATTTGCGTTATCTAAATCTAAGACAGCCTTATACATATTCCCGGCTATTATCTTCGCAGATTTGACCGAACTCCATGTGTGAGGGTCTCCTCCGGCATGTCCATGATTGTGACCATGGTGATCTCCTTCACAATCATGCCCTCCTAACACCTCGATGCCTTCAGAACAATTCACGATCTTAAGGGTTGAATTACTCTGCGACACTTTATCTATCAGGGTATTCTCTATCCCCATATATCCAATTTTAAAATATGCCCGACTTTTGTTCAACTCCATCATCTGAGATGGTGTAAAATCTGCACTTTCAGGATTTGAACCGGAAGGAACAATGCATTCTACTTTAAAGTGATCTCCAACAATTGTACTTAGAAAATACTTCTGAGGATCGATAGTTACAGTTAATATTTTTGATTTATCTGCTTGAGATGGCTTACAACCAAATAAAGCTAATCCCAATAGAATATATATTAAAATTCTCATTTTCCTTTTGTTAAGTCATAAATCTTCCTTATCCTGTTCAATTCTTTTTCAAAATCAATCTTTAAATCAATCAGGACACCTTCATTCAGGTCATAAACCCAGCCTGCTACACGCGGATAACCTTTTTCTAAATACGATTTTTGTACTTCCGCAGTCTTAATCACATTCAAGCATTGCTCGTAGACATTGATTTCTACCAGCCTATTATATCTGTCACTTGGATCTTCTATTGCATCCAATTCTTTTTCGTGAAGCCTATACACATCACGAACATTTCGCAACCAAGGATTTAAGATTCCCATATCCCGGGGTTGCATAGCAGCTTTAATCCCGCCACAATTATAATGTCCGCAAACAATTATATATTTTACACTCAAATATTCAACACCATAATTAATAACAGACAAAGCATTCAGATCTGTGTTTACCACCATATTGGCGATATTGCGATGTACGAAAACCTGCCCCGGTTCCAATCCCATTATTTCATTAGCATGGACACGGCTGTCGGAGCAACCAATATATAAATAATCGGGGTTTTGTTCTGTTGCCAGATGAGAGAAAAAGTCAGGGTTTTCGTTATTCTTTCTCTCTACCCATTTTTTGTTTGCTACAAATATTTCTTGATATGATTTATCTATATGCATGAGTTTCCTAGTTGTTGTATAACATTCTGCACTTGTTCTATTAAAGAACCAACTCCATCATTAACAATTACAAAGTCAGAAAGTTTAGCTTTTTCTTCATCCGGCATTTGATTTTGAATACGTTCCAGAACTTTTTCATAAGATACATCATCACGTGCCATAGTGCGCTGTATCCTCAATTCGAGAGGAGCATATACCATAACCACTTTATCCATAAGCTTATTAAAACCTGATTCGAACAGAATTGCCGCTTCTTGAGCCACAATTTTATGATGTTTGTTTTTTTCCAACCACTGCTCATAATCCTTTTTAACCTCAGGATGGATTATTGCATTTACCTTTTCCAGCTTTTCTTTATTATTAAAGATATGCGATGCAAGCAAAGCCTTATCCAGAACATTTCCTTTATACAGTTCTTTCCCAAAAAGAGCAATTAATTTTTCTTTGATAAGAGGTGAAGTACCTACCAGTTTTTTACTTTCCGCATCAGCAATATATACAGGGACTCCACACAGGGTGAAGATCTCTGAAACTGTAGATTTTCCACTACCTATACCACCTGTTATGCCTAGTTTTATCATCGGAAGAAGGTTATTGTTTTTCGAGCACAAATTCCACTTCGGACGGTATCGGAATCTTTGTACGTATATAGTCAGGACTATCTGTTATACGGACAGGAACAGAAGAATTACTAAGATCTTTAATATCGTTATAATCTATGGTAATACTAAAATTCTCTTTTGTTATATCATCTTCTTTCTTCGTCCCGACTAAATATGGTATTTTGACGGATGAAGGAAAGAATTTTATTGACAAATTGTTAGGCAGATTAATGCATGTAACCGGCACTTCTACCTCTTTCTCTATAAACTTATCGGCAGGGATCGTCAATATTACCTCGTTCGGTATATACTTTATACCCTGTATTGGTTTCATCGCCACTTTGACCTTTTGCTCGGATGATACATTATATATAGTATCGGATATCGTGTATGCATAGAATAATGTATCCAGAGCCGTTTTACTCCCATACACTATTACCGAATCAGGAAAGATGCTCAAGTCTCCTATCAACATATGCCCACCTGCCAAGTTTACATTCCCATTATAAATTACCGGCAGTTTCTTATCATGCAACAAAGCATAAATATAAGACATACGTGTTGGTGTATAACTAATAAGTTCGGAAGTAACAAATAGTTTGCTCCGTATCAACTGTTCAAAATTGCGTCCCTGAATTACTTTATCAGGAGTACTCTTCACAACATCCCTTACATCAACGATCATTGAATCATTTCTGCGAGTAAGAAGATATTTAAACAAAGTTCCCCCATCATCTCTGATGCGGGCACTGATGATGGATGGTAATTCGTTTTCAAAAACAATACTATCCGGTACATTTATATACTTAACGGGTATAGTGAGTGTGGCCTCATACTTTTGACGATAAATCTGCATCATCCAAAAGATACAAGATAACAATAAAAAAAACAAAAAAGTCAGAATTTTTTTCCATGAAATATTCTTGAAAAAAGCTCTGACTTCTTGTGAAATTATTTCTTTTTTATCATTAGTATCGCTCATATGGCTATACTTGATTTACACGACACTCAATTATTTAGTTTGAGCATCTTCAGCAGAAACGTATACTGATGCTTTTTCTACTTTTATTCTCACATTGTCAGCTATTTCGACTACGAAATGAGTATCTCCAACCTCTTTTACCCTACCATGAATACCTCCGGCTGTTACTACTTTATCTCCTACCTTTATAGCATTACGAGCTTCTTGCAAAGCTTTTTGTTTCTTTTGCTGCGGTCTGATCATAAAGAAATACATGATTCCAAAAAGTAGAACCATCATAATGATCATACTCATACCGCCTCCGCCAAATAAACCTCCAGGAGCTGCTTCTGCACCTGCCTGTAATAATACATTCAATAAAGTCATACGTTATTTTGATATTTGATTAACTATTATTTACTTCCTGCAAACCATTTACAAATATAAATGAATATTTTGAATTAGAACGAAAGTGTAAAACAGACATGTCTTATTATTTCTTAATTATCTTTTTCTCATCTTTAAGCTCCTTCACTATAGCATCGAGAATACCATTGATGAATGATGCACTTTTGGCTGTACTATAGGATTTAGCGACATCAATATATTCATTCAAAGTAACACTGATAGGAATGGACGGAAAATTCATAATTTCGGCTAATGCAATCTGCATTATCACCATATCCATCTGTGCAATACGTTCCGATTCCCAGTTATTTGTATATTTATCTATAAGGGTTCTGTACACCTTTTCGTTCAATAAAGATTCTCTCAGTAATTTAACTGCAAACTCCCTGTCTGTCTCATCTTTAAACATAGGTAGCAATTCCTGATTCACACCTTTACTTTCATTAAAGCGTTTTATTGTTTTCAGGACAAATGATTCAACAATTTCGATATCGTCATTCCAATACAAGCTCTCGTCTTCCAATATAGAATACAATTCTTCTCTGTTTGATATTATCTGTTTGAAAACTTTACGCCAGAATTCACGGTCATTTTCGTAGCTGCCCGTAACATCCTCTACATAGGCTTTATACGCATCAGAACTTAGAATTTCTTCTAATAAACCACGAATAAAAGCTTCATATTCGAACCATCTGAAAGGACGGTCTGTCAGATACTTATCTAATGTTACATTTTGGCGTAACTGATTTATAAACTTATTGTCAAGCAACTTGACATTAGGATTAATATCCTCTTCGGAAGGAAGTAGTTTCGATTTTCGGGCATCTACTTTCTGCGCATACGCATCGGTAAGTTCTATCATTAAAGATAAGAAATAGAAATACAGATCGTAAGATTTTTGAAGACTGAACAAAAGCTCTGTTTCTGCTTTTTTCAAATCTATAGATTCGTTCTGGCTGCATGCAAACAATACTTGAACGACTCTGATACGAATAAGAACGCGGTTTATCATTTATACATTTAAAATGTTTCGGAACGCAAAAGTAAACATTTTTTTATAAAGTAGAACCTTTTCCCGAAAGAAGTTAGCTTATCAATCTATAGTCCGGTTATCTGCCAATTAGTTCATGTAGTCCCACATAGGCAGTTGCACCGGTTTCTGCTTCAGGCAATCAACAGCCTTTGCATCCAAATACTTCTTGTGCACTACCAAACGAAACATATATTCGCTGAACCACTTATCTGTAAAAGTGAGATACCCTCTGTTGCCCGATCCTGCGCCCCAGCTATTTTCAAACTCCCACTTAACAGGCTGATCGCCTAAGTCTGTATCGCAACCTATCAAAGTCATAGCATGACTCGATCCGCTCTGACGCGTCAAGATACGCGCCTTCTTATCCATAGAAAGGTCTACGCCTAACAATGATTCGTAATCATACATAGCAGGGTCCATAATACCACTTTCTCTATTCAGTTGCTTACCTACATCACAGGACGCATACATAGCTTCATTATTTTTGATCGAGGCTAAAGCCGCTTTCTTAATATCCTCGTTCGGCAGGTTTAGATATATCCAGTTGATACCTTCAATCGTATTTTTATAATTTTGTATCTCGTACAATTTATAATATTCCCGGGTTGGATCATTCATTATCATAATGTAATTATCCGGAGAATAATCGTCCGGCGTAATCGCTTTATAAAATTTCTGTGGGGTATAACCAGCCAGTTCTTTTACTAATCCGGCCTTATCTTTATATCTCCATGTAAACTTTGCAGGTGGTTCACCTAAACATAACGCCAAAATACGATAAACATCTTTCAATACAGTTGTTTTTTCAAGCCGCAAATCTTGAGCCTTATCTCCGGCAGCAGCTTTCTCTCTGATTGCATATCCACCTGCACGCAAACGTTCGTTTAACAAGCCTATCATTTGCCTTGTATTATTGGAATGAGCCGTTTCTGGCATCACTTCTTGTGGCACTACACCATATTTCTCTGCGGCATTATAATAAAGATTCCATACACCACCATCACCGACCGGTGATTTGAATAGGTATTCTACCGCTCTGTCGTCGAATGAAGATTTACTTGTTCCTATAATATTTTCTAAAAACAAATTTGCTTTTTCAAATATATCCCAGAAATAAAGGTAATTGTGAGAAAAATCAAATTCCCCCAGATTATACTTTTCCATTATAGAGGGACGCAAAACGTTCATAGAAGTAAACATCCAGCACCTACCCGAACTTTTCTGATCCGTAATACCCTTTACATTTACCCTATACTTAAAATAATGGTCTATCTGATTTTGTAAATCATGGTTCAATGCGTTTGCAGTGATATTCGCATTTGTTGTAAGTATATTTTGAATGGCTTTGGTAGAAGGATCTAATTTAAAACTAGACCGAATTTCTTGTAAATCTTTCTCGGTGATACTTTGAGCTGATAAAATAACGGAAGAACAAAGAAGTATTCCGGCAAATAACACTTTTTTCATTAAGAGTTTAGTTTAGATATTTTTACAAAAATAAGAAATACTGATATAAAACGATCATTTTAAAGTAAAAAAAGCTATCGCATAATTAATCCGACAGCTCATACTATTACGATCTATTTTTATTATCAATTTTGATTAAGCTAACTATAGATTTGTTATCAACGATATTGTTGATTAATAAAAGAGAATTAAATGCAACCTTATAAAAAATAAAAACCGCAGCAAGCATCACACTTACTGCGGTTTCATTATTTTGATTATCGTTGACAAGCGTCGATTACTTCACTTCCTCGAAATCCACATCCGTAACGTTATCGCCACCATTATTGGATGGTTCGGACTGCTGATTTGGATTTGCTCCAGCCTGTTGTTGCTGATTGTACATTTCCTGGCTCATTGCATGAAGAAGTTTTTCCAGTTCGCCCATTGCAGTATCTATAGCTGCAATATCCTGTGCCTTGTGAGCATCTTTCAGTTTATTCAATGCATCTTCAATAGGAGCTTTTTTGTCAGCCGGCATTTTATCACCAAGCTCGTTCAATTGTTTCTCTGTCTGGAAAATCATTGAATCAGCCTGATTAAGCTTATCTATTCTTTCCTTTTCTTTTTTGTCCGATTCGGCATTTGCAGCAGCCTCATCTTTCATACGCTGGATTTCAGCATCGCTAAGGCCGGAAGAAGCCTCAATTCTTATAGATTGCTCTTTTCCTGTTGATTTATCTTTAGCCGACACATTCAGTATACCATTAGCATCTATATCGAAAGTTACCTCGATTTGAGGCACTCCACGTGGAGCAGCAGGTATTCCATCCAAATTAAAGACTCCGATTTGCTTGTTATCTCTTGCCATCGAACGCTCACCTTGCAATACATTTATCTGTACCGACGGTTGATTGTCGCTTGCGGTAGAAAATGTTTCACTCTTTTTGGTAGGAATTGTAGTGTTAGACTCAATCAATTTGGTCATCACACCACCCATAGTTTCTATACCTAAAGAAAGAGGAGTTACATCAAGCAAAAGAACATCTTTTACTTCTCCGGTCAATACAGCACCTTGTATAGCAGCGCCTATAGCAACTACTTCGTCAGGATTTACACCTTTAGACGGAGTCTTACCAAAGAATTTTTCTACCTCGGCCTGTATAGCAGGTATACGGGTAGATCCTCCCACAAGAATCACTTCGTCTATCTGTGAAGCAGAGAATCCTGCATCGGACAATGATTGGCGGCATGGATCGATACACTTACGGATCAAACTGTCAGCCAATTGTTCAAACTTAGAACGAGTAAGGTTTTTTACCAAGTGCTTTGGAATACCATTCACAGGCATGATATATGGCAAATTGATTTCAGTAGACGTTGTACTAGAAAGTTCAATTTTAGCTTTTTCAGCAGCTTCTTTCAAACGTTGCAACGCCATAGGATCTTTGCGAAGATCCAGACCTTCTTCTTTTTGGAATTCTTCGGCCAACCAGTCTATAATAACCTGGTCAAAGTCGTCACCACCAAGATGAGTATCACCATTTGTAGATTTTACTTCAAAAACACCGTCTCCCAATTCCAATATAGAAATATCGAATGTACCGCCACCAAGGTCGAATACCGCGATTTTCATATCTTTATGAGCTTTGTCTAAGCCATAAGCAAGCGCCGCAGCAGTAGGTTCGTTCACAATACGCTGAACTTTCAATCCTGCGATTTCTCCGGCTTCTTTTGTAGCCTGACGCTGAGAATCGCTAAAATAAGCAGGTACTGTTATTACAGCATCTGTAACTTCCTGGCCAAGATAATCTTCAGCGGTCTTCTTCATTTTTTGAAGTATCATTGCTGAAATCTCCTGCGGAGTATATAAACGTCCGTCAATGTCTACACGAGGAGTGTTATTATCCCCTTTCACCACTTTATATGGTACACGTTTAACTTCGGCTTGTACCTGATCCCATGTTTCACCCATAAATCTCTTTATGGAGTATATAGTTTTTTCAGGGTTAGTTATTGCCTGACGCTTTGCAGGATCACCAACCTTCCGTTCATTTCCCTCAATAAAAGCGACAACCGACGGGGTTGTCCTTTTTCCTTCATTATTGTTGATAACGATTGGCTCGTTACCTTCCATAACGGCAACACAAGAGTTTGTGGTACCTAAGTCTATTCCTATTATTTTTCCCATTTTATATAATTTATTTGTTATTCTTCTATTTATTATATTTTCCCACCTTTGGGTGACACTTCTATTTCCTCAAATGCTGTGCCAAAATTAACCTTCTATATGAGACATGACAGAATATGACTATTTGTCAGCATTTAATACAGTCCAAACGATAGGATAGATATTCACAAAAAACAAAAAAAGAACTATAGGATTACCCATAGCTCTTTTATATCTAAGACTATTTATGCTTAATTCTCTGTTTCTTTGTACCATTTATTCAGACGTCCATCGACAAAGGTAAAGAACCAATGATTTTTAAATTTATCTACATATTCGATTGTCTGGTCTCCATTATTTTTTTGATCCACTACTGAATATTTATCACCCATTAGGGCTACAATCTGTTGTTGAGTCATGCCCAACTCCACCTGTTTCAATTGATTGTTATAGGCAGTACCACAGGCAGCCAATGCCGCTGCCATAAATATAGCTAAAAGTATTTTTTTCATAATTTATATAGTTTCATTTAAAGTAAAACGTATAACAGTCTGCAATAGTTTAAAATTCCCACAAAATCCGACATAAATACCTAATACCTGTCTTTCCATAGCTTTTTCATAAGTTCTGCAATTTTAGCTTCAGAGGGATTCTGTTGAGGTTTCCAAAACTGTTTTCCTTTTATCTCTTTCGGAACATAATCCTGTTCCACAAAATTATTCTCATAACTGTGAGCGTATTTATATTCCTTTCCATAATCCAACTCTTTCATCAGTTTGGTAGGTGCATTGCGCAGATGGAGCGGTACAGGTAAATTTCCGGTTTCATTGACTAAAGCTATAGCCTCATCTATCGACATGTATGCAGAATTGCTTTTGGGCGAAGTTGCCAGATATATAGTTGTTTCTGCCAATACAATACGTCCTTCCGGCCATCCTATTTTGTGTAATGTCTCAAAGCAGGCATTAGCTAATAGCAAAGCATTCGGATTAGCCAATCCTATATCTTCGGCAGCAGAAATCACCAGTCTGCGGGCTATAAATTTAGGATCTTCCCCGCCGGCAACCATCCGTGCCAACCAATATATAGCTGCATCCGGATCACTTCCTCTGATAGATTTGATAAAGGCTGAAATTATGTCATAATGCATTTCTCCTCCTTTATCATATGCCGCAGGATTCTCCTGAAGCCTCCCGGTCACTACTTCATCAGTTATCACTACTTTGTCTCCTGTTTCTGCCGAAATAACCAAATCGAGGATATTTAATAATTTGCGGGCATCACCTCCCGAAAATCGTAATAAGGCATTTGTGTCTTTCAACTCTATATTGCGATCTTTCAATATAACATCTTGAGTGATTGCCCGTCTAGCCAACTCAATCAGATCTTCTTTATCAAGTGATTGAAGAACATAAACCTGGCAACGGGAAAGTAAAGGACGAATAACCTCAAAAGAAGGATTTTCCGTTGTGGCGCCGATCAATGTAATAACACCTGTTTCTACTGCATTAAGGAGCGAGTCTTGTTGAGACTTGGAAAAACGATGGATTTCATCAATGAATAAGATAGGGCTTTTTGTATTAAAAAACTGATTCCGTTTAGCCTGCTCTATCACTTCACGAACATCTTTTACCCCCGAATTGATAGCGCTCAAGGTATAAAAAGGGGTATCTAATGCATTGGCTATAATCTGAGCCAATGTCGTTTTTCCGACACCCGGAGGTCCCCATAGCAGAAAAGAGGGGATTCTCCCCGACTCTATCATTTTGCGAAGAATAGCTCCATCTCCTACAAGATGCTTTTGTCCAATATATTCGTCTAAGTTACGAGGGCGCAACCGTTCTGCTAAAGGCTGACTCATGATCATAAAGTTATTAATCAAAAATACAAAAAGTTCAACTCAAAAACAAGCCGGTTCTTTATAATTAAAGAGAAAAAACTTTCCTAATGGAGCCATAGATATATGATTAATATTTTGCTAATCCGGGTTTATTTGTTACTTTCCACATAAGAGATAGCCTGATCAAATTTATTCATAATATTAGCCCAACTATAATTATTTTCTACATATGATATACCTTTTTCTGCTATATCATTCTTCCCCTCCTCTGAAAGGTTCAGCATATGAGTCAATTGTCGGTTAAATTCATTCTGATTATAATATATAAAGCCGGCCTTACTAACTTCGATATGACTTTTCAACACCTCACTTTTACTTGTCACCAGTACAGGTTTCCCCATAATCATAGCCTCAAGAGTAACCATGGACAAGCTTTCATTAGGAGAGGATATAATCAGAGCTTCACTTCCCCGTAAATAGGATAGTTTTTCTTCTTCACCGATAAATCCTGTAAAAATAATATCATCCGTAACTTCAACCTTTTTCATGTAATTATTTCCAATCATAACTAATTTCAATTCTCCATTATAGGATTCTCTGAACTTCAAGAAATAATCGATTAACTCTTTACAGCCTTTGCCCTTATCAATCCGCCCTATATATACAAAATATTGACAATCTACTTTAACCGATTGCAATTCAAATTGAGGTTTATCAAAACCAATTCCTGCAATATCCGATTTTATAATTTTCGTTTGTGGATAATTTCTCTCCACAAGTTCTTTTTCCGAAATAGTATTATACATAATAAACTTCGGTTGACTGAACAATTTATTCATACCACTGTAATAAAAAGGATATTCATCGTGAGCCGTAGGAATAAAAATACTCTTGTGGCCGACAACCTGTAAGCCTGCATAGGCCGGATGATATAAATATGTAAAAAAAATAAATGCTGTATATAAGTCCTGATTATGCCTTATAAAATTTATAAGTTCTTCACTATGAAAATTGCCACTTCTCATCCATTGTTCAAATAATAAGTCATGGTCAACACTTTTTCTATAAAATATTTTCACCAATGGTAAATAGAAGAAATTTGTCACTGTTACTTTCCGATTACTGTATCTGAAGTTTCTACGTAAATAATTTCCGGATGACTTTCCGTTACCACCCTTACAAACTTTGAATCGCCTGACTTTTATGCCGTTTATATCTTCTTCGCCCTCATCGTAATGCTCACTGGCTCCTTCTATATATTCTTTTCTGGTTGTAGTCAGCACTTCAATACGATATTCCACATTGAGCCGTTCAGCTAGTATTCTGGCATGCACTTCAGCTCCACCATTTATTTCAAACCCGTATCGTTGAACAACAACGGCAATTTTTTTCATATATGTGTCTTTATCAAGAGAGGCCAAAGATAAATAATTTAGTAAGTATCCATCAACATAATACAATAAAAAAAGACCGAAAACCCGGCCTTTTATTATTTTCTGTCTCAGCATCCTTATATCGAAAGAATTTTCAATGTATCCAACAAATCTTGCTGCAATGGTTTGTTCTTTTTAATTGCTTTTGAGAATGGAACATATACAATCTCGTCATTCTGAATACCAATCATCACATTACGTTGTCCATCAAGAAGAGCATCAATTGCGGCAGCCCCCATCCTACTTGCCAAAATACGGTCATTGGCAGTTGGTGACCCTCCTCGCTGTACATGTCCTAAAATGGATACACGAACATCGTATTGAGGGAATTCTTTCTTCACACGTTCTGCCATTGCCATAGCGCCACCTGTGATATCTCCCTCTGTAACCAATACCAAGCTACTATTCTTACTCTTACGGAATCCGTTAGAGATTAAATCAGCTAACTGGTCTTGTTCCATTGACTTTTCCGGGATAATGGCAGCTTCAGCACCTGAAGCAATAGCTCCGTTCAAAGCCAGAAATCCACATTCGCGTCCCATTACTTCTATAAAGAAAAGCCTTTCGTGCGAACTGGCCGTATCGCGTATTTTATCCACAGCCTGCATGATAGTATTCAAAGCCGTATCGTACCCGATTGTCAGGTCTGTTCCTTGCAGGTCATTATCAATTGTTCCCGGCAGACCTACAATAGGCAGATTAAATTCCTGAGCAAATATACGGGCCCCGGTCAATGAACCATCTCCTCCAATGACTACAAGTGCATCTATTTCTTCCCGTTGTATGGTTTCATAAGCAACTTTACGGCCTTCTGACGTTTGAAATTCTTTGCTACGGGCAGTCTTCAACATAGTTCCGCCCTGCTGTATGATATTACTTACACTATTTGTCTTAAATGGTACGATCTCGTTAGTGATAAGACCTCTATAACCACGCAAAATGCCCTTAACCTCTATACCATTATATATTGCAGCACGGGTAACAGCACGAATAGCAGCATTCATTCCGGGAGCATCTCCTCCCGATGTTAAAATTCCAATACACTTAATAGCCATAATACTTATCTTAGTTTTATATATTTCAAAAAGAACAATGCAAAAGTAAAAATAAAATTAGTGATATAATTAAATTCTAATTGCAATTCGGTTAATTCAACCCCATTCTTATTTCATTTATCTTAGCTTCCACTTCTTCCATCTGCCATTTTGGTGTAGAAGTTGCGCCACAAATACCAATTGTGGAAGTTTTACTTACTACGTCGGGATTAATATCCGAAGGGGTAGTTATAAAATATGAATTCGGATTATACTTTTTACATTCGGCAAACAGGACTTTTCCATTTGAGCTCTTTTCGCCGGCAACAAAGAAGATAATATCATTTTTCATGGCAAACTCCTTTATGTTTGGAATACGGTTTGATACCTGACGACAGATTGTATCAAAGAATTCAAATTTAGCTTCTCCAATCATCCGGTTTTGTATGATATCTATAATTTCCTGAAATCCATCAAGAGGTTTAGTTGTTTGAGAGAAGAGGCAGATATTTTTTGAGAAATCAAGTTTTTCCAAATCCTCTTTTTTCTCAACAACGATAGCCGAAGACTGTGTTTGTCCTAGTAAACCGATTACTTCGGCATGCCCGGTCTTACCATAAATCACAATCTGGGTGTTCTGATCCCTCTCTTGGTCGTATTTATCATGAATTTTCTTTTGCAAACGAAGAACAACAGGACAAGATGCATCTATAATCTCAATATTGTTTTCTTTTGCAATTTGATATGTGGATGGTGGTTCACCATGAGCCCTCAGTAAAACACGAGCATTTTTTAATTGAGCAAATTGCTCATGGTTGATCGTTTTCAATCCCAGACTTTCCAGTCGGTCTACTTCCAAGTTATTGTGAACAATATCACCTAAACAGTATAATAAACCTCCTTTTGCCAATTCTTCTTCGGCTTTTTTTATGGCATTTACAACACCAAAACAAAAACCTGACTTTGCATCTATTTCAACATTACTCATTAGTTTGTAGTTATTTGTTTGAACTTCTCGACTAACCATTGCATCTGTTCGTCAATGGTCATATATGAATTATCCAGAAGAATGGCATCATCAGCTTTTACAAGTGGGCTTTCTGCCCGTGTCTGATCCATATGGTCCCTGGACTTTAAATTTTCCAATACTTCTTCGAAAGTTGTTTTAGTATCTCCTTTAGAACGTAACTCATCGAAACGGCGTTGCGCTCTTATTTCCGCTTCGGCTGTAACAAATATCTTCAGTTCGGCATCGGGAAACACGACTGTTCCTATATCCCGTCCATCCATTACTATTCCTTTTTTTTCTCCCATTTCCTGTTGCAAGGCCACCATCGCATGACGGACAAACGGTATTGCACTCACAGCGCTTACTTTTGAAGAAACCTCCATATTGCGGATTTGAGATTCCACGTTTTCTCCATTGAGATAAGTATCAGGCGTTCCTGAGCTTTTATTTATCTGAAACTCTACTTTTATATCGTTTATTCGATCTTGCAATCCCTTCTCATTTAATTTTCCATCATTAAATAAACCTTGTTTGATGCAATATAACGTAATTGCCCTATACATAGCTCCGCTATCGATATAAATATATCCTATTTCTTTAGCCAGACTTTTAGCCATTGTACTTTTTCCGTTTGATGAAAAACCGTCGATTGCAATTACTATTTTCTTCATTTTATTTTATTTAAACAGCCGATTATGATAATTGTTTATTTTTTTAAGCTAATTTGGGTCAACAAAGATAGGTTAAAAACATGTCATCGGCAAAATACCTATTTGGCTAAAACCTCTCTAACATTTCTTTTATATGCCTCATTTACAAGAATATCATTATGACCGACGCCTTCAATAGAAATGAGATTACCTTTAGCACTCAGCAGGTTATCAAGCATTACAGAATTCTCATAATCTATAACCTGATCTTTATTTCCATGAAAAATAGTTACAGGCATACTGCAATCAGAAATGTATTTATATGTTTCCAGTTTGTATTTAATCAGAAACTTGGGCATGACTGGGCAAATAGATTGTATTACGTTTGTCAAACTATAATATGGGGCTATAAGTATTAACTTTTGTGGGTTGTTGTTAGATGCAAGATAAGCAGCGGGTCCTGTTCCGATGGAATATCCTATAATTGTGATTCGGTCTTCACTGTATTTTGCTCTTATTGTATCATATACCGTTTGCACATCACAGAATAACTGAGATTGATTTTCTATCTTTCCATCGCTTTTACCAAAACCACGGTAATCGAAAAAAAGGATATCATAGTTTTGCTCTATATAGAAAGGAGCTAATTGTCCCCATGTATCCAGTGCTCCCGCATTACCATGCAGAAATATAATAACGCCTTTGGTGCTATCTGCTTTAAATAAAAAGCTATTCAAGAATAAACCATCTTGTGTTTTTATATTCAACTCTTCATATCTTTGATCAAAACTGAATTGATAGTTTTCATCTAATTTTTGAGGATAGAATATCAATTTTTCCTGAAATAAATAGAAGCCTATACAAAATAGTATGTAAAGAATCAATAAAACAATAAATATACGGAAGAGTATTTTTTTCATAATCGAACTAAAATTATAATTTCATAAATATAGCAAAAAGCACCTGAAAATAATCAGGTGCTTTTTATTTTACTAGTTGAAATCATATATTCTAACACTGATTTTTATATTAGTATTTCTTCAAGGACAAGATACCCTGACTTATCAAGATAGACGCAGGTTTCAGCTAGTATATAATCCAATTAAATTCCGAATATATTTAGGAAATTTGGTGTGAGCTAAAGAGAATGTCTACACCGGATTTATAGCAACTTATTACAGCAATCTATCAGCAGCTTCGTCTTATATATATTATCAATATGCAACCGAATCTGTTAAAAACCTGACGAAATAATAATAGATGCTTTTTTTATTTATTTTTGCACTCGAAACTTCTAATCTTAAAATTATGGTAAAAAAAGTACTCTTCTCTTTTGCATTTTTATTGCTTTCTTTTTCGGTGTATTCTCAAAACCTCCAGTTACATTTTGACCCTCGTCACGCATTACATGGAGATAAAATGTCCGATAAAAATTATTTTACTGCAACATTCGAAATGTTCAAGCCTGACAAGTGGGGTTCTACGTTTATGTTTGTCGATCTGGACTTCAATCAAAGTAGAGGTAATATAGGTACTGCTTATATGGAAATTGCCCGTGATATCAAATTAGGGAAAAGCCCGATAATGGCGCACATAGAGTTTAATGGGGGTGTAGGTAAAGCTGAAAATTTTGGATTTTCAATAGCCAACGCTTATATGGCAGGTGCTTCTTATTCCACAATGATAAATAAAGCTGTTTTAGGTACATATTTAGTATACAAATACAACGCTTTTGAGAAAGTAAGCAACGATATCCAATGGACTGTAACCTGGGGCATGGACCTATTTAATAATAAATTGAGAGTTTGTGGATTTATGGATATCTGGACACAAAATAAAAACACGTCCCATGGTCCCGGCGAAAGCGGCAAAGAAATCGTATTTCTTACCGAACCTCAATTCTGGTATAATTTAAGTCCGAATCTGGCTTTAGGTAGTGAAATCGAAATCAGCAATAATTTTCTTTCAAAGAACAAAGACAAAGCATATATCAATCCTACGATTGCCGCAAAGTGGAACTTCTAAGATAAAAAACAATGAAAAACTTCCTTGAAAAATTCTTTCAACTAAAAGAGAATAAGACTACTGTCCGCAAGGAACTGCTTGCCGGCCTTATTACTTTTCTTACCATGTCGTATATATTAATAGTTAACCCTAACATATTATCGACTACGGGCATGGACAAAGATGCCCTCTTCACAGCGACTGCTTTGTCTACTATTTTTGCCACATTAATGATGGCTCTTTATGCCAGACTCCCAATAGCCCAGGCTCCGGGAATGGGTTTAAATGCATTCTTTGCATTTACCATATGCGGCGTTATGGGATACCCATGGCAATTTGCACTGACAGCCGTATTCATTGAAGGTATTATCTTTATAGTTCTTACATTCTTCAACGTTCGTGAGCTTATTGTAAAAAGTATACCTAAAGTATTGAAAGAGGCCATACCTGTAGGTATAGGGCTTTTTATAACTCTAATAGGACTTAAAAATGCGAACATAGTAATTTCTAACCCAAACACATTAGTTGCTTTAGGAGACTTTTCCCAACATAGTGTATGGATAGCCTTACTTGGATTGATTGTTACAGCCGTGCTGTTTGTAAGAAACATAAATGGTTCTATATTAATCGGGATAGTTGTTGCAACTATCTTTGGTGTTATACTGGGAGATGTGACTTTGCCTGATACTAGTGTTATAGGAGTTCCTCCATCTATCGCGCCTATTTTTGCTCAATTCAATTGGGATCAGATATTCTCATTCGACATGCTGGTTGTTGTTTTCACCCTTCTGTTTGTAAACCTATTCGATACAGTAGGTACATTAATAGGTGTGGTATCTAAAGCTGGATTGGCAGACGAAGACGGCAATTTCCCTCAAATGAAGAAAGCCCTATTCTCTGATGCTTTAGGCACAACAGTAGGCTCTGTTCTGGGAACAAGTACAGTTACGGCATATGTTGAAAGCGCTTCGGGGGTTGCTTCAGGAGGGCGTACCGGACTTACATCTGTAAGTACCGCCTTAATGTTCGTTTTGGCTTTATTCTTCGCACCACTATTTTTGATGGTTCCTGCTGCTGCAACATCACCGGCTCTGGTTATTGTTGGTTTGTTTATGATATCTTCTGTAGCCAAAGTTAACTTTAGCGATATGAGCGAAGGGCTTCCGGCTTTTCTTACCATTGTATTTATGCCATTCACATATAGCATTGCAGAAGGTATAGTATTCGGTATGCTAAGTTTTGCATTAATTAAAGTATGCTCAGGAAAGCACAAAGATGTATCTGTTACAGTATATGTCATCGCTGTATTATTCTTATTGAAAATAGTTTTAGATGCATCCCATGTTATGACACATTAGGTAAATAAACCAAACTCAAAATATAAGAGTCCCTCCTGAAAACTGATCAGGAGGGATTTTTCATTTTAGAAATGTTTAAGAAAAATAACTGCTTATTTATTTTCTTGAGTATTGAAAAAAGATAATTATTTTTATATCAATTAAAATCTATTACTCTATGAAAAAAACACTTATATTGTTGGTAATTATCTTCAGTAACTATGCATTTTCTCAAAGCGGCAATTGGCATTTACGAGCAGATTTTATCCGAGATGTGGGTGGCAAAATGGAATATAAACAAGAAGGAAATACAAAATTTACATTCTATTCGGATGTGGATATAACCGAAAGGTATTCGATTATAGGAAAAATACATGATTATATTAAAGATAATCTAAGATTAATAAAAGAGTCTGAACTTCAAGATTCTATTGATATTATTATTGTTCGCAACAGAGATGATATGACATCATTTGTAGGTGGGCCAATATCAGGAATAGCATATACTGCTACAGACGAATACATCAAGCAGAAGACTATTATTTGTATCGGTGGGAAAAAGAATCCTCTCAAACATGAGTTAATGCATATAATATCAACAAGTTTTTGGGGAGTCCCAATTGGTCGTGGTCTATCGTGGCTAGAGGAAGGTCTTGCAACATTTGCTGATCCTGAGGCTGAATGTGACAACTATTCTTTTGAAGAAAAATATATTTACTTCATACAAAATAAGAAGATTATCGATGCTGATTCTCTTATCAATAATTTCGATAATTTACACAAGAAAATAAGCTACAATCAATCTGGCTATATCGTAGAATTCCTTATAAATAATTATGGAATAGAAAAACTGAAAGAAATATGGGTAAATGGAATGAATAATTTTGAGAAAGTCTATAATTCAACTTTTAAAGAAGTCCTGGAAAGAATCAGAATTGAATTGACGCAAAAATATGCAGAACCAATAGAGCTTGATTGGAGTGAATTTGAAAAAACATGTTATTAAAAAATCAGATTATAAATATTAATAAAGTTATTTATAAAAACTTAAGCAAAAATAATGAGAAACTACAATCTGTTCAAAATAATAATAAGTGGAATCATAATTATACTTCCTTTTATTTCATGTAACAATGAAATAAAAGAGGTTAATTTAAATTTATCCGGGTTAAATATGGGAACTGAATTTAGAATAGATACCATAAATACTAACGATTGGGATAGCTTATTTATAGTAAAACCTTATGCAATGATAGATTCCAACAAATACAATATCCCCAAATCTGTATTAAAAAAGATAGAGTTTCAAACTTTGTTCGATGGATATTGCTCTTTGCTTTTCTTTAAAAATAAGCAATTAATAAATTATTCATTTATTCCCCGAAATATATCTGATTTCTCACAAATTAAGGAAGGCTCACTTTTCCCTTCGCATCAAATATATAAACTAAACGACAAAAGGCTTGTAGTCATTCTGTAAAATCATTCAATCCAGTCCTCTTCGGTTGTATTTATAATATTAAAGTCAAAGAATTGCTTATTGACCACTGTCGCAAACCGACCGGGCAAGCACTATAAAAAGAACGGAAACCGTTTATTAAAAACAGTTTCCGTCTCTTTTAGTTGCGGAGACCGGATTCGAACCGATGACCTCCAGGTTATGAGCCTGGCGAGCTACCACTGCTCCACCCCGCGATATTGTGAGTGCAAAAGTATGCAATTTACCCTAACGCTCCAAATAAAAATGAACTAATTATATAAATATTTTTCACTCCAAACCCCTATCTACTGCTAAATAGGCAGTTAGCCAACTACCACGAATAACTAAGACCAAATCCAATAACCTCGCTATATTGGAAATACCCCCACCCTTTACTTCGATTAGCAGCGCCAACACCATCATCGAACTTTAAATAATAATAAACTGAAGAAGATAAAAACCTATTGAATGACATCGTGAACTTATTCTCACTTTCCATCAATACTTTTTCATAATTAGTAAAATATTTCAACCTAGACGTAAATCCACTAAATCGATTAAAGTTAATTGAAAGATTCGCATTTACCGTAGAACCAAAATCCAATCTGCTTTTCTTTCCTTTCTCTACACCAAATTTTGTCACATCTACACTTTTGTCTCCGACTATAGTATAATTCAGAGAAAATGGAGATAAATCAAAAGTCAATTTAGTTTTCTTATATTTATCTTTCTTAGATGTTTTTTCTAAAGTATACCCCATACCGATACCCGTATTCAACTGTAGAGGAGAAAACATTGCTCTGACTTTACTTTTACTGTTTATAGGAAACCCATTAAACAAAGGAGTCTTCACCTCTAACGTTGCCGTATAAGACCATTTCTTTATAAAAGCAGATACCCCCAATACGCTATAAGTACGGAGATAATCATCTGTTATATTTATTTTACGAAGAGTATCTGCTGAGTTCTGCTGCATATTTAACCGCCATTCAATAGTATTATTGAATGTTATTTTATTCTTTTTATAGTTTAATATGATCTTATGATAATTCAACACACTAAAATTGTTATTACCTCCGGCAGACCAATTATGAGAAAAGCTATTTTGATTAATCTGCAAAGAATGTTCCCCATTCTTCAACCAGTACACGGGCTTTATCTGTATTTTTTCTACTTCGGGCTTAGAAATGGAAATAGCATCATCTGTAGTAAGCAATTCTTTAAACACATTCTTTTTTTCTACTACAGATGCCTCCTTTAATTTTTCAGAATCTACAAAATTGGAGGTACTTATTCGTATCCGCTGAGGATTATTCATAAAATAATATTTCCTCATTTCTCGAATATGTTGCACTCGATCCAGTTCCGGAGCGAATGTACTTTCTTTAGGTATTAAATGAAACTCTTCCGTTGAATCTGATTTTTCAGGTAAAAAATCCAAATTCTCAGGTAATATTTTTCCGTCAAATATTACAGGGAGAAATACCGGATCTAGAATTACAGTATCCCTAAAAGTCGTATTTTCGGAAAATGGCGTCCAATTATTCTCTGGAATGAGCAATCCTTGCTTATCTCTCTGAGGCAAAAAACTAGCATCATTCAATTGATTAGCATAAGCTGTATCTATCTTCAGCGGTGCTGAAAAACCTGTTGTAATATTCTTGGAAGATGCGTCTTTAAGCCGTTTATTTAAGTTTGTTATATTATTTAACAAACTATCTTTTTTCAGATTCGTATTACCTCTATTCTGGGCATTCGTAGAACCAAATGCAACTAAAAATACAATAAGACCGAAACAGAACTTATCTACACTCATTACACTCATCTCTTTATAAGAAAATCTTTATTTATGCTAAGCCACAAATTTAATAATATAATCTTTAAATTAAATTTTAAATTTCATTAATAAGTTTAACATTAGTCCGAAAATGAAGAATTTAAGCCAATTATTGAATATTTTCGTATAATTTTGTACTTCATAAAGATCAAAAATAACAGATGAATACATTTGGAAATATTTTCAGGCTAACTTCATACGGAGAATCCCACGGAGTTGCTATCGGCGGTATCATAGATGGTTGTCCTGCCGGAATAACAATAGATATAGGCTTTATACAAAGTGAACTAAACAGGAGAAAACCAGGACAATCCAAAATAACCACTCCACGTAAAGAAGCTGACGAAGTAGAATTCTTGTCGGGGATATATGAAGGACAGACCACAGGTACCCCTATCGGATTTATCATCCGTAACAACAATCAACACTCTTCGGATTACGACAATCTAAAAAATGTATATCGCCCATCTCATGCCGACTATACGTATACCCAAAAATACAGCATACGAGATCATAGAGGAGGTGGCCGGTCATCTGCCCGTGAAACAATAGCCAGATGTGTTGGCGGAGCAATAGCCAAACTAGCCCTGAAACAATTAAATATAGAAATCACAGCATATACCTCGCAAGTCGGACATATCAAGTTAGAAAAGCCCTATACAGAATACGATTCATCATTGATCGAATCTACACCTGTACGCTGCCCTGATCTCGAAAAATCTGCTAAAATGATTAATCTCATTGAAGAGGTTAAATCTAAAGGAGATACCATAGGTGGAGTTATCTCATGTGTGATCAAAAATACTCCTGTAGGGCTGGGAGAACCCGTTTTTGGTAAACTACATGCAGCCTTAGGCAGTGCGATGTTAAGTATAAACGCAGTAAAAGGTTTTGAGTACGGAGATGGATTTGATGTTAACCATAGAGGTTCCGAGGTGAACGATGTATTCTATAATGACAACGGAACTATTAAAACCCGGACAAATCACTCAGGAGGAATACAGGGTGGTATCTCTAATGGTCAAGATATTTATTTTCGTGTGGCATTTAAGCCTGTTGCGACAATCCTAATGCATCAAGATACAATCACCGGCCATGGTGAACAAATAGACCTAAAAGCCCGTGGACGACACGATGCCTGTGTACTCCCTCGCGCAGTTCCAATCGTAGAAGCAATGGCAGCAATGACAATACTGGATTACTATCTACTGAGTAAAAAAGACAAAGCGTTCTAGATTGTAAGAGAAGATTCTTCTAATATTTGTACGCTGGTTCGTATTTTTTTTCTTTCTTTGTTATAACACAATAATGGAAAATGATTAGATATTTGTACATAACCGTGGGGCTTATCTCCTTAGCCTTAGGATTGATAGGCATAGTTACCCCAGGTCTACCAACAACTCCGTTTATTTTACTTACAGGTGTCTTATTTGCCAAAGGTTCGCCACGGCTGCATCAAAAACTGTTAGACAACAAACTTACAGGTAAATATATCCACCGTGTAAATGATGGATTTAGCCTCAAAGGAATTGCTATATCTATTGCCATCATGTGGTGTATGATATGCCTCACTACATTTATCGTGTTTAAGAATAATATAACAATGCAATATGTGATGATCAGTTTGGGAGTAATTGGTACCATTGCTCAAATCATAGTCTTACGCAAAAAGAAGAAAAAACAACAAGCTATGATCACTGAAAATGCTTTAGTAGAAAAGATTGACAAGAATTTAAAAATATCGTAATAATTATAAAAAAATATAGATTTGTGTTATTAAATATAGAAATTATATTTTGTTATCTAACGATATTTATTTTCCTTTGTGTATAAAGGCTATGGAAATTAGAAAATAAGGAAACAGGTATGGAAAACAACAACGAACCGAACAATCAAATACAAATAGAATTACCCGAAGATGTTGCTCAAGGAATATATTCTAATCTGGCTATCATAGCACATTCGTCATCAGAATTCGTCATCGATTTCGTCCGTATTTTACCTGGACTGCCAAAAGCAAAAGTCCAGTCTCGGATAATATTGACACCCGAACACGCAAAACGTCTGTTATATGCATTGAACGACAACATTAACAGATTCGAATCTCAAAACGGGCCAATTAGCGCCGATAATTCACCCGGATTCTTTCCTCCCATGGGCGACGGACCTATAGGCGAGGCTTAATGCCCATAGATAACCTAAGTATTTTTAATATACTAAATCAAAGAAATGTTATGAAAATTGGAATCCCTAAAGAACTCAAAGCTTTTGAAAATCGGGTGGCTGTAACACCTGCAGGTGTACTCGAATTAGTAGCTAACGGACACAATGTGTATGTACAGACGACGGCTGGTATAGGCAGTGGATTCGCCGATACGGATTACACGAACGCCGGAGCGGAAATATTGCCGACGATAGAAGATACGTATGCTATTGCCGACATGATTGTAAAAGTAAAAGAGCCAATACAGCAAGAATACAACCTTATACGCGAAAATCAAATAATATTTACATACTTCCACTTTGCATCCAGTCTGGAGCTTACAGAAGCCATGATAAAAAGCAAAGCGATTTGTATTGCTTACGAAACTGTAGAGTTACCAGACCGGTCCTTACCTCTATTGGTACCGATGAGTGAAGTAGCCGGACGTATGGCAATACAAGAAGGTGCACGTTTTCTTGAAAAACCTCATCTAGGCAAAGGAGTTTTGTTGGGAGGAGTTCCAGGTGTTAAACCTGCACACGTAGTGGTTATTGGAGGTGGAGTTGTGGGTGCACAATCAGCCAAAATAGCAGCCGGAATGGGTGCCAGAGTAACAATTTTTGATAAGAGCCTGCCTAGATTGCGCTATCTGAGTGATATTATGCCGGCAAATGCAGTCACAAGATATTCAGATACGCATACAATCAGAGAAGTATGCAAAGATGCCGACCTTATCGTTGGAGCAGTACTTGTAGCTGGCGACAAAGCACCTGAAGTTGTTTCTAAAGAACTGCTAAAAGAAATGCAACCGGGAACAGTATTGGTGGATGTGTCTATTGACCAGGGAGGATGTTTTGAAACTTCAAGACCAACAACACATCTCGATCCTGTATTTGTGATAGATGATGTAGTTCATTATTGCGTGGCAAATATTCCGGGTGCAGTGCCAATGACATCTACTTTGGCTCTAACAAATGCAACCCTGCCTTATGCTTTGAATATAGCCAATAAAGGTTGGAAAAATGCTTGTAAAGAACGCAACGATCTTCGCAAGGGGCTAAATATAGTGAACGGTGATGTTGTATATAAAGCCGTTGCACAAACCTTTGGATTGGAATACAAAGAATTAAGCTTATAATAAAATAAACGACACACAATCACGGAAGAACAGACGTCCAAATTCAATTTCTTTGCAATGCTCAGAGATTAGATCAGTAACGGAATCGATTCTTAACAAAGAAATATAAACCTCATATATTTATTAATAAAAATTATTATTTATGGAACTTCTAAATGCATCGTTAATAGACTGGTCAAGAGCCCAGTTCGCTATGACTGCAATGTATCACTGGTTGTTTGTTCCTCTAACTCTGGGGTTAGGGGTAATAATGGCGATCATGGAGACAATGTATGTACGCACAGGTAACGAACAGTGGAAAAAAACCGCTAAATTCTGGATGGTACTCTTCGGTATTAATTTTGCCATCGGAATAGCTACCGGACTTATTCTCGAATTCCAATTCGGAACCAACTGGTCTAATTACAGCTTGTTTGTTGGTGACATTTTCGGAGCACCTTTAGCTATCGAAGCAATTGTCGCTTTTTTTATGGAAGCCACATTTATTTCTATCATGTTCTTCGGATGGAAACGTGTAAGTAAAAAAGCTCATTTGGCAGCTACGTGGCTGACTATTACAGGTGCTACAATCTCTGCATTATGGATATTGGTTGCTAATGCCTGGATGCAATACCCTGTAGGTATGGAATTCAACCCTGATACATCTCGTAACGAAATGGTCGATTTCTGGGCTGTAGCATTATCTCCGGTAGCCATTAATAAATTTTTACATACCGTGATCTCTTCTTGGATACTAGGCTCAGTGTTTGTTGCCGGTATATCAGGATGGTATATGCTAAAAAAGAGAAATCTGGAATTAGCCAGGCAGAGTATGAAGATCGCGGCGGTTTTTGGTTTGGTGGCTTCTTTATTAACTTTATATACAGGTCATGGTTCGGCACAACAAGTAGCAGAAAAACAACCTATGAAACTAGCTGTGATGGAAGGTTTGTACGAAGGTAAAGAAGGAGTGGATCTTATCGCTTTTGCCATTCCTAATCCGGCGAAGGAGTCTTATGCTGACGATGTAGATCCTTATCTCATTAATATTGGCATACCAAAAGGATTATCATGGCTTAGCTTTGGCGAGTTGGATGCTTACGTTCCCGGAATTAAAGATATTATAAACGGCGGATATAAAGAGCCGGATGGAAGTACAGCATTGTCTTTTGCTGAAAAAAAGGCTAAAGGCGAAGTTGCGCAGCAAGCCTTGAGAGATTATAGAGAAGCCAAAAAAACAGGTGATGAGACAACAGCTCTTCAACATAAGGATGTATTGATGGCCAACTATGCCTATTTTGGTTATGGATATTTAGATACACCGGAGCAATTGATCCCGAATATTCCTCTTACGTACTGGAGTTTTCACCTTATGATTTATTTAGGTGGTTATTTCATTTTATTATTTGCTGTCCTTTGCTTCCTTATTTATCGTAAAATAGATATTGAAAACAAAAAGTGGATTCTTTGGGCGTGTATTTTGACTATCCCGCTGCCGTATATCGCAAGTCAGGCAGGATGGATGGTAGCCGAAATTGGGCGTCAGCCTTGGGCTATTCAAGATATACTGCCTCTTCAGGCTGCGGTCTCGGCTATCTCGGCTAAGTCTGTAATGATTTCATTCTCCCTGTTCTTTGCTTTATTCACAGCTCTTCTTATAGCAGAGATAAAAATCATGTTGAATCAAATCAAAAAAGGTCCGGAGGAATCTCATTAATTCTTGATTTTTTTAATTAAAAAACGATATAACTATGGATTATTCATTTTTACAACATTATTGGTGGTTCCTTATATGCCTTATCGGAGGACTATTCGCTTTCCTTCTGTTTGTGCAAGGAGGTCAGTCGATGCTATTTTCATTGGCCAAAGACGAAAAGGAACGCATGATACTTGTTAATACATTAGGACGCAAGTGGGAATATACATTTACTACTCTTGTTACGTTTGGAGGAGCTTTCTTTGCATCTTTCCCGTTGTTTTACTCTACTAGCTTTGGTGGGGCATATTGGGTATGGATGGCCATTCTGTTGTGCTTTGTAATACAAGCTGTCTCTTACGAATTTCAGTCAAAACCCGGTAATGTATACGGACGTAATACATACAGATGGTTTTTGTTTATCAATGGACTATTAGGAACATTCCTCGTAGGTGCTGCCCTCGCAACATTCTTTACCGGTTCAGATTTTTATGTAAATAAAGAAAATCTGACAGATGTCCTTAATCCGACAATAAGCGGTTGGGGATCGGAATGGCATGGACTGGAAGCGTTAGCTGAACCTCGATGCTGGTTGCTGGGACTCGCTGTATTTTTCTTGGCTCGCACTCTGGCTTGTTTATTCTTTGTAAATCGACTAAAAGATGAAACTTTGGTCGCTCGTTCACGCAGATTCCTACTATATAATGCTGTTCCGTTTGTAGTAGCATTTCTGGCTTTTGTTATCTGGACATTCCTTAGCAAAGGTTATGCTGTAGACCCTACGACAAAAGCTGTAGAATTAGTACAATATAAGTATTTCACAAACCTGATTGAAATGCCTATTGTGGGCATCGTATTTCTTGCAGGGGTTGTACTTGTATTATTCGGTATCGGAAGAACTTTGTTGAGTAAAGAATATAGCAGTGGTATTTGGTTTACAGGCTTAGGTACGGTACTTACTGTTTGTATGCTGTTACTCATTACCGGATATAACAATACTGCATATTATCCATCTTCATCAGACCCACAAAGTTCATTGACGATAGAAAACTCTTCTTCCAGTGAATTTACTTTAACTGTGATGAGTATAGTCTCTTTGTTAGTTCCATTTGTATTAGGATATATCATTTATGCATGGAATGCATTAGAGAAGAAACGTTTGGATGTAAAAGATCTGAAAGACGACGGTCACGTATATTGATTATCTGAATAATTAATTAAAAAAGGCAGGAATAATATTATTCCTGCCTTTTTTAATTAATACAAACCATTTTTATTTATTGTTTTTCAATAAATTATTTGTGTAATTCAAGAAATATTTATTGCTTTGTATAACAATAACTCTATATTATTTTTTACTATGAATCTAAAAATAAAAATTTATTGTATTCTATTGACCATTGTATATATAGTCATAATAGTGAACAGTGCCTACCAAGGTAGTGCAGATTTTATGGAAGGCTTCAAAAATGGAAAGGATAGAAATTACACTTCCGAAATTTATGATCTGAATTTAGAGCCTAAAGACGGAAAATATACTTTTCAGGAACAAATAAAAAACGAAAAGGACAACCAATATGTTTCGGCGGAAGTAAGAAGCTATCTTATAAAAACAAACACATCATATAGCTCTATCCCTTCCGGATTAAAAATAATAAAACTTGTTTGCCTTGTATCCATTGTATTTCTAGTTCTGGGTTTGTTATTTTCACCCATACTATTTTTCAGCATCATATATTCTATTACAAAAAACAGGATTATAACATCAAGCCTCGTTCTTAGAACCAGAGTATTGGGCTGGTTATTAATATTATTTTCTATTATAGATATTATTTACACAATAAACAATACTATGATACTCAGCGAGATAATGAAGATTGAGAATTACGAGATTGTAATGGGGCAACCGGATTATATGATGTTAGTATTAGGACTGGTAATTCTCATTCTGGCAGAAATACTCAAGATGTCCTTGAAAATAAAAGAAGAACAGGATTTAACTATATAATAAAAGCCCATGATCCCCACAATTAAAATAACCTGCGTGGCTATTGTATATTATGCGATTGTATCAGTATGTGATTTTGACAAGATAACAGAAACAGCCTGCGAGGTAAAAGATCAGGTGAAAGAGTCTGCCATAGATACTTGTTCTACCATCGTTCCGGCATATGCTAAAGTAATATTTTTATTTAATATAAGCGTTAAAGACTATCTTCCATTAAAATAATAAAGATTATGGCAATAATAGTGAATTTGGATGTGATGATGGCTAAACGGAAAATATCATTAAATGAATTATCCGAAAAGATTGATATAACTCCAGCTAATTTATCTATCCTGAAGACAGGAAAGGCCAAAGCTATACGATTTAGTACATTAGAGGCTATATGCAAAGAGTTGAACTGCCAACCGGGAGATATACTGGAATATAGAGATGAATGAAAAAGAGGGATCTGATTACTCTTATCTTATATGTAGTCCATCGTAAAAAATAAGAGGCTATCCGAAATTCGGGCAGCCTCCTACTCTTTTGTGTATTATCAGTTATTATTCTACACCACCGCCCAAAGCTCTATAAAGATTAACAGTAGCTTGGAGTTGTTCTAATTTATCACTTACCTGTCCTAATTGAGCCTGCAATAAACCTTGTTCAGCTTGTAATACTTCGGTATAGTTTGCCTCACCGCTTATCAACAATTTCTTTGTATCATCAACCGCTGTATCTAAAGACTCTACTTGTTTGGTTCTATCCTCATTTTTTCGTAGTGAAGCATCGAAGGTATATAAAATATTAGATACTTCCTGACTTGCAGCCAATACTGTTTTTTCGAATGTTAACAAAGCCTCTTGTTGTTGAGCTTTAGCAACTTTTAATTGTCCTCTCAATTGATTGCCGGCAAATAGAGGCTGTGTAAGGCCTCCAACTATATTCGCCAATAAATTTTCAGGTTTAAAGAACTGAGCTACGGTATTAACTGTGGCAAAACCTACCATTCCTGAGCTCAATGTTATTGAAGGATACAAAGATCTTTGAGCAACATTCTTCATTTCAAACGCAGATCTGAATGCCATTTCAGCTTGCAATACATCAGGTCGTTTTGCCAACATTTGTGCCGGAATTCCAAACGCCAAACGAGAAGGTATAACTTGGTTGCCAATAGATGTTCTCGCAATAGGCCCCGGTTTACGCCCTAACATTAAAGATAAAGAATTTTCCAACTGATTTATCTGCATTTCCAAATTAGGCACGCTCACTTTAGTACTATAAAGTAAACCTTCGCTTTGTTTTACTGCTGCTCTGTTTACGCCTGTCATTCCAGCCTGCATCATAGCCTCCATTGTTCTTGTGCTTTCTTCAAGCAAACCAATAGTCTCTTTAGTCACTTTCAGTTGTTCATCAAGAGCTAAAAGAGAATAATAAGATGTAGCTATATTTGCAATCAAAGAAGTTTGCACCAAATTACGATAGGCATGAGTACCAACAAACTGTGCATATTGTGCTTTCGATTTACTGCTTAATTTGCCCCATATATCGGCTTCCCACTGTACAACCACACCCAAGCTATACTTAGTACCGGCATCGTAACCAAGTATACGTTCCTTTCCTTTGGACACGCTTGTTCTGGTATGATCTATCTGACCAGCCAATGCTACTGTTGGAAAATATGCTGACTTAGCGACATAAAGACTAGCTTCTGCTTGCTGTATTCGTGTAACAGCTATTTGCAGGTCGTAGTTTTTATTTAATCCCTCATCAATCAATGCTTGAAGAGCAGGGTCCGTAAAATATTCGCGCCATGGAATATTAGCGATAGATGTCGTATCCGTAGGATCTTCTCCTCTAAATAGAGATTGAGTATCTACCTCTGGAGATTTATATTTATTTGTATTAAAAACCCCGCAGGAGGTGAACCCCATTGAGAGTATTACTCCCAATAGAATAGCACCTTTTGTATATTTTTTTATCATAATCCTCATTTTTTATTAATTAACTCATCATTTGAGTTTATCATTCCCGATTTACTGAATTTGTCCTGAATAGTCTGGAATATAATATACAAGGAAGGAATAACCAATACCCCAATCATAGTACCGATAAGCATACCTCCAATAGCACTGATCCCGATCGATCTGTTACCAATAGCACCCGCACCTGTAGCAATAAACAATGGGAATAGCCCGGCGATGAATGCAAAAGATGTCATCAAAATCGGACGAAGACGAGCGACAGCACCATTCACGGCAGCCTCAATAATACTCATACCTTGTTGGCGACGCTGCAATGCATATTCTACAATCAAGATGGCATTTTTCGCCAGCAAACCGATCAACATGATCATTGATATTTGCACATAGATATTGTTTACAATACCGCGAGAGATCCCAAATATCATCAGAAAAATAAACACCCCTGCTAATCCAACCGGCAAAGAGAAAATAACCGCCAACGGTATAATATAACTTTCATACAACGCACAAAGCAACAAGTATACAAAGATCAAACATATACCGAATATCAATATTGTCTGGCTACCGCTATTAGCTTCTTCACGTGTCATACCGCCATATTCAAATGTATATCCGTCGGGAAAGATTGTTTTATCCTGAGACATTTTTTCTATCAACTGTAATACATCTCCGGTACTTTTTCCGGCATAAAAATTAGGTACAATTGTAACATCGATAGAAGAATACATATTGAATCGGGTCAAAGTAGGAGGAGCATCTATATCCTTTACATGAATAAATTCGGAGATAGGAGCCATCTCTCCCGATCCGGTCTGTACATATAAGCCACTCAGGTCTTCCAATTTTCGCCTGTACTCAGGAGAAGCTTGCATTACAACCCTAAACTGTTTACCATACAGATTAAACGTTGATGCATACGAGCTACCAACATAAGCCTGTAATGATCCCAATACTTCGTTCAGAGTCAGTCCCGCTGCCTTTATTTTAGGTAAATCCGCCGATATTTCCTTTTGGGGGAATGACGGGTTAAAGTTGGACATAACCATCATTACATTCTCTGTATCATCCCTTAGCTTCTGCATCAGGTTTTGGGCAATATCATTAAATTTATTAATATCACCCCCAGTACGGTCTTGTAATTGCATATCAACACCTGCTCCTAAACCAAATCCCTGAAGTGTGGGAGTAGCAACAAAGAAAAATGTCGCGTCTTTTATATGACTCGTTTTTTCTTTCAATATAGCCGACACTTCATTTGTGGATAGTTTACGATCGTTCCATGTCTTCATTTTCACAATGACTGTACCGTAAGAACTATTCATACCGGCCATAAAGTTAACCCCTGTGATATTTGTTACACTCAGAACTCCTTCTATCTTTTGCGCTTCATCAACGAGCTGACTTACGATAGAATCTGTTCTTTCTAATGATGATCCGGGAGGCAATGTTACAAATCCAATAACGCCACCACTATCCTCATTAGGGACAAAACCCGTAGGTATTATTTTCATTAGCCCAAACAGGACAACTGATGAAACAAGTATTATGGCTACAGTAATCCAACGATGTCCTCTTCTTCCTAAAAATTGCAGGCTATTTTTATATTTACGGGTAGCACTGCTAAACATCATATTGAAATAGTAGTAAAAACGTTGAATAAGCCCTTTTTTCTTGTGTTCCTCATCGTGAGGTTTCAGGAATAACGCACAAAGAGCAGGACTCAGTGTCAACGCATTGACTGCCGAAATAAGAATCGCAATAGCAAGCGTCAGACCAAACTGTTTAAAGAATATCCCCGAAGTACCTCCAATAAAGCTGACCGGAATAAACACCGCTGACATAACCAACGTAATAGATACAATGGCCGGTGCGATTTCCTTCATAGCGGTCATTGTGGCCACTTTAGGATCTTTCTCTCCCGCATCTAACTGGGCATGGACGGCTTCGACGACGACTATAGCATCATCGACCACAATACCGATAGCCAGCACTAAAGCAAATAGAGTTAATAAATTTACAGAAAATCCAAATACCTGCAAGAAGAAGAAGGTACCTATAATGGCAACCGGAACAGCTACCGCAGGAATAACAGTAGACCGGAAATCCTGCAAGAACACGAATACCACAATAAATACAAGTACGAAAGCCTCGAGAAGAGTATGGATTACCTTCTCGATAGACGCATCCAAAAACTCACTGGAGTCCATCATATAGTTAAATTTAACCCCTGATGGCAATGACTCTTCAGCATCATTTAAAACACTTTTTACATTCTTGATTACTTCCTGAGCATTAGATCCCGCAGTCTGGTTGATCATAATAAATACAGATTCATTTTTATCGGTCTGAGATACAACACCATAATTTAATGAACCCAATTCAACATTTGCGACATCTTTTAATCTTAGTATTTGACCATTCTGGGAACGCAATATAATATTACCAAAATCCTCTTCTGATTTAAGTTTTCCTGTATATCTCATCGTATACTGGAATGATTGGTCGCTATTTTGGCCTAATTCGCCGGGTGCCGCTTCTATATTTTGATCAGCCAAAGCAGCTGAAACTTCCTTAACAGAGATTTTATAAGCAGACATCACATCCGGCTTCAACCAAATACGCATTGAATAGTCTCTCGCTCCGAACACACTGGCATTACCAACACCAAACACACGCTTTATTTGTGGTAAGATATTTATATTCGCATAGTTTTGAAGAAACTGCCCATCGTAATCCGGGTTATCCGTACTAATAGTTAACCCCAGTAATGTACTATTCTGCTGTTTCGACACAATTACACCTAACTGAGTAACCTCCCCCGGAAGCAGTGGTGTTGCCCGCGCTGCCAGATTCTGTACATTTACTGCCGCAATATCCGGATTGATACCTTGTTTAAAAAATACTCTGATTGTGGCCATTCCATTACTGGCTGACGATGTCATATATGTCATCCCCTCTACTCCATTAATTTGTTCTTCGAGAGGAATGACCACGCTATTCATTACCACCTCGGCATTTGCTCCGGGGTAAGTGGCCTGCACCTGTACTGTCGGAGGTGCAATATCAGGATATTGTTCTACGGGCAAAGTAGCCAGACCAATAATTCCTAACACCACAATAATGACAGAAATAACAGTAGAAAGTACAGGTCTTTCTATAAATGTTTTTAACATTGTTTTTTATGTTTATTGTTTGTATGCAATAATTTATTTCTTCACTTTGATTTTCTTGCCATCAGCCATCGTAACCAGACCTTCCGAGACAACACGGTCTCCGGCTTTCAAACCACTTGTAACAACATAGTTCTTACCATCAGGCGTAGGTATAACAGAGATAAGCGTCTGCACAGCCATTGTGTCTCCCTGAACTTTAAACGCCAAATATTTATTTTGCTGTGTTTTAGTCGAGCTTTGAGGTATTAAAATAGCATTATCAATATGTCTAGGTATAATTACATTTCCACTAAATCCACTGCGAAGAAGGCCAGCAGCATTCGGAAAATCGGCTCTAAGATTTACTGTGCCGGTAGTTACATTTACTTGTCCGGTAATAGTTTTAATCTTACCTTTTTCTGGATAGATACTTCCATCAGCCATTTTCAATGTTACTTCCGGTAGATTATTTATTTTCTCCGCCTGAGTTTTACCTTGGAGTCCGTCCAAGAGCGAAACCAATTCTTTTTCGTTAATAGAGAAGTAAACGAAAACATTTTTTGTGCTTGATACTGTTGTCAATGCATTAGATGAGTTTACCAAACTACCTTGACGATATGGGATAGAGCCGACAACTCCATCAACAGGGCTAGTTACATTTGTCCAGTTTCTTGTATCAGTAGCATTTTTCAACTGGGCATTCGCTTGTTTTAATGTAGCTTTAGCTGTTTCCAGCGCATTTTCGTAAGTCTTCAATTGAGTAACACTGACAATGCCATCCTTCGCCAATGGAGCAATACGATCGACATTTAGCTGGGCAGTTTTCACCTGAGCATCGGCACTGTTTACCGCAGCCAAAGCTGTAGTATACCCTTGTTCCGACGAAGGAGAGTTTATCTTAAATAAGCTTTGCCCTTTTCTTACAACAGAGCCTTCATCGACATAAATAGCCTCGATGAAACCATCTATGCGTGGTCTGATTTCAATGTCTTCCTGACCTTTAATAGTTGCAGGATATACAGTCTCCAACTGCACATTCTGCTCACTCAGGACAATCGTCCCCAATTCTTGAGGAGCCTCATCCTTTTTATCTGCAGATTTACTGCAAGACAGTGTTATAACCATAAGAGCCACTGCTCCAAAAACAATCTTCTTCAAATTCATAACCTTATACTTAATTAATTATTCGACTTATTTAAACGATCCATCTCTCTCAATAATAACTGGAGATGTTGTACTAAACCTTGTTTATCAATATTTTTAAATAATTCCTCCTGCCTTTCTTCTATCTTAGCTTTCGCCCTACAAAAAAGAGCGACACCTTCATCTGTTACTTCCACTATTCGAGCTCTTGTGTCTGTTGTGCTTTCGCGCCTGCTAATGAGTCCTTTCTTTTGCAAATTTCGTAAAATAGTAGAAGTAGTCATCGGGTCAATTTCAGTTTCTTGGGACAAGATGATCTGGGTTGCCTCTATCTTATGTTCCGACATGTAACAGATAGCGCCAAGGAGTTCCATTTGTGAACCGGTAATTCCAAATTCATCCAATAACCGTTGTTTACCTCTCTGCCAATGTTTCATAATCCTCCATATCAAGAAGCTTACACTATCATTCGGTTCTGTTGACTTACTACAAATTCCCTCCATTGAATATTTTTTAAAATTGACTGCAAATATAGTAAGCATACTTATAATAAGTTGGTTTTACTTAAAAAAAAATTGAAGGATTTAACTTTTTTTACATTTGTCCGAATATTGTATTGTTACTTGTACAGAAAATGTATAGCTATTTAACTGGACTCTTCCGAAGCTCACTAAATACATGAATGATAGCTAATAAGGGACTTCGAAAAAGCATTCGGGGACCGGCATAGTGCATAACCTCTTTTATTCTAGCCCTCATAGACGGAGTGTAGCAATGAACAGGACATTTTTTACAGGTAGGTTTCTCATTGCCATACACACATTTCGATAGCCGTTTTTGGGCATATTCGTTCAACTCGGTACAAGCTGCGCACAAAGTATGACGCCTACCATGTTTTGCATGACAGTATAAATGAATCATCTTACCTACGGTTTTCTTCTCTGTAGCATTCATCGCTATTCAAAATTGAAAACCAATGATATCATTCTGGTTTTTCCTGAAGATAAGGCTTGCGTATATTTTTCCATATCTTTATCAGTAAGGTCGGAACGATCTCTGTTTACGATATCAACAAGGCCAAAAGAAAACTTTAACTCGGGACAGAGTTTAAACAGTGGAAGGTAAATATTGCAACCGACTCCAAACTCAACCCCATAATCCATTGACTTAAAGCGTAAAATATCATCTTTCTTTTGGGCTACATTAAAAGCGCCATATCCTCCTGCCAGAAAGTAAGGCCTTGTATTTCTGATACGTGGAGCACTAAATTTCAAGTGTAACGGAACTGTCAAATAATTGCTTCTTAAAGAAGATTCAACCTCTTTTCCTGATGTTTGTTCTTTAAATATAAACCTGCGTTCTCCGAAGTGCAGTGCCGGGCTCAAACGTAAATTCATATACTCGTTAAGATACCTGTCGCCGACGATACCGACACTGAAACCCACCGAATAGGAAGGAATCTCTGCAAACCAGGCTTCACCATTCGGGCCAACATAACCAGTGTGCGCCATTATCATATCTTGAGCCTGAAAACCCACCATGAATCCTAAATGATACATCTTTTGGTCTGCAAAAGGCTGATTATCGGCCTTTCTCACTTGCGAATGAAGTGTCGCTGAAAGAAATAGTAAAAGTATGTATATATATAATTTATTCAATCTCACGATATACATTTTATTATAGAACGTCATTCTACATTCATTATTATTCAAAATAAAAGAGACGGCCATCTTCAACTTATAACAAACTAACATATAATTTGTTAAATATCCAATGTTATTTTTTTAGAGACATAAACAGTATAAATATATGAATATCTAGCTATATCTATTTGGGTCTAATAAAAAAACTAATTATATTTGCCGAATCAAAGTTAGTAATAATATTAAAAACAAAAAGTCATGGCTTACGTAATTAATGAAGACTGTATTGCTTGTGGTACTTGTATCGACGAGTGTCCGGTAAGTGCAATTTCTGAAGGAGATATCTATAAAATCGATCCTGATACTTGTACTGACTGCGGTACTTGTGCAGATGCATGTCCGACTGAAGCAATTCATCCTGCATAAGATTGCTGGATTATAAAATACAAAGGAGGCATAAGCCTCCTTTTTTATTTTATAGCATTAGTATCAGTAAATATTTTCATGTACATTTGTATTAATCACATTGATAATAAACTATGAAATATTTACTCTTACCAATAGTCTGTTTTTTCAGCCTGATTTCTTTTGCTCAGATATACCATACACAAGCTATATCTCCCGAAATATACACTATACAAGTCAACAAAGATGGTGACTGGGGACAAACACCCATTATAAAATTAAAAGAGAACAGTCATGTAAACATCAGTTTTGACCGAATATCAGAAGATTCTTTTAACAGATTAAGATATAAAATTATTCATTGCGATGCATTCTGGAGACCTAGCCAAGAATTGTCGGAATCTGATTATATCGATGGATTCAATAATAATCTGATAGAAGACTATTTTGCTTCACGTAACACAACAGTCGAATATACTCATTTCGAAGTTGAAATACCGAATCAGGAAGTAAGACTTCGGCTATCAGGAAATTATGTAGTAGAAGTATATGAAGACGGATGGCCTGACAATATTCTACTCACAGCGTGCTTTTCTGTATTGGACACACAACTAAGTATAGGTGCAACGGTTTCCTCCAACACTGACATTGATACAAACCGTGCGCACCAACAGCTATCATTTACAATATTGAATCAAAATATAAATATTCGAGATCCTCACAGAGACCTGAAAGTATTTGCCTGGCAAAACAACCGGCTGGACACAGAACGATCCGATTTAAAGCCAACATATATAAGCCCGGGAAAATTGATATATGAGCACAATCGAAATCTTATATTCGAAGCGGGTAATGAATACCGCAGATTTGAACTATCGAGTTACAGGTATAACGGCCTGAATGTGGAGCATATTGAATACAATCGTCCTACCTATTCCATGTTTATAGTTCCGGACAAAATACGCGCAGGACATTCTTATAGCTACGATCAGGATCAGAACGGAAAGTTTGTAATAAGAAGCAATGAAAGCGATAAGAGCGAAACGGAAGCAGACTATTTTAACACCACCTTTACTCTGCCTATGGATACTCCTATTGCAGAAGATATTTTCATTAACGGAAATTTTACAGATAATAATTATACAGACAAATACCGTATGATATATGACAACGAGAATAGGGAATACCGCTTGTCTTTACTGTTGAAACAGGGGTTATACAACTATCTGTACCTTACTAAATCGGGAAATAACTATTCAACAACCAAAATAGAAGGAAACTATTATGAAACAGAAAACGAATATTCGATATTTGTTTATCACCGACCTCCCGGACAACGTTACGACAGCCTAATCGGGGTTCAAAGTATACAATCGAGAAAAAAATAAAAAATACGAGGGAGCATCAAGACCAATAATAAGCTCATTACCAATATTATTAACCATCCAATATAAAAGATAGAGTAAAAAAGTTTATTTTTTCCATAGGGTTTTTGTTTCGTGAACAATCATATAAATAGAAGGTTTAATTAATAATCTAAATATATTAGTCATGAAAACAAAATATATTAAAACAGCACGCTTCCTCATCGTAATATCTTTGATGTTAGCTACCATATCCGTAGCAGCGCAAGATTATATTACTGTCACAGGAGTAGTAAAAGATAAACGGTCTAACAAGAAACTCGAATATGTAAATATTTCTGTTCATGGTACAAGCATTGGTACTGTAACAAATGCTGATGGGGGATTTTCTATAAAAATAAAGGACAGCATACAAGTGAAGATGCTGGAAGTATCACATATCGGATATTTCAACCAACAATTTTCCGTTAACCAAGAGGCTTTGAATAATATAACCATCTATTTGACGCCGAACGACAGAACCCTGAAAGAAGTAATTGTTCACCCGACAGACCCGTTGGAATTAGTAGAAAAAGCAATTGATAAAATAGTAGCAAACAATAGCCACAATAAAAATATGCTTACCGGGTTTTATCGTGAAACTGTAAGAAAAAGACGCAACTATATCAATATTTCAGAAGCTATAATCAATATATATAAAACTCCATACACAGAAGGAGTCAATCGCGACAGAGTACAAATATATAAAGGACGTAAACTCCTTAGCCCTAAACCCGGCGATACACTAATTGTAAAATTTGAAGGTGGCCCGACCCTATCTACATATCTGGATGTAGTAAAGAACAAAGACATTCTGCTAGATAAGGAAACCCTTCATTATTATAAATTCAAAATGGAGAACCCTGTTATGATAGATGAACGGTTACATTATGTAGTTAGCTTTCAACCACAAGTAATACTTCCTTACCCATTATTCTATGGGAAATTATATATAGACAACGAAACTTTAACTTTTTCGAGAGCTGAATTCAACCTAAGCATGGATGACCGAAATAAAGCTACACAGGCAATACTCAGAAAGAAACCTTTCGGCATGCATTTCAAACCGGAAGAAGTGATATATTTGGTTACATATAAAACGATTAATGGTACAAGTTATTTAAATTATGTACGTAATGAAGTCCGTTTCAAATGCGACTGGAAACGCAGATTATTCTCTACAGGATATACTATCATTTCGGAGATGGTAATAACCGATAGAAGAGAAGACAATGTCAGCGGTATTTCTTACAAGGATTCATTCAACAAGAACCAAGTATTGTCTGACAAAGTAAGAAACTTCTACGATTCTAATTTCTGGGAAGATTACAACATCATAGAGCCGACAGAATCATTGGATGCGGCTGTCAACAAGTTGAAAAAACAACAATAATGTATAAAGGGTTTTCTTAGGTAGGGTGATAATCTTTTTTAGTCCTGATTGGTTATGCTGAATGACTTATTAATATTGAGAAAAATAAAAGAAGGGAATATCAAGGCTTTCGAAAGCCTGTTTAGGCAATATTATTCTTCTCTCTATTTGTACGCTCTGGGCATAACCAGTCGTAAGGACATCTCAGAAGAAATAGTACAGGAATTATTCTATATTCTATGGAAAGAGAGGGAAAGCATACAGATTTACCGTTCCTTAAAAAGCTATTTATACAAAGCTGTACGTAATCAGTCTCTCCAATATCACGAACGAACAAACGTAGAAAACCGCCATCGGGAAAAGGTATTAAGTAACAGTACCGAATTGGAAGATAACACACGACACACACCTCAAGAAGAAATAGAATACAAAGAGTTGGAAGATGTAGTCAACAAAACCTTAAAGAAACTACCTGAAAGACGCCTTAAGATATTCAAAATGCATCGGATGGAAGGGAAAAAATATAAAGAAATTGCAGAATTATTATCCGTATCCATCAAAACAGTCGAAGCTGAGATGTCTAAAACATACAGCCAACTAAGGCACGAAATTGAAAAATATAAACAAGTATTATGACTTTAAAAGAGAACAATAATAGAATTACAGATCAAGCATGGAATAAACTATACAGCCGGCTAGAGGAGGATGGTTTGTTGTCAGATGTTGACAATAAACCAAAACAAGGCACATTTCATATGACACCCTTAAAATGGGCAGCCGCAATAGCTGTTATAAGTATTTGCCTCGCATTTGCATTCATCGGCAGACAATCGAAACAGAATCATACTATTGATATGCTGACATTGAGCAATGACAAAGACGCCTCCACACTAGTATCAACCTTAGAAGACGGGTCTATGATATATCTATCCGGATCTGCATCTTTAGAGTACCCTCCCCGCTTTGCCGACGATAAAAGAGAAGTAATATTGTCCGGCGATGCTTATTTTGACATTAGCAAGGACCGGAAAAAACCTTTCATAATAAATACCGAAAAGGCAACAATACAAGTTTTGGGAACAGCTTTCAATATAAAGGATAAAGATCCGTTTTCAATATCAGTTAAGCATGGTGAAGTAAAGGTAACGGAAAAGGAAAACGGAAAATTTGTTTTTGTAAAAGCTGGTGAAACAGCTATGCTGAAAGCCGGCAATTTATATACAATGCAAACATCCGATATAGAACAATTCGCAAAATATTTTAACAGTATACATTTTAAGGATCAACGATTAGAAGACATCGCCAGAGTTCTTAATACATATTCGGATTCCATCCTGATAGAAGTAGCGCCTCAGGTTAAAGACAGGCTGATAACAATGTCTTTCTCCGATGAAACTAAGTCAGATATAGTTAAATATATATGTATGGCCCTAAATATTGAATTTATTCAACGACAAAATACTATTTTTATTACCAATAGAAAATAAATATGAAAATAGCGGTTGAAAATACTTTTCATCGTATTGCCGCCTGCTTATTGTTGATCTTCATTCCAATAATATTGCAGGCAGATGATGGAAATATATTAAACCGTAAAGTAAAAATTACTAAGAGTAAAGAAACCGTTTATCAACTATTAAAGCAAATATCTGATCAAACGGGTTATCTTTTTATATATGACAGCCAGCAGATAAATAATGATAAAGTAGTAAAAATCCGCAAAGGCGAATATACCATACGGGAAGCAATCTACACTATAACCGGAAACAACAAACTTGAAATTACAGTCATAAGAAATCATATATTGCTTAGGGTTCCAAGTGATATAACCACAAATATAACCGTAGCATCCAAAGACACTATTGCATCAACAAGCAATCTCATTACTTTAGGCGGTATCGTCTACGACAAAATAAATAACGAGCCTATCGCTTATTGTGCTATCGGAGTTAATAATTCTACCATCGGCACTATTACCAATCAGAATGGAGAATTCAGACTAACACTCCCCGATTCGTTAGCTAAGAATATGATAAAACTATCCCATATCGGCTACCTGAATGAGGAAATAGAAGTTTCTCTTTTAGCTGGACAGACGGTGCGCATTTCTTTAGAGCCAAAAGTTGTTCCATTGCAAGAAATCATCGTTAGGGCTGTTAACCCTTTGGATATTTTGAGAAACATGATGGCTAACCGGAAAAAAAACTACCCTTCTCTTCCGGTATACATTACTACATTCTATCGAGAAGGCGTGGAACATAAGAAAAAGGTAATAAGCCTGACAGAAGCAATATTAAAGATATATAAAACAGGTTATCAAAACAATGCAGCCTCCGATCAGGTAAAGCTCGTAAAGATGAGAAATATTATAAGCAGCCAGGAAAGCGACACCATCTTTACGAAAATGAAATCAGGTGTAAATGCTTGCCTTCTTCTCGATGTAATGAAAGTATTTCCAGATTTCCTTATCGAACAAAGCAAAGAAGAATCTCCATATATCTATACCCATACAGATATAAGTGTCGTTGATAACCGGAGAGTCAATGTTATTTCTTTCGAACAAAAAAAAGGGATTGAACAGCCTTTATATAGAGGAGACTTATTTATTGACGCAGAAAATCAGGCCCTTCTGGAAGTTCATTTCGAAGTTAATCCCGAACATGTTGCAAAAGCGACCCCCCAATATATCGAGCGAAAAACAAAAGACATAAACCTCACTCTCCAAAAAGCACAGTACACAGTCTCATATAAACCATCTATAGACGGTATTTATTACGCAAATCATATTCGTGGAGACATTGAGTTTAAAGTCAAAAGAAAGAGACGTCTATTTGCGACATCCCTACATCTATGGTTCGAAATGGTGAGCTGTGAAATAAGCACCGAAAATGTAAAAAGTTTTGCCCGTAGCGAACGCCTCTCTCCATACAATATATTTTCTGATACAAACTACAACTACGATCGTGATTTCTGGAAGAATTTCAACATAATCCTACCGGAAGATAAACTTGAAGATATGATCATAAACAGTATTAATCAAGTCGTCGAATCCCAGATAAAAAAATGAAAGAGGTTGTCCCAAAAGATAGAATTCTTTTCAACCCTAACTACATTTTTTGTTTCAATATCATATCAATATTTTCTATCTTGATATAAAAACCCTCTTCCCGTTAATTGTTATAAATACTGATATATCTGTAAATATTTTCAAAAGTCAATTCAATTAAAGGCCAATAAAAATATAACTGTTGAAAACTGACTCTTGTTTTTCTGGTTTATAGCTTCTATTTGTTGTAACTTTACCAATCGTGAAAAAGCAATTATGCAGATATGAATAATTTTGTACATCTACACGTCCACTCCCAATATTCTTTACTTGATGGACAAGCCAGTATCCAAAATCTGGTAGACAAAGCGATAGCCGACGGTATGAAAGCCATTGCCCTGACAGACCATGGGGCAATGTTCGGAATTAAAGAATTCTTCAATTACGTAAAGAAAAAGAATTCTAAATTCGATAGTGCAATCAAAGACTTAAAGTCGGAGATAAAAAAAATAGAAGATACTCCTGAAAATACAGCACTTACAGGAGAATTAAAATCAAAAATAAAAGAGGAAGAATCTAAGAAATTCAAACCTATTATAGGCTGCGAATGCTATGTTGCCCGCCGGGGAAGGCATCTGAAGGAGGGTAAACCCGATATGAGCGGTTGGCATTTGGTAGTGCTGGCTAAAAATAAGAAAGGCTATCAGAATCTGATTAAAATGGTTTCTCACAGCTGGACAGAAGGTTTTTATATGCGCCCTCGTATAGATAAAGAATTACTTGAAAAATATCACGAAGGACTCATTGTATCTACAGCGTGTCTCGGAGGCGAGATTCCTAAAAAGATACAATCCGGAGACATGGAAGAAGCTGAAAAATCCGTACAGTGGTTTAAGGATCTTTTTGGCGATGATTTCTATCTCGAGCTTCAACGTCATAAAACAAACCGCCCGGATGCAAATTCAGAGGCATATCCTTTACAGGAAAAAGTAAATAAAGAATTGCTACGCATCGGTGAAAAAATGGGTGTAAAAGTCATTTGTACCAACGATGTACACTTTGTAGATGAAGAGGATGCCGATGCTCACGACCGTCTTATATGCCTGAGTACAGGCAAGGACTTCGATGATCCGAAGCGTATGCGCTATACAAAGCAGGAATGGCTGAAAACAAAAGCCGAAATGACTCAGATATTTGGAGATCTGCCACAAGTTATGGAAAACACTCTGGAGATAGCCAATAAAGTGGAGTTTTATTCAATCGACTCCGATGCTTTAATGCCCTTCTTTACCATTGATACATCTTTTGGTACAGAAGAAGGTTATAAGCTATTGCACAGTGAAGACGATCTAATTAAAGAATTTGGAGAAAAAGAGTATCAGCGCTTAGGTGGATACGACAAAGTAATCCGTATCAAGCTCGAGTCTGACTATCTGAAACATCTGACCATGATTGGTGCTGAAAAGCGCTATGGCAAAGATTTAGATGCCGAAACATCAGAGCGTCTCGATTTTGAATTAGAGACAATGAAAACGATGGGATTTCCCGGATACTTCCTCATCGTTCAGGACTTTATAGCAGCCGCCCGTCAAATGGGCGTTGCCGTGGGGCCGGGCCGGGGTTCTGCTGCGGGTTCCGCAGTAGCATATTGTCTTGGCATCACCGATATAGACCCTATAAAGTACGATTTGCTATTTGAACGTTTCCTCAATCCCGACCGTATCTCTATGCCCGATATTGATATTGACTTCGACGATGACGGCCGTGGAAAAGTGTTGAAATGGGTTACCGAAAAATATGGACAGGAACGTGTTGCGCACATTATCACATATGGTACGATGGCCACCAAATCGGCAATAAAAGATGTTGCCCGCGTTCAGAAACTGCCACTATCGGAATCTAATCGCTTAGCAAAATTTGTTCCTGACCGTATTCCTGACAAAAAGAAGGTTACTTTAAAGGACGCAATAGCATATGTACCCGAACTGAAAGAAGCTGCCGGCAGTAGCGATCCTGTAATGCGCGACACACTCAAATACGCCCAGATGCTGGAAGGCAATGTGCGAAATATCGGAGTCCATGCATGTGGTATCATTATTGGTCAACAGGATATTTCGGATATAGTACCTGTTAGTACAGCCGAAGATAAAGAAACCGGTGAAAATATCTTAGTTACACAATATGAAGGTACAGTAATTGAAGAAACCGGACTTATCAAAATGGACTTTTTAGGGTTGAAAACCCTTTCAATCATCAAAGAAGCTCTGGATAACATTAAACACACTACGGGTGAAAATATAAATATTGACACGATTTCGCTTGAAGACCCAAAAACTTATGAGCTTTATAGTCAGGGAAAAACAACCGGTACATTCCAGTTTGAGTCCGCAGGCATGCAAAAATACCTGAAGGAGCTACAACCATCTAAGTTTGAAGACCTGATAGCGATGAATGCCCTTTACCGTCCGGGGCCAATGGATTATATACCATCTTTCATTGCCCGTAAGCATGGACGAGAAGAGATAACGTATGACATTCCGGAAATGGAAAAATACCTGAACGACACATATGGTATTACTGTATATCAGGAACAGGTCATGTTATTGTCAAGGCAGTTAGCCGATTTTACCCGAGGTCAGTCGGACGAATTGCGTAAAGCAATGGGTAAAAAACTCATCGACAAGATGAATGCCCTGAAAGAAAAATTCCTTGCGGGGGGAACGAAAAATGGGCATAGCAAAAAAACGCTGGAAAAGATATGGGCAGACTGGGAAAAATTCGCCTCTTATGCATTCAATAAATCGCATGCAACATGTTATTCATGGGTTGCCTATCAAACGGCATGGTTGAAGGCGAACTACCCATCGGAATATATGGCGGCCGTACTTTCCCGCAACTTATCAAATATTACGGAAATCACGAAGTTTATGGATGAATGCAAAGCCATGAACATGAATGTACTCGGCCCTGATGTAAACGAGTCATACCTCAAATTCTCTGTCAACCAAGCAGGTGACATACGCTTTGGTCTTGCTGCTGTAAAAGGGGTTGGTGAGGGCGCCGTAATGAATATTATAGAAGAGCGTCAGCGCAATGGTGCATTCAGTAATATTTTCGATTTCGTAGAACGTGTCAACCTCAGTTCATGCAACAAGAAGAATATAGAATCTTTAGCTTTGGCCGGGGCTTTCGATGCCTTTAGTGAAATAAGAAGAGAGCAATTCTTTGGAGTCAATGCAAAGGGGGAAACTTTTGTAGATCAGCTAATCCGCTATGGAAACAAATATCAACTAGATAAAAATCAAGCAGCCAATTCACTATTTGGTGATGACACATCCTTTGACATTGCACATCCTGAAATACCTAAAGTAGAGAAATGGTCAGATTTAGAGCGTTTGAATAAAGAACGCGAACTGATCGGTATATATCTATCGGCCCACCCTCTGGATGAATATAAAATAGTGCTGAATTATGCCTGCAATGTAGGGATGTCAGAAATAGAAGATAAAGATGCTCTCAAGAACAAAGAAGTCTCTTTCGGTGGATTGGTCAGCAATGTCCGTGAGGGAATTACTAAAAACGGAAAACCTTTTATGATAATCCGGATAGAGGATTTTACAGGTAGTGGAGAAATTCCTTTGTTTGGAGATGACTATATTAATTTTGGAAAATATGGCCGTTTGGGATTATATGTTTTCATAAAAGGACGTGTACAAGGACGCAGATTCGATGCGAATCAGATGGAACTGAAAATTCAATCCATCCAACTTTTACCGGATGTAAAGGATAGTTTGATAGAAAAGCTGACCATAACTCTGCCATTACATGATATGAATACCCAAATGGTTGAAGAATTATCCACATTAACCAAAAACAATCCCGGAAATTCTTTGTTATATTTTGAAGTTGTAGACGGAGAAAAGAATATGAAGGTAGAACTCTTCTCCAGAAACACAAAAATAAGCGTAAGGAAGGAACTGATTGATTATCTGACAGAAAACGAAAGTTTTATATTTAAAGTGAATTGAATTTTTATTTTTTAAATAGATTAATTACCTTTGCAGAGACAAAAAAGAAAATAAATTACATATATATCATAAACAAACAAATAGATAATAATTATGGCTTTAGAAATTACAGATGCCGGCTTTGAAGATCTTTTAAAATCGGACAAACCATTGGTTATAGATTTTTGGGCAGAATGGTGCGGTCCATGTCGTATGGTAGGCCCAATTGTTGAAGAATTAGCCACAGAATATGAAGGAAAAGTTACAATTGGCAAAGTAGATGTCGATAATAATGACGAAATCACGTCAAAATATGGCATTCGTAATATACCTACTATTTTATTCATAAAGAATGGAGAAGTAGTAGACAAACAAGTCGGCGCTGCGCAAAAGTCAGTATTAGCTGAAAAAGTTGAGAATCTATTAAAATAAACATAAATTATTTCTAATAAAATAAATAAATCCGGCTATTAACTGATAGCCGGATTTATTTTATATATGAATCATTTCACATTTTCTTTAATATAAACATCGAAAATGTCACTTCCTGACGATTCTTCATAAATACAGAGATCAAAAACCTTCACCACACTAATAAGATGACTGACTATTTCGGCTAGTATTGTTTCGTATTCTGCCCAAACAGTCGTATTTGTGAAGGTATATAGTTCGATAGGCAATCCTTGCGAAGTAGGCGCCAATTGCCTTACCAGCAAAGTAAGATCATTGCTGATTTTAGGATGATTGCGAAGATAATATATACCATATTGCATAAACAAATCAGTATTCGTGATTTGATACCGGTTCAAAGGTAACTCACCTTCCCTTCCTTTATTTAATTTTGCATATTCTGTTTGCTTCAACTCTATATATTCCTTCATTCCGTCCACTTTCTTGAATTTTTCTATCTCTTCATTAGTAAGGAAGCGTATAGAGCCTTGCTTAATATTCAATGCTCTTTTGAAGCGACGGCCTCCCGATTCCTGCATGCCTCTCCAGTTTTGAAACGAATCCGAAATTAGGGAATATGTAGGAACAGTTGTTATCGTTTTATCAAAATTACGTATCTTCACAGTAGTCAAATTAATCTCCTCTACTGTTCCGTCCGCACCATATTTATTCATGGTTATCCAGTCTCCTATTTGCACCATATTATTTGTCGTAACCTGTATACTCCCGGCAAATCCTTTGATCGAATCCTGAAATAACAACATTAAAATGGCAGAAGCAGCACCCATTGCAGCAAAAAAAGTTGTCGCCGACTTGCCCGTTATAATAGAATAGATAACTACAGCGCCAAATATGAACAGAAATATTTGTATAACCTGAAAATAACTTTTCATCGGTTTATTCTGAAAAGCAGGCTTTTCCTGTAAAACATCCCCGAACGATCTTATCAAGGACATAATAATCCATATAACCATGAAAACCATATATATATCGATCAACTTGATCAATGGGCTTATCAGGGCACGAAAATCATAAAAAACAACCGGAATTGTTCCTCTTATGAAAGAGTAAGGACCGATAAGAGCCAAAAAATGCGGCAACCGGTTTTTTATTGTATAATCAAAGAACGAAAGCTTTGTCAGATTTGCAATACGACGAGCCACAAAAGTTATTATTTTTCTAAGAAAAAATTGGAGGATATATACAATAAGGGCTACCAAGGCTATTAAAACAATTAACTTTGTATATACGATCCATTGTTCGGCAACTCCTAACCCGGCAAGGAAATTCTGCATCCATAATGCAATATCCTTTGTTATCGTAGTTGCTTCTTGTTGTATTTCTTGTGCATCCATCATATTTCAATTTGCGTATATATTGTCCATCCTAAAAAAAACTTTCTTACTATTAAAGTAACAATTGATAGTATCGTTCATATTAAATATCCGGTTACTATTCAGATATGACCATCGTCCCTGAATAAAGACTCTGCATCGATAGACATCATCCGGATGCTCCCTGTCACCCTCGGGTATTTTTTCATACGAAATGGCTTTTATATTATCTATTTTAGTAATAGTGCCATTATCCGCATCATTATTCCGGATATGCTGTTTTACGGCAGCACCCATCTTATCCAAATCATACTGGGAATTACTGCATGAGAATATCCCAATGATTAACAAAATATAGAATATTGACTTTTTCATTGTATATATAATTTATATTTAACTACTATTCAAATTTACGGAATCTTAGCCCTTTGAGCAAATCAAGATTAATATTATATGAGCACAAAGACTAAAAAGTTTAAAGAGTTTACCGTTATTTATCAATAATGTTACTAAATTAGCATTTCATAAAGCTTCTAAATAATGGAAAGAAAGGGATCAAGAAAAATCTCATTCAGGGATCGCGTCAAATCGGCAATATACGCCCTTAACGGACTGAAAATTTTACTTAAGGAGGAGCATAATTCAAGAATACATACAGTCATTACAATCATTGTAATTACGGCAGGATTTTTATTGAAGATATCAAATATAGAATGGTTAATTACATGTATACTCATAGCAATGGTTTTCAGCTTAGAGATAATGAATTCTGCAATAGAAAACTTGTGCGACCATATTACACCCCAACGGAATGAAACTATAAAAAAGATAAAAGACTTGGCAGCGGCAGCTGTTTTTATTGCATCTGTAATATCTGTTATTTGCGGAGCTATAATTTTCCTGCCCAAACTATGTGATTTATTTCTATAAATAATGACTAATAAAAAGAATATCAGTAACAATGAAGAAAACGTTATTTACATTACTTATTTTATCCTTATTTTTTTCGTGCAGCAAACCAATCTACTTAAATGTAATGACCTTCAACATACGGCTCGATCATGCCGGAGATGGTTCTAATAATTGGCAATACAGAAAAGATGTAGCTGCAAAAGTGGTAACCCTATACGATGTAGATATAATGGGAGGACAAGAAGTCTTAAACAATCAGCTAAAAGATTTACTGGAACGATTACCCGGATATAGCGCAATTGGAGTCGGACGTGATGATGGAATAGACAGAGGGGAATTCTCACCCCTAATATATAAAAACAACAGATTTTCGGAAGAAAAATCCGGGACTTTTTGGATAAGTGAAACACCTGACGTAGCGGGTAAGATGGGTTGGGATGCAGCTTGCAATAGGGTTGCAAGTTGGGCTATCCTGAAAGATAAGAAATCAGGTAAACGCATATTTGCCATAAACACTCATTTAGATCACATGGGACTTACAGCACGCAGGGAGGGAGCCAATCTATTAATAAATAAAATAAACGAATTGGCTAACGGACTCCCGGTTGTATTAACAGGAGATTTCAACGATCTACCCACATCCGACGCTGTAAAAAATATTACAGATATTACAAAAAAAGGATCTCTTATTGATAGTAAAACAATCGCATCTAAAATTTCCGGTTCCGACTGGACTTTTCATGACTTTGGAAGACTCCCTGTTGATAAACGCGAGCGCATAGATTATATATTTGTTAGCAAGCAAGTAAATGTATTGGATTATGAAACTCTACCAGATACTTTAAACAATATATTCGTATCAGATCACAAACCTGTATATACAAAGTTATCAATAAAATAGTACACCTTTAAATGATTAATATGAGAAAAATTTTCATTTTACTGGCTTTTATAGCCATAACTGGCATAGCTAATGCTCAAGGCCAGAAATTGCCAATTGATCCGGACGTAAGATATGGAAAGTTGGAAAACGGACTTACTTACTACATTAGACATAATGCTTATCCGGAAAAAAGAGCTGATTTTTATATTGCACAGAAAGTAGGTTCGATGCAAGAGGAAGATAATCAGGCAGGACTTGCCCACTTCCTTGAACACATGGCCTTTAATGGTACAAAGAATTATCCGGGAAAGAAAACAATGCTTAACTATTTGGAAAGCATTGGTGTTAAATTTGGAGCAAATGTAAACGCCTATACATCTTTCGATGAAACTGTTTACAATCTGTCCAATGTACCGGTCATACGCGAAACTATTGTCGACTCATGTTTGCTTGTTCTACATGACTGGTCTGGCTTCATCGCTCTCAAAGAAGAACAAATAGATGAAGAACGTAAAGTAATTAAAGAAGAATGGCGTACTCGCAGCGGTGCACAATCGCGTATTTGGGACAAACAACTTCCTGTTATTTATCAGGGAAGTAAATATGCAGACCGCATGCCTATCGGCAAAATGGAAATTGTAGAAAACTTCCCGTATCAAGTTCTTAGAGATTATTACCACAAATGGTACAGACCAGATTTGCAAGGGATTATCATAGTAGGAGATATTGACGTAGATGCTGTAGAAGCAAAAATAAAGACTTTGTTTACCGATATATCTAAACCTGTTGATCCAGCTGAAAGAATATATTTTCCTGTACCTGATAATGAAACTCCTATTGTCTCTATCGTAACCGATCCGGAGGCTGTAAGAACACAAGTTACTCTATATATTAAACATGATGTTATTCCGGCTGAAGTAAAAGAAACTCAGGAAGGACTAGTGGCTTCTTTTGTAAAAAGCCTGGCATCAAATATGTTATCTGACCGTTTAAGTGAAATTTCACAAAAAGCCGATGCTCCTTTTGCTGCATCATATGCTTATGATGGAGGATTCTTCGTTTCTAAAACAAAAGATGCATGGACTACAATTGCTTTAAGTAAAGAAGGAAAGGTTGATGAAACATTGGCTAGCCTCGTGCGCGAAAATGAACGCATCCGCAAATTCGGTTTCACAGAATCAGAAGTGGAAAGAGCAAAAGCTACCATATTAAAGAACTATGAAAATTCGTATAATAACCGTAATAAACAGTTGAACGGAACATATGTAGATGAATATGTGCGCAGTTTTTCTGACGGAGAAGGCATACCGGGAATAGAATACGAATATAATTTTGCAAAGCAATTTGCACCCATGATTACAGCCCAAATGGTTAATCAGGTGATTCAACAATTAATTAACAATAAAAATATCGTAATAACTGTTACCGGTCCTGAAAAGGAAGGTTTGAAATACCCAACAGAAGCCGAATTACTAGGTATATTCAATAAAGTGGAAGCGGAAGATATTACCGCTTATGCCGAAACGCTTTCAAATGAGCCTCTGATTACAACTATGCCAAAAGCAGGAAAAGTAGTTAAAGAAACAACAGATGCTAAGTTTGGAACAACTGTATGGACCCTTTCAAACGGAATGAAAGTCGTTCTCAAGAAAACAGATTTCAAAGATGACCAAATACTGATGTCAGCTACAGCATACGGAGGCACCTCAGTATTCCCTGATGCAGATATGTTTAATGCCAGCTTGGCAGGCATGGTTCCTTCTTTAGGTGGGGTTGGCAATTTCAGCGCTACAGACCTCCGGAAAGTATTAGCAGGAAAAACAGCCAGTGCAAATGCATTTATTTCACGTTGGACACAAGGTATGAATGGATCGTCATCGATCAAAGATGCAGAAACTATGCTACAATTAGTTTATCTGAACTTTACGTCTCCCCGTAAAGACGAAGGTGCATATACTACACGCATGGATTTGATCAAAAATCAATTAAAAAATCTAAGCACTGAGCCATCTAGTATATTCAACGACTCCGTTACATCGTCAATGTACGGGAACAACCCTCGTATGAAGAACTTGAAGCTGGAGGATGCTGAGAAACTAAATTACGACCGTATCATTGAAATCTATAAAGAAGCTTTCTCAAATCCGGGTTCATTTACATTTACATTCGTAGGAACTATAGATGAAGCAACGATAAAACCTCTGGTTGAGCAATATCTGGCTTCTCTTCCTTCAGGTAACAAAAATGCCAACTACAAAACGTATGATACTTCGATAAAGAAAGGCAAAATCCAAAATATATTCGATCAGGAAATGAAAACTCCTAAAACGAGTGTATTCGATATTTATAGTGCAACGCTGAAGAGAGATCTAAAAACCGAAATTTCTTTATCTGCTCTGAAACAGATACTGGACATAGTATACGTACGTACAGTTAGAGAAGAAGCTGGTGGTACATACGGTGTAGGTGTAGGAGCCAGCATAAGCAGAATACCCGACGGACAAACAATTCTTCGGATGTCTTTTGACACTGATCCGGAAAGGGTATCTACAATATCTCCTATTATCGACCGTGAGGTAAAAAGGATTGCCGAAAACGGACCGGAAGATACTGATTTCCAAAAGGTAAAAGAATATATGCTTAAAAAATTCCAGGAAGATGAAAAAACAAATAGCTACTGGAATGGTATTTTAAGTACTTATTATTTCTATAATGACGACAATCATTCCACTTATCAGTCAATAGTCAGCACCCTTACAAAAGAAGATATTAAAGCTGTGACAAAACAACTTGTATCACAAAACAATTTTATAGAAGTAATAATGAATCCTAAGAAATAAACAATATTATCATTTAAAAAAAGCCGTTTGGAATTCCAAACGGCTTTTTTGTTACCATATCGTTACATTATCTTAACCAAACCTTAATTAGATAACATATCTGTTTCTAAATGTTTAAACTTTTCTTTGTATCATAATTAAAAATTCAATGAAAAAGGTATCTCTTATTATTTTCTTAACAACATTAATAGGCATAAATGCTTCTTTTGCTCAGGATTCTCTTGCATTTAAGCCTTCGGGAAAAGTTATAGCCCGCAGCTTTTTTGAATATAGTACCGGCTTAAGGGAGGTGTATGAAGAAACAGGATTCGATATTACAAGAGCCTTTCTTGGTTATAGCTACAAATTTACGCCCACGCTACAAGGGCAAGTCATTATTGACGGTGCAGCCGGAAAGACATCGAATGATGGACTCGAGGTATATTTGCGAAATGCATTCATTAACTGGAATGATAAGGGTTTTAATATCAATGTCGGACAAATAGGATTAATGCAGTTTAGTATACAGGAAAAGTATTGGATGCACCGCTATGTTATGAAATCTTTTCAGGATTTAAATAAAATGGCATCAAGCGTAGATCTTGGGATTACATCTGAATATGAATTCAATCGGTACATATCTGCCGACTTAAGCCTCACAAACGGGGAAGGCTATAAAAAAGTGAAGAAAAATAATAGTACGCGTTATGCCGCAGGGCTTAGTTTACATCCTACAAAAAATACTATTTTTAGAATATATACCGATATCTACAATGAAAGTGAAGATATGAGGGACGCTTTGCCTAGTGGTGTTACAGGGATAGACTACAAAAACCAATACACGCTATCCCTTTTTGCCGGATATCAAGACAAAATCATTTCAGGAGGAGTAGAATATAACCGTGTATATAACAAAGGTTTTATAGAGAAAAAAGATTATTATGGTTATTCTGCTTATGTCTCTGGCAAACTAGCTAATAAATGGAGGGGATTTGCCCGTTACGACCTGATGGATTCTAAAAACCCGACAGCATTCACAAGTCCGTGGAATAGTCTTGATGGGCAGTTAATGATGATTGGTTTGGAGTTTCAGCCTCTAAAACAATTAAAAATAGCACCCAACTTTAGAAATATAAATGCAGACAGAGCCAAAGCCGGGCAATATTTATTCATCAATATAGAATTCAATCTGTAAATTGATTTTAATATATAAGAATAAGCTTCTGAATGTTCAGAGGCTTATTTTTTCATTACGATAATTTAGTAAATTGTAAAATAAATAATTACAATTGGGCACAAACCTTAGTTCAAAATTTCTTACTTTTATCCTTTCATCTGTTTAAAAAACACAAAATATCTTATTATGAAAAAATTACTCTATTTATTTTTAGTTTCTTGCTTCACTCTAAGCATATCAGCTCAGGAAGAGCTGGTTTATCAGAAGCCACCGAAAGAAATTTTGGAACTCGCTGATTTCGAACGTGCTCCGTCCCTAATGATGGATAGTAAGCGAACAAAAATGATATTTCAATACAGAAATACATACAAAACGTTAGCCGACTTATCGGAACAAGAAATAAGGTTGGCGGGGCTCAGAATCAACCCCAAAACAAATATTGCAAGCACGACTACTTATCTGAATAACTTGAAATATAAGAATTTTAACGATGTTGAAGCTAAGCAAATAGAAGGATTACCTGAGAATGCAAGAATAAGCAACATGAGCTGGTCTCCTGACGAAACAAAAATAGCTTTCACAAACACAACTCAGAAAGGTGTAGAGCTATGGTATATAGATGTAGCGATAGGAAAAGCTATAAAATTGACAGAAGACAACCTTAACGCCAATATGGGCAATCCATACACTTGGTTTAGAGACAATAATTCTCTTCTAATACGTGTATTACCTAAAGACAAAGCAGCATTGATTGATGCCAAAGAGGCCGTACCGACAGGCCCTACCATTTCTATAAGCGAAAAAGGAGAAAAAGCTCAGAATCGTACATATCAGGATTTATTGCAAAATGTTACCGACGAAGCTAATTTTGAAGCATTGGCCACTTCCGAATTGTATAAAGTCGATTTGACCGGGAAAACTACATTATGGAAAGAAAAAGCAATCTACTCAGGTGAAATATTTTCTCCCGATGGAAATTATATCCTCATATCTACTATCAAGCGTCCTTTTTCGTATATCGTTCCTTTAGGCAGATTTCCCTCTGAAACAAACATATATGATTTGGACGGTAAATTAATAAGCAAGTTTAATGAAAGACCTTTACTGGAAGTAATACCAAAAGGATTTATGTCTACTTATACAGGTAAACGCAGTATTTCTTGGCGATCAGACCAACCGGCAACTCTTTATTGGGCAGAGGCTCTGGATGGAGGCGATCAGGAAAAGCAAGTACCTAAGAGAGATGAAATATTTCAATTGGCAGCCCCATTCACAGGACAACCCACAAGCCTAGTTAAAACAATAAACCGCTATGCCGGAATACTATGGGGCAATGAAAATGTTGCCGTTTTATATGACAACTGGTGGAATACGCGAAATACAAAAACCTATTTATTTAATCCATCAAACTCGAAACATGAGCCTATAGTTATATCAGATAGAAACTATCAGGATGTATACAGCGATCCGGGAAACTTTGATACAAAGAGAAACCAATATGGCCGTAATGTACTCAACATAGATGGAGAAAAAGCATACCTAATCGGTGATGGATATACAGAAAAAGGACAGTTTCCTTTTGTTGATGAGTTTGATCTGAAAACAAAAGTGAGCAAACGTTTATATCAGTCAAATTATACAGATAAAAAACTGGATATAATTTCTATCAATGATGCTAAACGTGGAGAATACCTTATTCGCTTACAATCACCGATTGAGTACCCGAATTATTTTATACTAAATACTAAAAAAAGAATAGCTCCCATACCAGTTACACACTTCGATAACCCATTCAAAAGCATCGCAAACGTATATAAAGAGGTCATAAAATACAAACGTCCGGATGGAGTTGAATTGACTGGTACATTATACCTTCCTGCCGGATATGATATGCAAAAGAAAGAAAAACTGCCAATGGTGATGTGGGCCTACCCTACTGAGTATAAAGATAAAAGCAGTGCCGGGCAAAACACGACTAATCCAAACGAATTTATATATCCTTACTATGGTTCACCTATCTATTGGGTGACACGCGGATATGCCATTTTGGATGATGCTGCATTCCCTATCGTAGGAGAAGGTAAATCTGAGCCTAACGATACATTTATAGAACAACTCGTAGCCAATGCTAAAGCGGCTATCGATGCTGTTGAGGAACTAGGTTATGTAGACAGAAACCGGGTTGCAGTAGGAGGTCACTCTTACGGAGCATTTATGACAGCAAATCTACTCACACACTCCGATTTATTTGCAGCAGGTATCGCCCGTAGTGGAGCTTATAACAGAACTCTGACTCCGTTCGGATTCCAGGCGGAAGAACGCAACTATTGGGAAGCACCTGAAGTATATAATACAATGTCACCATTTATGCATGCCGATAAAATGAAACACCCATTGTTGCTTATACACGGAGGTGATGATAATAATCCAGGCACACACACGATGCAGAGTGAACGCTACTTCAATGCATTAAAAGGACTTGGCGCACCGGCACGACTGGTTATCCTACCAAAAGAAAGTCACGGATATGCAGCCAAAGAATCTGTTCTTCATCTGCTATGGGAACAAGATCAGTGGCTGGAAAAATATGTAAAGAACAAGAAATAAAACTATTGATACGGTTGGAAAGCTCTGCATAATAATACGCAGAGCTTTTTTGTTTATTCACATCAAGATACAACAATAGTTAAAATAAAAGATCTATTATGTTAAAATTTTTATTGTACAGTAATATCAAATATTAAAATGGAATGCCGGAATAAATAATGTATTTTTGCACAAAATAAATTATCATGACATATATTGAAGTTAAATTTACATGTACTCCAAACGATGAGGTAGTTAACAGCATACTATCTGCAACAATCGGAGAAATAGGATTTGAGAGCTTTGTAGAAGAAGAATATGGCACAATAGCCTATATTCAAAGTGAAATATTTGATAAAGAAAAATTACAAGAAACTCTGAATAGCCTGCCTATAGAAGCCGAAATCATTTATACTTTTAAGAGTATTGAAGAGCAAAACTGGAACGAAGAATGGGAAAAGAACTATTTCCAGCCGCTGATTATAGATGACAAATGCATTATTCAGAGTACATTCCATAACGTTCCGCCTACATATGATTACAATATATATATAGATCCCAAAATGGCATTCGGAACAGGACATCACCAGACTACAGAACTAATAATAAGAGAGATATTGAAAGGTGACTTCAAAGGAAAATCGGTGCTCGATATGGGAACAGGAACCGCTATTCTGGCTATTCTGGCATCGATGAGAGGTGCTGATCCAATTACAGCTATCGATATAGACCAATGGGCATACGATAACGCTGTTGAAAATCTGAACTTAAATCACATAGGAAATATAGATGTGCAGATCGGAGGAGCTGAATTACTCGGCGATAAGACATTCGATATAATTCTGGCTAATATAAACCGTAATATCCTACTGAACGATATTCATATATACTCATCCGTATTGAATCAAGGAGGCTATCTCTATATGAGTGGCTTCTATGTAGAGGATATTCCTTCTATTACACAGGAGTGCAACAAGAACGGGCTTACATTCTGTTATAATACAACAAAGGAGAACTGGACTGCTGTTAAGTTTATAAAGGCTTAAAAAGACATCAGAGGAGGCTTCTGATCTGAAACCTCCTCTGATGTGTGAGTTAATTAGGTATTAGGCTTTAAGGTAAATAAAGATTGTTTGGTTATCGTTACAAAGAAACGACTTTTAGGATACCTTACCAAATTTAAAAACATATTATAAAACATATTTTTTATAAATAATGCTAATGTTTTCCTATTGTTTTTAACATAAAAAATCTTTATTTACTATCATTTTAAAGCCTTCGTTTATTTCCTGATTGTTAAAATCTCCTTCACCGTATCTGCTGTAATATTACCGCATTCGCCTAATTTCCAACCTCTTTTAGCCAAACGATCCGAAACTTTAGCGATAGCTTCATCATCTAAACCATAATCTGAAAGATGTGTTTTCACTCCCATTTTTTCGAAAAATCCTTCAACAGCTTTAATTGTATCATCAATATCATCCGTTCCAAAAACTTCTTTACCCAGACGAATAATTTTCTTTCCTTTTTGCTCTTTTAATACAGTCATTACACCCGGAAGTACAATTGCTAATGTTTGCGCATGATCTAAGCCATAAAAAGCTGTGATTTCGTGTCCGATCATATGGGTAGCCCAATCCTCCGGAACACCTTGCGATATCCATCCATTCAAAGCCCATGTAGAAGCCCACATCAGATTTGCACGCACATCATAATCAGTTGGAGTAATTAATGCTTTAGGTCCTTCAATAACCAGAGTTTTCACTATTGCTTCAGCCATATGATCCTGCAACAAAGCATTACTCTCACTATAAGTAAGATATTGCTCCATTACATGTACAAAAGCATCTACTACCCCATTTCCTATCTGACGAGGAGGTAAACTATATGTAACGGTAGGATCAAGCACCGAAAATTTAGGATAAGTATAAGGCGATCCAAATGCCAGCTTCTCCTGCGTTTCGGCCCGGGTGATAACTGCACCGGCATTCATTTCAGAACCTGTTGCAGGCAATGTTATAATATCTCCGAAAGGAAGGGCTTTCTTCACTTCACTTCTTTTAGACAATATTTGCCACGGATCACCACCCTCGAAGCATACAGCTGCTGCTATAAATTTAGTTGCATCCAATACAGAGCCCCCGCCTACGGACAAAATAAAGTCAATACCTTTTTCCTTTATCAATGCTACAGCTTTCATACAAGTCTCGTAATGAGGATTTGGTTCTATGCCTGAAAACTCATACCATTCGTAAGCACTTAATGCTTTAACAACCTGATCGTATACTCCATTATTTTTAATACTACCTCCACCGTAAGTCATCAAGACTTTACTACCCTTTGGAATCTCATTTACTATTTCTTTGATTGTATCTTTCCCGAAAATGATTTTCACGGGATTAGCATAAATAAAATTTTCCATACTCTATTTTTTGTGATAAAGAACAAAGGTATAGATTTAATCCAACCTCTGTATTTTTTATATATTAAAGATGTTAAAAAGATTTCCCTTTAAAATGAATTATTTTTAAATAGTTTTAGAATGTATTATTGAATTGTAATAATTCTAGAATTCCGCCATTAGTTTCACATTCAACTGTCTCCCCGTAAGATAATTAGGAACAGCATACTGCTGATTGTAGACATCACTTACCCAATAATATGTGTTTGTATTCTGCATATCAAAAATATTAAAAACATCCAATCCTAACCATATATTTTTGAATGCTTTACAAAACGAATTCTTATTGCGAATAGCAAAATCTTCACCTAATATCTGCCATGAAAAACCAATATCCACTCGCTTATATGCAGGAGTACGGAAATATCCGTTCTCATATCCTTTATATGGAGCAGAAACAGGCAACCCATGTGACAAGAGGCCTCTCAGGCTCATACGCAAACGCTCATAACCGGGAAAGTAATCTTGAAAAAATAGAGCAAAATTGTATCGCTGATCGGTAGGCAAGGGCACTTTTATACCCTCTATATCTTGCTGCGCTTTCATTAGACCAAAGCTTATCCAACTATCTGCTCCGGGTATAAATTCTCCATATAGTTTCAGATTAAGCCCCATAACATACCCTTTAGCCGAATTCTCTCCCGAATATCTGATTTTTACATTGTTTACGGTATATGGTATCAGATCGGACATGTTCTTGTAATATAATTCGCCTGACAATTTAAAAGGAGACGTACCCTGATCTTTACCTCTAAAATAATAATCACCCCCTAAAATTATATGAATCGATTTTTGAGATTTAATATCCTTATTCAATTCAATAATATTATTCCCACCAACATTGACTATACGCTGAAACTCCTTATAGAAAGGGGCCTGATAATAGATTCCTCCCGCCAAGCGTACAGATAAGTTATCCATACCTTCCGGCACAAAAGCTAAAGCCCCACGCGGACTGAATATAAATTCCTCATTGAAAGTCCAATAAGCAGCACGAAATCCTGCATTCAATATAAATAACCCCTTTTCAGTTTTTAATCGGTAAGTATCTTGTAAAAACCCTGAAAAACGCGATGAATTGATATGATTATCTGATTTTAAATTCGAATACATGTTTACATCTATGCCTGTATTCGGTAAGGAGTATCCGGCAGAATCACGCATCTCCCATTCTTTAATCTTATCTTTTATAATTTCTCTCTGATATGTCAGCCCCCATTTAAGCAAATGGCTATCTACCTTAAAATCACCAAAATGTGTAAAGGTATATACTTCAGACTCTACCTTGTTGCGCGCATGTTCCATGTATGTACCTATTCCCAAGACAGAAGAATCGTCTGTCACTCCAATTCCTGATTCATCAAACTCTTTCAATAAATAACGCCCCTCTATATCATATCGTTCCTGCTCATCGGAAGCAAACGTCGAGCCCGTTATTCCAATGTTCAAATTATTATTAACCCTTCCTTTCAAAGTCAAAGCCGCCTGATACGTCAGAAATTTATCTTTTTCTTGACCATCAAAATAAACTGTAAAATTCCTCAACATATTTAATGTACCAAAACTAGTGTTACGTGTGCGCGGAGTATATTTATACAGATTATGCGAATAATTTCCCAAGAAATTGACTTCCCATTTAGAAGACAAATTATAAGCCATGAAAGATTGAATATCGAAGAAAGAAGGGTCAAATTCGGCCTTTGTATCTGTTGTATTCATCAATGAACGGATTGTCTTATAACGAATCCCTGTAATTTGAGAAAAACGTCCCGAAGAATTGCCGACATGTACATCTCCACCTAAAAAGCTAGTGGAAGCTGAGCCTTCAGATTTTTCAGGTTTACGGTATGTTATATCAAGAACCGAAGACATTTTATCTCCATATTCAGCACTATATCCACCAGCTGAAAATCCAACCGACTTTATCATGTTAGGATTTATAAAACTTAACCCTTCCTGCTGAGCCGAACGTACCAGCAGAGGCCTGTATATCTCCAATCCGTTGACATAAACTATATTCTCATCAAAGTTTCCTCCACGGACTGAGTACTGAGAACTTAACTCATTATTAGTACTTACTCCTCCCATTGTTACAAGGAGTGATTCGAGACTTCCCCACGGACTGGAAGCACGCTTAGTTGCCAGATAATCTATCCGTTCAATAACAGCAGTCACAGTACGTTGTCCCTCAACTGTAACTACATTTAACTCCCTGTTATCTTCCTCCAGAATAACATCCAATTCAATATTTTTTTCCAGTCGCGGTAAAATATATTGATGCTGATTATAGCCAAGCAATGAGAAAACAAGCCGAACCGAGTCTCCTGAAGAAACAGAGATAAGATATTCGCCACGGGCGTTTGTCATCACTCCGTTGCGACTATGTAACTGTGATACAGAAACATTTTCCAAAGGTTGCTTTTGGTAGTTCAACACCTTGCCTGCTATTTTCACTTGTTGTGCATAAGTAAATGAAGTAATAAATATAGTTAGCAGTAAGATGATTTTCTTTATCATATAGTTTTATTTGTTAAGCAAATTTATAGATATATTTTCTGAAAGCCAATATTTTAAGTCTTATATTTGCTTATACCAATCTAAAATCCGTTTATCATGAAAAGAAAAATTATTCTAATAAGCCTGCTTCTATTAATCTTTTCTGCGCAATATGCATACCCACAACGTAAAGAAATAGGGCAACCGCATCAAAATACCATCAAAGAGTTTATTGTCTATTAAAGATATATATACAGTTAAAAAAATAAAACATTCAGCTGGATTGCTTCGGAACAAGCCCCCGCAATGACGAAAAGTGCTTTACTGTGAACGTCATTGCGAACATAGTGAAGCAATCCAGAAAATGAACTAAATTTTGATGCGGTTGACCTAGTTACGTATTGACTTTTTTCTGAGTTCAAAAAAACTTCAAAATCCACTGCTTTCTTTGCGGGATAAATAAAAGATTTTTCGGGTAAAATATATGGCATTCCTACCTTACGCGCGCATACGCGTGTTGTATTGTACTAACAATAATTTACTAAAAAACAAGCGTTACCCTGTCCGACATAGGGCAACCCCATCAAAATTTATTTCATTTTCTGGATTGCTTCACTCTGTTCGCAATGACGTTCACAGTGAAGCACTCTCGTCATTGCGAGGGCTTGTCCCGAAGCAATCCAGCTTAATGTTTTATTTTTTTAGAAGAACTGTATGTGTCTCTTTAATAGATAATAAACTTTTTGATGGTATTTTGATACGGTTGCCCTATGTCCAAAAGGCGGGGACTCCGGCTTTACACAGGCTTTGCTT
>JAISUS010000026.1 GCA_031271965.1 Prevotella sp. | reverse complement strand
CACACCGAGCGCGGCGAAGGCGTCGCCGCAGGCTTCGCCACCCTTGCCGGGCAAGGGCAGGACGCCATCGTCGCGGCGGTCGACGATTGGCTGGCGCACCCCGAAAAGCGCGCCGCGCTAAAAAACCGCCCCAATCCTTACGGCGACGGGCAAGCGTCGCAACGCATCGTCGCCCGCCTGCAAGGCGAACCCGCAGGAGAGTTCGGTGGCTGATTCCGTGCCGCCCGGAGATTGCATCTTGTTCGCCACCGCCGACTGGAACGACCCCTACTGGACGAACAAGCAGCACTGCGCGGCAGAGCTTGCCCGTCAGGGTTGGCGCGTGCTCTACGTCGAAAGCGTCGGTTTCCGCGCCCCGCACGCCAACAGCCGCCGCGACTGGTCGCGCCTGTGGCAGCGTTGCAAAACCGGCTTACGTTCCTTGCTGATCGGCGCCAGCGAAGTACGGCAAAACATCTGGACGCTCTCGCCGCTCGCCATCCCCGCCGCGCACCATCTGCCCTTCGTCGGCTGGCTCAACCACGTCCTGTTGCGTTTCATGCTGCGCCGCTTCGTCAAAACGCATCGCTTCAAAGCCCCGCTCATCTGGACATACCACCCGTACATGCTCGACGCCATCGCGCCCATCGCGCATCGCGCGCTGCTCTACCATTGCGTGGACGACCTCGCCGCCATCCCCGGCATCGACGCCGCGGCTTTCCGCGCCGCGGAAGAAAAACTGTTGCGCCAAGCCGACGTCGTTTTCGCCACGGCTGAACCCTTGGCCGAGCGTTGCCGCCAATTCAACCCGAACACGCATTTCCTGCCCAACGTCGTCGATGCCGAGCATTTCGGTCGCGCCCTGCAACCCGGCCCCATCCCGGATGACCTCGCCGCGATTCCCGAACCCAGACTCGTCTATCACGGCGTTCTCTCCGATTTCAAAGTCGATTTCGCCCTGCTGCTGAAAGCGGCAAAACTGCGTCCTGATTGGCATTGGGTGCTGATCGGCGAGGAAAGGGAAGGGCAAAAGAGCGAACTGCTCGGCCAACTCGCCAAACTGCCCAACGTGCATTTGCTCGGTTATCGCCCCTACGAAGTCCTGCCCGACTACCTGCGCGGCATGCAGGTCGGGCTGCTGCCTACGAAGATCAACGACTACACGCGCTCGATGTTTCCGATGAAGTATTTCGAGTATCTGGCGGCGGGGTTGCCGGTGGTGGGGACGAGGTTGGAGTTCACAAAAACTTCGGATTACTCTTTTGAACAGGCAGAAAATATCGAGGAATTTGTTCAAAGGATAGGCCATCAATTAATTTCAATTGAAGAGCAAAGTAGTTTTGATGGAGAGAATACATGGTTGACGAGAACGAGGACAATGTTAGAGAACGTGAGTTGTTTTGCAGAAAGGGTGAGGGTAAATCAGTGAACCTTAGAATTTTGTTCCAAATAAATTAGGAATAAAAATGGAAAAAGTAAACTATAAGCATGGTTTTTATAATCTTGAAAATGACGGGATAAGAAACTTTCGTTGGATGCAAAAGGAGGCTTGTGTTGAATACAAGGACTTCAATGGTTGTCATAGTATTGTTTTTGAAGTGGGAAATCCATGTGATAAGCCAGTAATATTGTGGGTTGTTGGTGAAAGAAAATTAAAATTGACATTAGTGAAGGGGTGGCAGAGTATAATAATAGGGATAGATGAATTTGACCCGAACAGAAGGGGGGGGTAACATTTGTTTGTAAGCAGAAAATTAAAATAAATGATAAAAGGCAATTGAAATTGATGATAGGTGAAATACAATTATCTAACAAATTGCCGCAAAAAGTTAAGATAATAAAAGGGTTTTATCAAGAAGAATGGGACAATATCAACAAGTTTCGTTGGATGAGAAAAAAAGCACTTATATATGTAAGTAAGTTTAACAAGGATGATTGGCTGCTATTCAAAATAAAATCACCGTCGGAGAGCGTGGAGGTGCTTAGAATTTACGCTGGAACAAATGCAAAATTTGTCATCGAAATACATATAATACCGGGGGAATGGAAAGTCGCAGGAATCCCAATAAATATGCTAAAAAAATGCAAGTATATACAGTTAGTAGCTGACTACAAGTTACAAAATATTCAAGATAGGCGAGAATTATCGTTTATGTTAAGTGAAATTCATGTCGGGAAACCGTCAGTGTTTGAAGAGAACTCGGCATTAATGCACATTGAGGTTTTTAATAGTATCACTCCTAAATCATACGGTACGCTTCTCGCGTGTGACACAAGCTCAAAATGTAATCTAAGATGCTTACATTGTGTACTGGATAAAGAGTTGAGGAAAAATCACCCGAACCCTGCAAAAGGGTTGGAGAAAATTAAAGAATTAACATTCAGTCTGATTCCTTATGCTACCAAGATACAACCATATTTGACTGGCGAACCATTCGTTAGAAAAGACATTTGGGATATTATTGATAGAGTAAACGAGGATAATGATAAGAGAAATATCGAGATAGAGGTTTCAACTAATGGATTGTTATTAAAAGGGGCGTTGGCAGAACGAATACTCATGTCGCCTATAACAAGTTTGTTAGTTACAGTTAATGCAGGAAAGCCTGAGACATATAAGAGGCTCATGGGTGCAAGTCTGGAAACATTGAGCGAGAATATTAAAAATATTATGCGAAGTCCGTTACGGAAGCCATCTCTCATTGTTTCGTTGAGTTTTGTTATTATGAGAGAAAATATAGAAGAGTTACCCGAATTTATTAAGTTGGCTTACAAAGTTGGAGTAAAAGATGTACAAATTTGGTCTCTTAACAATGTGGCGGAGGATATTAATGACAAAGAAAGGGCAGATGGATTTGTTTTCAATTACAAACAACAGATGCCTAAATACTATCCAAAGCTTACTAAAATTATGATTGAGCAAGCAAAAGAAATTGCAAATAAATTGGGAATACGGATAGGTGTAATTCCGAGTTATAGATTCGATGATGTAAATATTGAGGATGTTCAATACCCTATTGGGGCTGAAGAGTTTAATGTCGTGACTGAGTCTATGGATAATATAATGGTAGTGTCAAATAATAATAAAAAAATACGGAATTGTTACTTTCCATGGAATTCAATATATTACACGACAGAAGGAGATTTTGCGCCATGCTTACATCTTGTATATAAAGGAGGAATTGCAAATATCTTAGAGAGAAGTCTACAAGAGGTATGGAATGGTATCGAAATGCAAAAGCTTCGTCTGTCAATTATAAAAGGAGTTGTGCCGCAGTGTTGCGCTGATACACAGTGCCCATTTGTAGGATTAGAGGTTTAAATCGTGCTAAATTGAATGGTTAGTAAAATGAAAAAAACAATGAACTTGGGAATTGTTATACCACAATTAGAGAAATATGGTGGCGCGGAAAGGTATCTCATCGAGTGTATTAGATATTGGCAAGACCGACATAACATAACATTATATGCATCAAAAATATCCGAGCAACTTTTATATGAGCATAATATAAGTTCAAAAGTACAAAGGTCTTTAATATCATCATATTTTGAAGGGGAACATTCGATGGTATTGAATTCAATACTGCTTCCAAAAATTTGGAAAAGTGAAATTGGTGAACACGAGATATATCATACACATTTATGGCCGACGCATTTAATTGATTTACATCCAATGATCTGGTTTCCACATGAACCATTACGTGTATTACATGATTTAAGATATGAACAAAATACAGAGAATATTGGAATTAATGTAGTCAAAAATATACATATATATCCAAAGTATAATTACGACAAGATAGGTGATAATTTATTTGAGTCATATCTTGATGCCATAAATGCAATGGATGGAACGTCAAAACCAGAAAAAATTGTTGCAAATAGTCAATACACTGCAAAATACCTTGAAAAAGTATATGGGCATAAAATTAAAGATGTTGTTCATCCAGGGGTAAATCCAGAGACATTTGCTAATTTGCCAATGGATAGCAACTTGTTTGTGACAATAAGCCAATTATGGCCTCATAAGCGAGTAAATTTATTGATTGAGGCGATATCGCTTACAAATGGCACACAACTTTTCATAATAGGTTCAGGCCCAGAAAAAGAAAAACTTGAGGCCATCGCGCGCGATCTCGGAGTTAAAGATCGAGTTTTCTTCTTGTCAGGCCTAACTAACTTCGAACTCCGTATGGTACTAGCTAGAGCATGTGCTTTCTTGTTTTCTGCAATAAATGAGCCATTCGGTATTGTTGTATTGGAAGCAATGGCGGCAGCAAGACCTGTCATAGCAGTCAACCAAGGTGGGTATGTTGAGGCTTGTAATACTGAAAGTTCATTCTTATTACCGCCGTATCCATCTGCTTTTGCAGAGAAAATCACTCTCTTGCAAGAAAATCCGGAGTTAGCAATAAAAATGGGACGAGCAGGGCGAGAAATATCTAGGCAGTATACTTGGGAAAATGCAGCTAACAAGCTAGAGAAAATTATTTCAAATGTCTGGAGCAGAACTATTAATAAAGTTGATGAACTTAAAACATGTGACAAAAATAATTCATCTTTGTTCGGAATACAGTATTATCTGTGGTATGGCGAAGGGTTTGGTGCTAGTCATTGGAATGATGATAGAGAAACCCGCGTAGTAACGGATAAGCCTATGTTAGGTTATTATGGTTCTTCAAAAGAACAAACAATTGACAATCATCTTGACTTGTTTGAGGAAATGCAACTTGATTATATAGTTTTAAACTTGCACATTGATGATGATGGTGTTAACCCAGTAGAACTTATAGGAATTCAACATGTTTTTGACATAGCAAAAATAAGAGAAACAAAATTATATTTTGCAATACAGCTTGCTATATATACTGAAAATGTCAAAGAAATCGAGAAAGTGATTAGTATGTTACGAAAGATATTTGTAAATAATAAAAATTATCTACATGTTGACGGCATGCCTGTATTGTTCGTGTTCTGGACAGGCTGTTATGATTCAGATTTAGAAATGATTAATAATCTTAAAAAAATTACTATTGGTTTCATAAATTTCGCAATGGGTTTGAGAATTCCAGATACGAGAAAAGAAGAAGATCTAACTTTCGGATTGTTTAAGGGGTTTGGCCAATATTCGCCACTTGAATTATCAAGTAGAAAGAATTGGTTAAGGGTTTGGAAAGAGGCATACATTAGTGCACAAAAATTAAATTTTGAGTATAGTTTTGTGACAATTTCCCCGGGCTATAATGATTTGAGTTTGAGTGATACACGACGATTAAATAATAAATTTAGGGTTATAGATAGAGAATATGGATCGGTATATGAAGAAGGTATGAGATTTATTAAGACGTTAAAAATTGCCCCTAATTTTATTATGATAACGTCTTTCAATGAATATCACGAAAACACACACATTGAACCGTCACTTCAAAATGGAAGACTTTATGTTGAGATGACAAAAAAATTTATTCAAGATATGAAGGAGAAATTGTTATGACACAATATGATCATGAAGAGTATATGTATTTCAGTAATAACGAAGTGATTTTGGACGATGGGGGGGAGTTCGAATGTGTGATTGAAAACATTCAACCTAATAATGATTTATTTCTTATCATAGATATTTATATGTTGGATCATAATGTACATCCTGAGGGGCACTATGGGTGGTGGAAATATTCTCTCGATGATTTGCAAAATTCGGTAAAAGGAAAGATAAAATGGGTTGAAGATTCGTTGCGTTGTGAAATTAACAATGCTGTGCATGATGATTGCTGGGTAAACAATAAAATAACAAAATGTGAAAGATTAAGAATTATGGCAGTGCTCAGAGCAAGGATAACAAATGCAATTGTAAAATTAATATCTATCCCAGGATTGGTCAACAAAAACGAATTAATTGAATATAGACGCATTGACCTCAATGTTAAGGATCGCGTTAATTGGGCTGTGGCCGGTTATATTTTTCCAAAAAATACTACTGTGAGAATCGTTGCCCCAAATATATTTGTTAGAGATGCTGTCGGAAATTTATGTCTGAAATTAGCAATGTTGTTTCAAGATAACTCAATTTCGTGTAAGTTGTACGCTGCAAATTTTGATTTGTCCTTAAATAACCGTATTACTGTCCAAGAATCATTGATGAGAGATTTTGCACCAAATGATATATTGTTGTATTTTTTTTCAACTTATGATCCATTGTTGCCAATAATAGCAGATTTAGAATTGCAAAAAAAAATTGTTTATTGTCATGGCGTTACTAGACCTAATTTATTGCAAGCATTCGATACAGAGCTAAGTGTGACATGCAGAGCGGCATATAAACAGATGGTATTGCTTAGAAATTTCGATGTCTTAGTATTTAATTCAAAATCAGCCAGTAATGAATTTAAAGTTAATGTACGAAGAACTGATAAGTCAGCATTAGATAAAAATATTAAGACAATTGTTATCCCGCCTTCTATACTATCAGTAGATTTTCATACGCACAAATATTTAAAAAACGATACGAAATTCCTTTACGTTGGTAGGGTTTGTTCTCATAAAAAAGTTGATGATTTATTAAGATTTTTTTCGGAATATTTAAATCTTGAACAAGATGCAAAATTGTATATTATTGGGAATGGAGGAAATGAAGCATATACAAACTATTTAAAGTGGGTTGAAGAATATGAATTAAAACTTCCTGCAGATTCTCTATATTGGGGTGGAAGTGTAAGTGACTCAGATCTAAAAATGTATTACAAAAATGCATCTGCTTATCTTTCGATGAGTGAAGATGAAAATTTCTGTTTACCTGTTTTAGAGGCTATGTTGGCAGGACTTCCAGTTTTTGTGTATGGTGTTCCTGCAGTGAAGGAATTGTTAGGAGGTGCAGGGATATTTTTCATGGAAAAGGATTATCCTGCGATCGCGAAATATGTTTACGAATTATTAAATAATAAGAAAAGGATGTTAAAAATTATTGACAAACAAAATATTAGAGCAAAAACTATTTTAGACAAAATGAATGGTCAGGGTTTCCTTGACCTATTACAACCATAATGTTTGCTGCTGTTAGGCTATACTTCTTCCATATTTGATTGTTTTATGAATAAAATTACGGTCTTGATGAATACTTGGTCTTGTGCATTTGATTGCCGTGGTGGTGGTGAAGTTCAATTATTAAAATATGAACAATATCTCGAGGATCTTGGTGTAAAAGTTCTGAGGTATGATGTATGGAATCCATCGCTGCAATTTAATGTTGCAGATATCGTTCATTATTTTTCTGTGCAAGGCGGATCGTGGCGGTTTCTTGATTATGTTCGAAATGTTAAACGAATTCCATTGGTAATTTCTCCTATTGTCTGGATAGATAAAAAAGAAAACTATTACTTAGATGAGATAAAATTCATGTTAAATCTGGCAGATAAAGTTCTACCTAATTCCCACGCTGAATGTGCTCAACTTTCAAAATTATTAGATATTAATGGTGAACGTTTTGCTACTATCGTTAACGGAGTCGATGAGATTTTTTTTGAACCTGTTGATTCCTCAATTTTCCGTAACAAATTTAATTTGCATGACCCTTTTGTACTATGTGTTGGCAACATTGAAGAACGAAAGAATCAACTTCGACTTATACGTGCAATTGAACACACTAACATACATCTTGTGATCGCTGGAAATATTCGTGATGCCGAATATGCTCGGAAATGTTTTGCGTCGGCTAATAGATATGTTCATTTCGTAGGATATTTACCTTATGGAAGTCTTTTACAACGTTCAGCGTACGCGGCTGCCGATGTTTTTTGTTTACCCTCATACTTAGAGACGCCAGGACTAGCTGCTATTGAAGCGGCAGCATTGGGTTCTCGCTTAGTTCTTACAAATGTTGGTTGTACTGAAGAATATTTTGGTGATCGGGCAATCTATTGTGATCCATATAATATTCAAAGTATACGAGATGCAATACAAATTGCACTTCACAAAATTAAAGATGCTGATTTATCATATTATATTCGTGATAGATATACTTGGAAACATGCAGCTGTTCAGTTAATTAATGTATATAAAACAATTTTAGGAGATTCTATTTGCCATAATATGAGTTCAACAGGTGAGAAAGATTAACATTTTATGTCTATCGAACATAATTTCATGACCCGTTTGGATGCCAGAATCTAGCGATTCGCCCTCTGTTTTTGGGTAACACTGTCGTTACCGCCTACCCAAGAAGAGTTCATGTCTTGCATCCTGTGGCGGCAGTAATTCAATGTAATTCATGGTGGGAGACTTCCGTAGTATATGAGTCCACTAGTCCTGTGTTGTCGCCTACATCCGTACACCATAAGGTGAAGATGGTGCCGTTGAAAGTTTCCCCTCAATCCTGTGGTATCAACTTTAACAGCGGGTCTATGAGCATGTCGAACTTAAATCATTACCCATTGACGTTACGACTCGGTATCGCTGACGGCATTGATAATTTGTCCTTGTTCGACACGGTCGCTATCTTTAAGTTGATGCATGTTAGGAGCAGGAATTTGAAACTGATGCAGAAGCCGTTATAGTGTAGAAGAACACACAGGTGAAGGAGAAATAATAATGTACGATAAAATATTCGAGAGTATTAAGGGTATCTATACCCATGAACGGGATGAAATAGGTATTTTTGCATGGGCAAACAAGGAAATTATAATTGATGATTTCGTGATAAAAAGGAGTGGGTTTCTGATCTGCGTTGATATTCCGGATGATATTGCCCCTATTGAAATAATAGTTCGAAAAAAAAATGTTTTTAGAAAGTTGATTTGTAACAAAGGGGTACATATTCTCCCAACCGGTGTTATATCGGCTAAATTTTCAAGGTCTAAATTTCATTCTGATGACAGTAGAGAACTTTCAGTAAAGATAAGAATTATTAATAAATTTACAGAAATTGGAGGTGTGCAAATCGAGATTGAAGAATTTGAACAAAAAGATGAATGTTATTCAAACAGTCGTTATAGAACAAAGATTACGTTGCCGATTGCTGAAAGCTTGGATTACTATGATATATTTGTCCACTTTGACAGGGATGATCCTGTTTCATTAACAAACGGAACCTACTTGTCGTTGATTAAATTAAGAAATAACATAAATACCATATCTATTGGCAGTCTTAATATTAATGAAAAGACGGAGTATTGTGTTAATCATGCAATTATAGTTATAGATGTGAAAAAAAGGGTTGACTGGTTTGATTTTATGAATTTAGAATCGGACTTTATCGATAAAGATAATTGTGATGCTTTCTTGCATCGAGCAAATAATTTATCCTCATTGATTCCAAAGTATGTGCAGTGGTATGTAACATGGAAATGTAATTATTCTTGTAAATATTGTTGGCAAGAATCAAATCAGGAATTTTACAGAAATGCTCCAATTACAAAAGTTGCGCCTGAAATTTGGGCAAATGCCATAAATAAATTAAAACCAAAATTTTTATACCTGACTGGCGGGGAACCAACTTTATATAAACAATTGCCTGAGTTTTTGTCAATGCTTAATAAGTCGATAAAAATTGTCATGACAACAAATTTGGAGGCTATGAATATTGACAGGTTTACATCGCTTGTTTCACCATCCCAATTTGATGAGCTCACTGTAAGTTTTCATCCTACACAGGTAGATAAAGAAAGGTTCGAGAAACGGATAAGTAAATTGTATAATTCTGGCTTTTATGCAATAGGAATTGAAATGGTTTTACACCCAATGAATTTGAGTATGATAAATTTCTTAAACTCTTTGGTTGAGACGCTTAGGATAAAAGTACGATATGATGATTATACTCCAGTAATCGGGAGATTTGTCCCAAGCCAAGAAGAAAATAGAAAAATACTCTTTGCAAAAGAATTTTCAGAAAGACATAATAAAGAAATATTGTCACATGCGCCTACGGACACTTTTAAACGATACCAAAGTATCGACACCAAAGAAACAGATGATTCTGAACGGAAAATTTTGATTAATTCAGCTTTGTGCGAACATAATTACATCTACTGTGGCGCAGGTATGGTTAAACTTACGGTGGATGGTATAGGGAATGTCTATGCTTGTACAAGCGCAATTGACCGGTCGCGTTTATTTGGACATGAAGCACTTCCACATTATCAAATCTTAGGGAATATTTTAGAAGGAACATTTAACTGGCACACTAGAGCGTTCCTTTGTAATGAGGCTTTCAGGTGTTCTGCTTGTGATTATGCTTATCTTGACCGTGGATGGATACCAGTGGTTCTTAAAAAAAAATATCCCATACCTGAATGATTCGAGTGTATAACGATCACATCGTGAGATATCTGTGTAACAAGTGACCTGAATCCTTGTATTGTCTCGTTAGTGCATACTTGTGGAAATAAACACCATCTCAACCGTAAGTAGCACTTCTGTTGTACTTCTAAACAACCCTTCGCCAACCAAGTATCGCAATGAGTTGACAAAATCTTTCAATTCTCCAATGGAGTGACCAAAATGATTATCTACCCTGATGAATCTGTGATGAAGATTTTTTTTGTTAATGAACATGAGTATTACCCTTTTTCGTCAGATATTCGTGACATCAGAAATATATTTTTTAGAGGGTTACGTGGTTTTATTTCTGAAAAGAGAATAGTTGTGTCGTCAGATTATCCTTATAGGCAACAATTAAGTCCATACATTGTACAAAATGATTTTAACTGTAATTTTGGTACCGCATATTTTTGGACATCGAGTGAATTATTGGAATTGATCGCACGTCTACAAATGGTATCGGATGATAATGTTTTAGTGTTCGTTACAGACCCATCATTTGTATTTTTTAACTCGATTTCCAAATGTCCATATCCAATCCTCCGACACCTTGATGGGACTTTGTGTCATTACTCATTAGAAGGCAAAGGTGAGGTAATTTCATATGTTCTGCAAAATTTGCTAGATCTATTGTCCGTATATAAGATAAAGGAATATATTGTGCCACAATGGATAAGTGAGCGTTTAACAACATTAAACTGTTTCAATGTAGTAGATGCGAATGAGTATGTGCCTTATTTACAATATGTTGAGGATACCATAACTTTTCGTGAAAAATTAGGTACTCCCCAAACGGTGCTCCCAGAGGATTACTATAATGCTTATTATACTTTTAGAGATATTGAAGGAAATTGTCGCTTCCCTGCGCCCCCTTTATTAAATGTGCCATATTATTTGACGTATGATAGAAATTCAGTTCCAACTATGAATAGAATTCTTGTAACTACTGGGTTGATGCAAAGCGTTATAGGTATGATTGAGGGGGGGGTTAATTGGTTAGAGTTTGGTTGCGGTGGTGCCCAAATTGCGAATCTTACACGGCCAGATTTAGTAGGATGTAATGATTTTTATTATACTGGTGTGGATATGAACGGAAGTGAAATAGAATGGGCTAAAGCTCATGGTGGTGGTTTGTGTAATAGATGTTACCTGAAACAAAGTGCATTTTCATCTTTAGATACCACCGTGTATAATTTGTTTTCTGCTTTTGAGTTTATTGAGCATTTGCGTGATCCATTAAGTTTTCTTAGGAATTTAAATATAAATAAAGGAAGTTTTTTCGTTGCTGGAACTCCGCTTAACGAAAAAATATTCCCGGCTTGGCAAACGCCGCATTACTGGAGTTTTTCAAGCAGCGATTTGACAAGTATTTTCAAAAAAGCTGGCTTCACTATTTTAGGAACGAATGAGCTAAAATTTTCAGAACATTATAAATGCCATGATTTCATCACAGTCGTTGCTTTGAAGGAATAGAGAAATTTATTTTGCTTTTATATTGCCGGAATATTCGTATTTTTCATATCCCTGCTGCCCTGGCACCAACAGTGGTTCGATGCGTACGTCGTATCAGCTCATACCCTGTGCAGATGCGCCATGCACGTTCCGACTTTGCCGATGACCTGCACTAGTCGACATGTTCCCCCATTTTTACGTTGAAGTGACCTTCAGCCGGCTCCACCGCCCACGCTGCTTACATTGATGACCTCAGCACAATCGCCGTTCTTTCGGTCATCATTTATCTACCTTCATGTACGTTCTGCACGTCTATCGAACGTATTTCCCTGACCCTCCCGGCGGCCTGCAAGAAGCCATCCGCCAGATCGCCCTGGCGACGCGCTCGCAGGGTTCGGGAAACACCGTTTTCACCCTGACGCCTACCCCGGAGCAATCCAT
>JAISUS010000008.1 GCA_031271965.1 Prevotella sp. | reverse complement strand
ACTGTAAACGGGAAACTGGATAGAAAGGCTTTGCCGGAACCTGAGTTTACCGACATGTCTAATTATGTGGCTCCCACAAATGATACGGAAGAAGTTCTGTGTGAAATATATGCCAATGTGTTGGGGTTGGAGAAGTCTGCTGTCGGTATCGAGGATGACTTTTTCAGGCTCGGAGGGAATAGTATTCTAGCAATTAAATTATTATATCAGATAAACGAAAACTTCTCATCTAATATTAATATCTCGGTTGTTCTTTCATCTAAAACAATTAACCAATTAGCAGATAGAATAAGTAGAGAAAGAGGGTATGCGACTAATATAAGACCTTATGACGTAGAAAAAGTAGAAGAACGGATACTCTCTTTTGCTCAAGAACGGATATGGTTTATAGATAATTATGAAGGGGGAAGCAACATTTATAATATTCCTTTACTATTTAAGCTTGCTGAACATGTGGATATAGAATGTTTATCAAAAGCAATAAAGGATGTCGTTAATAGGCATGAAATTTTACATAGTCAAATAAAAATTGACTATGTCGGTAATAGCTATCAAGCACCTATTGATAGTCAAAAAAATCCATTTTGTATTGATCTTTTGGAAATTATTCATAGTGAATTGGATAGTTTCTTATTACAAGATGCTTCTTATATTTTTGATTTAAGTAGTTCTTACCCTCTAAAAGTAAAATTGTATAAAACTGAAGACTCAAATTATTATCTAAGTGTCATTGTTCATCATATAGCTTTTGATGGATGGTCTGTAGATATCCTCATTAAAGAAGTATTAGCTTTATATCAATACTACATCTATTATTCTGATATAGATAAAGATTTACCTTTAGATAATCTTAGAATACAATATAAAGATTATGCATTGTGGCAACGTTCCTATTTAACAGGAAAGGTTCTTGATGAACAAGTTGACTTTTGGAAACAATATTTAGATGGCTATACTCCACTTTCTTTACCTACAGATAAATCACGTCCTGCCTATATTCAGTATGAAGGGAGAAGCATTCCTTTTATTGTGGATGAATCAACGAGTAATCAATTGAGACATATAGCAAAACAATCTGAAGTAAGCTTGTTTAGTCTTTTATTAAGTGCTTATTATCTGATGTTATCTGCATATAGTAACCAAAAAGACCTAATTGTCGGAACTCCTTTCTCAAATAGGCATTACAAAGAAATAGCTAATATTATCGGTTGCTTTGTTAATACATTGCCTCTGAGGTATTCTCTAGATACCAATAACCGGATTGTTGATTTTGTAAAAGAGGTTTCTGAACTAATTAATAAAGTACAGATATTTCAAGATTTACCTTTTGAAAAGCTCGTTGATTTACTGAAGATTGATCAAGATCCTTCAAGATCCCCTTTATTTCAGGTGATGTTCACATTACAATCTTTCGGTATTTCTACTAATCGAGAAGAATCAGAATCATTGTTGAACGAATATTACCCCAATAATAGTAATGGATATTCGATTGCTAAATATGATTTAACCACAACAATTGATGATTCAGATCGCTGTATTAAAGGGGACTTTACTTATGCAATAAGCCTATTTGAGGAAGAAACCATATCACTATATATTGACACCTATTTAACAATTCTGAATCAAATCTGTTTAATAAACAATGAAGATCTAAAAGTAAAAGATATTCAGTTGATTAATGCTCGTGATTATAATTTAATTGTTAACGAATGGAATTCTACGAGATGTGAATATCCTCAAAATGAGACTATAATCTCATTGTTTGAAAAACAAGCTGAATTAACGCCTGATAATATTGCAATTGATTTTGCTGGTGCAACGACAACATATAGAGAATTATGGATAAAAGTCAATGAGTTATCCTCTTATATTTCTTACAATTACAATATAAAAGAAAATGATGCTATCGTTTTATGTTTAGACAGGTCTGAATTAATGATAATATCCTTATTGGCTATTTTACAAACCGGAGCAGCTTATGTTCCTGTTTCTCCAAATTATCCGGATGAAAGGATTGCTTTTATTTTAGCAGATACTAAAACTAAATTGGTATTAACAAACTCGGCTCATTTAAACAAAGTTCAGAGAATACAACAAGGATTCAAAGATTTTAATATTTCGATAGAATCGTTGGATAATGAAAATTTCAACAAAAAAATAAAAGGGTATAATATTGATAACAAGTCCCCAAATAAGGCAACTCCCAAAAGTGTAGCATACATTATGTACACAAGCGGGACAACTGGTATGCCAAAAGGAGTAACAATAGAACATCGCTCATTCTTAAATTTAATCTATTATTACAGAAATGAACATTTTTATAATGAAACGAATATAAATACATATTCAATAACGAACTATGTTTTTGACATATGGGGTTTGGAATACGGACTAACTCTTTTAAGCGGAGGATTTATAGAAATATCAGACAGTAATTTTGATAAAATAAATACTTCTAAATATACATTTATTCAGATGACTCCGAGTCTTTTATCTGTAGCTTATGATAAAATTATATTCAATAATAAGAATCTAATTTTATTGGTTGGTGGTGAAGCTATAAATGAAGATCTATTACGAAAGATACTACATGATAATGAAATAAAGAGCATAATTAATGTTTACGGACCAACAGAGACTACCGTATGGTCTACAAATAAGATTAATACAAAAAACGATTGGGATACGAGTATTGGCAAACCTATTTCTAATACATCAGTCTATATATTAGATGATCAACTACGATTATTGCCAATAAGAGCAATCGGAGAATTATATATAGGCGGTGTTGGTGTTAGTAAAGGTTATTTGAATCGCCCTGATCTAACTAATGAACGATTTATAAAGAATCCTTATCAAAGTGAAACCGACAAGGAAGATCAATATAATGAACGAATTTATAAAACAGGAGATCTCGTTAGATATACTTATAACGGCAATATTGAATATGTTGGAAGAAATGATTTTCAGGTCAAAATACGAGGACATAGAATTGAACTAGGAGAGATAGAAGCATGCATATCAAATATTGAGGGAATTAGGCAAGCTGTCGTACTTACTCATGAACATGAAACTGGGGGCAAATATCTCGTAGCTTATTATACATCTGAGCAAGAAATTGATTTGGGTATTATTAAGGAATATGTGGAAAAACATTTGCCTGAATATATGGTTCCTCCCATAATTATTCATCTAGGTGAATTCCCCTTAACTGTTAATGGTAAATTGGATAGAAAGCGGTTACCGAAACCAAATTTCGTAGGCAATAATGAATACATTGCACCACAGAATAATATTGAAAAGTTGCTTTGTTTTATATATTCGGAAGTACTCGGTATAGATGTGGAGATTATTAGCGTTAAAGATAGTTTCTTTAAGCTAGGAGGTAATAGTATCTTAGCTATTAAGTTGGTAAGTGTCATAAATAAAAAGGCTAAGACCTTTCTTACTGTCTCCGACATATTCAGATATAAAACAATCATAGAATTATCAGAAAAAATTCAACATAAAGAATATTCGAATAAACATCCAATTGGCTCTTACAATATTGAGAATCAGGTATTATCGTTTTCTCAGGAACGTATTTGGTTTATTGAATCATTTACAGGAGGTAGTAATGTCTATAATATTCCCATTATTCTAAAAATAAAGAATGGTATAAAAGTTGAAACATTAATAAAATCCCTTTATTTAATTGTTGATCGACATGAAATTTTGAGAACTCGGATAAAGGTGGATTTTGATGGGAATACTTTCCAAGAATTAATCAATGGAGATAAAAAAATATTCAAGATTGAGATTACTCCTCTTAATTCAGAATTAGAGTTAGAAAATGAAATCAATAAAGAAATCAATATAATATTTGATTTATGCAATGATTATCCACTAAGAATAAGGTTTCTTAAGGTTCTAAATGATACATATTTGAGTATTGTTGTTCACCATATCGCCTTTGATGGATGGTCAACAGATATCTTATTGAAAGAACTACTCTATTATTATAATGAATATGAATCTTCTTTTAATAAGGATATAGTACCTCTTCCTTGCTTAAATATTCAATACAAGGATTATGCTTATTGGCAAAAGCATATCTTTGAAAAAGAAAATTACGAGAAACAATTAGAATATTGGATTAATAAGCTGAGGGATTATGAACCGCTTAATTTACCAACAGATCGGATAAGATCCAAAGACATAGATTACAGAGGAAATAATATATCTTTCGCAATAGATGGTAATACTAGCAAAAGTTTAAGGAATCTTGCAAGGAACCTTGATGTGAGTCTTTATAGTGTTTTATTAGCTGGATATTACTTAATGCTATATTCTTACTCTAATCAAAAAGACATTACAATTGGATCACCTGTCGCAAACAGGCATTATGAAGGAATATCTGATTTAATTGGCTGTTTTGTTAATACAATTTGCTTAAGGCAGTTAATAAAGCCTGACATAACTCTTTCTGAATTCATAAAACAAGTTGGGAAGATTGTTATTGAAGCTCAACAGAACCAAGATTTGCCATTTGAAAAGCTAGTTGAAGAAATGAACATAGAGAAAAATCCGTCAAAACAACCGATTTTTCAGGTTATGTTCAGTGTACAATCTTTTGGAACAACAGGACATTCAAGCTATGACAAATTATTTAATATAATTGATAATAACCAATTCAAAGTATCCAAATTCGATATTACTACGATATTAGATGACTCGGAAGAATCAATAAAAGGGTATTTCGAATACTCAATAAATCTATTTGATGATGATACAATAAGGGCATATATTGAAACTTATAGGGTTTTACTTATTCAGTTAGCAGAATTAGAGACAATATTAACTTTTGATAGAAAAATATCTGACTTAGATTTAATTCATCAATCGGATTATAATAAAATAATTACAGATTGGAACAGATTTCGGTTCCCACTATTTACAAATAAGAACATAGTGAATTGTTTTGAAGAGCAAGTTCGTAAAGAACCCAACAAAATTGCTTTAAAATATTTAGATAAGACCCTGACATATGGAGAGCTAAATTCAAAAAGCAATAACCTAGCTTCATATTTAAAACAAATATCAAATATAAAGCAAGATGATCTCGTTGCGATTTACCTTGACAGATCAGAATTAATGGTTATTTCAATTTTAGCAATTTTAAAATCTGGAGGAGCTTATGTTCCAATAAGTCGGGAATATCCTATAGACAGAATTATCTACATACTAAAAGAAGCCAACTGTAAAACTTTGATAACAGAAAAGAATGATATAGATACAATTCTTGACTCTATAGATATACCGATATTAGATATCAATCAAGACATCTTATGGGAAAACTTGCAGTCTTCAAATCTTGATTTACAAATTAGTCCGTCAAGTTTAGCATATGTAATGTTCACAAGTGGTACTACAGGGAAACCAAAAGGTGTTATGGTGGAGCATAAGAGTATTGTCAACCTTACTAAGCATTCCAATTATTTAGAAATAAGTAGTGAGGATAATGTATTAGGCTTATCCAATTTTGCATTTGATGGTTCAACATATGACTTCTTTGTTCCCTTACTCAATGGAGCAACTCTCATTGTTGGAAAAAAAGATGACCTATTAGATATAGATATACTAAAAGGCATTATTCAAAATGAGAATATATCAAATATGTTTTTAACCACAGCTTTATTTAATTTCATTATAGATGAAAATATAGATTGTTTTACTGGGTTAAAATACATAATAATAGGGGGAGAAAGGGCATCGGTATTGCATACTCAAATATTTAAAAAGAAATATAAGGAGACTACCCTAGTAAATGGTTATGGGCCAACAGAGTGTACCACTTTTTCAACAACATACAAGATTGAAGATTCAAATTCTGAAGATCATTCGGTATCTATTGGACGCCATCTAACTAATCTTACGACTTATGTTCTTAACGAATCTATGCAGCCTGTCCCACAAGGAGGTATTGGCGAACTTTATATTGGAGGTCTAGGCGTCTCTAGAGGTTATCTTAACAATGTTCAATTAACATCTGAAAAGTTTTTATTAAATCCATTTTGTTTAGAAAATGAAGAAAGTATAAACAAAATAATCTACAAATCAGGAGATTTAGTAAGATATTTAAAGAATGGAGATATTGAATATATTGGACGTAATGATCAGCAAGTTAAAATAAGAGGTCATCGGATTGAATTAGAAGAGGTTTCCAATAATGTCTTGAAGCTTTCTGATATTAAACAAACTTTTGTTACAGTAAAGAGATCAGAGTCAAACCTTGATATAATAGTTGCATATTACACATCTAACCATATCATAGATAATGAGCTCATTAAATCTTTTCTAAAAAAAAGATTACCTGAATATATGATCCCATCTTTATTCATTTTTATAAAAGAATTTCCAACTACAAGTAATGGGAAAATAGATATTAAAGCTCTGCCGGAACCTATTCTGTCTGAAAGTATAACCCATGAACCTCCTAGTAATTTAATAGAGACTAAATTATGTTATATTTTATCTGAAATGCTAAATATTGATGATAGAATCATTAGTATGAATAATGATTTCTTTGACTTGGGAGGAAACAGTATACTTGCGATTAAATTAACAAATCTGATCTATAGCAATTTTGGTTGTAAAATAAGGGTCGTAGATATTTTTATTCGGACTATAAGAGAGCTAGCTCAAATAATAAATGAGGATATGGATGCTTTTAATCCTATCGTAAAGTTTCCTAGTTTAAAGAATACTCTTCAAGATCGTTCTATTTTCATGATTCATCCTGGATTTGGAGGATGTGAGGTATATAGGGATCTTGCAAATAAAATAAATGGTATATATAATTGTTATGGAGTTGATTCATATAATCTTAATAATCCAGAAGAATTGATGACATCATTAAACGACCTGGCCGCTTACTATTTAAAATACATCAATAAGTACCAATATAAGGATAATTATATTTTATTGGGTTGGTCATTGGGTGGTTTAATTTCTTTAGAAATAGCCTATTTGCTAGAGAAAAAGGGCGTAAGGGATATAATTGTTTTACTTCTTGACACAACAGTTAATAATGAGGATGATTTAATCGTAAACTTGAAAAAGTCTCTTCTTGATCAAAAACATATAGAGGTGCATTTACAAGGTGAAAACACAAATTATCTCACTAAATATTGTACAAATGTTGAAGAATTATCAATTAATGAATTGAAGTTAGGTTCTCAGCTAGTTTCAACAAAACTGAAATATACCCGAATAATTCTTTTTAAGGCAATGAAAGATGATGAAACATTACCTTCTCACCTCAATGAACATATTGCTAATCTGAAATATAATAATGTGGATAAAATAATCTATAATTTACAGCAAATTTATTGTGTTAATGTAGAAAATGCTAGCCATAATAGTATTATCGAAGAATCAGATTTGATTATGAGTATAATAGAGAATCTTGATATGAGAAGTTGATTTATATAAATTTCAAAAGATATAGTATTGCCTTCTTGGACTTTACTATCTATTGTATTATATATAACTCTATAAAAAACAATAATTAATTTATCAAATAATGACTAAATTATCGCAAATAGAATCAAAAGATTGGAAAAATAAAGCTTTATTATTCATCTTAAGCCAAGGTATATCATTGTTTGGTTCATCTCTTGTCGAGTTTGCAATTATATGGTATATTACCTTAAAGACGAACTCTGGAACAATGATGACTTGGGGAATTCTTTGTGTATTTGTTCCAAGATTAATAATAAGTATTTTTTCAGGGGTATGGGCAGATAGGTATAATCGTAAAGTCCTTATAATTTATGCAGACTTAGCGACTGCATTTATAACTTTGTTATTAGCTTTTGTGTTCTATTTGGGATATGAAAGTATTTACATAATATGTATTGCTTTGGCATTAAGGTCTATAGCTACAGGTATTCAGCAACCAGCCATTAATTCTTTAATTCCATTAATAGTTCCCAAAGAACATTTAATGAAGATTAGTGGCTTGAACGGTAGTCTTCAGTCGCTTATTATGATTTTATCTCCACTTATGAGCGGAGCTTTATTATCATTTACGTCCCTGATTAATATATTCTTAATAGATGTCGTTACTGCGATTATAGCAGTTATAATTCTATGTTTTGTAAAAACCTTTATCCGCACCAGTGATTATTCGATAAAGGGGCATAGCTATCTTAAAGACCTTAAGTTTAGTTGGTCTTTATTAAGAAAAGATTGTTTCACTAGATCAATTATCTTCTTATATGCGATGTACTTTTTTCTTACAGTGCCTCTGTCTTATCTATCTCCATTATTGGTTTCTCGTACATTTGGTGAAGATGTTTGGAGGCTTTCGGCAACAGAAGTATCTATAGGTATTGGAACATTGTTAGGTGGCATCATTATTACAAGCTTGAAAAATGGAATTTCCTTGAAAAAGATACTGGTTTTATCCTGTATATCTACAGGAATTTCAGTTAGTGTATTACCATATTCTTTTTACTTCAGTGTGTTTCTTTCTTTTATATTAGTGTCTGGAATTAGTCTTGCATTTTTTAACTCATCTTGTATGGTTTTAATTCAAAAAAGATATGAAATCCATATGCAAGGTCGAATAATGAGCATGGTTCAATTATTCACAACCACTGCAATACCTATTGGGATGTTATTATGGGGGCCTTTAGGAGATTATATTTTAATTGAAAACATATATTTATTAACTGGAATTGGTTTAATCATATCTGGCTTGTTAGCTAAAAAAAGTAAAGCAATAATAGATTGATTCTTGTAAAAGATAAGATATTTGAGATTGTTCTTCAGGAAGGTCTTTCTTTATTATTTCCCAGACTTGATAAAGTATAGTAAACAATATCAAATTATAATTTTTTCATCTAATTTAGTTAAATGATAAAATTAGATTTATGAATATCGAAATTATGGAGAAAGGACAATCCAGTACTTTAAATCAGTTTAAAACGTTATTGAGATTTAGCGGTTCATTTAATATTATCGCTGCGAGTTTGTTTATATTTCCGGTTCTCTTCGAACATTACCTTCAGTTCTGGAATACGCTGAACTCATTATGTGGATTTGAAAACGCACTAATCACAATTCCTGCCGATCCGTTCCATGCACTATTCATCAATACGGCAGGCATTGATCTGGTTCTGATAGGAGCTATTATACTCTATGTATCGAGAGATCCACTTCGTAATAAGGGGATTATTATTATGAATGCTATGGGACGGACATTATTTACCATATTTACCATCTATTACCACATAACGTCTGATTTACTTTTCCTTTTCGTAATAATAGGCATTATAGATTTGTGTATATCGTTGGGATTTATTTACTTTCTATGGAAAATAAACAAGAACACAGCCAAACAACAAGATATTATACAGATATGAAAAAAGTAACACAAAATCAATATGGGGATACTTCTGTACTCAAAATTATAGATTGTGACAAACCTCGGATAACCGGCAAAGCAGAAGTATTGGTAAAAGTACAATATTCGTCCCTGAATGCAATTGATTGGAAAAACAGGAAAGGCTTGTTCCGTATATTCTCAGGATGGTTTTCTCCTCGCTCTCAACCGGGATTTGATATTGTTGGAAGTATAGTGAACAAATCGGATGATGTTAATGACCTGGAGATTGGAGACAAGATTCTTTCATTGCTGGGAACCCTTAAAGGAGGGGCATTCAGCCAGTATGTTATAATAAATGCTAAATATGCAATTAAGATAAATCCTTCTGCCGATGAAACGATCTTCGCTGGCTTGCCAATGGCCGCTTCTACTGCTTGGATGGCATTGGTAAACCACGGTAAAATAAAACGGGGGGATAAAGTATTGATTAATGGGGGGAGTAGCGGAGTCGGTCATTATGCCATACAGATAGCCAAACACTACGGAGCGGAAGTTACGGCTGTAACGAGTGAAAAAAATGAAGCTTTCTGTAGAGAATTGGGTGCTGATAATACGGTGGATTACCAAAACGAAAAATATATCGGAAAAACAGAACAGTATAATATCATATTCGATGTGGTATCCAATTCTTCATTCCACGAGATAAAGCCAATACTGGCTCCCAATGGTATCTATATCGACACGAACATGTCTTTGAGTCTTATAAAAGACCTATTGATACATAAGCAGGTAAAATTCGTATCGGTGCATCCTGACCGAAAGGTATTGCAAGAGATTGTGCAGATGACAGAATTTGGCAAGCTAAAGACTCATATCGCTAAAATTTTCCCGATGAATAATATTACTGAGGCACATGAAGAGATCGAGCATTGCCATACAGTTGGAAAAATAATTATAAAAATAGATTAGCGATTGATATAATGATCTTATAGATAAGTTTTGTTCTGTATTATAATTATAGTCAGAAATTTGTATATTTGTTTATCAAGATGCTTTGATGTCTTTGCCAATAAAAGTTGATAGAATAAATATTAAAGAAATGTGATGTGCAAACACATTGAGTACATGTTGTACGGAGAAAGAGTCATTTAAGGAATAATAATAATCTAATATAAAGCCTTATGGAAAGAATTAACAAGAAAATACAAATGCCTCTTATTGTTTCAGATTTACATAGCAGATGGCCCGGACACTTTAGCTTTCTTGACGATTGTACAGATGTTGAAATATTTTATGAATTTGAAGTATGCTTTTTTCCGGACTTAAACTTGTTTATGCCTCCCACCTCTGAGAAAGGACATATTATTTTAAAATACACAGTGGATTCAAAAGTGAATGAGATTGGCAAGAGTTACCTGCCTTTCTTTTTTGAATGTGACTATATAGATTTTATAAATAAGAGAGTCATCCTTAGTCTTAAGGAACAATACTTCTTTAATTTCATTCATATTCCGGTAATCAAAAAAATGCAACAGTTCTTTGAGGAATATAAAACAAAGGGAGAAGAGAATATGGAGGCTATTTTAATAGCAATAGACAAAAAAGAAATTAAGCACTAGGATTATTGTTTATCATTGTTCTTTTAGTATATTTGTATTAGTTATTTGAGATATTGAAAACAGAAGCAGAATAGTGAGCCCCGGTGGTTTCTATATCATTACCTATCCTCTTCGATAACAGCTGTAACTAACTAGTAAATAACTACATATATATTAGTGCAACTCCTGTGTAGCACTGAAAAGCAAAAATATCTCTGACTTCGTCCAGTCTCTCATTCTCAAACCGCTTAGATAATAGCTTCTTTATTTCAGGCTCTATTAAAAATTGTTTGTGTACAGGCTTATATGACAAAGAGAGTTCATCAAAAGGGTCGTGTGTGATATACCTATTCTTTAGGGCATTAGTTATAATCTGTTTTAGGTAACGCAGATGTTTGACTGTCGAGTTATGCCCACAATCACAGACAGATTTCAAATAAACTTCGTAATCGGTGATAAATTGAAAATCGACTTCCCTTATCTGTAAATCCTCTTTTTTGAATTTGTACAGCATAAAGTCTGCTATACGTTTTCGAGTTGCTAAATATTTGGATAGGGTGGTATCCCTGATTGTTTTACCAACCAGACTTCTTTTTTGCTCCACTTTCATATCATACAGAGCAAGGACAGTATTTTCCCGTATCTCTTTACCTAAGTAGGTATCACGAAGCTTGTCGGCTGTTACATAACCATCTTTTTCAAGAATAGCTTTATAATGCTTGTCTAAGGCTATTGTTATTTTATCTAGAGCATCATTGATGGTTGTAGCTTCTTTTTTTCTGCCCATTGCTCGACCTGTTTGGCTCCACATTTCGGGCTTAACAAATTGCAGGGAACTGAACTCTGCTTTGTCTCCACTGATAGAAATCCGAACACTAATAGAGGCTAAACCATTGCTGTTTACTCTTTTTCTAGTCAAAAAAAGGATTCGATAGGTACTGTTCATAACTCAAAATTTTCACGATTCGACAAAATTATTGACTATCGCTTAAAGATTCAGCACCTCGAATAAAGCCAAGTTTAGTCATTGTAAGTCACTTAAAACCAGCGAGTAGTTTGATAGAAAGTGAACAAAACGGAGTTGGAATTTCTGTTCACTTATTTTTCACTCAACTACTGTCTTTTTGTGACTTTTATTGGCTTGGATGAAAAAGAAAAAAGTCTGTTAATCTATTGACTAACAGACTTTATGTCTTTTATTGGCATTTTGTGGCTTTTGACCTTTTTGCCGTTTTGTGGGCGTTGACGGATTCGAACCGCCGACCCTCTGCTTGTAAGGCAGATGCTCTGAACCAGCTGAGCTAAACGCCCTTGTTAGGGTTGCATTTTCTCTCAAATGCGTGGCAAAGGTATGCATTTTTTTAAATACTACAAACATTCCGAGGAAAATATTTCATTAAAAATCACATGAAACTAGAAAACAAATAGTTATAATTTCAAATTAATAAAATGTATATATGGGGAAAACGAAGAAGTAAGCAGTTTGTCTTAATTTATATGTTGTTTAAAAAAATAAAGATGATGTAGCCATCTAGAATCAATTTTGAATGGCTGGATTATAAAAGATGAAAATATTTTTATACTTTTGTGCCACCAACGGCTCTGTAGTTTAATGGATAAAATGAAGGATTCCGGTTCCTTTGATGTGGGTTCGATTCCCGCCAGAGTCACATGAAATAGTATTATAAAACGTTGTAATCGGATAGATTGCAGCGTTTTTTATTTTCAGGTGGTGAAATATAGATGGAATAATCGATTAAAAACCTTATAATTAGACTATTATGTGCATAGAAAGTAAATTACAAAGATGTATCACAGTTATTAAAGTTATTTAGGTTAAAGAATCAATCTGCTTTTTTAATCACATTCCGCGCGACTTCTATCTTATACCTTTTGCCTTTCATTTTCTCTTCTCTGATATTAGTTAAAAGAGTTTTTACAGCAGATGCACGAACAGCAACGAAAGAAATAAAATCCTTCACTTCTATAAGACCTAAATCTGTTTTATCCAGTTTGCCCTTTTGCAGGAAGAAGCCAACGATATCGCTTTTGTTCAGTTTGTTCTTTTTACCTCCGCTAATATAGATAGTTTGATGTTCGGGACGTTGCGGCAATGGTTTGCCAGCTTTAACCTGAAGAATATCTGGATACTCGGGTATATAATCCGGCAATTTATCTTCCTTATACGATATAATATATGCCGTACCCGATGCATGCATTCGAGCAGTGCGTCCGTTGCGGTGTGTAAATTCGCTTTCTTTTGCCGGAAGATGATAATGGATTACATGTTTCATCTCAGGAATATCTAATCCTCTTGCTGCCAGATCAGTTGTAATCAGATAGTTTAAACTTCCATTTCTGAACTGTATCAAAATCCGTTCCCTATCATCCTGATCCATACCTCCATGATAGTATCCGGTATGTATTCCTTTCTTATTTAGCAAATCACTGATTCGCTCGGCAACCTCCCTGTGATTGCAAAAAATAAGTGCGGGTTCAGAATTGAGTGAGCATATAAGTTGAAACAGTGATTCTATTTTATCTTTCTCGGGTGACACTACAAGTTTTACCGAGAGGCTTTTATCTTTTTCTTCCCGTGTAAAATCGAGAGTAACAGGCGATTCCATTTGTATGAAATCAGGAATTTCCACATCAGAAGTAGCAGACAATAGAACTCGCTTTTCTAAGTTGGGTAACTGGCTGATAATTGTATTCATTTCATCTTGAAAACCAAGTTGCAGGGATTTATCAAATTCGTCCAACACCAGCATTTTAATAGAACTGGTTTCGAATGATTTCCTTTCCAGATGGTCAGCCAATCGTCCCGGTGTTCCGATAAGTAAAGCAGGGGGATTACTCAGGTTATTAAGTTCGGTATCGATAGAATGTCCTCCGTAACAGACATTGACCTTAAACTTCGTTCCCATCTTTTTCCAAACTTGTTCTATTTGGAGTGCTAGTTCGCGGGATGGAGCTATGACCAGACATTGTACAGCTTTTACATCCTCCCTTAGCAGCTGCAAGATAGGGAGCAAAAACGCAAGGGTCTTTCCCGAACCTGTGGAGGATAAGAGGATTGTATTCGGTTTGTTTACGATTGCTCTCTGGGCTGCGAATTGCATCTCGTTCAGCGCACTAATGCCAAGATTGGCGAGTATGTTTGTCTGTGGGTTTTCTGCTTTCATGCCGCAAAGGTATGACATAGTTTATACATTTTATTCATTTCAGCAAGATTTGCAAAAAATGTAAATGGAATATTCAGTAAATTCGCCGTTTTCGTTTTACTATGGATTACAAAGAATTAAGCAAGCAGGAATATACCGCCCGCATTAACCGCGTAATGGATTATATTGGTCAGAATCTCGATAAAACTATTGATCTGTCTGTGATGGCTAATGTTGCCTTATTCTCACCCTATCATTTTCATCGTATTTTTACATTTATTGTTGGGGAAACACCCAACAATTTTGTTTCACGTATTAAGCTCGAAAAGGCGGCTCAGTTTTTGCATGACAATCCTAAAATATCTGTTAACGAAATTGCTTTTCAGTGTGGATTTGGGAATGTTTCTTCATTCAGCAGGGCATTTAAATCTCATTTTGGAGTGAACGCCAAAGAATTCTGTCTGCAAGACAAAGCGATATATGTTAAAGATGGTGTAAGATATAGCAAGAATTGCAAACCGATTAGCAATATCGGTAAAAACAAGCAACAGATAAATGGACAATTTTGCAGTGTCGAATTTAATAAAATAATAATTATGGACACGAAAATTGAAATCAAACACATGCCTGAACTTAACCTTATTTATTGTCGCCACATGGGAGCCTTCAATAAAATAGGGCAAGCTTATGAAAAACTTTTCAAATGGGCCGGTCCTCGCGGACTGGTGACTTCAACGACGAAAACAGTTACAGTTTACCTCGATGATCCGGCTATCACAAGTATAGAAAAAGTGCGTCAGGATGCAAGTATCATTGTAGAAGGGAATGTGAAAGTAGAGGGAGAGATTGGAAAATCTACTGTTCCCGCAGGAAGGTACGCTGTCGGGCATTTCGAAATTAAGGAAACGGAATTTGAACAAGCATGGAACACCATGTGCTCATGGCTGACCGAAAGTGGTTATCAGCCGGAAGATGGCTCTACTTATGAATTATATCACAATGAGTATAGTGATCATCCTGAGTTTAGATTCATCGTTGACATTTGTATTCCGGTAAAACCTTTGTAAGAAATAGCTCTAATATAAAACCCTGAATACAGATTAATGTACTTGGGGTTTTTATTTATTCAATCCCTACCCACCATTTAGAGAATACCTGCGTGCTATCTTTCAGATTGACCACCTCTCCGATCATCGGGGTTAGTGTGCGCTGGTTTTCTTTTTCCGCTGCCTGAGTGACCTGTATCAAAGGCTCATCCCAAGGATGGTTTGCCAATTTGAATTTTGAAGAGTGCACCGGTAATAATACCTTTGCATTTAAGTCTTTAGCTGCCTGTACTACTTGTTCGGGCATCATGTGTATATATTTCCATCCCGAACCATATTGACCGTTTTCTAAAATAGCAAGGTCTATTTCTCCAAATCGCTCACCTATCCGGCTGAAATGGGTATCATATCCGCTATCTCCTCCCAAATAGATTTTCATTGTAGGCGTTTGCAGTAAGAAAGAGGCCCATAAAGATTGATTCGGCGATAATCCTCTGCCTGAAAAGTGGCGTGCAGGCAAACAATAGGTTGCAAAACCTCCGTCTAAAGAAGTCTCTTCGTTCCAATCCAGTTCTATGACTTTATCCTTATCAAAGCCCCATTTCTCGAAGTGCTCACCGGTTCCAAGTGCACAAATTATCTTACCGATACGATCTTTCAGGGTTATTACAGTCTCGTAATCGAGGTGATCCCAATGATCGTGAGATATAAACAAATAATCAATGTCGGGAATATCTTTTGTCTTATACATATTACTCCCTTTGAAAGGCTTATTGAGAAACGATATGGGTGAAGCTACTCCATCCAATACAGGATCTACTAATATCCGCTTATTATCTATCTGTATGAAATAGGATGAGTGCCCGAACCAGACAAGTATATCTTGTTTGCGATCCAGATTGAGTAAATCGGTTTTTACGGAAGGTATTTCTCCTGTTGGGGTCACACGTTTATAATCTCCAAAGAGAAAATCATACATCATGGCTGCATAGCCCTTATCTCCTGTCAGTTGAGGTGTTTCGCTCAGATTTTGGAACTTTCCGTCACGATAGTTGGGAGAATTATTTACTCTTTCCTTTCGTTCTCCTGTTGGTGTACGACCAAAATTAGCTTGATTGAGTAAAATAATGATGGCAATAGCAAGTATGCCGAGTATAGATAGTATTATTATCATTGTTCGCTTTAGCCTCTTTTTAGTTTTCGGTTTCATGTAGAAATTTTAAAGAGATAAAACAAAATCTATGCCAAAAACCAGAGGGAGAATATTATATGGTTCAAAGATACTGTATAGAGTGGACTGTTGCAATAAGTGAAGGCCGTATTGAAGTTTATCCGGATAGGTAATGTATTGCATCGATATTATAAAATATACATATTTTCCTATGGAAATTTGTTTCTTTGGAAAATATTATTTTCCTTTGTTTTATATTTCCAATGGAAACTATATAGAAAGAAGGGTAAACAAGAACAGATTAGAATAAGAAATGAATAAATCAATTATTATTACATTGAGTGTAATGTGTCTTGGGCTAGTAGTTCAGGCACAGAATCCGCGGTATATTTCCGCTGATGAAGCTGTAGAAATTGCAGTAAAAAACAACAGTAATGTGAAAATGTCCGATTTAGATAGTAAGGTAGCGAATGCTAATTATCATCAGACCGATGCCGTATTCCTTCCCCAAATTACGGTAGGGTATACAGCTTTAAGTACAAATAATCCATTGAATGCTTTTGGCTTCCTCTTACAACAGGAATCAGTAACAGCAATGGATTTTGACCCGGTAAAGCTGAATCATCCCGGAGCAAGGCAAAACTATGGTACTCAGATAGAAGCTAAGCTGCCACTATTAAATATGGATATGATTTATGCTCGTAAAGGTGCAAAAGCTAACGAGGAAGCCTATAAATACAAATCAGAACGTACCAAAGAATATATCGAGTTTGAAGTACGAAAAGCGTATACTCAATTGCAAATGTCTTATCAGGCTCATTCTATTTTGCAAAAATCATTGCAAGATGTAAAACAAATACATCAATCTGTCACTAATTTTTATAATCAGGGTTTGATTCAGAAATCAGATGTGTTAAATGCTCAGGTACAAGTCAATACTATTGAGAGTGCTTTGGCAAAAGCTGAGAGTAATATCTATAATGCATCAGATGGACTTCGCCTATTGATGGGGTTTGAGGCTGATGGTGATGTCTTTACAACAGATTCATTGTCCCAGAAAATAGAGTTGCCTCAAGATAGGGACCTCTCGGCTCTGCGTTCCGATATCATGGCACTAAACAAAGCTGTGGATGCAACAAACATGATGGTGAAATCCTCTCAAATGGCATTCCTGCCACGAATTAATGCTTTTGGCTCATATAGCCTGAATGATTCGAAGGCTTTCAAATTTGGGAATGATTCTTACCTGGTTGGTATAAACTTAAGCTGGACAATATTTTCAGGCAATCAAAGCCGGAGTAAGATGAAATCGGCTCAGTTCCAACACCGCAAAATGCAGGAAGAGTTAGACTTACATATTAAGAAGGAACAACTGGAGCTGGATAAAACCAAGCGAGATCTGAACGATTCCCAAATAGAAATCGATAAACAGAAAGCAAGCGTAGAACAAGCTGATGAAGCCTTACGTATCCTCTCCAACCGTCATCGGGAAGGTCTGGTAAGTACCACGGATTTATTAATGGCGCAAGCTCAACTTTCTCAACAGAAACTATTGTTGGCACAGGCCATCATGTCATATAATATAACTAAGGCATATCTCGATTTTTTATCAAAGGTTAAATAACAAATCAAACATATCAATTAATAATGAAAACTTTAAGAAATACATTTTTGGGAATTTTCGGAATAGTCACACTCTATTCCTGTTCTTCTTCCGATAAGCAAGAAGACAAATCAGAATCGGCGATAAAAGTGGAGGTTTACTCCCCGGCTCAGTCCACAAACGAAGGATTTTACCTTAGCGGCGAGGTCACAGCCAAGCAAACCGCCAATATCAGCACTCGTATGATGGGTTATGTAAACAAGATATATGTAAAACCGGGTGAAAGAGTAGCATCAGGACAGCTTCTTGTATCTATTAGTAGCGATGATATACTTGCAAAAAAAGCACAGGTACAGGCTATGATTACCGAAGCCGAAGCTGCTGCGAAAAATGCACAACGGGATTATGACCGTTTTAAAACGCTGCGCGGGCAAAATAGTGTATCTGATAAAGAACTTGAAAACGTTGCATTACAAAACACATCAATGAATGCCAAAGTACAAATGGCCCGTCAACAGATGAACGAAGTAAATGCGATGCTTTCCTACATGAATATCCGTGCACCATTTTCGGGAGTTGTAACACAAAAAATGATGGATGAAGGGAGCATGGCAAATCCGGGAATGCCCATTCTAACGATTGAACAGAATGGTGAATTGCAGGTTACAGCATCTATCCCCGAAAATTATATACAGTACGTAAAAGTTGGGGATGTCGCCAAAATAGAACTGAAGTCATTAGGTGCATCCATTGAAGGAAAAGTATCAGAACTCAGTCCGTCGGCGTTCCGCACAGGAGGGCAATATTCTATGAAGCTGGCTATCGATACAAAAGATAAAGAGAATATACGTCCGGGAATGTATGTGAATATATTGATACCGAATAAAACAGGTGAGAATATCACGTCTAAAATCATGCTGGATAAAAACTCAATTGTTTATCGAGACCAACTGACAGGTGTATATGTGGTAGACGATCAAAACCAGGCTAATTTACGCTGGATACGTTTAGGTAAGACAATCGGCAATCAGGTAGAAGTACTTTCGGGCTTGAGCCAGAACGACAGAATTGTTTCTAAAGCAGAGGGTAGACTATACAACGGAGTAAAAGTATCTGTAAATAAATAATATTATGGAAAACGGAATTTCAGGAAAAATAGCCGGCGCGTTTATCAGGTCGAAATTGAGTATTCTGCTCATGTTTGCCTTTATGCTCTTAGGGCTGTTCAGCATATATTTTATTCCACGCGAAGAAGAACCTCAGATTGAAGTTCCAATGGCGGATATTATGGTCGGTTATCCCGGAGCAACACCTCAGGAAGTAGAGTCGGGAGTAATACAACCTATCGAAAAAATTATTTCCAATATCAAAGGCGTAGAACATGTCTATTCTACCTCAATGAATGGTATGGGTATGCTTACCGTACAGTTTTATGTGGGTGAAGATGTAGAGCGTTCGTTGGTTAAGCTCTACAACGAGATGATGAAAAATATGGATCGCATGCCTCAAGGAGCAACGATGCCTTTGGTAAAATCGCGAGCTATAGACGATGTGCCTGCCTTAGCCTTTACTCTTTGGAGCAATAAAATGGGCGATTATCAGATACGTCAGGTGGCCGAAGTAGTTGGTAATGAAATAAAGAAAATACCCGATGTAGCACAAGTGAATATTGTCGGAGGGCAAAGCCGTCAGGTGAAAGTAATGCTTGACAAAGATAAGATGGCGGGTAGTAAGCTCGATTTTGGCACAATAGCCCAATCATTGCAAGCCAATAATGCACAAATGCAAAGCGGCAATATTATAACAGGAGACATGGTCTATTCTGTGCAAACAGGAAATTTCTTTGCCGAAGTGGAAGAAGTGAAAAATCTGATCGTAGGAGTAAATGACAATCAGCCGGTTTACCTGTATCAAATAGCAGAAGTAGAAGACGGGGCAGAAGTACCCAAACAATATGTTTCGTTTGGATATGGAGCTGCATCGGGAGATAAAAAAGCCGGTATTCCCGACGACTATTCGGCGGTGACTATTTCTATTGCGAAGAAAAAAGGTGCTGATGCCATGAAACTGGCGGAAGTGGTGATTGACAAAGTAGAGCACCTGAAAAAAGATGTTATCACAAACGACCTGAATGTGGAAGTTACCCGTAATTACGGTGAAACGGCATCGCACAAAGTATCGGAACTACTGTTTCACCTGTCTATCGCAATTATAGTAGTAACCTTGTTTGTGATGTTGGCAATGGGCTGGCGTGGTGGATTGGTGGTATTCCTTTCCGTCCCTGTAACTTTTGCTCTGACACTGTTCGCTTATTACTTTTTAGGCTATACGCTCAATAGAATTACGTTGTTTGCATTAGTGTTTGTAACAGGTATTGTGGTCGATGACTCCATTGTGATTGCCGAAAATATGCACCGTCATTTCAAAATGAAGAAATTACCACCATTGCAAGCGGCTCTGTATGCCATCAACGAAGTAGGTAACCCTACTATTTTGGCTACGCTGACTGTTATCGCTGCCGTACTGCCTATGGCGTTCGTATCGGGAATGATGGGCCCCTATATGAGCCCGATGCCTATTGGGGCATCGATAGCCATGATTTTCTCTTTACTAGTAGCTCTGACGTTGACTCCATATTTCGGCTATTTATTCTTAAGACATAAAGAGAAAAAAGGAGAAGGACACGAAAGAGAAGAAAAAGAGCCTGATTTGCACGAAACGAAAATATACAAATTATATGCTAAAATAGTGACTCCGTTTCTGGAAAACAGAAAACGCCGTTGGACATTTATGATTGGCTTAACTGTTGTTTTGCTGGGATCGTTTGTGTTGTTTTATACAAAATCGGTTCCGGTAAAGATGCTGCCTTTCGATAACAAGAATGAATTCCAAGTGGTAATAGATATGCCCGAAGGCACAACTCTGGAACGTACTGCTGCCGTGACTAAAGAATTAGCTGTGTATATCAGCCGAAATGATAAAGTGAAAAATTATCAAACTTACGTGGGAACATCCGCGCCTATCAGCTTCAACGGACTAGTACGTCACTATGATATGCGCATGGGGGATAATGTGGCTGATATACAAGTTAATCTTGTAGACAAGGGTGAACGCAAAGAACAAAGCCATGATATAGCCACGTCGGTGCGTGCCGATTTGCAAGCTATCGGCAAAAAATACAATGCCAATGTTAAGGTAGTAGAAGTACCACCGGGTCCTCCGGTGATGTCTACAATTGCTGCTGAAATATATGGCCCTGACTATAAACAGCAGATTTATGTAGCTAAACAAGTAAGAGATATGCTGGCATCAACCGAAAATGTTGTCGACGTGGATTGGTCGGTAGAGGACGCTCAAACCGAATATAAATTCGAGGTAGATAAAGACAAAGCAATGAAATTAGGTATTCTTAATGCACAAGTGGTGCAAAATATGTATGCTGCATTGTCCGGAATGTCGGTAGGAGTACTGCATCAACCTTCGACAGTCAATCAGGTAGGGATTGTATTACAACTTTCGGAGAAAGAAAAATCGAGTATCGAGGATGTACTCAGCATGAAGGTGGTCAACCAACGAGGAATGGCGATTCCTGTGGGCGACTTGGTAAAAGTGACTGAGGACGAGAAAGAAAAGAGTATTCATCGCAAAGATCAGAAGCGGGTGGTATATGTATTGACCGAAGTCGCCGGAAGTTTGGAAAGTCCTATATATCCTATTACGGAAGTGTCTGATAAATTATCGCAGGTAAAATTACCCGAAGGATATACTCTGTCGGAAGAATATAGCGAGCAACCAAAATACGAAGATAACTTCGCTTTAAAATGGGATGGAGAATGGCAGATAACATATGAAGTGTTTCGTGATCTGGGTTTAGCATTCTTATTTGTATTAATTATTATATATGTACTAATTGTCGCATGGTTCCAAAACTTTATCACACCATTGGTGCAATTGGCAGCTATCCCTCTGTCGCTAATAGGTATCATCTTCGGACACTGGATTATGGGAGCTTACTTTAGTGCTCCGTCTATGATTGGATTCATAGCTCTTGCAGGAATTATGGTGCGCAATTCGGTATTGCTGATTGACTTTATAGATATACGGCTCAAAGATGGTATTCCATTAAAGCAAGCTGTTATTGAAGCAGGAGCAGTGCGCACCACGCCTATCATATTGACTGCCGGAGGAGTAGTGTTAGGGGCGATAGTTATCCTATTCGACCCTATATTCCAAGGTCTGGCAATCTCTTTGATGGGCGGAACGATAACCTCTACCGTACTTACATTGATTGTTGTACCGCTGCTATATTACAAAATGTTGAAAAAGAAAGTCAAATAATTATGAAACTATTAGTTGTATTAAGTATCAAAGAATATCAGGAGCGAGTTGCAAGCTTGCTCCAAGATGCCGGGGTGAAACGGTTCAGTGTAACCAATATCACCGGGTATAAAAAGAAGGAAGAAAACTTAGGTTGGTTTGCAGCGAACGGAAGTAATGCAAAAACTAATTCGATAATGCTTTTCAGCTTTGTTGCAAAAGAAACAGCGGATAAGGCTATTGCTGAAATAGATAGTTGCAATATAGAAACGAATAATCCTTTTCCTGTACATGCCTTTGTTTTAGATGTAGAGAATTTCTCAAAATTGGTTTGATTATGAAAGATGAATATATTGTACGGATAGTGGCGGGAATAATGGTGCTGATAGGTATATCCTTAGCTTACTTTATGTCTGTAGGATGGCTGTTGTTGCCTGCATTTGTAGGTGTGAATCTGATACAGTCTTCATTTACTAAATTTTGTCCGTTGGAGATCCTGCTCGATAAATTAAAAGTTAAACGGTGAATTGATTAATTAATTTAAAGAGAGCAAAACCGAATACTAAAATCGTCTTTTGCTCTCTTTGTTATATGAAAATATCAGTATTTGTTGACAAATTCCTTAGGCGACATATTGTAACTTTTCTGAAAGACTTTTGCGAAATAAGATGGGGAGCTGAATCCTACATTGTAAGCAACTTCATTTATTCGCATATCGGTTTCTAATAATAATTTGCAAGCTTTCCTTAAACGATAATTGCGAAGATAGTCACCTGGCGTTAATCCGCTTATGGTTTTCAGTTTGCGTTGCAGGTTGGAGCGGCTGATGCTGAGTATTTCTGTTAATGATTCCACAGAGAAGTTCTCGTCTGATATGTGTTTTTCTATTTCATCATTCAATTTGTTGAGGAATATTTCATCGCTCTTATTTGAAACAAGATTCGAATAAGACGTTAGAGGCGAACGGTTAAAAGCATCCAGCATTGCCTTTCTATTCTCAAGCAGGCTTAAAACTTGTGCTTTGAGGTACGACATCGAAAAAGGTTTTTCGATAAACACATCAGCTCCCGATAACAAACCTTCTATTTTGACTGCATTTTCTGTTTTAGCAGACAACAGTATAATTGGTATGTGACTATAATTGATATCTAATTTTAATTTCTTGGTAAATGAAATACCATCGATGCCGGGCATCATTATATCTGATATGATTATATCATAACTTTTATCTTCAAGCAGGGCCAATGCTTCGGTTGCATTGAAAGAAGAGTCAACAATATATTCGCTCTGTAAAGCTCTTTTTATAAAGGAATTCATCTCCGCGTTGTCTTCTACTATCAAAATATTGTACTGAGTATTGCTGCCAGATTGAAAAACATTTTCTGTTGGAGTTAATACGAAGGATTCATTTTCAAATTCATTTTTTATAACTGTCTCTATATCAGAGAATTTGAAAGTGAATAAAGTCCCTCCGTTTTTACCATCTGCTACATTTATTGTCCCTCCCAGCACTTCTGTCAGGTTCTTGGCAAGAGCTAAGCCCAAACCTGTGCCAATCTTTCTGTCGTCGGTTTGCACCTGATAAAAAGGATCGAATATCAGTTTTTTATGATTGTTAGATATCCCTTTTCCATTGTCTTCTACAGTTACAGTATACGACTTATCGCTGTTGCAAATTAGTGTTAAAACTATTTTATCCTTAGTATATTTTAAAGCATTAGTCAATAAGTTGCCTATAATTTTTGTCAAAGCATCAGTGTCAGCATTTATATCTATCTCTTTATCCTCTGGTAAGTCTAATATAAAGTTGATCTGTTTGCTTTGGGCAGTTTTTTTGAAACGTTCATATAGCTCAATGATAAACTCTTTTAGGTCAATGCCCTCCGGATTTATGATATAACGGGTAGAATCCATCTTCCTGAAATCCAACAATTGGTTGATAAGTACAGTTAACCTGCTACAGTTTTTTTCGATGATTAGCAGGTTTTGCCGTGTATCGCTATTCCCTTTATTTATGTTGATAACTTCTTCCAAAGGAGCCGAGATGAGGCTTAACGGGGTTCTAATTTCGTGTGCGATAGTTGTGAAGAAATCAATTTTAGATTTAAAAGCCAGCGTCTCTTGTTCTATTTTAAACGTTTCCAGTTGTTGAGCCTGTTTTTGCTTATTCTTTTTCCAATAGTAGGATAAAATAGCATATGTCAATGATATCAACAGGATGAAATACAATATTTTGGCCGGTAGGGAAAGCCAGAACGGGGGAAGTATTTCTATCTCTATTTCCGATCCGGTTTCATTCCATAATCCGTCATTATTTGTTGCCTTCACTTTAAATAGATATTTACCGTAAGGCAGGTTTACGTATGTCACACTTTTGTTATTCTCTACATAATTCCAATCAGCGTCAGCTCCTTCCAGCTTGTAAGCATATCGGTTTTTTGTTTGTGTAACATAGCTGAGGCTAACATAGGAGATCATAAACGAGGCCTTATTATAAGGCAGTTCTATCTTCTGTCTTTTATTTAGTTTTATTTGTATTTCGTTTTCCAATTCAGCACCAGAATTCTCAAAGAGCTTAATTCCGGTAATTTCCACAGGCGGTGTGATGACGTTTTTATTTGCATTCAGATCCTGAGGATAGAAAGAACTGAATCCATTTATGCCACCAAAATAGAACCGGCCGTTTTTTGCTTTATAACTCGATTTATAATTGAACTGGTTACTTTGTAAGCCATCTTCTTTGTTATATAATCTCGAATCGAAAGGAGTAGACAGGTTGAAGCAAACCAGACCTTTATTACAGCTAATCCATAAATTGCCAAATGGGTCGTCCAATATGCCGTATACAACATTGTTAGGCAATCCTTCCGATTCTGTAATGTTGATGAAATTGTCAGCCTGTGCATCATATACAAAGATTCCTCTTCCTTCACTCGAAAAAAGTATTCTCCTTTGACTGTCGATGTATACACTTGTCAGTTTGCTGCCAACAATAGGATTATCTTTATTTAATATATCATCATAATGTATCCATTTGCCCGATCTGCTATTTAGTTTTATTGCTCCGGCTCCATATGATGCCAGCCATAAATTTCCCAAGTTGTCTTCTTTTATATCATAGATAAAACCTCTAATAGAGGGTATAGGAATAAAGATATTGTTTATCTTATCATATTTGTTTAATCCGGCCGGAGTTCCGGCATAGATATCTCCCTGACGTGTTTTGTATAACGAAAATATACAATCGTCATTTAATGTGTTTTTATTATCGCTCTTACTTCTGTAATTGGAAAGAGACTTCGTTTTGATATTATAAACATCAACACCTCTTGAGAATGTTCCGATCCATAGATTATTTCCGTCCAATAGCAAAGCATGCGTATTGTGATAGGATGTTGTGATAGGCTGGCTGATCTTTTTGGTTTCCGCATTGAAATAGTTAATGCCTCCGTCTTCAGTTGCTATCCATAGATTTCCTTGCAAATCTTCACAGAATTGACTGATAGCTTTTCCGGATAAGGTTCCGGTGCGATGATCTGCATAATAAGTATCGATGTTTAGTTGGGAAGGATTCAGATAATTTACTCCCCCGAAGTAAGTTCCTATCCATATGCCTCCTTCTTTATCTTTACAAATGGAATATACATTCTGATCGCTTAGGCTATATTGCAATTCAGGCTTATCTATTCTTTTGGCTTTTTTCGTTCCCAGATCAAACAGAAACAAGCCATCATCCGAGCCTATAAGTAAAGACTTTTCATCGTATTGAAAAATAGCTCTGATGTGTGTTACATACTGTGATGTGTTATTTTCGTTCAGGTACGAGATATAGCTATCCGAATGTTTGTCATATAGCCGGAGTCCACTAGCCCATGTCCCTAGCCAAAAGTTGCCTTTATTGTCTTCTAGTATCGACAACACTTCATTATGAGATTTTTCGGAATAGCCGAATATAGAATCTACCGGATCAAGTTTATCTGTGTCTTTATTGTATCTGAGTAATCCAAGCCGATTACCAACCCATATCGTTCCTGACAGATCGCTATAAATAAACCAATTTGTATTCGCCTCAAGATTATGTTTCGACAGCTCGACCTTTACCAATCTCTTTTGTTTCGGGTTGTATCTGAATACTCCCTGATCCATAGAACCGACCCAAATATTTCCATCCTTATCTGTATAGAGCGTATTTACTGCTCTTGTTAGGATAACTCCTTCTCTTGTCGGTTCAGTAACCTTTGTAAATGTTTCTTCTACAATGTTCATTATATAGAGGCCTGCATCTGTCCCTACGTAGAGGATGCCGCCTTCTCCTTCTATCAGGCATCTAATGAAGTTATTTCCCAGAGAGTTGTTTTTTTTCTTATCATAGCGGAATATCCGGAAATTGTTTCCGTCAAACCTGTTTAGCCCATCCTTAGTACCAAACCACATAAACCCCCTTGAATCTTGTAAAATACAATAAATTGCATTCTCTGACAAGCCGTCGTTAACCTGTATTTTTCTGAAATGAAAATCAAAACTTTCCTGAGAAAACACAGATAAACTAGTAGAAAGTACAAAAAGTAGAGTGATAATAGATTTGGTTACATTCATATATATATATAATATTTTTCACAAGTAAAATTAAGTCATAAATAAGTCAGCACATAGGGCATATATCTTGTTATGTAGTAAAAAATAACCAATATATGCTATTTTTTGGTCATATAGGCAGGGTTGACTTGTTTTTGCTTTTTTTTAGCTGAAAAGTATTCTATTGCGCGTTGGGGCTTCTATTATTTTTGTTCACAAATTGATTCAGGGCATTTGTTAACCTAATTAGTAAATCTAAAAAAAATGAGGGTATTAAGTATTTTATTGGTTCTTCTTCTAGGCCTCACCTTAATTTATTGCCAAAGTTCTAATGAAAAGAACATTGTTGAAGATAGTTTCCCTATCTCTTTAGGTGATCCTTTTATCATGCTACATGGAAATACTTATTATGCTTATGGAACAAATGCAAAGGATGGTATAGAGGTATATACATCCGATAATTTAATGCATTGGAAAAAAGCACAGGCTTTAGCTTTACATAAGGATAATTCGTGGGGCGGACGCTGGTTTTGGGCACCTGAAGTATATTATATAAAGGAGAAAAACAAATTCTTTATGTACTATTCGGCAGATGAGCATATATGTGTGGCTACTGCCGATTCGCCATTCGGGCCCTTTGTTCAGGATGTAAAAGAGCCGATGATAGCCGATGAGAAATGCATCGATAATTCCTTGTTTATTGATAGTGATGGGAAGCCTTATTTGTATTTCGACCGTTTCAACGATGGACTTAATATATGGGTAGCGGAATTGGAAGCTGACCTGAAAACTATTAAGCGTTCCACTCTGGCCAAGTGTATCAATGTATCCCAGCCATGGGAAGAGGTTTGGCCTCGTGTCAACGAAGGTGCTTTTGTAACCAAATATAAAGGAATATATTATATGACCTATTCGGCGAATAGCTACGAAAGTCCTTTTTATGGAGTAGGTTATGCTACGGCTAGCTCTCCAGTGGGACCTTGGACTAAATATGACAATAACCCGATTCTACAAAAGCCGGATAGCCTTGTTGGAGTAGGACATAGTGCCATGTTTAAGGACAAAGAAGGGCATTTGAGAATTGTATTCCATGCTCATAATAGCCAGAAAAACATTCACCCAAGACATATGTATATAGGTAGCGTACGGTTTACAGACGATGCTACACCTGTTGCGCAGATGACTGGAGATATATTGAAACCTGTAGCAGGTAAATAAGACTTGGAAGAAATAAAATTTAAATAATACAGAGTGATATGAAAAAGTACCTGTTTTTACTTATGTTCTCAGTGCTGGGTTCTTTCGGTATCTATGCGGAAGCAATGCCTTTATCTATTGAAACCAATATTAGTTTAAAATCACCCGGCAATCCGGCTGTGACTTACAAATTGAATCAATCGGCTGAAGGTTTATTAAAAGCTCAGAGAGAACTGCCTATTCAGATAAAGCAAGAACAGACAAACAATGGTGATGTAAGTGAAATAAAAATTACACTAACAGCAAAAGAAAGAGTTTATTACAATCTTGAGCAGATATATTCCCTGCCGGGAGTAAACCACAACGATTGCGAATTCTATATGCCGGGCTTTTGGTATCATCGCAATTTGCGTTCACCGAAAGAGGCTCCGTCATTTCATACCAGTGATAGCTGGCAAGTGAGGGAAGACCGTCTTAGTACACCATTGACGGGAATCTATAATAATAAGACAGGTGATTATTATATTGTTTTACGTATTGATGATTTCAAGTATGAAAGCCTTGCGCCACACAATTCAGGTGAAACAATTCTAAGCGGCAAAACGTCATTAGGTTTTACCGGTTTCCGGAATGTCAATGGGAATTCGGCTCTGGTTTTTGGTTTTCCATACCATGAAGCACCCAAAACATATATACGTAAATTGACATTAAATCCTTCTGTACAAGCCTTTGAAAAATTGGAAAAGGGAGAGACTCGTCAGTTAGTTTGGACTATAAAAAAGTCAAAAGCTCAGGATTACTCCGCTTTTGTTGCCGATGTATGGAACTATTCATATGATACATTTAAGCCTCAACAGGTAAAAACAGCATATGATACTGCATTAGCGAAAAAAGTATTATCGAACTTCTTCGTAGAAAGTTATGTTGATAAATACGATTTGAAATATTTCTCGGGAGTACATATGCGTATCGATAATTGTGCAAGTACACCTTCGGTTGAGATCGGTTTTGTCGGACGAGTGTTGTTGAATGCTTTCAATGCGTTGGAATATGGTGAGGAAACAGGGAATAATGATCTGGTTAAAAAAGCCAATTCTATTTTCGATAGCTTTCTGCAATATGGCTTCACTTCCAATGGATTTTTCAGAGAATTTGTAGATTATGGACGTAATAGCGAAACAAGTATTTATAGTATACGTAGGCAATCGGAAGGCGTATTTGCTATTCTGAACTATCTAAATTACGAAAAGAAAAAAGGACGTAAACATCCGGAGTGGGAAGTGAAGATTAAAACCATCCTTTCCAATTTTCTAAAATTGCAAGGAGCGGACGGGTCTTTTCCACGTAAATTTGATGACAAATTTAATGTTTCGGATGCTTCGGGTGGAAGTACCCCCTCTGCAACATTGCCTCTGACGATGGCATATACTTATTTCAAAAATAAGGCTTATCTCGATGCTGCAAAATCTACCGCTGTTTACCTTGAAAAAGAATTAATTTCCAAATCGGACTATTTTTCTTCGACCCTCGATGCCAACTGTGAAGATAAAGAGGCTTCGCTCTATGCCTCTACTGCCATGTATTATTTGTCAATGGTAACCAACGGTAAGGAACGTGACCACTATGTGGATATGAGTAAGCAAGCAGCTTATTTCAGCCTTTCGTGGTATTATATGTGGGATGTCCCTTTTGCGGGCGGGCAAATGCTGGGAGATGTTGGCTTCAAGTCTCGTGGATGGGGCAATGTATCGGTAGAGAATAACCATATCGATGTATTCATTTTTGAATTTGCAACCGTATTAGACTGGTTGGCTAAAGAACGAAAAGAACCTCGCTTCTCCGAATTTTCACAGGTAATAAAGACATCTATGTTGCAGTTGATGCCAGTAGAAGGGCATATGTTTAATATAGGAAAGGTCGGTTATTATCCGGAAGTTGTGCAACATACTAACTGGGACTATGGCAAGAACGGAAAAGGATTTTACAACGACATCTTCGCACCCGGATGGACAGTAGCTTCCCTTTGGCAAATGCTGAGCCCGGATAGAGTGGAAAATTATTTCAACAACAAAAAATAATGAAATGATGAGACTCGGATTGTTATGTCTTTGTTTAGTTTTAATTGGATTTTTAGATTGTAATAGTAGCGGGATTATAAATGAAGATGAGCCTGTACATTATTCCAATCCTGTTATAAATAAGAGTTTGCCCGATCCTACAATTATTAAGGCACACGATGGATACTTCTATTTGTATGCGACAGAAAATATCCGTAATACACCTATTTATAAATCTAAAAATCTGGTTGACTGGACTTTCTCTGGGACAGCCTTTACTGATGCTACCCGTCCAACATTTGAGCCGAAAGGTGGTCTTTGGGCTCCGGATGTCAATTTCATAAACGGACAATATGTGCTTTATTATTCTATGTCTGTTTGGGGTGGCGAGTGGACATGCGGTATTGGAATTGCGGTTGCAAGTGAGCCCGAGGGCCCTTTTGTCGATAAAGGTATGCTTTTCAGAAGTAACGAAATAGGAGTTCAAAACTCTATTGACCAATTCTACATAGAAGAAAATAGGAAGAAGTATCTTTTCTGGGGCAGTTTTCGTGGAATTTATGCTATTGAGTTGAGCGAAGACGGATTGAGCCTGAAAAGCGGAGCTGAAAAAAAGCAAATAGCAGGAACTGCTTTCGAAGGAACATATATTTATAAACGGGGAAATTACTATTATCTTTTTGCTTCTATCGGTACTTGTTGCGAAGGGGTGAATAGTACCTATCAGTTGGTCGTAGGGCGTTCGCAATCTTTGTTTGGACCATATTTCGATAAGAAGGGTGAGGACATGATGGATAATGGTTATTCTTTGTTAATCGGGTCTAACAGCCGTTTTGTTGGTAATGGACATTGCTCCGAGATAGTGCAGGACGATGATGGTAATGATTGGATATTTTATCACGGAATAGACACTAATAATCCACGGGGCAGAGTGCTTATGCTGGATCGGATCAAATGGGATAAACAAGACTGGCCTTATGTGGAAAATCTGGAACCATCCTTATCATCTCCAAGACCAAATTTTAAATAAATACCATAAAACCATGAAAAAGATAATTTATTTATTGACAATCTTGTTTTTAGTAGCTTGTAGCGGAAACAAACAACAAGAAGTTACGCTGTTGGACAAAACAGCTTTCGACAAAGAGGTCGATGGCAAGCCGGTATCTCTTTATACACTCAATTCAGGCAATGGATTGATCGTACAAGTGACCAATTTCGGATTACGGATTGTATCGATCTGGACTCCCGATAAGAACGGAAAATACGATGATGTTGCTGTTGGGTATGAAGACATTGACCGTTATCTAAATAATTCGGGTGAACGTTTTTTAGGGCCTGTTGTCGGACGATATGCAAATCGGATAGCAAAAGGAAAATTTATATTGGATGGTGAAGAATATCAATTGCCCATCAACAATAATGGTCAATGTTTGCATGGCGGGCTTAAGGGATTGGATATGGTGGTTTGGAATGTAGACAAAGTATCAGATAAATCAATTGATTTTTCATATGTTTCGCCCGATGGGGAAGAAGGGTTTCCGGGAGAAGTAAAGATACATGTAAATTACTTTGTAACCACTGATAATGAACTTAAAATTACTTATGAAGCAACAACAGATAAGCCTACAATTCTGAATCTGTCGAATCATGCGTTTTTCAATTTGAAAGGAGAAGGTAATGGTACTATTACCGACCATGAACTATTTATCGATGCAGATAAAATAATTCCTGTAGACAGCGTGCTTATTCCAACAGGTGAGATAACGTCTGTAGAAGGAACACCCTTTGACTTCCGGAAGGCGACAGCGATAGGCGACCGGATAAACCAAGAGAATGAACAGCTGAAAAATGGACTAGGCTATGACCTTAATTGGGTGCTGAACAAGAAGACCAATGGTGTAGAGCTTGTCGCCAGTCTTTATGAACCAAATAGCGGACGAATAATGGAAGTGTATACCGACCAGCCGGGCTTGCAGTTTTATAGCGGTAATTTTTTCGATGGAAACACAAATGGAAAATATAATAAACCAATCAAATATAGAGAAGCGGTTGCTTTGGAAACACAGAAATTTCCGGATAGTCCAAATCATGGAAATTTTCCTTCGACTCGCCTGAATCCGGGAGAAATCTATAAGCACACCTGTATTTATAAATTCTTGGTCAAGTGAGAGTTGTATTTGCATAATTTAAATATCCGGTTGCCTGAATAAATGATGAATTGTTCCCTTTAAAAGAATGGATTTCGATCAGGATTATGAAAGGAATAAGTAAAAAGTAGTATTGTTAACCAATAAGTCCAATTGGCTTAAAACCATTATTTGATACCCGATTTATTTTTGGTGATAATACTATCCCTTTATAATGTGAATGAGTGCTGCTCAAAACATATTTGTTGATATTTTTTATTTATAACTATGGAGAAATACAAATTGTATAACCCTTAAATCAGTATTGTATGATTTCTAAAACTAAGTTTTTTGTGCTGATACTATGCAGCATGTTTTTATGTATTCATTTGAATGCACAGACAGGATACAGAAATATATCTGGTTCTGTATTAGATGAAAAGCAGGAGCCTGTAATAGGGGCGACAGTAGCCCTGAAAGGCTCTACGATTGGGACTATGACAGATGTGGACGGTAATTTTAAGTTGAGTGTTCCACAAGAGGGAACCCTTGTTATTTCTTATATCGGATCTACTCCACAAGAAATAAAACTAACGGGTAGTTCAGAGTATAAGGTTATATTAAAAGAAAATAACCTCAATTTGGAGGAGGTGGTTGTAGTCGGATATGGTACTATGAGGAAAAAAGACTTAACAGGTTCTGTTATCCAGATCCGTCCCGACGATCTTGCAAATGAGAATCCGAAAACTGTTCAGGACATTCTTCGTGGTACACCGGGCTTGCAAGTGGGCTACAGTGCGACAGCCAAAGGCGGTGGTAATATGGAAATACGCGGACAGCGTTCGGTATATACCGATGGTGGCCATAATAATCCTTTGCTTATTCTCGACGGAATGCAGTTTTATGGAGAACTTTCCGAAATTAATCCGGATGATATTGCCCAGATAGACGTTCTTAAGGATGCTTCGGCAGCAGCTGTTTATGGAGCGAAAGCGGCAAGTGGTGTTATTATTATTACTACCAAGAAAGGAAAACAGGGGAAACCCATTATAAACATCAGTACAAACATTGGTGCGACGCAACAAAGTGATTACCGTAAAAGATTCGCTCCGGAAGACTATTTACAACATCGCCAGGATTGGTTTACGCAGAGAACATATGGTGTGAATCCTGAAACCGGCGTATATGAAGCATATCAGGCAAGAAATACTGACGGTAAACTTGCATATCCAACCGGATTTTTTGATAGGGCAGGTAATCTTGGTCGTTATGGAGTTTCTGTGGATACGTGGCGTGGTTATACTACCAACGGAACAGATGAATCCGATCTTAGTATTTGGGCAAGACGCTTGGAATTTCAGGGAAATGCTTTAAATAATCTCCTTGTCGGAAAGGTTGTTGATTGGGCGGATAAGACCTACCGTACAGGTTTCAATCAGGACTATAATGCCAGTATAAGCGGTGCCGGAGAAAATGTAAACTATTATTTTTCGTTGGGCTACTTGAAGAATCAAGGTGCCGCAAAGAGCGACGAATATGATGCGATACGCGCCAATATGAAATTGGATGCAAACATAACCAAGTGGTTTTCGGTAGGTGCCAATGTAAACTTTCAGGATCGGTCGGATGGTGAAATCGGTATAGATCTGGATTACCAGCTGCGCAACAGCCCTTATGCTGATTATGCCGATGAGAACGGAAACCCGGTGCAATATCCGCTTGACGGAAGTTATAGCCAAAGGGGGTATAATTACGATTTTCAGAAACAATATCTGGAGCTGGAAAAGGGTTATACTACACTAAACACTATTTTGAATGCAAAAATAGTACTCCCATATAATGTTACTTATACATTCAATGCTTCGCCACGTTATCAGTTTTTCTACGACCGTTATTTTATGTCGGCGGACCTGCCCGGGTCCAGTCCGTCATCACGCGGAGTAAACCGTGAGCAGGAAAAGCGTTTCGACTGGTCGCTCAATAATAATATTACATGGGATTATACCTTCAACCAAAAACATCATGTAATACTTACGCTTGTACAGGAAGCCGAAGAACGCCAATCATGGCAGGATCGTATTGAAGCCCGTAATATTCAGCCTTCGGATGCTTTAGGTTTCCATAATACCAAGAATGGAACAAAAGAAAACAGTAGTTTTTCGTCAAGCGATTCGCACCAAACGGCAGATGCCCTGTTGGGACGCTTGTTTTATGCTTATGACGACCGTTATATGATCACCGGGTCTATCCGCCGGGACGGATATTCCGGATTCGGAACATCTAATCCTTATGCTACTTTTCCTTCTGTAGGAACAGCTTGGACGTTTACGAACGAAAAATTTTTCGAGTGGGATAAAATAATGAATAACGGTAAGTTGCGTGTATCCTATGGTAAAAACGGTAACCGGTCGCTGAGCGATCCATATCAGGCTCTTGCCAACCTATATGAAGGAGCCGGTAAAATGCAGGGCTACATTAACGCAACGGGGAATATGAGTTTATATCGCTACTTAATGGCAAACCGGATGGCAAATCCTAATTTGCAATGGGAAAAAACGGCATCGTGGAATTTTGGACTCGATTTTGGATTTCTGAACGACCGGATATCGGGTGCGATCGAATATTATAACATGCAAACCTCTGATATGATTATGAGACAAAGTCTGCCGGGATTTACAGGATTTACAAATATTACGACCAATTTGGGGCAGGTAGATAATCGTGGTGTTGAAATCTCATTAAGTACACTGAATATTGATACCAAAGATTTTAAATGGACCACCAGGTTTGGATTTTCATATAACAAGAATGAAATAAAGCACCTATATTATGAATATGAAGATGTTATTGACGATAATGGCAATGTAATAGGTAGCAAGGAAATGGACGATCGGACAAACGGCTGGTTTATTGGGCGTCCTGTCAGCCAAATATGGAATTACCGTGTTATTGGAATATGGCAGAAAGAAGAGGTGGCAGAAGCAGCAAAATACGGCCAGTTACCGGGGGACCCTAAAGTGGAAAACAGTTATACTGCCGACGATATCCTAAATGCCGATGGGTCTGTTACGCCTGTATATAATGACAAGGATAAACAATTTCTGGGGCAAACATCACCTCCTTTCCATTGGTCTATACGTAATGAGTTTACATTGTGGAAAGACCTTTCTATTTCGTTCAATATCTATTCTTATATGGGACACAAAAGTTTAGCAAATTACTATCTTAATTTTGATGATGACGGAGGACGTATGACTTATGCTTTACAGAATGTAACGGCAAAGGAGTACTGGACTGTCGACAATCCTACAAATGAATATGGAAGGATCAATGCCCAGGGGCCTAGTAAAATAGGAGGACCTGCTAGTCCGGGGAAATTATACGATCGTTCATTTATTCGCTTAGAGAATATTTCAATGGGGTATACATTACCTAGAAAATGGACATCAAAGTTTGATCTGGAACGCGTCAAAGTCAGTGCTTCTATCCGAAACGTTGCTACATGGGCAAAAGATTGGGAGTATGGCGATCCTGAGGTAGACCCAGGTTTCGATCCAAATAATGGAAAATATGGCGGATTAGCTACACGTATTTATACACTGGGATTGAATTTAACTTTTTAACTTCTACAAACATGAAAAAGATAACTGGAAAATTAAGTCATATATGCCTCAGCCTGTTTATGGGAGGCGCAATCTTATTTAGTGGATGTTCGGAAGAATTTCTGAAACCCGATCCTCTATCCTTCTATGAGCCCGGTGCAACATTCAATAGTGAATCGGGCCTGATGGCGGCAATGGCAATATGCGACCGGCATCTCAAAGCATACTGGACCACTGATAGTAACGAAATGCTTACATTGGGAACAGAGTATATTTTCTCAGACCTGATGGTCGGTGCTGCGACCGACAAACTTGGTTTGCTCGACAATGTGGCAAGCATGCTTACGCCTATAAGTGATGAAAGCACTCTTAATAACCTCGATAGAACAAATAGTATTTGGTATTTTTGGAGGGAAACCTATAACGGTATCCTGTACGCCAATACAATCATCCAATATGTGGATGGTGTAGCAGCATTGGACGAAGCCACCAAAAATTCATATAAGGGTAGGGCATATTTTCATCGTGCATTCCGTTATTATGCACTAGCCTTTCAATATGGGAATGTGCCTCTTGTAACCAAAGTAGTAGAGGTACCTAAGCAAAACTATCGCAGTACAAAACGCGATGCAATTTTGCAAATGCTTGTTAAAGATCTGGAATTTGCCGTGCAATGGGTGCCAGAGCAGAAAGATATGAGCCTGATAGGTATGGTAAATAAGGGAGCTTGCCGTATGTTACTTGCTAAATGCTATCTGGCTATAGGAGAGTATGCAAAAGCTAAAGAGCAAACAGATATATTGATTAATAGTTCGGGTTATTCGCTTATGCAAGACAATTTCGGTACATTCAATGACGGTGGCGAACCTGCAACCTGGCCTATTACACGCAATGTAATCTGGGATATGCACCGTGCTGAAAATAAGCTTATTGCTGCTAATAAAGAAGTTATCATGGGGATGCCTAATCGTGGGGCAGAAGCAGAATCATTCATTAAAATGCTTACAATGCGTATTTTGTATCCTTTTGTTTTTAATAATCAGATACAAACGAAAGATAGCAAACAAGCATTGATGAACATAAAACGCAACAGTGCTGATTATAATTCCAAATATGATTATATGCGGGCTTTCGGGCGTGGTATTGCCACATTCCGTCCTTCATATTTCCAAACTCATACTCTGTGGAAGGTTAACGGTAAGATGGATGAAACTGATTTGCGCCATAGTTCAGCAACAGGCAACTGGGTGCGTATGGAGGATTATCGTGTCAACAATAAGGCTTCTTCAGAATTTGGAAAACCTATTGTACTTTTCAGTGACAATGGAAAATTATTGTGTACTGACACTATTCGTCGTTGGTTCGATGTCCCTCATTACAAATTTTTCTTAGATGACCCTGTAAATGAGGCTAATATAAGTGGATCGGACGGAAACAGGGGTGCTACTGACGGTGGTATAGCCGACTGGTATCTTTATCGTTTGGCTGAGGCATACCTGATAAGAGCAGAGGCTAAATTTTATCTGGGAGATGCTACTGCAAAAGATGATGTAAATGAAGTGAGAAAAAGAGCAAAGTGTACCGAGCTATATACTACCGTAAATATCGGAGACATTATGAACGAACGCGCCCGTGAATTGTATTGGGAAGAATGGCGTAACGTGGAATTGACCCGTGTGTCGCTGTGCCTTGCACGCAGTGGCAAGCCTGACGAGTGGGGTAATACATATAACTTGAATACCTTTGACAAACAGAGCGGTACAGATGCTAGCGGTGGTAGCTATTGGTATCAGCGTGTTACAAAATATGGCATGTACAATAAAGGCCCAATAAGCATTACTGCAACCAAAGGTTCTCTCAATTATATTATGGATAAAAAGAATATATACTGGCCAATTCCTAATTCGGAAATCAGGGCTAATAACAAAGGTCAGCTAGCCCAGAATTATGGTTATGATGGCTATGACCCCGCCACTCCTGTATGGGATAACTGGGAAGATGCCGTAGCAGACGAAAGTAAAACAAATTAAATCATAGTCTGTGTATATCTAACCACTATTAACCGGCTAAACCTAAGTATGCCGGTTAATAGTGTTAGTATATTAAATGGATAATATGTATAAAATAGTATTTCTTTCCCTTTTTTAGTTTTGGAGAATTTTACTTGATCGTGAAAAATAAAATATTTAAATTACACCATTAAATATTAATATGGAATTACGTGTAAATAGGGTAGTTATAATATGACTGGCCTATTATGAATTAAAATGAATTTATGGAAAATGTTTCTCTTGACAGGCGGGAATTTCTGAAGAAAGCAGGTGTGGCTGGGGCGGCTGCTATCTTTCTGGCTAGCCCTTGGTTATCCGTTTTTTCTGATAGTAAGTATACTGATAAATCTGTAGTAAAATTGGGTATTATTGGCCCGGGTTCCCGCGGGCGTTACTTGATGCAATTTTTAGCCAATAATAAAAAGGCAGATATTGTAGCTTTATGCGATATTTATCAGCCATCATTGGATGAGGCCTTGAAAATTGCACCAAATGCGAAAACTTACAAAGATTATCGTTATTTACTTGAAGATAAAAATATAGATGCTGTTGTTATAGCTACGCCCTTAAACACACATTGCCAGATAGCACTGGATGCCTTTGATGCGGGAAAACATGTTTTCTGCGAAAAGAGTATAGGCTTTACTATGGAAGAGTGTTTTGCAATGTACAATAAACATAAGTCTTCAGGAAAAATATTTTTTTCGGGACAGCAACGTCTTTTCGATCCTCGTTATATAAAGGCGATGGAAATGATTCATCAGGGTACTTTTGGAGATATACAGGCTATACGGACATTTTGGTTCCGCAATGGAGATTGGCGCAGGGATGTTCCTGCCCCTGAATTGGAACGCCAGATAAACTGGCGCCTTTATCGCGAATATTCGAAAGGATTAATGACAGAACTTGCTTGTCATCAATTGCAAATAGGCAGTTGGGCTTTGAAGTCGATACCAAATAAGGTGATGGGGCACGGGGCTATCACTCACTGGAAAGATGGAAGAGAAGTATATGATAATGTAAATTGTATTTACGTCTTCGATAATGGACAAAAACTGACATTTGAGTCTGTTATATCCAATAAATTTTATGGATTGGAAGAACAGATTCTTGGAACCTTGGGTACGGTAGAGCCCGAAAAGGGGAAATACTATTTTGAAAATGTAGCTCCTGCTCCCGGTTTCCTGAGGCTTATTAATGATGTTGAAAATAAATTATTCGAGACATTGCCCTTTGCCGGAACAAGTTGGGCTCCTGAGACTGCAAATAAGAATGAGGGCGATTATATCCTTGGAGATAAACCTAAAAGCGACGGGTCGGACTTGATGATGGATGCTTATGTAGAAGCTGTTATTACAAGGAAACAACCGGTCAACGTTGCAGAAGAAGGTTATTATGCCAGTGCTCTTACTTTGTTGGGTGATATGGCTATAGAAAAAGGTGAGATATTGACTTTCCCTGATCAATTTAAACTTGATTATCTTAATCATCGTAAAACTGTGATCTCATGAAGGATACCATCATAACAGCAAGGCAAAAAAAGAGAGAGGTGATAACCTGGTTGGTTTGCTTCCTGATAGCGAATCTGATTAATTTCTATGCGATAGTCACATATGAGGATACGTCTTTTAGTGAATTGTTTACTTCATTGGGATATGTATTTGTGGCGTCTCTGGCTATATATTTCTTGTGGACTATTATACGTATTCTCTTTTACGGTTTGAAGAAGGTGCTAAAAGTAAAGAAGTAATCTCAATCTTATGCTCCCGGTACAACATATCTATAAGCAAGTGGGCACAGCGGGTATTCTGTATGCATGGTTCGTTTGCATGCATACCAGAATCGATGTTGTACTGAGTAATACAAAGGAAGAGGAAGGAAAACAAATAACTGAAGCTATTTATAAAAGACTATTTGATCTTGAAAAAACAGGCAATTGTTATGACTCTCTCAGTGAATTATCCACATTAAACAATTCCAAGTGTGGAATGCCGACTATTGTTGGGAATGATTTGTATTCGATGATAGAAATGTGCGTCTGGTACAACCAAAAAACAAAAGGATATTTTGACATTTCGATAGATTCTGATGATTACTCTGTTGATACCATAAAAAGCGTGCACTTATCAGAAAAAGATTCGACTGTAACTCTTCATAGAGAAGGAGTAAAATTAAACTTATCGGGCTTTATCAAGGGGTATGGATTAGATGAGGTGAAAAAGATATTACAAGAAAAAGGAATAGACAATGCTCTCATAAATATAGGAAACAGTTCTGTTCTGGCTATGGGAGATCACCCCTTTGGGGAAGGATGGAAAGTAGGAATTGATTTTCCTGCAACATCCGGTGAAAAGAAAGAAATAATACTGAAAAATAAATGTCTTACCACATCCGGAAATCATACTCTTCAACGTAAGCATATCAGGTCTCCATATACAGGAGAATTTATAGAAGGGGTAAAAGGTGTTTCTGTAATAACAGACAGTGCAGCCGAAGGTGAGGTTTTATCAACAGCCTTATTTGCTGCACAGACGGAGGAGAGAGGAGAAATATTACGACACTTTGAAGCAATAATATATAATCTATAATACAATTCAAAAAACACAGAAATGGTAACACGAAGAAATTTTCTAAAAAAGGCAGGAGTTGCAGGTGCAGGTCTTGCGTTAGGCAGCATTGGCTCAATGAGCACTCTTAGTGCCGAAAGTTTGCAAAGAGTAAATGGTGCCAACAAAAAGGTCAATTTGGCTTGTGTTGGTATCGGATACCGTGGTGGTGATATTATCAAAGAATTTGAAAAAACGGGATTCGCAAATGTGGTAGCTCTATGTGATGTTGATATGGGAGCAAAACATACTCAGGAAATTATGGGTAAATATCCGAAAGCTAAACGTTTTAAAAATTTTCGTGAAATGTTCGACAAAATGGGTAATGAAATCGAGGCTGTTTCGGTAGGGACACCAGACCATTCCCATTTTCCTATCTGTATGATGGCAATCGCTCTTGGTAAGCATGTATATGTCGAGAAACCAATGGGACGTACATTTTACGAAGCCGAATTGTTGATGCAGGCTGCGAAGAAATACCCGGATGTAGTTACACAGGTTGGTAACCAAGGGCATTCCGAAGCAAATTATTTTCAGTTTAAAGCATGGAAGGAAGCCGGAATTATAAAAGATGTGACAGAAGTCGTGGCTCACATGAATTCTGCGCGCAGATGGCATGGTTGGGACCCTAATATTTATAAACTACCCGAAGGGCAGCCTATACCGCAAGGCATGGATTGGGATACCTGGTTGATGTCGGTTCCGTATCATGACTATAATGAAAAATATCATTATGGAAACTGGCGTTGCTGGTACGATTTTGGTATGGGAGCTCTGGGTGATTGGGGGGCACACATTCTCGATACAGTGCACGAATTCCTTGATTTGGGATTACCTTATGAAATAAATCCAATAATGCTGGAAGGCCATAACGACTACTTTTTCCCTATGTCCTCCACTATTCAGTTCCGTTTTCCTAGGCGTAGAGATATGCCGGCTCTGGATATTACATGGTACGACGGGGTGAATAATCAGCCGCCATTGCCTAGAGGATACGGAGAGTCTGAGTTAGACCCTAATATACCAACCGTAGCCGGTGGTAAAATTGAGAAACGAAATCTAAATCCGGGAAAGATTATATATAGCAAAGACTTAATATTCAAAGGCGGGTCGCATGGTAGCACCTTATCTATCATTCCGGAAGAAAAGGCGAAAGAAATGGCATCACAATTGCCTCCTGTGCCTAAAAGCCCATCGAATCACTTTGCAAACTTCTTGTTGGCCTGTATGGGAGAAGAAAAGACACGATCTCCATTCGAAATATTCGGGCCATTAAGTCAGGTTTTCTCTTTAGGTGTAATGGCTCAACGATTGAATACGCCATTATTGTTCGACAGAAATACAAAAGTAATCACCAATAATGAATTTGCCAATGCAATGTTGGCAGGATTGCCTCCTAGAAAGGGATGGGAAGAATTCTATAAAATCTAATAACATATAAAATATAGTTAATCATGAAAAAGAACATATTATTGATTGCCCTGTTCTTGTTTGCAGGAAGTCTTTTTTCGCAGGAAAAATGGGAACCGTTGTTTAATGGTAAAAATCTGAAAGGATGGCAGAAACTGAATGGAAAAGCTGAATACAAGATTGTGGATGGAGCCATTGTTGGAATTTCCCGCATGGATACCCCTAATACTTTTTTGGCTACTCAAAAAGACTATGGAGATTTTATTCTTGAGTTTGATTTTAAAGTAGATGACGGCCTTAATTCAGGAGTACAATTCAGAAGCCAAAGTCTTAAAGAATACCAGAATGGCCGTGTGCATGGCTATCAGTTCGAAATAGATCCTTCTGCACGTGCATGGACAGGAGGGATATATGATGAAGCTCGCAGAGGTTGGCTATATCCAATGACGAAGAACATCCCTGCTCAGAAAGCTTTTAAGAGTAATGAATGGAATAAAGTAAGGATAGAAGCCGTAGGAAATTCAATCCGTACATGGGTAAATGGAATAGCATGTGCAAATATTTGGGATGATGCGACTTTGAGCGGTTTCATCGCCCTGCAGGTACATTCGATAGGAAATAAAGATCTGGTAGGAAAAACAGTTAGCTGGAAAAATATTCAAATCTGTACTACAGATGTAGAAAAATATAAAACTCCTTCAACAAACGATGCTCCGGAGATCAACTCAATTGTTAATACTATTTCCCCACTAGAAGCTAAAGATGGATGGAAATTGCTGTGGGATGGTAAAACAACTGAGGGATGGAGAGGTGCCAGATTAAGCACTTTCCCTGATAAGGGCTGGAGCATAACAGACGGAGTTTTGAAAGTACACAAAAGCGGTGGAGCCGAGTCTTCTAATGGCGGAGATATCGTTACTACTAAAAAATATAAAAACTTCATGTTGAAAGTGGACTTTAAAATTACTAAAGGGGCTAACAGTGGAATTAAATATTTCGTTGACTCGGAGATGAATAAAGGCGAAGGTTCTGCAATAGGCTGCGAGTTTCAAATATTAGATGATGAAAATCATCCTGATGCTAAACTAGGGGTTAAGGGTAACAGAACGTTAGGTTCTCTATATGACCTTATTCCATCCGACAGAAGTGAAAACTTCAACTTTGATAAGAATGGGTTTAACACCGCTTTGGTAATAGTTAGAGGTAATAAAGTTGAGCATTGGCTAAATGGAGTGAAGATAGTGGAGTATGAAAGAAACACTCAAATGTTTAATGCACTTGTAGCCTATAGTAAATATAAAAACTGGCCTGATTTTGGCAATTTGGCTGAGGGTAATATCCTATTGCAGGATCATGGTGATGAAGTATTCTTCAAAAACATAAAGATTAAAGAGTTAAAATAATCATTGTTGCGAAGGTATGAAGAAAATAATATACCCTGTCTTATTAGCTGTTGCATTGTTACTTAGTTGCAATACAGGTAAAAAGATAAGTTATGAAATAATAAAAAATGATCTGCGTGCCCCAGCCTATCCATTGATAACGATCGATCCCTATACGAGTGGATGGTCTGCAACGGATAATTTGTACGATGGAAATGTAAAACACTGGACAGGTAAAGACTTCCCGCTTATAGGAGCCGTAAGGGTCGACAATACTGTGTATAGGTTTATGGGCATTGAGGATATACCGAAGGTAACTCTGGTTCCTGATTCGGAGCGAGGCGAATGGACCGGGAAGTTTGTGACGGCTAAACCTGCTTCTGATTGGATGAACCCCGGATTTAATGATTCTGCATGGAGTGAGGGAAAAGGTGCTTTTGGTACTATGGAGAACGAACATACGGCTAAAACCCAGTGGGGAACCGATTATATCTGGGTAAGAAGAAATGTTGTATTAGATTCCGACATGAAAGGTAAAAAAGTTTATCTTGAATATTCTCACGACGATGATGCAATCATTTACATCAATGGTATTGAGGTTGTGAATACCGGAGATGCCTGCAAAAAGAATGTTTTACAGCTTCTTTCGGATGAGGTTGTGGCTACTCTGAAAAAAGGGGAGAACCTGATTGCTGCTTATTGTTACAATCGTAGAGGAAATGCTTTGCTGGATTTTGGATTAGTAACTGAAAAAGAAGTTTCTTTCCAGCTGGCTAATCAGGCAATCCAGAAATCGGCGGATGTGCAAGCCACACAAACCCATTATATATTTGATTGTGGAGGAGTAGAACTGAAGCTTAGTTTCACTGCACCTTTGCTAATGGATAACTTAGATTTAATATCACGCCCTGTCAATTATATTACGTATAATGTTTCTGCTACAGATGGAAAGCAGCACGATGTACAGGTATATTTTGAGGCTGCGCCGAATTGGGCTTTGGACAAAGCATTGCAACCCTCGATAAGTGAAAGCTTCAGGAAAGATAATCTCCTATTCCTAAAAACAGGTAGTACCGGGCAAAAGATATTGGGTAAAAAGGGCGATGACGTGCGTATCGATTGGGGCTATTTCTACATGGTTTCGGGACAAGATAATGCAACTTATAGCATTGGTGATCCGTTTTTGTCGAGAAGTGATTTTGCAAAAAATGGAAATCTGAAGAGTGACAATAATCATAAAGAAAATGCAAATCTGGCAATGGCTCATTCTTTAGGAAAAGTGAAAGATGCGACAGGTTATATAATGATCGGTTATGATGATATCCGTTCTATACAGTACTTTGGAGAGGACTTGAAGCCTTATTGGAACAGAGATGGGAATAAAACAATAGAACAAATGTTTGTTGAAGCCAATAAAGAGTACGATAAACTACTTCAAAAGTGCTATAAGTTTGATGCTGAGTTGATGAAGACTGCTATGCAGTCCGGAGGTGAGGAGTATGCTGAACTGTGTGCATTAGCATATCGTCAGGCAATATCAGCGCATAAGTTAGTCGAAGCGCCTAATGGTGACTTATTGTTTTTGTCTAAAGAGAACTTCAGTAATGGCTCTATCGGAACAGTAGACATTACTTATCCATCGGCGCCATTATTTTTGTATTATAATCCGGAATTGGCAAAAGGCTTGCTCAATCACATTTTCTATTATAGCGAGAGTGGAAAATGGGCAAAACCTTTCCCTGCCCATGATGTAGGTACATATCCTATCGCCAACGGACAAACTTATGGTGATGATATGCCTGTGGAAGAAGCAGGGAATATGCTCACCGTCACAGCAGCCGTTGCAGCGATGGAAGGTAATACTAAATATGCGGAAAAGCATTGGCCTGTGTTGACTATCTGGGCCGACTATCTGGCTGAAAATGGGCTTGATCCTGAGAATCAGCTTTGTACTGACGATTTTGCCGGACACTTTGCACACAATGCAAATCTTTCGATTAAAGCTATTATGGGTGTGGCATCTTACGGATGGCTAGCCGACCAGCTGGGAAAGAAAGATATTGCTGGAAAATATACAGCTAAGGCAACGGAAATGGCTCAGGAGTGGATGAAAATGGCCGACGACGGAAATCATTATCGTTTGACATTTGACAAAGCCGGGACATGGAGTCAAAAATATAATCTGATATGGGATAAATTGCTAAAATTTAATATCTTCCCTAAAGAAGTTAGAGAAAAGGAGATTGCTTATTATCTGACTAAGCAGAACAAATACGGATTGCCATTAGACAATCGTACTACCTATACTAAAACAGACTGGATTATGTGGTCTGCTGCTTTGTCAGACGATCCTGCTATTTTCCGGCAGTTTATATCTCCGGTTTATAAATTCATGAACGAAACGACAGATCGTGTGCCAATGTCAGATTGGGTATGGACAGACAAGCCGAACCAAAGAGGCTTTCAGGCCCGGTCGGTTGTCGGAGGATACTACATTAAAATGTTGGGAGATAAAATGAGTAAAAAATAATTTTTTTTAGGTTTCTCATACTTAAGAGTAATAAAAAGAAGAGATGTGGTAATAGACCACACCTCTTCTTTTTATATTATGGGTTTTTGCATAAAATTCGTATATCGTCGAAACTATCATCCATATATAAGAAAGATAAGAATTTAATATAATTTTTTTATCACATATCTTATTGTGGAAATTAACATATCATTGTTGATGATTATATGTTAATTTTATTCTTGATGAAATCCTTTTATAGCAATAGTTTATTAATGTTTTAGATAGAATATATATCTTACCCTTATTGTATATGAGGTGATATTTAAAATATTGTAATACAATTATTTAACTAAAATAAATTTTATTATTTGTTTGTTTTATAAAATGAAGCCATATATTTGTACTTAGTACAATAAGTATTGTTTTTTACCATGAAAACCAGTTTTATTCATACCCACGTCTCTGTTGATTGTGTTGTATTTGGCTTCGAGAATGACCATCTCAATATACTGCTGGTACAACGTAATGTAGACAAAAAGGGTAATAAAGACCTGAAACTTCCCGGAAGTCTTATATATAACGAAGAGGACGTTGACGATGCTGCAAATCGTGTATTATTCGAACTTACAGGGATAAAAAAAATGTCTCTTAAGCAGTTTCGCTGTTTTGCATCGCCGGACAGAGCAAGCAATCCTGACGATAGGAAGTGGCTGGACTTTGAGTATCAGCCAAATATTAACAGGCTGATTACTGTTGCATATCTTGCGCTCTGCAAAGTGGATAGGAAACTAAATAACGTATCAAAGTATAAGCAAACAGAGTGGTGTCGGATAGATAATATTCCGCAAATGCCGTTCGACCACAATCAGATTGTAAAGGAGTCGTTGGTCGAAATTCGCCGATGGATAGAATATAATCCGTCTATCGTTTTCGAATTATTGCCTCAAAAGTTTACCATAAGCCAATTGCATAAATTGTACGAGGCAATATATAATAAGAAAATAGATATACGTAATTTTCATAAAAAAGTAGCGGCTATGAGCTATGTTATTCCTCTCGACGAAAGGCAAAAGGATGTATCGCATAGGGCTGCCCGTTATTTCAGGTTTGATAAGAAATCGTATAACAAGTTAAAAACCAGTATTTAATCTGTAAAGAAATCAATTATAAAAAAACACAAAGCTATTATGTATTTATTAGGATATGACATAGGTAGTTCGTCAGTGAAGGCTTGTCTGGTAAATGCCGATACCGGAAAAATCGTAGCTTCTGATTTTTTTCCGAAAGAAGAAATGAAGATCATTGCCGTTAAGTCAGGTTGGGCAGAACAAGACCCCGCTGATTGGTGGATAAATCTGAAACTGGCTCATCAGTCGGTGATGCAGAAAGCCGGAGCTAAAGGCGAAGATATACAGGCGGTAGGTATTACATGGCAGATGCACGGACTAGTTCTTGTAGACAAAGATAAGAACGTGCTTCGCCCTTCCATTATCTGGTGCGACAGCCGTGCTGTTCCTTATGGAGAAAAAGCTTTCAAAGCCATTGGTGAAGAAAAATGCCTGAGCCATTTGCTTAATTCCCCGGGGAATTTTACTGCATCGAAGTTGGCTTGGGTAAAGGAAAACGAACCGCATATCTATGAAAAGATAGATAAGCTGATGTTACCGGGCGATTATGTTGGAATGAAGTTGACTGGCGATATTGTAGTCACGATAGAAGGCATGTCAGAAGGTATGTTCTGGGATTTTAAGACGAATACATTGTCAGAAGATGTTTTGAATTATTATGGAATACCTAAAAGCTTTTTCCCTGAAATCAAACCTATATTTGGTATTCAGGGCTATGTTTCGTCGGAAGCTGCAAAAGAATTGGGACTGAAAGAAGGAACTCCTGTTTCTTACCGTGCGGGCGATCAGCCGAATAATGCTCTTTCTCTGAACGTGTTTGAACCGGGTGAAATCGCTTCTACAGCTGGGACTTCGGGTGTTGTATATGGGGTGTTGGATCAACTTAACTATGATAAGCTTTCCCGTGTGAATACCTTCGCTCATGTGAATTATACTCCCGAACAGATACGCCTGGGTGTTTTGCTTTGTATCAATGGAACAGGGATTCTCAACTCTTGGCTTAAACGCAATCTGGCACTGGAAGGCCTTTCTTATGGCGATATGAATGATTTGGCTGCTCAGTCGCCAATCGGGGCGCAAGGTATCAGTATTGTCCCATTCGGAAATGGGGCAGAGCGCGTACTGGAAAATAAAGATATAAACTGCTCGATACACGGACTTAACTTCAATATCCACGACAAAAAAGATATTCTTCGTGCCGCTCAGGAAGGAATCGTTTTCTCCTACGAATATGGAATGGAGATAATGCGCGAAATGGGTATGAACATATCTACCGTGAAAGCCGGATATGCTAATATGTTTCTGAGTCCGATCTTCTCACAAACGCTATCCAGCGTAAGTGATGTGACTATCGAATTGTATAATACAGATGGTGCCGCAGGTGCCGCAAAGGGTGCGGGTATAGGCATCGGCTTATATGCCACCCCTCAGGAAGCCTTCTCTTCATTGGAAATGTTAGCTGTTATTGAACCGGAACGAAATAAAAAAGACCAGTACCGTGAGGCATATTTGCGTTGGCGCGGTCTGGTAGTTAAAGGTTAAAAAATATTCATTATTTAATAAAACATCAATCATGGAAATTTTAAAAGGAACAAAAGAATTCTTCCCTGGCATTGGAAAGATTAAGTTTGAAGGAAAAGAAAGTAAAAACCCTTTAGCATATCGCTTCTATGACGAAAATAGGGTAGTTATGGGCAAGTCGATGAAAGACTGGACCCGCTTTGCTATGGCATACTGGCATACATTGTGTGCTAATGGTGGTGACCCGTTTGGTGGAGCTACAATCCATCATCCATGGAATATTGGCAATGATGCTATCAGTCAGGCTAAATATAAGATGGATGCAGCATTTGAGTTTATGACAAAGATGGGCATCAATTACTACTGTTTCCACGATGTAGACTTGGTCGATGCAGGCAATTCTTGGACAGAATATGAAAAAAATCTCCAAACAATAGTTGATTTTGCGAAGGAAAAACAAGCTGCTTCCGGTGTTAAACTTCTTTGGGGCACAGCCAATGTATTTAGCCACGAAAGATATATGAATGGTGCTGCTACAAATCCGGACTTTAATGTTGTGGCATCGGCAGGAACTCAAATCAAAAATGCTATTGATGCTACCATTGCACTGGGTGGATCTAATTATGTATTCTGGGGTGGCCGCGAAGGTTATATGAGTTTGTTGAATACAGACATGAAACGTGAAAAAGATCATCTGGCACAGATGTTGACAATGGCTCGTGACTATGCACGTAAAAATGGATTTACAGGGACATTCCTTATTGAGCCTAAACCTATGGAACCAACAAAACATCAGTATGATTTTGATTCGGAAACAGTTATGGGATTCCTTCGTCACTATGGCCTGGATAAAGATTTTAAAGTAAATATAGAGGTGAATCATGCTACTTTGGCTGGACATACATTCGAACATGAATTGCAGGTTGCTGCTGATGCCGGATTACTTGGAAGTATTGATGCCAATCGTGGAGATTATCAAAACGGATGGGATACAGACCAATTCCCTCTTGATATTTATGACTTTGCGAATGCATGGTTGGTATTGCTACCTTATGGAGGTCTTGGTAACGGTGGTATAAACTTTGATGCTAAGATTCGCCGTAATTCTACAGATATGGATGATCTATTTATTGCTCATGTATCTGGTATGGATGTGTTTGCACGTGGTTTATTGGTGGCTGCCGATATTCTAGAGAAGTCTGATTATAAAAAGTTGCGTGCAGAACGTTATGCTTCATTTGACGGAGGTGACGGAAAAGCATTCGAAGATGGTAAATTGACTCTGGAGGATTTACGTACAATTGCCCATAAAGTAGGTGAACCTAAACAGATCAGCGGTAAGCAAGAGCTTTACGAAGCTATTGTAAACATGTATATCTAATTTCCCTTAATCCCCTTAAAGTCAAAATAAATAACTTCATCCTTAGGCCTTCCTTCGAGGAAGGTCGGATGAGGTTTAAAATCCATACCAATGAAGAACGAAGTAAATAAATTCTATATACTTAAGCTGACTCTAATAGCTACTCTCGGAGGCTTGTTGTTCGGATACGACACAGCCGTTATATCCGGTACAGTAGAATCTTTGCGGCATTTCTTTATCGAACCGATGGGGTTGTCGCTGAATGAAGCGAATGCCATGGAGGGCTTTGTGATAAGTAGTGCGTTAATTGGCTGTATATTAGGTGCGGCAGTAGCCGGTTGGTTAAGTCAGACCTTTGGACGAAAGAAAGCTTTATTTGTTGCTGCTATCTTATTTTTACTGGCTGCCATTGGGTCTGCCTGGCCCGAAATGGGATTCCGCATGCCTGCCGATGGCGATCATTCTTTTGTATACCATTTTGTATTCTATCGCATAATCGGAGGTATAGGTGTTGGTGTAGCGTCGATGGTTTCTCCTATGTATATTGCAGAAATTGCCCCTCCTAACAAGCGGGGGAGCCTTGTAGGCTTAAATCAGTTTGCTATTATATTTGGTATGCTCGTTGTATATTTCGTAAACTACTTTATAGCAAAACAAGGTGATACGGAGTGGTTACATACAACAGGTTGGAGATGGATGTTTGCATCTTTGGCTATTCCTTCCTCTATATTTTTCTTATTGTTGTTTATTGCACCCGAAACTCCAAGGTGGCTCGTAATGAAAGGCCATACGCAAAAAGCCGAAGGTATCCTTACCAAGCTTGTGGGCAGTGTAATGGCTAGACAAGAAGTATTGGAGATACAACAAAGTTTTGATAAAGAAGATAATATTTCATTGAAACCATATTATCGTTTTATGATGACTTGGCTTATACTGTTTGTTGTAGGTATAATATCCCTTTCTCTAATTGGCATTTCGAGCGCATTAGAAATATCAATGATAGCAAGCTTTATTATAGCATTGTATTTGCCAATCAAATCTTATGGTTTTGCTATTATAATAACAGGTGTGTTACTGTCTGCATTCCAGCAGTTTGTAGGTATTAATGTTGTGTTGTACTATGCTCCCGAGATATTCAAAAGTATGGGGTCGGGTACCGATTCAGCTCTTTTGCAAACGATTATAGTAGGAATCATAAACTTGTCATTTACAGTTTTGGCGATTATGACTGTCGATAAATTCGGACGTAAGCCATTGTTGATCACCGGAGCTTTAGTTATGGCTGTCTCCATGTTGGGGTTGGGAACCTCTTTTTCTCAAGGATTGCCTGGTAGTCTGAAGCTTATTTTCATGTTGACGTATACAGCCGGTTTTGCCATGTCGTGGGGACCCGTTTGCTGGGTTATGTTGTCCGAAATATTCCCTAACTCGGTTCGCTCTAGTGTGATGTCCATAGCCGTAGCTGCACAGTGGGTTTCTAATTTCTTGATTTCATGGACATTCCCTATTATGGATAAAAATGAAACGCTGGTAAATACTTTCAATCATGGATTCTCTTATTGGATCTATGGTATACTATCCGTTTTAGCAGCACTGTTTGTTTGGAAACGTTTGCCGGAAACTAAAGGAAAAACTTTAGAAGATATGGAAAACCTTTGGAAAAAATAAAAAATTATTAGTCCATTAGAAATGTACAAAGAACTATAGTAAGAAAAAGGTTTGTTGTGACAACAAGCCTTTTTTGTTTTGTAATGGTTCGAAAAGATCCTCTTTAGTGCTTTATGATATAAAAAAGGAGGTAGTTGGCTAATCCCTAGCTGATTACCTCCATAAAAGTAATGTTCCTATTTTAGCAAATCTTTTGCTTATTACCATTTACCTAAATAATACCATTGTAGCTATCCATAAAAAAGTTAATGAGTCTATCTGATTGAGAGCTTTCTTATCATCTGATTGCAATGCTTCAAATTTTTCTTGAATGAAAGTTATTGCCTTTTTCGACTTATAGCTTACTGTTTTTTCATTGATGTTCAGCTTTTCTGCTGTTTCCTTGATAGATAATTCTTCTTTATATAATAGTGTAAATACTTTTTGAAGGGTTTCGGGCAAGTCTTCTATTATCGAATTGATTATCTGATAAAACTCTGTCAACTCAAAATCCTCAGATACATGTGTGTAAGAAAATCTCTCGGATATTTCGGTTATAGGCTGTCTGTCTTTAAAAGATAGTAAACGTGTTGAAGCTGCTCTTAAATAGTCGATCATTCGAAGATTGAATAGATGGAGTAGGAATCTTTTGGCAGAAGCATTTTCGTCGAGTTTTACTATTTGGGGCTCTTCCCATATTAATATCCAGAAATTTTGAGATACATCATCCACTATCGCCTCATCGCCGATTCTACTCAATGCCCATTCATATAGCCAATGTGAGTATCGATTATAAAATTCATTATAAGCTTTCACATTCTTATGGGCAATCGCTTCTAATAACTCTTTATCGAACATGAAATTGGATATTTTGATAATTGTTTACAAAACTAGGAGATCACAATTACATTACAGTTACGAAACTAATAATAAAAAGAAATAAGCTATTAATGTTCGATGATTAAGTTTAAGTGACTGGTAATGAGTTGGTATTTACTTGTTTGTGCAAAGTAACAATAATGTAACCTGATTTTTGCCCGATTTTCTCCTCTTCATTTCGATTAATATATAGACGACAGAAAATATAAATAATAAACGAATGAAAAGAAAAGATCCGATTCTCTGGGTATCAATGTTGCTTCGGCGTTACTTCAATGGTCAGGCGGATGAGGCTGAAAAAAATATTATAGAGAACTGGAACCCGGAAAATATCAAGAAAAGATTTCCTGCAAATCCGCTTCAAGTGCAGGAGGGATGCAGGAGAGTCAAAGAAAATATTTTTCATTCGTTAGATATAAGTGAGCATGATGTTATAAGCCATAAGAAGCCCCAACGAGCCCGGATTACAACGATTTATAAATATAGCGCCATTGCCGCAATACTTCTTCTGGTTTTAGGAACAGGGTTATATTTATCTTTTGTTGATAATCACGACAAAAGTGAGGAATTCCGGTTAGCCTATTCAGAACTAATTTATTATGAGACAACTTTTTCCGAAATTAAGAAAATGACATTAAGTGATGGTTCGGTTATTTATCTTAACGGAGGGTCGAAGCTTGGTATCAAAGAATCTGAATTTGACAAGCAGAAAAGAGAGGTTTGGTTGGTAGATGGAGAAGCATTTTTTGATGTTGCCCAAAATCAGGAGAAGCCATTTATTATTTATAGCAAAGATATGCAAGTTGAAGTAAAAGGCACCTCTTTTAATGTAAAAGCATATAGTGAGTTAAAAGAACAGTCGGTTTCGGTTCGTAGCGGGAAAGTGGAGGTGAGTAATGCCCAGCAAATGTTAGGTATACTTACTGCCAATGAACAAATAAATTATTCGGATAATCATTTTACCAGAAGGCATTGTGATTATCAAAATGCGATGGCATGGATTGATGGAGGTATTGTTCTGGAAAATGCCAGCGTTGAAGAGTTCGCCATCAGGCTTAAGCAAAAGTTTAATATAAGTTTGATTGGGCATGAAGATATTCTTCCGGGCAAACAATTAAATGCCATTTTCAATAACGGGACTAGTTTGAAAGAAATAATGGACAATGTATGTGCTCTATATAATGTAAAATATAAGATCAAGGATAAAGAAGTCCTTATTTATCAGTAAGCTCCACACTTTTTTTACTAAATGTCTATGCCTTCTATCTGAGGGTACGGGGGAAGTCATGCTATAAACGGAAATAAAAATATTTACTAATATATTAATCAATATGAAAAAACTGTTATTTATTTTATTTATTCATCTCATTCATCTTAGTCTTGCGACTGATGTGCTGGGGCAAACTTTTGAGGTCTCTTATCCAAAAGAACTTTTGTCTGAACGCATTGTTAAAATAAGCAAAGACAAAGGTTATACTATTAGTTTCGACTCGCAAAGTCTCCGAGGTATCAGCGTTCCTGCATTAACCATGAAGGGAGATGTAGAAGCTATTTTGGAGAAGAGCTTGCAGTCTACAAATTTCAGGTATAAAAAAGTAGCTGATAAGTCGTATGTGATTGTGCAGAACGATTCTGCGTCAACAATATCACAAAATATACACTCGTTATCCGGCTCGGTTTCAGACGAAAAAGGAGAGCCGCTTATCGGTGTCAGTATAGAAGTTAAAGGGAGTAGAAAAGGGACCCAGACAAATGAAAAAGGGGAATATTCTTTGTCCGGCATGTCAGAGTCTGATGTTCTTATTTTTAAATACATTGGTTTTGAAACAAAAGAAATTAGCATTGCATCCAGACAGATTGTTGATGTTGTTCTTGAGGAATCTCAAAAATCTTTAAATGAAGTGATTGTTATTGGTTATGGTGTTGCCCGTAAGAAAGATTTGACTGGGTCCATTTCTTCTCTCGATGGTTCGGATATAACAAGCCGTGAGAATCCTCAAACATCAATGGCTTTGCAGGGAGTTATTCCCGGAGTTACAGTTACCCGTACAAGTTCAGCGCCCGGGGCGGGAGCAGACATAAGGATTAGAGGGATCACTTCTATGCGCAACAATGGCCCTCTGGTCATTGTGGATGGTGTAGCTGCTAATAGTATTAACGATGTAAATCCGCACGATATCGAAGATCTGACAGTGCTTAAAGATGCAGCGTCAGCATCGATATATGGAGCGCGCGCTGCATCCGGCGTTATTCTTGTTACAACAAAGAGAGGATCGCACCAGAATATTAATATCGATTACAATTACAGTTACTCTATGGATTTTGCCAGCGATATGCCTGATTATGCCGATGCAGTAACGTATATGAAAATTGTAAATGAACGGGAGTGGAACGGATCGGGAGCAGTATCTGGCGTAGGGGAATATAGTATTTATGATAAAGACTTGATAGATAATTATTGGACATTGAACAAGCAAGATCCGAACAAATACCCTAATACAGACTGGACAGATCTCATCTTGAAAAAGTATGCTCCACGACAGAGCCATCAGGTAGGTATAACCGCCGGGAGTGCTAAATATCAAACTAAAGTAGGATTGGGTTATGACAAAGTAGATGGGCTGTTCGAAAATAACCTGTCTTGGGATAGGGTCACTATGCGGGTCAATAATGATATTTCGGTGAATAATTGGCTCACTACAAGTATTGATGCTAACTTGAAGAAAACATCATCGGTCAATCCTGCATATAGTCCATCCACTCAAATGAGATATGCTGCATCAGTATATGCCGGAGTATATACTGATGGTCGGTTGGCAGGAGGAAAAGACGGTACTAATCCTTATGGGAAGATGAGAGACGGAGGAGAATCCAAATCCGACAAATATCTGGCAAGTATTAAAGCTAGCTTAACATTGAAACCTATGGAGGGAATGTCCATCACAGGTATTTTTGCTCCTACATACAACTTTTCGAAGGATAAAACATTTACCAAACAAGTAAAATATTATACCAGTTTCGACGAAGAATTACCTACGGGTATTATGGATGGAACCAAGACCATGGCTCTGACCGAAAATAGGGGCGACAGCCATTCTTTAAATTCTCAACTATTCATAAATTACCTTAAAGGAATAGATAGGCATAATATCAATGCGATGCTCGGTTACGAGGATTATTATTATTTCAACGAGTCGCTTATGGCAGCCCGTGATCAATATCAATTATCATATTATCCCTATTTAAGCGCAGGCCCTAAGACATTACAGACTAATGATGGTGATGCTTATGAGAATGCTTACCGTTCCTTTTTTGGTCGACTAATGTATAACTGGGATCAAAAATATTATTTCCAATTCAACTTGCGCCACGATGGTTCGTCACGCTTTCATAAAGATCATCGTTGGGGAACATTCCCTTCTTTATCTGCTGCATGGATTGCAAGTGAAGAGGCTCTTATCAAGAGTATTCCGGTAATATCAATGTTGAAATTCAGAGGTTCATGGGGGCAGTTAGGAGACGAACGTATAGGAAATTATACCTACCAGTCTTACATGAGCTTTAATAATCCGACTCTTTATGTCGGAGGAATCCCTTCTTCGGTACAGGGAGCATCTGCCTATCAATATGCAATAAAAGGAAATACATGGGAAACCACTACTACTACCGATGTGGGACTTGACTTGTATTTATTAAATAATCGTTTGCGATTTACCGGAGACTATTATTGGAAAAATACGAAGGATATGCTTATTGCAGTAGATATACCCAACTTTATGGGCTTCTCCGACCCTTATCAGAATATAGGTAAAATGAATACAAAAGGATGGGAAATAGAATTAGGCTGGAATGACAAAATTGGCGATTTGAGCTATGGAGTAAGCTTTAACTTGTATGATTACAAGTCAGTAATGGGTTATTTGAAAAATACCCGCGATTACGACAGTAGCAATTGGACTATAATAATGGAAGGCTCAGAATATCTCTCTTATTATGGATATCTGAGTGATGGAATATATCAAAAAAATGATGAATTAGGTGCGACCACATCTTCGGTAGTTGGCTCTGGTGATATCCGCTACAAAGATATTAGTGGTCCGGACGGCGTTCCTGATGGAATCATCTCAGCAGAATATGACCGGGTTGTCATAGGTTCCTCCCTTCCAAGATTCAATTACGGAGGAAATCTAAGTCTGGCTTATAAAGGATTTGACTTTCTGCTAACATTTCAAGGTGTTGGCAAAAAAGATGCCATATTAACAGACCAAATGGCACAACCTGTACGTGCTGACTGGTATAATGTTCCTGAAATAATATTGGGAAAATATTGGAGTAACTATAATACAGATGAACAAAACAAGGCAGCTCAATATCCGCGTATAATGCGTGATGCCAACGCAAATAATTATGCGGCATCTGATTTCTGGCTATTCGACGGTTCTTACTTCCGGATCAAAAATATAACATTAGGATACACTCTGCCTAAAAGCTTAATGAAGAGAATTTCGGCGAATAAACTTCGGGTATATGCGAATATACAGGATTTCTTCACTTTCAGTCATTATCCTAAAGGCTGGGACCCGGAAGTGAGTACAACAGGTTATCCGATAACTAAATCCATAACATTCGGAGCATCAATCCAATTTTAAATTAATATTCTATAAAAACGAAAACAGACAGATTATGAAATTAAGAAAAATATATATCCCGATACTTGGAATATTCTCTTTCCTTTTTACGGCATGTCACGATCTCGATTTACAACCATTATCTCAGGCGTCGAGCGAGACATGGTTTACAGACGGGCCACAGGTTGAGATGGCATTAAATACTCTTTATCTACATCAGTTCTGGCCGATGTTTAAATGCGACTGGGGCGAAACGGCTATCATGTCTTTAGATGAAGCATCCGATGATTGGATGAACCGTACTACATTAATACCATTTACTAACGGGACATTAAATGGCGACAATTCGACTTTTTTAAAAAATACGTGGAGTTACTCCTATAAAGCTGTCAGCAGGGCAAATACTATTTTAGAGAATATAGAACGCTCAAAGGTAAATTTATCGGCAGAATATTATGAAAGGTATATTGCAGATGCCCGTTTTGTACGGGCATGTATGTATTCACGACTGATAAGCCGTTTTGGAGACGTGGTATATTATTCCCAAAATATGGCATTGGAAGATGCATACAAAGCAGGTAGGACAGAGAAGGGTGAAATTCTAAAGCATATTTATGAAGACTTTGATTATGCGGCAGAAAAGCTTCCGGCCGAATACGCTTCATCCGAAACTAAACGAGCTACAAAAGGAGCTGCATATGCAATGAAAGCCCGTATCGCTCTCTTTTTTAATGATTACGAAACGGCAAGAGATGCGGCAAAGAGCTGTATCGATCTGAATTATTATGAGTTATATCCTGATTTTGGTGAATTATTCAAAAGTAAAACAAAAAATTCAATTGAAACGGTTTTCGGTATACCTCGTGATATTGCCTACGGCTCGGCCATTCCGGCGAATGGTGTAAAGCCTTATCTCAGCCGTAATGTTACCTCTCCTTCTGCCACAGCCCAACCATCATGGGATTTATTCTGCTCTTTTTTATGTACTGATGGTAAAACGATTGACGTATCTCCATTATATAATCCTAACGAACCTTTCAAGAATAGAGATCCCCGGTGCAGTTATACAATCGTAGAATTTAATTCAGACTATTTTGGTTTCAATTATACTGTACATCCCGATTCGGCTAAATGCTGGAATTATAATCTGGCACAATTTGTGCCTAACAAGGATTCGAAAGCAGGAGATCAGTACGCTTCGTACAATGGCTTGATGTTACGCAAAGGTATAGACGAAGATTGGAATGATGACTTCTATGCCAATAACGATAAACTGATTATGAGATATGCGGATGTGTTATTGATGTATGCCGAAGCAAAAATAGAATTGAACGAAATTGACCAATCTGTTTTGGATGCGATGAACATGGTTAGGGCTCGGGCATATAAAGTAGCTTATACGTCAGGTAACTATCCGAAAATAGCAGAAACAGATCAAGCCAACCTCCGTCGAATCTTAAGAATAGAGAGGCGAATGGAATTTGCATTCGAAGCCCTTCGGTACGATGATATCATACGTTGGAAAATTGCTGAGATAGTAATGAACAGACCCAATTATGGCCTTCCTACTTCTGTTGCCGATTGTAAAAAGCTGGTTACCTCACAACTTTGGTTTTTTGGAGGAGTTCCTGCGATAGATGAGAATGGTTGCCCCGATTTCTCCAGGATGAATAACATATCAAAATACCGGGTGCTAAGTAAACGTGTTTTCGATCCACAGAAAAATTATTTATGGCCTGTTCCGGCATCGGAAATACTAATCAATCCGGATCTGGGAAATAATCCAAATTATTAATATTGATAAAACATCCAAATGAAAATATACTTTAAATTCAGATTCTTAATTGTGCTCATTACATTATTTCTTACTTCATGTGATAAGTCGGAAGCTCAGGTTGATCCCCAGGATGGCAACGGAGAGAATCCTGCTATTACGAATGAAGGCTATGTCCGTAATGGACAAACCGGCCTTCCTGATGTTGTAGTGACAGATGGAATTAACTTTTCTGTGACCGATAAAGATGGGAAATATATATTGCCATATGCTTCTTCGGCATCGCTCATATATATATCTTCACCGGCTGGCTATACAGTTCCTGTAGAAAATAGTGTGCCTATGTTTTGGAAAAATATCAAGAATATATCGGACAGGAAAGCTATAAACTTTGAGCTTACAAAGTCTCCATCGCCCGATCAGAATCATTATTTTATTGCAGTCGGAGATCCTCAGGTGAGAAATACAAAAGAGCTTAATCTGCTGAAACCCATCTTGACGGAAATGACAAACAATATAGATAAGAACAAGCTCGGTCCTGTTCATTTAATGGTTGTAGGAGATATTGTATTTGATACACCAAATATGCATGATGAAAGCAAAAACTATTTTTCAGCCGTAAAGCAGCCCGTATATTATGCTATTGGCAATCACGATCATTTAAAGACAGCAACAACATCTATCTTAAACGATAGAACTTCAGATTCAACTTATATCCGTCACTATGGCCCTACTTATTATTCTTTTAATAGAGGTCAGGTACATTATATTGTATTAGATAATATTCTGTATGAAGGAGGTCCGGATACAAAATATAGTGTTGGTTTTACGCAAGCTCAACTCGATTGGGTGAAGAAAGATCTTTCTTATGTCTCAAAAGATAAGGCCTTGGTTGTTATGTTTCATGCTCCTTCAATGTCACGGTTTCAGGTATCCTATGGTAACAGTGGCGATTTACATAAATTGTTGACCGGATATGCTAATGTCCAGTTGCTAAGCGGGCATACTCATTATAATTCGGTTATGGATAACGGGAGTGGGATAGTAGAACATATGGTTGGTGCTGCATGTGGCGGCTTTTGGGAAGGGCCTGTATGTCTGGACGGAACAAATCTTGGATATAAAGTTTTTAAAGTCAACGGGACAGATATACAATGGGAATACCGGGATTATCTAAATCCAACAGATCAGTTCACAGTCTTTAAACCGGGAGAAGCCAGACCGGATTTAGCCCCGGCATCGAATGAATTACTTGTAAATGTATGGGATTGGGATACAGCGTGGAAGGTTAGTTATTCGGAGGATAATGGAACTACATATAAGACAATGACTCGCTATAATGAACAGAATCGTGTTTATGATCCGTTATCTCTTAAATATTTTGGAATAAAGGGAGATAACACTGTTCCCGGCCGAACATGGATTGGAGCAAATACAACAGATCATATTTTTACAATGATTCCATCTCCGGGAGCTTCAAAAGTTATAATCAAAGTAGAAAGTCGATTCAAGACTTATACGAAAGAAGTCGTTTTGTAGAAATAGATACTTTTATCAATTAAAATGGTCATGGATTAAAACCGATGACCATTTTAATTTTATTCGTATACCGATGGTTGAACTTTCCAGAGGCATGTCAAGATTTAATAAAACAAAATACGTCTTATAACAAATAGCACTGATGGTTGCATTTATCTGTATTTTGGTTAACATCTTAGTTGACACCAACCATTCCAAAACCACAGTTTTCCCAACAAAAAAAGACACCCACATTTCTGTAAGTGTCTCTTCATCAGAGCGGAAGACGGGGCTCAAACCCGCGACCCTCAGCTTGGAAGGAGATTTAATAATACACTGTAGTATTAATAGTTCCTTCTTATAATAAGCTACTTACAGAGTAATTGATGCTCTTCAAAGTTTCTTGGGTTACTTGATGGATTACTTTGGCAAAGTACCTGAGATTGGTTAATAATTAATTTACTTCATTGTTTCTACTAACATAGTAGAGGGAGAGTTGTATTACCTCCTACTCTCTATTATCTTCACCACCTACTTATGATAATAAAAGATGATGTTAGTTAGCTTTTTCTTTATGTGATTCTTGAGTCTCCTCTACACCATTTGATGCAGATAAATATCCTTCGCCTTTATCTACCTCCTTATCTGTATTCTCTATCCTGATGGGATATAATGAGCCAGCTATCATTAGGGCTATTGCAGGTAATATTAGTGCAAATATAACCCATAGTGTTAAACGTGACTTATTTCTATTCTCAAGCATTTGATACACAGTTATTGCTACTACAATCCGTACTGCTAATGATATAAGAAAGAGAAACAATGCCTGCTGCCCATTAACTTCTTCTATAAATACCTTATATTCAGGAAATATACCAAAGAGAAAGTTCAGCCCTAATATGATACAGCCTATGATAAATGGTGCAGAACTTAGCTTCTTATCATAAATATACTTCTCTTCCTGATTCCTAATCAGTCCCTGATATATATTATCCTTTGTCTTATCTTTACAAGCAAGTAAGTTCTTGTATGGTTTCTGTTTCTCTATGAAATAGAATACAGGTAAACTTACCAATGATATAATAAAAGCCATCATTAAAGCAGATGTAGCAGCAGTAGAGATAATATCTTCCGTGCTCATTCTATATGTCTGATATTGAGTTCTTCCAGAATACATATTATATGAGGATTCTGTGATTTCTTGCTTATCCAATGCAATATATTGGACTATCCCATATAGCACAAATACAATAAGAAATACAATGCCAGCATATCTTGCTGACTTTCCTAACTGTTTTCTTAGAACTAATTCCTTTACTCTCTTCCCCACTGTTTCAACCTGTGTAGGTGTTAATGGTGGACTGACTATAACAGGTATACCTTCTTTAAGTTCTTCCAAGTCTCCTGCCTTAGTCCATTGTTCCAGACCTTCATACCAGATAAGGGTTTCTGATAACAGTTTCTTATCTTTCATCTGTGAGAGGGTAAAAGGGCCTAAATGGTCTTTACCTGATGCTATATAGTATTGTTTCTCCATAGTTGATATAATGTTTCAGAGTTACTTGAGTTTATAATATTTATCTTGTTCTTGGGTAAAATGTAGATAATATTTATATTCATATTCGGGTTTTACTTCACCCCATATAAATGTAAGTACATACCTGTCAGAATCTTCATCAAATCTATATTTTAGAACATACATGTTGTTTTCAAGAGTGATAATATTCTTGTCAATAGAAACATCATTGAAATTATAATTTCCTTTATTAATGACATAGACATCTCCATATAACTTTCCATTACTACTTTCAATACCAAAACTAACACCAGTATATGTATTAATTTTTCCATCATCCTTTAAAGTTCCATATAATCCTAGAGGAAAGTTAGCAGGAGTTAAATTACCAAAACTATATTGGTTGGTATCATCCTCATTGTCATTAGAACAGGACATGAGTATAAACATACTCATTAGGATTAATAGTAAATTTTTCATGTTGCTATTTGTTGTTAAGTGTGTACCATAGTTGACACAAGAAGGGCATGATACTTACCCTACTAAGTTCAAAGGTATCACCACAACACCTACCAACTGCAATAAGGAAGCTCATGCCCTATATAACATGAGCATTCACTCTTACTACTATGCAGTTGGTTACTAAAAGTGGTGATTTTATGAACCTACAAGTAATAAAGCAAACGCTTTATATTAATTATCCTAGTTTGTTATTCTACCATAAGCAAATGATTAACTGTTTGTACAACAAAAATATGAATTTAAGTTGATACAAAACATTACTTAGATAGAAAGTTAAACCAAAATATCAGGCATGAGCTCTTTATTATTATGTTTTTCTATATGTTGTGGTGTGTAATAATACTTGTTTTAAAAGTCTATATAAAAAATATGTTTTGATATAAGGTTAAGGCTCATTTTGAATAAATACATGGATATGGAGTAGCCCTGCTTACAGATACATATATAGTGTTCTCCCAAAAAAGGATTGAAACCAGACCTTACCATATTACAAGTAAGGTCTGACGAAATCTGATTATTAAGAAGGCATCATTACTTTGGATATATCCATTGAGCCACCAATTACAGAATGATTACTTGGGAATTGGTTGAAGTTCATCATTCTGGCATAGTCTAATTCTTCTTTAGACATGGCTCGCTCTTCTGGTCTGTACACATAAGCATAATCTAAAGTGAAAGATTCCCCTGTTTCTTTGTTGACATAGGGATAAGGTTCTACCTGTACTTTTTCTACAGTACCAGACATAGTTTGCCCTATCAGCATCTTACAGGCTTCAATGGGTAATGCTGTTGAAACTCTGGTCTTGTTTGCTGTAAGGTAAAAGTTGCCTGTTGTTGAACTTTGTTCCAGTCTTGGCTCACCTTGAAGCTCTATAGACACAAAATGTCTACCATCTTCTGTTTGTACCTCTTTGTAGTTGATAATTGTTACCATAATCTTAAATGTTTAGCAAGTTGATTGTATAGTAGTCTTTTACACTACAACAAAGATGTTCTCTGCTACAACTTAGTAGGGGTGGATGGAAGCTTGGGGTCTGAAAAATAATATGTTGCCTGAGTTTTTTGACTTTATATTGTACTGGTGGGAGAGTTTTTTATATTCAAACTGGGTGGGGGATGTTTATGAGGGCATTCTCACTTACATATTCTTGATGTCAATTTTTTATAGTAAAAAAATGAAGAAGTCTGTATCAGTGGGGATAGCATCAATATAGGATATACTGTTATTGATGATACTCAAACTCAATCAGGTTAGTCTATGTTACACTATATAGCATAGTGACCTGTTCTTGGCAAGTGCTCTCACAGACTTGCTAACCAGATTAGCTTTCATGTGGATATATTACATCATATTATGTTGGTAACTGATAAAAATACTTGAAAAGTAGCCCATCGGAGAATTTAAAAATATCATGGATGCTGATACTCTAACATCTTACAATAATGTTACTCTTGGTGTTATCTGACAGGACTGGAATGTTGGGTAAGGTAGGTAAGATGTTTTTATAAACTTTGTATAGTATTATAGTATATATGATGATAAATCTTTGAAATGAAGTTACCTACCTTACTTCAATAATAGATGTGAATTATTAAACAATGTAAACATAAGTTAATCTTTGTATTTAATAATCATGGAACGTCACTATATAAAACTATTGATTATCTGATATTTAATCAAATATAACTTTCTGTTATACTTAATATTACACTCTCAGTCTTCCAATGTTTAAGTTGACAAAATCAGAAAAAAATGTCTTTATCTAAGTGTAATATTCTAAAATCAGATTTATTGATATAGAAAAAATGGTTGGGGTTTATATTTTAGAGATGATAGTATTTTATCTATATAATGAGAGTTTTCTGCCCATAGGTGTTTTCTCGTACCAACAGCTATTAATATTGTATGAGTAACCTATATTTGAGGAGTAAAACAGTAATTGTATGGGAATAACTTTTACGACTAAGTACATAAAGGGTTATGAAATAGAAGTAGTTTTGAGAGTGTATAGAAAAGATTGTAAATAACTTTTCTCATTAAGGGAAGTTAATTGACTTTAAATTGTATAGGTTTGATAAGTTTTCGACATTCAATAATGTTTTTTCATCTACAAGAGTGATAGATAAAATGAATGTATATGTTTGTAAAAAAGAAGTTGGAAGTTAACGGCTTCCAACCCTTTAGATAGTAAATTTTTATTATTCACTAACAACTTTTTTCACATGGAAGAAAAAAAAGTTTATCTGGAGAACCCCGATGAGGATTATGTTTTCACTCCTTACATTACTCGTAATGGAGTGCGTGTTTATCACCCAAAAGGTGGAGTGTATAAGATTCCCATAAGGAAGCTTAAATAGTTGATAAAGCCCCACTTAATTGTGGGGTTTTTCATTCACTCTCTTGCAAACATACAATAATATGTCTGTTTCTCTGCTATTATAGATAAATTTATTATGAAAAAAACACTTTTTTAACAAAGATATATGACCCTTTTTGTGGTTCAGGTGGATTTACTCTTTGAGATTATAGTAGGAAGCCCTCCTTGCCATACATTTTTAACTTGAACAAAACTAAAAATAAAAAACTAACATCCTACAGAAGAATATTAAGGCTTTGTCTACTTAGTTCTATTTGCTCAAAGCTAAGTATAGTAGCTGGTTATAATCAACTTTTCAGGAAAATACGATATAAGAACTTTCCCGAAGAGTGGATTGATCTTAGCATTATTGTGTAAATCATTTATATTGGCTATCATCATTTAAACACTTTCATGGACTATTGAATTTAGATATACTTGATATCAATTTTTCATAGTTAAAAAAGTTAAATAAATTGCTATCCTATTTTCTATAATTTGTAATTTTAACCAACGATTATAACTGATAACTTATCACATACCTATCTGGTAATCATTTGGATTTCCTTTCATATAATAAAAAATTCACATCAAGTTGCTGTCGCAATTAAATTTGTTTATATCTTTGATTTTTAACATAAAATTTGAAAATAATGGATACTAGTTCAATTTTAGATAATATACAAGAGACTAATGATAGAATTATTAAATCTGGAGTAAGAAGTATATTTACGCCCCATATACCAATAATAAAAGTTGATTGGTTAAAGGGACGAAATAAAGAACTAAGGAGCCTATTTGAGCATTTGACCACACCAGGACAGCATGCTCTTCTATTTGGTGAAAGAGGGGTGGGTAAAAGTTCGCTAGCTGAGACTGCTTCTATTGAACTATCAAAGAGGTATGGATTGACATTGTTTAAAAAGCAATGTTCAAGACTTGATAATTTTGCTACTATCTTTGAGAAGCCCTTAAAGGCTGTGAATGTTGATGTAAATACTATATCAGAATCAAAATCGACAGGTCTTAGTGCTGTTTTAAGTGGGTTCGGGGTATCTAAAGATAAACAGACACAAAAGGAAGGAGAAAATAAATTATCACTAAACCCATCTTTTGTTGCAGAACATATATCTGATTTAAAAGGACTTTTACTAATAGATGAATTTGATGCCATTCAATCTACAGAAGATAAGGAAAAAATAGCTGAGGTAATTAAGCTTTTGAGTGATAGAAACTCTACATTAAGGATATTGATTGTGGGAATAGCAGATTCAGCTAGAGAGTTAACAATGGGGCATCCATCTTTAACTCGTTGTTTAAGAGAGATAAAAGTCCGAAGAATTCTCATAAAAGACTTAATTGAGATTCTGAAAAATGGAGCAAGCAGATTAAAATTGAATTTTGATCCAGTTGTAATGCCCAAAATAGCCATAGTTAGTTCGGGTTATCCATATTTTACCCATTTATTAGCACTGAAAGTTTGTGAAGATGTCATTGCTGAGGAACGTACTACTGTTACAATGAGGGACTTATTAAATGCAACAGAAAGAGCTATTGAAAATTCAGAAGAATCTCTACTTACTATGTTTATAGAATCAACTAATTCAACACATAAAGACAAACTTGAAAGAATACTATTAGCAGCAGCAACTTGTAATGAGTTTCGCTTTTCGGGCTATGATATTTGTAAAAAATATTATGATATATATAAAGAGGATTTAACTACATCTCAATTAGGACCTTATTTATCAAAACTTGTTAGTACTGATAACTCTAAAATAATGAGACGTTTATCTAAAGGAATATACAGGTTTTCTGACCCACGAATGCCTAGCTTTATAAAGATACATAAGGCATATTTTCCTGATGAAGAAATATGATACTAAAGACAGAGCTTCACAATCATACATTTAGATATGAAGCCCTGTCTCACTTGGCTCAACTTGCAATAAAGCCCAGTATGCTATTGATTATTCATTAAATCATTATATGGTAATATCTTTTGTTTGTTCTAATATGAGTAATGCTCTTACGGATAATACTAAATTTTCATGGAAAAATTAGCCAAATACACAACTGTTATTTATGCTATAATGTGGTTTATAGGGTTTGTTTCCACTTATATCTATTATTATGTGTTTGATATTAACATTGTTGGATATCTTGATTTTAGTGAGATACTTTTTATGTTTTTTGCCAATATTCTAAATCCTCTAATATTGTTTAAAATCATACTTACATTAACTGGGTCGCTGTTTATTCTTATCTTATTGTTTAGATACTCTAAAAAAACGCCTAAATTCAGCAATCGTATATTGATCCTAACCATAATAGTCTTTATTGTATTTATAGTAGTATATTCAGTTCTAGCTGTTATCGGCTCAGAAAAAACAGGTTATATGAACTTCTCTATCACTATAATCACTTTTGTATATATTTTGAAGTTGTATAGTGATTATGGCTATCATTACTATAAAAAGAGACGAAATATTATTTTCAACTTCATTAGACAAATAAGATACGTATCCAATTTCACCCTAAAGAGAATTAGATTAGCACATCTTGTAATAATTATTTCAGTTAGCTATACTGTTTATCTCACAGGATATACAAGTTATACTAATGCAGTTAAAATGAAAAATATAAATGCTAAATATGTATCAGATATATCATTTGATTATATGGGAGATACTATTAAATCTGATTCTACCAATACATTTGTCGGCTCAGTTAGAAATTATATTTTCATGTATAATAAGGAAAAGAATAGTACAAACATTTATGAAAAAGACAATATAACAAACTATAAAGTATTTACTCAATAAAGATTCTCTGTTAAATGAGAATATTCTCATTTAAGTCATACCATTAACTCTATTCACATAGATGAAATCTGTCCATCTTTTAGACAAATACTATATAGATACTTTTCTAAAAGATAGACAAATTCAAAATTACTCAATAAACCACCTGTACTGATTATCCCCATGCAAAGCCTTATTGATACCATGTACTAACTCCGTTGCGTTCAAAGACCTATCTAACAGATTGTCAATATAACTGTTCTTATTAGCACCAGTAAAAAGGTTATACACATTCCACAGGCTGATAGAATCTGCTTGTTCACCAATGCTGAAATTATCATCATTGTAATAAGACTTGGCTACTGCATTGATATGTGTATCTGTAAACTCCATGCTCGGCAATAGTTTCTTGTCTTTTGGTGGTAAACACTGATACAGCTTGCTCTTGCCTATCAGTTGTGCAAACTGGTGTTCTGTCAGGGAAGCATCTTTAAATGAATTTAATAGGTGTAGATGTCTTGCAGGGTTATAGAGTTGGAACAGCTCCATCACAGTCTTGAATAAGTCTGTTGTACTCATGGCCTTTATTTCAGTCTTGTAACCATCAGTAGAAACACAGAGGTTACAGCATACCAGATTCTTGAAGCCTATGAATACTTTGAATTTCTCTGCTGATTTCTTACTATACAGGTTTTCATGATTATAGGCTCTCACTCCACCAATGGATAAGTTGAGCCTGTTGCCTTCAATATCTTCATAGATAGTAGGAATTTCAAAACAGAAAGCCATCCGTTCATAATATATGGTCTTATCAGTCTCTAAAAGCTGATTTACGGACTTATGGATAGCTTCGGGGATTCTTCCCTTTATGACATGAGAAACTCTTATATCCGGCTCTGAAATACTTTCTCCCTGAAAGAAGTTATGTGCTGCATTCCAGACTGTTTCTATAAAGTTGGAATGACTGATAGTTATTTCATTATCCTTGCTGAATACAGGTACTACACATTCATTTGTCAGATGATGTATAGTAACATCTTTGGTGTTAGCCTCAACAAATGGAGTTCTTCTAATTTCTGTTGTCACAGGAGATTGAACTCTTCTTGTTTCTATAACTTCTGCATGAGTATCTATTACATGATTACTACCAATCAGATTATTTTTGACTGGCAATAGTTGTAGTGCTGTTGTTTCCATATCTTATAAAATTAGGATTATTGTTCATTGATTGATTATTAGTTGTTGGTACATGAGTAGTTTTAGCAGACTGAATATTCTGCTTCTTTGTCATAAAGTCTGGTGTCAGTTGTTCTCTCCATTCAGGGTACTTATGATAGAGTGTATAAAGTTCTTCCTCTGTCTTAGCTAACCTAACTGATTCTATACTTGTTCCACCATTGCACCATTGTAGGATTCTTTTTCCTGTATCAGAAGAGATAATAAACTCAGGTTTTCCCATGAATAAACCTGTCCTGTCTTTGCTGATAGTTACAAAGTGTTTTATATCAACATCAAAGACTATTGTAAATTCATAATCTACTCCATCTCTCATGACTGCCTTTAGCCCTACTTTTTCAGGTATCATTTTACCGTTTCTCTCATTGAGTACATAATCCTGTTTGGTTCTCATGGTTGAAATAACGTGTGATGTACTGCTTAATATCTTTTGGATAAAAGCATTTTGTCTTGGTGTTATCTTTCCCCAGTTTTGGAAGCTATTGCCTTGTAGAGAAGAATGATATTCTAACAGGTAGTCCCAACAATGAGAAATACTGTCAATGATGATAACTTCCATCCCTGCTGTTTCACATACAGAAATAGCATCAATATACTTTTCAGGTGTAAATGGTGCTTGAAGTGTAAGTACATTGTATTGTCCTAAATGAGCATAAAGGTCTGCACTTCCATTCTCTGTATCAATGATGGCTATTTTAGTCCAGTCATTGGTCATACCAAAGGCTAATAACAGGCTACTATAAGTCTTTCCTGAGCCTGAACAGCCTTCTAATGCCAGTTTAATCTTAGCTTGTTTCCTGTGTGATTGTCGTAAATTCATAATGATTGTTTTTTAATTGTTAGTAAATCATTGACATAAAAAATCCATGACAGATTTTTATTCCATCATGGAAGAGTTAGGCATTAAATTAGGGCAAGGTAGGTAAGCAAAAAAAATGTAAACTTTCTATATACTACTATTATATCATCAATGAATGTTTAAATATTGATTACCATCCTTACCCTTTGAAATTAATCTTCTGAGTAATAGCCGTATTGAGGTTCATAGATTATTTTATACGAATACACCCAATTTCCGTTCTTTTTAAATCTTTCATAATCTTTCTTTTTGAGTAATTTTCCTATTCTTTGTAGTGTAGTATCATTAACCCTCAGTTTATTTTCAAAAGTTGACAGAGTCATTGCAATATCCGTTGTTGTACCAATAATTGCATCCTTATCATCTCTACTACATGGGGTAATATATTTTGTCATAAGTTCATCTTCTAAAGTTCGCTGAACAAAAGCTTCATTGTGCTCATTTAATCGGACTATTTCTTCTCTGTCCAGATAGAATTTAAATCCATTCTTGAAGAGAGATAAAGCTTGTGCATATATAAGCTCAATAGGAATGTTATGCTCATATTCTATTTCTGTCACTTCAAAACAGAGAAACCGTCTATTTCCTGTTGTGTCATTTAGAAAAGTTGGAACATTGACAGAGCCTGCAAAGGATGCTCTATGTGGTATGATTTCATGAACAGCAGCATAAGGCCTGCGGACTTTGATATCCCTTATGGTTATTAGTGCTTTCAAATCTTCTAACCCTTTAGATGTCATTCCTTGAAGTTCATCAATATTAATAAGCATATTCTCGCCTAATTGAATTTTACTATCAGAGTTATTAGGGTTGATAGCACCCGAATAATAATACTCATGTAACTCTGGTGGTACAAGGTTATTAATCCATGTAGTTTTACCAACTCCTTGACCTCCTGTCAGTATTAAGAATGTATGGTTTATTACCTTGTCATCCAATAGTGAACCCACCATAGCAACAATCCATTTCTTGAATACCAACCTGAAAAAATCATCATTGGTTGTCTTGACTGTTGATGCCAACATATCAATATAATCAGTAGTACCATCCCAAATAGGTAAGTCGTTAAAGTATTGATAAAAAGGATTGTATCTAGGAGAAAAACTTGATATCAATAGTTTTCTAAGTTTCTCTACACTATAATCTATCATATTTTCAGAATAATCTTTATGAATTGAATTAAGATCATAGTCGTTTAAGACACGAAAATCAATTTGATGCTTTGTTTTAAATTCAATCCTTCCTAATACAACATTGTATCTAAAGTCCCATTTCTTTTCTATATAGAGCTGAACTTGGATTATTTCTGGTATATCACTACCTCTAGCCATTGTAACCTCCTTTCTTTGAAATATTATTAACTTTGTCCCTTCGATTGCTTACCTGTGCTTCTGACAGGTCAAAATAATTTTTTCTCATCTTTTATTGTTTTAATTAACTTCTGATTTAATTATGTCACAAAGATGGAGTTAGTTATAGTGGACAGAGAAGTGGAATTGGTGGATAAAAAAGTGGAATTGGTGGAAATTAAAAAAACAGTCTTTTAGCCTGTTTAATAGTTCATTTTATGTGTAAACCTCTATAGTATTTTATTCACCATAGGAAAATCCTTAGGAAGCTTTGGGGGAGTAGCGAACTTTTTGGACATATTCTTTATTTCATGCTCAGTTGGTGTTAATGTCACAAATGCTTTGAGGTAAAACTCACTGAACTTATCAGCAAAATTTCTACTGTTTAAGAGACTACTGTATAACTTGTAAAATAGATATTTTATTACAGGACGTTTCCTTTTATCTACATTAAAGACCCTTTCTACATGTGGTACTTTATACTCTATAATAAAAGATTTAAGATAGGACATTAAATATTCCCATTCAGTAGTAGAAATGTATTCATCTTTTAAAAACATAAAGAGGTCATCAATCAAATTGTCCTTTGTATATATTACTTGATTTTTTATATCCTCAGATATCAATGTTACTTCTTTGATATGTGATGTATTCTGTACTGATTGTATAGTTTGTTGCTCTTTCTCAATATGATGTATGATGTTAAGTAGTATATCTTCTACAAATGGATATTGTTTTATAATAGGTTCAAACTCTTTTGTATGTAATCGAATTTTTGAGTTTGTGGCATTAAGTATATTTACTGCTTTCTTGTGTAATCGTGATAAGAACAAATCAGGAGAGTTACCTTGATATGTAATAGAATCGAAAGCTTTATCTAAACTCTGGATAAATATGTCATATTCTTTTATAAGTTTCTTTTGAAGTTCTACCTTAAAGTCAATCGTTCTTATAATATCTAAAGGATTATCGTAATTATCAGCAACTACATCTGAATATGAAACTTTATCACCATCAATAACAAAATCAGGTTCTTCTTGATGTGAATATAGAATTTCATGCTTAAAATTAAATAATTCATTTTCAAGGAACATCCATTGAAAGAACTTCAAAGGCTCTTCTACTGTTGATTTGTTAGTATCATCCATAGCTTTATCTTACTATTTATTGACACAAATATAACATTAACATTAAAAAGAGCCTTATCTATAGCTTGTTTTAAATTACAAAAGATTCTCCATTGCCTCATCAATCTGACTATTCTCAAAACTATCTAAATATATCTGTGTAACACTTTCAGAACTATGCCCTAATGATTCACTAATAATAGAAGTATTTACTCCTGACCTCTTTAAAACAGTAGCAAAACTATGTCGTGCTACATAGGTAGTAAGATTAATCTCAATACCTGCAATCTTGGCTATCTGTTTAAGTGAATAGTTTATTTGTTTTATCTTCTTCTGAATACGGCTGAACTTCTGCATAGGTGTTTTATGACTTTGCTTATTCAGGATAGGAAACAAATAACCTCTCTTGTCATCGTTGTACTTATGTATCAGCCTAATAGATTCTTGCTGCAATGGAACATTTATCAAGGTGTTGGTCTTCTTTCGTGTATATTCTAACCTACCATTCACCATATTATCTGCTGTTAGACTAGCGATATCAGTAAAGTTTATTCCACCTTGCAAATAGCTAAAAATAAACACATCTCTACTAAGTTGAATCACCTCTTTTTCACCTGACAAGTCCAATTCAAGTATCTTTATGATGTCTTCTTTACTTATAGCTCTCTTCTTGGTTTTAGTACTGAATTTAGACATTTTAAAGTTCTTGAAAGGGTAGTCTTCACTTCTTACTAAATTCTGTTCTATGGCCTTATTAAAAGCACTCCTGAGAGTTCTAAACAGTAGGCTCATAGAAGTCTCAGCTTTTCCAATACTGACCATCCATTTTTCATACTCATTTAGATAAGCAAGGTCAATCTCTGAGAAGAGAAAGTCTAATCTGTCCACCTTTCTAAATCTCTTCATAGAATTGTAGGAATCACGATAGATGTTTGAGTTGCCTATCTTACCTAATTTCCGATAGTGGGCAATTAGCTCTCTGTAGAAGGCATCTACTGTCTTTGCCACAGTGGTTTGTTCCGTAGTCTTTATGAGAGAGGAAGCAGTAAAGTTCTTATGAGAGGTCTTAAACTCTAATACTTGTGTCTGGTATTCAGCTTTCTTGTCTTGAATAATCTTTAGAATATGGTCTCTATTGGGACAGTTGGGTTTAGGTTCATTCTTCTTAAAGTCCCAATGTTGAGTCTCTACTGAAATTCCTAAATACTTATAACTTCGGTTACCATCTTTGGTGATTCTTATTACTAAGGGATACTCACCATTTGATAAAGTCTTTGATTTATAACATATAACGCTGATTGTAGCCATGGTATTTTGGGTTACATATCAGGTTACATTTGCCCCTATAATCACTCATTTAGCCAACAAAAAAAGACACCCACATTTCTGTAAGTGTCTCTCCATCAGAGCGGAAGACGGGGCTCAAACCCGCGACCCTCAGCTTGGAAGGCTAATGCTCTATCAACTGAGCTACTTCCGCAAAGTATGAGTGGGCAGTGAAGGATTCGAACCTCCGAAGACGTAAGTCAGCTGAGTTACAGTCAGCCCCAGTTGGCCACTTTGGTAACTGCCCCTTTATCTTTAGCGAATGCAAAAGTAACACTTTTTTTTATTCTGCCAAATTTCTACGATAAAAATCTATCATTTTTAATGCCGTAATTGCACATTCATCGCCCTTGTTCCCATGTTTTCCCCCGGCTCTATCTTCCGCTTGTTGCATTGTGTCGGTAGTTAATAGTCCGAAAATGAATGGGATGTCATATCGTATATTCATGTCTGCGATACCTTGTGTAACACCACTGCATACATAATCAAAATGTGGGGTGTCTCCCCTTACAACGCAACCTATAGTAATTATTGCATCAATACTTGAGTTCTCTACAAGATGTTTTGCTCCAAAAATCAGTTCAAAACTTCCCGGAACAAAGTCTATAAGGATGTTTTCTTCCTTCACTCCGTGTTTGACTAATGTTTTATATGCGCCATCAAGCATTGCTCCTGTAATTTTTTCGTTCCATTCCGACACTACAATCCCGATTTTCATATCTTCCCCATTTGGGATAGACTCAGCATTATATGAAGATAAATTGTGATAAGCTGTTGCCATTTATTTTCTTTTTTTGAATCACAAAGATATTCAATTCCTCGCATTTTTCAAACTCAGTCTGTTTTTTAGCTTAAATTCTTAATTTTTATCAATTTGCAAAGCAGATTACAAAGATTTAAGTAATTTCGCAAACAATAATTATAGACTTAACAATGAAAGTAAAGATCATAAATAAATCTCATCATCCGCTGCCAGAGTATGCAACACCGTTTTCGGCAGGAGTAGACCTTAGGGCAAATATAGATAATCCGATAACGCTTGGACCTTTGGAACGCACATTAGTTCCTACAGGATTGTTTCTTGAACTTCCTCAAGGATACGAAGCTCAGATACGCCCGAGAAGCGGTCTTGCCCTGAAACATGGTTTGACGGTGTTAAATTCGCCCGGAACGATAGACGCAGATTATAGAGGTGAGATACGGGTGATTCTGGTCAACTTATCGAATGAAAACTTTGTTATAAACGATGGTGAACGTATTTGTCAGATGGTTATAGCGGAGCATACCCAAGTGCAATGGGAACAAGTAGATTCTATCAATGACACTGAACGTGGGGCCGGAGGTTTCGGGCACACCGGAAAGCAGTAATTAAAATAGTTATATGCATAAAAAGATATATATTCTTTGTTTTGTCTTCTTAATCCTTATTCCGGGAAGTTCTCTCGTCTATGCGCAAAAAGGGAAGCGGGTGGAAACTACCGGTAAGGAGTTTGATCTTCCTGCGAAAAGACTTTCGGTAGAAGAAAGGCGTAAGTTCGATTATTATTTTTATGAAGCAATGAAAGCTAAGTCGGTCAATAAATACGATGCGGCTTTCGATTTATTGAAATATTGTCAGGCTATCGATTCTACCAATGCCAATATTTATTTCGAGTTGGGCAATTATTATAGCCTGTTAGATAATAAAAACAGAGCATTAGATTTCTTCCGGAAAGCTACGGCATACGATACGGATAATTTTTATTATAATATGGCTTATGCCAGTCTTTGTCTCGAATTTAAGCAATACAGCGATGCTATAGAGCAGTTTGAAAAGCTTACTCGGAAAAATCCTGACAACACAGATCTTTATCTGTATTTAGCTGAGGCTTATCGGCAAGATGGAGATCTTGCCAGTGCCGTTTCTACTCTCGACAGATTGGAGCAAATAGTAGGACTTAATGAAAAAGTAAGTCTCCAAAAGTTTCAGCTTTATACAATGATGAAGCAGGAGAAAAAAGGATATGGCGAGATACAGAAGTTTATAGATAAATATCCGGCAGAAATAAAATATCATGTATTGTTAGGCGATTTATATTTGCAAGCAGGGAAAAAAGATGAGGCTTTTGCTGTTTATAGTAAGGCAAAGGCTATTGATCCGGAAGATCCGTATCTTATTTCTTCTATGGCCGAATACTATGAGCAAACAGATAACAAAGAGGCCGCAGAATCAGAACTAAGAGCTGCACTTGTAAGTCCCAAAATGGATATAGATACCAAGCTCGCCATTCTGGCTCAATATGTGGGGACTTTGCAAACGAATAATCAGGGTACTCAAACCGCTAATGCTTTGTTTGATACTTTAATGGTGCAACATCCACAGGAGCCCAAGCTTAATCTGATGTATGGTAATCTGCTGATGATACAGAAGAAATTAAATGAAGCCCGTTTCCAATTCCAGGTATATGCAGACGCAAATCCTACCAATGCATTTGGGTGGGAGCAAATGTTGAGTACCACATTTCCCGATAGTATAAATCTCTCTATCAAAATATGTAAGGATGCTATTTCTTATATTCCCGATCAGCCTCAATTCTATTTTTATCTGGGTATGTCCGAGTATCTGAATAAAGATTATACAAACGCTTTGGATGCCTTGCAGAAGGGTGTCAAGTATGTAGATGAGAAAAATGTAGGGCTATTGTCAGATTTCTATGGGCAGATGGGTGATTTGTATTATCACATGGGCAAGAAGGATAGTGCCTTTGTTGCCTATGATAAATCCTTATCTTACAAACCGAATAACCTGGGTGTGCTGAACAATTACAGCTATTATCTGTCACTGGAAAGAAAAGACTTGGACAAGGCTGAGAAAATGAGTAGCATGACTGTAAAAGCCGAACCTTCTAATCCGACTTATTTGGATACTTATGGCTGGGTTTTGTTTGAGCAAGGAGCATATACCATGGCAAAAATTTATATAGAGAATGCCGTAAAATATAGTGAAGGAGACGAGGAAAAACAAAGTGCTGAAGTCCTCGAACACTATGGGGATGTGCTATATAAGACCAATGAACCTGAAAAAGCTTTGGAATACTGGATCAAAGCCAAAGAAAAAGGAGACAGTGACTCTGAAACACTTGATAAGAAAATTAAAACCAAAACCTATATTGCCAAATAATGAAACAATATAAAAATATAGCTACAGTTCTATTCGTTATGTTTTCTCTGCTTTTGGTAAGCGGATGTAAATCGAAAAAGACTTTGGCCACAGGTGGCGAGTTAGCAAAAAAGACTCATAAAGAAGTGGTTGCCGATGTTCTGAAAACGGAGCTTAATTTCAAAACTATAACATCAAAAGGAAATATCGAACTTAAATCGGGTAGTTCTTCCAAAAAAGTTTCGGCTACATTTAAGATAATAAAGGATAGTGTGCTGCAAGTATCACTTCGTGGTTTTGGAATAGAGGTTATGCGGATGGATTTAACTCCTGAGAGAATAGTAATTATTGACCGATGGAAAAAGCAGTATTTCTCTGAAAGCTTTAAAGATTCGGAATTTTTAAAACAACTTGATTTTAATTTCTATAATTTGCAGGCATTGTTTACTAATAAACTGTTCATTCCCGGAAAGCAAGAGGTTGAGTATAATGACTATAATAATTTTGTTGTAAATATGGCAAATGATTTGTATATGTTACAAACAAAAGGAAGAGGCAGCCTGTCGTACAACTTTGCAGTAGATGCGACAGATCATATTGTTTCCACATTGATTCATAATGAGAAGCAAAATCTTTCGCTGCAATGGTCGTATACAGATTTTATAAAAGACAATGAACTTACTTACCCAACAGTTATGCAGGCGAAAATAGAAGTCGTGAAAAAGCGTGCTGATATAGTTATATCTTATAATAAACTGGATATAGATAAAGACTTTAGTGTAGATACATCTATTCCTTCGAAATATACAAAAGTAAGTTTTACAGATTTACTAGGTTCGTATCTGAAATTGAAATGAGAATATCGGTTTTCCTGTTAGTGCTGATTGTTAGTATTTCCTCCTTTGCTCAAACTGTGAGAATAAAGCAACTTGAAGAGCAAAGGAAACAAGCTCTTCGTGAGATATCGAATACAGACCAGTTGCTACGGGATACAAAGAAAACTACGTCTAATCTGTTAGATCGTGTTAAGCTAATTTCGAATCAAATTTTTTCTCGTCAAAAAGTCCTGACTCTTCTGGAACAGGAAGTAAATGGTATTAGTGCAGAGCAAAGTCAGATAGAGAAGGATATTGTGAGACTTGAAAGTGAGTTGAAAGAGAAGCAAAAGAATTATGCAAAGGCAATTGATGCCATGCAACGTAACAGGAGAAGTGAGAATAAATTACTATTCGTACTATCGGGAAAATCACTGACGGAGTCTTACAGAAGAATGCGCTATCTAAGCGAATATTCAGACTGGAGGGCTAAGCAAGCGGATGAGATAAAAGAACAGAGTGAGAAACTCAAAGAACGGAAACTAGCTCTTGCTAAGGTGAAAATAGAAAAGACCACATTGCTGGGTCTTCGTACAAATGAACAAACGAACCTGAAAAAAGAGGAAGAGAATTATAAGCTGGAAGTAAATGAAGCTCAGCAAAAGCAGAAAGATCTTCAGAAAATTCTATCACAAAAACAAAAACAAGCTGAGGCTTTAGACAGACAGATAGCCAAGCTTATAGCCGAGGAAGTCGCTCGTCAGGAAAGAGAAGCAAAGCGTCGCGAAGAGGAACGCCTTCGGGCTGAAGCCACAAAAAAAACGGTGAGCCCGACAGGAACAAGAACAACTACTACACCAAAATCTACTGCGCCGAAATCGACAGTAGCAAAAGCTCCTGTTACCCCGGAAAATGTAACTCTATCTAATAATTTTGCTTCGAATAGAGGAAGACTTCCGTATCCTATTTCCGGAAATTATACAATCACTACCCGGTTCGGGTCTCATCAGCATACTAGGTTTGTGACAACATCGAGCAGTGGTATCGATATCCGTTCTCAGGCCGGAGCCGAAGCCAAAGTTGTGTTCGATGGTGAAGTTACCTATGTTGCTGCTATACCGGGCTACAATACATGTATCATTGTCCGGCACGGTAATTATTATACCTTCTATGGAAATATACAAAGCATCTATATAAAGCAGGGAGATAAGGTTAAAACAGGTCAGACATTAGGGAAAGTTTATACCGACCCTGATACCGGTTATTCCGAAATCCATTTCCAACTTTGGCAAGGAACAACCAAGATGAATCCCGAACCATGGCTAAGATAATACCGAATGAAAAGGGAAGAAATCATAGAGTTGCCCAAGGTAACAGACCGCCGCGGGAATCTTTCGTTTATAGAAGCGGAAAAGCATATCCCGTTCCCAATCGCTCGTGCATATTGGATATATGATATTCCCGGCGGACAGAAGCGGGGGAGCCATGCCTTTAAATCGCAACACGAGGTAATTATAGCTTTATCCGGTAGCTTCGATGTGCTGTTGGATGATGGTAAAGAGAAACGGGTGCATACTCTTAACCGCTCTTATATGGCTTTATATGTACCAAATATGCTGTGGAGAAGTTTGGGTAATTTTTCGACGAATGCACTTTGCCTGGTACTGACTTCCGGATCATATAGTGAAGACGACTACATTAGGAATTACAAGGACTTTAAAAAGGTACTCGGCACGGAGAATTGTGAAAGTTCAAAAATATTTTCTTTGTATGATACGACTAATCGCCAACCTCAATATAATACTGTATTCGACTGTTCCTTGATCGAGTTCCCTGTTATAAAAAATAGAGCAGGGTGTATAACTCCGGTACATGGAGAGGAGACAATTCCTTTCGGTATCAACAGAGTTTTTTATATTTATGATATTCCATCGGGTGCGAAACGGGGTGTGCATGCACACAAGCATTGCCATGAGATTTTAATAGCGGCCAGTGGGAGCTTTGAAGTGGAATTGAATGATGGGATAAATAAAAAAACAGTCTTATTGAACCGTCCGACATATGGGTTGCATATTCCTCCCGGAGTATGGGCCACAGAAAAGGAGTATTCGTCTGGGGTTGTTTGTCTTGCATTAGCGTCCGACGTCTACGATACGGATGATTATATCAATACTTATACTGACTTTAAAAAGTATCGTCAAAATGGAGATAAAAATATATGAACCCGGATATAAGAAGAATTGGGATACTTTTGTCGGTTCTTCAAAGAACGGAACTTTTCTGCATTATAGGGATTTTATTGAATATCATGGCGACAGGTTTGAAGATTATTCCTTGATGTTTTATATGGATGGTGATTTGGTTGCGTTAATGCCCGGACATATTACAGACAAGGTATATTATTCTCATCAGGGATTGACTTATGGTGGTTTAATTATGTCTCCGAAAACAACGGCTTCAAATGTGTTAAGGATTTTTGAATATCTGACAGTTACACTGCGTCATCAGGGAATAAAGCAAATTGTATATAAGGCAATCCCGCATATGTATCACAGGTTTCCGTCAGAAGAAGACTTATATGCATTATTCCGTTATAAAGCTGTGTTGTCAGAACGAAATATATCTTCTACAATACTTTTGCCAAACGAACTTGAATATTCTGATTCCCGAAAAAATGGACTGAAAAAAGCTGAAAAGAATAAATTGACAGTTTTGAAGTCTGACGATTTTTCTTGTTTTTGGAAGATATTAGAAGATAATCTGAGTAGCAAATATGATAAAATGCCTGTGCATTCGTTAGCTGAAATTCGTTGCCTCAAAGAGAAGTTTCCCGATAATATAAATCTTTTTGTCGCTCTCAACCCTGTCGGAGAGGTGTTAGGAGGATGCCTTGTTTTTGAAATGGAAAATATAGTGCATGCCCAATATACAGCAGCGACGGACGAAGGCAAGAGTGGTGGGGCTATAGATCTACTAATAGACTATATAATTAGAACCTATTCTCATAAAACTTATTTTGATTATGGAACATCTACCGAGAGCAATGGACTTTTTCTCAATGAAAGTCTCATTTATCAAAAAGAGGGTTTTGGAGCCCGGGGAACCGTATATGATATTTATACAATAAATTTATAATTTTACAAAGCGTTAAGCCTATACCTTATAAGGAATAATGAATTAACGATCTTGCTATTCACTTATTATTTTCATAGATATAACATAATTAAGTCAAAATCACCATTGATTAAGTCAAAATTACCCCCTCTTTATAATTTAAACTCACTATTTTTGTCTAAAAATCATCGAAACCATGAAAATGCCTCTTGTAAATAAATATTTAAGAAGTCGGAAATATTTCTCGTTTTTCCTATTGGTGTGTGCGCAAACATTGTCTTTTAGTTTAGTTGCACAGGTAGTTACAAAAAGTGTTACAGTAAGAAATACTTCTTCCCGGGACATTACCGATTATACACTTGAAATTCCTGTTAAGAAGTTGAATTTACCTCTAGGCAATTATGTGGCGACAGTTGACGGCAAAAATGTTCCTGTGGAGATTATTCAAAATATTCGGGGAGAATTGACAGCTGTTCTGCCAATTGAAAAAATAGAGGCAAATAAAACCTTAAAAGTAGCTATTAAGCAAGGTACGGCAGATAATTATCCGAAGCGGACTTATGCTGAACTGTCTCACAAGATAGGAGGACACTTCGAAGGTCATAAATATGTTGGAGGCTACTCATGGGTAAAGCCTAATTATATAACTCTTCCCGGAGATTTCCGGGATCATTCTTATTATATAAAATATGAAGGTCCGGGCTGGGAAAGCGATAAAGTGGCCTTTCGTTTCTACCTCGATAACCGGAATGGTATAGATGTGTTCGCAAAGAAAACATCAGACATTGTGCTTCCCGCGGTTGGGGTTGATGGTTTCGATAATTACCATAACATGGCCGATTGGGGGATGGATAATATGAAAGTCGGCAAAACTTTAGGTTTAGGTTCTATTGCTGCATGGAACGGACAAAAAGCCGTGCGTGTTGAGAAAAAGGATAGCGTGACATGTTACATCCCTGCCGATGGAAAGATCCGTTCGCAGGTAAAAACCGTCTATTACGGATGGGAAGCCAATCATATTAAATGTGATCTGACATCGCTTATTTCAATAGATGCAGGAAGCAGGGCTTCACATATGGAGCTGTTTGTCAATAAGAGTCTGGTCGATAATATAGCTACGGGTATTTTTAAAGATAAAAATGCTGAGCTTATAGTAAAAAATGAATCAAACGACACTTGGTCATACATTGCTACATTTGGGAAGCAGAGTCTTAATAATGATATGCAAGGACTTGCCGTCTTTGCCCGGACAAAACAAATAAAAGAAATTACAGGGGATGACTTGAACCATATTCTCGTTCTCACACCTGAAAATGGATATATAGAATATTACTTTATGCCTACGTGGGAGCTGGACAAAGAGCCTATAGCAACCAAAGAGGCTTTCATCCAGTGTGTTGAAGATTTCTTGAATAAACTAAATCATCCACTTATCTATTCCGTTAGATAATTGAAAACAACTAAATAATTTATACCAATGAAAGAACTGAATAAAACCACAGTAGAAAAGAAAAATTTACCAATAAAAATACTTCAATTCGGAGAAGGTAATTTCCTGAGAGCCTTTGTCGATTGGATGATTGACAAAGCAAACGATGCAGGGGTAATGAGTCATGGCATTGTGGCCGTGCAACCGATAGCAGGTGGTGATACGATGATCAAAATGTTTAAAGAGCAGGATTGTTTATATCACGTTTATCTGGAAGGAATAAAAAATAAGAAACCTGTAAAAGAGGTTGCTTTGGTAAAAAGCATTGTGGATATAATGAATCCTTACAGCCAGTATTCGGAGTATGAAAAGCTATTCTTGAGCGAAGAACTGGAAATGATTATATCTAATACTACAGAAGCCGGTATACGTTACGAAGAAGGAGATGATTTGAATGCGGCACCTCCGAAATCATTCCCTGCTAAGATGACGGCTTTGTTGCATAAACGCTATAAGAAATTTAATGGTGATCCGGATAAAGGTTTGCTGATTATTTGCTGTGAACTCATAGAAGATAACGGTTCCACACTTCGCGAATATGTATTGAAGCATGCTAAATACAACAATCTGGAAGAAGGCTTCATTAACTGGGTGAATACTGCCTGTCATTTCTATGATACGCTGGTAGATCGTATTGTGCCGGGATTCCCTCGCGAAAATATCGATGAAATCAAAGCCGAAATAGGCTTTAATGATAACCTTGTGGTAAAAGGTGAATATTTCCATGTTTGGGCAATTGGAGGTGACAGTATTATCAAAGAAAAATTCCCGTTGGATAAGGCAGGATTGAATGTCTTGTTCATGGACGACATAAAGGCTTTCCGTGCGAAGAAGGTTCGTATACTGAACGGTTCGCATACTGCAATGGTGCCTGTAGCTCTGCAGCTTGGTTGCGAAACTGTGATGGACGCTTTCAATACACCGGAAGTAGAAAAATATATCAACCGTATGGTCGCAGAAGAGGTACTTCCATGTATCGATGAAGATCCGGAAGAACTGAAAGCATTTGCGGCTAAGATACTGGAACGTTTTTACAACCCTTACTTGAAGCACTATCTGAAAGATATATCGTTAAACTCCATCTCAAAATGGGAAACCCGTGATTATCCTACAGTGTATGACAATTGTAAAAAATTAAGAAAGAATGCTAAACTGGCAACTTTCTCCTTTGCTGCATTGTTGGTACTTTACTCTGGACAATCCGCTGCAAAAAACTTTACACCGAATGATACTGTTGAATTTATTGGTTTTATTCAAAAGAATTTCAATCGGAACGACATTAAAGGGTGGGTGTCTGCTGTAGTAAACAATAAAGCAATGTGGAAAGAAAACTTTGCCGAAGTGTCTTCTTTCATAGATGAAGTGTCTGATGATGCCGAACTGATTTTGAATAAAGGTATGTTGGACGCACTAAAAGAAATAATTGCTTAAACTTGGAGATATGTCAGTAAATAATGATTGCCTATACTGTAATAAAAATCAGACTCAAAAGGATCTGATGATTGAAGTATGTGACCTGCAAGCATCCACTGTTTTTCTGTTTAAAGAACAAACATATCACGGACGCTGTATTGTAGCCTACAAAGACCATGCAACAGAAATGTACGAACTGGAAGACGAAGCGTTATTGGCCTATATGGAAGATGTAAATAAGGTGGCGAAAGGATTGAAAGAACTTTTTAACCCCGTGAAAGTAAATTACGGGGCGTACTCCGACAAACTACCACATTTGCATTTCCATTTGGTTCCTAAATACACTGATGGACCGGACTTTGGAGGCACATTTACAATGAATCCTCAGAAAGTATATTTATCGGATGAGGAATATATGGAAATGGTTATTTCCATCAAAAGCAAACTAAAATAGGAGAGTGTTTCAAATGAACAAATATTTAAAAATAGCCCCTACGGACAATGTCTGTGTTGCCATAGAAGATCTGGTGACTGGCGACGTGTTGAATATTGATGGAGCTGATATTACGATCAAAGACCCTATTACTACAGGGCATAAATTTGCAATAAAAGAGATTAAAGAGAACGAGAATGTCATTAAATATGGTTATCCTATCGGTCATGCCACAACAGATATACATATCGGTGAACACGTGCACACGCACAATGTGAAAACCAATCTGCATGACGATTTGCAATACTCATACGTACCTGTACATCCAAAACTGGATATCAAGAAGAGTGACCTGAGAATAAATGGTTACCTGCGCTATAATGGCGAAATGGGTATCCGTAACGAATTGTGGATTGTTCCTACAGTTGGTTGTGTAAACGGACAAGCGCAAGCCATTATCAATCGGGTGAAATCTGAACTCGATGTGTCACACATTGATGACATTCGGGTTTATACGCATAATTATGGCTGTTCGCAATTAGGAGATGACCATGTGAATACTCAGAAAGCATTGGCTGCACTGGCTAAACATCCGAATGCCGGAGGTGTGCTGGTTATGAGTCTCGGTTGTGAAAATAATCAGCAAAAAGATTTCAAAAAAGTAATGGGAGAATGGGACGGGAACCGTGTTCGTTTTCTTATCTCGCAAGAAGTACAGGATGAAATAGAAACCGGCTTTCAGATGATGAAGGAGTTGGTGGAATATATGCGTAAAGATAAACGTGAATCTCTACCTCTCTCAAAACTAAAGGTTGGGTTAAAATGTGGAGGTAGTGACGGCTTCTCCGGTATCACGGCTAATCCTCTGGTAGGGCAATTTTCCGACTGGCTGATCGCTCAGGGCGGAACCAGTATTTTGACAGAAGTGCCTGAAATGTTTGGGGCAGAAACGATCTTGATGAATAGGGCTGAAAATGAAAAGGTCTTCAATGATACAGTGCTGTTAATAAATAATTTTAAGCATTATTTCCGAAGGTTCGAACAGCCAATTTATGAAAATCCTTCACCGGGAAACAAGGCCGGAGGTATTACTACCTTGGAAGATAAATCATTAGGATGTACTCAAAAAGGGGGGAACTCGGAAGTTGTAGATGTGCTGGATTACGGGCAACCTGTGACTAAACATGGTTTGAGTCTGTTGAATGCGCCGGGTAATGACTTGGTGGCTGCATCGGCATTGGCTATGTCGGGCTGCCAGATCGTGTTGTTTACTACCGGGCGTGGTACCCCATTTGGCGCATTTGTTCCTACGATGAAGATATCTACCAATTCCAAGTTATATAACTTCAAACAAAATTGGATAGATTTCAATGCCGGAGCCTTATTGGAAGGAAATAGCATGGAGAAGGTCTTGGACGATTTTATCAACTTTACAGTAGAAGTCTGTAATGGAAAACATCTTAAGCATGAAGAAACAGGCTTTAAGGAAATAGCCATCTTTAAAACAGGAGTCACACTTTAATCTTATATTAAATTAATGAGAAGTCAGCGGGTTGCTTATGTAATCTGCTGACTTTTTTTCTGTATTGTATCATTGTTTACTCTAGGAATATTAAATTTGCATTGCGGCAAATAAAGGCCGGAAAATATCTATGGGTAAACATAAGGTAAGGCACAGCAAGACTTGCCAGAACTGCGGTTCATTTGTTGAAAAAAACTATTGTCCGAATTGTGGTCAGGAAAATTCGGAGAGTCGCCACTCTTTTCATCATTTATTCACTCATTTCGTCTCCGATTTCCTTCATTATGATAGTTCATTTTGGAGGACAACTAAAACGCTGTTTATTTCGCCGGGAAAAATATCTGCGGAATATATGAATGGTAAGAGAAAATCGTATGTAAATCCTTTTTCTTATTACATCTTTATTAGTTTCCTGACTTTCTTTATTCCGTTTATGCTGACTTATCCTGACGAAGCTGAGAATAATGCAAAACCTCAAGCAGAACTGAAGACGGAAGCGGCTATTAGAGATAGTATTGTTGCAGCCAATAGAGAGATAGTTGAAAATACGAAGGATTCCTTGAAGATCACAAGTATGGATCGCAAAGGTAGTTTATATAATATAATAAAAGATGCATCTAAGAATTTAAAAGATGAAGAACGTAAGGAGAAAGCCTTAGAGTTTTTTACTCACAATCTGCCAAAAGCCCTATTCGTTTACATGCCTATATTTGCTTTTTGGATGTGGTTGTTTCATAATCGAAAGAAACGCTATTATTTCGATAGTGGGATTTTTACGCTCCATTTTTTTTCAGTGACTTTGCTATCTATAACAATTTGTATTCTGTTCGATTGGATATTTGCATGGTTGAGCTGGGATATTCCCAGGACACTTTTATGGTTCTTCCTGATCATTTACATTACATTTTATTTTTTTAGAGGGAACCGTGTGTTCTATGGTGAGTCCAGATTTAAATCTAATCTAAAGGCTTTTTTATTGATGAATATAAATACGTTCTTTATATTTATCGTACTTATTGGATACGCTATATTTATAGCATACAAAATATATACTTAGAAAATGAGGTTGTTGTTATTTATTTTACTCATTAGTTTTTCTACGCATATCTTTGCTATGGAAACGAAGCTTGCATCAGACACTATTATCTTCTATGAGATGGAAGGGTTGTCATCTGAGGGAGCGGAAGCAAAGGTTTATTACAAAGCTTCAGGAAATATAGATTCTGCTAGGATTTCTATATATGGGGCTTCGGGTCAGGTGCAAATAGAAATGTCTTTTAGTAAGGTACAGATTAAAGTAATAGAGAGAAGCTACTTTTATCAACAACCTTTATCTGAAATAAAGACAGAAGAAGATATCCATTTTAAAAGTGAGATAGAATATATTATTGATTATAATGGAAATATTTTGAACAAAAAGTCTGATGTTGAATATCTCAATATATTTATGGACTTCAAGAAGGTAGTTCCATTTAAAATAAAATAACCCTTTCAGATTCTGAAAGGGTTAAGTTTATTTAGTGAGAAAAGTTATTTCATTTCTGCATCTCTCGCAACTTGATTTTTGTAAGTACCTGTTTTGTATTCAATGGAAAATCGGCATCCATCATCCAAGCGTAGAAGCTCGGTTCCTGTTTCAATACTTCGGCTACGGATTTTCCTTTGTGTTTTCCAAAGTTGAAGACTTCAACCCCATGTTCATTTCTAATAATACGGCCTGCAAGGTCGACGTTGTCGTTGAAGAATGAAAACTCTGATGCCAGTTTCTCTATATCATTTTCCAGATCGGAATATTTATCTAACTGAGCTTTCAGAACTTCGTATGTAGCAAAAGTATCAGCTTCGGCCGAGTGAGCATCTGTAAGTTCTTTATCGCAATAGAATCTGTAAGCAGCTTCTAATGTGCGTTGTTCTTTCTTGTGAAATATAATCTGGACGTCAATCATTTTTCGCTTGCTGAAATCAATATCTACACCTGCGCGCAAAAATTCTTCGGCAAGTAAAGGTATATCGAATCGGCTGGAATTGAATCCTGCCAAGTCGGTTCCTTCCATTTGAACGGCAAGCGATTTGGCTATTTGTTTGAATGTAGGACAATCCTTAACATCATCATCATAAATACCGTGTATGGCACTGGCTGAAGGAGGTATTGGTATTTCCGGATTTATTCTCTTGGTTTTTACCTCTTCCTTTCCATTTGGGTATACTTTAAGATATGAGATTTCCACAATACGGTCGTGTATAGTATCTGTACCTGTCGTTTCCAGGTCGAAAAAGATAAGAGGATTTTTGAGATTAAGTTCCATAGGCTTAAGAAAAAGACTTTATCATTTTTCATTAGCGTGAAAAATGATAAAGCCGTGCAATTATTTATTGTTTATTTTTTAGTCGTTAAGCATCATCGGCATCAATAGCATCAACAGGTCTTCACTCTCTTCGTTTTCAACAGGAATAATCAATCCTGCACGTGAAGGATCTGATAACTCCAGTGAAATATCTGAAGACGGAATGTTGTTCAGTATTTCAATAAGAAAGCTTGATTTAAATCCGATATTCATTGTTGTACCCGCATATTCGCAAGGAATAGTTTCCTCCGCAGCAGTGGAAAAGTCGATATCCTGAGCAGATACAATAATATTCTTGTCAGACAGCTGCAATCTGATAAGGTTACTTGCCTGATTAGAGAACACGGAAACTCGTTTCAGAGCATTCAGAAAAGCGAGTCGATCCAGATTTACTTTATTCGTATTGTTCTGGGGGATAACAGAGTTATAATTCGGATAACGTCCTTCAATAAAGCGACATGTCATTGTGTAGCTAGCCATCTTTATATATGCATTATTCTCGTCGAATTTTATTTCTACTGTTTCGGCTTCTTTAGGCAAAAGGGCTTTCAAAAGATTCGCAGGTTTTTTAGGTAAAATAAACGAGGCTCTTTCCGTTCCTTTTGCTGCTAAAGTTTTGCAGCGAACCAGCTTGTGACCGTCAGACGCGACAAAAGTCAGATCGTCCGGAGTTATGTCAAAATAAACACCATTCATCACAGGACGCAATTCGTCGTCGGCACTGGCAAACAGAGTACGGTTAATTCCCGAGAAAAGAATCTGAGGTTCGATTGTTAGGCTGATAGCTGTCTCTTTCAGTTCTTTTGGCTGGGGATAATCTTCTCCACTTTGTCCGATAAAATTATATTTTCCATTATGAAAATAAATGAATGTTTCCAGATTGTCGTTATTTATCTCGAATGTAAGTGGTTGCTCCGGTAATTCTTTTAAAGGATCCAGTAGATTTTTGGCATTCACAGCAAACTTTCCATTGCCTTCGGCCTCATTTACTTCCAACGATGTTACCATTCGGGTTTCAGAATCAGCTGCGGTCAGGGTCAGCCTAGATTCGTTTAGTTCTAATAAAAAGCAATCTAAAATAGGTAATGTATTTTTTGAGTTTATCACCTTGCTTATAGCTTGCAAGTGACTCAATAAAGCGGTACTGGAAACAACAAATTTCATATTTTCAGCTTATTTTAATATTTTATTTTCTCGGGTTATTATTAGAGCAAATATAGGAATTTTTTCAGTTATTACAAGTACCTTCTTTACAATTCGTTATTAATATAATTTAGAAAAAAAGAGTAGCTACTGTTTCCTGTAACTACTCCGTTCGTCCCAATATTCAGTCTTTTTTATGTTATTGCCTGCTGATAAGCGCCCTTTTCCCCTTGAGGGACTTCTTTCAGTTTTATTTTAATAACAAATGATTCTCCACTGTTTTGAAATTCTGTTGGAATTGGGATATCATAAAATATTGCGCCTGCTTTATTGCGTCCTCCGTCATTTACTATTGCAGATTTTCCTGTATATAAGAATGTTGCGTGTTCTATTACAAAGACGTTCCCTTTTGTTGTGGCTCTTGGAACTTTCACTTTCAATATATTACTCATTGGTTTATTAAATACTGTAAGGTATATTTCGTCTCCTTTTTGGGTAGAAACTCCCCAGTCTTGTTTTTCCAAAATGGAGTGATGTGTTCCATATACGGCTTCTCCATATTTAGCCATCCAGTCTCCTACACTTTTAGCGATGTGGTCTTCTTCCGGACGCATATTCCCTTTTCCGTCAGGCCCGAAGTTTATAACAAAGTTACCATCCAATGAATTTGCCTGTAAGGTCATTTCTATCAGGTCGTATGCAGTTTTTACATATGTCAGGGTCCAGTCTCTGTGGTATCCCCACTGATTTTCGGGGATAGTCATTACACAATCCCAGTCGTTGCCGTTTACCTCGGCAAGGCTGTTTGGTAAATTTCTTTCAAATCGCTGATCGTAATCGTCAATCAAATCGCCGTTAGCATCCACATGCCTGTTACCGTATTCGTCAGATCTAAAGCGACTGCCGATTATTAGTCCCGGATGTTTAGCCCTTAACTCTAATCCAACGCTGTCTACCCAAGGTGCATTTTTCACCCATGCTACATCCCATGATCCGTCGAACCAAAGTCCTTTAATTTTAGGATAGTTGTCTAAAAGCTCAATTAGTTGGTTGCGTGTGAAGGATTTAAAATCTTCGTATTTTTTTTCTTGTTCTTTAGTCTTAAAAGGGTTGAATATTTCCCTTTCTCCTGCCTGAAAAGCTTTTTTTATTTCAGGCGAATTTATATTTCCGCCCGATACGTAGCCCGGATGACTCCAGTCAATAATGGAAAAGTACAGATAAACATCAATGCCTTCGGCAGTGTAAGCATCTACGATTTGTTTTACAATATCTTTTTTATATGGAGTATTGGCTATAGTATAGTCTGTATACGTGCTGGGCCACATGCAGAATCCATCGTGATGCTTTGTCGTAAATATTACGTATTTTGCACCCATCTGTTTTGCTTGTTTTGCCCATCTTACAGCATCGAAATCTGTAGGGTTGAACTGCTTGTATAGGTTGTCGTATTCTTCGTTGGTTATAAGTCCCGAAGATCTGAACCATTCGGCCGCCCCTCCGGATGTTTTTCCATTCCATTGTCCACCCGGAATAGCGTATACTCCCCAGTGAATAAATTGTCCTAATCCATATTCACGCCAACGTTGCATCGCTGCATCTGTTCGTTTCCCTATGTGATGTGCTCCATGTTTAAGAGGTATTCGTTCTTTTTTTTCGGTTTGAGCAAAACTTTGGAAAAAGAGCATGCTGCTCAACAAAATGATAAATACTGTAAGTTTTTTCATGGTCATGTGATTATAGTCCTATATGTTCTTCTGTTTTTTCTATTGGTGTCGAGTCGTCAGATTTTCCTTTATTTTTTTCGGAATAATTCCATACTATCTTATCCTCATAGGTTTTTCCATCTTTTGTAGCTTTTACTTCGATGATGTTTTCGCCTTCTTTTAATTTAATACTATTGAATATATAGTGTATTGAAGTTGTGCCTTCCGTGAATTCTTTTATTTCAACTCCGTTTACAAATAGCCGGGGTGTTCCAATATTAGAGTATACAGTTGCAGAAGTGTACTCATTTTCCCGGTCTACAGCCCTGCGTTGAGTAAGATATAGTACAGGCTCTTTACTCCAGTTGGCTTTGTACCAATAAAACGGATCTTTTTTTGTTTTTCGGTCGAATGTAACCAATCCTTTCATATTACGGGAGTGTACTCCCCCTTGCGATGACATCGGAGTGGCAAAGTCGAAAGTGTTCCATATATACGATGCTATCAGGAATGGATGTTTGGCGATAACGCCCCATTGTATTTCGTGGAATTTTGTACCCCATGTTTCATAATATTTCTTGTCGTATCCGCAGCAATCGCCTATTTCACCTACATCTTCTTTTTGTTGGTTTATATTCGCTTCTCCTCCATATTCAGAAAATATAACGTTATAGTCTGCGAATTCTTTTTCGGCTTTTTTGACCCAATTGTCTATATCGCTTATTTTTCCGCCATACCAACCAAAATAGTGATTTATACCTTGAATGTCAGCGTTATGGTTTGCTGCGGCATCTATTTTATTATATCCGCTTACCGACACGGTGTATCTGTATGGATCTTCTGTTTTAGCCAGGTCGTGAAGTGTTGTTGTCAGAGGAATCGTTTGCTCAAACGGGGTATATACTTCGTTGTGTAGCCCCCAAACGTATATAGACGGGTGATTGTAGTTTTGTCGGATAAGTTCGGTTAGCTGTTGCTTTGCATTTTCTGTTTCCAGGGTGCTTACTCTATTTACAAACGGGATTTCAGCCCATACAATAAATCCGATGCTGTCACACTTAGCATATATCTGTTCTGCTTGTTGATAGTGGGCAAAACGGATAGTGGTAGCGCCCATTTCTTTTATGATTTCCAGATCGGTGTTGTGGTCTTCTTTCGTCAAAGCGCTGCCTTTTTCCCACCAGTCCTGATGGCGGCATGTTCCATACATCGGTACTTTTTTGCCATTCAGGTACATTCCGTCTCCTGTTTTCAGTTCGAAGTGTCTCAGTCCTAATGGTTGTACAACTTCGTCTATAATTCTTCCTCCTGATACGATTTGGGTGACTGCTTTATACAAATACGGATCTTCCAGCCCTTGCCATAAATGAGGGTTTGTTATTTTGAAATTATGCGTAAAAAACTGCCTTCCCTGAGGATTCACTCTTACCGGAGTTTCTTTTTTTGATTTGATGGTTTTACCATCCATCTCATATATTGTGGTAACTAGATTAGTGTTTTGAACGGAACCGGTTATATTATCAACTTTTATTTTGATATTTACGTCTGCCGATTTCTTTGTTACATTGTCCTGAGAAATATAGATTCCCGGTGAAGCGTAATCCGTAACAGCAATATTTAGTTTTTCTGTAACTATTAGCGAAATATCGCGGTAAATTCCCCCGTATACTCCAAATAACACATGGTTTACCGGTATCACATCCGGGCGTTCGCTATTATCGGCTTTTACTATTATCTCGTTTTCTTCCCCAAATTGTAATAATCTGTCTATTTCAAGAGTAAATGCGGAGTATGCGCCAAGATGCCTTCCTGCAAATTGGTTGTTGACATATACTTCGGCAACAGACCCAACACCTTCAAACCGAAGGAAAACACGTTTATCTTTTAAGGAAGCATCGGGAGTATACGTTTTTTTGTACATGGCTTCACCCGTATAGAATCGCTCTTGAGGGTTGCGGAAGCCTGATATGTTAGCCATGGCCACTTGCATGTCTTTTGCATTCCATGTATGCGGAATTTTCACTTCTTCCCATTTTCCTCCGGTATAGTTTGTTGATAGAATTGCAGGACTGCTATTGAATGGCCCTTTCTTGAAAGACCATCCATCATTGAAGGGCGTTACCTCTCTCCCTGAAATGGATGTTGATATAAAGACGCATAGCAGCAGGGATAAAAGAATTCTTCTCATTTTATGATTTTTATGGTTAATTTTATTACTAATGCAAACTTATTAGTTTTATGTATTTAATCATTTACTCTTTTTGTCTTTTGTTTTGTGTTAATTGCTTTTCTTGGTAATTATATGATAAGAGCGACCCTTGAAGGCCGCTCTTTTTATAGTAAATCGATACATCGTTCGAGCTGGACCCCTCGCGATCCTTTTAGTAGGATGTAGGAGTTGTCTATAGGGTGTTTTAGTAAATGATCCCGTAACTCATTTAGGTTTTCGAAGTGGAGATAATCTGTTTTTACTTTACTGAAGTTTTCTCCCACAAATAATACTTCATCGAAATTATGTTGAGCTATATAATCTGCTATTTTTTGATGCTCTAAATCTGAATCGGCTCCCAATTCTTTCATGTCACCCAATATAAGGACTTTACGCCGGACATCCATGTGGTCAAAGTTTTCTAACGCAGCATGCATACTGGTCGGATTGGCATTATATGCATCTATGATTAACATGTTTTTGTCCGTTTCTTTCAATTGGGAACGATTGTTTGTCGGTTCATAATTAGCAATTGCCTTACAAATCCGATCGGAATTAACTCCCAGATATTTTCCTGCTGTGATGGCTGCCAATAGATTGGGGAGGTTGTATTCACCTATTAATTTTGTTTTTACTTTCTTTCGGGTATTTAAAACTTTCCATTCAAATTCAAGATATGGACTAATGGATACAACCTTGCCTGAAACAAACAGGTCATCTTGTAAACCATAATATATAGAGGTGATACCTTCAGACATCTCCCTGAGAAGAGTATTGGTATGATCGATGAATATTTTTCCGTCTGTTGTACTGCGAATATATTCGTATAATTCACCTTTGGCCTTTACTACATTTTCGAATGATCCAAAGCCTTCGATATGAGCATGCCCCAAATTTGTTATAATGCCATAGTTGGGTTCGGCTATTTCAGATAAGAACTTAATTTCGCCGACGTGACTGGCTCCCATTTCTACTACGGCTATTTCATGCTCTTTCTTTATACGTAGCAATGTTAAAGGAACACCTATGTGGTTATTCAGATTGCCTTGAGTAGAAACTACTTTGTATTCCTGCGCCAGAACAGTTGTTATAAGCTCCTTGGTTGTGGTTTTCCCGTTTGTCCCCGTAATTGCAATGATGGGGGTCTTAATCTGTTTACGGTGGTAATTCGCCAGTTTCTGCAACGTTTCGAGGCTGTTTTCTACAAGGATTATATTCGGTCGTGTAGCGTATTTGGCTTCATCTACTATGGCGTAGCTACACCCTGAATCTATTGCTTTTTCGGCATATTCATTACCATTGAAATTTGCTCCTTTAAGAGCGAAAAAAATTGAATTAGTTGGACTGTTACGAGTGTCTGTAGAAACTTCAGGGTACTGTTTATATATATTATATAGTTCGGATATCTCCATGACTTTTATTTTTATCAATAAAACATCTCTGTAATCATTATGTTTTGGGATGCGATAATAATATTTTAGGCACTGCGAATATAGCGGAAATAATTTGGATTGTATCTTTACCTTAACGTTTTTTACTTTAAATAATATACCATGTTTGTGGTACTAAAATACCTTATTTGGGCGATTGTGTTATGTAGAAAAAACGTATACCTTTGCCTCATCAATAATAATAAATTAATACATATAACAATATGGCAAAGATTGCAAAAAAACTTACAGACTTAATAGGAAATACTCCTTTATTGGAGCTGTCGAACTATAATAAAAAACACGGATTGAGTGCTCAGGTAATAGGTAAGCTGGAATATTTTAACCCTGCATCAAGCGTTAAAGACCGTATAGCAAATGCTATGATTGAAGATGCGGAGAGTGCAGGTGTTTTGAAACCGGATAGTGAGCTTATAGAGCCTACAAGCGGTAATACAGGGATAGGGCTGGCTTTTGTGGCTGCGGCAAAAGGCTATAAACTGACTCTTACTATGCCGGAAACCATGAGTATAGAACGAAGAAACTTATTGAAAGCTTTGGGGGCAAATATTGTCCTTACTCCGGGGCCCGAAGGAATGAAAGGAGCAATAGCAAAAGCGGAAGAATTGCAAAGAGAGAATCCGAAAGCGGTGATTCTCCAGCAATTTGCAAATCCTTCGAATCCGGCTATTCATAGAAAAACGACCGCAGAGGAAATCTGGCGCGATACTGATGGAAAAGTTGATATTTTTGTTTCCGGAGTTGGTACCGGGGGTACCGTAAGCGGCGTAGGAGAGGTGTTGAAGAAATACAATCCCAATGTGAAAATAGTAGCAGTAGAGCCAGCCGATTCACCAGTGTTGTCGGGAGGCAATCCCGGGCCTCATAAGATACAAGGTATAGGTGCAGGTTTTGTTCCAAAAACTTATGATGGTTCAGTTGTGGACGAAATATTGCAGGTGAGCAATGATGATGCTATACGTACGAGCCGGGAGCTTGCTCGCGAAGAAGGCTTGCTTGTAGGCATCTCTTCGGGAGCAGCTGCCTATGCGGCTACAGTGTTGGCGAAGAAAGACGAAAATAAAGGGAAAAATATAGTTGTTATACTGCCCGATACAGGAGAACGTTATCTGTCTACAGTATTATATGCATTCGAAGAATACCCACTTTAATATCAGTTGTTTAGGTTATTAGATTAAGTAGTTAAGGCAATTAGCGTATTATTATGCTAATTGCTTATTTATAAACATGTTATTGAAATAAGCTATGAGTAATTATAAATTTGAAACATTACAGGTCCATGCAGGACAAGAAAAAGAACCTGTAACGCATTCACGTGCAGTGCCAATCTATCAAACGACATCATATACATTCGATGATGCTCAGCATGGTGCAGATCTATTTGGCTTACGCAAATTTGGGAATATATACACCCGTTTGATGAATCCAACCACAGATGTTTTTGAAAAGCGTATAGCTGCATTGGAGGGAGGGGTATCGGCTCTAGCTACGTCTTCCGGGCAATCGGCGCAATTCATAGCCTTAAATAATATTCTGTCTGCCGGAGATAATTTTGTTACTACATCTCATCTCTATGGAGGAACATATAATCAATTCAAGATTCAGTTTAAACGCTTGGGGGTAGAGGCCCGTTTCACATCTGACGATGAACCTGCATCTTTCGAGAAACTGATAGATAACAAGACTAAAGCTCTTTATCTGGAAACAATAGGCAATCCCGATCTGAATATCCCCGACTTTGAAGCTATAGCCGCCGTTGCCGGTAAATATAATATCCCATTGATCGTGGATAATACATTCGGCGCAGGAGGAGCTATCTTCCGTCCATTAGAGCATGGTGCTACTATTGTAGTGGAAAGTGCTACTAAATGGATTGGCGGACATGGAACTTCGCTGGGTGGCGTTATAGTAGATAGTGGTAAATTCAATTGGGGTAATGGTAAATTTCCTGAATTTACAGAGCCTTCCGATGGATATCATGGGCTTGTCTTCTGGGATGTTTTTGGTGCCAATGGTCCTTTCGGTAATATCGCTTTTACTATACGGGCTCGTGTGGAAGGGCTGCGTGATTGGGGTAATACTATTAGTCCTTTTAACTCGTGGCTATTGATACAAGGATTAGAGACTTTATCATTGCGGGTAGAGCGCCATGTGGAAAATGCATTGGCTGTAGCTAAATGGTTAGAAAAACATCCAAAAGTGGAATATGTGAACTATCCCGGGTTGGAAAGCAGTCCATATCATGCATTAGCAAAAAAATATTTCAAGAGAGGCTTTGGCGGGGTACTTTCTTTCAAAGTGAAAGGGGCAGGGGCAAATGCTGATAAATTGATAAACAGCCTTGAGCTTATAAGTCACTTGGCAAATGTAGGCGATGCCAAATCTTTGATTATTCATCCGGCTACAACCACCCACGAACAGCTTTCAGAAGAGGAAAAGATTATAGCCGGAGCTATTCCGGGGCTACTAAGGATTTCGGTTGGTATTGAATATATCGATGATATTATTTCCGATCTGGATCAAGCTCTCGGCAAGCTTTAACAGAAATTGGTATATAAGGTATAAAAGGGCTTGTCTCAAAAAGGGCAAGCCTTTTTTATGATTTGTTATAAGGTGACGATTTGCTACGGAAGAGCCATATTTTAAGTAATCAATAAAAAATAATGACGTGTTTGTTCTCGTTATTGCGATCCTTCTCTTTACTCGTCATTGCGAGGGTTTACCCGAAGCAATCCAATTTATTCCTCTCTGGATTGCTTCACTCCGTTCGCAATGACGAAGTCCCCTTTTAGACTCGCAATGAGGAAAGAGTTTGATGCGACAACAAATATTTTATAATTTTACTTAAAGGAGGTATCATTTTTATTTTATTTATTGTTGTAGTATATTTGTTTGCTGAAATCTCTATATAAAGAATGAAAGAAAAAGAAATGATATTTGGCATTCGTGCCGTTATAGAAGCAATAGAAGCCGGAAAAGAAATAGACAAAGTCATCATAAAGCGTGAGCTTCAGGGAGATTTGTCGAAGGAATTGTTTGCTTTACTAAAATCTCACAATATCGCTGTTCAGCGTGTCCCAATAGAACGACTGGACAGATTTACGCGTAAAAATCATCAAGGTGTCATTGCTTTCTTGTCAGCCATCACGTACGAACGTATTGAAGACATTATTCCATTTCTGTATGAGAATGGGAAAGATCCGTTCTTCCTGATTCTGGATGGCCTTACTGATGTTCGCAATTTTGGGGCTATTGCTCGGACGTGTGAGGTTGCAGGAGTCAACGCAATAGTTATTCCGGCGAAAGGAAGTGTAACCGTTAATGCCGATGCTGTGAAAACTTCAGCCGGAGCATTATTGAAAATACCTGTTTGCAAAGAGCCAAACCTTACAGCCGCCATTCAACACATAAAGAACAGCGGTATAAAGGTTGTTGCTGCCAGTGAGCGTGGAGCAGAGCTTTATACAAAGGTGGACTATTCAGGGCCTATTGCTATCGTGATGGGGTCTGAGGATGTTGGAGTGTCGAATGATAATCTGCGGATTGCTGATAGTCTGGTTAAAATTCCTCAGTTTGGCACTATCGGTTCGTTGAATGTGTCGGTAGCGGCAGGAGTTCTGATTTATGAGGTTATCCGTCAGAAAGAATTATAAACAACTGAAATAAAAATTGAATGAAAAAAGTAATTGCGACAGAAAATGCACCTGTGGCTATAGGTCCATACAGCCAAGCTATTGAAGTAAACGGAATAGTATTTCTTTCAGGCCAGCTTCCAATTGATCCAGCGACAGGAGATTTTGTGCCGGGTGGAGTGAAAGAACAAACTGAGCAATGTTTTGAAAATATAAAAGCAATTCTTGCCGAAGCCGGTCTGACTGTGGATAATATAGTGAAAACTACAGTTTTATTGAGCGATATAGCTGGCTTTGCCGCTATGAATGAAGTGTATGGACAGCAGTTTTCCGGTACATTTCCTGCTCGTTCGGCCTTTGCTGCAAAAGATTTACCTAAAAGTGCACTTGTGGAAATAGAGGTGATTGCAGCACGGTAATTTTCATAAAAAATATTTAATTTAAAATATCTCAGTAATTATTGCGTTTCTCTTTGTAGAAATATAGAAAGGATGATTATTGACGAAAAATATATGCAACGTTGCCTTCAGCTGGCTCTTAATGGAAAAGGATTTGTGAATCCTAATCCAATGGTGGGGGCTGTTGTCGTGCATAGAGGTAAGATAATCGGAGAAGGTTATCATCGTCGATACGGCGAGGCTCATGCTGAGGTGAACGCTATTGATAGCGTCAGGGATAAGTCGTTGCTAAAAGAATCCACAATATATGTTTCATTAGAGCCTTGCTCTCACTATGGAAAGACACCCCCATGTGCCCAATTGATCATTGATATGGGAATTCCCCGTGTCGTAGTGGGGTGTTTAGATCCCTATCCTGCTGTTTCGGGTGGAGGAATCAAAATGTTGCAGGCTGCAGGAGTCGATGTAACTGTTGGCGTCCTCGAAAAAGAAGCGAGAAGATTGAATAAGGAGTTTTTTGTTGCCCAAACTTACGATAGGCCATATATCTACCTGAAGTGGGCGCAAACAAATGATGGCTATATAGATAGAGTACGTCTCGATGGTGAAAGACCTAGTCCTACGCCTATATCTAATGATTTTTGCAAGATGCTTGTTCACAAGAAGAGAGCAGAGGTCGGAGGAATCATGATTGGAACAAATACTGCTGTAAACGACAACCCTTCTTTAACGACAAGGTGTTGGCATGGACGGAATCCTGTTCGTATTATCCTTGATAGAATGGGACGTATCCCTGCCGGTTATACTGTTTTTGACGGCAAGGTAGAAACTATTGTTTTTACGGAGCAGAAGATGGTTCGGCCTTTTGTAGAAAATTTGACTTTTATCAAGGTCGATTTTGAGGAAGGTCTTGTTGAAAATATCCTGTCGATTTTAAAAAAACGTAAAATTAATTCTGTATTGGTCGAAGGAGGAAGAGAATTACTCCAAAGCCTTATTGATAAACATTTGTGGGATGAAGCATATATCGAAATATCCCATGCGTCTTTTGGGGATGGAGTCAAAGCTCCGATTATTACGGGAAGAACTATAAAAGAATGGAAATGGGGGACATCCAGACAGATACAGCTTTGTCCTGATAACTATAAAATTTTATAAATATTAAATTTATTGACGTGTAAGCCGAAATTCTTTCTATTTTTGCACATTGATATTTGAATAAATCTGTTTAAACTAATGAAATTGAAGCAAATCACTAAGCTATTATTCGTCGTTCTTTCTGTCGTTACTTTAGCATCATGTAATGATAATTCTACAACCTACGTTACAGAGGATGCTTCAGCAAATGCTCAGATATATTCTTTAAAGCTCTCGGCAACGCTCGCAAATGTTAGCAGTATTGACTCTGTTAATTTCCCGATACTAGCAACGACACGATTTTCGATAGATCAGTTTCAACGGCTTATATATAACTCGGATTCGTTGCCCTATAAGACCAGGTTGACAAAATATATGGCAACCCTTACCTATGAGAATCCGTCTAAAATAGAAATATTGTACCCGAACGATTCTGTTGTGACATGGAGCACTACCGATTCTATAGATTTTTCTCTACGTCCCAGAATAAAGGTTACTCCGGCTAATGGAGATGCCGCTGATGCCTGGACTTACACTATAGATATACGTATTCATAAAGTTGATCCGGATTCACTTGTCTGGACGAATGTTACTAGTAGCTTCGAATTGCCTAGTACAATAAAACAACAGAGAACTCTTTTGGTTGGTTCCGTATTTCATGCATTTTCTATTGATAATGATAATAAATTCTACTCGTATACAATAAACAAAACTTCAACATCTCCATTGTCTTGGAAGAGAGAGGCTACTTCTGTAATTCCGGCATCAGTGAAGTTGGAAAGCATAACATCTTTCAATGGTAAATTTTATGCGGTTGATGCTGATGAGAAGGCATATAGTTCTACAGATGGCGTTGTTTGGCAAGTAAGCAATTCTAATGTTCTTAATATTCTCGGAGTATTGCCGGGTAAAGAGGCCGCAAAAGACTCTCTGCTTGTTGTTACTAAACAATTAGGAAAGTATGTTTTCGCTAAGACCTCGAATATGCAGTCGTTGCAGGTCGTAGAAAATATTAGTTATGATAAGGATTCAAATGAGGTTCCTGCAGGATTTCCTGCTACAGGATTTACGTCTGTGACAAATTATGATAGAAGTAACCTGAATAGGAATATACTTATTGTCACAGCCGCGCAGGCGTCTTATAACCTAACATGGTCTGTTCGTCAAGGCGATGGTCGGTTAGAGGTAGAATCTAATCAGAAAAATACATTGTTCGATCCTTCTGATGGCCTTCGTACATTCTTATATGATGGTTATGTATATGCATTGACTAAAAATTTACTTTACAAAACGAGCAGTTTCGGATCCAAATGGATTGCGGCTTCTGCCAAAGAAAAGTTTATTCCGGGAATGTCAAGTTCGAAGCAATCGATAATAGTAGATAGCGACAATTATATATGGATATTCGGCGGAATAGACACATCGATAGAAGCTTTAGGTTCTCCTGTTCGGCAAGTTTGGAAAGGGCGTATAAATCATCTGGCTCGTTAATCCGGAGACGAAAATCTGCCTCATGCATACTTATATCCTTGTTTTTGCGTTAGTAAGGTATTGGATAAAAGAATTATAATGAGAAAAGAGATATTTATTTTGTTTTATTTTATCGGCTTCTTTTTCTTCTCTATAATACTGAAAGCACAAGATGATTATAAGTTTGAGATAGGGGGTATGGCCGGAACATCTTTTTATATGGGAGATGCCAATAAAACAAAGTTATATCAGAACCCCGGAGTCTCGGCAGGAATGATTTTTCGATATAATGTAGATTTAAGATGGTCGATTAAGAACAATTTTGTTTTGGGACGAGTATCGGGCGACACCGGAAATTCAGGAAATAAATTTCCGTTTGATGAGCAGGCTTCTTTCAGCAGAATGTTTTATGAGCTTGGAAGCCAGATAGAATTTAACTTCTTTAATTACAGTGACAAGTTCGGTTATTTAGGAGCCAAACGTTTAAGTCCATATCTTTTTACAGGAGTGGGTATAACCTTTGCCTCCGGAGAGAAGAAATTCTTAGATATGAATGTTCCGATTGGTATAGGATTAAAATATAAAATAAAAGATCGCCTGAATCTTGGTTTTGAGTTTTCCTTCAGAAAGTTATTTAGTGATTCATTTGATGTTACTAAGCGGAATGCAAAGTTTGATTTGGACAGTCCATATAATATAAAAGGAAACTTTTTGAAAAACAATGATTGGTATTCTTTAACAATGATAAGTGTAACATGGGATTTTGGTGCTAGAGTTTGTCCCTGTTTGAATTTAGATTAATTAAAAATAAAATACAGATGTCATTTTTTGACCAAATAGATAAAGAAAACATTCCGAGTCATATTGCTATTATCATGGATGGTAATGGGCGATGGGCGAAGCGTCAGAATCTGGATCGTGCATTTGGGCATAAAGAAGGGATTATAGCTGTGCGCAGAACTATTCAGGCTGCGTCAAGAGTAAAAGTTCCTTATGTAACGCTTTATACTTTTTCTACTGAGAATTGGAAAAGGCCTGTTGAAGAGGTGAAAGCTCTGATGGCTTTGATGATACAGGCAATATCAAATGAGATTCCAGACTTGATAAAAAACAACATACGGGTTAAAGTTATTGGAGATGTAAACCGGTTGCCTATTGATACTAAGGCTGCTTTAGATTTGTGCCTTAAAGAAACAGCATCCTGTACAGGTACTACCGTAGTCTTAGCATTAAGTTATTCTTCAAAATGGGAAATTACAGAAGCCGTGAAAGAAATTGTTACTGAAGTCCAAACGGGAAAACTCTCTGCTGATACTATATCCGAGGAATTAATGGGAAGGCATCTTTCGACTTTTGGCATTCCTGATCCTGATATTTTGATTCGTACGGGAGGGGAGCTGCGGATAAGTAATTTTCTGCTTTGGCAAATAGCATATTCCGAGCTTTATTTTACAGATGAACTTTGGCCTGATTTCAATGAAGAATCTTTTTATGAAGCTATTGTGAGTTTTCAAAATAGAGAACGTCGTTTTGGGAAAACTAGCGAGCAGATTATTAGAGGACTCGAATAATAAGTGATAAATAACAATATATACGATAAGAAACAACGATCAAACCAAATATGTTAAAAAAAGGTTTATTCATTTTAGTAATTATTTCCTACCTCTTTTCTATAGGAGCGAAAGGACAGGTAGTAGATAGTATCGAAGTAAAAAATATAAATAAAGCTATTGGAGCTAATTTAGACGATGTACCGGAGGTATCCTACAACACTCCTAAAAAGTATGAAATAGCTGACATAAAAGTCAATAAACCTGAAAATTCCGGTTATGAGGATTTTACCCTGATTGGTTTTTCCGAACTGGCAGTAGGGGATATAATAGAAGTGCCGGGGCCGGAAATAACTAATGCTGTAAAAAAATTCTGGAGACAGAAATTATTCTCAGATACTAAGATTCTTGCAACGAAGATAGAAGGAAATAAAATATGGCTTGAAATAAAGTTAAGCGAGCGTCCTCGTATTTCCAGTATTCTTTATTCGGGAATGAAGAAGTCAGAGCAGCAAGAGCTAGGGAATAAAATTGGTTTGATGGTTGATTTGCAGATTACGCCGCATGCAATGGATAGGGCAAAAACCATTATCAAGAAATACTTTGATGAAAAAGGATATAACAACGCAGATATCAAAATAACTGAAGAACCGGATTTGTCTAAAGAGAATTATGTTGTTTTACATATCGATGTTACAAAGAAAGATAAAACAAAGGTAAACAGTATAATTATTGAAGGGAATGATCAGGTAACTGCAGCTACGCTGGAGAAGGCTATGAAGAAGACCCGCCATAAGAGTAATTTTGGCGCATGGATAAGAAACTTCCTTCGTTCTACCAAGTTTGTGCCTGAAAGTTATGAGGAAGATAAAGAACATCTTATCGCTAAGTATAATGAGCTTGGATATCGTGATGCTGCTATCACATGGGATACTGTTACTTCTTCGGTAAAACCGGATAAAGTCGATATAAAGATAAAAGTTGATGAGGGCAATAAATATCATATAAGGGATATCAAATGGGTCGGAAATACGAAGTATGAGACATGGAAGCTACAGACTCAGCTGAATATGAAGCCGGGAGATGTCTACAATCAGAAGAAACTCATTGAACGCCTTTCTTCCGATGATGGAGCTGTAATGAATCTCTTTTATCAGAATAATGGATATTTATTCTCACATGCAGATCCTGTAGAGGTTAATTTGGCTAATGACTCTGTTGACTTGGAGATTCGTATCTCCGAAGGTCCTGTGGCTACTATACGTAGAGTGTCTATTTCGGGCAACGACCGTGTATACGAAGATGTTGTGCGGCGTGAATTAAGAATTAGGCCGGGTGCACTTTATAGCCGTGACGATATTGTTCGTTCAATGCGGGAAATAGCTCAGATGGGACATTTTGATCCGGAACAACTCAGTAGTCCGGATATAGTTCCCGATGCGGAGTCTGGAACAGTGGATATAGGCCTTCCTTTGGTTTCGAAGGCCAATGATCAAATAGAATTTTCGGCAGGTTGGGGACAAACGGGTATTATTGGTAAACTTAGCTTGAAGTTTACGAACTTCTCGCTTAAGAATCTCTTAAACCCGAGCACATATAAAGGTATTATACCTCAAGGGGAAGGGCAAACTTTAACATTGAGTGCTCAGACAAATGCCAAATATTATCAATCATATTCCGTTTCATTTTTCGATCCGTGGTTTGGAGGTAAACGCCCTAATTCGTTATCTGTTGGTGCATATTATTCACGTCAGACTGATATAAACAGTAGATATCTCAATAATAGTTATTATGGATATAATCCGTATTCAAGTTATGGTTACGGTAGTGGTTATGGCTATGGTAGCGGTTACGGTAGTGGTTATGGGGATTACAGTGTCGCTGCTGACCCGAATAAAAGTATACAGATGATCGGTGTTTCTGTTGGATACGGAAAACGATTGACATGGCCTGATGACTATTTTACTGTGCAAGCAGAACTTTCATACCAACTATACCGCATGAAAGATTGGGCATACTTTATTGTTAAAAACGGTACGAGCAATAATCTTAGCTTGAATTTATCATTAAGCAGGCGCTCCATTGACAATCCTGTATACACACGTCGGGGAACAGATTTGTCTTTAAGCCTTCAGGTAACCCCTCCGTTTTCTATGTGGGATGGTAAGGACTATAAAAATATGAAACCGGATGAGTCTGGATATGAAAATGGTGATAAATACAAATGGGTTGAATACCATAAATGGAAATTCAAATCTAAAACATTTACATCCTTAGCAGGACCAGAAGTTAAGAGGACTCCTGTTTTAATGACTCGTGCTGAATACGGATTCGTAGGTTATTTCAATAAATATAAAAAATCTCCATTCGAGACATTCTATGTCGGTGGTGATGGCATGTCAGGATATTCCAGCACATATGCAACGGAAACTATTGGTCTTCGCGGATATGAAAACGGATCGCTAAGTAGTAATGCCAGTGCATATACCCGTTTAGCTCTGGAGATGAGATATCCGTTGATATTAGAACCATCGTCGACTATTTATGTCTTAGGATTTGTTGAAGCCGGTAATGCTTGGAGCGACCTCAAAGATTTTAATCCATTCCAGTTGAAACGTTCAGCAGGGTTTGGTGCACGTATTATGTTACCGATGATCGGGCTTATGGGTATCGACTGGGCTTATGGTTTCGATAGCCCAAACAGTTATTCATCTCGTAGCGGAAGCCAATTCCACTTTGTAATAGGGCAGGAATTCTGATTTAACATTATTTATAGCCAAGAGAATAAACAAATCGGTTGACACGACGTCTAATTATTACACATTAAAATTAGTAGTTATGAAAAGAATACTTTTAGTTATAGCTTTATTTATAGGAGTTACGGCAGGAAGCTATGCCCAGAAATTTGCTTTAATAGATATGGATTATATTCTCAAGAATATAAGTAGCTATGAAACCGCACAAGAACAGTTGGAGGTGATGTCTAAAAAATGGCAGGGAGAAGTCGAAAAAGCTCAGCAGGAGGTAAAGAATATGTATAAGTCATATCAGTCGGACTTAGTATTTCTTTCGGCAGAGCAAAAGACGAAACGGGAAAGTGCAATTGTAGAAAAAGAGAAAGCCATACAAGAACTTAATCGCAAATATTTCGGACCCGAAGGAGAGCTTTATAAAAAAAGAGAGGCGTTGGTAAAGCCTATTCAGGACGATATATATAATGCTATAAAAGAAATATCAGAAGCTAAAGGGTATCAACTTGTTTTAGATAGGGCATCGGCCGAAAGTGTTATATTTGCCTCTCCCAGAATAGATATAAGCAATGAGGTGCTGGCAAAACTCGGATATTCGAAATAATTATTTATATTTGTCCCCGAATAAATTAAACCAATTAAATTAACTATAACTATGTTGAAAAAATTAATTCTAGTACTTTTTGTATTAGCCCCGGTGGGAATGTTTGCTCAAGATAAATTTGCTTACGTTAACGCAGAAGAGGTGTTTAGTAAGATGCCTGAATTGAAGGATGTAGAAAGTCAATTGCTTGCTAAAAGAGAGCAGATCACGAAAGTGAGAGAAGGAATCCAGGCTGAATATAATGCAAAGATCGAGGAGTTTGGAAAAACTGACTCGAAAGATCTTACTGAAGCTATTATTCTTGATAGACAAAAACAAGTAAGCGATTTAGAAAGTAGATTTGAAACATATCAGAGAACTAGTATGGAAGAGTACGAAAAGTTACAACAATCGCTTATCGCACCTTTGCAGGAAAAATTAAGAAAAGCTATTAAAGATGTAGGTGATGAAAATGGTTATACCTATATTCTTAATTCTGCTGCTGTACTTTATTGGAGTTCTAATGCTGTAGATGCAGCACCGAAAGTAAGAGCTAAATTAGGTATCGCTAATTAATTATAATTACTATATAATAAAAAAAGGAGCAATTTTTAAAATTGCTCCTTTTTTTTATCAGTATGTCATTTATTTTACTTTCTCAACAATTGCTTTGAATGCTTCCGGGTGATTCATAGCAAGGTCAGCAAGAACTTTACGGTTGATTTCAACACCGTTTTTGTGTAAAGCTCCCATCAGACGAGAATAAGACGTTCCTTCAAGGCGTGCAGCTGCATTGATACGTTGTATCCACAATGCACGGAAGTTGCGTTTTTTGGCACGACGGTCACGGAATGCATAGGTAAGGCCTTTTTCCCACGTGTTTTTGGCTACTGTCCATACATTCTTTCTAGCTCCGTAATAGCCTCTTGTTAATTTTAATACTTTTTTTCTGCGGTTGCGTGAAGCAACATGATTGACTGATCTTGGCATAATTTAAATGTTTTGAATGTTAGCGGTTCTCATATTAGAACTCTTTGGTGCATACATCCGGTTAATAAATCTTTTTACTTGCTTTGTTTTAGAAAACAGTAAACAATTATTTCATTGCTAACAATTGTTTCACAGCTTTTTCATCTACCTTATGCACAAGTGTTGCATGAGTAAGATTTCTTTTCTGTTTTTTTGTTTTCTTAGTCAGGATATGACTTTTGAAAGCATGTTTTCTTTTGATTTTTCCTGATCCGGTAAGGGCGAACCTCTTTTTGGCACCGGAATTAGTCTTCATTTTTGGCATCTCAGTTAGTAATTTAATTATTTAAACACGAATAAACGATTTTGTTTATTCTTCTTTTTCTTTCTTTACTTCTTTTTTCTCTTCTTTCGGTTTTGCCGGAGCCACTTTTGCCGGTTGTTTTTTAGGGGAAAGCATCATTATCATTTTCTTTCCTTCAAGGGCAGGCAATTGATCCACTTTTCCGTAATCTTCCAGTTCCGTGGCAAAGCGGAGTAACAGGACTTCACCTTGTTCTTTGAACAATATTGAACGCCCTTTGAAGAATACAAAAGCTTTTACCTTAGATCCTTCTTCAAGGAAGCTCTTTGCATGTTTTAGCTTGAAGTTGAAGTCGTGGTCGTCGGTTTGAGGTCCGAAACGAATCTCCTTAACAACGACTTTCACCGACTTGGCTTTAGCTTCTTTTTGTTTCTTCTTTTGTTGATAAAGAAATTTCTGATAATCAGTAATTCTACAAACAGGAGGATCAGCCGTTGGAGAAATCTCAACTAAATCAAGTTCAAGTTCATCAGCCAAACGTAATGCTTCATTTATAGAATAGACTCCTTGTTCGACATTATCTCCGACTAGACGGACTTCTCTGGCCCGAATATTTCCATTGATCTTGTGTAATTCTTCTTTGCGGTTGTTAAATCTGTTATTTCTCATTCAAAAATTGTTTGAATTCTCCTTTTTTGTTTTAGTTATTTAATATTTGTTTATCAGATATATAACGATAAATACCTTAGGATTGATGTTCCCATGCATTCATCATTTTTTCCATTTCTTCATTTAATTGGGCAGCAAAGTTAATAAATTTCATTGAACCTGTATCACCTTCGCCCTGTTTTCTTACCGAAACTTCTTCTGTTTCTGCTTCTTTCTCGCCTACAATGAGCAAATAAGGGATTCTTTTTAACTCATTGTCACGAATTTTTCGTCCTATTTTTTCGTTTCGGTCATCTACTTGTGAACTAATACCTTGTTGTTTCAGGTAGCCCGATACTTTATAAGCATAATCGTTGAACTTCTCGCTGATAGGTAAAACTACCACCTGATCAGGAGCGAGCCACAACGGGAATTTTCCCGCTGTATGTTCAATAAGAACCGCTATGAATCGTTCCATAGAGCCAAACGGTGCACGGTGTATCATTACAGGGCGATGCTTCTGGTTGTCGGCTCCTGTATATTCCAGTTCGAAACGTTCAGGTAAATTGTAATCCACCTGTATTGTTCCCAACTGCCAACGGCGTCCAAGAGCATCTTTTACCATAAAGTCCAGTTTAGGGCCATAGAAGGCTGCTTCGCCAAGTTCCACTTTCGCAGGTAAACCTTTTTCTTCACAGGCCTCAATGATAGCGCGCTCTGCTTTTTCCCAGTTTTCATCACTGCCAATATATTTTTCTCTGTTGTTGGGGTCACGTAAAGATATTTGAGCTTCGAAATTCTCAAAATCCAAAGCCTTAAAGATAATGAAAACAATGTCCATAACCTTCAGGAATTCTTCTTTGAGCTGTTCCGGTGTACAGAAGATATGCGCGTCATCCTGAGTAAACCCACGTACACGGGTCAATCCGTGAAGTTCTCCGCTTTGTTCATAGCGATACACTGTGCCAAATTCAGCCATGCGTAAAGGCAGATCCCTGTATGAGCGAGGCACTACTTTGTATATCTCGCAATGGTGAGGGCAGTTCATTGGTTTCAATAGAAACTCTTCGCCTTCCTCCGGAGTGCTTATTGGCTGGAATGAATCCTTACCGTATTTAGCATAATGTCCCGAAGTAACATAAAGCAATTTACTGCCGATATGCGGAGTCATTACCTGTTGATATTCGAACTTCTTTTGAATCTTTTTTAAGAAATCTTCTAGTTTCAGCCGCAGTTGTGTTCCACGTGGTAACCACAATGGGAGACCCTTTCCTACATTCTCGGAGAAAGCAAATAATTCAAGTTCTTTACCTATCTTGCGGTGGTCGCGTTTCTTCGCTTCTTCCAGCATGATCAGATACTCGTCCAGCATTTTCTTTTTAGGGAAAGTAATACCATAAAGCCGGGTTAGCTGTTTGCGTTTTTCGTCACCACGCCAATATGCTCCGGCTGCACTTAGTATCTTTACAGCCTTGATGTATGAAGTGTTTGGTAAGTGAGGGCCGCGACACAAGTCGGTAAATACCCCTTGTGTATATGTTGTGATTGTTCCGTCTTCCAGATCGTTGATGAGTTCTACTTTGTAGTTTTCATTGCGGCCTTCAAACATTTTGATCGCATCGGACTTAGTGATATTTTGACGTTTGATCTCTTCTTTATTGGCTATCAATTCCATCATTTTAGCCTCTATTTTTGCAAAATCGGCATCTTTTACCGGAGTGTCGCCAAAATCTATATCATAATAGAACCCGTTTTCAATAGCAGGCCCGATACCGAACTTAGCATGCGGGTACAATATTTGTACAGCCTCGGCCATCAAGTGAGCCGATGAGTGCCAATATGCATGTTTTCCGTCTTCGTCTTCCCATTTCAGAAGCTCGATCGTGGCATCTTCCTCGATTGGCCGGGTAAGATCCCAGACTTGTCCGTTTACTTTTGCTGCAAGAACATCTTGCGCCAGACGCGAGCTAATGCTTTCTGCAATTTGCATTGAAGTGGTTCCTTTTTCAAATTCTCGGATGGAACCATCGGGGAATGTAATTTTAATCATTTCTTTAATATTTAGTTATGCAGCTTCTACAAACAAGCTGCTTTTTGGAATTTGCAAAAATAACTATTTTACAGATTTAAATGCCTATTTACAGGTAAAAAAGTAAACATCTGAGTTATATTGCTTCGTTTCGCAGAGAGAACTTCATTTGTTTTGTTTACTTTTATCAACTCTAAATGTATAACAATCTTGAATTAATATTATGAATTTAAAAAGAATACCACTTCTATTGCTTGCTTTTGCCTTTATTTCCAGTATGTTCAGTGTAGATCGGAAGCCTGGATTGAAAAATTTAACGCAATACGTAGATCCTTATATCGGTACAGGCGATCACGGACATGTTTTCTTGGGGGCGAATGTACCATTTGGCTTGGTGCAATTGGGGCCCACTAACTTTTCCTTTGGGTGGGATTGGTGTTCAGGGTATCACTATTCCGATTCTACTATTATCGGTTTTGGACATATGCATCTTAGCGGAACGGGAATAGGTGATTTGGGGGATATTTCTCTGATGCCGGCTGTTGGGGATGTAGTGTTGAAGAGAGGGAATCTGAAAGATCCGCAATCGGGTATATATTCTTTGTTCAGAAGAGGAACGGAAAAAGTAAAGCCCGGATATTACGGGGTTCATCTGGACAGATACAATGTTGATGTGGAATTGACAGCAACTAAAAGGGTCGGTTTTCATAAATATATTTTCCCAAAATCAGACGAAGCGAAAGTTATAATAGATTTGCAACACGGTATAGGCTGGGATACACCTATGGAAGGTTGTCTGATGCAAGAGAATGATTCTACTATTTCGGGTTATCGCTTTTCGAAAGGGTGGGCAAATAATCAGAAAATATTTTTTACAGCAGTGTTTTCTAAGCCGATGAAAAAGTTTGTGGTATCAGATACTACTGCTGTTCAGCAAGGCAATTCTATAAAATCGCGCAGGGTTTTCGGCCAGGCATTGTTCGGTACTAAAGATAAAGAAGAGGTTTTTGTAAAAGTGGCTTTGTCTCCGGTTAGTATCGAGAATGCTAAGCTGAATATGCAGGTTGAATTGCCGGGTTGGAACTTTGAGCAAACAATAACAAATGCTGATAAGGCGTGGAATGAAGAGCTGAATAAAATTCAGATTGAAATTCCGGACAATAAGATAAAACGTACTTTCTATACGGCATTATATCATACAATGATAGCACCATCCGAATTTTGTGATATAAATGGCGATTATTATGGCGCGGATAAGCAGATGCACCGTAATGCGACATTTAAGAACTATACAACTTTTTCTTTGTGGGATACTTACCGGGCTGCGCATCCTTTGATGACAATTATTCATCCCGAAAAGATGAGTAATATAGTTAATACAATGCTGACAATCTATCAGCAGCAAGGAAAACTTCCTGTTTGGCATCTGATGGGGTGTGAAACGGATTGTATGGTTGGTAATCCGGGTATTTCGGTCGTTGCGGATGCTATATTGAAGGGATATGGCGGTTTTGATAAAGAGTTGGCATATGAGGCGATGAAGAATTCTGCGATGCTGGATGAAAGAGGATTGAAATACTTGAAAGAATATGGATATATTCCATATGATAAAGAAGAAGAAGGTTTGTCTAAGTGTATGGAGTATGCTATCGCCGATTGGAGTATAGCGCAGGTGGCAAAAGTGATGGGGAAAACAGAAGATTATGACTACTTCTTGAAACGAAGTAAGGCTTATAGCTACTATTTTGATAAAGAGTCCGGATTTATGCGTGGGGTTTCTACCGAAGGAAAATTTCGCACTCCGTTCACTCCGTTCGAATCGGTGCATCGCGAAAACGATTATACCGAAGGAAATGCTTGGCAATATACATGGCTTGTGCCCCACGATGTGCAGGGATTGGTTAATCTTTTTGGCAGCAAAGAGAAATTTATTCAAAAACTAGACTCATTATTCATTGTTGAAGGTTCTCTCGGAGCTAATGCTTCGCCTGATATCAGTGGGCTGATTGGGCAATATGCTCACGGTAATGAGCCGAGCCATCATGTCCTTTATTTGTATCCGTATGTCGGACAACCTTGGAAGACGGCAGATAAAGTACGTCAGGTATTATCCGAATTATATAGCGATCAGCCGGCAGGCTTGTCAGGGAACGAGGATGTTGGTCAGATGTCGGCATGGTATATTTTGTCAGCTTTAGGGTTTTATCAGGTAGAGCCTGCCGGAGGAAAATATGTATTTGGCAGCCCTGTTGTGAATGAAGCGGTTGTGAAGGTAGGTGAAGGTAAGGAATTAAAGATCGTTGCCGGAAATAATAGTCCTCAAAATAAATATATACAAGGAGTGATTCTAAATGGGAAGCGATACGATAAATATTATATTGATTTTAAAGATATAGCTGCCGGAGGGACATTGGAATTTGTGATGGGGAGCGTGCCTTCCTCAAGCTGGGGTGTTAAATAATGATGTTGTGAGTTGAGAATCAGAATATATTTGAAGTATAATTTGGATAAAAAAATAAATTATCGTAATTTTGTACAGAATTGAGAGGGAGAGGAGGCCAAGGCTTCCTCTTTTTTACATCATTAGGCTAAAATGATCGATAAAGAGTTTATTAAAGAAATAGTAGAGAAGCATCTGGAAAAATCGAAGATTTTTCTTGTAGATGTAGTTGTTCGGCCGGGAAATCTTATCGTTGTCGAAATTGATAGTGATGAGTCTATTGGTATTGATGATTGTGTGGCATTGAGTCGTAATATAGAGTCTCAGTTGGATAGGGATGCAGATGATTTTGAGCTGGAAGTCGGGTCGGCTGGTGTTACTTCACCTTTTAAAATTCCTCGCCAATACAAGAAAAATATTGGAAATGAAGTTGAAATATTGACTAAAGGGGGACAGAAATTGTCCGGAATCCTTAAGTCTTCCGATGATAATAGTTTTGTGGTAACTATTACGAAGATGGTGAAACCTGAAGGTGCAAAGAAGAAAGTGGCAGTAGACGAAGAGCTCTCTTTCGGTTATGAAGATGTGAAATATACAAAATACTTAATAAGATTTAAATAACTAATATGGCTAAGAAAGAAGTTATCAGTTTAATTGATACATTCTCCGAATTTAAGGAACTAAAGAATATTGATCGTATGACAATGATCAGTGTTCTCGAAGATTCGTTCCGTAATGTGATAGCAAAACTGTTCGGGTCCAACGATAACTACGATGTTATCATCAATCCGGATAAAGGAGACCTTGAAATATGGCGCAATCGTACTATTGTGGAAGATAGCGAATTGGAAGATGGGAATACGCAGATATCTCTTTCTGAAGCTAAAAAAATAGATGAAGATTTTGAGGTGGGGGAAGAAGTAACGGATGAAGTGTTCTTCGAAGATTTCGGTAGGCGTGCTATTCTTAACCTGCGTCAGACCCTGACATCAAAAATACTTGAGTTACAAAAGGAAGGACTGTATAGCCGTTATAAGGAAAAGATAGGCGAAATAGTTTCCGGAGAAGTTTATCAGATTTGGAAAAAAGAAATACTTCTTTTGGATGACGAAAAAGAAGAACTTTTATTGCCTAAAACGGAGCAAATACCTAGCGACTTTTTCCGTAAAGGAGAGCATGTGCGTGCTGTTGTAGAGCGTGTTGAAAATAAAAACAACAATCCTAAAATTATTTTATCCCGTACATCTCCGGTATTTTTGGAAAGATTATTGGAAATAGAGGTTCCTGAAATAAATGACGGACTTATTACAATTAAAAAAATAGCCCGTATTCCCGGAGAAAGAGCCAAAGTTGCAGTTGAATCGTACGATGAGCGTATCGATCCGGTAGGAGCTTGTGTGGGTATGAAAGGATCGCGTATACACGGTATTGTAAGAGAGCTTCGCAACGAAAATATCGATATTATAAATTACACGTCGAACGTGAATCTATACATTCAGCGTGCACTTAGTCCGGCTAAGATTACTTCGGTGAAAGTGAATGAAGAAGAAAAGCGTGCTGAAGTGTTGTTGCGTCCGGAAGAGGTTTCCCTTGCAATCGGTAAAGGAGGATTTAATATTAAGCTGGCAAGTATGCTTACTGGCTATACTATCGATGTATATCGTGATATAGACGACTTCGACGAAGAAGATATCTATTTGGACGAATTCCGTGATGAGATAGATGGATGGGTGATCGACCAACTGAAAAAAATAGGTTGTGTTACAGCTAAGAATGTGTTGGCTACAGATAGAAATAAACTAGTTCAGGAAGCCGACCTCGAAGAAAATACAGTGGATGAAATACTGGCGATCTTGCGAACTGAATTTGAAGACGGAGAGTAAGCTTTTTTGGTGATTCGCTTATTTCTTAATATTTTTGTATTCAAACTAAGCTATCTGAAAGGTAATTTTGAGTTCACTGTTCAATTATAGAATTAAAAGAAATATATGTCAATACGATTAATAAAGATATCTAAAGATTTAAATGTAGGGATCAGTAGTCTTGTTGAATTCCTGCACAAAAAAGGCTTTGATGTAGAGTCAAATCCAAATACCAAAATTGACAGTGAACAACATGAGTTACTCGTTCGGGAATTTGGAAAAGATCTGGATATTCAGGCGCTGGCTAGTATTCGGGAAGAGCGGCGGGCCGAAGCTGCGGCCAAAGCTGCTGCTAAAGAAGAGGCTAAAATACAAGCTGAACCTGAAGAAATAAAGACAGAGGTTCCGGAATCTATTAAACCGCATGTGCAAATTGTGGATAAGATAGATCTTGATGCTCTGAATAGACCGAAGAAAGTAGAAAAAATAGATAAAGTAGAGAAAATAGAAAAGGTAGAAACTGTTCAGGTAGAAGAAATACTGGAAGAAATTCCTGTTGAAGAGCCTGTTGTAGAAGAAATCCAACCTTTAAAGGAAGAAGTAAAACCAGAACCTGTGTTTGTAAAAGAAGAAGTAAAAGAAGAGCCTGTCAAAGAGCAAGAGCTTCCTGTTGTTGAGCAAGTTCGGGAAGAAGCTCAGGATAGTGTTTTTAGGCTGAATAAGACAGTCATAAAGTCTAATATCGTAGTGAAAGGTTCTATCGACCTGAGTTCTATAAACGACAAAACACGTCCGGCTAAAAAAACGAAAGCTGAGAAGAAAAAAGAGCGTTTGGAGAAGGAACAGCAAGATCAGAAAAAGGTTAAAGAAAATACAGTGCGTCTTTTGAAAAAGGAGACTGACGAGGAACTGAAAAAGAAAAAACTGGCCAATGATGAAGATGAAGCAAACAAAAGAAAGCGTAATCGTATCAAAAAAGGGAAAGTTGATATTGAAAAAGGAGGTTTTCCGGCAGGACAGCAACATGGTGACAGATCAAAACATGCAGTCCGTAAGCCTGTTGTAAAGCATGCTGTCAGCGAAGAAGATGTACAAAAACAAATAAAAGAAACATTAGCCCGTTTAACCGGAAAGGGTGGAAAAAATAAAGGCGCAAAATATAGAAAAGAAAAACGGGATGCAGTAACTCAAAGGCAGCTGGAGGAGCTGGAATTACAGGAACAAGAAAGTAAGGTGTTGAAGATAACGGAATTTGTTACGGCTAACGACCTTGCCAACATGATGAATGTTCCGGTAATAAAAGTTATTTCTACTTGTATGAGCATCGGTATAATGGTTTCGATAAACCAGCGTTTGGATGCAGAAACAATAAATATTGTAGCTGAGGAATTCGGATTTAAAACAGAATATGTAAGTGCTGAGGTAGTCGAAGCTATTAATGAAGAGGAGGATAATCCCGAGGATTTGGAACCTCGCGCACCTATTGTTACTGTTATGGGACACGTAGACCACGGTAAGACCTCATTGTTGGATACTATTCGCCAAACGAATGTTATTGCAGGTGAGGCCGGAGGTATTACACAGCATATCGGAGCTTACAACGTTAAGTTAAAATCCGGACGTCGTATAACGTTCTTGGATACACCCGGTCACGAAGCGTTTACTGCGATGCGTGCTCGCGGAGCGAAAGTGACGGATATTGCGATCATCATTGTTGCGGCCGACGATAACGTCATGCCTCAAACAGTAGAAGCGATCAATCATGCTTCAGCAGCAGGAGTGCCTATCGTTTTTGCTATTAATAAAATTGATAAACCGGGTGCAAACCCCGAAAAGATAAAGGAAACACTAGCCGGGATGAATTATCTTGTGGAAGCATGGGGAGGAAAATACCAATCACAGGATATTTCAGCAAAACAAGGTCTTGGTGTTGACGAATTACTCGAAAAAGTATTACTTGAAGCCGAATTGCTTGATCTTAAAGCTAATCCAAACAGAAGAGCAACCGGATCTGTGATAGAATCCTCTTTGGATAAAGGACGCGGTTATTTATCTACTATCCTTGTAGAAAATGGGACGTTGAAAAAGGGTGATATTGTACTTGCCGGAACGTATTTCGGGCGTGTGAAAGCAATGTTTAATGAGCGTAATCAAAGTATCGAGGTTGCTGCTCCGGCTGCTCCGGCTTTGATATTAGGTCTTAACGGGGCTCCTCAGGCCGGGGATGTATTCCATGTTCTTGAATCGGAACAAGAAGCCCGGGAAATTGCTTCTAAACGTGAGCAGTTACAACGTGAACAAGGACTTCGTACTCAGAAAATTCTTACTCTTGACGATATTGGCCGCCGCATAGCAATCGGTAATTTCCAGCAGTTGAATGTAATTGTTAAGGGAGATGTCGATGGCTCGGTAGAGGCTCTGTCCGACTCACTAATAAGACTTTCTACTGAAGAAATACAGGTGAATGTAATCCATAAAGCTGTAGGTCAGATATCAGAATCCGATATCGTTTTGGCTGCTGCTTCTGATGCTATTATTATCGGTTTCCAGGTACGTCCGTCACAAGCTGCTCGCAGAGCTGCGGAGAAAGATGGTGTGGAAATTCGTCTGTATTCAATTATTTATGACGCTATCGAAGAAGTGAAGTCTGCAATGGAAGGAATGTTATCACCTGAAATTAAGGAGGTGCAAACTGGATATGTAGAGGTTCGTGAAGTATTCAAGATTACTAAAGTGGGTACAGTTGCCGGATGTATGGTAAAAGAAGGTAAGCTGAAGAGAGCCAATAAAATACGGCTTATTCGTGATGGTATTGTAATTTATTCCGGCGAGTTGGGATCATTAAAACGATTCAAGGACGACGTGAAAGAAGTTGCTTCCGGATACGAGTGTGGATTGAATATTCATAACTATAATGATATTAAAGTAGGAGACGTAATAGAACCATTTGAAGAAATAGAAGTGAAGAAAACTTTGTAATATTAAAATATTGCATATCTTTGCATTATAAAATTTAACCTTATAAACCAATTGATAGTTGTTGACAAGCTAATCTTGCCTTGAAAGTCGGTGGTACTAACCATACCACCGAAAAACACAACTATCAACAGGTTTCCGGTTAAAAGCTTCTTCAGATTTTTAAGTTGTTTTATCCTAAATGGCAATTTATAATGATGAAAAATTTTATTCTTATATCTACCCTTTTCGTTTCATTTATTTTTGTAGAAAAACTAACTGCACAAACAGTTCAGCAAATAGCATATATTAATTCTAACGAGCTTTTGGAGGCTATGCCCGATAAAGTGAAGGCTTCTAATATTCTGATTGATCTGAATCAGAAATATAAAGATGAATTAAAAGTAATGCAAAACGATTACAATAAAAAATACTCCGATTTTATTTCATATCAAACTTCGATGGCGGAAAATATTCGTTTACGCCGTATGCAGGAACTTTATGAATTAGAACGCCAAATAAATGAATTTATGAAATTGGCTCAGCAGGATGTTGAAAGTCAGGAGAAAGCATTGATTGAGCCTTTGCAGCTAAAGATTAAAGATGCCGTTTATCAGGTTGGGGTAGAAAAAGGGTTCATTTGTATTTATGATTTGGCAAATCCGGCAATAGCCTTTGTCACACCCGATGCCATAGACGCATCAGGTTTTGTAAAGCAAAAGTTAGGTATAAAATAGGAATCACTTATTTAATATATATGAAGATGCTCCTGTGTATGCCGGAGCATTTTATTTTAGGTATATGTCTCAAAAAACAACACTATGGTCGCTTAACTATCTGAATGTTTGTTTGGCAAACTTTCTGATGGCATGCTCTTTTAATCTCCTTATGCCCTCTATACCGTTGTATATAACTGAGCAGATGGGAGTTGCTCAGTCGAAAACGGGAATAGTATTAGCATCATATGCTATTGCATTGATGTTTGTCCGTCCGTTTTCAGGTTTCATTGTGGATATATATTCGAGAAAGAAAATTTTATTAATTGCTTTTTCCGGATATGTGCTGATTTTCTTTGGCTACTTTTGGGCTACAACGATATTACTGTTTGTCTTAGTGCGGTTTATGCATGGTATTACGTGGGGGTTGTCTACTGTTTCTTCCAGCACTTTGGCTATTGACGTTGTTCCATCCGAAAGGCGTGCTGAAGGGATAGGGTATTATGGTACATTTATGAATGTAGCTATGGCTATAGGTCCGTTTATTGCGATTCATATATATAATAATTACAGTTTTGAAGTCCTGTTATGGTGTGCAATAGTAATGGGTACATTAGGAATTATAACTGTTGCATTGATAAAAGCTCCCGAAAGGCCAAAAATCGTAGAGCGGCAGAAACTTTCGCTCGACCGTTTTTTTCTGCTTAAAGGCTGGGCTATATTTCTTAATCAATTATTGCCTTGTTTTGCGTGGGGAACTATCGGGCCATTTGTTGCTCAGTATGGAAAAGAATTAGGCATTCCTAATGCAGGTATATTTTTTTTATTTTGGGCAGGAGGTATTATCGCGTCACGGGTGTTTGCCGGAAAATTAGTGGATAAGGGTAAAATACATGAAGTGAATGTGTCTGCCATGGCTATCGTGGCTATTTCATTCTTGATATTTGCTCTTGTGCATAATATTTATGCTTTCTGCATCTCCGGATTATTTATCGGAGTCGGTTTTGGAATGATGTTCCCTGCGTTGCAAACACTATACATCAATATGGCGGAAAATAATCAACGAGGAACGGCAAATTCAACCTATCTTATCGGTTTTGATCTAGGATTGGCTTTAGGTATGCTCGTCGGTGGCTATATAACAGGCTTTCTATCATTTCAGGCCTTATATCTTGTTGCCGCCCTGATGTGTGGTGTTAGCGTAATTATATATTGGTATTGTTCTCGTATTATATTTGAGAAAAAAAGGCTGAGATAGATCAGCTTTCTGGATTTTATTAGGTGAAGGAATATAATCTATTTTCCTACTATCCAATCCATTACTTTTGATGTGCGTGCGCCAGAAATGCCAGTTGACGGACAGATACCCGTTCCTCGTAGCTCATCTACAATTGTTTGAATAAGTGGTTGCTGGATATGTTCAGGTTGTGGCGTATCATAAAAAGTTTCTCCCTCTTTGTTTGCGAGTAGTATAGGTTTGAAAGCAAACGTGTTAAAGCGTATATATCCCTCCGATCCTATTATTGTTACAGAGTCTTCCTCTGACTGAGGAGGTGAAACAAAGCACCATAACCCTGTTCCGATAATCCCCGATTTAAATCTTATTGTCGCAGAAACAGTATCAGCTACTTCGTAAAATCCACCAAGATTTTGAGAGAATCCTTTTGCTTCGGTTATTTCCCCTAATAGGAAATCTAGAATGTCGAGCGTATGCGGAGCCATATCGAAGAAATAACCATCGCCGGCTATATTCTTTTTTACCCGCCAAGGCTGAGTATCTATATCTTTATCCGCTTCACTTGCAGGACGTAAGTATTTGACGTCTACGGAAAATATTTTTCCGATTGCCTGAGCGTCGAGAAGTTCCTTTACTTTCAAAAAATAGGGTAATGCCCTGCGATAATACGCTGCAAAAAGCTTTTGACCTGAATTCTTAGATGCCTCTAACATTTCTATGCATTCCGAATAGTTCATTGCCATAGGTTTTTCCACATAAACAGGTTTTCCTGCCTTCAGTGACATGATCGTATATTCTTTATGCGATTGAGGAGGTGTTGCCACGTAAATAGCATCTACTTCAGGATCATTTATAAGTTCATTCGCATCAGCATAATATTTTTTCACATTGTGCCTGATTGCAAAATCTTTCGCTTTTACTTCATCCCGTCGCATTACGGCCTCCAGAGACGAATGTGCTATTTTATAGAATGCCGGGCCACTTTTCTTCTCGCATACATCTCCGGCGCCAATAATACCCCATCTTACATTTTTCATAAATCACAGTTATTTGTTGCAAAATAATCAAATTTAATTGATTTTAAGAATTCTCGTCGTAAAACATTTTAAAACTTATGAGAAATGTGCTTATTCGGAGACAAAGAAGAAGTGTTCGAACTAATCCCTTGAATCACTATTCTGTTTAATTGGGATAGTTTAATGTTTAGTTATGCGTTGATACGTAGTGGTTTATGTGTTTGCCTTGTTGTGGCACTTGTAATTTGAGTAAAAGAAATATCAATTACAGTAAGATGAATAATTTGGTGTCAAGTAAGTTTGCTCTGTAAAAAAACACTAACATATCTCAAAAAATGTTTGTTTACATAACCCATTAAATCTATCTTATATGAAACAATTTCGAAAAAAGTATTTTAAAGAAGCGTTTTTGCCTAAAATGCTTCTTATGCTATTTTTCTGTTTTGTCTCCATCGCTTTTATTCAAGCTCAGACGGTGACAGGAACAGTGACTGATGCGAGTGGTGAACCCCTTATTGGCGTGAGTGTAGTAGTGAAAGGTACTACCGTAGGACAAATGACCGATATCGACGGAAAGTATAGCACTGTCGTAGGCAATCAAAAAGCGACTTTAGTCTTTTCCTTTATAGGATATACAAAACAGGAAATCTTGGTAGGAGATAAAACTGTGATTAACGTAAAAATGGCGGAAGACTCGGAACTACTGGATGAAGTTGTAGTAATTGGCTTTCAAACTCAGAAAAAAGTGAATCTGACTGCTGCTGTATCCAATATCGATTCTAAAACATTTGAGAATCGGCCTGTATCCAATATTGGACAAGCCTTGATCGGTGCATCTCCTGGATTGAATATAAACATTGAAGGAGGAGATCCCAATAAAGTCCCGGATTTGAATGTTCGTGGAGCTACTACAATCCGTTCGCGAAAAGATAAAACAGGAGCTTCTACTGATGCAAGTAAGTTCGATGTTGTATCTGGTAAACCTCTGATTTTGTTAGATGGAATTGAAATTAGTAATGAAGATTTGAACCAGATAAATCCTGCTGATATTGACAATATATCAGTATTGAAAGATGCTTCGGCTGCTGCTATTTATGGAACCAGAGCAACCTTTGGTGTTATTCTAGTACAGACTAAATCTGGAACATTTAACCAAAAAGCCAAAATAAACTATTCATATGATGTTTCCTGGGATAAGCCTGTAGGAACACCTGATATTTTGAATTCATATACTATTTATAAGGCTGGTTTGGATAAAACTCTTTGGACAGTAGGGACTCAGTATTCAGAAGAAGATAAGACAAAACTAGAACATATGCTTGCCTACATAAATGACCCTGTTAATAATAAGCCATGGTATATGAAAGGTGATGTGATAGGCGGAACAATAGAATGGGCAGGTAATACAAATCCTTACAAAGAACTTGTTAAAAATTGGACACCTACACAGAAACATAATTTCAGTATAAGTGGAGGAGGAGATCGGATTGCTTACAATATCTCCTTGGGAGTGCAAACTCAAGAAGGTATGTATAAAATAAATTCCGATGAGTTGACTCGTTACAACATGATGATGAATCTGACGGCAAAAGTTACCGAACGACTTAAGATTTCTGCTAAGGTTTCTCACAATGTATTCGATTATGATGCTCCAACTAAAAGAAGCGATGGAGACTTATGGGGGTCGGTTGGGAAATACTATCCCGAGCTTAATATTTACCAACCTTTGCTAACAGCGGCAGATGACCCGGTTCCTAATACTCCGACTGAGAATCAAGCTAGTTTTCTGTATTCGGGGGGGATGACTAAATCATCTAGAAGAACATCTATATTTTCAATATCTCCTGAATTTACGATTATACCGAAAGAATTAATATTGAAAGCAGACTTCTCGTTAACACCTATTACCTACAAAAGGGATGCGACTTCGCCTCGGCAAGGACGTGTAAATGCTTCTTGGGAAGAACTGGAGTACAGATGGGCTACAGAGAATAGTGGGAATATAAGCAAATCAAATACTGATCGGTATGCAATAAATATATATGCTAATTACACAAAAACTTTTGCTGAAGCCCATAATGTGTCAGCTCTTTTAGGAATTAATCAGGAAAAAAACAGTTACTCGCAGAGTTATTTGGGATTAGTAAATATGCTGGATCCTTTTATCTTAAATCCAGGACTGGTTGAAGACGCAACAAAGAACACATCATCGGTGAGCAACTATACGACAACAGCGCGTGCTGTATTCGGCCGTGCTATGTACGATTATAAAAGTCGTTATTTATTTGAATTTGACTTACGCTATGATGGTAGCTCCAAATTCCCTAAATCGAATCGTTTTCAAACATATCCTACATTCTCATTTGGATGGAGAATATCCGAAGAAAATTTCATGAATAGTACAAGGGAATGGCTTGACAATATGAAAATTAGAGGTTCTTGGGGTGAACTTGGTAGTCAACCTAGCGGCGAATATCCATATCAGTCTATGTTTGGTCGAGAAAATGCCAATTTTTATTTTGATGGGGAACGTTTCGGCGTTGGCATAATGCCGCCAAGTATAGCGAATCCGTTCTTAACGTGGGAAAAAGCGACAAGTACAAATTTTGGTGTTGATTTAATCTTTTTACGAAATAGATTAGATGCTACGATAGATATTTATGAGAGAAAAACGTCTGATATCTTGCTGCCAGGTGGAAAAGAATACCCTGCTATACTGGGGGGTGATCCTCCGTTTGAAAATGGAGGAGTCTTAAGAAATCGTGGTTGGGAGCTACAAGTGAAGTGGAGAGATAAACTTGCATGTGGACTCAGTTATAATGTAGGATTGTCTATTTCAGACTATAAAGCTAAAATAACAAAAGACCCTTCTAATGAGAAAAAAACAATAGGAGACGGCAATACATATGCTGGTATGAATGTGGGTGAAATATGGGGATATGAAACCGGCGGTATTCTTCAGAAAGAAGATTTTGAATTAGACAGCAATGGAAACCTGGTCCTTGATGCTAAAGGTAATCCGATATATCATGGTGCTGTATTCAACAATGAAGTTGTATATCCCGGATATTTGTGGTATCATGATTTAAATGGAGATGGGATTATTACCAGCGGAGAGAATACTGTATATAATCCAGGCGATCGTCGGATTATCGGAAATAGCACTCCACGTTATCGTTATTCTGTAAATATAGGTGCTCAATACAACGGGTTCGATTTGGATTTATTATTCCAAGGAGTAGGAAAAAGGGATTACTGGATAGAAAATACTGCTACATATTGGGGTAAAGGGGCAGGTTCATGGGAATACTATAATAACTCATGGAAGCCAGACAACACTAATACAAAATATCCAATGTATGGAGCCGAAATAGCCGGCAGGACACAGAGTGGATATCTGCTGGATGCATCTTATTTATCATTGCGTCAGGTTGTGCTCGGATATACATTGCCTAAATCTATAATAAATAAGATAAAGTTGAGCAAAGTAAGGGTGCATATCTCAGGGTACAATCTGTTTGCTATAACCGATATACCTAAGTATTTGGATCTGGAATATGTCAGAGATGCTTATCCGGCGAAACGTACTGTTGCTTTAGGAATTCAAGTAGGATTTTAAAATAATAATTGAGATGAAAAAATATTATATAATAATGGCTTTTGCGCTAATTTTTTCTTTTACAGCCTGTAATGATGACTTTATGCAGCAAGATCCAATTGATTCGATGGCTGACGGAACATTCTTTACCAAAGAGTCCGACCTGCCTTTATATCTGGATGGACTCTACCAATATTATGTCATCGGACACGGTAGAGGGGAAACTAATGTAAGTAATGCTGAAAAGACCTTTTTAAATTTGGCTGGAGGTGGAAGTCCAATTGTATATTCAGATATTTTTAGTGATAATGCTGTTTATGCAGGAACTGCCCCGGACGGAAAGTTGCAGGGTACTTATGAAACACCCAATACTGCACCTACATATTACGATGCACCGTGGGAATGGAAAAAACTGAGAAAAGTGAATTATTTTCTAAATCATTATAAAGATGTGGCTACCTCCAATCCTGATAATCTCAAGAAATGGGCGGCTGAAGCCTACTTCTTCAAAGCATGGGACTACTATATTAAGCTGCTTGCTTTAGGAGAAGTGCCTTGGATTTCTAAAGAATTAAGCTTAGATTCGCCAGAACTGTATTCTGCCAGAACACCACGAGTGGAATTAGTTGACAGTATTATGACATGCTTGAATTTTGCAGTAGAGAATATTCAAGACAATACGGAGCCAGCAGGTCGGATAAATCAGGATCAGGCTTTGTTTCTGAAAGCTAAATTTTGTTTGTTCGAAGGTACATTTCGTAAATATCATACTGAGTTGAAGTTACAATCTACAGCATCTTATTTTTTAGAACAAAGTGCCATTGCAGCAAAACGTATAATCGATAAAAACCGTTATACATTATTCAAAGATCCAAGTGTGAATGATTCGTATTGGCAATTCTTTGTACAAACAGATCATCCGAGTAAACACGGAAATAAAGAAACTATACTTGCCCGTGTATATGATGGAGCTACTGTTGGTACAAATGTTGCCCGTTATTGGGGTTTTAATAATCACACTCGTTATTCGTGTGGAGGAACCCTTGCTATGTTGGAAGAATATCTGTGTGAAGACGGAAGACCTATTTACATAGGGGGCACGAGTGGAAGTTATGTTCAAAATCCTCTGTTTAAAGGCTATGATGGTCTGTGGGAAGAATTGGATAACCGTGATCCACGTTTGAGACAAACGGTTAACAAGCCGGGCGAATATGCTTCTGTGTTTGATTATAATGCAGGTGGTAAATACGGAATAGATGAGGTTGGTATTATTTATCCGATGATAACTCAGGCAACTGGAGGCGGATCTCCGACTAAAATGTATAACTCAACAGTTACGGGTTATCGTTTTATCAAACATTGGATGCCTGATAAGACTGTGTGGGATTTAAATCCGAAAGGAAAACAAACAGCTCATATATTCCGCTATGGAGAGTTATTGTTAATATATGCGGAAGCTAAAGCTGAATTGGGGACGATAACAAATGACGACTTAGACAAAACCGTAAATGCCCTAAGAGAAAGAGCCGGTTTTAATTTTACAAAATATCCGAATGCTAAACTTACATTGGGGAATATTCCTAGTGATCCTCGTCTGGATGCTATTTATGCAGAAAAGTTAGATTATTCGGTGGCTCCTGTAATCCGAGAAATCAGACGCGAACGCCGAGTAGAAATGATGATGGAAGGAAAAAGATATGAGGATTTAATGCGTTGGAAAGCCGGGAAGTTATTTACTGTTCAATTGAGAGGAATGAAAATGACTCCAGAAAAAGAAGCTCTTTATGACGGACGTGTGGATAAGGTTAACCCACAAACAGGCATTAAAGAAACGGCTGCACCTAAATACCAGAAAAATAATAACGTATTCGTGGACTCAAAAGGATTTATAATACCATGGGCACAAGCACCTAGAGTAATTGACGGCGTATTACCTTGGGATGACCGTCGGTATTATTTCCCAATACCGTTAAAGGAATTGCAGCTTAATTCAAATCTTGTTCAAAATCCGGGCTGGAAAGATATTAGTAGATAATAAAAACAAAAACAATGAAAAGATATATATATTTATTATTAAGTGTTTTCTCATTAGGATTCGTATTTTCAGGATGCGATGATGACGATGATGTGAGAAACGGTAATATTTCGGTGATAGGAGTCGATTCTGACAGTGATAAAAAATATATAAGTATTGAAGATAATAACACTCTTCAACTGGAAGTATTTATTATGCCAAAGAACAAAACTTCCAAAGTAACTTATACTCTTACGGGTACAAAATCAGGTGCAATTGAGATTACTCCGGACGGATTGATTACACCTTTGGTGAAAACACCGGCAGAAGGAGATATACCGTCACCTTTAGGTGTCGATACTATATTGCTGACTTTGGACAACGATCCTAGTATTTTTGTAAAATATCCGGTAAGAGTTTACAGTCATATAAAACTAGTGACTAGTATAACCCTTCAGTCGGCGGGACAGTTCCCTGAAATAGAAATGAAGAAAACTTTTAACTTAGCTCAATATGTAACAATAAATCCGACTAATGCTACAGATAAAACTGTATCTTATAAATCGATGGATGAATCTATTGTAACGGTCGATCATAACGGAGTTGTTACCGCTATAGGTGAAGCAGGTCAATCTACGAAGGTTATTATAACATCTAATGATCGGGCTAAACAAAGTGTTGAGGCTGTAGTGACCATTATGGCTGAGGCTCCTTTATATTTGCAATACCCTGCATCGGATAAGTGGGTTCTTTCTTCAAATTTGGGGATAAAAGAAGGTTCATTTGCGGCTCTTCTTGATGATAAGAATTCTACTTTCTGGGCGCCAGAAATTTTGAAGCGCCCAATATATAGCCCTGCATGTTGGTTGGATATCGATTTAGGAGATGTTATCAAATTCGGACAGTTGGGATATAGGCATAGGAGCCTTAATTATGCTCACTTGCAGTTACATTCGTTTAAGTTACAAGGGAAAAAATCGGAATCTGATGTGTGGACTGATTTAGGTGAATTTGTGACAGAAGCGAAGCAGGTAGATAAGTATCAGCTATTCCAAGTTGCAACTCCAATGGAATTGAGATATCTCAGAATGAATCTTATAAAAGGACATTTAAAAGATGGCAAAACAGATTGGGATTATGAAGACGATGGCAATGTTTCCGTCGGAGATTTACAAATCTATATTTATAATAGGTAAATAATTCATTGTTTTAAGCCCGGGAGGGTTCTATAAGCATTAATTTCAAAAGGGAGGAAGGAGGAGTTTTTTATGAACTCCTCCTTTTATAACTTGTTATTTAAGTTGTATCTGCTCGCCAGATTACTGTTTGAACTAAATTTATATGAAAAAAATAGCTTTAGTATTCTTATTTATACTACAGGTTTTTAATGCCCAGTCTCAAGATGGTTACAGATTCAGGACATTGTCTCCTGAGGGAGGGTTCTATTTTGACGGAGTAAAGCAGATACGTCAAGATATGGATGGCTTTGTCTGGATACTGATGGATCATGATTTGTACAGATTCGATGGGTATCAATACAAAAGATATTATACCTACTTTACTAATTTGGATAAATCAGTGGAATGGATATTTAAAGAGTTGACTATTACTCCTTCCGGTTATTTCCTGGTAAGTACCAATAATGGAGTATATAGCTACGATAAGACACTGGATACCTTTGAGAAAATGTCTGGTGAAGTGGAACTTGTCAAGATAGACAATAAAGAAAATGTATGGATTAGAAAGGACAAGACCTGGAGTATGATAAACAAAAATTGGAGCCCTTTCAATATGAGAGACAGTATATTGATAACTCCTTTATATGATGGACGGAAAGTTTCTTTTATTGGTCCCGTTTTTTGTACAAGTAACAATGATTTATATACATTTTCAAATTACTATCGTGTATTTCGATACAACTATGTAAAGAACGAATTTTCCTCGTGCTTTAATATGCCGGATAAAGATGGCCGGCTTGTTGCAGCTAAAGCATATAAAGGAAAACTATGGGTGCTCACCCATAAATATGGATTATATAAAATTGATTTATCAACATTTACAATTGAAGATCACTTCGATTTTTTTAAAGATAGTGAAACAAGAGTATTGCATATCGACAAAAGAGGGCACGTATGGATTGGAACAATAAAGGGATTGTATGTAATAGATGCTGATTCGAGAAAGTATCATCATTATGTACACTCTAAATCAGACCCATTCAGCTTGCCTAATAATTCTGTTTGGACTATAAATGAAGACAATCAAAAAAATATTTGGATTGGAACATATTCAGGGGCTATAGCTTATGTGAATCTTGATGAAAAAAAGCCTTTCGAAACTTACATACCTCAAGAGAATAAACTTAGCCATACTCCGGTAAGTGCATTTGCAGAGGATGAGAGATATCTTTGGATAGGAACTGAAGGGGGAGGTATTAATCGATTAAATAAGAAAACAGGGGAGTTTTTTTATTACACAAATAATAAGTTTAAGAATTCTCTGGCTTTTGACAATATAAAATCAATTCTTGTTGATAAAGACCAGAATTTATGGATTGCTTTATTTAACGGAGGATTAGATTATTATAATGAAAAATCCGGTCAGTTTTATAACTTTAAACATGCGGCTGAATCGAATTCAATATTGGATAACAGCCTCAGGAAAATCGTACTCGAATCCGATTCCGGTTTATGGATTGCATACCAACGCAAGAAAGTGGAGATTTCTTTTTATTCTTTCAAATCGAAACAATTTCGTCATCATAGCCCAATTAAGGAGCATAAGCAATATATATTCGATATATTAAGGGGGCGGGAGAATCAGCTATGGGTGCTTAGCAATGAAAGCCTCTATTTGATGGATACAAAGACTAATGTCATAAAAGAGATAGAGCGTCCGGATTCTGTTTTTTTAAATTTCAGTACCTTTTGTTTAGACGACTCCGGTAATTTGTGGATAGGAACGATAAAAAACGGATTAGTTAAATATGATGTTAATGCCGATAAGTTTATCCTTTTTGATAAGATTCTTAACTATAATGTATCTTCTATCTATAGTATCAATTATGATGGGGAAGATAATTTATGGATGGGTACCGATAACGGACTTTTCAGATATAGCATTCTGAATAATACTTTTTTTGAATACGACAAAGGCGACGGTGCACAGGGACAGGTGTATTATCCTTTAGCTTCAATGAAAAGTATGAGTAGGAAACTATATTTTGGAGGCACAAAAGGTTTTACCGTAATCGATCCGGAGGAAGTCAGCCTTAATATGCATAAACCGAAAGTCATAATTTCTGATTTTTACATAGATCATCGACCTTCGAAATTAAATTTTTCTTCCAAAGATTCTATATACGGGATTGTATTAAGTCATAATCAAGCTAACTTCGGATTCAAATTTTCCTCTGATAATTTTTTCCTTCCTGAGAAAAACCATTTCAAATATAGATTGAAAGGTTATGACAACCGATGGATCGAAGTCGATGCCTCTAATCGTACAGCCATGTATTCCAAAGTCCCTGCAGGTACATATTATTTTGAGGTTCTTGCCTCCAATAACGATGGAATATGGAGCCAATCACCAACAGTTATTAAAATAATACGAAAGTCAGCGCCTTGGTTTAGTTGGCCTGCTTATATTTTATATGCCTTTTTGATTCTGGGGGTTCTGTTTCTTATAATACGTTATTATAATGAAAAGAAAAATCTGAAGATGCAACTATATCTGGATAATATAGAGAAAGATAAGAAAGAAGAAATACACCAATCGCAATTGCGTTTTTTTACAAATATATCTCATGATTTTCGAACCCCGTTATCTCTGATAATGGCATCTCTCGACCGTTTAAGAGAGGATGGTATAAAAGAATATTATTATCGGATTCTCAATAGTAATACACAGCGTCTTCTTAGCTTAGTAAACGAATTGATGGATTTTAGAACGGTCGAAAATGGAAAAATGAATCTCGAAATACAACTTTTGGATTTGAATAGTTTTCTTGAGATCATAGCCTCTGATTTTTCTGATTATGCAAAGCAAAGGAATATTGATTTTAAGGTAGTATGTGACCCAACCTTACCTACAGATCTTTATGTAGATAAGAAAATTGTAGAGAAAATAGTTATGAATTTGCTTAATAATGCATTCAAATACTCAAAAGAGGGAAGCTTCATCTCATTAGAAACTCATTCCAATATTAATTCTTTCAAATCCCGATACGAGAGTAGCTATACTGTCCGAAGCGATGAGGCAGTCGAAAGGACTTTTGCGATTGCAGTGAGAGATACAGGGGTAGGTATCTCGAAAGAATCTATAAGCAGTGTCTTTGAAAGGTTTTATAAGGTAAATACTGTAAATGCCGACTCTCATTTGGGTACAGGCATTGGCTTAGCCCTTGTAAAAAGTCTTGTATTATTACACAAAGGTACAATTACGATTTTTAGTGAACGGGGAAAAGGGACGGATATGGTTGTCTGTCTACCATTAGATATAAAATTATACGAAGAAACCGATTTTTTGAAAGAAGAGATCAAGGTAGAAGATTTAACCAAGAGGGAGAAAGAAGAAGTAAATGAAAAACTTAACGAAACTATATTGTTATGCGATAAGAAAAAAGTATTGATTGTTGAGGATAATGAAGATTTGCGTAGTCTTATTGCGGATTCTTTATATGCAGATTATGAAATTATTGAGGCCTCTGACGGGCTGGCAGCTTCAAAATTAATAAATAATATGGAGCCGGATCTGATTATTAGTGATATAATGATGCCTTTGAAAGATGGGGTAACTTTATGCCATGAAATAAAAAATGACATAAATACTTCTCACATTCCGTTTATTCTTCTTACAGCAAAGACAAGTTTAGAGAGTAAAATAGAAGGCGTGGACTCGGGAGCAGATATGTACTTTGAAAAACCTATAGATCTAAACTTCCTGCGAATTTCGATAAATAATATATTTAAGTATCAGCAGCAGTTGAAAGAATATTATGCTAAAAATTATTTTGCAGACAGTACTGAGTTATCTTTAAATGAACAGGATAATAAATTCTTGAAGAAATTTATAGATATTATTGAGGCGAACATTGACCAATCCGAGATGGATGTGAACTATATAGCTACCGAATTGTCTATAAGCCGGAGTAAGCTATATACTAAAATAAAAACATTGACAGATAAATCGATTGTTGAGTTTATTCTGAACTATAGGCTTCGTAAAGCAGCTCGTCTTATCATAGAAGAAGATATGACGATGCGAGAAATTATGACTCAAATAGGTATAGAAAGTCAACCATATTTCACGAATGCTTTTAAGAAAGAATTTGGGCAGACTCCTACAGCTTTTGCGATGAAGCATAAAAAGAAAAAAAAATAAACATGCAATTGTCTTATTGATAGGATATTGTAATTATAGCTGTATTTTCTTTGAAAAAAGTGTGTCAAAAAGTTTGGATTAACGGATTATTTATACTTATCTTTGCACCCGCTTTGGTACTGGAGGGTACCGCCCGGAAGCGGGATAATGAGGGATATCGGTGGTGATTATACTTTTTGGGATGACCAGGATGAGCAAGTCAGCCGGCCTTGATA
>JAISUS010000016.1 GCA_031271965.1 Prevotella sp. | reverse complement strand
CGCTTCGGTGATTGCTTCGCAATTCTTCATTTTTAATTTTTAGTTTTTCATTTTTTTTACTGGATTGCTTCGAACTATCGCCCTCGCGATGACGCGTAAAAGACCTTTTGACACACCCTCTTTTTGAGTTATTATTATTTCTTGATTCCGTTCCTTTTCAATAATGCATCTACGCCAGGCTCTTGCCCCCTAAACTTAATATATAAGCTCATAGGTTCTTCGGTATTGCCTCGTTGTAAAATATTTTCTCTGAATGACCGTGCTGTTTCTTTATTAAAGATACCGGTCTCTTTGAACAAAGCAAAAGCATCTGCGTCCAATACTTCTGCCCATTTATAGCCATAATATCCAGCAGCATAACCACCCGAAAATATATGAGAGAAAGAGGTTGACATATTCACATCCGGAGCGACAGGCAGCAATGCAGTTTTATCCATAGCTGTACGCTCAAATTCTTTTACATCTCCGGTATATGGTTGAGTCAGTGAGTGCCATGCCATGTCCAGATAACCGAAAGACAATTGACGATAACACAAATAACCGGCATTATAATTGGCCGCATCGACTAATTTCTGAACCAATCCGGCAGGAATTTTTTCCCCGGTTTTATAATGTACCGCAAATTTGTCCAGATATTCTTTTTCTGTCAGCCAGTTTTCCATTATTTGAGATGGTAATTCCACAAAATCGTGCAACACATTCGTTCCCGACAACGATTCATATGTACATTTAGTCAATATACCATGTAAGGCATGACCGAATTCATGTAAGAATGTTTCCACCTCATCGAATGTAAGCAAAGCCGGCTCGGTAGCTGTCGGACGGGTAAAATTCATCACGATAGACACATGAGGGCGCGAATCTTTTCCCTTTTCCACGTACTGTCCTTTATATTCCGTCATCCAAGCACCTTGTCTTTTACCTTCACGCGGATGGAAGTCTGTATAGAGAACTGCAAGGAAATTTCCATTTTCGTCCAACACATCAAAAGCCTCCACCTCTGAGTGATATACAGGTATTTTCGTATTCTTACGAAATGTTATACCATACAAATCTGTAGCCAGACCAAATACGCCTTTCTTTACATTTTCAAGTTCAAAATATGGACGTACGATCTCATCACTTACACTATATTTTGCATCTTTCAGTTTTTCTGAATAGTAAGCCCAATCCCAAGGTTGCAAATCAATTGACTTTTGTTCCATTCCCACAGCAAAGCCTTCCACCAGCTTTACATCCTCACGAGCTGCTTGTCCGTATGCGTTATACAGATCGTCGAGAAGCTTGTAAACATGCTGTTTGTCTTTTGCCATCTTATTCTTTAGAACATATGAAGCATAGTCCGAATAGCCGAGAAGTTTGGCTATCTCCATACGGGTTTTAGCTATTTCTTTTACGTTATCCTGATTGTCAAATTCGCCTCCGACAACACATTTTGTATTATATGCCATGTAGAGTTTTTCGCGGAGATCACGACGCGAAGAATATTTCATAAAGGCAATATAACTGGGAGCCGATAAATCGAACATATACCCCGATTTACCTTTTCCTTTGGCTTTAGCCGCAGCTGCATCTTTTACCATTTGTGGCAAGCCGGCCAAATCAGTATCATCGGTAAGAATCATCTCAAACTTATTCCCTTCTTTTAGTACATTCTGTCCAAAAGTAAGAGTAAGCTGACTAAGTTTTAACGACAATTCTTTATATTTATCCCGGTCCTGACCAACTAACGTGGCCCCGCTATTTTCGAAACTCTGGTATATCTTTTCTACTAACCTTATTTGCTCAGGATTCAGATTCGATTCAAAACGTTTATCATATACCGCTTTTATTTTTTGAAACAAACCTTCATTCAGAGTTATTTCGTTTGAGTGTTGAGACAGTTTAGGCTGAACGCGCTGTGCTATCTCCATCATTTCATCACCACTTTCAGCACTCAACAGATTAAAGAATACCGAAGTCACCCTGCTCAACAATTTACCTGATTCTTCATACGGTAGTATTGTGTTCTCAAAAGTAGGAACAGCTCTTATCAGTGCAATTTTATTGATCTCTGCCTGGTGTTCTTTTATTCCCTTATCCATTGCAGGTTCATAATGTTCGTTCTTAATCTTATCGAACGGGGGTGTATCGTATGGCGTCTTATACGCCGAGAAAAACGGATTTTGTGCTTGAATTAAATTCATCGTTAATGCAAAAAATAAAACAAAAAGTATTTTCTTTTTCATAAAATAATTAGGCTATATAATTAGTTTTCATCTCCAAACCGTTATATCGTCGACAGAAAACCGAACTGTATCTTTAGCCTTTTCGGCAGCTTTGCCTATCGACACCAGTAAAATCGGAATATATCGCTTTTCATCAAGTTCCAAAGCCTGCGTCAACTCTTTTCTCATAAAACCCCCGATCGGATTCGTATCATAACCATACGCTTTAGCCGAAAGCATTAATTGCATCGCAACGAAACCACAATCGAGCAATATAGATCCTCTAAGCCTTTCATCTGTATAACTTTCCCTGTACGTGGAGATTATTTCCAGCATCTGAGTTTTATAATCTTCTGTCATCAAACTGAAGTTTACATTTGCCGATAATATTTTATCCGCTGCCGAATAACTATCCATATCCCCGAAAATGGCAATTATAGCTGATGACGATTCCCATTGCGATTGATTGAACATCATATATGGCTTAACCATCTCTTTGCCTTCCGACGTGTCGAAAATGAAAAAGCGCCACGGTTGAAGGTTAAAAGAAGAAGGAGCTGTCATAGCATCCTGCAATATATTTCTCAGTTCTTCCCTATCGATTTTCACTAAATCATCATATCTTCTTATCGACGCACGCATCGCTAGCAAGCGGTTGCTTTCATTCGCCACATTCTTAATTTGCATAGTCATTCATTTAAAAGTTCAGTTAGTATAATCAAAGATAAAAAAAACAATTCAATTGTTATATCTTTACCGATTAATAAAGGAGTATAGTATACAAAAAGTTCACAAACCTGATATACTTTTTTTAATATTTATTCGTTATAAATTAACTAGAAATTACATTCGGGCTATGATTGACTACATCAAAGGAGAAATTGCAGAATTAACACCAGCTTCTGTGACTGTTGAGACTTATGGGATCGGTTATTTCATAAACATCTCGTTAAATACTTATACAAACCTTTCGGGACAAAAAAACGCTAAGCTTTTTATATATGAAGCTATCAGAGAAGATGCCCATCAGTTATTCGGCTTCTTTGATAAGCAAGAACGTGAATTATTTATACTTTTGATAAGTGTTTCGGGTATAGGGGCAAGCACTGCGCGGATGATATTATCTTCGATGAATCCTTTAGAATTAACAAACGTAATAGCTTCAGGAAACTCCGATATGCTAAAAACCGTAAAAGGAATAGGTCTGAAAACGGCTCAACGTGTTATTGTCGATTTAAAAGATAAAATTAAAGTCAGTGGGATACAACAGGTTGAAATGTTTGCTGCCACTAATCCGGCAGGAGAAGAAGCCACTGCGGCTTTGGTCATGTTAGGATTTACACAACAGCCCTCTCAAAAAGTTGTTGCTAAAATATTAAAAGAAAAACCTGACAGCACCGTCGAACAGATCATAAAAACAGCATTAAAAATGCTCTAATTCCCTTTATCAGATTGAAAAAGCACTTCAAATACCTAATTATAACAGCACTCCTCATAAGCTCTGTCAGTTCGTTTTCTCTTATTGCATGGAAAACACAATCTGATATTGCATTGAAAGAGCAATTTCAACCTAACGATACTGTACCTCGTTATCCCGTAAAAAAAACACAAATAGAAACTTATAAAGATCTGAAAGCAAACCCTCCGATCGACCTTAAAGACCCAAGCAATTTGGTCAGAAAGATAGAATATGATCCAGCCAGTGGATTGTACATATTTCGCACAAAAATTGGGGATACCGAGGTTGTTACTCCTTTTTCTTTGAGCACAGACGAGTATAAAGACTACACGCTCAAGCAATCCATGTCAGATTATTTCAGAAATAAGAATGCCGAAGCTTACGATAAGAGAGATGAAAAGGACGATTTTTCATTAAAAGATATAAAACTGAACCTGAATGTAGCTGATAAACTATTCGGTCCGGGAGGTGTAAAGGTCAGAACACAGGGGTACATAGAGGCTACTATGCAACTGAAACATAATAATACCGACAATCCTACCCTATCTGAACGAAACCGAAGCCGGACTACTTTTGAGTTCAAAGAAGACATACAGATGAATGTAACGGCATCCGTGGGAGACAAGATCAACTTCGGGATGAACTACGACACCAAAGCCCTGTTCGACTTCGACTCAAAAAAACTAAAGTTAGGCTATGAGGGAAAAGAGGACGAAATAATAAAGCGAATAGAAGCCGGTAATGTAAGCATGAGCACAACTAATTCTCTGATAAATGGAGGAACTGCATTATTCGGAATAAACACGGAACTTCAATTTGGAAAACTCCGGGTTAACGCTGTAGTTTCGCAACAGGAATCCCAATCCCAAACATTAAACACAAAAGGTGGTGTACAAACCAGCCAATACGAATTTAAAGCAGATCAATACGACGAAAACAGGCATTTCTTTTTAGGGCACTACTTCAGAGACACCTACGATGAAGCGATGAGCAAATTGCCATACATAAAGTCCTCAATCAACATCACTCGTATGGAGGTCTGGATTACAAATAAAAAATCAGACTATACTCAATCGCGAAACATTGTAGCTTTTGCAGAGATGGCTGAGCACAAAGGTATCAGAAACTCCAATTGGCAGCCTAAAGGCAATATCGACGTACCATACAACGACGCAAACAATTTATACGAAATCATAACAACCAATTATGCTAAAGCCCGGGATATCACACAAGTAACCGGACTATTTAACAACTATATAGAAAGCGGACTCGATTATGAAAAAATAGAGAATGCCCGTTTGCTAAGTTCATCGGAGTATACTTATAATGCTCAACTAGGGTATATTTCCTTAACATCTGCACTGCAAGCTGACGAGGTCTTAGCTATCGCCTACGAATATACAATGGGGGGCGCAACATATCAGGTGGGAGAATTCTCAACAGACATTGCCGACAGTTATAATAGTTCGAACAACAAATCAGGTGCATTGTTCCTACGCCTGTTAAAACCCGTGTCTCTTTCACCTCGTTCGTACACATGGAATTTGATGATGAAGAATGTATATTATCTGGGAGCATCCAACATACAACAAGATCGTTTCCGTTTGAATATATCTTACCAATCGGATACTGTGGGCAGATATATCACTTACTTGCCTGAAGGAGATATTAAAAACGAAATGTTGCTTAAGGTGATGAACCTCGATAATCTCAATTCTAACAATCAGGCTGTATCCGATAATAAAGGAAATAAAGGTGATGGTATTTTCGACTTCGTAGAAGGATATACGGTAAAATCGCAAACAGGACGTATTTTCTTTCCTGTAGTGGAACCGTTTGGGAAACATCTGGCAAAGAAAATAGGAAATGCTTCTATTGCTGAAAAATATGTATATCAACAACTTTATGATTCAACATTGACCGTAGCACGCCAGATTGCAGAAAAAAACAAATTCAAAATATATGGTTCATATAGAGGGTCGTCGACTAACAATGCCGAAATAGACTTAAATGCAACAAATATTCCTCAAGGATCGGTAAAACTTACAGCAAACGGAGTAGCTCTTGCCGAAGGTGTAGACTACATTGTAGATTATATGTCGGGTATAGTAACCATCATCAACCAAAATCTGCTGGATTCAGATGCTAATATTCAAACTTCGTTAGAAGAAAGGGCTCTGGGCATGCAGCGTAAAACGTTATTAGGCCTCAATCTGAGCTACGATATAAGCAAGAATTTCAATATTGGGGGGACTATCATGCATATGTATGAAAAACCCCTGACGACAAAAACTGTGATAGGTGACGAATCGGTAAAAAACACATTGTGGGGATTAAACACATCATTTAAAGCCGAGTCTATGTGGCTCACGAACCTCATTGATAAGATTCCGTTCGTAAACGCCACACAACCATCTCATATCAATTTCTCTGCCGAATTTGCTCAGATGATTGCAGGTCATTATCAAAGCAAAGACGCCGGCGGTTATTCATATCTGGACGATTTCGAGTCTTCAGAATCCAGAATAGACATAAAAAGCCCCTATGCTTGGACTCTCGCATCCACTCCAAAGAGCTTTCCCGAATCAAATATAACCACAGACACTTTAGCGTATGGTAAAAACAGAGCTATGCTATCGTGGTTTATAATAGATCCGTTATTTACCCGCAAAGGAAATTCACTGACGCCAGATCATATAAAAAATGATAAAGATCAGCTTTCCAATCACTTTGTCCGCGAAATTAATGTTTGGGAATTATACCCGAACAAGAGCCTTAACAACACAGAATCTGCGACACTACCGGTATTAAACCTTTCATTTTATCCGAATGAGAGAGGCCCTTACAATCTGGACGCTACTAATATAAATCCAGAGGGCAGCCTCCAAAACCCGAAAAAACGTTGGGCCGGAATTACTCGTAAAATGGATGTTCGCGACTTCGAAGCCTCTAACATAGAATACATTGAGTTTTGGTTGATGGACCCTTTTGTATATAACGACGATGTAGGCAAACCTGAATACCACACCCGGGGCGGTGATCTTTATTTTAATCTGGGAGAAATATCCGAAGATGTACTCAAAGACGGGAAAAAATTCTACGAAAACGGGTTACCTGTAAACGATGATCCTACTGCATTCGAATATACCATATGGGGAAAAGTTCCCACACGGCAATCGACAGTATATGCTTTCGACGATAATTTGGGCGCTCTGGCAAGGCAAAAACAAGACGTCGGGCTCAATGGTCTGAGTACAGCAGAAGAATTTGAGTATAAAACGTACAAAAATTATCTGACCGAGTATCGGTCAAGACTCTCTCCGGCTGCAATACAAGAACTAGACGCTAATCAGTTTTCTCCGTTAAACGATCCGGCCGGGGATACTTATCACTTCTATCGCGGAGCTGATTATGATCAAAATGAAACTGGTATTCTCGACAGGTATAAGTATTATAACAATACAGAGGGAAATTCCCCTTCTACAGATCAGACCAGCGAAAGATATTCCACCGCAGCCCGTAATGTTCCGGATGTAGAAGATATAGATCAAGATAATACCCTTAACGAGAATGAATCTTACTTCCAGTATAAAATAGAGCTCAAACCAAACAAAATGAATGTCGGCGACAACTACATTGTCGACATGCAGGAAAGAGAAGTACCACTCAGAAATGGAACAGAGGGTAAAATTAAATGGTACCAATTCAGAGTCCCTATTCGCAAGCATGATGGCTCAAAAACAGGAACTATTCAAGATTTCAAAAGTATTCGTTTCATGCGAATATTCTTGACAAACTTTGAAGAAACTACACATCTGCGTTTCGGGACATTACAGCTTGTACGCGGTGATTGGCGGGTATACGAACAGGCTTTGGGCAAGGACGATATCAACGGAAATGGAACAATTGATATTTCGACCGTGAATATCGAAGAAAATTCTGAACGCAAGCCTGTTAACTATTTATTACCTCCGGGTATAAGCAGAACAAACGACCCTCAACAGGCTCAACTTATAAAAGAAAACGAGCAATCCCTATCGATGCGTGTTACAAACCTAGACCCTTCAGATGCACGTGCAATATATAAAAATACAACATACGACTTAAGACGTTATAAGCGGATACAACTCTTCACGCATGCCGAGGATATGGCTAATGACATTGACGAACTTAAAAGGGGTGAACTCACTATCTTCATGCGTTTAGGTTCCGATTATAAAAACAACTATTATGAATACGAAATACCGTTGGTTGTCACACCGGGAGGAAGATATGAGGACAACACAAGTGGCAGATACGCCGTATGGCCTAAGGAAAACATGTTCGACTTCCCTTTGGAATTATTGAAAAACGTAAAACTGGAACGTAACAGAGAAAAACGAAAAGCCGGGTCTACCGTATCGTATACAACTTTATATTCCACTTATGACCCTGAAAATGCCAATAATAAAGTGAGTGTAATAGGTAATCCTTCTCTATCGGATGTATACGTCATTATGATAGGAGTTAGAAACAACTCACGGATTGTAAGATCGGGAGAGGTATGGATAAATGAATTGCGTTTAACCGATTTTGACGATGAAGGAGGATGGGCTGCACAAGGCAACCTGAACATTGCATTATCCGACCTAGGGACAATCAATGTTTCAGGAAGAAAAGAAACAAGTGGTTTCGGGGCTTTAGATCAGAGCTTAATGGAAAGGCGAAACAGTGATTACCATACCTACAGCATTGCTGCCAGTGTAGAATTAGGAAAATTTTTACCGGAAAAAGCAAAAGTCAGCTTACCTCTTTATTATTCATACTCGAACCAAACAACGACTCCTAAATATGATCCGTTCGATCAGGATGTCACTCTAAAAGAATCGCTTAGTATTGTAGAGAGCAGAGCGGAAAAGGACTCTATCAAAAGCCTTGCTCAAGAAAGATCAACAACAAAAAGCCTTAGTATCAATAATATAAAGGTGAATATACAAAGTAAGACTCCGATGCCTTACGATCCGGCAAACTTTAGCTTTGGTTACTCTTTTAGCGAGACGGAATCGAGAAATCCGAATATAGTATACGATTTAGTCAAAAACTATAATGCTAATTTCAGTTATATGTACGCTCCTCTAGTCAAGACATGGGAGCCTTTCAAAAAAACAAAAAGTAAATCGGGAAGTGCAAAATTTGCACGCTCTATTGGGATTAATTATCTACCTAGCAGTATTTCGTTCGATTCAAAAATACACAGATACTATACGGAAACCCTGACCCGGGATATAGAAAGTTATAGTATAGGAGGTACTAATAATAATGAATTCCTTTCGTGGAGTCAATCTTTTCTGTGGGATAGAGATTTTAATATCAATTGGGATTTTACACGCAACCTTAAGTTTGCCTTCCAGTCGGGAACAAGAGCTGAAATAGAGGAACCATACCTACAGGTTAATAAAAAGTTGAACAGAGACGACTATGAAATATGGAAAGATTCCGTAATGCATAGTATTTTAAATTTAGGTTCACCTCTCAACTACTCGCAAAGAGCTAAATTGAGTTATGAATTCCCATTCAAAAACATCCCCGCTTTGGACTGGATAGGCTCATCTAATATATCCTATACAGCGGGTTACAAATGGGATCGAGGAGCATCTGTAGAAGGAGTGGAAATAGGAAACACAATAAGTAATGACGCTACTTTAGAACTGAGAGGGCGATTTGACTTAACGGCTTTGTATAATAAATCCGGATTCCTTAAAAAAGTCAATCAAAGATTCGAAACCCAAAGAAGGCAATCACCTACGCAACGGCAACAGCAACAAGCACGCCAACAACAACCGGAAAGAAAGAGATACATACAAAATATCACGTTAAAGAAAGATACAACATATACTCTGACTCACAATTTGGGAACAAAAGAGATACAGGTTCTAGCCCGGAAAGATGGGAAGACCTACTCTCTGAAGTATAAAAAATTAGATGATAAGTCAATTTTAATTACGAACAAAGATTCTGCAAATATTCAAGTCAGTATCGAAACAAAACTAAAAGATTCAAACTCATCCAAACTCTTTACTGATATTACAGAATATTCTGCCAGAGGACTAATGGCTATACGAAATATAGAATTCAACTACTCGAAACGAAGAGACACATACCTATCCGGATTCAGACCCGGAATTGGAGACATGTTTGGACAAAAGGATTCCGAATATGGACTCGTTCCCGGATTAGGTTTTGCTTTCGGATTCGAGGGCGGGGAAGATTTCATAGAGAAATCGATGGGTAGGGACTGGCTGGTGATGGATGAGAATAATATAACCCCGGCCATATACAACCATGCCGAAAAGCTTGAGTTGAAATCTCAAATTGTACCGTTCAAAGATTTCGTTATTAATTTGAAAGTAGCACGTGAAAAAAATGACAGGACCGAGATACAGTATATGTTCGATGGTATGCCTCGTTCTTTAGGAGGGAGCTTCTCTATGACTACAATTGCCTTATCCTCGTCATTGCAAAGTAGCAATTCTAAAAACAACTATTATTCAAAAGCTTTCAGTAAATTTTTAGAGAACCGGGATATAATTTCCAATAGACTGGAAGATATATACAAAGATACGGAATATCAAGGCGGTCAATACCAACCTGGCGGAGTTAACCCTAACTCAAGCGATGTACTTATCCCTGCATTCATAGCGGCATATACAGGCCGCAACGCAGCAAGTATATCTTTATCTGCTTTTCCTTCTTTACTCTCTATGTTACCAAACTGGTCAATATCATATGCCGGATTACAAAAAATTCCATTCATAAAAGAAAAATTCAGAAACCTACAATTAAATCATTCTTATGAATGCAGGTATCAGATCGGCAGCTATGGTTCTTTCTCCAGCTGGGTACAAGCCGAAGGTACAAGTAATGACGATTTAGGATTTATCCGCGACGTGCTAACCGGAAGCCCTATACCATCGTCTCCCTACAATATTTCGTCTGTAAATATTACCGAGATATTCAGACCACTAATTGGTGTCGATGCCAGCCTCAACAACAATATGGAGATAGACCTAGATTATAATAATTCGCGAATACTTACACTCAATATGGCTTCATACCAACTTATAGAGTACCTTGAAAAGGAATTTACGTTTGACTTCGGTTATCGTATTAACGAATTTAACAGAGTCATAGGTTTAACATCTAGAACACCGAAAAACTTTAATAACGATTTGAATATAAAGGCTGGTATTTCGCACAAAACAACAGAAACCCTTCTGAGAAAAATTGAAGAAAATTTCACGCAGGCTACAAATGGAATCACTATCTTCACACTCAAATTATCAGCAGATTATACATTAAGCAGAGCTTTGACATTAAGAGCATTTTATGATCGTATATTGAACAAACCTCTGATATCTCTGTCATATCCCACAACAAACAGCAACATGGGTATAAGCGTAAAATTCACACTTATACAATAAAAATAGGCTACATACTTGCATAAGATAAAAAAATCCGCTAAGTTTATTTCTTCAAATGTTAAACAAAATCTTATTTTCAATTGTTAAATAATTGTTTAGGAGACGGAAACTAGTTTTTTATGTACATTACTTATAAATTTGGCTAGGGAGACCAAAGGAAGAATATGAAAAAGTCGACAATTTGGATATTAGCTGCTATAATGGCTGTCGCATTCTTTGGTCTATTGTATTTACAAATTACTTATCTCCGTGAATCAATAAAGATGAGGGGAGATCAGTTTAATGAAGCTGTAAACCGAAGCTTATCTCAGATATCTAGAAATTTAGATATTGATCAGACAAGAAAATATCTGGAAGAATACGAAAACCAGAAAAAGAAAGAGGCAGCTTACAGGCGTTCTTTGGCTTTAGCAAATCAAACTCAGGAAGAAACTGTCACTTATAAACATATAGGTAAGGTTACAATTTCAGATGGTTCCGAAATTAATTGGGAAAGTACCTCTTCACAGACAGTTCAGAAACAACCGAAACAGGTTTTTCAATCGGCAGGAAAAGATGGAACCAATGCAATTTCGAAGAAGTTCTACGATATTCAGGAAGAACAAAAGAAAAGTTACGACTACGAAAAAAATCTGGTGGAAGAGGTTTATAACATGAAGTTAAAATCGACCAGAAATGTTCCTATCGAAGAGCGGGTAAACTTTAAGGATCTGGAGGCAAATATAAAGAGTGAATTAAAAAACAACAATATAGAACTTGCCTTCCAATACGAAGTTGTAGACAAGAATGATAAATCAATATACAAGCAAGCCCGTTTTTTAGAACAGGACAAGAAAAATGAATATCAGCAAGTATTATTCCCGAATGATCCGGCATATCACTACCTGAAAGTTTATTTTCCGAAGAAAAGTGAATTTCTTTTCAGTGAAGTCTATTTCCTATATCCTGCTATATTGTTTACGTTCATACTTTTGGTCACATTCATTATAATCATATATATCACTTTCCGTCAAAAGCGACTTTCAGAAATGAAAAGTGATTTTATGAACAATATGACTCACGAACTTAAAACTCCCGTATCGACTATATCGCTAGCCGCACAGATGCTTAAGGACGGATCAATAACCAAATCACCGGATGTATTTAAACATATATCAGGAGTTATAAACGACGAAACAGAACGCTTGAGTTTTCAGGTAGAAAAGGTGTTGCAGATGTCTTTGTTTGAAAAGCAGAAAGCAACCCTGAAATTAAAGGAATTAGATGCTAATGACATAGTAGTAAATGTAGCAAACACGTTTCAGATAAAAGTAGAAAAATTCGGTGGAAACCTGGACATTGATCTTGAAGCAACAGAATCAGCTATCGAAGCGGATAAGATGCACTTCACAAATGTCTTATTTAACTTACTCGACAATGCTGTTAAATACAGAAGAGAAGACATACCATTGGAATTGATGATACGAACATGGAATAATAATAACAAACTATATATATCGGTAGAGGATAACGGAATAGGTATAAAGAAAGAATATGTCAAAAAAATATTTGAACGGTTCTATCGTGTATCTACAGGAAACAGACACGATGTAAAAGGTTTCGGCCTTGGACTGGCATACGTTAAAAAAATTATAGAAGACCATAAAGGAACTATAAAAGCAGAAAGCGAACAAGGTAAAGGCACTAAATTTATAATTTGCCTACCTATAATGAAAAGTAAGAATGATCAAGAATAATTGTAAATAAGTAAGTCATTATGGAAGAGAAATTGAAATTATTTTTATGTGAAGATGATGAAAATCTTGGTATGCTACTAAGAGAATATCTTCAGGCAAAAGGTTATGACACTGACCTATATACTGACGGCGAAGCCGGGTATAAAGGTTTTGTAAAAGAAAAGTATGACCTGTGTATATTGGATGTGATGATGCCTAAAAAAGACGGAATCACGTTAGTAAAAGAAATCAGAGTTATCAATACAGATATCCCTATTATATTCTTGACTGCCAAGAATATGAAAGATGATATATTAGAAGGATTTAAAGCCGGTGCCGACGATTATATAACAAAACCGTTCAGCATGGAAGAACTTGTTCTTCGTATTGAAGCTATTTTCCGCCGTGTTAAAGGCAAAAGAAGTAAAGAACAGCAGATTTACCAGTTTAGCAACATGACTTTCGATACTCAGAAACAAATTCTGACTATCAATGGTGAAAGCACTAAACTCACGACGAAAGAAGCCGAATTATTGGCTCTGCTTTGTGCTCATGCAAACGATATTCTGGAAAGAAACCATGCTCTAAAACAAATTTGGGTAGACGATAACTATTTCAATGCACGCAGTATGGACGTATATATCACTAAATTGCGTAAACTATTGAAACCAGATCCTCGTATTGAAATTATCAATATACATGGCAAAGGCTACAAACTGATTGCACCGGTAAACGAAGAAGCTGAAGGAGCAGAATAATAACAAATATTATTAAAAATAATGAGGCCGATAGCAATTTTGTTATCGGCCTTTTATTGTTTATTTTCCGGCAAATCAACCCGGCATCTTAAACAAATAGGGCAAACCTTGAAGATAGCCCAAATGACATATTGCACTTATCCTCATGATATTGAAGCTATTACTCACATTGAATTACTGGATTGCTTCGTCGACTAACGTCTCCTCGCAATGACGTAAAGTCTTCGTTTTATGCGTCATTGCGAGAGCTTTGCTCGAAGCAATCCAGATAAAATAAATTTCATGTGGTTTGCCCTGAAACAAACGTTAAGCATTCTATTTTTACCGACTAATTTTATATTTTTGTATCCTAACAAAGATAATCGACAATGAAACAATATCACGATCTGCTGAAACGAGTCCTTGAAGAAGGTGTTCACAAAAGCGACCGAACCGGAACAGGTACAATCAGCGTATTTGGGCACCAAAGCCGTTATAATTTGGCGGAGGGCTTCCCTGTGCTTACAACGAAGAAGCTACATCTGAAATCTATTATATACGAATTACTCTGGTTTCTCAATGGGGATACCAATGCCAAGTATCTGCAAGATAACGGAGTCCGTATCTGGAATGAATGGGCAGATGAAAATGGTGATTTGGGACATATTTATGGTTACCAATGGCGTTCATGGCCTGACTACAACGGAGGCCATATCGATCAGATATCTAATGTAGTGGATACAATCAAAAACAATCCCGATTCGCGCCGTATCATTGTTAGCGCATGGAATGTAGCCGATCTGCCAAATATGAATCTCCCTCCCTGCCATGCTTTTTTTCAGTTCTATGTGGCTGACGGCAAATTAAGTTTGCAACTTTACCAACGCAGTGCGGATATATTTCTGGGAGTCCCATTCAATATTGCTTCATATGCATTATTGTTGAAAATGATGGCTCAGGTTACAGGATTAGAAGCCGGGGATTTTGTACATACATTGGGTGATGCTCACATTTATACAAATCATCTGGAACAGGTAAAGCTACAGCTTAGCCGCGATTTTCGTCCATTACCACAAATGATGATAAACCCTGATGTAAAAAGTATTTTCGACTTTAAATATGAAGACTTTCAGTTAGAAGGATATAATCCTCATCCTCATATAAAAGGAGAAGTAGCAGTATAATAAAAAGATATGATTGCAATTTTCATTTCTTGGATAATCCTGGCATTCGTTCTTCTCACATTTGGAGACATGCTGCTCGCATTGTCCAAGAGGATTTGCACGCAAGCAGGAAATTATAATCTTGTTGATAAGTTACTTGCCGGACTTTGCCTGCTCATTATTCCCTTATCGGTCTGGTCCTTATGGATGCCATCAAACCATATATTCCTGTTGATTAGTATTGCGGTAAGCTTAGTTTATTGGTCTATTTACCGCAAAAAAGTATCGGGCATCTTTTCCTCAATAAAACGGTCTGTAGCCAATCTGACCAAAATTCAGATTCTCCTATTGATTGTATTCGGGCTATTTTTTCTTTATTTATTCTCATGGGAGCAAGGAGTGTATGACTCACTCGTATATCATCATCAAAATATAAGATGGAACGAGGAATATGCGGTAGTTCCGGGACTAGCCAATCTGGACGATAAATTCGGTTTCAATTCCAATTATTTCCTGTTAAGTTCGGTCTTTACATTCCGATCCATCTTAGGAGAAGCTATTTATCCTTTGCAATCGTTTATAGTTACAGCTATTTCTATTTGGGTATTGTATGAGTTATTTAAATCGAATTATGAAATAAAACGAGTCATAATATTTATTTCATATATACTTCTGTTTTGGGTATCTATCTATTTTCTTGGAAATACATCGACGGATATACTACCCAACTTTATCGCTTTTTATATCCTTGCAAGGATTACTTTGTATCCTGAATTATTGAACACGAATAAGGTACTTTATATTATCTTGCCCGTGTTTCTACTCACATGTAAATTATCCTTTTTCCCAATCTGCATCATAAGTTTTTACCTGTTATTTCCATTGATTAAAGAAAAAAAACATAAAGAGCTTACTTTTCTCATCTGTACTTGTTGTCTGATTGCAATACCCTGGTTGATACGGAATGTGATAATTTCAGGATATTTTGTATATCCGCTCTATCAGGTCGATTTATTTTCTTTCGACTGGAAAGTGCCTCGAGAGGTGGCTATACAACAGAAAGACTACATTTTTACCGTCGGGTATTATTTCCTGCGGACCACCCTTAGATATCCGGACATGAGCATACGAGATCCCTTAGCGATAAATATACTGGCGGACATCATATATTTATTCACATTCATTTCGATGTCCATAATGACATACTATCTGATAAAGCACAGGAGAAAAGCCAATGCGCAGGTATGGCTGATGTATTCTGTCTTTCTCCTGTCTATTCCGGTATGGGCTACAGGGGGGCCCGACATCAGGTTTATATCGGGTATTTTATGCGCTGCAATATTTACAGGTGGAACACTATTGTTAAAGAGTAATCACTTACCTCTGATAGGAAAAACAGTTTCATTCTTATTCATGATTGGAATATTCACATGGAGCAGCCATAATCTCTATAATTTCAGTTCACAAACATATAATTCAGATATTATATCTCACATTATATACAAACCCTATTCAGTAATAGACCAGAAGAGAGCGCAAGGAATAGAAGCAGAGAAAGATTTCACATTGTATCCACTCAATAATGGTGTTACAATTTTGGTAAATTCCAGTTTCTCTTACGATATTTTTCCTTCTACAATCTACAGCACTTACGCCAAATTTTTACCGATCGATTGCTTAGAGGCGCGAGGAAGTTCTCTTCAAGACGGATTCAAAGCGAAAGAAAGTTGCAAATAATTAACATCTTTAAGGATCATAAGATTATTTAAATTATTACAAGATAACCCATTGTTTTATATATTTGCATTTATTAAATCCAATAAAACAATGCCTTATGAGATTATTTATAGGTACTATCGCAACAATAATCATATTAACCGGAGCCACCCTTACTGTACTTGCCTTATGGGGAATAACTCCTATAGAATGGGCGCATATCTGGAAAACAGGAATTACGATTGCTATTGTGTGCGTCACTGCGGTTATTCTTTGGCTGGTAAAAGTTCTTTTCTTCAAAAAAGACCCGTTCAATGTGCATAAACGAAGCAAAAACACTTTTGATTAAAGAATGTTACAATATATATCAGAAACGCAAGGATTATTTTAGTCTTTGCGTTTTTCTTTATACAGGATATTTATCCTTAAATTTGCATTATAAAGAGAAAATGAATGGATAAGAAAGATTTACGGATAGTCTTTATGGGGACTCCTGACTTTGCCGTCGAAAGTTTGCGGATACTTGTAGAGAATCAATATAACATTGCCGGAGTAATTACCATGCCCGACAAACCAAGCGGACGTGGACACAAAATTCAGTATTCGGCTGTAAAGAAGTATGCTCTGGAAAATAATTTACCGCTGCTGCAACCCGAAAGACTGAAAGATGAAACATTCCTTAAAGAACTAAAGAACTGGAATGCCGATTTGCAAATTGTAGTAGCATTCCGTATGCTCCCCGAAGTTGTCTGGAATATGCCACGGCTTGGGACATTCAATCTGCATGGTTCCTTACTACCTCAATATCGTGGTGCAGCACCGATCAATTGGGCTATTATAAACGGAGAAAAAGAAACAGGTGTAACCACTTTCTTCCTCACTCACGAAATAGATACAGGCAAAATTATCCTTCAGGATAAAGTAAAAATAGATGAATCTGACAACGTAGGAAAAATTCACGATGAACTGATGCATCTGGGGGCAAAACTGGTAAAAGAAACCGTAGAAATGATTCTGGAAGATAAAGTAGAAGCTGTCGACCAAAGTAAGTTCTACGCTAACGAACAAGAACTAAAACCCGCTCCAAAAATTTTTAAAGAAACCTGCCGGATAGACTGGTGCAAAAATACGGATCAGGTTCACAATCATATCCGGGGACTATCGCCCTACCCTGCTGCATGGGCTGAACTGCATAGTGAAGGCAGAGAACCCCAAGCTGTAAAAATATACGCATCTGAAAAGATTATTACAGAAGATCATTTGCCAACAGGACATATCTGTACAGATAATAAAACCTATCTGCACATTGCGTGCAACAATGGATATATAAATGTTACCGAATTACAGTTTTCCGGAAAAAGGTCAATGAAAACAGAAGAATTGCTAAGAGGGTATAAATTTGAAGAAGGAGCATATTTTAAATAAGGGAATTAATGCAAAAAGTAATAAAATCTACAGACCTGAATAAGGACTTATCATACATTCTCGGACAACTATCTTTTGATAAACTATTTGTCCTGACAGATGAAAATACAGAGAAACTATGTTATCCGTTTATAAAAGATAATAAACAAGTAGCTAAAGCCGGAAAGATTATTATCAAGGCGGGAGACAATAACAAGAATATTGAAACATTATCTTCGATCTGGAAATACCTGTCTGAGAACGGAGCTACCCGCCATTCCCTATTAATCAATCTGGGTGGAGGCATGCTTACGGATGTAGGAGGATTTGCTGCCGCCAGCTTTAAACGTGGAATCAAATGCATCAACATACCAACAACATTATTGGGTGCGGTGGATGCTGCCGTAGGTGGTAAAACAGGCATTAATTTCAACGGACTGAAAAACGAAATCGGTGCATTTGCTCCGGCTGAAACAGTCTTGATAGATTCGGTATTTTTTCGCAGTCTCGATCATCAGAATTTCCTTTCAGGATATGCCGAAATGATTAAGCACGGGCTGATAGACAGCGATAAAGAATGGAATGCCACGATTGCTTTCGACACCGAAGAAATTGATTATGAAAAGCTAAAACAATTGGTTGTTGATTCGGTTGCCGTAAAGGAACGGATTGTTGAAATTGATCCTTTCGAAAAAGGTATCCGGAAAGCCCTCAATTTAGGACACACCATAGGACACGCCTTCGAAAGCCTTTCTTACGAGATAGGGAAACCAGTACAACATGGCTACGCTGTGGCTTGGGGTACCGTTTGTGAATTATATTTGTCTACGAAATTCTGTAATTTTCCAAAAGAAAAATTATACAAAACAGTCTACTTCATTAAGGACAATTATGATGGATTTCCGTTCGACTGTGATCACTACGAACAACTATACGAATACATGAAACACGATAAGAAAAACGAATCGGATACGGTAAACTTTACTTTCTTATCGGATGTAGGCAAGGTAGAAATCAATCAAACCGCAAGTAAAGAAGATATATTCGATTCTATCGATTTTTTACGGGAAAGTGTTGGTTTGTGATTACCAGCCGAAGGCCTCATCGCCCATCCATTTACCCTGAGCTTTCATCACCTGCTCGATAACGTCACGGGCAACGCCATCGCCACCTTTGCAGTGTGAAATATATTGTGCTACTCCTTTTATTTCGGGAGCAGCATCAGCAGGAGCAACAGCTAAACCAACAGCTTCCATCACATGATAGTCCGGCAGGTCATCACCCGAATAGAGGATTTCTTCAGGTTTGAATCCGGTCTTTTGCATATAATCATTGAAGTCAATTATCTTGACTCTTGACTTCATATATATATCTTTCACTCCGAGACGGGAAAAGCGAAGTCTTATATTTTCAGTATCTGCACCTGTTATTATCGCCACACTATAACCATGATTCACAGCCAGATTGATCGCATAACCATCCTTTATGTTAACCATACGCATTGGTTCTCCGGTCAAAGACAATGGTATTGAATTGGGAGATAATACGCCGTCTACATCAAAAATAAATGCTTTAATCTTGCTTAAATCATAGTTTATAGTGCTCATTGCTTATTTGTTTTATATATATTTTCGCTTATAAGTTTATATATCTGCCTGATATTTTTGTCATCTATCAGGTCTAAATGCTTATCAATAACATTTTTATCGTATCGCACAGCAGGCCCTGTCTGAGCTTGTTCCGGACTTAGGTCATGTACCTTTGCTGCCGTTTCATCGATCAAAGGAAGACTTACTTCGAAAGGTAGATCCACATGATTAAGGAACTGTTTGGATAAGGCGTACATATGATTTGTAAAATTACAGGCAAATACACCTGTCAGATGAACATACTTTCTATCCTGAGACGATAACTCCGCAACCTTACCGGATATTTTCTCTGCTATATTTTTAAGAATATCAAGATTTTCGGGTTTATTTGCTTCGATAAAAACAGGAACTTTCCGCCAATCTATCCCCCTCCCTTTACTAAATGTTTGAAAAGGATAAAAAACCCCATAACGAGATGTATACTTTTGAAATACTTCCTGCTGTATACTACCTGCTGTATGAATCCATAAACCGTTATTCGGTGCAATTTGAGAAACAATATCCTCTAATACCGAATCTTTTAATGAAAAGACATACAGATCGGCCGAATTATCTATTGACACCAGATTTGTAATAGAAGTTGCATTTATTTCTTGTGCAAGAGCAGAAGCCGATTCCATCGTACGGCTATATACCTGAATTATATCAAATGAGTTACGATACAATTCCCTGGCCAAATGTGTAGCCACATTTCCTGCTCCAACAAATACTACCTTCATCTAATCTCTCTTCTTTGCAGTGAGCACCATAGCCACACCAGCTATAATAAGCCCCAATGGAACTATTAAATTAGAATAATTACTCATCCACCCAAAGAATGTATCGGCATTGAGTAATATACCCACACCCAGAAAAACCCATCCAAGAACTTTTTTAGGCTGTGTAAAAAGAAATACAATTCCGGCAATGAGGAAAAATAGACCTACGCTAATCAATCGATCTCCATACGGAATCTTATCGAGTATATGTAGTTTATCTAATAAAAACAACACTCCAAATATAAGGATCGTTATTCCATATGATAGGCGATCGTTGGATTTACTTGCTGCCATAATCTTATTCTGCTAATTGATTTATATTGAATTTACCGACATGTACCTTCTCCCATTGTAATTTCTCTTCATCGAAAGGAGGACGATCCTGCGCCTTATGTCCAATTACAATAATGGATAAAATCTGCATTTGAAGAGGAATATCTAAAAGCTCTCTTACATATTCATCAGATGGTGTATCAGCCGTTGTACTACGCTCTCTGATCTGTATCCAACAGCTACCCAATCCCAGGTCTTCCGCCTGCAATTGCATCATAATAGATGCAATAGAAGAATCCTCGATCCAAACATCACTTGTAAAAGGATCGGCCATTACCACGATTGCCAATGCACAACCAGCAATAGGTTTACCCCCCATTTTCTTGCAATGAGACAATTTCCCGAGCATTTCTTTATCCTCTACCAAAAGAAATTGCCATGCATTTGAACTTTTAGATGTAGGAGACATCAATGCGGCCTTAAGAATCAACTCTACCTGTTCCGGGGTTAAAGCCTCTTCTGTAAATTTGCGGGTACTCCTACGGTTTATTATTAGTTGTTGAAAATCAGTCATTATCTTCTATTCTCCTTGTTAGATTTTCTATTTCCTGCTCAAGCTCCTCAAAGCTTTTTACTCCTTCGGTACTACTTTTTCTCAACAAGATATTTAGTGTTTGCATAATTAACTTTATATCCAATGCCAACGAATATCCGTTGATATAAAGAAGATCATATTTTAGTTTGTCTCTCACTGAAGTATTATATTTTCCCTGAACCTGGGCTAAGCCTGTTAATCCCGACTTTACCCTGTGACGCAAATTGTATTCGGGAATCTCTTCTGAGAATTGCTCTACAAAAAACGGACGTTCGGGACGAGGCCCGACAATGCTCATTTCCCCGATAAGAATATTATATATCTGAGGAATCTCATCCAAACGTGTAGCTCTGAGAAAGCGCCCCAGTTTAGTTATTCGCTTATCTGTTTCTCGAGCCAGAACCGGACCCGATAAAGCCTCAGCATTTTCGACCATAGTTCTGAATTTATATATTTTAAAGACTTTATTATTGCGTGTCACCCTTTCTTGTACATAAAAAGCCGTACCTCCGCTGATCTTTAGCGCAAAATAAACTAATACAAACGGAATACAAAAAATCAATAAAGCCAAACATCCTAACAATACATCGATAAAACGCTTGAGTACAAGATTACTCTGTGCCAAATCGAGAGGCCTTACATCTAATACAGGAGAGTCGTCTATCTGAAGAAAGTTTGAATTGAATTGTAAAATATCGGAATTTTTTGGTTGGTAAAATATATTTAGGTTATTTTCAATACAATAGAATATGATTTCCTGTTTGATATCTTCTTCTACATCTTCCGTAAGAAAAGTTACATCACACTCATTCATATAATTATACAAATCCGGATGATTTGGAGCACAAACATGCTTTACATTAGACCACATTCCGTTAGACTCCAATAATTTGAAAGCAAGAGCCTGAGATTTAACATGTCCTATAACCAAAACCGACCGACCTTTATACAAGCGAAAATACATATTGCTCGCAAATAGATGCCAAAAAGAAATAAAGGCTGCCTGCAAGACTGCAGCTGTCAGCAATATACTTCTAGGATAAGCAAATTCTCTGGATAAGAAGCTTATAGCCATTGTTACAAACAACAAGGACAATATGGTAAGCACTACACTATAGCTGATACCAAAGAAAGTAAAATCTTTAGGCTTATGCAGTTCAAAAATCTGACTAAGAATGAAATATCCAATAAGCATATAGGGTAAAACTGCCCAGAATGCATTGTAGTTTGCCGTAAAGTTATTCAAATCATCTTTGAATATATAGAAGGCCACTATATTAGCAGCATATACAAAGAGTAAGTCCAATAATGGGACGATAATCCTAAACCCTCTGTATCCAAATAACTTTTTGAGGATAAAGTCCATATAGCACAATATTTATTTTTTCTTTGTCTTCCCTTTAGCCTTTGATGGCGCTTTTTCATCCGTAGTATTTACAATTTTCATTACAGAATCAAAATCGAGACTAGCCGGGTCTGTACCTTTAGGAATCTTATAATTATTTTTCTTATATGCTATATAAGGTCCATAACGTCCGTTTAAGAGTTGGAGATCTGTATCTTCAGCGAATACTTTTATCACTTTTTCCGCATCTTTTTTCCGTTTGTCTTCAATTAGTGGTATTGCATCCTCGATATTAACACTATAAGGATCGTATCCTTTAGGTAAGGATATAAATTTACCATCATGTTTTACATAAGGGCCGAAACGTCCGGCACCAACACTTACTTCTTTACCTTCAAACTCTCCGATAGTACGGGGAAGATCAAATAATTTCAAGGCTTCTTCCAGTGTTATTGTAGCTATGGATTGACTCTTCTGAAGACCTGCAAACTGAGGTTTTTCCTCCTCATCCTGAACTCCGATCTGCACCATTGGGCCGAATCGACCGATCTTTACAGATACTTGTCGCCCGGATTTAGGATCGGCACCTAAAATACGCTCTCCCACTTTATGGTCGGTTTGCATATTAGTAGCAGATTCTACTGTTGGATGAAATGCTTTATAGAATTTATCAATCAGCTTTGTCCAATTTTCTTCTCCATCTGCAACCTGGTCGAATTCTCTTTCGACATTCGCTGTAAAGTTATAGTCTAATATATCAGGGAAGAATTCAGTCAAGAAATCATTCACAACCATTCCTGTGTCTGTTGGCAACAGTTTTCCTTTATCTGTTCCTGTTATTTCCGTCTTCTGATTATCGGTTATTTTGCCTTTTTTCAGAGTCAGAATATTATATTGACGTTCTGTACCTTCTATATTCGACTTTTCTACATACTCCCGATTCTGTATAGTAGATATTGTAGGCGCATATGTAGACGGACGTCCGATGCCCAGTTCCTCCAATTTACGAACCAACGCTGCTTCGCTGTAACGGCTTGGACGCTGAGTAAACCGTTCTGTTGCGACCGCTTCCTTCATATCCACAATATCCTTGACTTTCACAGGAGGGAGAAGACTTGTCTCACTATCTATATTTTCGTCATCAGAACCTTCCATGTAAACATGCAAAAATCCGTCAAACTTAATTACTTCACCTACAGCAACAAATTTCAGATCTCTATTGTTAGATATATCAATCGTTACAGTTGTTTTTTCAAGTTCGGCGTCAGCCATCTGCGAAGCAATCGTTCTTTTCCAGATCAGATCATAAAGCTTTTTCTCCTGTGCCGTTCCCGATACTGTATGTTCCGACATATACGTAGGACGAATAGCCTCATGTGCCTCCTGAGCGCCTTTACTCTTAGTAGAAAACTGACGAACTTTAGAATATTGTTTTCCATATGCAGCTTCTACTTCTGCTTTCGCTGTATTTATAGCCAAACTCGATAAATTTACAGAGTCGGTACGCATATAAGTGATCTTTCCTGACTCATAGAGCTTTTGAGCAACCATCATCGTAAGAGATACCGGAAATCCAAGTTTGCGGGATGCTTCCTGCTGAAGCGTAGAAGTAGTAAACGGAGCAGCAGGCGATTTTTTCATCGGCTTGGTTTCTACATCTTCAACTTTGAATGCTGCATCTTTCAATTTTTCTAACAGATCGAAAGCCTCTTTTTTTGTTTTCAAACGTTTACTAAGCTCTGTCTTTATCTCCGAAATAACGCCATTATCATTCCTTGTAAAGATTGCTATTACTCTATAAGATGCATCCGATTTGAAGGACTGTATTTCACGTTCACGTTCTACGGTCAGCCTTACAGCAACAGATTGCACACGCCCTGCCGACAATGCCGGTTTTACCTTACGCCACAATACCGGAGATAGCTCAAAGCCAACGATACGGTCGAGTACACGGCGAGCCTGCTGAGCATCGACAAGATTTTCATCTATATTACGCGGATTTTCTATAGCATGAAGAATCGCATCTTTGGTTATCTCATGGAAAGCGATTCTTCTTGTTTTCTTTTTATCAAGCTTTAATGTCTCATACAAATGCCAGGATATGGCTTCACCCTCACGGTCTTCATCGGAAGCCAGCCATACCATATCTGCTTCCTTTGCCGCTTTTTTCAGTTCATCCACAACTTTCTTTTTATCGGATGGAACTTCATATATAGGAGTGTACCCGTTTTCCAAGTCAATACCTAGGTCTTTTTTCTTCAGGTCTCTGATGTGTCCATAGCTGGACATTACCTTGTATTCTTTACCTAAAAATTTCTCTATTGTCTTGGCCTTTGCCGGGGATTCAACTATTACTAAATTTTTCTGCATATTAAGGCTTATTCGCTATCGTACCGAAACTATTCGGCTAATTAGTTCTTTTATTGACCGCAAAAGTAATGATTTTGTTTTAAAAAGCAGTTAAAAAAATATTTAGAGTTCTGTTTTGAAATTAATTTGTGATTAATTCTACAAATGTAAGTAATAATTGGCACAATAACACTAGATAACACTAAATAGCAAAACGGAAACATACTTTCTAATATAATTTCATTACTTTTGTACTAAAATTAAATAAAACTATGAAAATTTCGTTTTTTATATTATTTCTTATTATTTCTACCTGCTTTTATGCTCAATCGTATTCTGTGAAAGGAATAATAACGAATGAGAGCAATCAACAAGTAGAGGCCGTGACTTGTATATTACGAAATGTAGAAGATAGTATTCCGGTAAAAACAATAATAACAGATAAACTCGGTGAGTTTAGTTTCACAAATCTACCAAATGGCAGTTATAAGCTGATTTTACAGCACATGGCGTATGAGAAACTAGAGCAAATAATAAAAGTAGAAAATAACGATATAGAAATACCGCCTTTCGTACTAACATCTCTCAGCAAAGAGTTAAATGAAGTGGTAGTCAGTGCCGAACGACCGGTAGTTAAAGCTGAAGAAGGAAAACTTATCTATGATGTTCCTATGCTGATAAAGAACAAAGTAGTATCAAATGCGTTCGAATCATTACAAAACGTACCCAGCGTAATTGGTTCCGGAGATGACATACAATTGATAGGAAGTTCGGGGTTCACTATTCTCATAAATGGACAATTGACAAGTATGACCAAGGAACAACTAATAAGCTTCTTAAAAACAATACCGGCTTCACGGGTTGCCAATATAGAAATCATGTATAGCGCTCCGCCTCAATACAATATACGCGGAGCCGCTATCAACGTAGTCCTGAAAGATCAGGAAGCAGGAGCGCCAACATTAATGGGCGAAGGAAATGCGGAATACAATCAGGCTCACTACGCATCTTACAAAATGAGAGGTAACCTCATATATACAAAACCATCGTTTAACGCGGATCTGACTATTGGTATAGGTGAATCGAAAGGTTGGGGCGAAAGTCATATGTATGCAAAACATCATTTCGACAGCCATGTATACGATATAACTCAAAACAATAAGTCCCTATCGGATAGTAAAGATTTTAATACCCGTTTAGGATTAGGATATACGTTTAAAAATAAGGATAAAATAACCTTCTCTTACACCGGAAATTATGAAGACATAGATTCCAATCCAGAATCTAAAACTGTTTTCCTACAAGATCAGAATCCATATACAGCCATCACCTCAAAAAGTAATAAAATAGGGAACAGGTATTTGCATAATGCAAAAGTTGAGTATAATTCTCATAAAGAATTCAAAGCGGGAATTGATTACACCTTTTTCAATGATCCTGCTACCGAAAAATATTATGATTCAAACGGCTCTGTGGCACAGACATCATTTAAGACCAGTACAGAACAACGGATCAACAGTCTGAAATTATTTGCAAACCATGCCATTACTGTCAGTAAAGAGTGGAAACTCAGCTACGGAGGTAACTTTTCATATTCAAAAAACAATAATCGATACGACTATTACAAAAACCCGGAAAATGTGATAGTAGATTCGATAAACAATACGAAGCAAAAAGAGCAAAGTGCATCCATATTCGCAGGATTATCCAAGACTTTCGGCAAATTATCGGCTCAGGCTTCTATTTCCGGGAACTATTTCCGGGCATCAATAGATATTATGGGTAAGGAAAAAACACTATGGAACGACTTCCAACCTTTTGTTAATGCAAATATCACTTATATGCATAATCCAAAACGAATATTACAATTATCTTTTTCATCGGATATAAACTATCCTCCATATTGGGCTTTGAGTTCCGATATTTTTAAGATCAATGCTTACTCATCGGCACAAGGTAATCCCGAATTGAAATTTTCAAGAGTTTACAAAACTCAACTAAATTTCATCATGAACCAAAAATATGTTTTAGGTGGTTATTATGAATACAACCCCGATCATTACATTCAATTGCCGTACCAATCACAGGATAAACTGGAAAATATGTTCCAGATGGTGAATCTGGATTACAGCAAACAATACGGTATATTCTTCGTGGTTCCATTCAAGGTGAAAAATATATGGGATGCGAGCGCGAATATCGTACTGATACGGCAGGAACAAAAGGATGATAATTTCTATGATGTTCCTTACATAAAAAGTATTAACTCATTCGTCCTCCAACTAAGGAATACTGTAAATATATCATCTAAACCAAACATAAAACTCGATGCATCCGGATTTTATATGAATGGAGCAATACAAGGGATTTATGACATTAAGAAAATGTGGAATGTCACGGGAGGGCTAAAATGGACATTCTTCGATAACAAAGCTGAACTAATGGCACAGATCCAAGAAATTCTGCGAAGCGGAGCCAGAACCAAAATTGATTATATGAATCAGTACAACACAATGAATATTAAAGCTAACTCCCCGGTTTTCAGACTATCTTTTACATACCGTTTTGGCAATTACAAAAAACAAAAAGTGGACGAAATAGATACATCAAGATACGGCAGATAAACTCTATTCTTCAATATAAACACCAGAAAATACCTCTGAGGAGCGATCTTCGGAGGTTTTTTAATTAACTTTGCACCAAAATATACGATAAGAATGCATAAATCCGGATTTGTAAATATAGTCGGCAATCCCAATGTAGGTAAATCCACATTGATGAACCTTTTAGTAGGTGAAAAAGTATCAATCATCACATCGAAGGCACAGACTACCCGCCATCGTATCTTAGGGATTGTAAACACCGAAGATTATCAGATTGTATATTCTGATACTCCGGGAGTTCTTCGCCCGAACTACAAATTGCAGGAATCTATGCTCAGTTTCTCTGAATCGGCTTTGAGTGATGCCGATGTTCTTCTTTATATGACAGACGTTATAGAGAAAACAGATAAGAATGAAGAATTTTTGCAAAAAGTGCAAAAAGTAGATGCCCCTGTGCTTCTGCTAATAAACAAGATAGATCAAACCAATCAACAGGAGCTGGAAAAACTCGTAGCGCAGTGGAAAGAACTTTTACCCAGAGCTGAAATATATCCGATCTCGGCATTGAATAAATTCAATGTAGATGTGATAAAAAACCGGATATTACAATTAATACCCGAGTCGCCTCCATATTTTGAAAAGGATGCTCTGACAGACCGTCCTGCCCGCTTTTTTGTGACCGAAATAATAAGAGAAAAAATCCTTCTTTACTATCAAAAGGAGATACCTTATGCTGTAGAGGTCATAGTGGAAGAATTTAAAGAAGAAAAAGATATAATCAACATCAGGGCACTGATAATTGCCGAACGCGACACGCAAAAAGGAATTATTATAGGCCATAAGGGTGCTGCCCTGAAAAAGGTGGCGACTATGGCAAGACTAGATATAGAACGTTTCTTCAATAAAAAAATATTCCTTCAAATATTCGTTAAAGTGGAAAAAGACTGGCGAAGCAGGGACAACCTACTCCGCCAATATGGATATCGTCTGGATTAATTTTATTCTTCTATATTATAACCTACCGATTTCAGATCATCCCAATAAGCAGGATATGATTTAGTAACCACTTTCGGGTCGGCTATTGTTATTACTCCTAGCTTTATTGCTGCCGGGGCAAAGGCCATTGCCATACGATGATCTTCGTAAGTTTTTATTATTGGGTTTTCTTCCGGTTGGCAACGCTCACCATTCCACTCTAAAATACTATTCTCACTATCATAGATGAGATAACCAAGTTTCTTCAATTCGTTTTTAAGAGCTTCTATCCTATCGGTTTCCTTTATTTTCAGGCTTTGCAAACCTGTAAATAAAAACGGAATATTCATCATACAGCAAGTTACAACAAAAGTCTGCGCCAAATCAGGTTCATTCACAAAATTATGAAACATCTTTTTGGTGACTCTATTCGTTTTAGTCAATATCACGCCGGTTTCCGTAAATTCTGTTGCAATTCCTAAATCGGTAAACAATTCGGCAACTTTCGAATCCCCTTGCATACTGTTCTTAAACAAACCTTTTAGTTCAATATGAGCTTCATCTGCCAAAGCAGCCATTGAGTACCAATACGAAGCTGCAGACCAATCTGATTCTACAGTATAATGTATTGGTTTATATTCTTCAGAATGTATTTTTATCGTATTGCCTTCCCAATGCGCCTTTACACCAAATTGCGCCATCATCCCCAAAGTCAGTTTTATATATGGCACAGAAATTATTTCGCCTTCAAGATGTATAGTCAGGCCTCTGCTCATTGTAGGAGCAATCATTAATAAAGCAGAAATAAACTGCGAGCTGACATCGCCCGACAGATAAATCTCTCCGCCATCAATCGCCGTACCCTTTATTTTTAAAGGAGGATACCCTACTTTTCCCAAATATTGTATGCGTGCACCTAAAGACACAAGAGCATCGACTAAAATATGTATGGGACGTTCCTGCATACGCTCGGTACCTGTAATAATCCATTCACCGGGAGTAATAGTCAAAAATGCGGTGAGAAAACGCATAGATGTACCCGCAGCTTTTACATCTATCAGATTGCTTCCGGACGTAAAAGCTTCAACCATAACAGCCGTATCGTCACAATCGGACAAATTTTCTATATCAAAAGAATTTAAACTGAGAGCATTTAATATAAGCGCTCTGTTGCTTATACTTTTAGATGACGGAAGTTTTATCTTTGAATTGAAAAGTACGGGTGCCGCTATTTTATATTGCATAAATCGTTTTTATTTAACTTGTACGAAAGTAAATAAAAACCCATAAAAAACTCAAAGTTTAAACATAGATTAAGAAACTTCTATGAATTAAAAGACTTCGATCTTTTATGGGTTTAATATCTTTTATTCTTCAATCACTTTAAAATTATAGGATATAAGGATCACCCGGTATTACGCATTCCGGCAGCAATACCTGATATGGTTATCATCAAAGCCAATTCCAGCTCTTGCGAATGTTCGCCTTCGGCTCTGGTACGGTGCAGTAATTCTACTTGTAACAGGTTTAACGGATTTGTATAAATATTACGCATTGCAATATTTTCGGCTATTTCCGGTAATCCTTCCATTAAATATTTATCTTGAGATATCTGAAGAACGGTATTAATATCCTTTTCAAGCTGTTCTCTTATCTTCTGTCCTAGCCCTAGCAAATCTTTCTGGACAAGCCTTTCATCATAATACTGAGACATACGAAGGTCTGCTTTTGCATATACCATCTCGAGCATACTAATGCGAGTGCCGAAAAACGGCCAATCTTTATACATAGATTTCAACACATCCATCTTACCGTTATCAATGGCCTGTTGCAAAGCCTCTCCTGCGCCAAGCCATGCCGGTAACATGATCCGGTTTTGTGTCCAGCCAAATATCCAGGGAATAGCACGTAAGGTTTCAATTCCGCCGGTCGGACGTCGTTTCGCCGGACGTGAGCCAAGAGGTAACCGGGCCAATTCGGCTTCAGGCGTTGCCTGATAAAAATACGGGATAAAATCAGGGTTACGGTGAACCAAGCCCTGATATATATTGCAGGATATATCTGAAAGATCATCCATCAAATCGCGCCATTCTTGTTTAGGGGCAGGAGGAGGAAGTAAGTTTGCTTCCAGTATAGCATCGGCATACAACGACAATGTCCTGATAGCCAGATCCGGTAATCCAAGTTTGAATCGTATCATTTCGCCTTGCTCTGTTACACGCAAGCCATCTTTCAATGAACCCGGAGGCTGAGAAAACAAAGCCACCTTGGCCGGACCACCACCACGCCCAACTGTGCCACCACGCCCATGGAACAATGTCAGCGCAATTCCTGCATCCTGACATGTTTTAATCAAAGCTTCCTGCGCTCTGTATTGAGCCCATCCGGCCGCCAGAGAGCCTGCGTCTTTTGCAGAATCGGAATAACCGATCATTATCATTTGCTTATTCTCTATCACGCCTCTGTACCAGCTTATACTAAACAACTGCTGCATAATGCTATTTGCATTATTTAAGTCATTCAGTGTTTCAAATAAAGGTGTTACAGGTAATACATATGGGCATTCAGCTTCTTTCAGCAATAAATATACCGCAAGAATATCCGAAGGTGTACGTGTCATAGATATAACATAGGTAGGTATCACTCCTGCCGGTGTTTCAGCTATTACTCTGCATGTTTCCAATACCTCTTTTGTCTGAGGGCTTGGATTCCAATTATTAGGAACAAGAGGTCGTTTTGAGTTAAGCTCCTTGATGAGGAATGCCTGTTTATCATCTTCCGACCATGTCTCATAATCTCCTAATCCCAAATATTTGGTGATCTCGGATAATGTTTCAGTATGAATTGTACTTTCCTGACGAATATCCAGCTGAGTCAACGTCAAACCAAAGCAACGAACCCTACGTAATGTATCCAATAGTTTATCGTTAGCTATAATTTCCATTTTGCACGCAACCAACGATTTATAGCATTCATGCAAAGGCTCCCATAATTGATCGTTATGAATCAAAATATCAGTATCTAATTCAGGATTCTTTCCTTCTATCTTTTCATCCAGATATGCTATTGTTTTACGGAGCTGTGCTCTCAACTTCTTTGTCAACTCGCGATAAGGCTCCTGAACTTCATAATTCTTGATATAATCTCTGAACTCGGAAGTACACGTCGCCATCGAAAGTTCTTTGACAAGAATTTCCACATCGGATAAGAACATTTTCGCAGCCCTCCTGCGGCTATCTAAGAGTACATCATGTGTAACCTTAGCCGTCACATTCGGATTTCCATCGCGATCACCTCCCATCCATGATGAGAAATGAATGGGGCGCGCATCTATAGGTAATTTGTATGGCAACAAACTGCTTATTTGCTCATCTAATTCACGCAAATATGCCGGAACAGCTCCCCATAAACTATTTTCGACAACTTCATATCCCCATTTTGCCTCTTCATTGGGTGTAGGACGATTCTGTCTGATTTCGTCTGTATACCAATATTGAGCAATAAGCTGCCTCAATCTTTGCAGTATCTGCACTTTCTGATATTCAGCCAAATCATCGTGGTCAAGCAGAGCCAGGCAATGGTCAACCTGATTGAGGTTATTGATCAAAGAGCGGCGGTTTATCTCAGTAGGATGAGCAGTCAATACCAAATCCATCGAAATATTTTCTATCTCTTTTATTATTTGATCATCCCTCAGTCCGGCAGCTTTCAACTTCTGATATATTTCAGCGAAATTTACAGGATTTTCAGATCCTTGTGCATGGGGTGAAACACTATTATATTGCTCAGCTGTATTTGTCAAATTCAAAAACTGATTGAAAGAACGAGCCACCGGTAAGAATTCCTCATCCTTAAGATTTTGTAATGCCTCCACCAACGACTTATGAGCTTCGATATCGCCTGAGTGCGAAGCCTTTGACAGTCTACGGATAGTCTCAACGAGGTCTACCATATCTTGTCCTTTGGCGTCACCAATGGTTCGCCCAAGCATATCGCCAAGCAACTTGATATTGGCATGCATCAATGATTGTTGCATCTTATTCATTATTTTAATTTTATTCGTGTTTACTCATTAGAAATAAACGTGAAACATAATTTAAATGTTGTTTTTATAAGAAATATCAATAAGTTAATCATTTATCAACGTAAATAATTCTTCTGCAGCCATGCGAGGGCCTTCTTTTGTATGTCCTTCTACAGCCAAAGAGGTGTACATCTCTCCTATTTTAACACCATTCTTGCTCATATCGGTAAAGAATTCCCGAATAAGTTTTCCTGCAATTTCTTTTTCTTGCACTGGCCCGAATGGATTCGCAAAATAAGAGGTTACAAGTCCCTTTTCGGTTGTAGTACCTTTGGCTCTACGTGTTCCGGCCTCAAACACCTTGATGGCTTCGTCCAGATCATCTATAAATTTCAATTTTTGATCTACCTCGTCGTAATTATTAGCATAGAGGAAGTAATCAACCTTATATCCTTTAGATATAATATCGTAAGTAGCTACAGGTATGGTTATACGTGCATTGATTTTATCTGGATTAGTATAAATTCCTCTTTCCAATTGCTGAAAAGCATACATGGGATCAAGGTCATCGACACGCACGAAAGCACCAATTTCCGTACCGTATCCTTTTATAGTACCATCCTCTTCCTTTTTCAGGTATCCCATATCATCGAATATGATTCTCATATGCCTGATATATTTCTCATTCAAGGTACGGAAGGCCTCCAAGCTCTCAGACTTACCGGCTCCGCTATCTCCCATAATAACAATATTGGCTTCTTTTCCATTCTTTAGTAATATGTTCACCATAGCACCATGTATAGGAAGGCGATTATATTCCATTTGCTTCACGTTGTGAAGTGTAAGCAACATTTTTTTCATATAACCGAAATAATCTATATCATCGCAATGATTAGCATATCCTATGAGGATATTGTTCTTTTTATCTTTATAATAGAATGTCCGTTTCTCTTCGTGTCCGTCAGGATACCCAAATACATAAATAATATCCGGCTTCTTACCAATATATTCGCTCTCTTTTGCCAATTCAAATAAGTTTGACAAGGCAAATCCATGCACCATAAAGTCTTTATGGAAATACACGAAGGTTAACATGTTTCCTACTTTAGCCGGGAATAAGAACCAGTCATCCTCATTAAGCACAATATTTTCTATCGGATTTGTACTGTGCTCCTGAAAGATGCCATCTCGTGTATTTCTCTTTGTATAAGATATAAACGGAGGCCTGAAGGTCACTGATGTTATAAACGGGATAGAAGTTAATCCGTTATATTCAACCGGGCAATTCCATGTTATATCGCTCAGTGTAAGTCCGGCATTGGCTCCGGCGGTAAGTTGACGATAAACTCTGTGTTGGTAGCCCATCACCGTTTCCTCAACCCTACGATATATGGAGAGAACCAATTCATTGAAAAGTTCGTTAGCCTGCATAAAACGCACACTCTGTAACCCACTTCCGATATTACTATTATGTACGATAGTATAGCGTTCCATCTTACGCCAGAAGGTATATAGTAATTCGATCAATTCGATGAATAGGTCCTTATCGTTAAAAAATATCGCATATTTATTATGTACAGTCTGAACCTCATCCGGATTACAAACCGTAAGTAATTTAAAAGCTTCTATCAATGTTTTTTGAAGCTCCTCATCTGTTTTAAATTCTTTTATATAGTAGTTATAAATGATTACTTCATCTTTTTTCAACTTTTGGATAAAAACTTCGATAACCCGATGAAAACCATAACTGTTTAGTATTTTCTGACGTGTGTCGCAAAATTTCAGAGTGAAGTTTAAAATTGCTTTACCTTCACTTAGAGTAAATTCTTGTAACATATTTAATTTAATTTGTTATATATTATTATTTTTCCCTTCAGACTTTAATTACACAATGCTACCTGCAACCCTTTGAATTATCAACAACCTATCCGGAAGATTGTATATCCTTTCTTTCTATAGTACAGAGATATTTAGCAGCATCAAATTTACGGAAACTTACTTATACAATTAAATGAATTAATGACTTATTTTATAATAAAGTGTAAATTCAAAACAAACTTTTCCTATCTTGTTGTTTTGTAGATGCTTATCAATTAATCATTTTTGCTTTTACTTATAAATTTTGGATTTACATCAAATGCATAAAAAGAAACATTAGTTTCTTTCAAACACTTAGGACACAAACAATCCGAGTAATTATCTTTAATGTAGTCCCTTACAATACTTGCGACACTTATTTTACGACAACTACATAACTCCATCCGATCTTCCCTACAGCCGAATACAGCCGAGCATCTTTGACATATTTTTCTCATCGTTTTTGTTTTTTATAAATTAAATAGATACACACCTTCAAACAAACCGGTGAGACCACAAGGGAACACAAGCTTACGGAAAGTGCAATCAGTAATTATTTTCTTTGAGCAAAAACTCTTGTTCTTTCCCTTTTCGCGAGAGACAGAATTATATTGTTCAGGCAGGTCTTCTGACTTACTCCTATTTGTGCAGCCTTCCCGTCAAAAACAGTGGCAATGAGAATTTACACAAACATCAACAGAGCTTACAGCAGCGCGACTGTTCAGGACTTTCACCTGATTCCCTTTTCATTACTCATCCGAAGATTGCGGATTTAGTAACACCTATTTGAGACAAAGATATGGAATATTATATAAAAACAGCATGTTGCGTCACTAAAAAGATCGAATAAATAAATCTAGTTCAGCAAAACTAGCGGAGTTATTCATTTTATAATGGATTCAATCAAGTCACTTCGATAAATCAGAATCTTTTATTCGGATCATTAGGGAATTATATTGAATAATATCCTCAATATTACAAAAAAAGCCTGCAATATTGCAAGCTCTATTATATTTTTGATTAGTGCGCACGGCGAGACTCGAACTCGCACATCGTTACCGAAACTACCCCCTCAAAGTAGCGTGTCTACCAATTTCACCACGTGCGCCAAAACAAAAAATGTGACTATTGTCACATCCAGAGCGAAAGACGGGACTCGAACCCGCGACCCCGACCTTGGCAAGGTCGTGCTCTACCAACTGAGCTACTTTCGCAATCGAGTGTGCAAATATAAAGGCTATTTTTATATTTTCAAAAAAATGACCGCTATTTTTTCATCAATTCTAAATCTTTCTTACAAAAAGAAAGGGACTAAAATAGCCCCTTTTATTTTTCATACATAGATTAAACGTCTTAACCTAAGTAACCTTTCAATAATTTACTTCGTGAATTTTGCCTTAAACGTTTGATTGCCTTCTCCTTAATTTGACGCACACGTTCACGTGTCAATTGAAACTTATCACCGATTTCTTCGAGGGTCATTTCCTGATACCCTATACCAAAGAACATCTTTATAATCTCACTTTCTCTTTCTGTCAAAGTCGACAGAGCCCGCTCAATTTCTTGCTGCAAAGACTCATTTATCAACGTACGGTCGGCAATAGGAGCGTCATCATTTACAAGTACATCTAACAAGCTATTGTCTTCACCTTCCACAAATGGTGCATCCATTGAGATGTGACGGCCGGAAACTTTCAACGAATCAGCAATTTTATCAACCGGGATGTCTAACTGTTCGGCAAGTTCTTCTGCTGAAGGTTTGCGTTCGTTCTCCTGCTCAAATTTAGAAAAAGCCTTGCTGATTTTATTCAGCGACCCTACCTGATTGAGTGGCAGACGCACGATACGCGATTGTTCTGCTAATGCCTGCAATATAGATTGGCGAATCCACCATACCGCATAACTGATAAATTTAAACCCTCTGGTTTCGTCGAATTTTTCTGCAGCTTTGATTAGTCCCAAGTTCCCCTCATTGATCAAGTCAGGTAAGCTCAACCCTTGATTCTGATATTGTTTTGCAACAGAAACCACGAATCTCAGGTTTGCTCTTGTAAGTTTTTCGAGTGCCGCCCTATCCCCTTTTTTTATGGCTTGTGCCAGCTCGACTTCTTCCTCGACTGTAATCAGATCTTCACGACCAATTTCTTGCAAATACTTGTCTAAAGACGCACTTTCACGATTAGTAATTGACTTTGTAATCTTTAACTGCCTCATATGTAGATATATACATTTTAATACCCCAAAAATGTTTGCAAATATAGTGAAAAAATGCCATACATATTCACCTTATTTGATTATTTATAATTGTTTTAAGTTAATAATATAGAACTCTATTCTGTAAGTCTGTATAAACAAATAACGCTTAAGCAAACGTATTGTTTATGCTTAAGCGTTATTTAGCTTTTATCAATATTTATTCACCCAAATCTACAGCATAGTATTTTCTTGCACCTGTAGAGGTTATTCCGGAAATGAATAAAGCCTTATCCTGACTATTTGCAGCAGAAGCGATGATATTTTCCACCTGGCTTGCTGAGGATACCGGCTGATTGTTTATTTTCTGGATGATAAAACCCTTCACAATACCTTCTTTATGGAATTTTCCAGTATTATCAACCCCCGTTACTTCTACACCATAACTGACACCTAAACTTTTCTTTTTATCTTCTGAAAGATCCTTAAATGAAGCTCCTACTGTAGCTATACCATCTTCTTTCTTTACCACGGATGTACTTCCCGAGTTATTCTTAAGTGTCACATCATAAGATTTAGCCGCACCGCCACGTACGATATCTACTTTTACTTTATCACCCGGACGGAATCGATTCACCTGATCCTGAACTTCACCTGATGTCCTCACTTTCACTCCATTAATGGCAACAATAACGTCACCTTCCTGTATTCCGGCCTGTTTAGCTGGACTAACTTCCGGGAATGCAGCAACATAGACACCCTCATTTATTTTCACATCTTTGGTTTTTTCAGGGTCTGTCTCTTTGGCGATAGCCAAATCTTGGATTTGCACTCCGAGTACCGCGCGCTGTACTGCGCCATACTCCTTGATATCAGCCACAACCTTTCCGGCAATGGAAATAGGCACAGCAAATCCATATCCTGCAAAATCTCCTGTCTGGGAATATATCATTGTGTTTATACCAATCAACTCCCCATTTGTATTTACTAAAGCTCCGCCACTATTACCCCGGTTAATAGCAGCATCTGTCTGTATAAAAGATTGTATAGACTGGTTGACACCATCGCGTCCTACCATTCCACCCATTCCGGTACGACCTTTAGCGCTAACAATACCTGCTGTAACGGTCGATGTCAGATTAAACGGATTTCCGACAGCCAGCACCCATTCTCCAACCCTAAGTTTATCAGAGTCTCCGAAAGGAATATATGGAAATTCTTTTCCTTCAACTTTTAATAACGCAATATCTGTTTGAGGGTCTGCGCCTACAAGTTTTGCAGTATATTTACTATTGTCATTCAATGTCACCTCTATCTCGGTGGCCTTATCAATTACATGGTTGTTTGTTATTATATAACCATCCTTAGATATAATCACGCCCGAACCAAAACCTACACTCGGCTGTGGACTTCCATATTGGTAATCATCACCTCCTCTTGGATCTCCAAAGAAGAAGTCAAAAGGATCTATCATTCTACGTCTTTGCTGTCCTTGATTTCCGGATGGTGCTGAAGACTTTACCGTAGATTTTATATGTACTACTGCGTGTATTGAATTCTCTGCGGCTTTCGTAAAATCAGGGTATCCATCCGAAGTCAGCGAGGCTAAACGAACTCCGCTTTGATCGAACTCATGTCCGTAATTATAAGAATCTGCCGAACTATAACCACGCTTATAGTCTAAATAAGTATACATTCCATATGTTGCACCTATACTCACTAATGCAACCACCACATAGGTTGAAATATTTTTCCAAATCTTTTTCATGCGCAAGTATTTTTTATTGTTTCATTATAAAAATTTGTTTCAAATTTATATACAAAATCCGTACACTTGATACAGCCGAAGTTTATTTTTTAACACTTTTAACCACGCTGAAAACCTTTATCATTATTTTAACAATAAAGACCGACTTTTTGTCAGCCTGAAACATATTTTATGGGTCGAAAGCAATATCTTTGGCTCCGAAACAATAATTAAACAAAACATCACCGAACGCGAGCTTGTATGGGAACATCGATGCTTATTATCATCACTGTATACATCGGGGCACTGATGCTTATATCGTATTTCGTCAGCAAAAAAGGCAGTGACAATGATGCTTTTTTTCTCGGCAATAAAAAATCGCCCTGGTATATAGTAGCCATCGGTATGCTGGGAGACTCCATTTCAGGGGTTACCTTTGTTTCAGTCCCCGGTATGGTTAGTCAATTTGACATGAGTTACATGCAAATGGTTCTGGGTTTTTTCCCGGGTTATCTCATTGTTGCTTTTGTTTTACTCCCGCTCTATTACAGGCTCAACCTGACATCAATATACGGCTATCTGGATACACGTTTTGGCAATTCTTCATACAAAACAGGAGCTTCCTTTTTTATTCTTTCTCGAATTGTAGGATCAGCATCGAAGCTCTATCTGATTGCACTGATTCTGCAAACATTAATTTTTGATCAATGGAATATTCCTTTCTACGCAACAGTTGCCGGAATAATTGCTTTGATCTGGGCATATACACATAAAAGTGGAATGAAAACCATAGTCTGGACAGATGCCCTGCAAACAATATGCTTATTGGCCGCACTCATACTTATTATCTGGCAAATTGCCTCCAGGCTTGGGTTTGACATATCTCAAGCAATTGATACGGTACGTACAAGCCAACACAGTCGTATATTTTTCTTCGATGACTGGGCTTCGAGACAAAATTTTTTCAAACAATTTCTTAGCGGTATATTTATCGTAATTGTAATGACTGGTTTAGACCAGAATATGATGCAGAAAAACCTGACATGCAAAAACCTGAAAGATGCTCAGAAAAATATGGTAACATATGGCTTTGGATTTATACCGATGAATTATCTTTTTCTGTCATTGGGAATCCTTCTACTGGCCTTTATCTCTGCACATGGCATCTCTCTGCCCGGGAAATCAGATCAGATTCTTCCTATGCTCGCAACAGAATATCTGGGATTTCCGGTATTAGCATGCTTTACTATAGGAATTATTGCCGCCTCATTTTCTAATGCAGATTCTGCACTAACCTCTATCACTACATCTACCTGTGTGGACTTACTTGGAACTGAGACGAAAGATCAACAAACATCGAAAAAGATCCGGTCAAGGGTACATATGCTGGTATGCCTGGTATTCTTTGTTGTTATACTTTTCATTGATCAGATAAGCCAAAACAGTATTTTGGATACGATATACAAGCTGGCATCATACACATATGGCCCTCTGCTAGGTTTATTCTTTTTCGGACTATTTACCAAAATAAGTATAAAAGATAAATTTGTGCCTATTGTTTGTATTCTGGCACCGACTCTCAGCTACCTGAGTGAATTTCTCTTATCCAAATTTTGTAATTATCAGGTCGGGTATGAAATACTATTGCTTAATGGATTATTGACAGTAATCGGACTAATCTGTATCTTGCAACGCAAACTTAACCGAACCAACTTCTAGTTTATTTGTTATATTCGCAAACTATACTTAGAGCCTGTTTAAATTTTAGCGAAAATTTTCATTACAGGCTCCCATAAATAATTCTTAGCAACTTTTTTCTGCTCTTTTTAGCGCCTTTTACCCTTTTTCCTCTTGGTTTAGCCCGCTAAACCCGCTAGTAAAAATGATAAAATCCATCTTAAAATTACTATAAAAAAGATTTGCTATAAAATTTAAACAGACTCTTAAAAAAACAGGAAATGTCATTAAAAAAAATATCGCCGTTACTGGCTAAAAAGATATTAAAAAACAATTATGGACTTCTTTTAGATATCCGCGATACAGAAAGCTTTAATACTGATCACGATAGTAGAGCCATTCATATCAATCAAGATTCCTTACCAGCCCTTCTGGCGAATACAAACAAAAATACAACTATATTAGTGATGTGTTATCATGGAAACAGTAGCCAGTTCGTAGCCCAATTTCTATCGGAGGAAGGCTTTACAGATGTTTACAGTATTGATGGCGGGTACGAGATGTGGAAAAGTGAAATAGCTGAATAATCTATATATTTAAAAAGTTCTGTAAAATCTTTTCGCCTACACTACCACTCTTTTCCGGATGGAACTGAGTAGCATAGAAATTGTCTTTATGTAAAGCTGCGCTAAACGGATGAATATAATCTGTCGTTGCCACGGTACATCCACTAACAGGCACATAATAGCTATGTACAAAATATACAAATTCTCTTTCCATAGAGTTATCAAACATTCGGCTCTTCACGTCAGTGATAGAATTCCAACCCATATGCGGCACTTTATCCTCATGCCTTTGCGAGACAAAGCGCTTCACATTAGCATCGAATATGTTCAAGCAATCAACGCCTCCTTCTTCCGAATGCGAACACATCAACTGCATACCGAGGCAAATACCCAGAACAGGCTGTCTCAATGCCGGAACTAATGTATCTAACCCTAAATTTCGAAGATGATGCATTGTAGAACTAGCCTCCCCTACCCCCGGAAAAATAACTTTATCAGCTTTCGCTATTTTCTCTAAATCTGCTGTCACAATAGCTTCTACACCTAATCTATTTAAAGCCGACACAACAGAAAAGATATTTCCCGCATTATATTTGATGATTGCAATACTCATTGAACCTCCAATAACGAATCTATAATTTTTACCATTCGATTAAATTCTTCCACATCGTAAAGCCTGGTCAGCATAACTATCTTACCATCTTTATCAATAATAATATTACGTGTGATCCCCGCTTTCTTATCGGCATATAAGCCAAATATATCGCCGTCGGGATCGAGCCCGATAGGATATGTTACACCTGTCGATTCTGCAAATTTAAGAACTGTTTCAGCAGGTTCATCCCTATCAACTCCGAATAATGCAAATTTCGAATTGTCTTTATGCTTTAACCAAATATCACTTTCGATATGCGGCATTTCTTTCCGGCATACACCACACCAACTAGCCGTGAATTGAAGCATAACGACCTTGCCTCTGAGCGAAGATAATTTTACCTTTTCCCCATTGGGCAAACTCATTTCAAAGTCGGGAGCAATATCTCCTGCCTTAACTTTATATTGATGTTTATATTCCTCCTGTGAAAAAAGACTCACAGCAAATGACAAAGCAAACAAAATGACTTGTATTTTTTTCATAGGACTTCCTCCAACTCTCTATTTAATAAATAATGCCTAAACCATAGCGAAAAGGGCAATGTAGATAAAGAACCTAATACATCAGCCAGAAAATCGTACCAATCGCCACTTCTCCCGGAAAAATATTCAGCTTGTAAAATTTCAATTAATCCCCCGTAAACAATAGGAACCAAAATGGCAAACGCAACCAACTTTAGTATTATAATTTTGCCTTTTCTATCATAAATATAATTGAATGATGCAACAACCGACAATCCGAAATACATCACAAAATGTACTATTTTATCTGTCGGAATAAAAAAATCCAACTCGATGTCGGGGATATCATTCGTAGGAATAAGACAGCATAAGTAAAATATAATGACCGCAACTATCGCAGGGGGCCATGTATATTTAAAGATTCTCTTCAACATATTATCGTAATTATAGAGATCAAAGATAGAGAAATTATTTATCCGATAGGGATGTATTATAGATTTTCATTTCACAAATTTTACAATCAAAAGCAAGTTGCAACCGCGTATTGTTATAAATCAAGAAGAATGGTTCTTTATATGGATGATGTTTACTCCCCTTTTCTTTTGGGCACCACCCTAACGATTGTTTTATACAATGACGGGTAAACATTAAAGGAACATCCTTCTGTGGCTGTCTTTCAAAAGCCAATTGGCTAATATGAGACTGGTGCTGAACATAAAATTTCTGGCTCCGGTCGTTCATTACATTCCCTAAATAGGTAATATTTTTTACAGGAAATGCATGCGAAGTTTGCTTATGCAAGACTATATCCTGACGATACCTTATATTCCGCACAGATACAAGTTTATCAGTCAACAATCTTCGCCATTCGGATAATACCGAAGCGGGAATAAACCAGCTGTAACTCCGATTTATATTTACCTGGGCAACTTTAAATATTGTTATACCTGTCTTACTGAGGTTATTATATATATTGTCGGTTTGATCTTTTTGTGCTATTTGTTTTTCATACTCAAAGTTCAAAACAGCATAATTATCATCCTCATCGGTTATTTGCAAAGAATAACCGAATGGAAGTTCATTAATATCAATCGTAACCTCTATTTTTCGCTCTGCCGACTTTTTAGACAATAGCTTTTCAAATTCGTGATTATGGTTACGATAAACGGAAGTTCCTTTTTTTATATTGGGCAAAATGGACGGATAAATCAACTCGCCTTCTACCCTGTTTACATGGACACCCTCCAACTCTTTCTTATTATTGAAAAAGCAAAGCCCGTCTCCGTTATTTATTTTATGTGTGGCATTTATCTTTATAAATTTTGTAGTAATATCCGTAATTTTCCCGATCGGTTCGCCTACCGATTTTGGCGAATCTAAAGACCATATATCTTTATCGCGCCCATTCAGGAAATATTTGGTAAATCCCCGGTTGAAACTTTTTTCTAAATCAGGTTCAAACGTATAAATAGAACTTCCTGATGACGCTTTTTGATATTGAGGATGTTTTTTGAATATTTCATCTAACCGCCGGCGATAATAGGCAACCACATTTTTTACATATGATACATCTTTCAACCGCCCCTCTATTTTCAGAGATGTAACACCGGCTTCCAACAGTTCTTCCAGATTTTCAGACAGATTGAAATCTTTCATGGACAAAAAATGCTTTTTAGCTATTATCTCCTCCCCTTCTGCATCAACTAACGTATAAGGCAATCTACAATATTGTGCACAAGCACCTTTATTGGCACTTCGTCCCGAAAGTGCTTCACTCAGATAACATTGTCCACTATAACATACACATAGTGCCCCGTGAACAAAGACTTCCAAAGGTGTATTCACCTGTGATGCAATCTCGCCTATCTCGTCGATGGTTAATTCGCGGGGTAATACTATTTGCCGGAAACCTGCCCTTTCCAAAAATTTCACTTTTTCCACCCCTCTGTTATCCATCTGGGTACTTGCATGCAAAGCAATCGGAGGCAAATCGAGCATGGTTATCCCCATATCCTGTATTATCAGGGCATCTATCTTAGCTTCGCCATATAACTGCCAGATGAGTTTTCCGGCATCTTTCAGTTCTTTATCGCTAAGTATCGTATTCAGGGCAACATATACTTTAGCATTATACAAATGGGCGTATTCTGCCAACGCTTTTATATCATCCAGTGTATTTCCGGCAGCAGCCCTTGCACTAAATTTAGGCGCACCAATATATACAGCATCAGCACCATGATTGATGGCCTCGATACCACACTCCAAGTTTTTCGCCGGAGCTAACAATTCTATTCTTCTGACTTTAAGCAAAGTGTTTATTTAATTGAAATGGCTACAAAATTACGGATTATACAAAAACAAAACAACTGGTTTAGAGTCTGTTTAAATTTTATTCGTTTAAATTTTTAGAGCTATTTTTGAGATAGTTTTTTTCATCCTCGAAGTGATAATAGCGGACTATTTGAACTGAGAGAATGAAAAAAATAGCCAAAAAGAGACTAAAAATGAACGAAAAAGAATCTATAATAAAATATTTTGCTAAAATTTAAACAGGCTCTAATTTATGTCAATAAAAATTGATCCCTTATGCAGCTTTTTTCATCTATTTTCATCTTATATAATATAAGGCCTCTAAAATCGAATCAAATGAAAAAGATATTTGTTATTTTCTGTACTTTAACACTATTGTTTTCTTGCTCATCCGATGACAAGGATATTCCTTTGGATTTAATTGGAACATGGAAACTGCAAGAAGTAAATAATGATCCGGGAGACGGAAGTGGTGTCTTCCAGAAAGTGGAAAGTAACAAAACACTGATATTTAAAAAGAATCTCGAAATAACTTCAAACGGGTCCCTTTCTGAGAACACCGTCAATTCAAATTCTCCCAGTCATGGAGTATATAGGATTACCGAAGATTCTGAGGCGTCAGGCATAATCACCCCTTCGGGTAGTGAGCACTTATCAACTCAGATTCGTTTCGAAATAAAAAGTTCGGTTCTATATGTATATTATCCTTGTATTGAAGGCTGTGCAGCGAAATTCACTAAAAAATAGAATAGAGAATATTTGATAAATGGGTTGTGTCAAAAGTTTTTTTGACACAACCCATTTGTTTATTTAAAATTCATTAGATTAAGTTCGCCTAAATCTTTAATCTTAGTTTTATCGTATGGAGTTTCCTGATACACAAAATAATTCAACCAGTTATTAAACAGAAGATTGCCATGCCCCGACCAAAGAACGACAGGAGGGTTAGCCGGATTATTATTTTTGTAATAATTAAGAGGCTTTTTTATATCCATCCCTTTCTCCACGTCCCTTACATACTCATTATGAAGAGTATACGGCGCATACTCAGAATGTCCGGTCAAATAAAATTCCCTTCCTCCACGTGAAGCTACGATGCCCACACCTGATTCATCAGACTCCGATAAAATCTTCAATTCATCATGTTTCAGTATATCATCACGCATAACTGTTGTGTGGCGACTATGAGGAATATAGAATTCATCGTCAAATCCGCGAAATAGAGGAAAACGCTTATCGTGAACAATATGCTTGAATACACCGAACATTTTTTCTGAAAGAAGTTCTTTTTTTACTCCATAAAAATGATACATTGCAGCCTGTGCAGCCCAGCATATATATAGAGTAGATGTAACATGCGTACGAGCCCAATCGAAAATAGATGATATCTCTTCCCAATAATAAACTTCTTCAAAATCGAGCAATTCTACGGGCGCACCTGTAATAATCATGCCATCATAAAAGTCTCCCCTGATTTCGTCAAATTCTTTATAGAACATGGACAGATGTTCCTCTGAGGTATTCTTCGACACGTGAGTTTTCAATTTCAAAAACTCCACCTCTACCTGCAAAGGGTTATTCGACAGCAACCTTATCAGATCGGTTTCTGTCATTATCTTTATTGGCATCAAGTTAAGTATAAGTACACGAAGAGGGCGTATATCCTGCTCGTTTGCACGCAACTGGCTCATCACAAAGATATTCTCCTTCTTAAGAATCTCTATTGCCGGAAGATTATTCGGTATATTTACTGGCATTGCTTTATCTTTTACAAGTCAGTAAAGTTACAAAAAATAAACATTGAAGTCATCTTGACTTTTCAAAACTGCATTCTTTTTGCCGGATTTTGACCCTCATTTGTCATGCTGAGCGTTAGTGAAGCATCTCTTTCTTCAAAATAAGGAGATCCTTCCTATTGTCAGGATGACAAAATAATACCAAAAACAAAAAGTCAAGACGACCTCTATACATGCTTCAAAACTTTTCATATTCTTCATTTTTAGTTTTTCATTCTTCATTTTTCATTTTTTTACTGGATTGCTTCGGGCTATTGCCCTCGCAATGACGAGAGTGCTTTGCTGTGCACGTCATTGCGAACAGAGTGAAGCAATCCAGTAAATGAAATAAATTTTGATGCGGTAGCCCTAATGAATTAACACAGATCATGCCAAATCTTCAAAAATACTTCTAAATCGGATGCTTTCTTTGTGGGAGAAATAAGATTTTTCGGGTAAAATATATGACATTAACTCAATCGGAATACGGAATTTTTTTTGGAAAAAATTCATTTTTTTTCGTCACTTTTTCCTCTGAAAATTTGGCGGTTAGCTCTATTTTACTAGAGAGAGAGAGAGAGAGAGAGAGAGAGAGAGAGAGAGAGAGAGAGAGAGAGAGAGAGAGAGACAAACCTCTAAATCACAAACCCCTGACGCGCGCGAACACG
>JAISUS010000015.1 GCA_031271965.1 Prevotella sp. | reverse complement strand
AGGTTGGTGTATGTTTCCTGTAAGCCTACCAGTTTGGTAAGGGATTTGGTCGTTCTTCAGGAGAGAGGGTATCGGGTGGAGAAGGTTTGTTGCGTGGATATGTTTCCTTCGACGGCTAATGTGGAGACGGTGATTTTGATGCAACGTTGTGGTTTGGAGGACGAAAAATAGGGGCGAGCCACAAAATATTATGGTTTGTAAGCGGAAAATGAGTAAAAATCGGGCTGAAAAAGTGCATATATCAGTCCGATTTTTTAACCGTTTTTACTGATGCAAAGAGAAGATGGAAGAGAATGATTTTTGTAACCACAGTTATAAAATCGAACTGACTATGAAGTTAAATCAATAGAGAGTAGCTTATTATACCATGCCCACAAATTACTACGCAATAAAGTCTAACTTATTGGGGGCACATCACCATCTTACATCAGTTTGAAGGTTTACACAATCTTTGGGATACTCCCTTCTATTTTTTATAGTTAAGTATTAAGATCATTCATTTATTGATTTTAGTAATTTCTTTGCCTCCTTTATATTTATTTTCGCTCGATGTCCGTGTTTTTCAAGAAGTGATAAAAGGTTAGATCCATTCAAAAGAGTTAAAGGCTTACCTTTCGCAAAGTTATATGAATCAGTACCATAATCTGAAGTTGTTACTAAAATACCTTTAGTTGCACCTTCATTCATTACTGTACCATATAAGTCTCTTACGGCGGATACGCCAACTACATTCGTATATCTTTTGGCCTGAATAACAATTTTTCCACCTCTAATGGGATCGGGGTCAAAAGCAATTGCGTCCACGCCGCCATCACGGCTGGCTTGGGTTATTTTTACCTCGCCCCCATTAGTGTTAAATTCTTGTTCAAAAAGTTCTCTAATTAGATTTTCAAAGTCTTGCCAGTCTATCGCTGCTAAGTTTATACTATCATCTAGCGTGTCCGCAACATTATATCCGTCAATAAATCGGCTGTCGTCATGACTCATTGATATTATAGGCGCAACCGGGGTTACATCGGCAAACGTAGAAGCTGATATTCCTTTAGCACTTTTAAACCATGCTTTTGCATCTATGGCGCTCAAATTTAATTCAGTGAAATCCTTTTTTGCAATATTAATCGATAATATATACGGTTCAATATCCTTTCCGGTTGATTTGTCGATTGTTTTGATCTTTCCGTTTAAAACAACAGAATCTATAAAACTATGTGACTCATCTAATGAAAATACATAATTTAAAGTTTGTAAAACAATTTGGTAAATTATGCTATCGTATTTCTTTTTGATATACGTTTCCGTATGATATGTTTCTTTGAATTCATTTTTTGATTTAATATAAGCAACTTTTTTGAGTTTGGGGATATCATTTACTGTAGGTAGTAGCAAATCAATTAATAGCATTTTGTTTTCACTATTTAATTCAAGTTCTACCTGTCTATCGTATTCAAATGGAAGTTTGATACTCTCTAAAACTAAAGAGTAATATTCAATTACTGCATCCGTTTCACCATTGTTGTAGCATTGGATAAAATGATCCACCTCACTATTTTTCTGAGATTGCTCTTTTAAAAACTTTTCCTTATCTTTACTCCATTTTGCATATTTTTCATGATATTTTACCATGCTTCTAGCAAAGTTTTCATCAAATTGTTTTTTGTCTTCATTCCAATTGGCCAAATCTTTTTGAAAGTTATCTTCATTTTCGGCATTAAATTGTTCGAATCTTTTTTTGAATAACTTTGTTAAGAATGGCGCTTGTGGATTATATTTTTCATCAGTACGTTTTGGCTCTTTTCTAAAATCTAGTTTAATTGGAGAGTTTGGTGCATTTATTGGAAATGAAGAAAAATCTTTCATACTTTTTTCATCAAGAGGAATTGGCTCCAGTGAATTTGATAAAATTGAGTCCAGGGCTTCTTGCAACTCTTCGGCTTGTTCGGTCATTTCATTTGCGTAATCTAAAGATTCTTCATTATTTTTGATTCTATTTTCTCTTTCAATCCGCTTATTTTCTGCCGAGCATTTTCGCTCCCATTGTTCGTTCCATTGTGCTTTAAGGGCTCTTACCTTTTGATCCAATTCATAACTTGAAGCAGCTTTCACGACCCTATACTTATTAAGTCCGCTATGTCTAACTTCTTGCTCAAAATAATATTTCATCCATTGTTCCCCCTGATTATTGTACTTATTATCAAATTATATTATTTTAATTTTATAATGTCAAATTTATTAGTATATATCTATATAATTTTATTTCCTTATAAAGAATATTTTATTCCGAAAGGGATGCAACCCCATAGGGATCATGGTAACAAATATCTGGTATAAGCATAAAGAAAGTTGATATTAATTAAACGCTAACAGGGTTTTGGTTAAGAGCCGGCAAGCGAATGGTGACAAGATGTTAATGGAGTCGGTGGCACTTACACCTGACCAGGATGGAGTTGTGCAGTATCCGGGACGGATAAAACAAAAAGCAATTTAATAAATCTAGTTTTTTAGCCGATAATTAAGTATGCAATAATACTAAAAAAGTATAAGGGGTATGATTATGAAAAAGAGAAGAATATTATTAGTTTCGCTTTTCCTTACTTTATTGGCTCCATTGACCATATTTGGCAAGATTGAACACGGCTACAGCAAGGGCTCTTATGAGCTTCAGAAGGATGGCACATATAAATTATATCGAACCTATTATAAGGAAGATGGAAATACAGCAAGGAATGAGTGGATCCAGGTAAGTGATGACCGTAATGCAGTAGGAGTATCCTATTTTGAGTATTATGGCAATGACGGAAATATTCTATCTAATACAACCACTCCTGATGAATATTTGGTAAATTATGAGGGGCGTTGGTATACACATTGTCCCGGAGCAGTGATTACTGAGACAGAGGGGAGCCGTATAGAGAAATACGGATCTGTTTTCTTCCCATTTTCATATGATGGAAATGTTGTTCAAAATGACTATTTGGGGATTACCTTAAACTATAATGGGACAGATTATCAGGAAGGTATTAAATTGAATATGAGAAATTACACCTGCGCCAGCTCATATTCTGCATTCTGGATCACTTTACCGGATGGAACGGAGGCCCATATTGATACTTTCCCAGCAGATAAAAGTGCGGATGCATATATTAATTCCTGGGTAGAGAGTGAAGATACAGCAGAAAATTCAACAGTAGTTTATTATGAAAAAACAATAGGGGGAAAACCCTTACGGGGATATAAAATAATTTCCACTTATACAGATGCTTCTGGCGGGAATAATGCAACTACCTATGTCACCTGCCGTTTATTTCGTGCAATACCAGGCGGAGCTAGCTGGGGAATTGAGTATAAGCTAAAAAATACGGAGGCTGATGCGCTGCTGATCAATTGGTTAAACACTCACATGACAGTTACAAAATAAAAAATCTCAGGCGGGTATCCGGTATTCCGGGCCCGCCTTGATGTTGTCAATGACAACGATTTGACAACCGTGTATAGATTTTGCTGAATATCACATGGTTTTAATAAGTATTAATTTGTATCGATATTTCCTTTTTAGCTTTAATTTACGGAAATTATGGATATCAATTAGTAACGATACGTGTTAATATAAATCATGGATATGATAAATGGCTAACGTGACAACCATCGTGTTGCTAGAGCAGAAAGTCCAGTAATTCAAAGGTTTCCTGGATTTGGAGAGAACAATGGACGTGTGTTTTTATTTGTGATGATTAGTCTGTAGAAACTTGTATCCACAGGCTTCCAACATAGAATCGCGTTCCACAGGGTGCTCTGATAACATTAAAATCAGAGCCATCGGACGGAGATTTTATTATACCTGGATACTATATGAATAAGTTACATTGGAATTCTATTAAAACAGATGGAATAGTAACGGATGAACGTCAGGAGGATATTTGATAAATCTATCAGTTGGTATTAAATGGTTTAAGCAAAAATGGCAGAAGTGCATATTAGGAAATATCTGATTAAATATGGGGGGAGAATGGAAAATGGATCTTTGTGGGATAATTGCTTAAGATTAAGAAAATTAAGGGAAAGTGATGGAAAAAGATAAGCCTAAAGATTTAATGAACGTACTAAGGGCAGGTAAAAACATTTCACAGGCGGTTGAGAAGCTGAAGACTCGTATATGAAATATTTGACTGTAACAGGGTAGGGGGTCAAAATGAATAACTGGAAACTTAATGCAACGTTATATATCATTGGGCAGTTCGTGTCAATGTTCGGCTCGATGCTTGTGCAACACGCCATAACTTGGCAAATCACACTCGAAACTAAATCGGGTGTGATTATGACGCTGTTCACCTGCGCTGCACTATTGCCAATGACGCTGATTTCACCTTTCGCGGGCGTATGGGCGGATAGGCACAATCGTAAACACCTTATCATAGCATCCGATGCGTGTATTGCATTGATAACGCTCGGCTTGGCGGTCGTGTATATCTCCGGCTATAAAAATATCTGGCTTGTATTCATCGTTGTAGTTGCGCGGTCGTTTGGACAAGGTATACAGCATCCTGCTGTATCTGCAATGATACCACAAATCGTACCGACGGAAAGTTTGCAGCGATTCAACGGCATACAAAGCTCAATCCAGTCGCTGAATATGTTTGTCGCACCCATGGCGGCTGGGGCATTGCTGTCGTTCCTGCCGCTCGAGTACATTTTCTTCATTGATGTGGCAACTGCAGCCATAGGCATATGCATAGTTTTGATATTTGTTAAGGTATCCGGCGCTCCCCGCACAGAGGAAATAAAGTATGGTGTAAAGGCATACTTTCACGAAATGCGCCAGGGTCTGCGGTATATCAATTCCAAAGCGTGGCTGAAACTTATTATCATTTACAGTGCGTTCTTCAGTTTTTTCGCGTCACCCTCCGCTTTGCTTACTCCACTTCAGACAGCCCGCACATTCGGCGATGATGTCTGGCGGCTGACTGCGATTGAAATTGTATTTTCCATGGGTGCGGTCATAGGAGGCATACTAATTTCTATATGGGGTGGTTTCAAAAATAAGGCGCACACTATTGTTACGGCTTGTGTTTTATTCGGTTTGACAGGTTTTCTGCTCGGTGTAGTACCAAATTTTTGGGTATATCTAGGCGTAATGCTCATCTGCGGCGTTACAATACCGTTGTTCAATACGCCGAGCATGACGCTGCTCCAGAGTAAAATCGAGCCGGACAAAATGGGGCGCGTATTCAGCGTGATGATGATGTTCAGTGGGGTGGCAATGCCGCTCGGAATGCTTGTGTTCGGACCTTTGGGTGATGTGGTGCGAATTGAGTCGCTGTTGATTGCATCTGGCATGGTGATATTCGTCAGCGGTCTTGCATTGCTCCGGGCGCGCTCGTTGATTGAGATAGGTGAACCGTAGTATAAATATTTCAAATGGCTATATCAGAGCAATGAGGTTTCGCCAGGTAATCGTTAAAAATGCACTGCTTATCCCCAAAAGTTATACAGAAGAAATAAATAGTTGACTGCACGGAGAAATTTTTTTATGCAATAACTGTAGATTCTATTTTGACAGAACAGGTGGGGGAAAGCTTTTCTCTCACTTGCGAACTTTCCGCAAGACTATCGCTATATGGTATAAAACTTATGTTCGGGGGGGAATGTGGAAACCGTAACGGAACTGGAACTAACAAAATGACCAAAACATAGTAATGTTATCATTTAAGACGATAATTCGATCTATTTAGGAATGAACATTGCGATGAATTTCCTCTCGGTCGCCGTTTCCAATTATATCATCAAAAGAGAATGAGAGATTCCATGCCTTAGTCGGATTGATTGGCCGAGGAAGAAAAGGATGCTCTTTAATTAACTTTTCGAGCTTCTGCTTTTCCTCTTTTAATGGGGAAATGTTATCTGGAAGATACTCTATAGAGAGCAATCCGGTTTGATAGAAATTTAATAGACGATGGATCTGTTTATCATTTTCTTTTATGCGTTCCACATATAATTCAGTTTCAGAAGTAGCAGAGTTGCTTTCTGTTTTTACCATAGATTCAAATTTATTCTGTTCCAGAGAAATTAAGAACTAAGTGCCATAGGTGCTTCCGCATGTGGATAGCCTATGGCCTTTTTTTATATAATAGGAAATTCCTCTCAAATTCTTATTTATGTAAACAAATAGCCCTGCGAGAGCAGGGCATAGGTAACAGACGATGCTGAGTTAGAAGATATAAAAACCTTCTTCAAA
>JAISUS010000022.1 GCA_031271965.1 Prevotella sp. | reverse complement strand
CTACTAAAAACCATAGGTATACAAACGAAAAAACAGCTAAGATATTTATCTTAACTGCTTTATTTTAAGTGGTCCCACTTGGGCTTGAACCAAGGACCCCATGATTATGAGTCATGTGCTCTAACCAACTGAGCTATAGGACCTGATTTTTGAGGTTATCCCGAAATCGGATGCAATATTACTGCTTTTTGTTGAAACCAGCAAACATTTACGAGAAAAACTATACTGAAATGTGCTAACAATACTGATTCTCACGGGTTATGAAATTTCATAAAAGGATAATGAGCAAATTAAAAGAAGGAGTAGTATGAAAATATAAAATAAAATAGCTCCGCCTTTTCTTTCTACAAGTGCAAAAAAATGGGAAAGTAGCAAAGAGCCAACCCCGATAGCTATATATAAATTCACTTCCGGGTTAATATTTAAAAATAGAAAAAGCAAGATTGCAGTAATTGTAATAAAGCTCAATGACGATAAATAAGCACGTATCTTAACTTTATCTTTATAGCTGTTGATGTAGTTATTGCCTAATGTCAGGCTTAATAAGATTAAGAAGAAAGCCAGTCCTCCCCATGAAATCAAATCAAACTGGAGAAGAGGTAAAGTGTATAGATCCAGTACCGATAGAAAAGGTTTTAAAAATAGATCTAACTGATCCGAAAAGATGTAAAATGAAAAAGCCGGGAAATAAATGATTAAAGCCCCTAAGATAGCCGCAAAAAAAGATTTGAAATTTAAGCATCTCATTATAGCTAATGTTACCCATGACAGAGGTATGTAAACAAGCATAACGGGTGCAAATAAGCTTCCCAGAGACAAAACGAAAGCAACCCTGAAAGCTCCCACAGCTTTTTCGCTCGCATTATATGCTGTGAACAATATGTTTATTACAAATAACATACATAATACAGCAACATAACTTGGCGACATTTGCATAAACGCCGGATGGCAACTGAATAGGAGTGTAATGATCGCAGGCGGCAACATCGTACGCCTCCTTATTAGCACATGGGCAGTATTGATATGTCCAACCAGTAAAGCCATTCCTGCGACAAGAATACAGCTTCCTGTTAGAGATATCAATGGGTCTTCAAACAGAGGGGTAAGAAGTTGCCAAAGATATCCGTCAGAAACCGGCAAAGGAATGTTTTCTGTAGAAAAATAGAAAATGAGCCGAACGATAATTGCAACGAGGATGGAAAAGATTAAAATACCTCTTCCTTCTGCTATGTTACTTTTATAAAATCGTAAAAACCTCATTTATTACTTCAAATCAAAACCGATATCTTTTCTGTAATATTTTTTATCAAACGAAACTTTTTCTGCGTTTTTAAAGGACAAAGCCAAAGCCGCATCTTTTGTTTCACCATAAGAGCTTACAGCAATAACCCTGCCTCCGTTTGTCAGAACTTTATCACCCGAGAGTTTAGTTCCTGCATGGAAGAGAATACTGTCGGTAACAGAATCCAAGCCCGACATCTCTTTGTTTTTCTCATAATCACCCGGATATCCACCCGACACAAGCATTACAGTTACTGCATAACGATCGTCAATTTCGAGTGTTTTATCCTGTAATGTTCCGGTCATAACACCTTCAAATAAGGATACTAAGTCAGATTTTATACGCAGCATAACGGCTTCGGTCTCCGGGTCACCCATTCTGACGTTATATTCAATAACCATAGGTTCGCCTTTAACCTCAATCAGACCTATAAAAATAAAGCCCTTATATACAATATTATCTTTTTTCAATCCTTCGACAGTCGGAATAACAATTCTCTCCTCAACCTTTTTCATGAAGGTCTCGTCGGCAAATGAAACCGGAGATATAGCGCCCATACCGCCTGTATTGAGGCCAGTGTCTCCCTCTCCTATCCGCTTATAATCTTTTGCTACCGGAAGTATTTTATATGAATCGCCATCTGTAAGCACAAAGACTGAACATTCTATTCCTGACAAAAATTCTTCTATTACAACAGTCCTGCTGGCGTCACCAAACATGCCGCCGAGCATTTCTTTTAGCTCACGTTTTGCTTCATCCAGATCGTTAATAATCAACACACCTTTTCCCGCAGCTAAACCGTCTGCTTTAAGCACATAGGGTGCTTCCAGTTCGCCCAGAAAACTGTATGCTTCATCCAATTGATCGATCGTAAAACTTTTGTAGCGTGCTGTCGGGATATTATGCCTGATCATAAATTGTTTGGCAAAATCCTTACTGCCCTCTAATTTCGCTCCCTCTTGGGAAGGTCCGATCACAGGAATATGATTAATTTCCTGATCATTAATAAAGGAATCGTATATTCCTTTAACCAAAGGCTCTTCGGGACCAACGACAACTACATCAATCTTATTCTCAAGAGCAAATTGTTTTATGGCCGGGAAATCTGTTATCGAAATATCTACATTCCGGGCTATCAAATGAGTGCCTGCATTACCCGGTGCCACATATAGGTTTTGTACTTTCGAACTTTGTTTTATTTTCCAAGCAAGAGCATTTTCGCGTCCGCCACTTCCTAGCAATAAGATATTCATAGTCGTTATTCTTTTGAAAAAACAAAGATACATGATTATTTCTCTTAACATAAAATCAAGAATAATTATTGTAAGTTTACAGCCCGAAAAAATAGACTTAAGTTATAATGCAAGAAGAAAAAGGTATTTTTAAGCGTGCAGAATTGCTGCTCGGTGTAGATTTGATAAATAAGATTGGCGATGTGCGTATTATTCTGTTTGGCGTAGGAGGGGTAGGCAGTTGGTGCGCCGAAAGCCTTATTCGTTCAGGAGTAAAGCATCTCACCATTGTTGATTCGGACAAGGTCTGTGAAACAAATATTAATCGTCAGTTGATGGCTACAACCAAAACAATAGGACAAAGGAAAGTTGATGTTTTGAAATCGCGGCTGTTGGATATTAGCCCCGATGCCGAAATAAACACGATTGCTGATGTATATAGTGAAGAGTCTTCCGGTTCTTTCGAATTGAACTCTTATGATTATATTATTGATGCCATAGATAGCTTGAAGCATAAAGTACATCTGATCCAAACGGCAACTCGGACTAAAGCAAAACTATTTTCATCGATGGGAGCTGCTCTGAAAATGGATCCGACCAGAATAAAAACGGCTGAATTTTGGAAAGTGGCAGGATGCCCGCTTGCTGCTGCTTTACGGCGAAAAATGAAACAAGGCGGACGTCCGTCTAAAAAGTTTATGTGCGTATATAGCGATGAAGTGCTTGAGAATAAAGGCCTCAAGTATGAAGGCGATGAGTCGAAAAGTTCGGAATTATTAAAACAAGAAAATCCGAGCGTAAAAGCTCAGACGAATGGCACATTGGTTCATGTTACTGCTATTTTTGGATTTACGTTGGCCGGATTAATTATTAAGGATATTTGCAAAGAATAATACTATTTCGTATAATTTCCCTATCTTTGTATGAGATTAAAAATCATGTTGTTATGGAAGATTTAATTATAAGCTATAGCAGAATATCAAAAGGATTGAGGATAACATATATATTCTTTGCAATTTGTATGCTCGCCGGAGGGATAGCTTTATGTGTAATGGAAAACTCTTACAGCTTTAGGTTTTTCATGGGCTTGTTTTATGCCATAATCGGCGTTTTTACTATATTGAAAAATACAGTATGGCAACCGGTTCCGACTTTACAGATAACAAATAATACGATTGAAGCAAAGAAAATAAAAATAGACTGGACAACTGTCAGCAAGATAAATATAGGATTAGCCTATATTGTATTTCTAACGAATGGAGAACAGAAACAACAAAAATTGGATCTGTCAGAACTGCTTTATAAAGACATAAAAGATGTAAAAAGCAAGATTATAGAGCTTTGCGAACAGAAAAACATACCATATCATAACGACTAAAATGAAATAAGCGGTTTTTGAATCCGCTTATTTTTTTATCCTATATCCTGGACGATGTTATTAGTCTATTTTTTTCAGTACAAATGCAGTACGGGCAGGGATATATAGTTTCAACCAACCTTTACCATCTTTCTTATATAATTTATCAGGCATTGTAAAATGCTCGATAGAGTCGTCGGTTAATCCATTTCCTCCAAAATCGGTGGAATCGGTATCCAATACAACCTTATATTTTCCTTCGGGAGCCAGAAATCCATAATCGGAGAATGACTTACCCGGATTGAAATTAAAGACGAAGATGAGATCCTCCCTTTGGTAAGCTAGGACTTGATCTTCATTCTTATCCCACAATTTTACGACCGGAGTCTTTTCAAAATGCTTGACAGATGATATAAGGGAAAGCATCGCCTTATCGAAGTCACCCAGGTAATGATAGCGAAGATCTTTATTGTCCGCAAGCCACCATTGGCGACGGGCATACTTGTGCGACCAACCATTCCCCTCGCGAGGAAAATCAATCCACTCAGGATGGCCAAACTCATTCCCCATAAAATTGAGATAACCGCCGTTAATTGTGGAAGCCGTTACCAATCGTATCATTTTATGTAAAGCGATACCTCTGTCGGTAGCATACGAGCTGCCGTAATGCTTCGACATGTACCAGTACATATCGGAGTCTATGAGTCTGAAAATAATTGTCTTATCTCCGACGAGAGCCTGATCGTGACTTTCGGCATATGAGATGGTCTTTTCATCCGTACGCCTGTTTGTCAGTTCCCAGAATATACCTGTCGGATGCCAATCTTCATCCTGTTTCTCCTTTATTATTTTAATCCAATAGTCGGGGACGTTCATTGCCATCCTATAATCGAAGCCATATCCACCGTCTTCTATGGATGCAGCCAACCCCGGCATGCCACTTACCTCTTCCGCAATAGTAATTGCATTAGGCTTTATTTCATGTATCAATTTATTCGCTAAAGTCAGATAGCAAATGGCATCTTCGTCTTCGTTTCCGTTGTAATAATCCTGATATCCGGTGAAATTATCGCCAAGTCCATGGCTGTAATACAGCATTGAAGTTACTCCATCGAAACGGAATCCATCAAACTGGTATTCTTCGAGCCAAAATTTACAATTGGATAAAAGAAAATGCATCACCTCGTTCTTTCCGTAATCGAAAACAAGAGAGTCCCAGGCAGGATGTTCTCGCCTGCTGCCACTATGAAAATATTGGTTGTAAGAACCATCGAATCGACCAAGCCCTTCGGCTTCATTCTTTACCGCATGCGAATGGACTATATCCATAATCACTGCTAAACCTAAGGAATGAGCATCGTCTATCAGATGCTTTAATTCATCCGGAGTGCCAAAACGTGACGATGCTGCAAAGAAACTGGATACGTGATACCCGAAAGAGCCATAGTACGGATGCTCCTGAATAGCCATTATCTGAACAGCATTGTACCCATCTTCTTTGATCCGGGGTAATATATTAAGCCTAAATTCTTCGTAAGTTCCGACTCTTTCGGCTTCAGTTGCCATTCCTATATGACATTCGTATATCAATAGCGGGTCTGCCTTCGGGATGAAATTTTTCTTCTTAAACAGATACGGATTTTCGGGATGCCAGACCTGAGCGCTGAATATTTTCGTGTTGCCATCCTGAACAACACGTGTCGCCCAAGCCGGAATACGTTCAGCTTCTCCTCCGTCCCAACAAACCATCAACTTGAATAGGTCTCCATGACGGATTTTATCGAGAGGAAGTTCCATTTCCCAGACTCCGTTATCTTTAGATTGAAGCCTGAATTCTTCTTTTTTTTGCCATCCGTTAAAATCTCCAACCATATAGATGTCTGTTGCATTGGGGGCCCATTCCCTAAACACCCATGAGCTTCCGGTTTTGTGTAAACCAAAGTAAAGATATCCCGAAGAAAAATCGGAAAGTGAGACTTTCTTATTATTGGTAAGATTCGCTTCTTTTTGCAGTACATAATTATAACGTCCTTCTATAGCCGCCTTGTAAGGTTCCAACCAAGGATCGTTTTTAATTAATTTAAGCATGGCAATTGTTTTATGACTATCGTCTATTCTTAAAGTTTTATTTTCACTACCACTTTTCTTATTTTACCTTCACCTATGCACGGAGCATGCCCGTCTTCCGGAAAGAAAATAGCAAAATCACCCGGAACGGCAGTAACTAAAGTTGTACCTTTGTCGTAAAAGAACTGTATATCTTTCTCTTCATTGAAAGGCTCGCGTTCTTCTTTCAGTTCAGTACGGGCTTTCCATCCGTATGTCTCCGGTTTACTTATAGGAAGCTGTATGTCAATATATTTATTGTGAACTTCCATCTTGGCATCAGCTTCTGTTTTCATATCGCTGTCGCTCACCATCACAAAAAGGTCTTTTCCTTTCAGTTCGGTCTTTCCTGTGTCAGCTTTTGAAAAATCTACTGATTTTAAATAATCAAACGCTTCTTTAAACAATGGATGAAGCTTCTCGTAAGCTTCTGAATTTTTCAGACTGTCTAGTATCATATTATTTAGTTTTTATCATAAACGGAGATAAACTACGTTCGTTACGCATACAAGTTTAGCAAATATAATCGGATTTTTAGTTAATTATCGTCTATTTTATCTCTCCTACCACCCGATAGTTTCGGTTTAAAAGTAAATTTTCCTTACTTTTGTTTTTCATTCAGTTCATTTTCTTTTAATTAAATCGATACTATTTGTATGAGAAAATTATTTTTAATTCTTAGTCTACTAATTATGGTTTATTCTTGTAACACTACAAGCAATAAGATCGAAGAAAATCCATTTTTCTCCGAGTTTAATACGCCTGACGGTGTACCTCCTTTTGATAAAATATCAGCCGGGCATTATTTACCTGCTTTTGAAGAAGGGATGAAACGTCATTCTGCTGAAATAGATTCTATTATCAATAATACCGAAGCTCCTAGCTTCGAAAATACTATTGTAGCGTTGGATCATGCCGGAAGAATGCTTGGCCGTGTAAGCGCTACATTTTCTGTAATGACAGGGACAATGTCCGATTCTATTTATGAAAACATAGATAAAGAGATTGCGCCAAAGCTTACTGCACATTATGATAACATCAATCTGAACCAAAAGCTTTTTGACAGGATTAAAGTTGTTCACGATGACACAACCAGTGTTGCCAAACTGACTACTGAACAAAAAATGCTATTAGATAAAATTTACAAAGGTTTTGTTCGTTCGGGTATACTTTTAGATGCTGAAAAACAAGCTCGTTTACGCGAAATCAACAAGGAGTTAAGCGACGCTACTTTGAGCTTCGGTCAGAATGTGATGAAAGAAACAGATAGTTATCAGCTCGTAATTGATAAGAAAGAAGATCTAGCCGGCTTACCGGAAGATATTATCGCTGCTGCTTCTAAATTGGCTGAAAAAAAAGGCCTTGAAGGTAAATGGGTATTCGGACTAAGTAAGCCTAGTTGGGAGCCGTTTTTGCAATATGCAGACAACCGTTCGCTTCGCGAGAAGTTGTATAAGGCGATGTATATGCGAGCTAATAACGGAGGAGAATTTGATAATAAAGAAAATATTAAGAAGATAGTTAGCCTTCGTCAGGAAAAAGCAAACCTGCTGGGCTATAAATCCCATGCAGACTATGTTCTGGAAGAAACTATGGCCAAAACGCCTGAAAATGTAACGAATTTTTTAGAAGGTATTTGGAAATATGCTTTACCTCAAGCTAAACAAGAGGAAGCTGAGCTGCAAGCCATAGCTAAAAAAGAAGGACAAGATATAAAAATAGAGCCTTGGGATTGGTGGTATTATGCCGAAAAAGTGCGTAAAGAAAAATACGCTCTGAATGAGGATGAAATCAAGCCATACTTCAACGCTGACAATGTACGTGAAGGTGTTTTTGCGGTGGCAAACAAGCTTTATGGCATTTCGTTTAAGCAAAGAACAGACATCCCTGTTTATCAGGAAGATGTGAAAGCTTACGAAGTAAGCGATGCAGATGGGTCTAAAATCGGTCTTATCTATTTTGATGATTTCGCTCGTCAAGGTAAACGTCCGGGAGCCTGGATGAGTAGCTTCCGCAAACAAGAAGTATATAACGGGACTCCTGTTCAGCCACTTATCTACAACGTAGGAAATTATAATCCTCCAACAGAAGGGAAACCTGCTTTACTGACATTGGATCAGGTAGAAACAATGTTCCACGAGTTTGGACATGGATTACATGGACTATTGTCTAAAAGTAATTACCATACTATTTCGGGAACTTCCGTCTCTCGTGACTTTGTAGAACTTCCTTCTCAGGTAATGGAGCATTGGGCTTTCGAACCGGAAGTATTGAAAATGTATGCTAAGCATTACGACACAGGAGTGGTAATCCCTGACGAGCTGATTCAAAAGATACAAAATGCATCTAAATTCAATCAGGGTTTTATGACAACCGAACTTGTTGCCGCTGCTATTCTGGATATGAAATGGTATACAAAAACAGCATCGCCTAATTTCTCTTCTAAAAATACAGAAGGGCTAAAAGGTCTTGATGTTAATAAATTCGAATCTGATGCAATGAACGAAATAGGGTTAATATCTTCTATTATACCCAGATATAAGAGCACTTATTTCCAACACATTTTCAGCGGAGGATATTCTTCGGGATATTACAGCTACTTGTGGTCAGAGGTTCTTGACTCTGACGCATTCCAGGCATTTGTAGAAAAAGGTAACATCTTCGATCAGGAAACGGCAAAATCTTTCCGTGAGAATGTTCTGTCGAAAGGTGGATCCGATGAGCCAATGGTACTTTATAAAAAATTCAGAGGGGCTGAGCCGAATCCTGTCTATTTATTAAAGAATAGAGGTTTTGTTAAATAATTGTGAGTTGTATTACAAGTTGTTGATAGACAATTGTTGACAGATAACTGTAATTTATTATCTTTGCAACTCGAAAAATTTATTCAAAACATAAAATAAAATTTAATGGCAACTACAGCAGATATAAGAAATGGAATGTGCATCGACATAGATGGACAATACTATGTTATTATCGAATTTTTACATGTGAAACCGGGAAAAGGGGCAGCTTTTGTTCGTACAAAAATGAGAAGTGTTACTACCGGGCGTGTTCTTGAAAGAACATTCAATGCGGGGATAAAGCTGGACGAAGTACGTATAGAAAGGCGTCCTTACCAATTCCTTTATCAGGATGATATGGGATATAACTTTATGAATACCGAAACTTTCGAGCAAATATCTCTTGCCGGAGAGATGATTGAAGGGGTGGCTTTCCTGAAAGAAGGCGATATGGTGGAAGTGCAGGTGCATGCTGAAACTGAAACTGTATTGACAGCGGAAATGCCTCAAAACGTTATTCTCGAGATAACTTATACAGAACCCGGCATGAAGGGCGATACTGCAACCAACACGCTAAAACCAGCTACAGTAGAGACTGGAGCCGAAGTTCGTGTGCCGTTATTCATCAACGAAGGTGATAAGGTTAAGATTAATACGAAAGACGGTTCGTATGTAGAAAGAGTGAAGAGCTAACAATCTTTTCATAAATATTAAAACCTCATAACCATCGAACGTTATGAGGTTTTTTATTGATGAACGGCAAATATATTTATATTTGCAGCTTAGCACAAGACAAATATATTACTAATGGAAAACAAGACCAAGCTAAACATTAAAGACCTTGCAGAAGAAGACCGCCCACGGGAAAAGATGCTGCTCAAAGGAGTAGGCTCTTTATCAGATGCAGAGTTACTGGGCATTCTTATCGCTTCGGGAAATAAAGATGAAACAGCAGTAGAACTGGCTCAACGTATACTACATAGTGTTTCTAACAATCTGAATACTTTAGGGAAACTTACAATCAAAGACCTTATCAAGAACTTTAAAGGAATAGGCGAAGCTAAGGCTATAACCATTATTGCGGCTTTAGAATTGGGACGAAGGCGAAAATTATCTGGAGCTGAGGTTCAGCCTCAAATTACATCCAGTGAAAATGTTTTCCAGATACTGCATCCTGTTTTGGCAGACCTGAAACACGAAGAGGTATGGGCGTTGTTTCTAAACAGGGCAAATAAGGTAATGAAAAAAATGCAAGTAAGTAAAGGTGGAATAACAGGTACGGTAGTCGACATCCGGATGATAATGAAAGAGGCCATAGATTCGCTTGCATCAGCCATCATTTTATGTCACAATCACCCTTCGGGAAATGCCAATCCGAGCGGAGATGATAATAATATAACCCGTAAACTGAAAGAGGCCGGGCAAATACTGGATATCAAACTTCTCGATCATGTGATAATCTGCGATCACTCTTATTATAGTTATGCAGATAAAGGACATTTGTAAATGTGTCTGATTACTCAATCTTTTTAATTATTTTTGTATCGTAAATTAGAAAGGTTATAAACTATCCACTCTATGCAGATGTTTATAACAAACAAAAAAGAAATTTATATGAGCGGATTACTAGAATTGGAAGGTAAGATTGTAAATATGCTTAAAACAGTTTATGATCCTGAAATACCTGTTAATATATATGATTTGGGGTTGATATACGAAGTAGATATAGACGACAGCAACAATGTAACTATAACTATGACCCTGACTGCACCTAATTGTCCGGCAGCCGATTTTATACTCGAAGATGTAAGATACAAGGTCGAATCGGTACAAGGAGTAAATAATGTAGTTGTAAATCTTACGTTCGAGCCCGAATGGAACAAGGACATGCTTAGTGAAGAAGCTAAACTTGAACTTGGATTTTTATAAAAGCCAAAAACGTGGGTAAAAAAGTTTACTTCTTATCGGATGTCCATATGGGTTCTGCTTATCACAACAAAAATGTGGATAAACAGTACCAAATGATATTGCCTTCAGTAAAAATAAAAGATAGCTATTCGCCTCAACATGAAGTAGAGCGCAAGCTCTGCCGCTGGCTGGATATGGCAAAACAAGATGCTTCGGCAATTTATCTGCTTGGCGATATTTTCGATTATTGGTTCGAATACAAGACTGTCGTTCCCCGTGGATTTGTCCGGTTTCTAGGAAAAATAGCCGAGATAACCGATATGGGTATCGAAGTCCATTTTTTTATAGGTAATCACGACATTTGGGTAACGGATTATTTGCAAAAGGAATGCGGGATGATTGTGCACCTGCAACCTCTTGTGAAAGAAATATATGGAAAAAAATTCTTTTTGGCACATGGAGACGGTTTAGGGGATGACTCCACATCTTTTAAAGTATTACGTAAGATTTTTCATAGTAAGCTTTGCCGCATAGCATATGCCGCTATCCATCCCCGATGGACTGTTGGTTTTGCACAACGATGGTCGAATCACAACCGTGCTAATGATGAAATGCCCCCTTATTTTGGAGAGGACAAAGAACATTTGGTGCTTTTTGCAAAAGATCATTTGAAGAAGGCCCCTAGTCTCAATTTCTTCATTTTCGGTCATCGTCACATTATGCTCGACCTGATGCTGTCTTCTACAAGCAGGGTAGTAATTTTAGGCGATTGGATCAATTTCTTCTCTTATGGCGTCTTTGACGGGGAAAATTTTTCGCTGGAGATATTTGAAGAATAAATCAATTCGCAAGCAGAAAATATCTACCTTTGCACCGGTTAATTAGACGGTTATCATCTGCGATATAAGCTATACAAAATGCTTACCTCGTATTCTAAATAAGTTTGTACATATGAAAATGGTAAAAGGTATCTTTATCATTCTTTTGTTCTATTTTCTGGGACAGGCTATCAGCTATCTGATAGATGGGTTCGTGCCGGGAAATATAATCGGAATGATTCTTCTGTTCCTCAGCCTTTACTTCAAAGCCATTAATCCCGACAATGTGAAAGATGTTGCCAACACTTTTACCCGCAATATGGCTATTTTCTTTATTCCTGCCGGAGCCGGGATATTAGGGTCATACGGGATTATAAGCAAGTTCTGGATGTCTATTCTTATAGTCTGCTCTGTGAGCACCGTTCTGGTTATTGCAGTAGTGGCAGTCATTCAACAACAAATGGAAAAGAGGAAGAAATGAAAGCTTTATTTGAATCCACGGAATTTATACTTCTGCTCATATTCGGTAGCTACCTGTTTGGCCAATGGGTTTTCAAAAAAACACGGATAGGTATTTTTCACCCAATGATTATATCCATCGCCATTATAATAACTTTTCTGAAAATTACCGACATGCCTTATCAAACATTCGAACAAGGAAGCCAGTTTGTCAGCTTTTTGTTGGGGCCATCTGTGGTGGCTTTGGGTTATATCCTTTATGAACAATTGGCTTATTTGAAAGGTAATATAGTGTCTATTCTTACATCAGTATTTATAGGGAGTCTTGTTGGTATCATGAGTGTTATATTACTGGCAAGGCTGACAGGAGCCGACCAGATGTTGATCCATAGCCTTGAGCCGAAATCTGTCACCACACCTATTGCAATGAGTATTGCTGAACAGTCGGGAGGCAATGTATCTCTGACTGCTGTTATCGTATTGTTTTGCGGGATATTCGGAAGCATCATAGGGCCCCCCATCCTTCGTCTTTTAGGTATTCAAAGTAGCATAGCAAAAGGGCTGGCTATGGGAGCTTCAGCCCACGGTGTCGGTACGGCGAAAGCTATGGAAATGGGGGTGATTGAAGGTGCTCTGAGTGGCTTGGCTATTGGATTGATGGGTGTAATGACCGCATTGTTGATCCCGGTTATCCATCAATTATTTTTATAGTTCTGCTTCCTGATTGTTATTTCCTGCCGAAATGCTTTCAGATATTGGGATAAGTCTTTACTTTTGCAGTAATGAAACCTAAAAAGAAAGGTATACAGAGCAACAGGACAAAACATCTTCTTTTCTCTCTGAATGAAGAAGAGTATGCTCTTATATCCTCTTATATGAAAAAATATAAAATAGAAAACCGCTCACGTTGGTGCCGGGAAACTATTATTGCACATGTATTAAAAAATCTGGAACAGGATTATCCTACCCTCTTCGGGGAAAATGAGATGCGCAGATGACTTCTATTCTCAACGATGAATATTATATGCGTCAGGCTCTAAATGAAGCTAAGATTGCCTTTGATAAAAATGAGGTTCCGATAGGTGCTGTCGTTGTATGTCAAGGAAAAATAATCGCTAGAGCGCATAATCTTACCGAAACCTTAAACGATGTTACGGCTCATGCGGAAATGCAGGCGATAACTGCTGCTGCAAATGTATTGGGTGGAAAATATCTGACAGACTGCACGTTGTATGTTACTCTTGAGCCTTGCCCGATGTGTGCGGGTGGATTGCTTTGGTCACAAATCTCCAAAATAGTTTATGGTTCTAAAGAGCCAAAAAGAGGCTATACTTCTTTTTTTCCTACAATATTACACCCTAAAACGACTGTTTCTCATGGGGTTTTGGAAGAGGAATGTCTTTCTTTGCTAAAGGAATTCTTCAAACAAAAACGGTAAACGTCCTCTTTTAATGTTAAAAAGAGGCCGGTTAACATTTATTTGCATTTCAGCATGCAACGCTACTGCCTTTTTTTTAGTCTAGTATACGTAGTCAATGTTTTTGATAAAGACAAATAGATTATGAAAAAATATAGACAATCAATTTTATTCTTGATGATATCATCTCTTTTAGCACTGGGGTTTGTATCCTGTGCTGATGATGGATACTCTCTGGATAAATATTGGAGATCTATAGCGACTATAAATAAAATAGGGGATAATACCTACGATTTTACGTTAGATAATGGCGAAAAACTTTGGATAGCTGCACCTGTTGGACTTAATCTCAACCCCAAAAACAAAAGAGCTATAATTAATTATACAATTTTGTCTGATACACAAAATGGATATGATCACTATGTTAGGCTAAATGGTCTTTCAGAAGTGCTGACTAAAGATATTATCTATATTGCTCCGGATGATGAGATAAAGCAGGATAGTATAGGGCGTAACCCTGTCAAAGTGTACTCTGTATGGGAAGGTGGAGATTACCTGAATATTTTCTTTGGATTCAATATCGGCGGAGTTGAGAGTCATATGGTCAATCTTGTTTCTTCAGAACCAGATATTTCAAAGGATGAAGATATAGTGAAATTAGAGTTCAGGCATAACCAAAAAAGCGATCCTGAACATTATCCGTCAAAGAGTTATGTTTCGTTCAGCCTGGCGCCTTATAAGGTGGCCGGCAGAAATGAGGTGATGATTGAACTTATATGGAAAGATCTTAGTGGAGAAACAAAGACGTATAAAATTGAATATAAATACGACAAGACAAGTGATGTAGAAGTGAAGACATATGAAGAACTTAATACTAACCTGAATATTTATTAATATTCTTTTTGATTTCCTTTCAAAAAAGAGAGCTCGGGAGAGTTCTCTTTTTTTATTTTAGAAATCATTCATTTATAAAGTTTTAAACACAAATGGTATTTTCTTCCTGATACTACATCTTATTTATTTAAAAAGATGTATTTTTGTTTGTATTGAGTTTATATAAATGGATAATTCAAAATTAAAAGAACAAGTCAGAAACGAGTTTACAGAATATTTAAATCTGCACAAGCATCGTAAGACACCTGAAAGATATGCTATTCTGGAACATATTTATTCTACGAAGGGGCATTTCGACATGGAATCACTATATGTAACCATGACCGAATCAGGGTTCAGGGTTAGCCGGGCCACACTATACAATACGATAGAGTTACTTTTGGATTGCTCATTGGTAGTAAAGCATCAGTTTGGAGCCAATGTTTCACAGTACGAAAGGGCTTATGGGAATGAAAACCACGATCATTTGATTTGCTTGAACTGTGGAGAAGTAAAGGAATACAAAAACGGAAATCTTTTTACCGCTACACAGCAAAGAAAACTACAACGATTCAGGGTCAGCTATTACAGTATGTATATATATGGTATCTGTAATAAGTGTGTTCGGGCAAAAGCAGCAGAAGAAAAAAAGAAGAAAAAAACAGAAAATACTAATATCCGCATTAACAAGAAAAAATGAAAGTAGATGTATTGCTAGGGTTGCAATGGGGTGACGAAGGTAAAGGTAAGATCGTAGATGTACTAACCCCCAAATATGAAATTGTAGCCAGATTTCAAGGCGGGCCTAATGCCGGTCACACACTCGAATTTGAAGGTAAGAAATATGTCCTCAGGTCTGTTCCTTCAGGTATCTTTCAGGGCGACAAAATCAATATCATAGGCAACGGTGTAGTGCTTGACCCAGCCTTGTTTAAAGGGGAAATTGAGGCCTTGGAGTCATCAGGGCACAATTTGACTAAGAGGCTGCTTATATCAAAGAAAGCTCACCTTATACTACCTACTCATCGTTTGTTGGATGCTTGTTATGAAGCGGCAAAAGGTGACTCCAAGATAGGAACTACAGGTAAAGGGATAGGCCCTGCATACACAGATAAAGTTAGCCGTAATGGTTTGAGAGTAGGGGATCTCCTTCACAATTTCGAAGAGAAATATGAAGTCGCAACAGAAAAGCACCTGAAAATTCTTAACCAATACGGATTCGATACAGCAGCTCTTGTTGAAATAGAGAAAGAATGGTTTGCCGGTGTGGCTAAACTAAAAGAGTTTGCGTTTATCGATAGTGAGCATTATATGAACAATGCCATAAAACAGGAGAAAAAAATACTTGCAGAAGGAGCACAAGGGACAATGCTTGATATAGACTTTGGCTCCTACCCTTTTGTAACTTCCTCGAATACGATCACGGCAGGAGCATGTACCGGGTTAGGTATTGCTCCATGCAAAATAGGCGAAGTGTTTGGTATATTCAAAGCGTATTGTACCCGTGTTGGTAGTGGGCCGTTCCCCACTGAGCTTTTTGACGGGACAGGAGATAAACTGCGTGAATATGGTTTCGAATTTGGATCGGTAACAGGTCGTCCGCGTCGTTGTGGGTGGATAGACTTGGTAGCTTTGCGTTATGCGATTATGGTAGATGGGGTTACCCAACTGATCATGATGAAGAGCGATGTTTTAGACTCTTTTGAAACTATAAAAGCGTGTGTGTCCTATGAGTTAAATGGCGAAAAGCTTTCGGACTTCCCATTCGAGGCGGATAATAATATCAAACCTGTGTATGTGGAAATGAAAGGTTGGCAAACGGATATGACAAAAATGCAGGAAGAAGAGGAGTTTCCTAAAGAATTTTGTGATTATATCGCATTTTTAGAAAAAGAACTGAATATTCCCATCTCTATCGTCTCTTTGGGGCCGGATAGGGCCCAAACTATAATCAGAAAGCAAAATTAAACCTAAGTGGCATTATTTTTGTTTCATATATCTATATCAATTTAAATGGAATAATTATGTTTATAGGTTGGATTTTATTAATAGTTATTGGTGTTGGTGGCATGATTGTGTCGCAAGTGCTCCAAAGCAAATTTAAAAAATACTCGAAGATACCTTTGGATAGTGGTATGACCGGACGCGATGTAGCTGAAAAGATGCTTCATGATAATGGCATTTATGACGTCAAAATTATATCTACCAATGGTATGCTGACAGACCACTACAATCCCGTTAATAAAACAGTAAACTTGAGTGAAGGGGTCTACGGAAGTAATAGCGTTGCCGCAGCCGCTGTTGCTGCGCATGAATGTGGGCATGCTGTGCAGCATGCTTATGAATATGGTCCTTTAAAGATGCGCTCAACATTAGTGCCTGTTGTTAGTTTTGCATCTAAATGGGTAATGTGGGTCATCCTTGCAGGGATATTTATGATCAATTCATTCCCATCTCTTATCTGGATAGGTATTGGATTGTTTGCTGTAACAACCTTGTTCAGTTTCATTACTTTGCCTGTAGAAATTAATGCCAGCCAACGAGCTTTGGCGTGGCTGAACACAGCCGGAATAACAAGTGCGGGTAATCATGGTATGGCAAAAGATGCTTTGAAATGGGCTGCTTATACATATGTTATCGCTGCAATAGGATCATTGGCTACACTCATATATTATATAATGATAGCTATGAGTGGCAGAAGAGATTAATTTTAGATTCTTATGAATAAAAAAAGAGACTAACTATTACAGTTAGTCTCTTTCTGTTATATTCAGACCATTAAAGCATTGTGCAGTTAAGTGGTTTCAATTGTTTGAAAAAGTCATTTCCCTTATCATCAACCAAAATAAATGCAGGGAAGTCTATCACTTCGATCTTCCAGATTGCTTCCATGCCGAGTTCAGGATACTCCAGACATTCCAAACTCTTAATGCTATCTTGGGCGAGGATTGCGGCCGGTCCGCCAATGCTACCGAGGTAGAAACCGCCATGTTTATGGCATGCATCCGTAACTTGTTGGCTGCGGTTTCCTTTTGCTATCATTATCAGGCTTCCTCCTTGCGATTGGAATGAATCTACGTATGAATCCATACGTCCGGCTGTTGTAGGCCCCATCGATCCGCTTGCGTATCCTTTAGGTGTTTTTGCCGGTCCTGCGTAATAAATAGGATGATCTTTTATGTATTGAGGAAGGCCTTCTCCGTTGTCAATGCGCTCTTGCAATTTTGCGTGTGCAATATCACGTCCTACAATAATAGTTCCGGTAAGAGACAAGCGTGTGGATACTGGATATTTGGTAAGCTCAGCTAAAATTTCTTTCATTGGGCGATTCAGGTCTATCTTCACTCCGCCTGCTTCGCCTGCGTTTTGTAGCTCTGCAGGAATTAAACGAGCCGGATTATCTTCCATCTTCTCTAACCAGATGCCATCTTTGTTTATCTTACCTTTTATATTACGGTCGGCAGAACATGATACGCCCATACCTACCGGACATGAGGCTCCGTGGCGAGGTAAACGTATAACACGAATATCATGTGCAAAGAATTTACCTCCAAATTGAGCGCCAAGTCCGAGGTCATAAGCCGACTTTAATAAGCTGCGCTCCATTTCTATATCCCGGAAAGCGCGCCCTCCTTCGTTTCCTGAAGTAGGTAAATTGTCATAATATTTTGTCGATGCTAATTTTACCGTTTTCAGATTTGTCTCAGCTGAGGTTCCTCCAATCACAAATGCAATATGATAGGGCGGACAGGCAGCTGTTCCTAACGATTTCATTTTCTCAATCAGAAAAGATTCTAGTTTTCCGGGAGTAAGCAATGCTTTTGTTTCCTGATATAAATATGTTTTATTCGCAGAGCCTCCACCTTTGGCAACAAACAAAAATTTATACTCATTTCCGTTCACTGCATAAAGATCTATTTGTGCGGGAAGATTTGTTCCTGTATTCACTTCTTTATACATATCCAGCGGTGCGTTCTGAGAATATCTCAGATTGTCTTCGGTAAATGTATTGTATACCCCTTTTGATAAGGCTTCTTCATCATTTCCTCCAGTCCACACATTTTGGCCTTTTTTACCCATGATGATAGCTGTGCCTGTGTCCTGGCAGAATGGTAGTATACCTTTTGCAGAGATTTCCGAATTGCGTAGAAATGTAAGAGCTACAAACTTGTCGTTGTCACTGGCTTCCGGGTCGGACAATATTTTAGCTACTTGTTCTTGATGTTCGGGGCGCAAAAGAAATTCTACATTATGAAATGCATGTTGTGCTAATAATGTAAGTGCTTCCGGTTGTACTTTCAAAATTTCCTGACCTTCAAAATTTGACGTAGAAATAAATTCTTTTGACAAAAGATAATACTCGGTCGTATCCTTTCCAAGAGGAAAAGCTTCCTGATACTTGAATGGAGGTGTTGGCATGATTTTATTTTTATAGTTGATATTTTATGATACAAAAATACGAAAATAAGAAACCCTTTCAATATTTTAAAGGCTATAAAAGATTAAAAAGCATACTAAATTTCTAGAGGATAAATATCTTTCGGGAAAATCTTGTATATTTGCCAAATATATAGTAATATAGGGGTATTGGATAATAAATCGAACACAAATGAATGCAAATAGATATATATTAATAATTCTTCTTATTCTCCCGGTCTTGGCCTCATCGCAAAAAATAGGGGGGCAGAAGTATAGAGTAACCACTGGAGATACAACTAAGATCGTAAGTCGTGTAAATACAGGATTGACGGGCCCTGAGTTCGAGTTTCTGTTTAGTGCCAAAGGAAAAGTAATAGATTCTCTTTATAATGAAATTCAGCCGAATCTGACGCCATCTAAAGCGGTCAAAGAAGTAAATGATATTTTGAACGAAATAGAACGGAATCAAGCTATACTTAAAGCCGGAAATGCAAGTTTGAGTTATCGTTTATCGACAGAGTATATTGCGGCTAATAAGAAAGAGAAAAGTGCAAGAGCATATGCAGATAGTCTTTTGTTGGAACAAAAAAGAATGTCTCAAAATGAACTTATTTCGAAATATTTGACGTATGGAGATAAGCCATCTTATTTCGTAAATGGTATGCCGGTAAAACCGGAGATAACCGCTTTACTTATGCCGGGTGATGTTATAAGCCGGGATTTGAGGACGAATACACCTAATCCGAATGGTGAAATATGGCTTGTGTTGACGGAGAAAGCAATGCATCGGCTAAAACTTCCGACAGCAGAGGGAATATATGGTACTGGAAACAATATTCCTCAATATAACTTAAGAGAAGTTCAGAATCCGCAAAAAGTTCAGAATGCCGAGAGTCCTCAATCGATAATAAGAAATGAGATACCCGAAACTCCTATTCAGCAAAAAGTTTATACAACACCTACTCAGCCGGAACAAAGCAGGAAGACTGTTGTTCGTTCAAGAACCATTAATAATGAACCGGTGGAAGTAAAAAACGATTAAGAAGATTAGATATAAAATTAGTCCTGCCCGGACAAAATTTTCTCAATAACTATAGGGAAGTGTGTGTACTCAAGTATATGCACTTTTTTTGCAACATCCTGGAATGTATCATTTGGTAAAACCGGACATTTTGCCTGAAATATAATGTCGCCTTCGTCATAATTTTCATTTATATAATGAATAGTTATGCCCGATTCGGATTCTTTAGATTCAACTACAGCTTTATGCACATTGTCTCCAAACATTCCTTTGCCTCCGAACTTGGGTAACAACGCCGGATGTATATTGACTATCTTGTAAGGGAAGGCTTTCAGTAAATTAGCGGGAACCTTTAATAAAAAACCAGCCAAAATGATAAAGTCTATATTTCTTGATTGGAGAAAATTGACCACATTATCAGTCGTCTCAAAGTCATTTTTGGAAAAAGTGACAGCTTCTATTTCCAGCTTTTTTGCACGCTCGAGAACGAAAGCATCTTTTTTATTTGAAACTATAAGGGATATTCCCACAGTTTTGCTGTTTTTGAAATGATTGACGATATTTTCGGCGTTAGTCCCTGATCCAGAGGCAAAAATGGCGATTTTATGCATAAATATTTTTTATGTATAATGCACATATGTAAAAGTAATGTGCAACTTTTAACTATTTTATCAGCAAAATATTTGTTTCATATGTATAAAAAACTGTTACTTTGCACCGACAAAATTAGAAATAAAAATTTATTAATAATCAAAACTAAAAATTATGTCAGAAGTAGCATCAAAAGTGAAAGCAATTATCGTTGATAAGTTAGGTGTGGAAGAATCTGAAGTTACTGAAACTGCTAGCTTTACAAATGATCTTGGAGCAGATTCACTTGACACAGTAGAATTAATCATGGAATTTGAAAAAGAATTCGGTATTTCTATTCCAGATGATCAAACTGAAAAAATCGCTACAGTAGGAGACGCTGTTTCTTACATTGAAGCAAATGCAAAATAATCTTTTTTCCAATATTTACTTATGGAATTAAAAAGAGTAGTAGTAACAGGTCTAGGTTCGGTAACTCCACTAGGTAACAATGTCGCTGCAACATGGGACAATGCCTTAAAAGGAGTGAGTGGGGCTGGACCTATTACTCATTTCGATGCCTCTAAATTTAAAACACAATTTGCGTGTGAAGTAAAAGATTTTGATCCGTCGGCTCATCTCGACAGGAAAGAAATCCGCAAATGTGACAGATATACATTATTGGCTATAGCTTCTTCGGAGGAGGCCATCGCAGATTCAAAACTTGATTTTGAAAAAGAAAATTGCGATAGGATAGGGGTGCTTATGTCGGCTGGTATAGGTGGTATCAAAACCTTTGAAGAAGAGGTTGGCTATTACTATACACACGAAGATATGGGCCCGAAATTCAATCCGTTCTTTATCCCTAAAATGATTTCGGATATAGCAGCAGGAATGATTTCTATTCGCCATGGATTGAGAGGTCCTAACTTTGGTACAGTATCGGCTTGTGCTTCATCTACTCATAGCGCTATTATGGCTTTTGACCAGATTCGTCTGGGTAAGGCAGATGTTATGGTAGTGGGAGGTGCAGAAGCAGCTATTACGCCGGCAGGTGTTGGAGGCTTCAATGCAATGACTGCTCTGTCTACGCGCAACGATTCACCTCAAACCGCATCTCGTCCGTTTAGTGCCAGTCGCGACGGTTTCGTTATGGGAGAAGGTTCGGCTTGCCTTATATTCGAAGAGTTAGAGCATGCATTGGCCCGTGGAGCTAAAATATACGCTGAAGTGGCGGGTGGTGGTATGTCGGCAGATGCTTATCACTTGACAGCGTCTCATCCGGAAGGTTTAGGTGCAAAGCTAGTGATGAAAAATGCTCTGGAAGATGCACATATGAATCCTACCGAAATGGATTATGTCAATGTACATGGAACTTCAACCCCAGTGGGAGATCCTTCTGAAATAAAGGCAATAAAAGAAGTTTTTGGAGAGCATGCTTATAACTTGAATATCAGTTCAACCAAATCGATGACCGGTCATTTACTTGGTGCAGCCGGAGCTATGGAAACTTTGTTCTGCGTGTTGGCAGTTCAAAATGACATTGTTCCTCCGACTATTAACTTTGAGGGTGATGAAGACCCGGATATTGATTATAAATTGAACCTCACATTCAATAAGGCTCAAAGTAGAACTGTAAATGTAGCTTTGTCTAATACATTTGGCTTTGGAGGTCATAATGCATGTGTTATAGTAAAAAAGTTTAAGAAATAGAGAAATCTGTGCTTAGAAAAATATATCGAAGTATAAGGCTTCTTCCGAAAAGAGGGAAGGAGCCTTATGCATCTTTCTATGAAATATTAGGGTTCTATCCGTATAATATAACATTATACGAACAGGCCTTTTTGCACAAGTCTTCTTCAATAAAGCTGAAAGATGGCAGATGGATCAACAATGAACGTCTGGAATTTCTTGGAGATGCCATCTTGGATGCTATAGTAGCTGATATTGTATTTAAGCAGTTTGAGTATAAGAAGGAAGGTTTTCTGACGAATATGCGCTCAAAGATAGTGCAGAGGGAAACTCTCAATAAGCTGGCTTTAGACTTAGGTATTGATAAATTTATAAAAGCATCGACGCGCAGTACAACGCACAATACACATATGTACGGTAATGCGTTAGAGGCGTTGATTGGGGCTATTTATCTGGATCAGGGATATCGTGTTGCTAAGAAATTTATTTTTGAAAGATTAATACAACAACATCTGAATATAGATACCGTTGCCGAAATTGAGGCAAACTATAAATCCAGACTGATAGAGTGGAGCCAGAAACAGAAAATATCTGTTAGCTTCGACTTAATTGATAGTTACGTGGATGAAAATAATACCCCGATTTTTAAGACCTCAGTTATCATAATGGGGTTGCAGGCCGGTTTAGGAACAGGCTACTCTAAAAAAGAATCTCAACAAAAGGCGGCAAAAGAAGCTTATAATAAACTACACCGTAATGCCGACTTCCGCACTCAGATATTTGATCTTCACGAGCAGCAACAAAAGCTTCAAAGTGAAACTTATGTAAGTATGTCTGAGAATAAAGAAGAAGAGGAGCCTCAATGAAGAGGAGTCTTCTATAAGATATTGTTACTTATATATTTCTTTTTTTCCTGCTAACAGTGTATTTCTCATCAGAGAAATAATAGTCATAGGTCCTACTCCTCCCGGGACAGGAGTTATGAATGAAGCCTTAGCGGCTACTTCATCAAATGCAACATCTCCTTTTAGTTTGAATCCTGATTTCGTTTCGGGTGAAGGCACACGTGTGGTACCGACATCTATAATAACTGCCCCTTCTTTAACCATATCACCTTTAAGGAATTCTGGCACGCCTAACGCGGCAATGATAATGTCAGCACTCAGACATGCCTCTTTTATATTAGGTGTTCGGCTATGGCAAACAGTAACGGTAGCATCGCCCGGATAACCTTTTTGCATCATAAGACCAGCGACAGGCTTTCCTACGATGTTGCTTCGCCCTAGTACGACACAATGTTTGCCTTGTGTTGGTATTTCATATCTCTTTAATAACTCTAGTATGCCAGCCGGTGTTGCAGAGATAAAACATGGAAGCCCAATAGACATACGCCCTACATTGATAGGGTGAAAGCCGTCCACATCTTTCCGGTAATCGATGGCTTCAATTACTTTTTGCTCCGATATATGTTTAGGTAATGGAAGTTGCACGATAAAACCATCTATGTCAGTATCGTTATTAAGTCTGTTTACACAGGTCAATAGTTCTTCCTCACTTACAGTCTCTTCGAATCGTATCAGTGATGATTTAAAACCAACTTCTTCACAGGTGCGTACTTTGCTGGCAACATAAGTCTCGCTACCTCCGTCATGTCCGACAAGTACTGCTGCCAGATGCGGGGTTTTACCTCCTGTTGCTTTTATTTGGGATACTTCTTCTGCTATTTCTTTTTTTATCTGCGCCGATATGGCTTTTCCATCGATTAGCTGCATATAGATTGTTTTTTTTGACAAGGTTACTAGATATTGCAAAGATACAAATTTCAATCTTTATATCTGTGGAATAAAAACAGAGGGTGTGTCAAAAGATAGAACTCTCGTCATTGCGAACAAAGTGAAGCAATCTACTTTAAAAATTAAAAATGAAGAATGAAAAACGAAAAATATTTTTGGCTCCGCCGATTTTCAATTCACTTATCACTTTTAGCTTTTCACTTTTTTCTGGATTGCTTCGGGCTATTGCCCTCGCAATGACGGTAAAAGGACTTTTGATACACCCTCTTTTTTATCTTATTTATTATGAACTTCGACTATCTGAGTCGGAGCTAGTTCGGCATTTCGTTTTTCTACCGATTCTATGAAATTGTCAGATAAATGGGCAAAAGCCATACCTGTGATAGTATTATCATTCAGGGCAACGGGAAGGCCTTTGTCACCTCCTTCGCAAATGCTTTGGACAATAGGTATTTGCCCCAATAAAGGGACATGCATTTCTTCTGCCAGATTTTTTGCTCCGTCCTTACCAAAGATGTAATATTTATTTTCCGGTAGTTCTGCCGGAGTAAACCATGCCATATTTTCTACCAATCCGAGGATAGGGACATTTACTTTATCATTCGTAAACATATTGATACCTTTGCGTGCATCTGCCAATGCCACTTGTTGCGGCGTACTCACTACTACCGCTCCGGTAATTGCAAGTGTCTGCACCAATGTAAGATGTATGTCACTCGTACCGGGAGGAAAGTCGATAAGGAAATAATCCAGTTCACCCCAGTTTGCATCTGCTATCAACTGCTTCAACGCGTTCCCTGCCATAGCTCCACGCCATACAACAGCATCGTCTCTATTAACAAAGAAGCCGATGGAAAGCATCTTTACACCGTATTTTTCTATCGGAACAATATATTCCTTTCCATCCATAGGTTCAAGGAGTGGACGGGCCTCTTCTTCATTAAACATTTTTGGAAGTGACGGGCCGAATATATCTGCATCGAGCAAGCCTACTTTATAACCTTTTTTTGCGAGGGATACAGCTAGATTTACCGATACGGTACTTTTACCTACACCTCCTTTACCTGACGATATAGCAATTATATTTTTTACCTGAGGTAGTAATTTTGTCGATTTAGGTGCTTCTGCCTGCTTCGCTTTCACCTCAATATTACCCTTTATTTCAATATTGGGATCAGCGTATGTAAGGATAGCTGTTTCGGCTGCTTTTACTATCGATTTGATGAAAGGATCGTTGGGTTTGTCAAATAACAGCGAAAGGCTTACCTTCATACCGTTTATATGGATGTCATCAGACACAAATCCCATTTCCACAATATCTTTGCCCGTTCCGGGATAACGCACATTCCGTAAGGCGTCAAGAATTAGTTTTGGATATATATTAGCCATTTTTAGTTGATTGATTTAGTACATTGCTTCTGCCGAAGCTTCTGTATTGGTCTTTTTCTATTTCTATTTCAGGTTCCGTCCAAATGTTTTTCTCTGGACATTCAAATTTTATATACTTAATATTTAAACCGCGCGCGAGCCATTGTTGTTCATAGAAAGTTTGTATTTTCAGGATATCATCGGCTAGTCCCGAATGATACAAGTCATCAGTCTCGAATAATATAGGCAGGTTATTCTCCTTTACCATTGCACAGGTGTATGTAAACATGAAATTACTATCCGTTTTGAGATGGATGATTCCATTATCTGACAGGATTTGGCGATATAGTTTTATGAACCGTGTAGATGTCATACGCTTGTTCACCTTATTCATCTGTGGATCAGGGAACGTTATCCATATTTCATATATTTCTCCTTGTCCAAAGAAGTGAGTGATCAATTCTATATGTGTTCGCAGAAAAGCGACATTAGTCAAGCCTTCGTTTAGCGATTTTTTGGCTCCTGTCCACATACGGGCTCCCTTGATATCGATACCGATGAAATTTTTGTTAGGAAACAGTTTTGCCAATCCGACTGTATATTCTCCTTTGCCACAACCAAGTTCGAGGACAATCGGATTATCATTCTTGAAAAAAAGTTCGTTCCATTTGCCTTTCATCTCAAACCCTTGTTCCTGTAGTACAGCGAAAGGGTATTGAAACACATGAGGGTACTCCTCCATATTAGCAAACTTTGCCAGCTTATTCTTTCCCATTATTATCAGCCCCCTAACCCCCGGAGGGGGAACCGGAATATAAAATCAATTAATAACCCTTTTTTCCAAAAGCCTCCCTTCGGGGAGGTTGGAGGGGCTTAGAACTGTTGCATATCACACAGCTTACGGTAATATCCGTTTTTTTCGAACAAATCGTCGTGATGTCCACGTTCTACAACTTCGCCTTCATGCATTACACATATTTCATCCGCATTCTTGATGGTAGACAAGCGGTGTGCGATGACCAGTGTAGTTCTGTTTTGCATCAGTCGCTCCAAAGCGTCCTGTACCAATCTTTCGGATTCGGTATCGAGAGCAGATGTTGCTTCGTCTAGAATCAATATCTGTGGATTTTTTAGAATAGCACGGGCGATACTGATACGCTGACGCTGTCCGCCGGAAAGCTTACCGCCCCGGTCGCCAATATTCGTATCATACCCATCTTCTGTAGCCATAATAAATTCATGTGCATTGGCGATCTTTGCGGCTTCAATTACTTGTTCCATCGTAGCGTTTTCTACTCCGAAAGAGATATTATTGAAAAAAGTATCATTAAATAAAATCGCTTCCTGGTTTACATTTCCCATCAAAGCGCGTAGGTCGTGCACATTAGCGTCTTTTATGTTTACTCCGTCTATGTAAATGCCGCCATCGTTTACATCATAAAAACGAGGTAAAAGATCGGCCATTGTAGACTTTCCTGATCCCGATTGTCCGACAAGAGCAATTGTCTTTCCTTTAGGGATGGTTATGCTTACATCTTTTATCACCCAGTTGTTCTCATATTTGAAATGAACGTTACGATATGATATCTCGGCATTGAACGGGATTGGCTTTGGATTAGCCGGGCTTTTGATATTATTTTCGGCATTCAGTATTTTATCAATACGTTCTACCGAAGCCATCCCTTTTTGTATGGCGTAAACCGATTTGGATAAATCCTTTGCCGGATTAATGATCAGGTAAAAAATAGTAAGGTAGTAGATAAACTTCGATGCATCCATTGACCCCGAACCATCCAGAATTAATGTGCCTCCAAACCATAATACAAAGACAACAGCTATTGTTCCTAGCAATTCACTCATTGGATGTGCTAATTGTTGGCGACGCGCAATCCGGTTCGACATGCCTCTGAATATATTATTAGATCCGTCGAAGCGTTTTTCCATTTTAGACTCAGCGTTAAAAGCCTTTATTATACGCAATCCACTCAGTGTTTCCTCTATTTGTGACATCAGTAGTCCCCAGTGATTTTGAGCTTCTATCGATTTGCGTTTAAGGCTTTTGCCGACTTTACCCATAATGTATCCGGCTACGGGTAGAAGAACAAGTACAAAAATGGTAAGTTCCCAACTGATAAAAAGCATTGTAGCCAAATATATCAGTATCATAATCGGATTTTTTGTAATCATATCGAGAGAGCTCATTACAGAGTTTTCGACCTCGCCTACATCACCGGTCATGCGTGCAATGATATCGCCTTTCCGTTCTCCTGAGAAAAATCCCAGAGGTAAGGAAAGTATTTTGTCATTTATCTGTTTGCGGATATCTCTGACTACTCCCGTTCGTACATCGGTGATGAAGTAGGCGCTGAGATAAATAGCTCCGGTTTTAAGCATTGTCATAACAACTAAGGTCAATCCCAATCCGAGAAGTACAGCACCACCCGAATGGGTATTCATCATGTCGGACAGATAAGCATAGAAATTATTTTCTAAAACTTTAAAATCAAGTATATTTTTGACGCTTGATGTGTCAACAGGTATATACTCATATACAGTTTCATCTACTTTGAAAAGAATTCGCAAAATGGGAACTATCAGAGCAAATGAAAATACATTTAGGATCGCGCTTAATATATTAAAGAACAAATTTAATCCTACTTGTTTCTTGTAGGGTGGCACAAAACGTCTTATAAGTGTTATAAAGTCTTTCATTAGAAAGTATTTAGTTGATGCGGGGTCATCGATCTTCGAAGTCCGGAGTGAAAAACGCCGCAAGTTAGCTATAATTCTTTATTTATTAAATGGCAGGTCTCTTTTTAGTGCTTTAGAAGAAGGAAAATAAACTTCTTTTAGGAAGTTGTTCAATCCTTTACCATAATTTAAAATCTCCCTGACAGCACATTGAAGTATTTTTTTTACCTTTGTTGGTCGAAAATCGCGATATTAACATGGCAGATACCAAACAACAATTTGAGCATGTGATCTCAATGTGCCGCAATCTTTTCGCTAAGAAACTAAAAGATTACGGGGCTTCATGGAGGATACTCCGTCCCCAGTCGGTTACCGATCAAATACTGATCAAGGCGAAGCGTATCAGAAGTATTGAAGAAAAAGGGATGAGCCTGATTGACGAAGGCATTACTCCGGAATTTATTGGTATCGTAAACTATGGTATTATTGGGCTTATTCAACTGGAATTGGGATATGCCGATGCTGTAGATCTGGCAGAAGAAGAAGTCATAGCCTTATATGATAAGCATATGACTGAAACCAAGGAGTTGATGTATGCAAAAAATCATGATTACGACGAAGCTTGGCGTTCGATGCGTATCAGTTCATATACCGACCTTATCCTCACAAAGATTTATCGCACCAAACAGATAGAAGAAAATAAAGGTAAGACGCTTGTTTCGGAAGGGATAGACGCCAATTATATGGATATGATTAATTATTCCCTCTTTGGGTTGATTAAATTAGAATATCCTGAGAATGAGTAGTAGATGAGCAAAGTAGATATTTTAAAGAAAGTTCTTGTAGAGATATCCAGAGTTATTCTGGGAGCGGTTTTCGTTTTTTCAGGATTTGTAAAAGCGGTCGATCCGTTTGGTACAGCCTATAAGATAAATGATTATTTTGCTGTGTTCCATTTGACCTCTTTGTCATTCCTATCCATGCCTTTGTCAATAATGCTGTGTATAGCCGAGTTTGCTATGGGCGCATGTATGTTGTTCGGGCTTTACCGCAAATGGAATTCGAGGCTGATGCTTTTGGTTATGGCCTTTATGACTATGCTGACTCTTTATCTTGCTATAAGTAATCCTGTCGAAGATTGTGGGTGTTTTGGCGATGCGCTGATTATAACAAATTGGCAAACATTTTATAAGAATATTGTGTTATTACTCTGTTCGGTCTGTACTTTCTTTTATTGTGAACGCATCAGTAATTTATTTACAGGAAAGACTTATTGGTTAGCGTTTTTGTATATTTTTATTTTCATCGGACTGTTTACTTTTCGCAACTATATTTTTGACCCCTTGTTCGATTTTCGTCCTTATAAAATAGGAGCTGATATTCCGGAATTACTGGGTATAGAGGATGGCGAAGGCCGTGAGCATAAGTCTTTTCTTGTTTATGCTAAAGATGGAGTGGAAAAGGAATTCACAGAGGATAATTATCCGTGGGAGGATAGCACATGGGTATTTGTTCGGATGGAAACAAAAACAATTAAAGAGGGTAAGGTTTCTCCCATTAAAGACTTTTCGATAACAAAACTTGAATTTAACCAGAACAGAACAGAAGTTGAAGGTCAGGCGGATATCACACAGGAGGTTTTGTCAGACTCCAATTATGTGTTCCTTATGATATCGCCGTTTCTTGCAGAGATGGATATGTCTTATCTTAGCAGTTTTGAAGATGTGGAGAATTATGCCGATTATAGAGGATATAAATTCTATTGCCTTACATCTTCAGTTACTGATGAAATTATTAATTGGGCGAAAACCAATACTATAAATTTTGACTTTTGTATAACTGACGAAAGAACATTGAAGACAATTATCCGTACCAATCCGGGACTTATCTTGTTGAAAAACGGTGTGGTTATCAATAAATGGGCAGACATAGACGTCCCTGCAGAAGAAGATTTATACAGGCCTCTGGCCGAGATGGCTTATGGGCAAATGATTGACGTAAAAGAACAAAATAAGAAAAACTTATTTTACACAAGTGCAATATTTCTATTACCTTTACTTCTTCTCAAAGGATTGGATTTTCTCTTTTACAGAAAGCAGAAAAAGGCCATAGCCGAAATCGAGAGTAAGGACGACGAAGATTAAATATTTATTAATATAATAAACTACTTTTAAATCATGAGAAAAAATATTGTTGCAGGGAACTGGAAAATGAATAAAAACCTTCAGGAAGGTGTAGCTTTTGCTAAAGACCTGGAAACAGCACTAGCCGGTAAAACACTGAAATGCGAAGTGGTGATCGGTACTCCATTTGTTCATTTAGCTAGTGTAGCTTCTGCTACAAAACTTGCAGTAGCTGCTCAAAACTGCGCGGATAAGGCTTCGGGCGCTTATACAGGTGAAGTCTCTGCCGCTATGGTTGCATCTACGGGCGCTAAATATGTTATACTAGGGCACTCTGAACGTCGCACATATTATGGCGAGACAGATGCTATTTTGAAAGAAAAAGTATTACTGGCTTTGGCTAATGGCCTGAGTCCTATTTTCTGTATCGGCGAAACAAAAGACGAAAGGGAAAAGAATGCACATTTCGATGTTGTTAAAAGACAGACTGTTGAAGCTCTATTCAACCTTTCATCTGAAGATTTCTCTAAAATAGTTATTGCATACGAACCGGTTTGGGCTATAGGTACAGGTCTTACTGCTACTTCAGAGCAAGCACAGGAAATGCATGCATTTATCCGTCAAACTATTGCCGACAAATTTGGTAAAGAGGTAGCAGACAATACTTCTATTCTGTATGGCGGTAGTGCTAACGGAGGTAATGCAAAAGAACTTTTTGCTTGTCCTGATATTGATGGTGGGCTTATCGGTGGGGCATCTCTCGATGTAGAGAAGTTTATTCCGGTTATAGAAGGATTCTAATTTATAATTATATAATCTGTTGCGGGTTCAATCAGTGTATCCGCAACACTTTTACTTTTAAAATATGAAAAAGGGGCTTTGTCTATTTTTTACTTTTTGCCTTTTTGCTACTTATACCTATGCTCAAAAAACGATAGTAGAGGACATAAATACTGCAAAATGGGGACAAGGAGATGTAAAAGTGATGCAGGACGAAACTATTCAAAATCGCATAGCCATACGCTACGATAACTCGGAGGATAGCATTGAGGATGTGCAGATACGGTCTTCTTCCCCGATCAAAGGTGGCGGGTATAAAATACAGATTTTTATGGGAAATGACCAGCAACAGTCTAAAAGAGAAGCTGAATCGAAGCAAGCCCAGATAAAAAACGCTTATCCGGAATTGCAAACATCAATCGCTTTTAATTCTCCGTTTTGGAGATTGCGTGTGATTAATATAGCAACGAAGGAAGATGCTCAATTGATTTTGACAGAGTTGAAAAAACAGTTTCCGTCGTTTGGAAAAGAAATGTACATTATTCCACCAAACCGATAATTTGATAATGCGAGACGAAAATTCGGCTAATTTACTGGCCAGTCATTATAGAGAGGTAATCTCTCTTTTGGGAGAAGATCCTGATAGAGAAGGCTTGCTGAAAACGCCCGATAGAGTAGCAAAAGCCATGCAGTTTTTGACAAGGGGCTATAAGGATAATCCGGAAGAAATATTGAAAAAGGCTTTATTCAAAGAGGATTATCGGCAAATGGTCATAGTCAAAGATATTGATTTCTATTCTTTGTGCGAACATCATATGCTTCCGTTTTGGGGTAAAGCTCATGTTGCCTATATCCCTAATGGACACATTACAGGGCTGAGCAAAATAGCCCGGGTTGTAGATGTTTTTGCGCGACGTTTGCAAGTGCAGGAACGTATGACACTTCAGATAAAAGAATGTATACAGAGTACCTTAAATCCTTTAGGTGTAATGGTGGTAATAGAGGCTCAGCACATGTGTATGCAGATGCGCGGAGTTGAGAAGCAAAATTCCACGACCACCACATCTGATTTTACAGGAGTGTTCAATCAGGCTAAGACAAGAGAAGAATTTATCAACCTCATAAGATAGGAGAGTTGCAAAGGTTATAAATATGCAACGAGGTTCTTTTTCATGTGAAAATTATCTCGTTTTTTCGATATATCTTTTTGCCTATGTATTTATACAATGTCCATACACATAAAATAGAATCCGCCATAGAAAACGGATATGATGTAAAGTGTATACTAAATACATATCCAGAGGACTTCGGGCAAAAGAAGCAAATGTATCCTAATGCATGGTTTTCTTGTGGTATACATCCGTGGTTTTCAGATGGATCGGAAGAATTGTTTACTCTCCTCGAAAAAAATGCCAAAGACCCCGATGTTGTAGCTATTGGTGAAATAGGTTTAGATAGGCTGAAAGGTCCTGATATAGCAAAGCAAATAGCCGTATTCAGAAAACAGATAGAACTGGCAATTGAAGTCCGCAAACCCATTATAATCCATTGCGTAAAGGCATGGGATGAAATGATTGCATTATACAAAGAATATAAAGGGACAGTCCCTTGGATTATACACGGATATAGAGGAAATCCGGAACAGACAAAGCAGTTGTGTAAAGTCGGGTTTAAATTTTCTTTCGGAGAAAAATTTAACAAAAAGTCTATAAAACATATTCCATTAGATTCTATTTTTTGTGAGACTGACATGTCTTCCGTGACTATTTGTAAGGTATATGAAAATATTTCCGCTGAAATAGGCTTAGGTTTAAATCATTTTGCTATTTTAGCAGCTGGAAATGTAAAAAAGACATTTCAATAAGTGACATATTTCTAGCCCAGAGACAATGATTGATGTTAATGCGCATATTCTATTGATCTATACAGGTGGTACAATCGGTATGGTTGAAAATCCGGCGACAGGTTCGTTGGAGCCTTTCGATTTTGCTCACATAACCAAACATTTACCCGAATTACAACGGTTTAAATTTCAGATTGACCATATTGTTTTCGATCCTGTGATAGATTCTTCTGATATCACTCCGGAGCATTGGAAAAGAATAGTACATACCATTGAGGCTAACTATACTAAATACGATGGGTTTGTTATCCTCCATGGTACTGATACGATGGCCTTTACAGCTTCTGCACTCAGTTTTATGATAGAAAATTTGCATAAACCCGTTGTCTTAACCGGGTCGCAGTTACCAGTAGGTAAATTGAGGACAGACGCAAAGGAAAATCTGATAACAGCACTGGAAATCGCAGCAGATAAAGATTCTCTCGGCAATCCTATTGTACCTGAGGTTTGTATATTTTTTCAGAATGACTTATTGAGAGGAAATCGTGCGACGAAGGTAAATGCCGATAATTTTAATGCTTTCAAGTCTCACAACTATCCCAGCCTGGCAAAATCGGGAATACAGATAAGATATAACAGGAAAATGATTATTCAGCCTGACCATGAAAAGAATACTCGTTTCCATTATCGCTTGGATACACGGATTGCGTCATTAAGATTATTTCCCGGAATAGATAAACAAACAGTGGAAGCTATAATGGGGATGAGGAATTTAAAGGCTATTATTCTGGAAACTTATGGTTCAGGTAATGCTCCTCTTTCTCCATGGTTTTTAGATCTAATACGCGAAGCTGTTAAAAGAGGTGTAATCATACTAAATATCACACAATGTGATATTGGTATGGTGAACATGCAATTGTATGAGACAGGAAGAGAATTGTTGCGGGCCGGAGCAATAAGCGGATTTGATGCCACTTTCGAATCGGCTGTGGCTAAACTTATGTTTCTGATAGGGCACAAATACGATAAAGAAGACATAAAGATCCGAATGCGGGTACCTCTTGTTGGCGAGATAACCCGTCCTGAAGATAGAGTGAATGAAACAATATGAGAATCTGTGGTTGATGGCAGAAAAGGCCAGACCCTCATTTCTGGAATATTACAAAAAAAATAAAAAGCGGTTGGGTAAGATGGATACTATTGTCCGTCAATTACATGATGACGTATCTGAAAGAATAGATTGTTTGTCTTGTGCCAATTGTTGCCGGAGTCTTGGTCCCGCCATATATGATAAGGATATAGAACGTATGGCAAAGGCTCTGCGGATGAAGCCGTCAGAAGTTGTTTCTTCTTATTTGCGGATAGATGAGGATGGCGATTACGTTTTCAAATCCATGCCTTGCCCTTTCCTCATGCCGGATAACTACTGTTCGATATATGATGCCCGTCCTAAGGCTTGTCGCGAATATCCACATACGGATAGGAAAAACTTTGAACAAATATATAAACTGACAGCTACGAATACGGCTACTTGCCCGATTGCATATGAGGTGCTTTCGGAATTGATAAAATTATAAAAGTCCTACAGGATAGCAGGACTTTACAGGTATAAATTCACCTTTAGTTTTATTCGGGGAGTTGCTTACCCGGCTTTTACTCAACCTTTGTTTTAGGTGGATTTGTTTTAAGTTTAGGTGGATTAATAGATTCTACTATCCATTCATGTCCATTACTGTCAATATATTTATCGCCAACTTTATATGACGAAAGATCAGGTATTTTTACTGGAGGTGGGGGTGGGGTTTTCTCTTCCTCTCCTTTTGGCGTAACATATTTGATAGTTGTTTTCATCGGTGGTGGAGGTGGTGCTTGTTTCTTATCTTTAACCACTGCCGGAGGAACAAATCTTATCGTTTTCTTTTGTTGCACCTCCTCGTCCTTTACTATTTTAGGAGGAGTAAAGTGTACCATTTTTACGGGTTCTTCACTCTTTGTCTCTTTAGAAATAGTGTCTTGCGATATCTCCACTTTATCTTGCACCATTGCGGTGTCTGTATCTTTACCACTATTAGAGGCTTGTTCACTCACTTTTTTTGTACAGAATGCAAAGGCAAAAAGCAGAAATAGAGGTAGGATTACGGCTCTTTTCATCATTGCTATACGTACTGATGTTGTTTTTGTCATCATAGTCAATCGTTTTTTAGTTAATAAATAATTAAAATTGGAAATTAATGACAGACTATTTTGCCGGCTGATTTTATCTATCAATATCATTTGATAATGAGGTACATCGTTATAAGCGCTTATGACGCCCTCATCTGCTAAAAATTCGTGATTAAGTTTTATTCTGTTTTTGTATAAATATAATATTGGATTGAACCAAAACAGGATTAAGAGAAGTTCTATGAAGAGGATATCGAGCGAATGACATTGCCTGACGTGAGTCATTTCGTGCATTAGAACCTCTTCTTCTATTAGCCCTGCTTTGTATTCGTTTTTATTCAGGAAAATGTAACCCCCAAAGCTATGAGGAACAGACTCTGTATCAATCAATACTATTTTCATATTCCCCAGCACTGCATGTTCATTTTTCTTTATCACTATAATGAGTCGCGCAATATTTATAAGAAACCTTGACAATAAAATACCTGATATTGCAATATAGCCGAAGAAAAGAATATTTAGCGGATTGATTGTGTCCGTTTTCGTTTCTTCCAGTGCTACAACCTGTTCGTTTGTAAATTCTATTTCGTTTGCAATAATTTGGACTTCAGTGAACGGTAATTTGCTGATTAAAGACGAATCTCCCGAAATTTCAATCGAAATAAAAGGAATTATTATGGACAGTATGAGGCTGAACAATAGATAAAATCTTTTGAAACGATGCATTGTCTCCTTTTCCAGAAAGAAATAATAGACTGCCAGAAGCAACAATGAACATATGGTCATTTGTAGAAGATAGGTCGTCATGACTTTTTCTTTTTTATTTCCTGATCAACAATTTTTTTCAGATCCTCCAGTTCTTCTGCGGACAGATTACTTGTCTTGGCAAAGAATGAAGCGAATTGCAAAGCAGAATCTCCGAAGAAATCTTTGATTATTCCGTTCACATGTTTCGAGAAATATTCTTCCTTCTTAATCAGAGGATGATATTGTCTCGAATTTCCAAAGAGTTTATACCCCACAAATCCTTTATCCTGCATTCTTTTCAATAGGGTTGCTATGGTAGTTGATGCCGGTTTAGGTTCGGGATAATTATCTATTATCTCTTTCATAAATATATTTTCACCTTTCCAGATGATTTCCATTAGCTGCTCTTCGCTTTTCGACAAACTCATTATTCTACAATTAGACATTTGATTCTACAAATGTAGAATATAAATTATTGTTTCCAAATTTTTCTAAGATTATTTTTATAAAAAAAAGAGATATGTAAAAAATACATACCTCTTTTCTGAACTTTTTTTAGGTCGGTTAATACGCAGCAGTAAAGCGTTGACGCGGGAATTTGTGGTTCTCAAGTTCATCGACGACAGCCACAGCTAAGTCCTCGACTGATAAGATAGATTCTCCATCTTTATCAAATACCGGTTCTTCGGTTCCGAGTCTGTATTTTCCGGTTCTTCCTGTTTTAATTCCCTGATGCATGTTTATTGCCGGAGAAAACATCGTCCAATCCAGTCCGGTTTCTTTCCTTAACTCATTCAGGTAGTCGCGAGCCGCTGTGGCTCCCGGTTTTATGCTTGCAGGGAAGTCGGCTCCGTCAACTATTTGCTTGCCATCTATGTAAAGACTTCCGGCTCCTCCGATCACAACATAGCGTTTTACGCCTGCCTCTTTTACTGCTTGTTGGATGGTTTCAGATCCTTTGATAAAATCATTGTAAATATTAGGATTGGTCCATCCCGGATTGTATGCGCTCAGTACAATATCGTTTCCTTTCAACACTTCTGTTAATGCACCTAAGTTTGTGACATCAACAGCAATTGTTTTCAGCTTGTCGTTTTTTATTTGGATTTTCTCTACTGAACGGGCTAATGCTGTTACTTCATATCCCCTGTCTAATAACTCTTGTAATAAGTGTGAGCCGACAAATCCTGTAGCTCCGATTAATGCAACCTTTTTCATATTTCTCTTTTTAAGTTATAAATCAAATCTGTATTTATTTTTATTACAGTTTAGGATAAAAAATTATTTGAATTTTTTTACAAAATCTGCTAATGTTTGGTTCGATAATTGTTTTATCATAAATTTTTCCGCTTCTAGATTCAGGCTTTCCAGATGCTCGTTGATTTGTAGTCCTATTGGACATTTAGGATTGGGCGATGCCAGCAGATTTCCCAATAAGGTTTGCGCGCTTACAATTTTGTACACATCCGAAAGGTGAATCTCATCAGCTGATTTTGCCAATGCGCAGCCCCCATTCTTTCCTTCTTTGCTGATAATGATCCCATGCTTGCGAAGATTCGAAATTTCTTTCCGTACCAACACAGGATTGATATTCATGCTTCCGGCCAGATAGTCAGAAGACAACCATTCCTCTTTGCTGTCGGCTAATAAGACAAGTATGTGTATTGATATTGCAAATCTGCGATCGTTCATACTGTAATTTTTATTATTACAGTACAAATATAATAAACTTAAAATAAATAATGCAAGAGATTTTTTAAATTAACTATAATTTTTCGGATTTACTTTTTATATAACGTTGTAGTAATTTATATCCTATTATTCCCATTCCTATACCAAACAGGATGCCACAAAAAACATCCAGAGGAAAATGCTTTGCTACATAAATACGGCTGTATGCGACTGCTGCAGCCCAGATGATAGCAGCATATCCATAGAATCGGGATAATTGGATCTTCCGTGTGATCAGAGCAAAAAACACAGCCATGGAAAATGTTGTTGCCGAATGGGATGAAAAAAAGCTGTAGCTGGTGTCTGCTGTGCCTTCTAAAGCATATAACAGGTCTTGCCAGTTTGTATTGTGTATCGGACGCGGGCGTCCAATTATCACTTTAATAATATTGGTGATAAGGGCACTTACCCCTACAGTTATGAGAAATGATAAAGAGGCTGGCTTTTTCCAAGAAGCACTTTTGAAATAGATAATAGCCAGCATTACCAAGCAAGCTAATATCCAGCACAGGTATGAGCTTAGAAAAAGCATGATGGGGTTGAGCCAATCAGCGTGCATGCCATTTAAAAACAGGAATAATTCTTTGTCCCATTCTATGATTTTGTCTAACATTGTTGTATAGTTTGTTAATAGCAAATGCAAAGAAAACAAGATTTTACGGTTAACATAAATAAAATGCACTGAAAACGATAAAGTTTGCTCACTTTATAGATAATTGATGTAAATTTGCATTCATGCTTTATGGAAGGAACATTTAATATACACAGAGAAAATATAAACGACAACGAGAAGGAGTTTGAAAATGCTCTCAGGCCGTTGACATTCCGTAGTTTCAGCGGACAGAATAAGGTTGTAGAGAATCTGCAGGTTTTTGTTACAGCAGCAAAAATGCGTGGCGAGTCGCTGGATCATACCTTATTGCATGGCCCTCCCGGACTCGGAAAAACCACCCTTTCGAATATAATAGCCAACGAGCTTGGTGTCGGCTTTAAAATAACATCAGGCCCCGTCTTAGATAAGCCCGGTGACCTTGCCGGACTATTAACTTCACTCGAAGCAAACGATGTGCTTTTCATAGATGAGATACACCGGCTTTCTCCGGTTGTAGAAGAATATCTGTACAGTGCGATGGAAGATTACAGGATCGATATTATGATAGATAAAGGTCCTAGCGCACGTTCTGTACAAATTGAACTTAATCCGTTTACCCTTATTGGGGCAACTACACGCAGCGGATTACTGACAAGTCCTTTGCGCGCACGTTTCGGTATCAATATGCATCTGGAATATTATGACATCGATACACTGATGAGTATTATTCTTCGTTCGGCAGATATACTCGATATACATACTTCGGCAGATGCAGCTATGGAAATAGCATCGCGTAGCCGTGGCACTCCGCGTATCGCTAATGCCTTGTTGCGCCGGGTGCGCGATTTTGCACAGGTGAAGGGTTCGGGTAACATTGATAAGGCTATTGCAACTTATTCCCTCGAAGCGCTCAATATAGATAAGTACGGCCTTGATGAAATTGATAATAAGATATTGCTGATTCTTATTGATAAATTTAAAGGCGGGCCGGTAGGCATATCTACCATTGCTACAGCATTAGGCGAAGATGGGGGAACGATAGAAGAGGTTTACGAGCCGTTCCTTATTAAAGAAGGTTTTATGAAGCGTACCCCGCGTGGTCGTGAAGTTACCGATCTGGCCTATACGCATCTGGGTCGAAAAAGACAAAGTGAACAAGGTTTTTTATTTTAAGAAGTCAATTTGAATCTGGAATTATTCATAGCGAAACGAATTCACTTCAAAAGTGAAAAAGGAGAAAAGCGGGTTTCTTCTCCTGCCATAAAAATAGCTGTTGCCGGAGTGGCAATAGGACTTGCGGCTATGATACTATCTTTATCGATAGTCGTTGGGTTTAAAACTGAAGTACGTAATAAGGTTGTAGGATTCGGTTCGCATATACAGATAACTAACTTAAATAACACAACATCTTACGAAAACCAACCTATATCGGTATCTCCCGAGTTGATAAAGGAACTGACTGATGCTCCAAATATAAAGCAAGCACAGCTTTACGCGACAAAGCCTGGGGTGATCAAGACGAAAGATGCTTTTCAGGGTATTATGCTCAAAGGGGTTGGAGAAGATTACGACTGGAGTTTCTTCAAACAAAACATGATTGATGGTTCTATTATCAATCCACAGGATACTTCTATTACCAATCAGGTTGTCATATCAAAAAATATAGCGTCTAAATTACATCTTAAAACAGGTGATAGTTTTATTGCTTATTTTGTAGGCGAGCGTAACGTTGAGGAACGTAGTGCCCGCAGATTCAATATTACCGGAATATACAGTACAAATTTTGAAGAGTATGATAAGCTCTTTGTTGTGACAGACTTATCCCTGATCCAGCGATTGAATAAATGGGAACCGGACCAAGTAAGCGGGATAGAATTGTTAGTCAAAGATTATGATAAATTGGAGGAGACTACTCAGGATATTTATTTTAATTTGATGACTTATCGGGATAAAGATAATAGTACCTTGCTTGCCCGTTCAATAAAGGAGTTAAACCCTATGATATTCAGTTGGCTCGATCTGTTGGATATGAATGTATGGGTGATTATCGGGCTTATGTTTGTCATCTCAGTATTTACCATGATTTCGGGTTTACTGATTATTATTCTCGAACGTACTAATATGATAGGGATGCTGAAAACTCTGGGATCAAGGAATTTCAGTATTCGTAAGACGTTTTTATATGTGGCTTCATTTCTTATTCTGAAAGGTATGTTTTGGGGAAATATTATAGCACTTTCAATCCTGTTGATACAAAAATATTTCGGAGTAATAAAACTTAATCCGGATAATTATTATGTATCCGAAATGCCGGTAGATATTAATATTCTGTATATCCTGCTCATAAATACAGGAACTCTTGTACTATCTGTTGTGGCTATGATTGGGCCTTCTTATCTGATCGCTAAAATTTCTCCGGCTAAATCTATACGATTTGAATAATGATTATTCGTGGTGATATGGCTCATTATTGAGTATTGTCATAGCCCTGTATAGTTGTTCCACAAAAATAAGGCGTACCATCTGATGCGAGAATGTCATACGCGATAACGTCAACTTTTCATTTGCCTTCTCATACACCGCTTGCGAAAAACCATAAGGTCCTCCAATGACAAAGACAAGCCGCTTTGATACATTATGTGTTTTCTTTTCGATATAGTTGGCGAATTGGGCGGAAGTATACTCTTTCCCTTTTTCGTCTAATAGTACGATGTAATCGCCTGCCTGTAAGTTTTTCAGGATTAGCTCTCCTTCTTTTTCTTTTTGTTGTCCGGTGGTCAGGCTTTTAGTATTTTTAATGTCAGGGATTATTTGTATTTCAAAAGGGATATAATGTTCCAGCCGTTTCTGGTATTCATTTACGGCATCGATAAAATATCCGGCGTCGGTTTTGCCTATAACAAGGAGAGTAATTTTCATATCATATCTTTATAGATGCAAAAATACGATTTTCTGTTTATCTTTATGTCAAAACTGTGAAATGAACGATTTGGATAAAGATAGTCTCAGGCAGGGAGTATATGATATTGTCAAATGTATCCCTCGTGGGCGGGCAACCAGTTATGGAGCTATCGCTAAAGCTGCGGGCTATTCCAATTTGTCGAGAATGGTTGGAAAGATTATGGCTGGATGTTCAGATAAGAATATTCCTGCTCACAGAGTAGTAAATAGCCAGGGAATCCTTTCCGGAAAAGATGCGTTTGGTTCTGCCGGAGAAATGCAAAAGCGATTGGAAGCCGAGGGTGTAGTTGTGAAAAACGACCGCATAGTGAATTGGAAAACCGTCTTTTGGAATCCTCTGAAAGAAATTAGGATGGAGTAAACTATCTGCTCCCCAAATCCAGATACATCATTTGAAAGAAAGCTTTTGCTTTTTTCTCCAGATCAGGGTTTCCTTCCTGACGAATAATGCTCTGTTTGTCGTTGTCGTAGGTTACTGTTCCTGTCGAATCTGTCATGCAGAATCCATTTACATACGAATAAAATGCAAACTTATTTCCGTCAGGATTTAATACATCTTTGCTAAAAATAAACTCGTCATGGTTTACATCCAATTGAGAAAGTAAAGTTGCGGCCAGGTCATTTTGCGAAGTAAAATCTTTTATTACTTCCGGCTGTTTTACCGCTCCACCTATCCAGATCATCGGGATGCGGAATCGTTTAGGGTCGCTATTGTTTATACCTTGTGGGTAAGATTGCATCGCGTGATCCGCGACAAAAATTATTAAAGTGTTGTTCCAGTATTTTGTGGTTTTCAATTGCTTAACAAAATCACCAAGGCATTCGTCCGTGTAATGAACAGCATTGAGAAATGGCTCCTTGAATTCATTCACTGGGACATCAAATGGTTCATGGCTACTCAGTGTTAATACTGTTTTGAAAAATGGAGTTTTTATATCTTTTGTTGTGAGACCCCTGTAAAACCTTTCGATAAGAGGTTTATCCGGAACACCCCATTTAGTCATCCGTTCACTCAGCGGAAATTCTTTGTCAGCAACGATGTCTTTTATGCCGCATGCACCGACAAAATAAGAACGCATGTTGGCAAAATCGGCGTCACCACCATAGTAAAAAGAAAGGTCATATCCTTTTTCCTTTAATGTGCGAGGTATAGTTGGTAAATTACCGGTCTTCTGAGGATACTTCATTATTGCAACTGTCGGATGTGCCGGATAGCCGCTTAATACAGATACGATACCTCTATCTGTACGGAAACTATTGGCATAGAAGTTTTCAAAAAAGATCCCCTCTTTTGCAAAGTTGCTCATATTTGGCGCTACAAGAGAATCTAATGCAACATTGGCAGAAAAGCTTTCTAAAACAAACAGGATGATGTTTGGCTTATCAGTATTCAGTAATCGCGGAATGCTATCGTTGTGTGGTTGTTTTGTGATTTTATCGAATATCTCGGTTGCCTCTTCTTTGCTATAAAACTGATATTGCGAAGCAAAATCATCAGACTTAATAAATGAATACATCAGGTTGAAATGCGGATTGATGGCGGCATGGTTCAGAAACATATTGTCGCTGTAATAGACTTGTCCTACATTCATTGTGGAAACTGTGATTCCTCCTCTGATAGGCAAGAATAGAGCGGCTGTGAGTAGCACCAATACGATGCCTGTATTGCGGATAGATTTCGGAACTTTAAGATTTAAAACCTGTTTGCGAATAATAAATATATAACCAATGTATATAATTGCGGCGAACACAATAGTAAAGAGTAGCCCTAATAATATCTCAGCGATGGAGCCACTGGCAAATGCTTCCTGCGGTTTTTTCAGGTAGAGGAAAACTGTAGAGTCGAAATGAAATCCCCAATAAGGATATAAGACGATATCTACAACTGTAATAATCGCTATAATGGAAAGGATGATAATGAAATAGATATTAAATATCCGGGCAATATACCGGGATCTGAACCAGATGGATAGAATCAGTATTAACGCCGGAATTGCTGTAAAGTAACCGCTCATCGATAAATCGAGAGGAAGTCCATGATATAGCACTTGGTATATATCGGAAGTAGAAATTTCTCCTCCCAAGGATGAATGGATAAGAGCGAAAGCAACTTTTCCTATAAAGAAGATCAAAACGAAATAAAAGAATATGGTAATGAATAAAAGTATACGCTGTTTCATTTGGCAATATGGCGTTAGTAGGACAAAGATACAATTTCTAGAAAAAAGTTGAGGCTATTTATGAAATTTCAACACATATTACCTCTATTATGTAAAAACAGACGTTGAACTCTTTAAATATTGATATTATGGCTAACATAGAAACAGGTGGTAATGATGCCAAAAAAGGAAAACCACAAAGAAAAGCATTAAGGGTAGATTTTACTCCAATGGTAGATATGAACATGTTGCTGATCACTTTTTTTATGTTCTGTACCACGCTTAGTATTCCACAAATTATGGATATTGCCATGCCTACTGATAAAGAGGGCGGGAAAAGCTTAATACCCGAATCAAAGTCTTTAACTGTAATTTTGGGTGAAAACAACAAGGTGTTTTATTACGAAGGAAAAGCTAATTATGAAGACTACACCTCATTGAAAGAAACTGATTATAAAGGGATGAGAGATATAATACTTTCAAAAAACAATATAAATCTTTCTAAAGTAAAAGATCTGAGGTTAAAACGAAGTAAAAAGCAAATCTCTGACGAGGAATTCAAGGCCGAAGTCAGCAAGGTTAATAAATCAGACGAGGGCATTTACACTCTTATAAAACCGACAAAAGACTCTAATTTTAAGAATCTGGTAGATGCTTTGGATGAGATGCAAATATGCGGGGTTGGCAAGTATATGATCGTTGAGCCGAATGAAGGGGATGATTTCTTAATGGAGAATCTAAAAACCAAAGGACAATTGACCGCAATGGCAGAACGTCCTAAATAAAACAGCATTGTTCTTAATTTTGTATAAATAGCAGAAACTACAGGTTATATAACTTGTAGTTTTTGTTTATCTTTGAACGTAGATTGGCTTCTATGAGTTACAGAATTATTATTTAAAGTTCTGAGGGGAAAAATAGACTGAGAATAAGTCAATCTTACGGTTTCGGTTTACATAAAATTGGCAGAAAACCTATCTGGCACAACTAGCTTTGCATCGGGAAAAATTGTATCTTTGTTCTGCTATTTTATATATTGAAAATTATAAATATGAACATAAAAATATTTGAATTCAACCCTATCAGTGAGAACACATATGTGGCGTATGACGAGACTAACGAGTGCGTTATTATCGACCCGGGATGTTTCTTCCCTGATGAAAAATCTTTACTTCTCGATTTTATTCTCGATAATGATTTAATAGTAAAGCATCTTCTCAATACACATCTGCATTTCGATCATGTATTCGGTAATCATTTCATACACGAACAATTCCATCTGGAGACCGAAGCACACAAAGGTGATGAGTTTCTTCTGGAACAATTGCCGGGACAAATGAATATGTTCGGATTCAGTAGTGAAGGTGTACAGGTTCCTAGAATAGGGAAATATCTGAAAGAAAATGATGTCGTAACGTTTGGTAACCAAAGAATGGTTGTGTTGGAGATTCCCGGCCATTCGCCAGGTAGTATTGCTTTTTATAATCAAGAGGCAGAATGTGTTTTTGTTGGAGATGCCTTGTTTAGAGGAAGTGTCGGGCGCACCGATTTAGCAGGAGGAAATCATCAACAGTTAATTGATGGAATTAAGAAAAAACTACTTACTCTTCCTCCCGATACCGTTGTCTATTCGGGACATGGTCCGCTGACTACCATCAGAGAAGAAATGAGAAACAACTTTTATTTACAATAAACCGAAAAATACATGAAAACTCAAAAATTTCAAGATCGCCATATAGGCATCAATCCGGAAGAAGAAAAACTGATGTTGTCTAAAGTTGGAGTGAAATCGCTGGATGAATTAATTGACCAGACCATTCCCGGCAACATACGCTTACAAGGTGGATTAAATTTGCCGGAAGCGTTGAGCGAACATGAGTATGCGGAGGAAATGGCTTTGATGGCATCGAAGAACCGTATTTGCGCTTCATATATAGGGATGGGATGGTACGATACAATATGTCCTGCTCCTATTTTTCGTAATGTTTTCGAAAACCCTGTGTGGTACACATCATATACTCCTTATCAAGCTGAAATATCGCAAGGCCGTCTCGAGGCTTTGATGAATTTTCAGACAGTCATAAGCGACCTGACCGGTCTTCCTCTATCAAATTGCTCTCTTTTAGATGAGGCTACAGCCGGAGCCGAAGCGGCTACTATGATGTTCGCCCTTCGCAGTCGGGAACAAATAAAAGGCGAGGTAAATAAACTCTTTGTAGATAAAAATATTTTTCCTCAGACTCTGGCCGTTATCAATACACGTATGGAGCCTCAGGGTATAAAGGTTGTTGTTGGCAATTATCAGGAAGTAAATCTTGCCGATGGATTTTTTGGAGCCATAATACAATATCCTAACTCTAATGGGAATATTTTAGATTATGCCGCTTTTACGGAAAAAACTCATGCCGCAGGCTGTAAGGTTGCCGTAGCTACAGACTTAATGGCTCTGACATTGCTTGTCCCTCCGGGTGAGTGGGGTGCAGATATTGCATTTGGAAGCAGTCAACGTTTTGGCATTCCTATGTTTTACGGAGGGCCTTCTGCCGGATTTTTTGCTACAAAAGACGAATATAAGCGGAATGTGCCGGGACGTATTATCGGTGTGTCAAAAGATGCTTACGGAAAATCGGCATATCGTATGGCTTTGCAAACACGTGAGCAGCACATAAAACGCGAAAAAGCAACTTCGAATATTTGTACGGCGCAAGCTTTGTTGGCTACTATGGCCGGATTCTATGCTGTTTATCATGGCCCTAAAGGACTAAAAGATATTGCAACTCAAATTCATTCAGCAACAGCTTTAATAGCCGATGAATTGAAAGAATTGGGATACACAGTATTGAATGAACAGTATTTCGACACACTTAAAATAGGCTTACCCGGCGGAGTGTCACAATATACAGTGCGTGAATATGCTGAAATGCGCGATATTAATCTCCGTTATTATGAAGCCGGGGAAGTTGGCATAAGTATCGATGAAACCATTACGGAATATAAAGCCCATGAGTTGTTGGCTGTATTTTCTTTGGCGGCAGGTCGTCAAGAAGTATTTATGATCGATGATCTCCCTGAGAAGATAACGATAAAAGATACTCTCTTGCGTAAGAGCGAATATCTAACTCATGAAGTATTTAATAAATACCATACTGAAACCGAGTTGATGCGCTATATTAAGCGTCTCGACAGGAAAGATATTTCATTGGCTCACTCAATGATCTCACTGGGTTCATGTACTATGAAGCTGAATGCAGCCTCAGAGTTACTTCCTCTATCTTTGGGCGGATTCCAGAATATTCACCCGTTTGCTCCTAAATCGCAAACTCAGGGATATATAGAATTGATAGAGGAGCTTGGCGAATATCTGAAAGAAATTACCGGTTTTGCAGGAGTAAGCTTCCAACCCAATTCGGGTGCGGCAGGAGAATATGCCGGGCTTATGACGATACGTAAGTATCAGGAAAGTATAGGTCAGGGACATAGAAATATTATACTCATTCCGGCATCGGCCCATGGTACGAATCCGGCATCGGCTATTCAGGCGGGATATGAAACCGTAACGGTTGATTGTGACAGCCACGGCAATGTAGTTGTAGAGGATTTACAGGCAAAAGCAGATCAGCACAAAGATAATCTGGCTGCTTTGATGATAACCTACCCTTCTACGCATGGTATATTTGAAAAAGAAATCAGAGAAATCTGTAAGATTGTACATGAAAAAGGCGGGCAGGTATATATGGATGGTGCCAACATGAATGCACAGGTTGGTTTGACTAATCCGGGTTTTATCGGGGCAGACGTTTGCCACTTGAATTTGCATAAAACATTTGCGATACCTCATGGTGGAGGCGGACCCGGAGAAGGTCCTATATGCGTCGCTGAGCATTTGATTCCATTCTTGCCTCATCACCCTGAAGTGGATGGAAGCACTGTCAATACTGTAGCTTCTGCTCCTTATGGAAGTGCCGGTATTTTGCCTATTACTTACGGTTATATCCGTATGATGGGAGGACCGGGGCTGACGCATGCTACGAAGATTGCGATTCTAAATGCCAACTATTTAGCTGAATGTTTTAAAGATACATACGGAGTTGTTTATACCGGAACAACAGGAAGAGTGGGACATGAGTTGATATTGGAATGCCGTAAAGTAAAAGAAACTTCGGGAATAACCGAATCGGATATAGCAAAACGTCTGATGGACTACGGATACCATGCGCCTACGCTATCTTTCCCTGTTCACGGTACGCTTATGATAGAACCAACTGAAAGTGAAAGCTTAACCGAACTGAATCGTTTTATTGATACCATGAACCAGATATGGGTGGAAATTAAGGAAGTGGAGAACGGAACATATACGAAAGAAGATAATGTACTGGTAAATGCACCACATCCTGAATATGAAATTTGTGCTGATGAATGGAAGCATGCTTATCCTCGTTCGAAGGCAGCCTATCCTCTTGATTTTGTGAGAGAAAATAAATTCTGGATTAATGTAGCCCGGTTAGATAATGCTTATGGAGACAGGAATCTCATCACTTGTCTTTGCGATATGGGGTAAAGGGTTGGATCTGTTTGAAATAAACTTTAGTTGAGTTAATTTGTTTATTAATATAAGTATAAAGCAGAAAGTATGAATATGAAAGTTTTTATAATTACGCTTGTTATGATGCTTGGTTTAGGAATGACTATTCAGGCACAAAAACCAAAAAGTGATAAAGAGACAATTGTTTTTGATGTGTCTATGACATGTGAAAACTGCCAGAAGAGAATTGAAAAGAACATCGCTTTCGAGAAGGGTGTGACAGATATGAAAGTTGATCTTGCGAATAAAACTGTACAGATAGAATATAAACCAAGTCAGACAACTGTAGAGAAGCTTCAGGCTGCAATCGTCAAACTGGGATATGAAGTTAAGATTCATAACAGCGAACAAAAAACAAAATAAAGTATGAAAAAATTATTTATTCTTATTGCTACAATAGGCTTGTTGTATAGTTGTGGTGGCAATACTCAAAAAACACAGGAGCAAACTACGCCGGAAACAGCTCAGGCTGTGGATGAACACAATGCTAAAAATTCTTTGGACTATCAAGGTACATATACCGGAGAACTACCTACCGCCAGCGGTGAAGGAATGGCGGTATCGCTTACGTTGGAAGATAGTACTTATGTGAAAAAGACAGAATATATCGGCAAAAAAGAGATATTCGAAGACAAAGGTAAATATACATGGAATGCAGAAGGTAATATTGTTATTCTTGACGGAATAAATGATGCACCTAACCGGTATTTCGTAGGAGAGAATACATTGACACAGTTGGATATGGAGGGTAATAAAATTACCGGAGATATGGCTGACCTGTATATTCTCAGAAAATAAGAATTTCCTGAATAATTTGATAGCCTTTTACTTGAAAACAAGTAAAAGGCTATTTTATATACAAATATATCATAATGACTAAAAAATATTAAGATAATATTTCATATTGATGTAAAATGTTTACCTTTGCGGATAAAATGATTTTAGGATAACGCAAATATAAAAAATGAGCTATTTAATCAGGCCGGATCAATACCAAGCTTTACTCGATCTTCAGCAGACGGAGATGGGAATTAAGCAGATAAAAGATTTTTTTCAACAGAACTTATCATCAGAACTCCGATTGCGAAGAGTAACGGCACCTTTGTTTGTACTCAAAGGCATGGGGATAAACGATGATTTGAATGGAGTAGAACGTGCGGTTAATTTCCCGATTAAAGATATGGGAGATGAATGTGCTGAAATTGTACATTCTTTGGCTAAATGGAAAAGATTAACTCTGGCCGATTATCGTATAAATGAGGGTTACGGAATTTATACGGATATGAATGCCATACGGGCAGATGAGGAGTTGGGCAATCTGCACTCCTTATATGTCGACCAATGGGATTGGGAGATGGTGATGTCTCCTGATAATCGGAATCTTGACTTTCTCAAGGAAGTTGTAAAGCGTATATATGCGGCTTTGGTTCGTACTGAATATCTTGTATACGAATTGTTTCCATCAATTGTGCCTATATTGCCAAAAGAAATAACATTTATACATTCGGAGGAGTTATTACAGAGATATCCGAATCATACTGTCAAGGAGAGAGAAAATAAAATCGCTAAGGAATATGGGGCAGTATTCTTAATTGGTATTGGAGGTACTTTGAGCAATGGTGAGCCTCACGATGGGCGAGCTCCTGATTATGACGACTGGATTACGCGTTCCGAAAATGGATATAAAGGATTGAATGGTGATCTTATTGTTTGGAACCCTGTATTACAGCAAGGAATGGAACTGTCATCTATGGGCATTCGGGTAAATAAAGAGGTTCTGCAAGAGCAACTAAAAATATCAGGGCAGGAGTCACGAAAAGAACTGTATTTCCATAAACGGTTATTGAACGGAGAGCTTCCACAATCTATAGGTGGAGGTATAGGTCAGTCCCGGTTATGTATGTTTTATCTTCGAAAAGGACATATCGGTGAGATTCAGGCTGGGATCTGGCCATGTAAAATGCGCCAGGAAGCGGAAGAACTTGGAATGCCTCTGATATAATTGATATTTATTAAATATAATTCTATATATTACGGGTTGCAGAGGTGCAATCCGTATTTTTTATGGTTAAGAAACGTTATTCTATAGGTAGGAAGAGGGAATAAGTATGGTATGTGATTATTTAAGATTAATGATTTTCTTATCTTTATACTTTAAGGATTATTTAGAACTTTGCATGAGGAAAAATCATAAAAATCCATGGAAAATAAAGTAACTATTTATTGTACAAACGCTGCGTCCTACAAAGATGTTCCTGTCGGATCAAATCTGGTTCAAATACTTGAAGAGTTCGACGTAAAGTCTAAGCACAAGATTGTGACGGCAAAAGTTAATAACAAAACAGAGCCTCTGACATATCAGGTATATAACAATAAGACAGTATCATTTATAAGTATATCTGAGCCTTCAGGTATGCGGGCTTATGTCCGTTCGCTATGTTTTTTATTTAGCCGGGCTGTGGCAGAGGTTTGTCCAAATGCCCAGTTGTTGATAGAACATCCTATATCATTAGGTTATTTTTGTCGGATAAACAATGTTCCGGTGGTTGATCAGGATATAGTAGATGCAATTAAGGTGAAGATACAGAAGTATATTGATGCCGATATTCCCTTTCAGTGTGTGGAAGAAGAAACGGTAAAAGTCGTAGAAATGTTCAGGGAGAGAGGTTTCGAAGATAAGGCGATTTTGTTGGAAACATCGGGAGAGTTATATTCTAAATATTATAAAATGAATGGAGCTGTCGATTATTTTTATGGTTGCCTGACTCCTTCTACGGGGTATATAGATTTGTTTGATCTCGAACTATACAATGACGGCTTGTTATTACGTATCCCAAACCGTGAAAATCCTGTAGAATTAGAGCCTGTCATTCCTCAGAAAAAAATGTACAATGTTTATAAGGAGCATTTAAAGTTTCTGAATATCATAGGTTTGGACAATGTTGGAGATATGAACAAGGCGAATCAGCAAGGAGAAATGCCGAGAATAATTAAAATTTCCGAAGCTTATCAGGAGAAAGCGATAGCTAATATTGCAGCTGAAATAGCTTCCCACACAGGAAATGGCATAAAAGTAGTTTTAATATCGGGGCCGTCTTCGTCTGGAAAAACTACATTCAGAATGAGACTCGAGGTGCAAATGATGGTCAATTTGATTAAGCCGGTAGGGTTATCCCTGGATGACTACTTTGTAAATAGGGAAAATACTCCATTGGATGAAAACGGAGGATATGATTTTGAATCATTATATGCGCTTGATATATCTAAGTTTAACGAAGACTTGGAGAAATTGCTGAGAGGAGAAGAAGTTGAATTGCCAACGTTCAATTTTACAACAGGCCAAAGAGAATATAAAGGTCATAGACTTCAATTGGAAGAAAATTCTATTTTGATCATAGAAGGAATACATGGACTGAATCCGGAATTGACTCGTAGCATACCTGATAATTTCAAATATAAAATATATGTATCCGCTCTTACTACTATTTCATTAGATGACCATAACTGGATACCGACAACAGACAATCGGCTTCTGCGTCGTTTAGTCCGTGACTATCGTTATCGTAATTATTCGGCAATAGATACTATTTCCCGTTGGCCTAGTGTGAGAAAAGGGGAAGATAAGTGGATATTCCCATATCAGGAAAATGCAGATGTGATGTTTAATTCGGCAATGATGTATGAACTAGCCGCTTTAAGAAAATATGCCGAGCCTATATTGTCTCAAGTGCCGAATAATGTGCCCGAATATGCTGAGGCACACCGGTTATTGAAGTTTTTAAAATATTTCAATTATATAAACGACAGAGAATTACCTCCAACATCTTTATTGAGAGAATTTTTAGGGGGAAGTAGTTTTAAATATTAAAACGAACGACAAAGGCTGTCTACAGACAGCCTTTGTTGTGATTATAGTTTCATTCTTTTTTAAAGAAGAATTATTGGCTCATCTTTTTTCTAACCGTTTTATATCCTTCAGCATAACGTTTCCCTAGTTCTCTTAACGATGGGGTATCGAAATGTGTTTCATCGCCTTTATGATTTAAACCTGCTGCGGAAACACAATAACGGTTTATTTTTTTCTGAGCCAGATGATGTTGTATAGAATTTATAATTAGTCCTTCATTTTCTTTCATCGGCTCTTTAGTTATAAAAAAAGAACCCAATTCTCCGGTAATCAGGGGAATTGTATCAATATTGATTGATAAATCTCTTTCTAGATTAGCTAGTAATTTCTCAAAATTATCTTCATAAGTCTTATAGCCGCCTTTATTCGAATTGCTTTCTCCTTGATGCCATAGAATGCCTTTTAGCCTTCCTGATTTTAAAGCTGTTTTTATCCTGTTCACAGCATCGTTGTATACAGTATAGCCTGTTGCTTTGTCTACAACATTTGGCATCCACGATTCTATTGGTGTTCCGCCTACAGCACAAGGGACTAATCCTATTTTTCGTCCTGATTCACGTACTTCAACCGCAAACGATGCTGCTAAGCCTGTTCCAGCCACAGATTTGTCAAAGTGTATGGGTTCGGATGCTGGTATCCAATGTCCGTTCTTATCTAGCATGTATACACTATCCAAATTGAGTTGTTGCCCATCTGGATTCCCCCGTCCTGCCATATTTGATTGGCCTATAAGAATAAAGATATCCATATCGGTCTGTGCATTGATATGCAAAAAGTGGCTAAGGAGTACAAATATGATAATAATGTATTTCATCTATATATACTTTATTCGGTCATACGTTTAATAATACTATATGCCTCAATGATACCCATTTCTCCGGCTTTTCGCATATCTTCCAGTCCCCGGTCTTTATCTCTTACTTGAAAACGAGCTAATCCCCGGTTGTAGTAAGCCTCTGCAAATTGAGGGTCACGTCTTAATGCCTCGTTGTAATCCAATATGGCAGCTCTATAATCTCCTTGTTTATAGCGTATTTCAGCTCTGTTAAAATAGGCATAGACAAACTCCGGATTGAGTTCTATTACTTTATTATAATTCTTCTCGATAAGCTCATATTCCATTTTCCCGGAATCCATCGATGGAGATACACCTTTTAATGGTGTTTCCTTTTTGGCCCCTGTGGAATTTAAAGCTAATATGTCCGGCTGTTCTGCCCTTTTTTCATATTCAGGCATATTCTCTCTTAAGTTGACTTGCTTTGTATACACAACAGCTAAGTTAAAGTATGCCAGTGTATATTTAGGGTCTATGGTTGTTGTTTTGTTGAAATCGTCTATTGCACTTGTAAAGTCCTGAACAAGCAAATAATCCATTGCGCGGGCAAAGTAATAATCTGCATTGTTAGGAGAATCTGCGATTCGTTTCGACAAATCTTCAATAGAATTGAAATGCTCTTGTATTTGCAATTCGTTTAACGAAGCTTCACTGTTGGTAATTCTCAATTTTCGATGGAGAACCGATTTTTTATTTAAGGCATCTACCAATTGGCTGAAATATACAAAACGTCTTATTTCGCTTGGTTTTTCGTAATATGTTACAATAAACTTCGGTTCTAATTCCAGATTAACCTGTCTGTTTTGAATTCGGCCTCTGACTTTGCTTTCATACTTACTTTTTTCTTCCTCTTTCTTGTCAGCTACAACAAGTAAACTAAACTTGTCTATGTCTTTGTCTGATTTTTCCCTTGTTTTAGTAACTTCTTCCTCGGATATACCTTTTGCAGCCAACTCCTTATTCTTTCGACTTTCTTCATTACGGGCATAATTTAAATCCCGTTCGGCTCCTTTGAGGTCGTTTTGCCTGCGTTTGATTTCTGCACGAGCATAGAATCCATGATAAAATTCAGGATATTCGGCTAAAACCACATTCAAATCTTCTAATGCTCCGTTGTAGTCTCCGATATTATTTTTAATCAAAGAACGGTTGAAATATGCGATGTAGTTGTTTGGCTCATATTTGATAACTACGTCGAAATCGGCGATAGCACGGTTGTCGTCTCCTACCTGAGATCTTAATAATCCTCTGTTAAATCTGGCTATGATACTATTTGGATCAAGGTCGATAACCTTGTCATAGTCGGCCATTGCTCCTCTGAGATCATTTTTCGAATATCGGATTAGGCCTCTGTTTATGTAGCTGCCGGATTGTAGCGGATCTAATTTTATAGATTCATTCAAATCGTCTAACGCCTTGTCATAATCTTTTTTATAATAATATAAAAGTCCTCTCATCGAATAGGATTGAGAGTAATATTTATCTAGTTTAATGGCTTGGTCGTAGTTTTCGAAGGCTTTGATGGTATCGCCTTTCTCCTGATACATCGCTCCTCTGGTTAAGAATCCCTGAGTGAATGTAGGATATATTTTCAATAGAGCATCTAAATATTGCTCTGCTTCATCGTAATTTTTCTTCTGAATATTTACGACACCCATGTTGATAAGTGTGAACTTATCGTTTGGAGAAACTTCTAACGTCCTTTTGTAGTCCTCTAATGCTCCTTCATAATTATTCTGGCTTTGGCGTGCATCAGCTCTAAGCTGATAAGCTTTAGACATGAACGGATTTCGTTCAAGAGCCAGAGTACAATCGTCTTCAGTTCCTTTAGAGTCATCAAGGTAATATTTTGCTACAGCCCTAAAGAAATAAGGTTCAGCCAGATAGGGCTTTGCTTGTATCGCCTGATTAAAATATTGGATAGCCAGTACATAATCCTCATAATAAAGCGCATTGCGTCCTATAAGGATAACCCTGTCTGTATTTATCTGAGCAGAGGAAAACAGGCTGCTTAGAAAAAGGAACACAGCAAAAATAATTTTCTTCACAATAGACAGATTATATATTTTTAGTCAGGCAAATATATAAATAATACATTAACAAAAAAGAAGAGAGGCTGTTTAGACCTCTCTTTTTAATATATTTTTTAGTTTTCAAAATAATCATCGTGGTAGTAAGAATTTTTCTTGAGGTAATAGGTCTTATCTCCATAATAACGAGATGTTCCATAATATCCTTCTCTTCCTTTAACATCATTAAATACAAGTGCTATGTTTTCGACTCCATCATATTTCAGTTGGTTGATTACACTCTTGAAGAAAGACTTATTCGTTTTAGCACGACGAACTACGAATAGGGTAGTATCAGCGATTGATGAAAGGATATATGCATCTGACACTAATCCTACCGGACTACAGTCGATAATTATATAATCGTAAGTTTCTTTCAGATGTTCCAATACTTGCTTCGTTTTTGCAGTTTTTATCAATTCACTCGGATTCGGAGGCAAGGTTCCCGCTGGAATTATATCGAATCCATAGTCCGGGTGTGAAATGATTATATCTTCAAGTTCTACTTGGCTTATAAGATAGTTAGATATTCCTTTTTGTGCTTCTAGTTGCAGCGTTTTTCCTACTGATGGACGCCTTAGGTCGAGGTCGATTATAATTACTTTTTTGCCCATCAGTTGATATACCGATGCTATATTGGTTGCAATGAAAGTCTTTCCGTCAGCCGGTTCAGTGGATGTAACCAATACGGTTATTTTATTTTCTCGTTGTGCCATATATTCAATCCGTACCCGCATGTTGCGAAAAGATTCGGCGAAACTGGATTTTGGATAGTTTTTGACAAGTACAACACCATTAGTTAATTTTTTGGATATATTTTCGATAGTTCCGATAACAGGAAGTCCTGAAATTTTCTCGCAATCTTCTTTTGTCATGATCGCAAAATTGAGGACTTCTTCTTTGAAAATAACAAAAATGATAGGTATAATCAAACTAATAAGGAAGAAGTACATATAGTTTTTGTTAATCTCGCCTCCGTTGATAGCGCCTCCTATTGTCCGAGGCCATTCCCATACGTAGTTGTCGGGCGTGTTCGATGCCTTCTGTATCTTTGCTTCATATTGCCTCTGTGTTAAGAACTGATGATACATCTGATTTACCTCATATTCACGCTGAAATTTAATCAAGTCTCGCTCTTGAGGAGGAAGATTTTCCAGCTTATCATACGTTGTCTGATATTTTTTTATTAAAATATTTTTTTGATCTTGTAAAGCCATTTGGCTGGTTTGAATTTCTTTCAGTATTTTCATCCTGAGCTCATTCAGGTCATTTATAGTAGAAGTATATAATGGGCTTTTCGGGCCTAAATTCTTAGCCTTTATTATAATTCCATTATATTCATTGATGTAGGTGCTTAGTCTGGCGGCAGCTGCACCTTCCAGACCTAGAGTGGCAGGGTCGATCAATTCTGTATTTCCTTTTATATTAGGTACCACTTTATCGGCAACAATAAGCATTGCTTTCTCTTGAATGGCTAAACCATCTTTTTCTTCATCGGCTTTGTCGAGCTCCTTTCTAAACTCAGAGGATGAAATCTCATAGACACCTGTTTCTTTTTGAAATTTTTCCAGCTTTATTCTGGATTCAGTCAGCGAATCGTCGATGATTTTTATCTGGACATCAAGAAAGTCAATAGTTAGATCTGCCTGCTCATTTTTCAAAGTTAGGTTATAGTTCTGGAATTCATTCAAAAGAGCAGTCATGAAATCCATATCTTTTGCGGGATCGGTACCATTCATCAAAAGTATGAGGGCAGTTGAGGTCTCTGACTTGAGATTTGTGCCTATCCTCCCGTTATACATACCGAGTAGCTCGCTATTCGTTAGAAACCTTACACTAAATGGGAGGAAATCGGGTTTGAAACTGTTTGTTTTTCTTAGTTTGATTTTAAACAGCTTATTGTTAATTTCCTGATCGAAAGTAGCGTTGAAAGAGATTTCTTCATCACTTTCCGGATTTTCCTTGTACGAGACACGGCATTGATTTTCATTAATATATGTAATGTTGTATGTGTAGTGATACGCTTCGGAACTCAGGTCTGTTTGAAGACTGTCTATTACAACCTCGATTGGCTTATCAGTATATTGGCTTATTGTTTTAAATCTGGTTTGGATAAAATAATCGATATGCATCTTCTTAGGAAGTTTCTCTACAGTTCGTTGCACTAGCCCGTATGATTGCAGTACGATTTGCTGATTTTCTGTATTACGCAAAATGCTTCCGAGTGGTACCGAGCCGGATAATACACTGGATGTACCTCTATTTTCCAATATTATCATAGATTGTATTCCATATACAGGAACCCACGATTTATTTTTTATGTAAGCATAAGCCATGAAAAGAATAATGGAAATAACAAATAGATACCAGTATTTCAATATTCTATAAAACCATAATACAAAGTCAAATGAAATATTTGTTTTTGATTTTACTTCTTCAAAATACGGATCAGAATCTATTGCTTTTTTATTTATATCCATAGTAGATTTATAAGTCGTTATAGTTGTACAATACTGTATAAACCAAGAAGGTCAAAGGGATCATCATTGCGCTGGTAAATGCTCCTAATGATTCTATATTAAAGAAAGATCGTTTATTTGTAGGGATATAGATCAGGTCGTTTGGTTTAATATAATAAAATTCCGACTGGACAAGGTCTTGGGATCTTAAATCGAAAGTTTTTTGTATGGTTCTACCTGCGGCATCTCTTCTTAGAATACTTATTTTGGATATATCCATTGAACTGGTGGTCTGCTGGGCAACGGCTAACGCCTGATAAATAGTCATATTTTCTTTGTAAACAGATTGGTAGTTTCGCTTGTTTGAAGCTAGTATATAAAAATTATTACTGGCTAGTGTAACTTTAACTTGAGCATCTTTTACAGATTCCTGCATCATTTTTTGTATAACCTTTTCTGCTCCCTGGACAGTAAGCCCTGCTATTTTTACTTTTCCGAAAAATGGAAGGATCACAGTGCTATCGCTATAGATTATATATGTTTTAGCTGCTGATTGGTTCGGGGTAAGCACTGTGTTAAATGTTCCCACCAAGTCTTTATCGCTGGAGGATATATTACAAGATATTTTATCGTCAATAGTAAGCCTATATTCTTCAAATGGTTTGATCGGATAATTCAGCGTAATATTTTGCATATAATTCATCTCCTCGCTGGATATACAAGAAGAAAATACACCTATAGCAAAAATGCACAACAAAAAATAATTGAATATAGATTTCATACTAAAAGACTCTAAGTGTAAATATTATAACCCCGGCTAACGATGTTATCAATCCAAAAGCTCCGGCGAATGAAGTAGTTGAGCCCAAGAATTTTCTTTTTAATTGAGGAACATAAATAACGTCGTTTGGTTGAATATAATAGAACTCGGTATCTATTATATCTTTGCTTCTGAGATCAAAGGTTTTTGTCTTTGATCCGGAATCGGTTTGCCTTATGATACTCACTTTCGATCGGTCCGCGTACGGGCCAAGGGAGCTGCCTATAGCAAGAGCCTCAAATATGGTTAGTGAGGTTTTAGGCATTAATATACGGTCAGCTTCTGCTTCTCCGAGTATGCTGAAAAATCTATTGTACAATGATACCTCTGCTGTGGTACCATCTGAAAAGGCATCTAATTTGGCAGAAATATTTTCGCGTACTTCTAATAAAGTTTGCCCTTGTACATATATACTTCCTATATAAGGGAATGTAATGGTACCGTCTGCATAAACTGAGATAGGGCTTACTCCACTCGCATCATCCAGTCCGCGTGCTTGTTGATACACATCGCCCGATGTGCGGTCGGTAATGTTTTGTCCCGAAAAGCGAGGGGTATAGCTCGAGAAAAGTGTTCTGGTTTCTTCATCTACTGTGTAGACTACAATTAACAACTGATCGCCAGGGATTATTTTATATTCCTCGGGATGCATTATTATTTCAGGATATTTCAATTTTATATCTTGTAAATAATCCAGCTCTTTATTCGTTATACAAGAACTGAAACCGGATGCAATACATATGAGTATCAGGAGTATCTTTATTACACTTTTCATATTATCGGGTTTCTCAGTTTTTAGATTATACGGGTTTCACTTTGTAATGGCAATTTACCTTTCCTTTTATCAGGTTATTTAGTTTGCTTTTTATCATTTGTTTTCTGATCCCCGATATGCGATCTATAAAAAGTTTGGCCTCAATGTGGTCATATTCATGTTGGATGCAGCGGGCAAAAAAGTCGCCATATACCTCATCATGAGGTGTAAAGTTTTCATCGAGATACTGTATGCGGACCTTTTCTTCTCGTTCAACTGTTTCATTTATTCCCGGTAGGCTAAGGCAACCCTCTTCCATTTTCACTAACTCACCAGTTGATTCAATTATCTTCGGATTTATAAAAACCTTCTTGAACCCTGAATATTTGGGATTGTCTTCAGCTAAAGGCTCTAAATCTATAACGAAAAGCCTGATGTCAAGTCCTACCTGTGGAGCAGCTAAGCCTATTCCATCGGCATTATACATTGTTTCAAACATGTTGGTTATGAGTTCCTCGATTTTGGGATAGTCCGGTGTGATTTCTTTAGCCACCTTTCTAAGAACAGGTTGTCCGTACAAATATATCGGTAATATCATATGTTGTTATTTGTTTTGTAACCGCAGACTTTCCATATAATCCTGTAAAATGATTGTTGCACTGATTTCATCTACAAGAGCTTTGTTTTGTCTGTTTGTTTTCTTTAATCCTGCGTCAATTATTGTTTTGTGTGCTAAGGCTGATGTAAATCTTTCATCATAATATTCAATCCGAATATTCGGATATGTTGCTTGTAGCTTTTTTACAAACGGACGAATATGCTTCATATTGTCAGAATATTCATTATTCATTTGTTTAGGCAAGCCAACAATGATGCATTCCACATCTTCTTTAGCCAAATATGATTTGAGAAATTCTAACAAGGTATGGGTAGGTACAGTTGTCAGTCCGTTTGCAATAATTTTAAGGGTGTCTGAAACCGCTATACCTGTCCGTTTTGTACCATAATCCAGCGCTAAAAATCTTCCCATATTATCAGGCAAAGGTAGATAAAAAAAATTATTTATCTATAAGAATTTCAGCAAATAGCATAAACTTACAGCTTTTAGGAAGAATTTATATAAAAACAAAACGCCTTGCGTTAATACAAGGCGCTATAAATATTATATTTTCGGTTTATTGGCTTTTAAGATGCTCAAAGTTCCTTCGTTTTAATTCGAAATCGCGTCCAAGATATTTTTCCCGGACAATTTCATTATCGGCCAATTCTTCAGCAGATCCTTGAAATAGAACTTTTCCCTCGAAAAGGAGGTATGCCCGGTCGGTAATACTCAATGTTTCATCCACGTTGTGGTCAGTGATAAGTATTCCTATATTCTTATACTTGAGCTTTGCCACAATTTCCTGTATATCCTGCACCGCAATAGGGTCTACTCCTGCAAAAGGCTCGTCAAGCATAATGAACTTGGGATCTATAGCTAGGCATCGGGCAATTTCGGAACGGCGGCGTTCTCCCCCTGAGAGCCTGTCTCCCAGATTTTTTCTTACTTTATGTAATCCAAATTCGTCGATGAGGCTTTCCAATTTTTCTTTTTGGTATGCTTGCGATGTATTGGTCATTTCCAATACCGAACGTATATTGTCCTCTACAGTCATTTTGCGAAAGATGGAAGCTTCTTGTGCAAGGTATCCTATTCCGTTCTGGGCACGCTTATACACAGGGTATTTGGTGATTTCCTGATCGTTGAGAAATATTTTACCTTCGTTTGGCATTACCAATCCTACGGTCATGTAGAAAGTTGTGGTTTTACCTGCCCCGTTAGGTCCAAGCAGGCCTACAATCTCTCCTTGCTTCACGTTGATTGAAACATGATTTACTACCGTTCTGGATTTATATCTCTTTACCAGGTTCTCGGTGCGAAGCACCATTCTTTCTTCTGTTTGTATTTGCTCCATTTATGGGGAATACTTATTCTAATATGGTAACCCAGTTGTGCGTATCCGGTTCATCCCCAAGCTGTATGGCTCTGAGTTTGTTGTACAATTTAGTGCTGATGGTACCGGCAGTCCCGTCTTTGGATATAACATATGATTTGTTTTCGTCAATATCGTCTACTCTCAGGATAGGGCTGATAACAGCGGCAGTTCCTACTTGACCGGCTTCTTCAAAAGTAGCTAATTCTTCCTCCGGAATAGGGCGGCGTTCTATTTTCAGTCCCATATCTTCAGCCAATTGCATTAAGCTCTTGTTTGTAATAGACGGAAGTATGGACGATGAAAGCGGTGTAATATATGTATTATTCTTAATACCGAAAAAGTTGGCAGGGCCACATTCGTCAAGGTATTTTTTCTCTTTTGCATCCAGATATAATACAGCCGAGTATCCCATTTCGTGGGCTTTATGCCCTGCCGCCAAGCTGGCTGCATAATTGCCTCCTACTTTGATTGTCCCTGTACCCAATGGTGCTGCCCGGTCGTAGCCTCTAAGTATAGCTACCGGTGTTGGTTTGAATCCTTCTTTGAAGTAGGGGCCTACCGGAGTTACAAAAACGAGGAATAAATATTCGCTTGCAGGTTTAACGCCTACCTGGGCACTCGTGCCTATCAGCAGAGGACGTATGTATAACGATGCTCCGCTTCCATGTGGCGGGACAAAACGTTCGTTTAACTTTACAGCTTTAATAACGGCTTCCTCAAAAACTTCTACCGGCAATTCTGCGAGCATAATGCCATGGCAAGAGGAAATCATGCGTAATGCATTTTCCCGCATTCTGAAAATACGGATTTTCCCGTCTTTACCCCTGAAAGCCTTTAAGCCTTCAAAAGCTTCTTGTCCGTAATGGAGACAAGTTGCTGCCATATGAATATCAATATTCTCGGATGTAGTTTCTGCTGGAGTACTCCATTTACCATCCTTGTAATAACTTCTTACATTATAATCTGTCTTCATGTATCCGAAAGACAAATTTGACCAGTCTATTGCATTCATGTTATATAAGTTTTTGATAGATTGTTATATTTGGCAAATGTACGATTTTCATAGATATAAGGGGTCATTTTTGCTTTATATTCTCTTGAATCGTATGTATATCCTTTATTTATAGTTAATCGCAGAGCTTATCGGTAAACAGTACTCCGTGCAAATGATCGAATTCGTGCTGAAAAACAATTCCTGTAAAATCGCCTTTACGAGAAGATCCGGAAAGTCTTTCCTTTATAAATTCTCCTTTTTCGTTATAGTATTCTACATCTATCCATGCATAACGTCTGGATGTGCCTGATGTATTTGGTATCGAAAGGCATCCGTCCCCTTCGAAGCAGATAGTTTCTTGCGAATGATCTACTATTTTAGGGTTGACAGCAACAACTACGGGTAGTCCGGGCTTGTCTATTCTTGTGAATAGAAATAGATTACATCCGACACCTACCTGAGGGGCAGCTATCCCTACACCGAATTCCATCTCCATCGTCCGTTTCAGTCGTTGTATGAAGAGTTGCCAATGTACATCCTCTGCTATGTTTTTTATATCTATATTTATACTTTTCTTTCTAAGGAAAAGAGAATCGTCAATATTGTCGGTCTGTAAAACCCTGAAAGGGGTATTTACATCACCTGCATTTACTATTTCTTGTTCTTTAGCTGTCATGTTTTTAATAGAATTGCACGCAGATAAACAGATCATAAGAATCAGTAGATAGAATGATTTTTTCACTGCATTAATTGTTGATATTGTTAATGCAAAGATAAAAAAAACGTATTACGATTGAGATAAGTAGGATTAGAAAGAAAAATAAAAATAGCTAAATGTGATTATTCTGATAAAAATACGACTTATTAATTAAAATCTATTCATACGGATGAAACAACAGCAAGAAGTTGACGCTCAATTTTTAGAAATGATACAGCAGAATGAAGGTATCATTTTCAAAGTCACTTCTTTCTATGCAGATAGAGAACATCCTATCGGAGATCTTTATCAGGAGGTGGTTTTAAATCTGTGGAAGGCATACCCTTCTTTTAGAGGGGAGAGCAAATATTCTACATGGATATACCGAATAGCATTAAACACTTGTATTTCGTTCTACCGCAGGAATAAAAAAAATGTAGTATATGTCGATATATCGATGGATATGCCTGAACCCGTTGATAATAATGAAGAGATACAGGAATTATACAGGCTGATAAATCGCTTGGGAAAGATAGAACGTGCTCTAGTACTGCTTTATCTTGATGATAAATCTTATAAAGAAATAGCAGATATAACGGGACTTACAGTGACCAATGTGGCTACCAAATTGAGCCGGATAAAGGAAAAACTGAAACAAATGTCGAACCAGCAAAACTAACCATATGGATTTAGATAATATAAAAAAAACATGGCAACAGACTAATCTAAAGTCAACAGTAGATGACTGTAAGATCAGGAAGATGCTGGATAATAAAGGGCAGAGCGCTTTTAATAGTATAATGCGATATGAAAAATATGGCATTATAGGATTAGTGGTGTGCATGCTTGTTGCATATCCTCTTTTCTCAGAGCATAAATTGGTGTTCTATTCTTATCTTATAACATGTCTTGTTGGAGTCATATGGCAAATTTATAAATTTAGATTGATGAAAAACGCCAATATTGCCGAATTGAGTATAACTAAGGCTGCAAAGTTTTATTATCAGTATAGGGGGATGATTGTAAAGGAACTGATTGTCGGTTGTGTTTGGTTTTTCTTTTTTATTGTACTCTTTGGCTATTTTGAACTGGCTCCAAAATGGAATACAGGGCGTTTTCAGTATTCCCTTATGGCATTTATAATATCAATGTTTATAGGCCTTTTAGTGGGGCTGGTTTTGTACCGAAAATTATATTGGGCTCATTTCAAGAAAATAGAGAAATCATTGGAGGAAGTCGAAGATTTTGAAAGAGATAATCATAATTAATATTTAATAATATGAAAATTGTATCAACAACATTCGCGGTCTTAATTTTTCTGGTATTATCTGCCATAACTGCATCAGCTCAGGATAAACAGGAGTATTCCGGAGCTCTTCTATGGAAGGTGTCGGGTAATGGACTTGAAAAGCCATCGTATATTTTAGGTACTCATCACCTGGCTCATGTTAGTTTTATCGACAGTATTCCCGGATTGAAAACTGTTATAGATAATGCTGAACAAACTGTTGGAGAGCTATTAATGTCAGATCAAACTGCAATGCAAGCTAAAATACAAGAAGGGGCAATAATGCCGGCAGGAGAATCATATAAAAATATGTTGTCAGATGAAGACTATGCTAAGCTGGATAAGGGATTGAAGGATCTGTTCTCTGTGGGTCTGGAGCAGTTTGGTCAGTTAAAACCGGGAATGATTTCAATGATATATACTATTACATTGTATACAAAGTTTTACCCTGGTTTCAATCCGGTTAACCATGAAGCTATCGATGCCTATGTGCAACGTATTGCTAAAGAGCAAAATAAGTCGGTTTTAGGCTTGGAAACGGTTGAGGATCAGATAACAGCACTTTTTGATTCAGAACCGTTGAAAGATCAGGCTATAACATTGGCTTGTGTAGTAGGGCAGGGCGAATCTATAAAGGAATCTTTGGATAAACTGAATAATTACTACAGAAATGGAGAATTATCTAAAATGTACGACCTTGCATTCAACGATCCGGACGATACTTGCCGGTCTTCTCAAAATTATCTGAATGCATTGAATAAAGACCGTAACGATAAATGGCTGCTCAAATTGCCTCAGATAATGAAAGATAAATCCAGTCTCATCGCCGTCGGTGCCTTGCATTTGGCGCAGAAAGACGGATTATTGTATCAGCTAGCCAAAATGGGCTATAAAGTTGAGGCTGTAAAATAAGATCGCTAGACTAAGTTCCGACCTATCCAAAATAAAAGAACTACTATTAAAACGGTAACGGTGGCTTTTTTGCCAAATAATATTCTTCTCATTCGGGGGTAATTTTCTTTACCCCCGAAATATTCAAAGTAAATACCGGTAAGCATATAAGGGATAGCCATAATCAGTAGAGGGTTGCTGATGAAGGCTTTTTTTATTTCAAAGTGTGCCAGATGATGTAAAGTTCGTTGCGATCCGCATCCCGGACAATCTAAGCCGGTTATGCTATGAAACGGGCATTTCGGGAAAAAAGTTACCTCTGAAGGGCTGAATAAATAATAGATCACTCCTATGATAAGTGAAACTGCAATTATCACCAGCAAGCGGCGGGTATATCTTTTTTCAAAAATCACAGTATATCTTTTTATAAGAAGGCCAATATGCCGAACTTAACAAGCGAATAAATTACATAAATAACAGGCCAGAATAATATTCCGCCAAGGCTCCAGTTTTTTGCTCTGTTGGATGCTTTTAAGGCTTTAACATAGTTTTTCTTCGTGTAATAGAGCGTTTCTACCCTTGATGCGAAATATAAGCCTATAAGGCTTACAGGAGAACAGCAGACGAGGGTGAATATTATAGCTTCTATCATCCATGTTTTAGGCGGTATTTGATCGGAATTTGTTTCTTTATCCGGACGAAGTGTAGATGTATTTTTTTGTCTTTGTACCTGCTCTTGACCTTTTTGAGAAGAAATGCCGGGATCAAAAAGGAATGCTAATTCGGGCAAAGCTCCCGCTTCTGTCCAGTCGTGCATTCCCGGACACCACATCATAGTCTCCGGATGAATGTTTCTCCTTAATAATTCGTCCGGATTAAAAGGACCGCATTGCAGTTTCGAGACATCGTCGATATAGTAATATTTTAGCATATATTACTTGAACATATTTTCTATCTCAGGAGGAGTTTCTTCCGGTATCACACCATCTTCTTCATCATTCGCCCGGTCACAGATACCATATCCGGGTATCATAGTAAACTGATCGGATTGTGTGTATCCTAGCTTAGGATTAGCCAGCAATTTCTTCATAAACAATCCAACCACCGGCAAAGCCATGCTGGCTCCCTGTCCATCAGATGTGTAATCGAAGTGAATAGTAGGGTCTTCGCCACCTACCCAGCATCCGGTAGAAAGTTTAGGTGTGAAAGCCATGAACCAACCGTCAGCATTTTTCTGCGTAGTTCCGGTTTTTCCTCCCATAGGTGCGGTAACTCCGTAATCGCGTTTTATCCGCCATCCGGTGCCTCCGTCTATTACGCCGCGGAGCATATCCAGCATCTTCATATATGTGGCTTCGCTGAATACCTCATCCATTTTAGCGGTGAAGTTGGCTATAATGTTTCCGAACTGGTCCTCGATATGGGTTACATATACAGGACTGGTTTTGATTCCTTTGTTTGCAAAAGACGTATAAGCTGCGACCATTTCGGCTATTGACACATCATGTGTTCCTAACGCCATGGATACTACAGGGTCTATTTTGCCTGTGATGCCAAACGAGTGCATCATTCGGGCAAGAGCATAAGGCGAGGTGCGTCCCATTAGGTAGGTAGTAACAAGGTTATCTGAATTTTGCAATCCCCATTTGATGGAAACCATTTCTCCGAATTTTGCTGTCCGGCCTCCTCTCGGAGTATAAGGTCTGCCTAATTCATCATAAAGAGTTTGTGGTTCGTACAACATTTCATCACAAGGGGTCATGCCACCTTCCATAGATAAAGTATATAAGAATGGTTTCATTGTCGAGCCTATCTGTCTGCGTCCCATGTTCACCATGTCGTATTGGAAATATTTATAGTCTATACCTCCAACATATGCTTTCACATATCCGGTATGCGTATCCATTGCCATGAATCCTGTGCGAAGGAAACTTTTGTGATAGCGGATAGAATCCCATGGAGTCATCACTGTGTCGATTTCTCCTTTCCACGAAAAGACTTTCATGTCAACAGGTTTCTTAAATATCTGGTATATTTCCTTTTCCGACAAACCTGATTTTTTCAAATCTCTGAACCGGTCAGTGTTTTTCATGGCCCTGTAAAGAATAGAATCGACATTCTTGGCTTCGCTTGCTGCAAATGGGGCATAGCTTCTATTTCTTTTTTCCTTATCGAAAAGGGGCTGTAATTTTTTGCTGAAATGCTCTGTGACGGCTTCTTCTGCATATTGCTGCATGCGAGAGTCGATGCTCGTATATATTTTTAATCCATCGGTAGACAAGTTGTAGCTCGAGCCGTCAGGTTTTTTATTTTTGTTACACCATCCGTATAAAGGATCGTTTTCCCAACTTAAAGAATCTCTCTTGTATTGCTCTGTTTGCCACGAAGCGTAGTTTGATCTGCTTGGTTTCTTTGCAGACATTGTCATGCGGAGATATTCCCTGAAGTAAGGAGCCAGTCCGTCTTTGTGATCTACCCTTTTGAAGTCGAGGGTCAAAGGGGTATTTTTTACTGAATCGAACTGTTGCTTTGTTATTTTATCATTCTCATACATAAGTTTGAGAACCATATTGCGGCGTTCTTTTGTTCTTTCGGGATACCTTTTAGGGTTGAAATAAGACGGATTCTTACACATTCCTATCAATGTGGCAGCTTCTTCCAATTTCAATTCTTTTGGTGTTTTGTTGAAATATACTTGTGCCGCAGATTGTATTCCTACAGCGTTGTATAAGAAGTCGAATTGACTTAGGTACAGGTTGATTATTTCTTCTTTTGTATAATATCTTTCCAGTTTAACGGCAATAACCCATTCGATTGGCTTTCGTAAGAAGACACGTTCAAATGCATTTTCAGAAGGAGGGGAATATAAGAGTTTTGCCAGCTGCTGAGAAATGGTACTACCTCCACCTCCGCTTTTATCCATAAGCAATCCCCTTTTTACCACAGCACGGGCTAAAGCGTATGCATCTATGCCCGAATGTGAATAATAACGGGCATCTTCGGTAGATACCAATGCATCTACCAGATAGGGAGACAGGTCGTTATAATTGGAATAAATGCGGTTGTTCTTGGCAAGAGAATATGTCCCAAGCAATGCTCCGTCTGAAGAATATACTTGTGATGCATATTTGTCGATAGGATTCTCCAGTTCTTCCACATCTGGCATGTAACCGATAATTCCGGTGCTTATAAGAGTGAATATAATTGTGGTAAGGACTATGATGCCACCAAAGGCTACCCACATCCATTTTATAATCTTTTTTGTTCCAAACCTCTGAAAAATATTCTGCTTTGTTTTCTTTTCGTTGCCCATAAGATATTCTTATAACTTGCTGCAAATTTAAATAAAACGTTTCAATAATGTAGATAAAAAAACTTAAATGCATAAAATGCTCAGGGAGAGTGGGTATAGTGTTTGACTACATAGGGTCTACATCGTAGTGCAGTAAGACAGACTTAAAGACTGGGCTGCTAAGTATTTTATTTTGATGATAAAATATATTTTCCCGCACTTTTTGGATAGATGCCTGATTCTCTATCTTTACCATAATATGGCAAATGTATAGTGACTGTATTCGTGAAACAGGGGGCCTGCTAGGGCCGAGGATACGATCTCCGAAGGTTTCTTTCAACGACAGAGAAAGCTGTCTGGAGGCATTGTCTACCAATGAGCCATCTCGTCCTCGTAAGACAATATTGATTAATCTGAAAAATGGTGGATAGCGGAAGATTTTGCGTTCCTCCATTTGTTGCCTATAGAATGATTCATAATCATTGTGCTTTACAAATGCAATAACAGGGTTGGCGGGGTGCGATGTTTGAAGAAAAACAGTTCCCTGTTTGCTTTTTCTCCCGGCTCGTCCGCTAACTTGTGTCATTAGTTGGAATGCTCTTTCATAGGCACGAAAATCGGGATAGTTGAGCAAGTTATCAGCATTAAGAATTCCAACAGCGCAAACATTGTCAAAGTCTAGTCCTTTTGAAACCATCTGAGTCCCGATGAGGATATCAGTTACGCCATTTTCAAAATCAGAAATTATCCGTTCATACGATTTTTTACCGCGAGTAGTATCAAAGTCCATTCTGGCAAGAGATGCATCAGGAAAGATTTCTGAGACTTCCTCCTCTATTCGCTCTGTGCCATAGCCAAGATTGTCCAAAGTGGGTGTTTGACATTCGGGACAAACAGTAGGGACGTTGTACGTTGAACCACAATAATGACAAATCATCAAGCGCTGGCTCTTGTGATAAGTCAGGCTTACATCACAATGTTGGCAGTGAGGCGTCCATGAGCAATTTTTACATTCTAACAAAGATGAAAAACCACGCCTGTTTTGAAATAGTATAATTTGCTCTTTCTTAATCAGAGCCTCTTTTATTTTGTCTGTTAGAGGAGGGGAGAGTATAGACTTCATTTGCTTTTTCCGCCTCAGCTCTTTTATATTGATTACCTCTATATGGGGAAGTTCTATTTCTTCATGTCTTTTGGTCAGATTGACCAGTCCGTATCTTCCGGATAAAGCATTGTTATAGGTTTCTATAGCCGGAGTTGCTGTTCCAAGAAGAACTTTTGCATTGCATATATTTCCGAGCATAATGGCTGCATTGCGTGCATTATAACGTGGTGCCGGGTCTTGTTGTTTATAAGAACTTTCGTGTTCTTCATCTACAATGATGAGGCTTAGATTGTTGAATGGCAGGAAAATTGCTGATCGGGCACCTAAGATAACTTGGATTTCGCTGTTTTTTATAAGGTTATTCCAAACTTCTGCTCTTTCGTTATCGTTGAATTTGGAATGATATACAGCCAGTTTGTTGCCGAATACAAGTTTTAAACGGTTGGTTATCTGCGTTGTCAGGGCTATTTCCGGAAGCAAATAGAGGACTTGTTGCCCTTTCGATACGGCATCTTTTATTAGTTGGATATATATATCCGTTTTTCCGCTCGAGGTTACTCCGTACAATAATGTTACGTCTTTTTCTTTGAAAGATTCAACTATTTCTTTAAGTGCTTTTTGCTGATATACGTTCAATGTATACGCCGAATCTAAATTTGTTTTTCCGTAATCGAAACGGCTGATTTCCTGACCGGTTATTTCTAATATACCCTTTTTAACAAGTTCAGAGAGAACTGTAGGTGAAACATTCGATTCTTCTAAAAGCTGTTTTTTTGTAATGATATCGAAACTTTCTCTCAGATATACGAATGAGGAAAAGAGATGTTGCTGTTTTTTTGCTCTGCTTAATCCTTCTATAATCGTATGTAAATCTTTTTCTGTATATTTTGGGGGAAGCTGGACTATTACCTGTTTTTTTGCTGAGTAGGCATCTTGCAAATCTTCACTGATATATGCTGCTGTCCTATCTACCAACTGCTTTATGTGTGGCACTACGTTTGTAATTCCTGACAGCTTTTGTATTTCTGAAATTGTTAAAGGCTTGTTCTCCGAAAGAGAGTAGAATACCTTCAGCTCGTTCTCGGTAAACGGTTCTTTTGCTTCAAAATCAGGATTAAGTAATATCTTGGTTTCGCTTTCCAGTTTGAGTGCGGATGGTAATGCAGCTCTGTATACGTCGCCCAAAGAGCACATGTAATACATTGCTATCCATTCCCAAAATTTCAGTTGAGAACCGGTAACAATAGGAAAATCTTCCAGTAAAGTCGTTATTTCTTTTACTGGAAGATTATTTGTTTTTTGTTTTTGAAGTTTAAAAACGATTGCAGTATAAAACTTTTTTTTCCCAAACTGTACAATCACCCGGCTTCCTTCTTTTATAGAATTCTGGAATTCGGCAGGGATGGAGTATGTATAAAGACCTTGCAGTGGTAGAGGCAAGGCTACATCAGCATATAGCATTTAAGTAAATAACTGAAGTCGTTTTTATAGATTTTAGAAATAATAGTTTAGCCCAACGCTCCATCTCTGATTCTTTTTGTTTTGGAAAACATCGGCGTCCATATATTCATCTTTATAGTTTTCGGTGAGATCACCACGGAAATATACACCAAGATCCAGTTTACTGAATAAAGTAACTCCCGCACCCGCACCAATACCAAAGATGAAGTTTTTGGATTTGTACTCTTTCCATACATCTCCGGCATCTTCTATTTTAATATCGCCGCCGCTAACTTTTACATTGCCATAAACACCTCCCGAAACGAAAAGTCCTAAGCCGACGAATCTGATACGTTGTTTGATGTTTACAGGGATGCTAATATAATTATAATCAGACAATGTAGCATCGCTTTGCAAGTCTGAAATTTTATATTCTTTACGACCATATAATACGGCAATATCTCCTCCGAATCCTGATACAGGTACTACAAATTCTAGTGTAGGGCCAATATAATATCCCAGATGATTACTGGCTTTTAGCGTTTTTAAATCCAATTTTTTTGAGTCGATGTCTACACCACCTTTAACTCCTAGCCGCAATTGTGCGGATGTTGTATCTGCTCCTACTATGAGCAGTGCCCAAAAAGCAACAAATGATAATAGATATTTTGTTTTCATTACAATGTTTTTTAGGTTTATACTATTGTATAACAACTGTTGTTTGTGTAAAGTTTATTTGGAAGGAGGACATCAACCCCTTGTGCAAATTTAGTAAAATATTCCATATAAATACCAGTTAGTTCCTTATCAATAGTTCACAATTAGATATTCTTGCCACAAAATCTTTATAGTTAACCGAATTACTTTTCATTATATAATAGGAACAAATGTAATGAATTAATTGATTGTTTTTTTTTTAGTTGTTTGATAAAGATTTATGTATAAAGAAAAACCCGCCTTGCGAGCGGGTTTCTTTGTAGCACAGCCGGGAATCGAACCCGAATCTAAAGTTTAGGAAACTTCTATTCTATCCATTGAACTACTGCGCCTTGTCCTGTCGTTTTCGATGACAATTTGTAAAAGTAGTGCAAAAATAAAAGATTTTCCGACATAAGGCAAGTTTGAACGGCTATTAAGTGAAAAAAGTTGATTTAATCAAATTGTGTTAAAAGGAAGATTCCTAAATTGTGAGCTGCTGTAAAAACACTTATATTTGCTAAAATTAATTTAAACTAAGAAAACGGATGTTTCAGATAAACGATACGATAGTCGCATCTGACATAATAGAAGAAAGCTTTATTTGCAATTTGTCCGTCTGTAAAGGCGAATGCTGTGTTGAAGGAGAGTCTGGTGCTCCACTCGAAAATGAGGAAGTCAAAATTATAGAAGACCTGTTACCTCAGGTGTGGGATGACTTGTCCCCCGAAGCTCAAAATATAATCAAACAACAAGGTGTCGCATATAAAGACGATGACGGGGAGATGGTTACATCTATTGTCAACGGTAAAGATTGCGTGTTTACGTATTATGATGAAGAAGGTGTCTGTAAATGTGCTATCGAGAAGGCTTATCGCGAAGGGAGGGTAGATTTTTATAAACCTATATCTTGTCATCTCTATCCTATACGGTTACAAAAATATAATAGTTTTACGGCTGTTAATTATCACCGTTGGAGCATATGCAGGGCTGCTGTTCTTTTGGGAAAGAAAGAAGGGCTTAAAATATATCAGTTTCTGAAAGAGCCTCTTGTTCGTCGGTTCGGAGAGGATTGGTATAATGAATTGGCTTTGGTGGCGGAAGAATACAATAGAAGTAAACAAACACAAACTTAAATACGAATAAAATTATGCATCCTTTGTCTCAATTTAAATTCTGCCCGAAATGCGGTTCTGATAAATTTATAGAAAATAATGTCAAATCGAAGAGATGTAAAAATTGCGGATTTGTATATTATTTCAACTCTTGTGCCGCTACAGTTGCAGTAATTATAAATGAGAATAAGGAATTGTTAGTTGCTACCCGTGCACATGAGCCGGTGAAGGGAACGCTCGATTTGCCCGGAGGGTTTGTCGATTTGCATGAAACCGGAGAAGAGGCGATGAGCCGGGAGGTAAAAGAAGAAACAGGATTGGATGTAGATGAAATAAAATATTTGTTTTCTGTTCCTAATATTTATATTTACTCAGGGTTCGAAGTACATACTCTTGATCTTGTTTATTTATGCAAGATAAAAGATACTCATGTACTAAAGGCTGAGGATGATGTAGCTAAACTGGAGTTTATAAAGGTTTCAGAACTTAATCCGGACTTGTTCGGACTATTATCGATAAAAGAAGTGATACAAAAAATACAAAAAATGACAATATGAAAAGAATACTTTTGACTTTGGCTGTCGCGTCTGTTTTGCAGTTGGCGCATGCCCAGAAATCAGCGTATACGGTTATGCCGGACAGGCTTTTTTCGCAGGGAAAGGAAATGTTTCTGGACAAAAACTATGTAGGTAGCCAGAATACTCTGCAAGAGTTTAAGCGTTTGTCTAAAGATAGTAAACTTATACAGGAGGCTGACTATATGCTTGTCAGCTCTTCATTTTATCAGGGTAAATCTAATGCCGGAGTATTGTTGAAGGATTATTTAGATGAATATCCGGAAACATACCACCGCAATCAGATATGCTTTTTTATTGGGACAACGCATTTTGACGAAAAAGACTGGAAAAAAGCTCTCTATTGGTTCTCTCAGGCCGATATGGACTATCTGACCGTGGACGAACAGGAAGATTATAGTTATAGAATGGCGTATTCGAGCCTTCAAAACGGAGAGCGTGCCGAAGCTAAACGTCTGTTCGGACTACTTTCGCGCAGTAGTAAAAAATATGGAGAACCCGCATCTTATTATCTGGCATATACTAATTTTCAGGAAGGGGAATACGATCAAGCATTACCTATACTGAGAAGATTGAAGAATAAACCCGAATATAAAGAAACGGCAACATTTTTTCTTATACAAAGCGCTTTCCTGCAAGGGAATCTGAATGAGACCATAACAGAAGGGCAAGATTATATATCGTCATACCCCGATAAAGAAAATTCTTTGGAGGTTTATCGCTTGTTGGGAAATAGCTATTACCGTTTAGGTAATACTTCTAACGCAATCAGGAATTATGAAAAATATTTGCAGGGAACAACTGCTCCGTTCCGTGATGATATGTATCAATTGGCAGAAGCATATTATCAGACAGGCGATTATCGCAATGCTGTAAATGCATTGAAGAATGTCGCCTCTACTACCGATAAACTGGGGCAGGCAGGGCAGATGTTGCTTGGACAATCTTACCTGAAATTGAATGATACGCAAAATGCAGTAATGGCATTTGATGCTGCTGCGCGTTCAAGGTTTGATTCATCTATCAGTGAAGAAGCTTTATATAATTATGTAATGATACGTAACAGGGATGGCGGTTCTGCATTTGGAGAAGCAATTACCGCATCGCAGCAATTCCTTACCGAATACCCCGGATCGAAATATACGGATGAAGTAAATAGTGTATTAGCTACAACTTTGTTAGCTTCTAAAAACTATAGTACGGCATTAGCCGCCATAAATAATATAAAAGCACCCGGCAAACAGATATTGGATGCCAAGCAAGTTATTTTATATCAATTGGGTGTACAGAATTTTATTGACAAGAAATATGATTTGGCAGCAAGTGATTTCAATGCGGCCATCAATATGGGTAGCTATAATACAGAGGCAAGAAACGAAGCTTACTTCTGGCGTGGTGAAATTGCTTATCGTAGTGAAGATTATCTGGCGGCATCCCGTGACTTTAGTACGTATCTGGCTCAATCTTCTACTTCCGGTAAAAACTATACATTGGCTCTTTATAATCTGGGTTATACTAGTTTTCAGACAAAGAATCACAGCAAAGCATTAACAGACTTTAGAAAATATGTCTCAGCAGAAACAAATCGTCAGTCTCCAAACTACTCGGATGCATTGAACCGTATCGGGGACTGCTACCTGTTTGCACGTAATTTTTCGGAAGCAGAAAAATCATATTCACAAGCAGCGGCAGCAAGTCCGGGTAATGCTGACTATTCAGATTTCCAAAAAGCGTTTGTGCTGGGCTTACAACGCAACTATAATGGAAAGGTCAGTGCTTTGAACACCATGATGTCTAAATATCCCGATTCGGAATATTACGACGATGCATTGTATGAAAAAAGCAGGGCGTTGGTTATGCTGAATAAGGAAACTGAGGCAACTACTGTGTTGGAGAAACTGTTGAAAGATTACCCTAAATCGAATCTTGCACAGAAAGCCGGAATTCAGTTGGGGCAATTGTATTTCAATACCAATAATCCGCAAAAATCTATTGCCGCATATAAGCAGGTTGTAGCGAACTATCCGAATAGTGAGGAGGCTCGTACTGCAGTAGAAAGTTTGGAGGGTGTTTATAAAGATATGAACGATATATCATCTTATGCATCTTATGTAAATTCTTTGGGTAAGGGAACTGTTTTATCTGCAAGCCGCCAGGATTCACTTACTTATCTGGCTGCTGAAAATGTTTATATGAAAGGTCGTAAAGAGGAATCGAAAGCGGCCTTCAACAGATACCTGCAATCGTATCCAAATGGAGTATTTTCCAGTGATGCCCATTTTTATTTAGGAAATATTGCATTTGAGGCAAAAGATAATAATACGGCATTAGAAAACTTTAAAGCAGTGATCAATTCCAATAATCCGAAATATATGGACAATGCTTTGGTGTTAGCTTCCGGAATCGAATTTGATAAGAAAAATTATGATGCAGCGTATGCAGCATACGAGCATTTAGGACTTGTGGCTTCGAATGCTGAAAACAAAAATATTGCCGAGCTTGGTATGTTGCGCTGTGCTTACCTCTTGAAAAAAGATAACGAAGTAGTTGCTGCGGCAAACAAGATACTGAAAGGTTCCAAAGTTTCTGCTTCTGTTGCCAATGAAGCTAAGTTCTATAGAGGACAATCTCTGAAAAACTTAGGAAAGACAGACGAAGCAATCGCAGATTTGTTGGCTGTGGCTAAGGATACCCGTACAGCTACCGGAGCTGAGGCTCAGTTCCTGATAGCTGAAGCATATTATAAGGCTAAATCGTATGATAAAGCAGAAAAGCAAGTACAGGCGTTTATGAAAGAGGGTACACCTCACGAGTATTGGATGGCACGTGCTGTTGTTGTATTGGCGGATGTTTATGCGGCCAAAGGTGACAAGTTCTCGGCCCGTCAATATCTTGAAAGTTTACAGGCAAATTATAAGGGTTCGGAAGCTGATATTGCGACAATGATCTCGGAACGTTTGTCAGCATTGAAATAACTTATGAACAATCAGAAAAAGAAAATATGAAAACAATATATAAAACCATTTTTGTCATAGGGTTAGGGATTACAAGTTTGACAATTTCGGCACAAAGAGATACAACTCTTACGCGGCAGGTACTACTTGAACGGGAATACAATCCTACATTGCAGGATGCTTCGAAAATAAATACAACACCTAATATTTATACACCTGTAGTAAAACAAGGAAATATAAATTTTGTGAGTTCTACTCCGCAGATAAAATTGGATAATAACCAGCTGGGTGCATCAGCGCCGGGTGATATCAAAACGAATGTTGATTTCAGTAAAAAGCGTGGTTACTTAATACTTGGCGGAGGAACTAATGGTAATCTTGATGGTGCAGCCGGGTATCGTATTGTAGATGGCGAAAGAGATAGGCTCGATCTGTTCGGCAATTATGACGCAACTTCGGGTAAAATTAATTATCTGGATAAAGAAAATTATCTGAATAAAGATGTTAAGGCAAAATACTCCAATGCCGGAGTTAATTTGAAATATCAACACACATTTGACCCTTCAATTCTTACTATTGGAGCTTCGTTTCGTAATACCGGGTATAATTATTACGGGAATTCTTTTTATAGGCCTGAATCGAGTAGTTTTCTTCCTTTTGATTACGACTCGCGCCAAAGCGTAAATGTATTCAGTCTGAATCTGGGATTAAAGTCAAGTGAAAAGAATGAAGGGGCTTTAAAGTATATCGGGAATATCGGATTCTCTCATTTTGGAAATAAATATGGGCCAACTTCTTTAACTGATGGAATAAGCGGAGAACAAGTGGATTTAGGAGTTAATGTCTTTACTGAATTTGATACGGATAAAACAATGGGAATAGATGGTAGCATCATGTATCAGACTTTTGGTAAGGAGGATTGGTTCGAGAATGATGATGTATATCATAAATATCTGAATGTACAGGGTACTCCTTATCTGAAGTTTCTTGGTGCAAACTGGGATGTAAATTTAGGTGCCAATGTTAATTTCTTATTTGATACGAAAGTTGGTTTTTCTCTTGCTCCTAACATAAAAGCAAATGTCCGGATAAATGATGTAAATAGATTCTATGCAGAAATTGGCGGAGGGGTTAACAATAACACGTTCCTCGATATTCTTCAGGAAAACAGATATGTCAATCCGGCAACCCGAGTAGGATATTCGAAAACTCTTTACGATGCAAAGATTGGTTTTAGTTCGGGGGTCATAAGTGGTTTAGAATTTGATATATTCGCGGGATATAAGCAAACCAATAAAGATCATCTTTATATATATCGGCCATCTAAAAGAGAAAATTATGCTTGGAGTCTTGTGGGAACACCTTTGTATGCTAATGTTTCTACCGGACATATAGGAGGGCAATTGAAAACAACGCTGATTCCTTATACAGATTTATCTGCAAAAATTACAGGGTATTTCTATAATGTAAAATACAGGGATGGTTATGTGACACTGGTTGATCCTGTAACTTTTTCCGAAAAGAAAGCTTGGGGACACCCGTCTTTTACAGCAGAATTGAATGCGGATGTGAAGCCGGTGGATAAGCTGACATTATCAGTTAATTATCTTTATGCCGGCGGGCGTGAGGGTGCTTATCTGTCTTCTGTAAATCTTCAGGCAAAAATGAAGGATATCAATGAATTGAATTTCAGGGGAGAATATCAGGTTACAGATTGGCTGTCGGTAAATGCCAGACTAAATAATATCCTGTATCAACGGTATGAGTTGTATTATGGTTATCCTTTGCAAGGATTCAATATACTCGGAGGAGTAAGCCTCAAATTCTAAAGAAGGAAATAAAAAAGTCCTGTATCATACAGGACTTTTTTATTTATGATAGATTTAATCAGGTTTGTTTTCTGTTTACTGTTTTTACCCCATTTATTTTTGCTATACGGGAGCAAAGGGTTTGCAAGTCATTTACATCGTGAACATAGACTACAATCCGTCCTTCGAATACACCATCGTTCGATTCGATATTCATATTCTTGATATTTAAAGATCCTGCAGTTATGATCTTTGTTATATCATTTAGCATGCCTATACGGTCTATTCCTGTAACATTTATAGTGGTAATAAATGGAGATTGGATAAAACTACCCCATTCCAGATTTACTATTTTGTCTCCATGACTGGCTTTTAGTTTCAGTCCTATAGGGCAGTGGATACTATGCACCTCTACTTCGTTATTTTCTGTCAGAAAGCCAAAAACTTTATCTCCCGGTATTGGGTCGCAGCATGACAGCGTTTTGAAGTTCTTATTAAAAGAGTCTTCCTCCAGTACATAAGTTTTCTTTGTATCTACTTGTTCGTATTCGTTTTTTTCTATTTTTTCTTTGTCGGTTTTTTTTACAGCATGAAACGCTTGCCTCATGTATTTGAGCAGTACGTTGTCAGGATTTTGTTTTTTTAAAGTGAGTAGTTTCTCTATCTTTTGAGGTAGGGATATGTCGTTATTTCCGATGGCATACAATAGGTCTTCTTTGCTTGCTCGCTGATAATAATCCAGCATTTTGTCCATTGCATCAGCTGTTATTTCTATAGATGTACCTTCTATCGCTTTGTTTAGGAGTTCTTCCCCCTGTTTGATCGTTTCCCGGCGAAGTTTCCTTAAGGCATATTCTATTTTTGTACGCGCTTTTGCGGTAGTTATCAGATTTATCCACTCTGGTTTTGGTTGTTGCGATTTTGATGTGAGTATTTCTACTTGATCTCCGCTATTTAGCTTTTCGCTAAGAGGCACTAATCTGTGATTTACTTTTGCTCCGATACAATGATCTCCGATATCAGAATGCAGGTCGTATGCAAAGTCGAGTGCTGTCGCTCCTTGTGCCAGGGTACGTATTTCACCTTTAGGTGTAAAAACGAAAATTTCCTGTGAGTATAGATTCAATTTTATTGTGTCAAGGAAGTCTAATGCATTGGGACTTGGGCTTTCCAATATCTCTTTAATCGTTTTCAGCCATTTGTCAAGTTCGGTATCTTCCTCTATCTTTCCCTCTTTGTATTTCCAGTGTGCCGCGAACCCTTTTTCGGCAATGTCGTCCATCCTTCGGCTTCGTATCTGTATCTCTATCCATTGCCCGTCCGGTCCCATTACTGTAAGGTGTAGTGCTTGGTAACCATTTGCTTTAGGGCGGCTAACCCAGTCTCTGATACGGTCGGGGCGGAGTTTATATATATCTGTTATTACCGAATATATGTCCCAGCATCGTTTCTTTTCATCCACATTGGGTTCATTCTCAAAAAGAATACGTACAGCAAAGATATCATAGACTTCTTCAAAGGGAATTCCTTTGCTTTGCATCTTATTCCATATTGAATAAACTGATTTTTCCCGTGCTCTGATTTCGTATTTAAAACCGAGTTCGTTCAGTTTTTCGATGACAGGTTTTGCAAAATGCTCATAAATATCAGCCCGCATGCGGTGCGTATCCCGGAGCTTGCTCTCAATTTCTTGATATACTTGTGGATTCTCCCATTTAAAGCTGAGCTCTTCCAGTTCTGTTTTTATGGCAAAGAGCCCAAGTCTGTGAGCCAAAGGAGCGTATATATACATTGTTTCTCCGGCAATCTTATATTGTTTGGCCGGAGCCATAGATCCCAGAGTGCGCATATTGTGAAGGCGATCGGCGATTTTAACCAGAATAACACGGATGTCGTCCGACATAGTGAGCAGTAACTTGCGGAAGTTTTCTGCTTGTGCAGAAACGTCTTGTCCACTAAACATTCCACTGGATATTTTGGTCAGCCCATCTACTATTTTAGCTATTTTTTCACCAAACAATCCTTTTATATCTTCTACTGTATATTCAGTGTCTTCTACAACATCGTGAAGCAATGCGGCACATATGGATGTCGACCCCAAACCTATTTCTTTACACACTATGCGGGCTACAGCGATGGGGTGCATTATATAGGGTTCTCCCGACCGTCTACGTGCTCCTTTATGCGCTTCTTTGGCCAAAAGAAATGCTTTGGTAATAATTTCTATTTTCCGTCTGTGGTTTGTTTTCAGGTAATCGTCAATCAGAGCATTGAATTCCGACTCAATCAAAGCATCGTCCTGAGTATGTATATTTTCTTTCACCATAAAAATTCAGTAAGATACAAAAATAGTAAAATGAATTATAATCGGATGCATAGCACCCGATTATAAAATTGTTTTAACAAAATATATTTTGTGTTTTTTTTACTTATCTGCGGAAAACGTATCGTTTGAGGAATTATTTGTAGTGTTTACCGCTTCTTTCTCAGGAAGAAGGATTAAAAGGCGTTGGCCGACTTTTGCCATGCTTGACGAAAGTTTATTCCAAGAGATGATGTCTTTTTGTGATACGTTGTAACGTGCGGCAATCTGCGTAATAGTTTCGCCTATTTTTACTTTGTGGTAAATCAACTTTGTGTCATCGGCTTTTTTCCGGTTAGGAATTTCATCTGTAGGCGAAATATTGATACGGGGAAGAGACGCTTTATCCATATCTACTTTTTTCAGATAATCATCGAAAATATCAATAGTAAAAGTTGAATCTATCTCAACATGAGCCAATTCAGGTTCTGTAAGTTTAGGTTCTTCAATAACAGGAATTTCTACGTATTCTATCTTTTGTATTTTCAGTGTCTTACCTGCTATTAAACTGTTATTTCTAATGTTATTCCATTTTTTAATGTCAGAAACAGTAACATTGTTTCTTTGAGCTATTTTGTTCCAAGTATCACCCTTGCGAACCTTATAATATGTAGTAGTTGTTTTGGCTTGTTTTTCTACAGGGATGGTACCTCCCTCTATAGGAGTTCCTGTATATTTGCCTTCTATATTTGAAGCATTAGAAGCCAGTTCGGCATTGAGTGTTGCTGATTCAGCTACCGGAGCTATCGTTCTGTATATCTTCAGGCGTCTGCCTACGTTTAGCTTATTGGAAGATAGGGCATTCCAGTTTTTTATTTGTGCAGATGATACCCCATATCGGCTAGCGACTTTGGACAGGGTATCTCCTTTTTTTACGCGGTAAGTAATCGTTTTTGTATCGGAAGAACTGCCTCCGCTTACCACATCCAGTCCGGCGACCTTTCTGTGATTTAAGAATTGATCCGGCTTATATGCGAAGATAGATTCTTCTTTATCTATGAATGCTGTTAGTTTGTCCATTGGTAAATTTAGCGAATAGCCTTTGTATTCACCGGGGATCACATCATTTTTGAATTGTGGGTTGTAACGGCGGATATCATCGATCGGAATGTTCAATACATCGGATATTTGCTGAAAATGAAGATTCTTATTGATTACTACCGAATCCATCGATGCTGGTTTAGTACCTATAGATGGGTCTATTCCATGCTCTTGATAATAGTTCATTATGTAAGTAGCAGCAATGAAGATAGGAACATAGCCTCTGGTTTCTCTGGGGAGATATGGGTAAATGCTCCAATAATCAGTTAATCCGCCACTTCTACGTATAGCTTTATCTACATTTCCGGGACCACAGTTATATGCTGCAATAACTAAATTCCAGTCATTGTATTTTGAATATAGTGATTTCAAATATTTTACGGCAGCATCAGTCGATTTGTGCGGGTCGAATCGTTCATCAACCAAGCTGTTTATTTCTAAATCGTACATTTTACCTGTAGCGGCCATGAATTGCCATAGACCCGATGCCCCTACTCTTGAACGCGCAATAGGATTGAGTGCAGATTCTATTACTGGCAGATATTTGAGTTCGAGAGGTAAGCCTTCCCGATCAAGAGCTTCTTCGAAAATTGGGAAATAGTATTTTCCTTCGCCCAACATATAACTGACTTGCGATTTCCTTCGTCCGGCATAATATTCTATTTGCTGTTTTACCACTGGATTAAAAACCAGTTCCATTTTGGTCGGAAGCGAATATAATCGTTTTATATATGTAGAATCATCAAATATAATAGCGCCGTTAGAATAATTGCCCTGAACGGAACTTATTCCTTTTTTAGAGAGAAGCTGCTCGTAAGCATGTTCAAATTCGGGAGGAGTATCATCTTCCTCTGGTTTGTTTGTTTGACCTGTTGCCATAAGGGTACAGCCAACAAAAATTCCTGAAATAATTAGTTTTTTCAACATAAGCTTTCTTTTTGGGATACAGGATTTTTCTAAAAGGATAAAAAATCCATGTATTTAAAAATTTATTTTACATTGAAGCCCGATACAGGCTTTCGAGTATTGAGTGGGCATCCATACAACAGGCTCTACCCGCATAGAAAGATCCGGAGATATATCAAAGTCATATAGCTGGGCGTCGACATAGGCATCTATCATGCATAATGCGTATACTCCCACAGCCGCTATTATGGCCAAATCACGATTTCTTCTGTAAAAGTCTTTCCTTCTTTTTAACGACGCGGTTAACGACTCTCTCTTCGATGCATTGTTTAAGTAATCTTCTCTACTTTCATTAGGCGAAATGAAATCGTGCCAACTGGAAGTTGTTGTCGGATTCAGTACCAAATCCCTGTAAGCATCTCTGTATTCATTGTAACGCGCTCCATTCCATGTTATTGCATATGTCAAACCAAAAGCACCGCCCAATACAATTGGTAATTTCCAATACTTTCTGTTATAAAATTGACCTAATCCGGGCAAAATAGCGGAATATATGAGTGCCTTTCTGGAATCAGGTTTGAATTCGGGTTTATTAAAAACTATAGTGTCTAATAAAACTGCTGCCTTCTTGCGGGATACAGTGTCTTTCTTTATCGGTTTTACCGATTGTTTACTGATAATGGCTGAATCTTGCACAAGAGGCTCCTGAGCATTTATGTTCAAAGAGAGACTTCCCAGAAAGCAAAGTGTACAAATTGTCAGTCTTATCCTCATAATGATATTACGTAGAATATCTTGTTTTATTTTTTTAATTGATCAAATATCTCAATGATTCTTTCCAACTCTTCTTCCGATTTGAATGGAATACTGATCTTTCCTTTTCCGTTATCGTTACAGGTTAACTGCACTTTGGTTGAAAAAAACTTGGAAAGATGATCTTTTAATAATTCAAATTCTTCGGGAGTCGCTTTCTTCGCTCCTGATTTTTTTATTGTTTCTACTGCTTTTTCTTCTTTAAGCAATTCTTCCAGTTTTTCGCCCTTACTAATTGCCCTTACATACTCTTCAACTTTGCGTACAGACAATCCTTCTTCCAATATAAGTTCATAAACTTCCAATTGGGTAGGAGCGTCCTCCAGTGTCACAATGGTACGGGCATGAGCCATGTCTATCTTTTTATCTCTCAGCCCCATTTGTATTTCTGCCGGAAGTTTAAGTAAACGCAGATAATTGGCTATAGTAGTTCTTTTTTTGCCGACTCTTTCGCTTAACCTTTCCTGTGTAAGGTTGTAAGACTCTATCAGGTTTTGGTAAGCTAAAGCAATTTCGATGGAATTCAGATCTTCTCTCTGGATATTTTCCACAAGGGCCATTTCCATTACATTTTCGTCCTCGGCAGTTTTTATATAAGCCGGAATGGTTTTCAGATCAGCCAATAATGATGCTCTGTAACGACGTTCTCCCGCTATGATTTGATACGAGTCGTCATTTATTTTTCTTAGTGTTATAGGCTGTATAACGCCTATCTGACGGATAGATGTTGCTAGTTCTTGCAAGGCTTCTTCGTCAAATGCCCGGCGCGGCTGATCGGGATTGGCCTGTATTTTAGATAATTCTATTTCGTTGATTGAAGAAGAACCTTCTGTTTTTACTTCATCAATGGTGATGAGTGCATCAAGCCCTCTGCCTAGAACCATTTTTTTAGTCATAACAATAATTATAAGTATTTACAGAATTGCAAAGTTAAGAATTTTTCTCAATAAGTTCCTGTGCCAGTTGCATATGATTGACAGCACCTTTCGATGAGGCGTCATATACAAGTACAGGTTGTGCAAAACTTTGCGATTCGCTTAGTTTGATATTCCGCTGTATCACAGTAGTGAATACAAGTTCCTGAAAATGGTTTTTAACCTCTTCATATATTTGATTTGCCAGTCTCAGACGGGCATCATACATGGTCAGTAGGAAACCTTCTATTTCAAGTGAAGGATTCAGTTTTGTTTTTATTATCTTTATCGTATTCAGTAGCTTGCTGATGCCTTCCAATGCAAAATATTCACATTGAACAGGAATGATAATAGAATCTGCGGCAGTCAGGGCATTAACTGTAATCAGGCCGAGCGAAGGGGAGCAGTCGATCAATATGAAATCATAATCGGCCTTTAAGGGAGTGAGAACTGCAGCCAGTTGTTTTTCCCTGTTTTCTACATTGAGCATTTCTAATTCGGCGCCAACCAAATTGATATGCGATGGCAGTACGTCGAGGCGTTCAATCTCTGATTTTATGATAGCTTCCTTAGCGGAAGTGGAACCAATAAGGCATTCATAGATGGTTTTGTTAACCTTCTTGATGTCAATGCCCAATCCTGACGAAGCATTCGCTTGAGGGTCAGCGTCTACAACCAGTACGGTTTTTTCCATAGCCGCCAGCGATGCGGCCAAATTGATTGTGGTTGTAGTTTTTCCTACACCCCCTTTTTGATTGGCTAATGCGATTATTTTACCCATAAAAGCTAATTACTTTTTTTAGATGACAAATTAAATAATAAAATGCAGGAAATGGATGTTAAATATGTGTAACAATACATATCATGTTGAAAAGTTCAATGGATTGTTAATAAAGTGGAGGTCTCATACTTATTAAATAGGTATTTGTTTAAAGCATCCTTTTTCGAATTGTTGCGTCGCAAAGATAGCTTTTAAAGTGGTAAATGTTACCTTTGCAAAAATATTTTTTATGGCTTCGGTATTACAGATAGACGGATTAACAAAAAGTTTCGGTGATTTAGTGTTGTTTCGCGATATATCTTTTGGTGTGGCAGAAGGAGAACGCATTGGTTTAATAGCAAAAAACGGATCGGGAAAAACAACACTGCTGAACATTATTACAGGTAAAGAGTCGTACGATAATGGTTCTGTTGTGTTCCGCAGAGATTTGCGTATCGCTTACCTTGAGCAAGATCCTGTTTATCCCGAAGGCCTGACTGTGTTGGAAGCCTGCTTCCAGTCAGGAAATGAAGTGACTGATCTGATAGCAGAATACGAAAGGGTGATTAACTCTAAAGACCAATCTTACCTTGATGCCATACTCCAGAAAATGGATATGTTGCAGGCTTGGGATTATGAGCATCGGGCAAAGCAAATATTGGCTCAGCTTAAGATTACCAATTTCGATCAGAAGATAGCTCAATTGTCGGGAGGGCAACTCAAACGTGTCGCACTTGCCAATGTCTTAATTACCGAGCCGGATTTGATTATCCTGGATGAGCCAACCAACCATCTTGATTTAGACATGGTAGAATGGCTCGAAGGTTATTTGCAGCGATCCCGGTTGAGTCTGTTGATGGTAACGCACGACCGTTATTTTCTCGATCGCGTATGCAATCAGATTATCGAAATAGATCAGCAGCAAATATTCGAATATAAGGGCAATTATTCTTATTATCTCGAAAAGAGAGATGAACGTGTAAGTGCACAAAATGCAGAAATAGACAGGGCTAATAATCTGTTGCGTAAAGAATTGGAGTGGATGCGCCGTCAACCTCAGGCACGGGGGACGAAGGCCAAGTCGAGGATAGATGCGTTTTACGATTTGGAGAAGAAAGCCAAGCAAGTCAGGGATGCGGGAGATGTGCAGTTGCAGATGAAAGGCTCGTATATAGGCAACAAAATATTCGAGGCTCAACATATCTATAAAGCATTTGGCGATGTCAGGATACTCGAAGATTTTAATTATGTTTTTGCACGGTACGAAAAGCTTGGTATTGTAGGTAATAATGGCACAGGAAAATCAACTTTTATAAAAATGTTGATGGGTGAAGTCGCTCCCGACAAAGGACGCTTTGATATTGGCGAAACCGTGAAGTTCGGTTACTACAGCCAGGATGGCTTGAAGTTCGACGAGCAAATGAAAGTTATCGATGTTATTCAGAGTATAGCTGAGGTAATTGATTTGGGTAACGGTAATCGCCTGACTGCATCGCAGTTTCTTCAACATTTTCTGTTTCCGCCCGAAAAGCAGCATAACTTTGTTTATAAACTGTCGGGAGGTGAAAAACGCAGGCTTTATTTATGTACCGTTCTTATCACCAACCCTAATTTTCTTGTTCTGGATGAGCCTACCAATGATTTGGATATTGTCACACTCAATATATTGGAAGAGTATTTGCAGCAATTTAAAGGTTGTGTCATCGTTGTGTCGCACGACCGCTACTTTATGGATAAGGTTGTAGATCATTTGCTCGCTTTTCAGGGGAATGCCAAAATAAAAGATTTTCCGGGTAACTATACCGATTATCGAGAATGGAAAGAGATTCAGGATACTTTAGAAAAAGAAAAGCAACCAACAGTCAAACCGAAAGAGGGAAAGGTTCAGATTCCTGTAAAGGAAGAAAAGAAAAAACTTACTTTTAAAGAAAAACGTGAATTTGAGGAGTTAGATGCTCTGATACCGAAGCTTGAAGAAGAAAAATCTCAGATTGAAACTGAACTGTCGAGTGGAACTCTTTCTGCTGACGAACTCTTGGCAAAATCGAATCGCATAAGTGATCTTATCGAAGAAATAGACGAGAAGACAATGCGTTGGATGGAGTTGAGTGAGCTGATGTGAACAAAGAGAATGATGTAGCGTTTAAATATCATTTCTCTGAAAGATTTTAACTATGTTTGTAAGAACATATCAATAATATAAATATCAAAAATGAAATTATATCCATTAAAATTTAAATCTATCCTTAAATCCATAATATGGGGAGGAGATGAAATATGTAAATTCAAGAAAATAAAACCTGTTGAAGATGGGGTAGGGGAGAGTTGGGAAATATCGGGTGTCGAAGGAAATATTTCCGTAGTAGCTAACGGCGAACTGGAAAACAAGAGCCTCGATGAACTCATCTCTTTGTATAAAGAACAATTGGTTGGCAAAAAGAATTATGAATCATTCGGGGCGAAGTTTCCGTTGCTGATTAAATTTATTGATGCCCGGGACAATCTTTCTATACAGGTGCATCCTGATGATGAATTGGCAAAGAAAAGACACGATTCTTTTGGGAAAACTGAAATGTGGTATGTCGTAAATGCCGCTCCGGGTGCGTTTTTGTATTCAGGTTTTGAGAAACCGGTTACTCCCGATTCGTATGTGAAAAGCATTGAGGATAATACTTTTGTTGACTATTTGGCTAAGCATGATGTGAAAAAAGGAGACGTTTTTTTCTTGCCGGCAGGTCGCGTGCATGCTATCGGGGCAGGAACATTCATCGCAGAAATACAGCAGACATCGAATATAACATACCGTATTTATGACTACAACCGCAAAGATGCGAATGGAAACGGACGCGAATTGCATACCGAACTGGCAAAAGATGCGATTGACTATGGGGTATATGATAACTACCGTACATCTTATGTGAGGAAGGAAAATCAGCCGGTACAATTAGAATCGTGTAAATATTTTACAACTAACTTACTGGATGCGACAAAAGATATAACCAGAGATTATTCTGATATAGATTCATTTATTATTTATATCTGTATGGGTGGAGCGTGCAGTATTAGGGATGACAAAGGAAACAATCTCTATATAAAGCAGGGAGAAACTATTCTCATTCCGGCTGATACAGAAAATGTAATTATCAGTCCCGATGCAAATGTATTGTTGTTGGAAACCTACGTTTAGTTTCATCCTATGAAAGGGGTTTTATTAGTCAATACAGGTAGCCCGAAGACATGTACGCGGAAAGATGTAAGATTTTTTATCCGTGCCATGCTTTCCGATCCCTATGTTATGACGGTTCCGGATTGGTTTCGCCCGGTCTTGGTAAACGGTATAATTGTCCCGTTCAGACAATTTGCTTCTACAAAGCATTATGAGTTGATCTGGGATGATAAAATAAAAGATTCTCCATTATTGTATCAGGCTAAGCAGCTTGCAGAAAAGTTAGAAGAAGTAACTGAGATGCCGGTGGAGGTAGCAATGAGGTATGGACAGCCCGATGTTACGGCGGGTCTTGATAGCTTGATGGCGAAAAATAACAGGCTGCACGAGGTTGTGGTATTGCCTTTATTTCCTCAGTATGCAGAATCTTCTTATAAAACGGTTGTTGATTTTGTCGGGAGGCAATTTTTTAAGCGTCCTTATCCTTTCAGGCTGAAATTTATAGAACCTTACTTCAAGCATCCGGCTTATATATCGGCATTGGCGCAAAGCATAAAACCATATGCGGATCAGCCGTTCGATAAGATTATTTTTAGTTTTCACAGTTTGCCTTTGAGCCATGTGGAAGAAGGCTGGAAAAAGGGAAAGGAGTTCGATTATGTTTATCAAACAAAAGAAACTATCCGTTTGGTGATAAGTGAATTAGGGATAGATACGAAGAAAATCCGGTTGACATATCATTCGGCTATGGGGAACGATTGGCTCAAACCCGATTTGGATGAGACGGTGAAGGAATTGGCCGAGGAAGGACTAAAAAAAATATTGGTTGTAGCTCCGGGTTTTGCTGCTGATAATCTGGAAACGCTTTATGATATCAAGATAAAGACGCAAGAAACTTTCTTACAGCATGGAGGTACAGATTTTTCTTATATTCCGTGTCTGAATAGTGAGGATTATTGGATAGATGCAGTAATGAAAATTATATCCTGATTTTGGATGAAACGTATTTTATTTTTCAACGATGGAATGGAGATGGGCGGTACGGAAAAACTTTTGGTTGGACTGCTCAATTATCTGGCTACAAGAGGGTGTCGTATAACGCTTCTTTTGCCGATACCATCTGATAAAAATGTATTATTGAACGAACTATCAGAAAGTATTACTGTAGCTTACCTGTATAAAGGAAATACATCTCATCTTAAACGAAAAATAGGGGAGAATATGATGGTCTTCTTTCCCCGTGTTTTTGCTTCAATAAAAGGATTGAAGCTAGGATCTTATGACCTTGTCATTTGCTTCAAGGAAACTTTTTTTGCCCGCATTTTCAGTAAGATGAAAAGTCATAAAATATTGTGGATACACAATCTCTTGTATAAAAGGAAATATGAGGTTAATTCTTTTCGTGAACGAGTGTCGGTATGGTTAAATAAGAAGCAGCTAAAAATAGTTCAAAACTCTTATAATAATTTTGACACGGTTGTCTGTGTTTCCGATGCTGCGAAAAATGCTTACCTCGATGTTTTGCATGACGGACGTATGCCCAAACAGGAAATCCGGATTCTCTATAATGCTGTTGATCTTTCGGAATTGAACCGGAAAGCGAAAGAACCGATTGCTGATCTACCTCAAGGACAAACCAACTTTATTTTGATAACCCGTACTTCTCCCGAAAAACGGACTGACAGGTTAATAAACGCCGCGTCTCGTTTGAAAGATGAAGGGTATAACTTTCATATTTATATCATAGGAGAAGGGATGGATAGTGGAGTAATGATGAAAACTGTATCAGATTTAGCTTTATCGGATACGGTTACCCTAATGGGACGAACTGGGAACCCCTATCCTTACATACTTCAATGTAAATGGTCTTTGTGTGTGTCCGAGCGAGAAAGCTTTTCTCTTACCTTGTTGGAATCTATGGCATTGAATACGCCTGTGATAACTACCGACTGCGGAGGGCCGCGAGATATAGTGGATGGTGGGAAATATGGTTTGTTGGTGGAAAATAGCGGCGACGGAGTCTATGAAGGGTTAAAAGCGGTTTTGAACGATTCCTCATTATCCGTTAAATACAGTAAGGATTTGGATAAGGCTATCTCCCGTTTCGATTATCAGGGATGGCTGAAAAGTGTTGAAAATCTACTGGGAGTACATTAATCTTCTTCAAAATTTATCCTTAGCTGGATAGCGTCGTACCAATCAATATCATTTTCATTATTCTTAACCCCTAAGCCAATAAGTCTTATCTTGGGTGACAAATCCACATTCTGGAGAAGTTCGTACCCTGCTTTGTAAAGGGTGTCGTAGTTGGTAATGTAATTAGCAAATGTTTGGCTGCGTGTAATGATTTTAAAGTTGGCATATTTTATCTTTAATGTAACCGTTCGCCCTTTAAATCCTTTCTTGTCAATATACGCAAATGCATCTTTTGCTACTTCGTCGAGTATAATTGCCAGCTCCTCTAAATTGTCGATATCTCTGTCAAACGTAGTTTCCGAACTGACGGATTTTCTTATTCGGTGCGATTCTACCGGACGATCGTCAATAGCTCGTGCATTTTGATAATATATATATCCTGTCTTTCCGAATATAGAAACCAATTCGTTCTCGGATCTTTGTTTCAGGTCCCATCCTGTCTTTATTCCAAGTTGATGCATTAGCTTGGCTGTCACCTTTCCCACTCCGAAAAACTGTTCTATCGCTAAAGTTTCGACAAATTGTTCTGCCACTTTTGGCTTTACAACAAATAAGCCGTCAGGCTTATTTTGATCGGATGCTATTTTTGCAAGAAACTTATTGAACGATACTCCTGCCGAAGCTGTCAGATTTGTTGTTTCGAATATCTTTTGTTTTATTTCCTGCGCTATCTGAGTAGCTGATGATATATTCCTGAAATTTTCTGTGACATCCAGGAATGCTTCATCCAAAGATAATGGTTCTACAAGATTGGTATACTCATGAAAAATTTCCATTATTTGCCTTGATACAGACTTATATACATCGAACCGGGCAGGAACGAATATCAATTGAGGACATTTGCGCAGTGCTGTTTTAGAAGCCATTGCCGACCTCACGTCATAACGCCGGGCTTCGTAACTGGCGGCAGCAACAACGCCCCTCGGCCCTGAATATCCCACAGCTAAAGGCTTGCCTCTATAGGCTACATTGTCGCGTTGCTCTATCGATGCATAAAAGGCATCCATGTCGATATGGATTATCTTTCGCATGATGAGAAAAGTTTATTTGAGTATTATCCTTTCCCCTTCTATTTCCTTATTCAGGAAAATAGTTGCGGCTTCAGAGAATTTTTCAGGCGATTCTGTTGTGAAGTAGCGTGTGATACCCCCTTTTGTGCATACGCTTTCCATTTCAGGATGTCGTTTCAAATAATCTTGCAGGCTATGTGCAATGTATTCCCCTTGGGGGATAGCCGATATTCCTTCGGGAAGAAACGCTTTTATTTTATTTAGCAGCAAGGGGTAGTGAGTGCAGGCTAATATAATCGTATCTATTGCCGGATCTTTAGCTAAAATATTATTCAGATTCTTTTTCACAAAGTAATCGGCTCCTTCGTTTTCGTATTCGCGGTTCTCCACTAATGGAACCCACATAGGGCAGGCTTCGCCGGTTACGGTAATGTCAGGAAAGAATTTAGTTATTTCGATAGGGTAAGACTCTGATTGTATTGTGCCTACAGTCCCAAGTATGCCTACGTGACGGCTTTTGGTGAAAGAACCTATGACTTCCGCTGTAGGGCGAATGACACCCAATACTCTTTTTTCGGGGTCTATATTGGGTAAATCCTTTTGTTGTATGCTTCGGAGAGCTTTTGCCGATGCTGTATTGCAGGCAAGAATAACCAGATTGCAACCCATATCGAATAAAATATTTACAGCCTCTTTCGTAAATTCATAAACAATGTCGAACGAACGAGGTCCATATGGGGCTCGTAAGTTATCTCCGAGATAACAATAATCGTATTCCGGCATTAAAGATTGTATGTGGGATAATACGGTGAGCCCGCCATAGCCGGAATCAAAAACACCGATAGGTCCAGGTTTTAGCATTTTCATTTTGTTTTTGTAAAGATAATTACATTTTCGATGCCAGTCATATTTCCTTCGTTAAACCTTCTTTTTGTAAAAAAAACTTTTATCAATTGAATAAACCTGTTTGTCGATTGAAGCAGCCTATTTGTCTATTGTATTTGCCTTTATCTAAGATTGCCTATAAATTGCCATACATTTATGAAAAATAATTTATGATGAAATTGGATAAACTACTTTTCGTATTATTCTGCGTAATTTTTATTCTGTCGTGCAGCAATAGTGATAGCGATGAAATTAATGATGACGATGATTGGGAAGTTATTATTGATGATGATTTTGAAACCAACACGAAAGATACAATTTTTGCCAATTCAGTAACAATCGTATTTGACGGTAATTCTGCAACTATAATAAATCCTTATTCCGACGATGGGGTATCCATTACTCAGTCGAACGGGAATGTTGTAGTTACATCAACAAATATGACTACCGAGATTAACTATGTTTTGTCTGGGACTACAACTGGCGGATCTCTCAAGATTTATAGCGACTATAAATTCGGACTGGGCCTGAATGGTGTTAGTATTATTAGTAGCGATGGCTCGGCCGTGAATATTCAGTCAGGGAAAAAAGTTACAGTAACTCAGGTTGCAGGGACTTCGAACAGGTTGGTAGATAGTGAAACATATACCGCTTATGGAGATGAGGATATGAAAGGTGCTTTCTTTAGTGAAGGGCAACTAAATTTTGAAGGAAGCGGGGAATTATATGTTTATGGAAGATATAAGCATGCTATTGCCAGTGATGATTATATTCGGGTAAAGAGCGGAAGCATTACAGTCTTAGGTGCAGTTAGTGACGGTATTCATGCCAAAGATTATTTTAGAATGGACGGAGGTAAATTGAATATCAAAGCATCGGGCGATGGCATCGATTGCGATAAAGGCTATATTCGTATTTATGGGGGAAACATCACTGTAAAAAGTGCAGATGACGGAATTGCAGCTTCATATGAGGATACTGATACGACTATCGATCCTTCGATAATTATTAGTGGAGGTACTATTAATATCACAACTGCCGGACAAAAGGCGCAGGGTATTAAAAGTGATATAGGTTCGCTCACTATATCAGGAGGAACGATTAATGTCAGTACTTCTGGTATTGCAGCAAAAGCTCTAAAATCTGGTGGTGATATGATTATCAGTGGTGGTGATCTTACACTGACAACTACAGGTGATGCTTTTTATGATACAGACGATAAAGATATTTCTTCTGCCTCAGGAATAAAATGTGATGGAAAGTTGACTATTGATAAAGGAAATATTAAAATAACCAGTTCCGGTTCCGGAGGAAAAGGGATTAGCGCTGATGGTGATCTGGTTATCAACGACGGTGTTATCTCTGTGTCAACCACAGGTGGTCAATTTAAATACGGATCGGATGATACTGCTGCAAAAGCTATAAAAAGCGATGGCAATGTGACAGTCAACGGCGGCACTATAACGATCAAAGCAACAGGCGTTGAGGCCGAGGGTCTGGAAAGTAAAAAAATAATGACCATCAATGATGGTACGATAGAAATAGAGGCATATGACGACTGTATCAATGCATCTAATCATATCGGAATAAACGGAGGAAAGATATATTGTTATAGTGCAACAAATGATGGAATCGACTCTAATGGGACATTAACTATTACCGGAGGTCTCATTGTTTCTTCAGGATCTACTTCTCCGGAAGAGGGTTTTGATTGTGATAACAATACATTTAAAATAACAGGAGGAATACTTATTGGTACAGGCGGATCAACCAGTACACCGACATCTTCAGTGTCTACTCAACGGTCTGTTATCTATGGTACATCCGGTACGGCAAACCAATTGATCCATGTTGAATCTTCCGCCGGAATAGGCATATTGACCTATAAAATACCTCGTGCATATTCTCAAATGACTATTCTGTTTAGTAGCTCGGATATTACATCCGGCACGAGCTACACTGTGTATACAGGAGGCAGTGTTTCGGGGGGGAGCGATTTTCATGGGTATTATACCGGAGCCACATACACTAAAGGCTCCTCTGCAACGACTTTTACTTCAAACTCTATAGTAACAAGTATTGGTACATCGTCAGGAGGTCCGGGAGGACGGCCGTGAATGTAGTTTTTTTAGATAATTAGTTCGGGGCTTTTCGGAAAGAAAAGCCTCTTTTTTTCTTAGTAAGGATTTACATAAAAGTATCTTAAACATTTCGCCCTCTTAATTTGTTCTTCTATAAAAAGCACACTATTATGAAGACTTTTATAACTACGATATTGCTTGTCTTTTTATTGCAGGGTTGCAGGTCCGGTGATAATTTGTCAAAAGAGGAGACTGCATCTTTGATGAATGAAAAAATTACATCATCTCGCTATACATTTGTTGCACAAACGGCTATTCCGCTTAGCGGAAGATCAATAAACCTGGATAACTCATACTCATTGAGGGTTTCGAAGGATACTATCGAATCATATCTCCCCTATTTTGGAAGGGCTTATACTGCTCCAATTTCCTCCTCTGCCGATGGCGGTATTAAATTTGTTAGTACAGATTTTGATTATAGCGTTTCTGATAAAAAGAAAGGTATGTGGGATATCTCTATAGAAACGAAAGATGTGCCTGTCCGGTATAAATTATTCTTGAAGATTGGCGATTCAGGATATGGTACATTGATAGTACAAGAAACTAATAGACAAAGCATCTCTTTTTATGGAAAGATTGAATAAATAATAATATTTCGGACTTTCAGCCGTTTTTTAAGCATAAAAGTCATATATTTGAAAAATTATTATTTATTTCGCGTCTTGAAAAAGGCACTGTTTTTATTTTAGTTTATTTTTATGCAAGTATCCTTCACTGCAGAGCAGATTGCGACAGTTTTAAAAGGTACAGTTGAAGGGGATCCTTCTGTAAAAGTGAATAATTTTTCACGTATAGAAGAAGGAAAACCCGGAACATTGACTTTTTTAGCGAACCCTAAATACATACATCATATCTATACCACTAAAGCAAGTATTGTTTTAGTAAATGATGATTTTAAGCCGGAACAACCAGTACAGGCAACTCTTATTCGTTGCGCCAATGCTTATGCGGCATTAGCTGTGTTATTGGATCTGGTGGAGAAGACAAAGCCTCAGAAAGTGGGGGTAGAGCCAATGTCATATATCTCAGATAGTGCTTCTGTGGGAACGGATGTATATGTTGGTGGATTTGCCTACATTGCAGATAATGTGCAAGTAGGAAATAATGTGAAAATATATCCTCAATCATACATCGGAGATGATGTGAAGATTGGAGACAATACGGTTATATATCCCGGAGTGAAAATATATTCGGGTTGCATCATTGGAAACAATTGTATTATACATGCCGGGGCAGTTATCGGTAGTGATGGCTTTGGTTTTGCTCCCGAAAATGGAGTGTATAAGAAAATACCTCAAATGGGAATAGTCATTATAGAGGACGATGTTGAAATAGGTGCAAATACTACTGTCGATCGTGCTGTTATGGACGCTACGATTATTCGCAAGGGTGTGAAGTTGGATAACCTTATTCAAATAGCTCACAATGTTGAAGTCGGAGAAAATACGGTAATGGCTGCTCAGGTAGGAGTGTCCGGATCTACCAAGATAGGTAAACATTGTATGTTTGGAGGTCAGGTAGGTTTGGGAGGCCATATTACCATTGGCGATAACGCTAATATAGGAGCCCAATCAGGTATAATAAGCAACATAGAACCAAATGCGAAAATAATAGGTGCACCGGCAATTCCTGTAAAAGATTTTTTCAGATCAAGTATTATATTCCCTAAATTGCCGGAAATGTATCGTCAGATAGCGCAACTACAAAAAGAAATAGATGCGTTGAAATCGAATAAACAATAACTAATATCATAAAATAGAAATGAGTAAACAGCACACTCTGAAAGGCAGTTTTACATTGCAAGGAAAGGGCTTACATACCGGGTTGCCAATAACAATAACATTTAATCCGGCTCCGGACAATTTTGGTTATAAAATTAAAAGGTTAGACCTTGAAAACCAACCTGTAATAGACGCTTTAGCTGAAAATGTGGGTAATACTCAACGTGGGACAGTATTAGTTAAGGATAATGTCTACATAAGTACAATAGAGCATGCAATGGCGGCTCTTTATGCATTGAGGGTGGACAACTGCCTGATAGAAGTAGATGCACCGGAATTTCCTATACTCGACGGTAGTTCTATTAAATATGTTGATGCTATAAATGAGGTTGGGCTCGAAGAACAATCAGAAGATAGAGACTATTTTGTAGTACGCCATAAAATGGAAGTTATGGACGAAGAAACAGGTTCAAAATTGACGCTTCTTCCCGATGACCGTTTTTGTATAAATTCATTTATCGAGTTTGAATCTAAATATATTCCGAATCAATCAGCTTCTTTGGAGCATATGAATGATTTTGCTAAAGAAATAGCAAGTTCTCGTACATTTGTCTTCGTCCGCGAAATACAAAAATTACGTGAGGCCGGTTTGATAAAAGGAGGAGACCTGGATAATGCAATTGTAATCTATGAGCGTCAGATATCTCAACAAGAATTAGATAGCCTTGCAGATTTATTGGGTGTTCCTCATAAAGATGCTTCGGAACTAGGATATTTGAATAATCGTCAGATTACATACCCTAACGAGCCGGCTCGTCACAAACTTCTTGATATAGTGGGAGATATGGCATTGGTAGGAAAACCCATAAAAGGGCGTATTATTGCTACACGTCCGGGACACAAGATTAATAACAAATTAGCACGCCTTATCCGCAAGGAAATAAGACAAAATGAGGTGCCGGCCCCGATATACGATCCGAATAAAGAGTCTGTTTTTGATATTAATCGTATCAAAGAATTACTTCCGCACAGATATCCTTTTTTGATGGTTGATAAGGTCATAGAAGTAGGTCAGAAGCACATTATCGGTGTGAAGAATATAACAATGAATGAGCCTTATTTTCAAGGACATTTTCCGCAAGAACCCGTAATGCCGGGTGTATTGCAGGTAGAAGCCATGGCTCAGGTAGGAGGAATACTTATCTTATCGCAGATAGAAGAGCCTGAAAGATATTCTACCTATTTTCTTAAAATCGATAATGTTAAATTTAGAAACAAAGTGGTTCCAGGCGATACTCTTCTATTCAGGTTAAATCTCATATCGGAGATACGCAGAGGGATTGCCAATATGAAGGGCTATGCTTTTATTGGCGATAAACTTGTTTCTGAAGCTGAATTTACTGCCCAAATTGTGAAAAATAAATAATAATATTTATGTCAAGTATTTCTAATCAAGCATATATCCATCCTGACGCAAAGATTGGAGCAAATGTTTCTATAGAGCCATTTGCTTTTGTTGATCAGGATGTTGAGATTGGTGATGGAACCGTGATTATGTCAGGGGCTAATATTAGATCGGGTTCTCGTATCGGAAAAAACTGTAAGATATTTCCGGGGGCAGTTATAGCAGGAATTCCTCAGGACCTTAAATTCAGAGGAGAAGACAGTTTGGCTATTATAGGTGATAACACAATGGTTAGAGAATGTGTTACTGTAAACAGAGGAACGGCATCGAAGGGACGTACAGTTGTAGGTAACAATTGTTTGTTGATGGCTTATAGCCATATTGCACACGATTGCATACTTAACGACTCTATTATAATAGGAAATGCGACCCAGCTGGCCGGAGAAGTAGAGGTCGATCACCATGCTATATTGAGCGGAGGTACTCTTGTTCATCAATTCTCACGTATAGGTGCACATGTTATGATTCAGGGAGGAACACGGTTAGGTAAGGATATCCCTCCGTATGTTATAGCCGGCCGTGAGCCGGTTTGCTACTCGGGACTCAATCTTGTGGGGCTTCGCAGAAGCGGATTTTCGAATGAAAAAATCAATGAAATACAGGAGATTTATAGGACTATCTATCAAGCTGGATTTAATTTTTCCGATGCCGTTAATAAAATAGAGAAAGAGTTTGAGGAGACACCTGAAATGAGGCTGATTGTGGACTTTATAAAAAGTTCGCCACGAGGAATAGTGCGGGGGTATATGGGATGATAATATCCTTGACTATAAAATATATAATCCATTTAGATGTCTAAATGGATTTTTTATTTGTACATTTGCACCCTCAAATAATTTATATGCAAAATATCAGAAATATTGCGATAATCGCCCACGTCGATCATGGTAAGACGACCCTTGTAGATAAGCTACTTCTTGCCGGACAACTTTTCAGAGATAATCAGACATCAGGAGAACTTATACTTGACAATAATGACCTCGAACGCGAACGAGGTATAACTATTCTCTCAAAAAATGTTTCGATTAATTATAAAGGAATTAAAATAAATATTATAGATACTCCCGGACATGCCGATTTTGGCGGGGAAGTAGAGCGTGTGCTCAATATGGCTGATGGGTGTTTGCTGTTGGTAGATGCATTTGAAGGCCCTATGCCTCAGACTCGTTTTGTTCTTCAGAAAGCTATTCAAATAGGGTTGAAACCGATTGTTGTTATCAATAAGGTGGATAAGCCGAATTGCCGTCCTGACGAAGTTCACGAAATGGTTTTCGACCTGATGTTCAGTTTGGATGCGTCGGAGGAACAGCTTGATTTTCCAACTATTTATGGTTCTGCCAAACAAGGATGGATGTCTGAAGACTGGAGTAAGCCTACAGAGAATATATCAACATTATTAGATGCTATTGTAAAATATATCCCCGCACCTGAAATATTAGAAGGAACCCCTCAGATGTTGATAACGTCTCTCGATTATTCTAAGTATGTAGGACGTATAGCTGTAGGACGTATACATCGTGGTTCGCTGAGAGAAAATATGGATGTATCTCTTTGTAAGCGAGATGGATCTGTCGTGAAAACTAAAATAAAGGAATTAAATACATTCGAGGGCTTAGGGCGTACAAAAACATCAAATGTCGGATGTGGTGATATTTGTGCTCTTATTGGCATCGAAGGTTTTGAAATTGGGGATTCAATAGCGGATATAGAAAACCCGGAACCATTACCAACGATAGATATTGATGAACCTACAATGTCGATGTTGTTTACAATCAACGACTCTCCGTTTTTTGGTAAGGATGGAAAATATGTGACTTCCCGCCATATTAACGATCGTTTAATGAGAGAATTAGACCGTAACCTTGCATTGCGGGTAGAGCCGACAGAGGGCTCCGATGCATGGATTGTTTATGGGAGGGGTATTCTTCATTTATCGATTTTAATTGAAACGATGCGTCGCGAAGGTTATGAATTACAAGTAGGCCAGCCAAAAGTTATTATAAAGAATATAGATGGTGTAAAATATGAGCCTGTTGAACAATTGACTATTAACCTTCCGGAAGAATATTCCAGTAAAATTATTGATTTGGTTACGCGTCGTCGTGGAGAACTAACGATGATGGGAAGTAAGAAGGACCGCGTTTATTTGGAATTTAATATTCCATCAAGAGGTATCATTGGATTGAATAATACTGCTCTTACCCTGTCGGCAGGAGAGGCTGTAATAGCTCATCGGTTTTTGGAATTTCAGCCGTGGAAAGGAGATATAGATAAAAGGTCGAATGGGTCTATTATTGCCAGTGAGTCGGGAAATGCATATGCATATGCATTGGACAAACTGCAAGATAGAGGCCGATTTTTTGTGGAGCCTCAGACCGATATATATATGGGGCAGATAGTTGGAGAGAGCAACAAGGAAGGAGACTTGGTCGTAAATCTTACGAAATCAAAGAAGCTTACAAATGTTCGTGCGTCAGGAACTGACGATAAGGCTAAGTTGGCTCCGGCAATAATATTCAGTCTTGAGGATGCTCTCGAATACATCAAAGATGATGAGTATGTTGAGGTAACTCCGAATGCTATACGTTTGCGTAAAATCTATCTGGATGAGAATGATAGGAAAAGAATGACTAAGAAAGGTTAATCTTATCTACTTGAAATATAAAGAGCGGCTGTTCCATTTTAGGATAGCCGCTCTTTTATTATTCGTAATTCGTTACTATTTCGTATGTTTCTTTATCCAATCCAACATTAGGTAACATGCCGGAGCGTAAACTCTCCCATGATCAAAGCCTTGCAACTCGTATAATGTTACATCTTTGTGTCCTATGGCTCTGAGTATAGCATCCAAGTGGGCGTTTTCTTCATAGCGTGCTGCCAGTTCCATATTCTTGTCTCCCGAAATCAGAAGGATGGGTGGTGCATCTTTTCTAGCGTGTGTAATAGGTGCGTATTCGTCTATGTATGGGATATCGAATGATAGTCCTCTTTCTTTTTTGATCGTGTAATGTGTATTTGTTTGTCCGCTGATCGGGATTAATCCTTTTATCTTATCCGCATCTATATTGTATTTTGCTAAATAAGTCTTATCAAGTCCAATCATGAGAGCCAGATACCCTCCGGCCGAATGACCGGAAACGAAAATTTTGTCCGGACTACCTTGGAAAGAAGGGATATTGTTAAACACCCATGCCACAGCTTCTGCCGCATCTTCGGTATATGTAGGATTTTTTGCTTTTGGGCTAAGACGGTAATTGACAGTAACTACAGCCACTCCTCTGTCTTTAAGTTCTGCGGGGATTCCTTTTTCACCACCCTCAAGTCCCCCTCCATGAAACCATACGATTGTAGCATAATCCGTGTTATCGGTTGGATAATAAACATTTAGTTTACATCGTTCTATTCTGTAACTGTCTTGTTCACTCTCTTGAATATACGATATGTTTTCTTTTAATGCGTAATTCTGGGAGAATACGATAGTAGTCATTATAACCATTCCGGTCAATAAAGCAAGTCTCTTTATCATAAAATCGTTTTTAATATTTATATAGGAAAAAGCCTGCTTGGCACCTTATTTCCAAGCAGGCTCAAATTTATAAAAAATAACCATAATCTTAACCTTCCGGGAAACAGATAAGTTAGTTTACCGTCAAGCCTTCAGCCATTTTATACATATCCGGCAGGTCGTTGGAAAAGAAAGAAATAGGGCTTTCATACATTTTTACGAAGTTCTTTTCTGACGCATGTCCTTTATATACTGAATAAAAGTGTTTTCCGGCTTCGCTTGGGTCGTATGCATTTCTCCACATCACAATCAGACTTATAAACTGCCCTGTTGCGGGAGTAAGGATTTGTTGTGTCCAGTAATTCTTTTCCGGCACACCGTCGCGCTGAATACCTTCTACTCCTGTTTCCGTTACTCCGCAAGGTTTTTTCAACTCTTTAGAAAGTCGGGACAAGGTGTTGAGGTTTGCTGTCAATGTTGTAGGGTTTAATCCATGATAGGCATCCATTCCTAAGAAATCGACATAGTCATTTCCCGGCCATCTGAATAAAAAGTTATCCTCGCCTTGTACAGAGTCTATTTGCGGCGAAATTGCATATATAAAGTTGTGAACACCCTTTGTATCACGCAGATAGTTCACTGTGAATTTCCATAGTGCAATAAATTCATCTTGGGTAGTACATGAACTTCCCCACCAAGACCAACTTTGCGTGTGTTCGTGGAAAGGGCGGAAAAGGATAGGAATTAACTTTCCATCCTGACCTTTCAGGTTCAATGCAAAATCGGCCAAACGGTCGAGCCAAAGTTTAAATTTTATGTTGGTTTCACTTCCGTCTTTCAGTATTTCTTTTACTACGTCCTTACTGGAATTATCCCAAGAATCACCGCCAGTCAATGGATTGTTGAGATGGGCACAAGCTGTCAGGACTTCCCCTCTATTGTATGCTTCAATTGCAACTCTCTTACGGATTGCATTAGCTTCGTTTTGATAGCGATTGTCCATTATTTCTGCCACATCGAAACTGAAAACAGCTGGATAATCGCCACAAACATCTTTTGTGTCCGAACGTTCGCTTTCATTATACCATTTGCGGCCGTACCAAAGGTCGTCATGGTGCCCAAACATAAAGCCTTTTGATTGTATAGCCCATAAGTTAGAGTAAAGGGCTTTGGTTTCATCTGTTGCATTTTTATCCACAATAGAAAGAGAAGTGACCTTTTCATATTCCGGATAGAGTGCAGGTACATCTTCTACGTCGGTACAACTTATGAATATGAATACTGATAGGATAGATAATATATTGGTTATCTGTTTCATAATATCTTTATTTTTTTAATCCATGTTTGTTAATAGTATGAAGCTTTGGGCTTTAAGAGTTATTTTATATTCTTTGTCGATACTCAATCCTTTTTGCGATGGTACCGGGTGTCCGTCTTCATTTGTTTTCATATTGCCTTCTTCGTATACATATAAAGATGCATTTTGAATAGAAGCGGGTAGGCTTATGTTCAAATCTTTATGCGTTTCACCAATATTTACGGCTGCAAATACATATTTACCATTAAATTCTCCTGCAACTGCATATACACCTTTTGTGCGGTCGATAGAAGTTTTCAAGATATTTGAACCTGTCGGGAAGTAACGGCACATAAGTGACCAAGTGTAATACCATGGACGAATTTCTTCTTGTGAAACATCGTTGAATACCTCTTTTCCCAAGATATTCCACATTCCCCATAACTTAATATCCTCTGTTTTTCCTGAATCGCCGTTGCTATGCATGGCATCGTCCAGCATCCACGCCGCTATTCCCGAATATCCACCATTCATTACTTCCATGCAAAGAAGAGGCATATCCAATCCGTAGAAATAATCGTAAACTAACATATTACTGTCGCTACCTTTTGTGAACGGATGTCCTTCGAGCCTGCGGTTATATTCCTTCATCAGCAGAGAGTCGGCTTCACGCCAGTATTTATAACCGGCTTCTCCAAGAACTATTTTTTTGTCTTTTGGAACAGACTCTTTATGCCTTACCAATATGTTTGTATACTGTCCTGACCGAACTTCATGCTGTCCCGGATAGGCGTGTATATCGTATAGGCCAATCAAAGAATCGACATCTGTGGCTGTCTGTTTTATCCAACCCGGTGCATCATAAGCAGAAGCAGGATTTTTGTAATCGACAACTACATCAGGTCCGGCAAACTTTACTTTTTCGCTTAATCCCGGATATTCTTTCATTTTGTCAGCAAAGCGTACCAGCATCGATTTCCATAATTCGTAATCACCATTGGTCGAAGCCCAATTGCCATCAGGTTCGTTGAATATTACAAAATATTTAATGCAAGAAAAACCTAAGTCTGTTACCAAATAGTTGAGGTAATCGACAGACATATCTATCCAACGCTGATCCGTTTTCATATCCCATTTGGGAGGATTATATTCTCCATACATGACAGTAATATTATTGTCGTTACAATATTTTAATAGCCGGGAAATGGATTCTATGTTGCGGGTTTTATCATATTTTCCTGTTTGGGCATCATAATAGCGAAATGGGCTGTTGATCATGCAGCGTACATATCCCATCCGCATAAAATCGAGCCGTTTGAACAGTTTTTGCCAATCATCTTCAGAAATGGATGAACCCCAGGCTTCTGCTTCGTCGTATGGATCCCATTCCACTCCGTTGCCTATATAGCCCGAATTGATAATATCGGAACTTACAGTCACTTGTAATTCCTCTTTGGGTGTAGAGCAGGATAGGACGGACATACTTAAAATAATAGCTGTTAGTATATTTTTTATATTCATAATCAGTTTTTTAATATTCGTAGTTCGTATATACAATGAGTGATTCGGCTGGCATAGTAAAAGACTCCCCCTTCTGAAAGTTTAAGGTCAGGCCTTCTTCATTTGGCAAGAGCTTATGATCCCCTTCTTTCTTTAATGTTCCCTCCGAATAAATATATTTTTTGCAATTTGGAATGCTTTGTGTATTTAAGCCGTCAATTTTCACATTTCTAATCTTTTTGGACACATTAACAATAGCTATCATAAATTTACCGTTTTTGCCGGAAGTGATAGCTTTTATATTCGAATCGCCGGATACTTCCGATTTGAATATCTTTGAGCCGTTTGGAATATATCTAGTCACTAGTGACCATGCATAATACCACGGACGGACATTTTCTTCTTCCGCACCAAATTGTTCTTCTCCGAAGATGTTCCAGAATCCCCATATTTTAAGCTTATCAGGAGCTTCGTTCGAGTGCATGGCATCATCCAGCATCCATACTACAGAGCCCGAATATCCACTGTTTATAGTCTGAAAAAGGGCATCGGCCATGTCAGTTCCATACATATAGTCGTATACAAACATTTGGGAATCTTCGAGCGATGCATGTTTTTTTGCTTTAGCCCTGCGAATATTTTCCTGATTGTATAGCGAATCTGCTTTTTCTACAAATTTAAATCCTATTTCACCCATTACTATTTTCTTTCCTTCGGGAACATTGTTCTTATAGGCTGAAATGATATCGGTATATTTGCCTGAATTTACGGTTATCTTAGATGGATAAGTATGGATGTCATATAATTGTATCTTATCTCCTAACTGAGTCGCTGTACTATCTATCCACCATGCTTCGTCCTTATCCCAGATGGCGATGTCGGGTCCTACAATACCGACTTTGTCATTCAATCTTAAGCCTTCCATGTTTTTATAAAACTGTTCGATGGATGAGGCCCAAAGAGGATAGCTCTTGTTGGTGGAAGACCAATAGCCATTCGGCTCATTGATTAGGTTGTAATATTTGATACACGTATAGCCTCTTTTATTAACCAGATAGCCCACTAACTCTGCTGCGTGTGTCATGTTCTTGTCATTTATCTTTGCTTCACGTGTATTGATAAGGCTCCAGCCCCAATCTCCGAACATGACTGTTACGTTCCGGCTTTGGCAATAGTCCAGCATCTTTGACAATACATCCATCTTATTTTCAGGCGCGAATTTGCCGTTTTCAAGAAAAGAAGAAGTATTTATCATGATACGTATAAACTGAGGCCGCATAAAGTCGAGCCTGTCATACAATTTTTTCCAGTCTGCATCAGAAATTTCCAATCTTCCTTTTCCATAATCGAGTTGGTAAGTATCCCATTGCGCCCCGTTACCGATATAGTTGTCGTTGATTATGCTAGAGACGTCTATAGACACAGTTGCGTCTGGCCTTTGACTGGAGCAGGAAACAATAAATGTGGATAGGAAGTAAATCAGATATTTTTTCATTCATTGTATATTTTATTGAGCAGATGAAATCAGGTGATTCACCTGCTCAAAAGAAATTTTAATTCTGCTTAGTTACCATTATATAGTATTTTCTTGGTTTTTTAGCAAACTTATCAAAGTCACTATAAATGTTTGTCCAGTCATCAACACCGCTTAAAGCAAATGAAAATGCATTGTTCGGTATTGTTACGGATTTTCCATTACCAAGATCATAGGTTCCGGGGTTTTCCAGCGTACCCGTTGTTACTTTTCCGTCTTTGTCTGTAAATGAAATTGTACCTAAACTGTAATTGCGTGTCCAACGGCTTTCTCCCTCAGGTATCTGGCGATAGAAACGTTTTAGGTCTAAATCTACTCCCGGATTGTCTTTGTTCATAGAACCTTGAAAAATGAAGTTTGCATATTTACCGTCAGCTCCTGCATTATTTACGCATACTCCCGATGTATTTCCATCATCAGTTATCTGATCCATTGTAAAAGTAAGAATATTATCGCATTCTGTTTTCGGAGCATATTCATCGTACCAACACCATGACTTTTCCTGCAAAGGAAGTACAGCTCCTCCACCATATTCGGGTCCTGTTCCACCATATACTACCAGATTGTTAATAGCCCATTGCCCTTCTATTGTTTCGCGGAACTCAGAAGCATATATTGTATAATCACGACTTTCTCCTAAGGCCGAAGTAATGGTAATGGTAGCTTTTCTATCTGCGTTACTAAAGTCCACCATTCCTCCTATATTTACACTTGATTTAGCCTGATAAGACAATTGCAAGCTTTCTATTTCAACCTTGGACAGGTCAGTTATTGCGCCAACATTCAGTGTTATTGTTACTTCTCCGGTAGTGCCGTCCACTCTCTCAATCTCTGCTTGTCCTACTTGATTTTTAAATTTCAGGCTGATTAATGATCTCTCATGGTTCCATCCTCCATCATTCAGGTCATCTTGCATGTCTTTTACACATGATTGTGAAATAATAAAACAGAGGATGAATAAACTATATTTCAATATTTTGTTCATAATTTTCTGTATTTAAAGTTACCTTAAACTTGGATTCAAATTTATTTCAGACTGTGGTATTGGGTAAAAAGTGTATTGGCTTTCACTCAATCCTGCATCTTTTACCTCTTTTATATCACCGATTCTACCCCAGCGGCGGATGTCGTACATACGGTCGCCTTCGAATGCGAACTCAAATTTACGTTCTTCGTATACCTTTTCTCTAAAAGCATCTACAGATAAGTTCGGAGCTAAAGAGCCCAATCCTGCACGATTGCGTATAAAGTTTATTACGCTATATGCCGCTGTTGTCGGTCCTGCCGCTTCGGCGTATACCATCGCTATATCCGTATAACGGATAAGGAACGGGCGGGTACTAGTCTTATCTCCGTCAAAGTTAGGATCGATGTATTTGCGGCTGAAAGGATAAGGTATTTTACCCGAACCATCAGCTTTCCATTCTACATTCAATGTGCCGTTTTGATTATATATTTTATCTACAATCAGATATGTCTTGCGTTTGTCATCATTGGCAAAACTATTGTAGAAATCTATTTCGGTACGATATTCACCCCAGCCGTCGTGCGATTTGATGTATGTGTTTGTATCTCCTTGTTTGAGCCAGATAGTGGCACCGTCTATATAAGGCAGGAACATTTTTGATATTTTAGAGTATTGTCCTTCCGATTCGCCCGTTCTGTCCATAGACATAAGGAAAATATTTTCTTTTCCAGCAAAATTTTCAACGTCGTATATCTTAAGTATATCGTTCTCAAATCCATACGTGCTTTGCGGATAATTAGTATCCAGTCCCATCACTCTTCCCGCATATTTTGCAGCTTCTTCGTACATTGTATTCACCTCTTTAGTCATGTCCTTATACAGAGGAACATTGTTTTTCTTTGCAGATGCCGCATATAGATATATTTTAGCCAATAATGCTTGTGCACCTGCACGGTCGGTACGGCCCATTATTGGAGTTGTATATACCGGCAGCAATTCTTCTGCTTTTTTACAATCGTCGATCATCAGATCATAAATTTCATCCATATCTTTAGCCAAAGGGGCAGCAGTTTGAGCCAGAGTTTCTACCACTCCGTAGTGCATAGGAACCAAACCGAAATTGCGTGAAAGACAGAAGTAGTTATATGCGCGCAAAAAGTAAGCTTCTCCTAAATACTGATCTTTCAGTGATTGGTCGATATTTGTATCCGGCATCTTTTTTATTACTGCATTCGCCCTGTTTATTGCAATGTACGAATATTTAAAGAAGTTGACTAATGTAGAATTCGTATCAAAATTGTCGATTCTCCATGTGTTCAATGCCCGATTGTCGACAGAAGCATCTCCTTTAGTAGTGATTATTTCGGTTGGCATATCGCCAATAAAGAAAAGAGCACGGGAGTATTCGATATATGTAAGTGTTGCATAAGCATAGTTGATTGCCGCTTTGGCATCACCTTCTGTTTTGTAGAAATTATCTTCCGAATAGAATCCGTAAGGTTCTTCGTCCAGGTTACAAGCAGTGAAACCCAGAACACTACAAATCAATATTAAAAAATATATTTTGGTTTTCATGATTGTTTATTTTAGAATGTTACGTCAATACCTACAGTCCATTTTCTAAGGCGAGGGTATCCTCCTGTATATATACCCATTTGGTCGACTTCGGGATCGTAGCCGTCGAATTTTGTGAAAGTATATAGATTGGATGCATTCATATATAAGCGAATTTTAGAGACAAAGACCTTTTTCTTTGGCAGGTCGAAAGTGTATCCAAGGCTAACGTTCTGTATTCTGACAAATGATCCGTCTTCGATCCAATAATCAGAGAATCGGGTTTGGCGGCCATCGCGAAGGCTCGGATATTTATTGGTCGGGTTGTCTTGTGTCCAGCGGAATGCTGCGTTATGTGGGTCTCCAAATGTTTTCGTATTCAGTACGTCATTTCCGAATACACCATTGAGAAATATACTCGCATCAATTTTTTTCCAGCGTAAAGCGAGGTTTAAACTCGCTGTAAAATCAGGGTTTGGATTGCCGATGATGCATTTATCATTCTCATTGATGACTCCGGTAGTTCCATCACCATCGTAAATGTTTACATATTTGAATTCTCCGGGCATGGCATCCTCTCCGGTAAGTCCGGCATCGAGTCCTTCGTTTAATGTTTGTATGATACCGTTTGTTTTATAGCCATAAAATACGTTTATAGGCTGGCCGATTGCGAGGATGTTTGTGTACCCACGGAATTGTTCTCTTTGATTACCGATCACTTCATATTCCATTCCTGTTCTGGCATCCTTAAGTAGTCCCGACTCTATGCTGCTTCCAAGATCCAGCACTTTGTTGCGGTTCATTGAGAGGATAAATGTTCCGTTTACGCCCCAGTCTTTGGTGTCTAGGATAACTCCATCGAAAGTAGCTTCAAACCCACGGTTTTGTATTTTACCATCGTTCACCCACATGCGGTCGTATCCTGAAGAAAGTGAAAGGTTCCTTTCGCGAAGGAGATCGGATGTTTCTTTATTATAAATGTCCAAAGTTGCTCTTAGTCTTCTGTTGAAGAATGCCATGTCGATACCAAAGTCCCACTGAGAAGTTGTTTCCCATTTTAAGTCGGGATTAGGTATGCCGCTCCACACTTTCCATATTCCGTCTTGTCCGGTATATCCTGAAACAAAGCCGGGGCCTATGGCTGTCATCCATTGTCCTTCATTGTAATATTGTGTTGTGCCATAGCGGCTAAGGGTTTGGTATGGACTTATTCCCTGATTTCCTGAAATACCATAGCTTAAGCGGAATTTCAATTCGTCGAATACTTTTAGTTTCTTGATAAATTCTTCCTCCTGAGCTTTCCAGCTTATTGCTCCCGAAGGAAAATATGCCCATTTATTATTCTTTCCGAATTTTGATGAACCATCGGCACGGAAGGTTATAGTGGCCAGATATTTATTATCGTAGGTGTAGTTTAAGCGTGCCATTCCTGAAATGAGCTTGCTTTTGGAGAGGCCATTCGATATAATATTGTTGGCTTTTTCTCCTGCACCCATATTTTCATTACCTAACGATTCGTTTACAAACCCGTTGGCTGTCAAATACGAATCCCGGTATTGATACCATTCGAATGAATGACCGGCCATTGCTCCTATTTCATGCTTGCCACTGAATGTTTGAGAATAATTTGCAAATGTTTCAGAAACAAAATTCTGACTTTCGGTATTTCCGATAATGCCTCTTCCCTTATTTTCGGTTCCTACTTGAGTATATTTTTGCGGCAAATACTGATCGTTGGTTGATTTTCCGTATTTATAATTCATTTGGCTAGTCAAACGCAATACTGGTAATACTTGCCACTCCAAAGCTCCTGATGATATAACATCAAACATCTTTGTTTTATTTGTACGGTTTTCCCTGATTGCTATCGGATGGTCATAATCCGTTGCTGTTGTTTGATAATATGTTCCGTCTTGATTGTATACCGGATAGATGGGGTTTCTCCAATAAGAAAGACCTCCGTTATCGTTACGGTTGCCTAAATATAAAATATTAGAAGCGCGAACAGTAAAGTTATTATATATTTTGTGGCTAATATTCAGGTTATAACCTCCTTTGCTGTAATCATCATCGATGTATACTCCTTGGTCTGTATAGTAATTGGCACTAAGGTTGAAACTTGTTTTTTCGTTGGCACTCGAAACCGATATTGTTGTATTGTCAGAAACCGGACTTCTGAAAACAAGATCGTCCCATCGTGTGTTGGTAGTCCATGTCGTTTGTAATTCTTCTATTGAAGGATAGTAAACCCCGGCAGAGTTTGTAGCACCTACATAAAGAGGTTGCAGGCCACCATTGATACGGCTTTCGTTATTCAGCATAGCCATTAATACAGGATCGCGCCACAAATCAAGTTTTGAGGAAAATTCGGAGAATGTTAACTGTTGTTTTACAGAAACAAGAGTCGTTCCTTCTTTTGCTTTCCTTGTAGTAACGATAATAACACCATTAGCTCCACGAGAACCGTAAATAGCCGAAGCCGAAGCATCTTTCAGTACTTCCATCGAAACGATGTCGTCTGTGTTGATTTGTTTAAGATCTCCGGCATCACCGAGAGGAAAACCGTCTACAACAATCAGAGGTGCGTTCGAGCCGCGTAATGAGCTGTTTCCCCGGATGCGGACAGTTGAGCCTGCTCCCGGCGATTGAGATGAGTTGATTACCTGTACTCCGGCAGCACGTCCTTGTAAAAGTCCTTCTACCGAGTTTGCAGGGATATCTCCTATAGCTTCGGGCTTGATGCTGGCGACAGATCCGGTGAGGTCACTTTTCTTTACCGAACCGTAGCCTATAACGACAGTCTCACCGAGTAATACGGTGTTTTCTTTCATTACAACATCAATAGTCCTTCTGTTGTTGACAGCTATCTCTTGTTTGATCATTCCTACATTGGAAAATTCCAGTATTCCATTGTCAGGAACAGAAGAAAGAGTGTAATGCCCGTCAATATCAGTGATAGTACCGATATGTGTAGCAGTATTTTTAAGTACGACAGATACTCCGATGAGTGGTTCACCGTTTGTATCTTTAACTGTGCCCGATACCGTTATTTTAATAGGATCTTGGTTTGCTGTTGCATTAACCGTAGATAAACTACCCAACAAAAAATAAAATAAGATAATTTGCAAGGATAGAAGATCCTTAGTCCATTCTTTGACTTTTGGTTTCTTCATGTTATTAGCTGTTATTATTATTAAATCTGTTAACGAGTTAAAAGTAGAGTGAATTGTCGAGTAACAATTCACTTATTCTACTATTTTGTTATACTTTTTTGAACGTTTTGATCAGTTCGTGTATATTACATGTTGCAACTCCTACATACTTGTCGGCTCCCCCATAATAGACATAAAGAATGTCATCTACTATTACATTCCCTGTAGGGAACACACAGCCTCTGTAGTATCCTTCTATTTCGTAATCGAACTCGGGTTCGAGAATGAAATCGGGAGCTTTTGATATTATTTTCAGTGGGTTATCCGGATCAAGAAGCACAGCACCTGCTCTGTAATAGCCACGTCCGCCGTTTTCTACTCCGTGATAAATTATTAGCCAACCGTATTCTGTTTTTAGGGGAGGGGTACTCCCTCCGATTTTCTCTTCCCATGATCCTTCAATTCCCGTTAGTAACAAATGACTCTCTTTATTTTCCCAATCGAGGATGTCGTCAGAGAATTTTAGCCAAATGGAAGGGTATTTAACCCCGAATTTTTCACCTATGTATTGTTTGGGGCGGTGCATTAATACGTATTGACCGTTAATTTTTTCGGGGAAAAGAATTACATCTCTATCATCAAGAACGGGCGATGTAATGCGTCCAAATCTCCGGTAGTTGACGAAATCAGTAGTGACAGCCAGTCCTGTGTTGCCCAGATTTTTAGCTATGGCTGCCGGAGCATTTGCTCCACAGTCGGGGACATTGACTACGTCGTGAGCAAACTTCCAATATTGTCCCGGAGGGAAAGGGCGGTAAGCGTAAGTAACATAGTATTCATTATCGAACTTGACAATGCGGGGGTCTTCTACGCATCCTGAATCAAAATTGTTTTCACTCGGACTGAAAACAGGCTGGTCCGAAGCTCTTTCAAAATGGAATCCATCTTTACTTGTTGCCAGTCCTAGTCTTATTACATGGTCTTCGTCGTTGCCTGCAGCCCGATATAGCATGTAGAATGTTTCGTTGTCGTAAAACACTCCCGGGTTACAAGTTACTAATGATTCCCAGTTGTTTTTTTCGTTAGGAGAGACAATGGGATTCCCCTGAAATTTTTTTAATTTCATAATGTTATATGTTGTAAAATAATTGTTTTCTAGCTAAATACAACCCATATGAGTGTGCTTAGTGCCAAGAGGAGGATGGCCCATCCTAAATAGCTTTTGTGCCATGAACCTTCTTTGAGGTCTTTAAATTCTGCAATAAGATCTGTTTTCTGGAAAGTGGTATTCTCCAGTTTGGAATCTTCGGGAGCCGGATAAAATAAGCTCGCAAAATACATTATCAAAAGGCTGGCGCTGAGGAGAAATGGTACTATAAGCAGAAAATGTATATTGCCAAATATCTCATGTCTGAAGAAAAGCATTAGTATGGCTATGATCAGCCCGCTGATAAGTCCTGTGAATGCTCCGTTCCCATTGACTCTTTTACTAAATATTCCTAATAGGAATGCTGCAACGATAGGAGGGGAGATGTAAGAGAGCATCTCTTGATAATATTTTAATAATGAGCCGAATTTCCCGATTTGAGGGGCCCATAGTGCTGCTATGATGATGATTGCTAAGGATGCTATTTTTCCTACTCTTACCAACTTCTTTGAGTCTGCTTTTTTGTCGAAGTGACAATAAAAGTCCATTGTAAATAAGGTGGACGTAGAGTTTAATATGGCGCTTAAGGCTGAGGTTAGCGCAGATAATAATGCTGCTAGTATGATAGCAAGAAGGCCTATCGGCATCAGGTTGATTATCATTGTTGGGTAAACCATGTCGGGGCGGTCCAGTCCCGGAAATAATCCACGCGCTATCAGTCCGGGTATAGCGATAATGAATAAGGTAAGCATAGTAAGGAATCCATTAAGCATGACGCCCTTACGTCCCTCGTCAATATTTTTTGCACTCAAAACGCGTTGTACCATAGTTTGGTTATTTGCCCAGAAATAAATTCCTAATATTGGCATACCGACTATTAATCCGAGCCATGGAGTTGCAGGGTCGTCTAATGGGCGTATAAGTTTAGCGAGGATGTCTCCGTTGTTGTAAAGGTCTATAAAGTAGTCCCCTCCTTTTTGGAAGCAGAAAATTGTAAGAATAATGGAGCCAATGATAAGTATTATGGCCTGAATTAGTTCTGTCTTTATAACAGACGATAGCCCTCCCGGTATAGTGTATGAAGCGGCTATGCCTGCGAATATGATTATAATAAGTTGTAGGTCGGCTGCCGGATATATGAGTTTTATAATCAATGCTGCTGCATATAATGCGCCTGCTGCATCGAGAAATATATTGCCGATGATGCATATTGCCGAAAAGTAGAAGCGAGACCGTTTGTCGAAGCGTTTTTCGAGGAACTCAGGTATTGTGAACACTTTCGATCGTATATAAAGGGGGAGTAAGAATACGGCAAAAAATACCATAACGACTATGCCTGTGAGATTGTAATTGAAAACAGCTAATCCGGTGTCATATGCATCTCCCGACTGGCCTATTAATGTGGTGCTGGATATGCTGGCTGCAAATAGTGAAAGTCCGACAATCCACCATGGCATTGAGCGTCCTGCCAGAAAATATGATTGAGAATCTGAACTTTTACCGTTTTTAAGTCCCCACCATATTATAAATATTACATATAGGATTACAATTATCAAATCTATTGTGCTGATCGAAAAATCTTCCATAGTTATCAATTTATATTCAATGTTACAAAAGTATGCGTTAAGTTCTTGATACGCCTATACAATATAATTAAATGATTGTACTTTTTTGAATTTTTGATTATGCTTATTTATTAATTTATAAATTTGTATAAGGTATTTTCTGAATAGTATAATTATGAAAGAAATTCAAAAAGAGATAACACCGTTATCGGATAATGATTTATTTATTGTATTGAATCATCCGTCAGCCAAGTTTGACTATCCGGTGCATCACCACTCCGATTATGAGATTAATCTGGTTATGGATACCTATGGCAAACGCATAGTGGGAGATTCTGAAGAAGAGTTTTCTACACTAGATTTAGTGATGATCGGTCCAAATATACCTCATGCATGGCAAGGGGTTGTGGTTGAAGGGAATCATGTTGTTACAATTCAATTTTCCGAAAAACTTTTGAATTTTCCAATCTTAGAAAAGAGGTTATTCAAGCAAATAAAGGAGTTATTGTATGAATCTCAACGAGGAATTTGTTTTTCGGAAAAAACAAAATTAGAGATTAAGGATAAGATACTCAGATTAACGAAAATGCAAGGTTTTCAGACAGTTTTGGAGTTTTTCTCTATTCTCCATAAACTATCTATTTCGGATAGAAGTGTGCTGATGGGTAACAGGTACGATACACAGTCGATTGTAAGGATATCTAAGAGCAGGCGTATAGCAAAGGTATGTGATTACATTGAAAAGAATTTTGAAAATCAAGTTAAGCTCAGCGAAGTTGCGGAAATGGTAAACATGTCAGAATCCGCTTTTAGCCACTTTTTTAAAAAGAAGACACGGTGTACTTTTATCGATTATGTAATAAATCTGCGTGTGGCAAAAGCATGCCAAATGCTATCGGAAACGACTCATTCCATTGCGGAGATATGTTTCTTATGTGGATTCAACAATCTGTCTAACTTTATACGTATTTTCAAAAAGAAAAAGGGGAGTACCCCTAGTGAATACAGAACTCTTATCGAACAGATGCTTATAAAGTATTAAGAGAACAATAAATATAAATCACATATCTATATAAAATAAAAGCCCTCCATGATGAAGAGCTTTCTTTTTGCGGTTTAAATAACACTTCAGTCCGTTAAAGCTTTGTCAGTATAATTGCTGTACCGCCACTTGTTGCTAGTTCCAGATTTAAGACTGTTTCCGCAGTAACTTCTTTTTCTTCTATATCTACGGGATAAGGATTTGTTTTATATTCTGCATCTTTTCCGTCTTTGAAGATTTTAGCTTTATAAGTAACCCCTTTATCTAAGAAAATAAGAGGCAGGGCCAGATTGTGTTTCTCGGCGTTTGTTATGCTCCCTATGTACCAGTTTTCACTGTCTCTGTCTTTACGGGCGATAGTAACATATTCCCCTATTTTTGCGTCAGGCACAACAGTTTTCGACCAGTTTGTAGGGCATGATGTGATGAATTCGAAAGCCGGATTGTTTTCGTAATTTTCGATCATGTCAGATGCCATTTGCAGGGGGCTATATATTACTACCGAAAGGGCTAGCTGTTTTGCTATGGTTGTTTGTACACGGGTATTAGGATAAACAGGATTCGTGAAATTAAATGTTCCCGGTGTAAAATCTATTGGGCCAGCTAATCCTCTGGTAAAAGGAATAATGGTTGTGTGTTCCGGAGGATTGCCTCCGTCCCGTGACCATGCGTCATACTCTTGTCCTCTGACACCTTCCTGTGTCATAAGATTTGGCCATGTGCGTTGTAAACCGGTAGGCATGACAGGTTCATGATTGTCTATCATAATGTGGTGTTTTGCCGCCGCTTCTATTACTTTCCGGTAATGACGAACTGCATATTGTCCGCTATGCATTTCTTTAGCATCGAGTAAAGGGCTTACATATCCTGTTTTTACAGTGTTTATACCATGTCTTTGATAATAGGCAAAAGCACTGTCAAGCTGATTCTCGTAATTTATTATTGCACCTCCTGTTTCGTGATGACCTATCAATTTGACATTTTTCATCGCGGCATATTTGGTGATTTCTGTTATGTCGAAATCCGGATATGCTTCAGTGAAACTGAATTTATCACCCTCTTTAGTCCAATCATTTTCCCAACCTTTGTTCCATCCTTCTACTAATACACCCGAAAATCCATGCTGAGAAGCAAAGTCAATATATTTTTTGACATTAGCTGTAGTAGCCCCATGCTTCGGACCATTGTACCATGTATATTTTTCCATATGCATACCCCACCAGATACCAATATATCTGCCCGGTTTGATCCATGATGTATCCGCAATTTTAGACGGCTCATTCAGGTTGAGCATCAAACGGGAGAGGAGTAAATCTCCGGGTTTATTCGCAATAATAATTGTTCTCCACGGTGTTACATGTCCTGCTTTCATAAAGACTTTTTCGCCTGTGGACCATGGGCTGAGATATGCTTTTAGCACAGAAGTTTTGTTCTTTGGAGAAAGGTTCATTGCGGCGTAGTCAGTGAGGTTTGCTTCGTGAATGCTCATATATAAGCCATCTTTTGTTTCCATAGTCAATGGAGTGCATACGGTATCTAGTTCGTTGACCGGTGTGGCTTTGTACAATCCTTCATAATATTGAGTATCGTACGGTATAGACCATGCTTTATGGTTGTCAGCCAGAGCAAACTCTGTGAGTTCATCCATGATAATGAAATCTTTCAGATTCTCTTGTTCCGGAAATTCGTAACGGAATCCTACACCGTCGTCAAATACACGGAAGACTACAGTGAATTTACGTTTAAGTCCATTCGATTCCTCCACATTTACGGTGAGTTGGTTATATTTATTCTCTACCAAAGTTTCTTCACCCCATGGCTGTTCCCATGTTTCACTGAAAGAAGATTCTTTTACATCTCTAATAATCAGATTTTTATCCAGTTCGCTATCTTTTAGTATGAATCCGAGAAACGATTTGTTCAGAATAGTTTTATTCTCTTTGTTGACGGTATAGTATATCTTCCCGTTTTCAGAACCTACGGATACCGATATGGTACCATCGGGAGATTTTACGGAAGAGTCTTTCTGGGTGCATGCCGTAGTGAATAGCAAGACAAAGAGTAATAAATTTAGAGTATATTTCATATGATAATAATTTTGATTTCAGTTGCCATATGGAACTCGCATGATTTTTACTATCACGGACTTTGGTGATTTGACAAAAATCGTGCTTCGTTTCATAATTATATTATTGTTGATTTTTCACTTCTGTCAATATCTGTTTGGCTTTATCAGCCTGTAAGGATACAAAATAGTAAAATGCCTGTTGAAGCTTTCTTCCTTTTATATTTTGTCCTTTGTATTGTTTTTTAAGATTGTAATATTCAAGTATATCTTCCAAAGCCGAAGTTTTGTATGTTACTCCTGAGAATGACTGTAATTGAGTTAGATATTTATACTGAAACTCTTGTGTGGGTTCTATCATGGTGCCTTCGCCGAAGTCGTTCCATGTAATCAACTGTAGCGAACTTACATTCTTTGTCTTAGCCATTTGTAACAGGTCATTAAATAAAGCTCCGTCTTTATAATCTATCGGAGCCAATACCTGTTCGCCCCATCCACCTTCTTTATAGAAATCTTTAAAGCCTGGGTATGCTCCTCCGAAGAATACTTCGAAATTGTCTTTAGCGGCATATTTAGTCTCCATAGAAGTACCGTCTACCCAGATGTATTCTCCGGATGCATTTTTATTATTGGCATCGTTAGCTCCACTTGAATGTCCGTATAAAGTAACGAATGTAGGCTTTGTCTTCAGTGAGCTGAATATATTAGTCCAGTTAGCGGCTGTTTTTATTTCTTGTGGGCCAAATACTAATAGTAATGGCTTATTGGATACTTTTATATAGTTTGCTTTATTGAAGAAATTATCTTCCATATATTTCATATCCGCCTTAGCCTGAATTATCTTAGCTTCACCTTCTAAGTCATCTCTAAGTGTTTGATCTTCGTAAACAATGGCAAAATTTATCCCCACTTTCTCCAATACCTTCACGATAGCTTCGGTATTCCTTTTATTGGATGGATAATCGTATTTCTCGCGTGTACCATACCAATCGATGAGGATACCGTCTACTCCTGAATACTTCATTAGCAAAAGATGGTACTCAATTACTGTTTCGTCACCCGATGCATATGGCCCTATCAGGGGATAGAAATGAGAAGCAATTTCTCTTTTTCCATTGGCATCCATTTTATCCGGATTCTTATTTGCCATTGTCCAATGTTGCCCCCATTTTTTGTCGGAGGAAGTTTCCGGTGTTTCAAACCACGGCATGTAATGTACATACAACTTTATTGGATTCGTTTTGGTCACTGCAACCGGATCTAAGACCTCTACCGGTTCTTTTATTATGGGCAGGTCATCTTTTTCACAGCTGCCGAACATTATAGAGGTGCAGGCTAAAATAGTAAATAACAGATTTTTCATATCCTTTGTTTTTTTGAATGGCTGCGATACCCGTTTACATTAGTACCACAGCCATTTAATTTCTTACTTATAATTTGGATTCTGAGCCAGATTAGGATTTGCAGCCAACATCGTTGCAGGTATTGGATATACACCTCTGAATTTAGGAGTAGCTCCTTTACTCCACCATGGTTCGAAGAATGTGCCGAAGCGTATATTTACAGTACGACGGTTCCCTTCGAATACAAATTCGTGTCTCCACTCATTATCCAGATCGGCCAATGTTAATGTAGTAAGATCATCTAGTCCTGCGCGATTCCTCACTTCATTTACAAGAGTCAAGGCGTTTACCACATAATTCAGGCGGAAGCTTGCTTCTGCTTTCATCATCAATATTTCGGAATAGCGGATCAACACCCAGTCGTTGTCGCGTTCCCATTGGTCATCGCCCTGTGCTTCATATTTGTGTAAACGGGCTCCTTCATTTTGTAGAGCTTTTTTATAATCACCAATTGTTTCTGTATAAGAAAGCGGGTTTCCATCGTCCATCATAATAACGTTTCCTGTAGCCAGATTTATCTGATCGCCTATCAGTAATGATTTACGGCGAACATCTTTCTCCTCGAATGACGAGTAAAGTCCAGGCTGTGCACAGATACCGTTTCCACACCATTGATAGCCTCCGGTCGCAGAAAATGCATAACGTTGGTTGTAATGGTAAGTCATCGATGCCAAATAGTTGCCGACTGTTCCTTCTTTATGATCGTAAGGTATCACAAAGATGATTTCACGGGACTTTTCATTTTGAGTTTTAAAACTTTCAAAATAGTTAGGTTCCAATACATAACCACTAACCTTTTCACAAGCATTAATACAATCCTGCCAACGAGGAGTGCCTGTATAAACTTCGGCGTTCAGATATAAGCGAGCTAGTAAACTGTTTGCCACATTTTGGGTAAAACCTCCGTATCTTACGCCTGAAGGAAGTAACGGTAGGATCTCGATAAACTCTTTCTTTACAAAGTCAAATACTTCTTTTCTGCTCGATTTTGCAGGTAATGAGGTATCTTCAAAGCTGGTTGAAATAGGTACATCTCCGAACCAATCGATCAGTAGGGTGTAATAGTAAGCTCTTAAGCCTCTTAATTCTGCTTTCACTTTGTCTTTACCTTCCTCTGTAAGTTCTGACTTATCTACCTGATAAATAATGGAATTTATATTCGCTATCCCCTGGAAACAATACTTCCATGCACTCAGGATAGTTATATTGTTTGCATCCCATGTATGTTCCTGCAATTGCTGATAGCGTCCGCCGTCATACCAGTCTGTTCCACGGGTAGGTATCAGCGCCTCGTCAGAAACGCACTCGTTTAAGAAGAAAATGAATTCGCATGTCGGGAAACAAATTGTACCTCCGGCATTGGCGTCGTTAAATCCCCGGAGTGTAGCATAGGCTCCTCCTACAATAGTTCGTATTTCAGCCTCTGTTTTTCCATAGTCGTCCGTAGATACCTTGTCGTAAAGTTTCTCATCCAGATCGGTACAAGAGACTAATAAGGCCAACGAAAGAAACGAAATAGAAAGCTTTGGTATTATTCTTGTTTTCATATTGGTTTTACATTTAAGTTAGAAAGATACATTTAGGCCGAAAGAGAATGTTCGTGGACGAGGATAGAAGTTGTGCATGTCAATGCCCGGGGAGGTGGTAACCTGTCCGTTGCTCTGATTCAATGCCAGATTTGCATTTACTTCCGGATCAACACCTGTATACCCTGTCAGAATAAATAGGTTTTCGGCTGTAACATATACTCTGATTTTTTTCAATCCAAGATTTTTGGTTGCCGGTAATGTATAACCTAAAGTCATAGATTGCAGGCGGAAGAAATCGCCACTCTCTACCCAATAGTCACTATAAGTTGCAGGAGATGTAATACCACTGGTTACGAACTTATCCGGTACATTTTGCGCCGGAAGCCTTGTCGGATCGTATAAACTCATTGTTGTGGCATTTAGTACTTTTTGTCCAAACATGCCATATCCGGAGATATTCAGATCAAAGTCTTTGTAAGAGAAAGTCATCGCAAGGCCCAAGTTTACTTTTGCCTGAGCACTTCCCAGATATTCGTTGATAGGTTCGCCTTTATCATCTGTATTTAATATATATTTACCGTCTTCGTCAAGGCCGATGCATTTAGGCCCGAAGAATGCGCCTACAGGATAACCTTCTTTAATAATCTGGGTGTAGATACCCGATAACCCTCTGAGCCCGTGTAGCCCACCAGCTTGGAAACCTGAAGATTCGTAATCTTTGTTGGATATTTTAGTTACTTCCTGATCGTTATATGAAACCGTCAAATTTGTATCCCAACTAAAATCTTTTGATTTCAGAATGTTAGTGTTTAAATTAAGTTCAATCCCTTTATTGCTGAGCGTTCCCACGTTGGCAAGCTTTGTTCCGAACAAGTTTGGTGGTTGAGGTACAGGATACACCCATAGCAGATCTTTCGTCTTTTTACTGTATAATTCTATTGAACCTGTGATGCGATTGATAACACTGAAATCAACACCCAGGTTAAATTGCTCTGTAGATTCCCATTTCAGGTCTGGGTTAGGGTTTTGAGTAGGAGCATATGGTGATTTCCAAGTTCCTGTTGTTGCGTCATAATAGGCTGAACCTGTTGTGCCAAGCAGCGATAGTGACTTATATTCTCCGATACCGTCTTGATTACCTGTTATTCCATAGCCAAGACGAAGTTTAAGGTTGTTTAACCACGAAGAGGTTGAAGCCATAAAGCTTTCATCGGAAATTCTCCATGCCACGGATGCCGAAGGAAATAATCCCCATTTATGATTTGCGCCGAAACGAGAAGAACCATCATCACGAAGAGTGGCAGTAGCCATATATTTACCTAAATAGCTATAGTTTATACGGCCGAAGAATGAAACTAATGTAGCTTCTCCTTTGTATGAATAAACATCGCCTTTTCGGTAATCACCTCCTGCTGCCAGATTGTTATACAAGAACTCATCTGTGTCGAAGCCTCTACGAGTTGCGCCAAAACCTTCGTACATCAAGTTGGTATACGAATATCCACCCATTACATTTAACTTGTGTTGTTTGTTAATCTCAGTGTCGTAAGTGATATATGTTTCTAACTGATATGTTCTCGAATCATCGTTAGATCTTTGTCCGCGTCCTTGTTCGCCACGCCCTTCCATTACTGCATAGGTAGGCAGATAAATGCGTGTTTGAAGACTGTTGAATTCATAAGATCCGTTAGCCACAGCTTTTAGTCCGTTAATAGGTTCTATCTCTATTTTTCCATAACCGAGCAGGCGGTGACGAGAGTTGTCTGCAAAACGATTGTTGTTCAACTCTACGGGATTTTCTGTATTTGTACCACTAATTGAAGTATACTCGCCGAATCTGTCTCTTACGGGTACTGTTGGATTTAAGTTTGTTGCTCGTTCAAAGATGCGATTGTCGGTTGGTGTCCAGTTGTCACGATTGGCACTAAGTCCACCTTCTATTTTAAATTTCCTGTTTAAAGCATATTGATGAGCTGAGATACTTCCGGATAATCTTTCCAATTCGCTTCTCTTTATAACCCCTTGGCTATTCATATAAGTAAATGAAGCGCTATAGCCACTTTCTTTGTTTACATTGGTGAAAAAGATATTGTGAGAATGACTGATGGCTGTGCGCTCCAATTCTTTTTGCCAATCTGTGTTGCCTCCATAATCTATCGCATCCTTTATACCGTTGTCTCTTACATATTGGCGCCATTGATCGGCAGAGAGTAAATCCAGATGCTTAGACGCGTATCCTGCTGCCACATATCCATTATACTCGACGCTTTTTACCTCCCGGTCGCTGTTTGAACGGTTAGTAGTAATAATGATAACGCCATTAGCTCCACGCGAACCATAAATGGCAGCAGATGAGGCGTCTTTCAGTACATCTACAGAAACGATTTCTGATGGCTGAACTGTGTTTATGTCCACACCCGGAATGCCATCTACTACAATCAATGGCGAATTGCTTGCGGCTAGTGATGTCCCTCCACGTAGTCTGATCATGGCTCCATCGGCAGGATTTCCCGAACCTTGTATAATGGAAAGTCCTGATATTTTACCTTGAAGCATTTGCTCGGTAGAAGTCACGATACCTTTCTTTAAATCATCTTGATTTACGGAAGATATAGCTCCTGTCAGGTCGGATTTACGCATCGTACCATAACCGATACCCACTATGACCGTTTCTTTCAACGAAAAAGCGTTTTCCGTCATTATTATCCGCATATCTTTTTTCACCTCTGCTTTTTGAGTATTGAATCCTATATATGAAAATTCGAGGAGGCTGCCGGTAGGGCAACTCAGTTCGAACATTCCGTCAATATTAGTCAAAGTTCCTTGCAGAGCATTTCCGTCCACTTTGACAGTGACACCGACAAGAGGATCGTTATTCTCGTCAGTAACCAGCCCTTTTGCAGTTATATTCTGCGCAAGGATTTGCATACTCATTCCGGCAAAGAACAGGGCGAAAACGAATGAGCGCATTATATATTGGTATATTTTGTTTTTCATCTTCATGATTTTTCAGTTTATTATTCTAATTCCGATGTTGGTACCAGAGGAATGTCTGTCCTAAGAATCTCTATCCCATTGCGTTTTACAACAAGACCGATTTTGCTGATAGGTCCAACACTGTTCAACTCACTCAATAGATTTATATTCGCTCGTAATTCAGTCATAGTTCCGTTAAACTCTCCTGTTATGTTTTTGGTTCCGGCAGTAATGGTATATTCCAGAGAAGTAGCTCTTTCGTTGTTCTTCCTTACCAATGTAAGCATATCCAACTGGCTGAACTTTTGAGGGAAATAATAAAATACCGGAGCAGGAGGTATAGGTGCATCAGGTGCTAGAATCTTATAATCGGGAGATGCTCCCGCCCAGTCCGGCGCAGCGTCATTCCCATTATATTTTACTACTAAGAAAACCAGATTTTCCATTTCATATTCTTCAGAAACTCCGAAATAGGTTTGAGGAACCAGGTCTTTCTTATATATGCCGTTGCCCACATGTCTGAATTTTGTTTTTTCGCGTATTTCGGGGAGCCAGGCTTGAAATTGTTGTTGAGCATCCCAATCATTTAGCCCTCCATGCATATGCACTGTAGAAGGAGCCGGATTGAACCCGTCTACCAGATTGGAATTAAATAGAATGGTGAGTGTACTTCCTAACTGGAAATTGGACGGTGCAAAATCTATTACTTTTCCACTTTCGGAGAACTCCTTTATGTAGTTGACTTTTGGAAAAGACAGAGTTCCTGTTAATTTGTTTCCATCCAGGTCTCGTAATAAGAAATAGAAATTTTCAGTATTGGCAAAGAGTTGCTCTACTGTCATGTTAAAGAATTGAGTAGGTGTAAAACTGATACTCCAAACTCTGTCACCTTCATATTTTATAGGTATAGGATTCCCGGTAGGATTGGTTGGAGCCCATATCCACAAATAAAGGTTTTCCCCATCGGCCAGGGTAGAGGCGCTAGATAGGTCAAAATACCATGTTACAGGCTCGTCCATCGTATATACAGAGGGAACTGTCCACATTTTGTCAGGATCTGCAATTGCTTGTTGTGCATTGAGAGTGTTTAATGACAATAGCAGAAATCCAATGAAAACATATATTGCTTTTTTCATGATTACTCGTTGTTTGGTGATAGATTATAGACATAGGAAACAAAGGCAGTCCCTTTAGTTTTTCGGGTGAATTTCAATTCTAATACTTGAGCCGCACCGGGAGTGGCTGTAATAGATAATTCTCCTGTCTTATTCGTTTTAGCTGCATCCGAATACAGAATCAAGATAGTAGACGCCCCATCTGTATTAGGGAACGGATAATCCAGAGACCAGAAGCCTGTTGTAGGAAACAGAGCAGGCGATTTTCCTCCGATTTCATAAGTCGTCGGCTGATTGTCGGTATCTACGTTAAGTTTGATTGAGAAGGTTGAAAAATCGAATAGATTAGTTAAAGTCATTTCGCTCGGACTCTGAGAGTTTGCTTTGGCTATTTCATCAATCTGCTTAACAGACGTTGTTTTCCAATCTCCTTTTATTTTTTCATATAAAGTGATTGGCTGTACAAAGTTTCCGTCGTCGGTATCATTGCATGCTACGAACGGGAGTATGACAGTCAGCAAAAATAATGTAGTAAAATACTTTGACAAGATTTTCATAGGTACTGTTTTTGGTTAATAAGTAGTTATTTACTCCGTACGATGCATTTTTATTTACTGTGAATTTGAATGTAGAGTACGGAATAATACAAATGTAGTCCCGGAATATAAAAACCTAAAGTATCTAATGAAATATATAAGTGTTATTATATAAGTATTTAAACTAATATTCTGTTTATTAGTGCTTTGAGCGTTTTGGATGAATGTTAAAATATAACGGAAATATAACGGAAATGATTTCTTTTTGGGCAAAAGATTTTTTTATAGATAAGAAAATTATTGAAGAGGGGCAGTCCTTACTGTTTTAATTTCCATTATTTTTTGTTCAAACTGTTCGTTTGGTATAATGGATTTATTTTTAACCTTGGTCTTGTATGTATTGATTGTATTTACTGAATAGTCCAGGAATTTTGCAATGCGTTCGCTTTCATGTATTCCTAGACGGATCAGAGCAAATATTCGTAGCTCGGGAGTCAAAACTTTGTTTGTGTCGAGGCCAATAGAGTCTTCCGGTTTGAATAAATGATTGTATCCTTCTATAAAGTCTGGAAAAAGCCTGAGAAATGTGTCATCAAAAGATGAATACATGTTTTCCCGTTCCTTTTTCAGATCATCTTCTTTAAGATATGAACGTATATCATCATATTGTCGGGCGATAATCTTCCGGTTGATTATTTTATATAGATTTTCTAATCGGTCTATGTATTCAGATTTTCCATACAGAGATTGGACAATGTATTCATCTTTAATTTCATTCGCTTCATAGAGTTTTATATATGCCGATTTCAGGTCTTTATTTTGGAGTTGAATTGTTTGCCGGGCTTTTCTAAGTCTTTTTACCTGTTTGTATATTATAACGGTGGCGGCTAAGAGGAGAAAAAAGAGCAAAGATACTATCGAAGCAAATATGATGAGGTCATTTCTTTGGCGCTCTACCATCTCCATTCGCTCTTTTTCTATAATCGGGAGAATCGCACTGATCTGAATCTTTCGGTGTCGGGCGTTATAAAAGTTAGCATCTTCCATTGCTATCCGGATATAACTGTTAGCACGTTTTACATCTCCTTCCCTGTATAAAATGCCGGCTAAGTTTTGTAGTGCTACGGCCTCTTTCGTCGCAGATTTAATATCGCCGATAGAAGCCTGTGAAAGATAATATATAGCTTTTTCCGTATCTCCCATTTCGGAATACATAAATCCGATGCTGGAAGTCGCAATAGCGTAAGTATGGTCGTCTATATTAGGTAAACGCAATAGGGTTTGAAAGGCATCGATTGCTGCAGGAAAGTTTCGTTGCTGCATACGCTTAAGACCGACAGTGCTCCATACGGACGATGATTCTATTGGTAGATAGGTTATGGCTGAGTCGCAGTATTGTATACCCGATTTGATATAGTCCTGACTAAAATATTCCCCGAAGCTATAATCTGCCATATCATAGTAAAGGCGTGCCAACAAAACATAATAATCTCTTTTTATATTTGTCGGCGCATTCTCAATATCTATAGATTTCATTATATCCGAAGCCTCTTTAAATAAGCCTGACGACAGATAACAAAAAGCCATTTGCCTTTTTGCTTCAATAACTTTATTCAGATCGGAAAGCTTTTGAGCAGTAGCAAAAGACTTCTGTGCATATACAAATGCGGAATCATATTTATAAGACTTATACTCATCGAATAAAGAACTGTATATCTCAAACCGTTCAGTGTCATTGTTTATCGATGCTATTCTTTGTTTCAGGATATTTATACGGTTTTCGCGTAACTGAATGTAATGATCCCTTTGATCTATATAACTATCGAGTTCTTTCAACGACTTATCCGCCTCATCGCTTGCAAAAGCAGAGGTGCATGATATGAAAAGAAAAAAGATAATTATTTTTGAATGTTTTCTCATTTGGGGAGATATTCGATTAGGTTATCAAAACGTACAAATGTAATAAAACTTTTTCAGGTAGTGTTATCTGTTGTATTCCGAACGATATTCGCCCGGCGTTTTTCCCGTATATTGTTTAAATATCCTGTTAAAATATGATATGTTATCTATCGATAGTTCAAAGGCAACGTCCCTGATTGGAGTATCGGTAGTAAGAAGTAGTAGTTGCGCTTTTTCTATTTTTTTTAAATTAATGTATTTAAGCGGGGTGTGTCCCATCTCGTTTCGAAATAAACGGATAAAATGATCTTCTGAGAGGCATGCTATATCAGACAAACTCATAACAGAGAGATCTTTATTTATATTCTCATGTATATATTGTAGACTTTTGCTTATACGAACGTCTCTATTGTTCGTCTTGATCTCGGCTGTTTCCATAAACTTGGACATGAGCTGATACAGTATGCCTTGAGTTTCTATCGAGGAATGCATTGGCATCCGGTTGTTATCTGCAATATATTGGGAGAATGTAGGCGGATTATCATATAGTTTGGGGTCGTAGTGTCTTAAGTGGCGGTCGGGATTTATATATAGTAACCTCTCTGTTAATAATGAATCCAACGTGTCAGCCTTTATTTCTATAGGGAATTTATAAATGTCGAATATTGATTCTTTATTCGGCGTTTTTTCATAAAAATGAATATAATACAAAGAAAAATAACTGTCACACTCATCATCGTGCAGAGTGAAGGGAGGAGTTAAATACAGATGACCGGGTTTTAATAGGTATGATTTCCCTCCGATTCGTGTCCTTGCTTCTCCTCTTTCTACGTAATATATTCGAGCAAATGGGCTATAGATTCCTTTCCAGTTCCAATCTGCATTTAACTCCGAATAACCGACATTAAGTAGTATTAGATCCAGTATTCCGTGCATATGATTGGTATCGTTTTTATATTATGGTTTCAAAATATAAATATACTAATTTATAATAAATAGCAGAATATAATTTAACTATAATATCGAAAAAGTGCTATTGCTTCATCGGTATAGTGAAAGTAATTCTGGTCTTTTAGGCGTATGTTTGTTACACCCGAATCAATATTATTTAAGCCATGAGAAAAATACTGTTGTTAACCGTGCTTTTTCACTCTCTTATCCCGGTCTTAGTTAAAGGACAAACAGATCAGGATTTGAACGTACAATTCGATCAGGCAAATAAACCTCAATATCCTATCTATGTATTGAAAATGGAACTGGAATAAAAAATACTTAACCATTTAAAACCTAAAATATCATGACAAAAAAAAGATTTCAAGGCGATTGGCCTAAAATTGGTATCCGTCCTACTATTGACGGACGTATGGGTGGTGTGCGTGAATCGCTCGAAAACCAAACTATGAACATGGCAAAGAGTGTAGTTGATTTACTGACTTCTACCCTTAAATATCCAGACGGAACGCCTGTCCAATGTGTCGTTGCCGACTCTACTATCGGGCGTGTAGCCGAAAGTGCCGCTTGTGCAGAAAAATTCCGTAAAGAAGGCGTTGGCGTAACGATTACTGTAACTCCGTGTTGGTGTTATGGTAGCGAAACTATGGACATGGAACCTCATACGGTGAAGGCAGTTTGGGGATTCAACGGGACAGAGCGTCCGGGTGCCGTTTATTTGGCAGCTGTACTAGCCGGTCATGCTCAGAAAGGATTGCCCGCTTTTGGTATCTATGGACATGATGTGCAAGATGCCGGTACAACGGAAATACCAGGCGATGTGCAAGAAAAACTTCTTCGCTTTGCGAAAGCCGGATTGGCAGTTGCAACAATGAGAGGCAAATCTTATCTCTCTATTGGTGCTGTATGTATGGGTATTGCAGGTTCTATTGTAAATACTGATTTCTTTGAAGATTACCTGGGTATGCGTTGCGAAGGCGTGGATGAGGTAGAAATTATCCGCCGTATGACAGAGGGTATTTACGATAAAGAAGAATTTGAAAAAGCATTAGCTTGGGCAAAAGCCAATTGTAAAGAAAACGAAGATATATGTAACAGACAGGACCTTCAGAAGAGTCGCGAAGGAAAAGACCGGGATTGGGAGTTTGTTGTGAAAATGGCTCTTATTATGCGCGACTTAATGGTTGGTAACCCGAAACTGAAAGAACTGGGATTCGGTGAAGAGGCTCTTGGTCATAATGCTATTGCAGGAGGTTTCCAAGGACAACGCCAATGGACAGACTTCTATCCTAACGGAGACTTTGCAGAGGCTATACTGAATTCTTCGTTCGACTGGACAGGTATTCGTGCACCTTATGTGCTGGCAACAGAAAATGATGCTCTCAATGGTACAGCCATGTTGTTTGGTTACTTATTGACAAATACTTCTCAGATATTTGCAGATGTACGTACATATTGGAGCCCTGAGTCTGTGGAGCGTGTGACAGGTAAAAAACTGGAAGGGCAAGCAGCAAATGGTATTATTCATCTTATCAATTCAGGGGCAGCTACACTAGATGGTTCGGCACAACAAAAAGATGAGGACGGCAAACCTGCAATGAAGCCTTTCTGGGAAATCAGTGAAGCGGAAGCTAAAGCTTGCCTCGATGCTACAAGATGGGTTCCTGCCAACCGTGAATATTTCCGTGGAGGTGGCTTTTCTTCTAAATTCCTTACTCGTGGAGGCATGCCATGTACAATGGTACGCCTAAACTTAGTAAAAGGTTTAGGGCCTGTGCTTCAAATAGCAGAAGGCTGGTCAGTTGAACTCGATCCGGCAGTTCATAAAATACTGGATGACCGCACAGATAAAGGCTGGCCTACTACATGGTTTGCGCCTCGCCTGACCGGTGATCCTAATTTTAAGGATGTATATTCGGTGATGAATAATTGGGGTGCAAATCACGGTTCAATTAGCTATGGCCACATTGGGGCTGACCTTATCACATTAGCCTCTATGCTTCGTATACCTGTTTGTATGCACAATGTACATGAAGATGACATCTATCGTCCTGCTGTATGGGCTGCCTTCGGTATGGATAAAGAAGGTGCTGATTATCGTGCATGTCAGACTTATGGGCCTTTATATAAATAATCGGATAACATTAGCGGCAGTTTTGATGAACTGCTGCTATATAATATTTCATTTAATCGAAAAAGGAAAAACATATAAAAAATGATGATAACTCAGGAACAGATAGATAAATTTATAGAACAAGCTCATCGTGTAGGAAAGGAAAGATTGCAGCTTTGCAGCAGCGGTAACTTGTCTTGGAGGGTGAAAGATAATGTAGCCCTTGTATCCGGTACAGGGTCGTGGCTTCCTCGTTTGGCAGAAGAAAACGTTGCTGTTTGTGATATTTCTACAGGAATGCGTATCGACGGGCCAAAGCCTTCAATGGAGAGTGTATTTCATCTGGGTGTTTTGCGTCGACGTAAAGATATGAATGTTGTGCTTCATTTCCAGTCGGAATTTGCTACTATTGTTTCTTGCATGGAAAATAAACCTGAGAATTTTAATGTAGTGGCCGAAGTGCCTTGCTATTGCGGAAAAGATATTCCTGTTATTCCATATTACCGTCCCGGTTCGAAAGAACTGGCTGAGGCTGTAACGGAAGCTTTGACCGATCACGACTGTGTTTTGATGAGCAAACACGGACAGGCTGTATGTGGGAAAGATTTTGACGCTGCTTTTCAGAAAGCTGTGTTCTTCGAATTGGCTTGCAGTATTATAGTTCGGGCAGGAGAGGGTAATTATATGACCTTGACAGAAGATGAAGTTCGCGACTTGGAGGTCTATATATTAGGTAAAACTCCAGAATAAGCGCTATGGCCTATTTAGCTTTGGATCTTGGTGCCGGAAGCGGGCGTGCTATTGTGGGAACGATAGAAGACGGTCGTATCCGTTTGGATGAAGTTCATCGTTTCAGTAATCCGCCGGTAAAGCTCGGTGATACATTGTATTGGGATTTTCTGTCTCTTTTTCAGGACATAAAAGAGGGTATATATCAGGCTGTAAAAAAAGGATATAATTTGCGAGGCATTGCTGTTGATACTTGGGGCGTAGATTTTGGGCTGATAGATAAAAAAGGGCGGCTGATTTCTAATCCTGTTTGTTATCGCGATGCACGTACTGAGGGAATGGAGGATAAAGCGATGTCCAGAATCTCGAAGGAAACACTATATGCTATTACCGGAATTCAACAGATGGGTATTAATTCTGTTTTTCAACTGTTAAGTCTCGAAAATGAAGAAGATTTGACCCTGCTTGTTGCCGATAAGTTATTGTTTATGCCCGATTTGATTAATTACTATCTCACAGGGAAAACATATAATGAATATACAATAGCCTCTACTTCACAAATGTTAAACGCTGAAACAAGGGATTGGGAACATGACTTGTTTGACCAGTTGGAGCTTCCATCTCATCTGATGAGTGATATTATACAACCGTGTTCTCTTGTAGGGGGATTAAATAGAGAGCTTATGAAGGAAACAGGTGCCTCTGAAATTCCCGTGTTTGCTGTAGGGTCGCACGATACGGCAAGCGCTATCACAGCGATTCCATCGGAAGGGGAAGAATGGGCTTTCCTAAGTTCGGGGACATGGTCACTGCTGGGTGTACAGACTGAAAATCCGATTCTGACGCCGGAGGCAATGGCAGGTAACTTTACGAATGAGGGGGGAGTTGACAATAAGATCCTGTTTATGTGTAACATTACAGGACTATGGCTGTTGCAACGGTTGATCGCTGAATGGGAGAGAAGTGATAAGGATTGTTCTTACGATTATTTATTGTCGGAATGTTCAAAAAGTGAACCGTTCAGAAGTGTTGTTAATACCGATGATCCTATGTTTTCCCATCCGGCGTCTATGTCAAGAGCCATTCAGGCGTATTGTGGGAAAACGAATCAGCTTTTGCCCCAAACAACGGGAGAATTGGTGCGCTGTGTACTTGAATCGTTGGCTTTGAAATATCATTTTGTAATGAAAAAATTAGAGGCATGTTCTGGTCGAAGTATTAAGCATCTGGCAGTTGTTGGAGGTGGAAGCCAAAACGAATTGTTGAATCAGTATATCGCCGATGCTTTGAATGTTGAGGTCGTTGTCGGTTTGACTGAAGCTACGGCAATAGGGAATATATTGCAACAAGCTGTTACTGATAAAGTAATAGCAAATTTGAAAGAGGGACATCTCATTGTGAAAAATAGTTTTAACTTTAGAAGCTATTATCCCGAAAGTAATTTAGAGTGGCAAGCTTTTGCCTCTAAAGTGAGCCACTTATTTAAATGATAAAATTGAATCTAATACCAAAATGAACGACAAAACGAAAAGATCTTTATTTAGAGGAAGTCAGGGGCAAAATTATCTGTTTCCTTTTATCCTTATAACGAGCCTGTTTTTTATGTGGGGATTTGCCCATAGTCTGCTCGATGTGCTGAATAAACATTTTCAGGATGCATTGCATTTGACGAAAGCGCAATCCGGGGTTATACAAATGTCGGCATATGGAGCCTATTTTCTTATGGCTTTGCCTGCGGGATATATAGCCCGCCGATTTGGGTACAAAACTGGTATTATTGTCGGGCTTGTTCTGTTTGCGGCAGGAGCTTTCTGGTTTGTACCGGCAGTGGGTATCAATGCCTTCTGGGCTTTTCTGCTAGGCTTACTTATCTTATTTGCGGGATTAACTTGTCTCGAAACTGTTGCAAATCCTTATACGATAGTGTTAGGCCCACCCGAGGCTTCGGCCAGCCGTATCAATTTAGCGCAGACGTTTAATGCTCTTGGCTGGGTGTTGGGACCGATTGTCGGTTCGCTTCTAATATTCAAGAATGAATCTGGTAAATCAATATTTGAACTATTTGGAGAGGCTATTTCCAAGGTCTTTTTAGGAGCTGGAGAGGTTGTCCGGGGAGTTACTGAAACAATAGAAGGGCATACTACTGATAATTCTGTCCTTATACCCCCTTATGTGGGTTTGGGGATACTTGTTTTGTTAGTTTTGATTCTGTTCTTATTCACAAAATTGCCGGAAATAAGTCCGGAGGAAGATGGTAATACCACTTTAAACGGAGATAGTAAACCATTGATAAAACAAAAGCATTTTGTTTTTGCTGTTATTGCCCAGTTTTTATATGTAGCTGCTCAGACAGGCATAGGCAGTTTCTTTATCAACTACACCGTTGAGGTAAAAGAGTTACAGTTGAATGAGCTTCAGGGAGGTTTATTACTGGGAATTGGAGGAATGGGTTTGTTTGCCATTGGGCGATTTACAGGTAGTATGCTTATGCAAAAAATTAAGGCGGGTATTCTCTTAGGTACTTTTGCGGCAGTTAATACACTTTTGATGTTATTTGTGACAATGAACCATAACCGGTTTGGTGTAATTGCTTTGATCGCATCTTATTTGTTTATGTCTATTATGTTCCCATCCATTTTTGCTCTTGGAGTCAGGGGATTGGGAGATAAAACAAAAACAGCAGCGTCTATATTAGTTCTTATGGTTGTAGGTGGAGCTATAGCTCCTACGCTAATGGGGCATGTAGGTGCGGTCAGTATGAGTACAGGATTTATTGTACCTCTGCTTTGCTTCCTTTATATCTCATTTTTCGGCTATATAGGAAGTAGAGTAAAACCTTAATTTCGCTATAGAGTTTGGAGTAACCGTCCCGTCTTATATTGATTGGATGGTTATTTTTTTTTGTAAACTGTCACAAAATTATAACATTCTTTAAATACTCTTTTTTGTACAACATTCTGTTAATTGTTGAAATCACGTATCTTTGTATCTTTCAGAAAATTTAAGGAATTCCGGAATGAAGTCTATTATGTTTATAATCATATTTATCCTCTATTTATTAGTTAATTTATATGTTTTTCAGCGCATTTGGGCAGCTATGCCTCCTCATGTTTTGGGGCGTGTAGGATTGGTATTGTTTGCTGTTATAGCTATATCTTCTTTTTTTGTGTCATTCCTGATCGGGGACTCGTTACCTATTGGGCTGACATCATTTTTATATAAGGTTGGCACAGCTTGGTTCTTTATTCTGATCTACTTTTTTATGATAATGCTGATTGTAGACTTATTCGGGTTAACCAATCGTTTATTTCATTTTATGCCGAGTGATGCGATGACCAGATATACAAAGGAAAACTGGGTTGGCCTTGGTTTTGTAGTCGGTTTTGTCGCCTTACTCATGTTATGTGGATATCTTAAGTATCAGTGGAAAGTGCGCGTTGATTTACCGGTGAATATTTATAAAACGATAGGAGACTCAATATCTTCTAAATCATTACGCATAGTGGCTATAAGTGATTTGCATTTAGGCTATGGTATAGGAAAAGGAGAGTTTGAAAAATGGGTTGATTTGATAAACTCTGAGAATCCCGATATTGTTCTTATTGCAGGAGACATAATAGATAATAGTGTTCGCCCACTGAATGAAGGTAATTTTGCTGGAAGTTTCCATAAGATAAAAGCCCCTATGGGTGTTTATGCATGCCCGGGAAATCATGAATATATCAGTGGGTTGACCGGAAGCCTCGATTTCATAGGAAAAGCGGGAATACATATGCTTCGTGATTCCGTAGCTTTGGTAGATAGTAGTTTTTATGTGATAGGACGTGACGACAGGTCGAATAAAGGCAGAAGGCCGCTGAAAGATTTAGTTGCCGGTTTGGATAAATCGAAACCTATAATTATGCTCGATCATCAGCCTTATAATTTGGAAGAAACAGAAGCTAACGGTATCGATATCCAGCTTTCAGGGCATACACATCAGGGGCAAATATGGCCAATATCGCTGATTACAAAACAATTGTATGAAAAAGATCATGGCTATATAAAGAAGGGCAATGCCAATATATATGTGAGTTCAGGCATAGGTATATGGGGTGGCAAATTCCGTATAGGTACACAGTCTGAATATGTTGTGATAGATGTAAATAAAGAAAAATGAGAGTCTTTTTCAATGCAATAATCGTACAGATATTTCTTAGTGCCTACATTTATTGGTTTGGCTGGCAAGGACTTCCTGATAAGAAGTATCTTAAGATTCTTTATGCATCTGTCTACATTACAGAACTCATTATTTATTTTATTGGCTTTTTTACTTCGAAGTATTTATCTTTCGATGCTTTGCACGACTTGGCATGGGTAGGTACCACTTGGATGTTATTTACTATATACATGACAGGTCTTTTATTGATTTACGACCTTGTGAAATACCTGAATCGAAAGAAAAAGTTTTTTTCTAAATTCGATTTGAAAGCGAAAAAAAATCGATTAGCTTATTTTATCTTCTCTTTGGTTTTTGTGAGTTCGGTAATGGCATATGGGAATTATCGCTTTTGGAATCCTGTTGTTACAGAGATGGATATATCAGTAAACAAAGGGTCCCCTATAAAAAATCTCAGGATAGTTGTAGCTACCGATATTCATGCCGGATATCTTATTAATAAAGATATTGTCTCGATGTATATAGATAAGATTATGGAACAAAAACCTGATCTTATATTGCTTGTTGGAGATATTGTAGATTACGATGTGAAATCGTTATATGAGCAACGTATGGAAACTGAATTTCTGCGGCTAAAAGCTCCTTACGGAGTATATGCTTCTACGGGCAACCACGAATATATAGAACTGGGCGAGGCAAAAGATGAAAAGATATTATGGCTTAGCGAAAAAGCGGGGTTGACGATGTTGCGTGATACAACTATATTAGTAGCTGATTCTTTTTATATAGTCGGACGTGAGGACGATATGTGTAAGACTAGAAAGAATTTACCAGATATTATGCAGGGAGTGAACAAGGATCTGCCTGTTATCGTTATGAACCATGAACCTCATAAATTGCACGAAGAGGTAGAGGCAGGTGCTGATATTGCGTTGTACGGACATACGCATAACGGACAGTTTTTCCCGAACAATGTTATTATGAAGTTGTCATCGATGCTTTATAATACGGGAATAATAGCGGAGAATAAAAAATTTAGGTTTATGTACGAACTACCTTATGGATACAAAAAAAAGGGGAATACGCATGTGTATGTGTCTTCAGGGTTGGGACTTGCCGGGCCTCAATTCAGAATAGGAACAATATCCGAAATTGTCGTATTGAATGTAAAATTTAATTGATTATCTTTAGCTATGCTAAAATCGCTATACATAAAAAATTATGCCCTAATAGACAGTCTCGAAATAGATTTTGAGTCGGGGTTCTCTGTTATAACCGGAGAAACAGGAGCCGGGAAATCTATTATTCTGGGTGCATTGTCCCTCATTCTTGGTCAAAGGGCGGATATAAAAGCGATAAAACAAGGAGAAAGTAAATGTGTCATCGAAGGTACATTTGATGTTTCGGCATATGATCTGAAAGAATTTTGTGAAGATAAAGGAATAGAGTACGATCCGGATAGTTATATTCTTCGCCGCGAGATTTTATCTACCGGTAAATCACGCGCTTTTATAAACGATTCGCCTGTGGGTCTTAACGATCTGAAAGAATTAGGCGGGCAGTTGATCGATATACATTCGCAACATCAGAATCTATTATTGGCAGACAGTCGTTTCCAGATGCAGGTTGTGGATGCTTTAGCCGGAAATAAAAACTTATTAAAAGAATACCAACAAGTTTATCATCAGTATAGGCTGGCCGGGAAGGCTCTCGAAGATTTAAAAGATCAGGTTAGAAAAAGTAGAGAGGAAGAAGATTATTTACGCTTTCAATACGATTCACTACAAGAAGCTGCTTTACAGGAAGGAGAGCAGGAGGAATTGGAGAGGGAGCTAGATACTCTGAATCATGCGGAAGATATTAAAAGTTCTTTATACAAAATACATTCTTTGCTGTCTGATGATGAGAAGGGTGTGGTTCCTGCCTTGAAAGAAGGATTGAATGCATCCCGATCGTTGCTCAAAGTATATCAGCGGGCGGAAGAAATATCTCAACGGCTGGAAACCGCATATATAGATATGAAAGATATGGCTTCTGAAATGGAGCGTCTGGCAGGAGATGTTGATTTTAATTCTGAAAGATTAACCTTTATTGAATCCCGCCTCGACCTGATTTATACATTACAGAAGAAATATCATTTGTCGAGTGTTGAAGAATTGTTGGGACTTTATAAAGAGTTAGCCCAAAAACTGACAAATATAGAATCTTCCGATCAGCAGGTGGAAGCTTTGGAGAAAGAAGTGCAGACAAAGCAAAAAAAGATGCTTGATTTAGCTAAGGCTTTAACCGATAAGCGAATATCTGTCTCAGAAAAAATAGAAAAGGAGCTTATAGGCAAAGTCTCCTATCTGGGGATGCCTAATATCCGGTTTAAATGTGATGTTATAGCAGAAGGTACTCCGAATGTGTACGGTATGAACAGTATTCTATTCCAATTTTCTGCGAATAAAAATGTCCCATTGCAGCCTGTGGCAAACATTGCATCCGGAGGTGAAATATCGAGGATAATGCTTTGCCTTAAATCGATGATAGCAGGAGCAACGGCTCTGCCTTCAATTATATTTGACGAGATTGATACCGGAGTTTCCGGAGAAATAGCGGATAAAATGGGAGAGGTGATGCTTGAATTTGGCCAAAATATGCAAGTGATAGCTATAACTCATCTTCCACAGATAGCGGCGAAGGGTAAGGCACATTATAAGGTTTATAAATCGGACGACAGTTTCGATTCTACAACTACTAAGTTGGTTATGTTATCGGATAAAGATCGGCTTGATGAAATTGCCCGTATGCTTAGTGGGGCTGTTGTTACAGAAGCAGCTATACAGAATGCTAAAGTAATGTTGGGGGTAAAAGCATAAGATATGGAACCTATTCTTTTCCTTAATCTAGAGCGGGAGAACAAGCGATATGCTTCTGAGTTTAAAGAGGCTGCATCGCGCGTAATCGATTCCGGATGGTATATATTGGGGGAAGAGAAAGAGAAATTTGAGAAAGATTTTGCCGCTTATTGTGGTACGAATCACTGTATTGGAGTCGGGAATGGGCTTGATGCTATTCGTCTCATTTTGATGGGATATATGGTGCAAGGCATTATGGAAGAGGGAGACGAGATAATAGTTCCTGCAAATTCTTTCATAGCAACAGCTTTGGCTGTTTCGCAATGTGGGCTTAAACCGATATTTGTCGATTGCAGCATACATACATACAATATAGACCCGGCGGTGATTCTTAAAAAGGTAAGCTCCAAGACGAAAGCTATTATCGCTGTTCATCTATATGGGCAGGTCGCAGCAATGGAAGAACTGAGAATAATTGCCAGACAATATAACCTGAAATTGATAGAAGATGCAGCTCAGGCACATGGTGCGATTTATGAAGGCTGGAAAGTCGGCGGTCTGGCCGACGCTGCTGCTTTTAGCTTCTATCCGGTGAAAAACCTCGGTGCGTTGGGCGATGCGGGAGCTGTTACAACGAATGATGATAGTTTGGCGGAAATAGTAAGGGCTCTTTCCAATTATGGCTCGGATGATAAATATATTCATAAATATAAAGGGCTGAACTCTCGTCTCGACGAGATGCAAGCTGCAATATTATCAGTTCGTTTGAAGTATTTAGATGAAGATAATAAGAGACGGATAGAAATAGCTCGTTACTATTCCGAAAACATAAAGAACTCACAAATTATCTTACCTGAAGTGGATCATGTGGGAAGTCATGTATTTCATCTATATGTTATACGCTCTTCGCGACGGGACAGGCTTCAGCAGTATTTGCTGGAAAATGGTATCCATACACAGATTCATTATCCGTTGTCAATACATAAGCAAGAAGCTTATTCAAAGCTAAGAAGTGTAGTTGTTCCGGTCGCAGAATGCTTGCAGGAAGAAGTCCTAAGTTTGCCTTTGTATCCATCCTTAAAAAGTGAAGAGATGCATAAGATTGTTGAAGTGCTCAATCAATTCTCTTGATTCTTCATAAAAAAGATAAAAAAACACGTAATCTCAGTGTTAAAAAAACTAACTGAATAATATTTATTATATATTTGTAGTTCAAAGTAAGTAGTGATATTGAAAGGATTTCAAAGTATTAAAAACACAAAATTTCTTGTATTAAGATGACACTAACCCCCTTAACTTCCATTTCGCCTATAGATGGACGTTATCGAAGTAAAACGGAGAAACTGGCTGATTATTTTTCGGAATATGCTCTTATCAAATATCGTGTATTGGTTGAAGTGGAGTATTTTATTTCACTATGTGAATTACCTCTCCCTCAATTGAGAAATGTAGATCAGACTGTATGTCAGAATCTGAAAAGAATTGTGAGTGATTTCTCTGTGGAAGATGCTTTGCAAATCAAAGAAACAGAGAAGGTGACAAACCATGACGTAAAGGCTGTTGAATATTTTTTGAAGGAAAAATTTGATGAGCTTGGGTTACACGAATATAAAGAGTTTATACACTTCGGATTAACCTCTCAGGATATTAACAATACCTCGATACCGCTTTCTTTAAAAGATGCTCTGAATGAGTTTTATTATCCGTTGCTGGAAGAACTGATCATAAAATTGAGAGCACAGGCTAATCAATGGGCTGATGTAGCTATGCTTGCTAAAACACATGGACAACCTGCATCACCTACTCGTCTGGGGAAAGAGATAATGGTTTTTGTCAGCCGATTGGAAAGACAACTGCAACTGTTGAAGTCAATACCTCTTTCTGCTAAGTTTGGAGGAGCGACAGGGAATTATAATGCGCATAATATTGCCTATCCTTCTTATGACTGGAAAGCTTTCGGTAATAGATTTGTGTCCGAAAAACTCGGCCTGGTAAGAGAAGAATGGACTACGCAAATTTCTAATTATGACAATCTGGCCGCAATATTCGATGGATTAAAACGAATAGATACTATAATGATCGACCTTAACAGGGACTTTTGGCAGTATATTTCAATGGAATATTTTAAACAGAGGATTAAAGAAGGCGAAATTGGATCATCGGCTATGCCACATAAAGTAAATCCTATTGATTTCGAAAATGCAGAAGGAAATTTAGGTATAGCGAATGCTATTTTAGAACATCTTGCAGCGAAGCTGCCGATTTCCAGATTGCAGCGCGATTTGACCGATTCCACTGTTTTGCGTAATATAGGAGTGCCTATCGGGCATATAGTAATAGCTATTCAAAGCACATTAAAAGGATTAGATAAATTATTATTAAATAACGAAGCCTTATTTAAGGATCTGGAAAATTGTTGGGCTGTGGTGGCAGAAGGTATTCAGACGGTTTTGCGCCGTGAAGGATATCCGAAACCATACGAAGCTTTAAAGGCGCTCACCCGGACCAATAATGCTATTACAGCGGACTCTATTTCAGATTTTATTGAAGGATTGGATGTGAACGACACTGTGAAAGACGAATTGAAGAAAATTACGCCTCATACTTATACAGGTGTGTAATCTGCAAGTAGCCGAGAGGTTATATTAAATTAAAAAATGTATATTTTAAAAACAAGGGAAAAATAATGGTGACAGACAAAGGTAATGATAGAGACGGCCGAGATGGTTACTCTTCATCAGAAGACAATTCAAACGAGCCTGTAAAGAAAAAACGTGCCCGTGTAGGAGATTTGCGTAAACAGGCTTATGATGTAGATCAAGGGGCGAGAGAGCGTAATCCGTACAGAACGGATGGCGACAGGCAAGGTGGTTCTTATGGTTCCGATCGTACCTCAAGATCATATGAAAGGAACGATAATAACGAACGGCGTTCTTATAATAACAATCAAAGCCGGCCTTCTGGTAATCGTGGTAGTTATTCCGACAATAGGGGTGGAGGATATTCCGATAATAGAAGCGGGGGCTACTCCGACAATAGAGGCGGAGGGTATTCAAATAACCGTGGCGGAAATAATTCTCGTGGAAACTCCTATGGAAATAGAGGAAACGATAATCGCCGACCATCAAATAATAATAGAGGTGGTGGCGGAGGCTATAGTAAGCCAAGTGGAATAAAGAGATTGGTAAAACCGGTTAAATATAAAGAAAATATTGATCCGAACACACCTTTGCGATTGAATAAATATTTGGCAAATGCTGGTGTTTGCTCACGTCGTGAGGCAGATGCATACATTACATCAGGTGTTGTAAAGGTTAATGGAGAAGTTGTTGATCAACTGGGGGCTAAAGTAACTCGTGGAGATTTGGTTACTTTCCAAGATCAACCTGTTCGTCTTGAAAGCAAAGTATATGTATTACTTAACAAACCTAAGAACTGTGTAACAACTTCGGATGATCCGCAAAATCGTCTGACAGTGATGGATTTAGTGAAAAATGCATGTCCAGAGCGTATCTATCCCGTAGGCCGTTTAGATAGAAATACAACAGGGGTTCTTCTTCTTACCAATGATGGAGACTTGGCGTCAAAACTGATGCATCCTAAATTTAAGAAGAAAAAAATATATCAGGTAACACTGGACCGCGATGTAGCTATCGAAGATATGCAGGCCATTGCCGATGGTATTGATCTGGATGATGGAGAGATACATGCAGACTCTATTGCATACCAGTCTGAAGATACACTCAATGTCGTGGGAATTGAAATTCATTCGGGTCGTAACCGTATTGTTCGCCGCATATTTGAAAAACTAGGCTATCAGGTTATGAAATTAGACCGGGTTTATTTTGCAGGGCTAACTAAAAAGAATGTAGTTAGAGGTAAATGGCGTTATCTGTCAGAAAAAGAAGTGAACATGCTTCGTATGGGAGCGTTTGAATAAATAAGGAGATTAATAATTACTAATAGAAAATGGAGACTATTCGTAGAACGAAGATTGTAGATCTGTTTCAAAGAAAAGATTTTGGAACTGCCGTTGATGTGAAAGGATGGGTACGTACTATCCGGGGTAATAAATATGTGAATTTTATTCACCTTAATGACGGGTCTGCAATTCATAATCTTCAGATTGTTGCTGATGTCGAAAAATTCGGTGATGAGTTTTTTAAACCGATAACTACAGGAGCTTGCATCCATGTGATAGGAAAATTAGTGGAGTCACAAGGAAAAGGACAAAGTGTGGAGGTCCAGGCTGATAGTATAGAAATATATGGAACAGCCGATCCGGAAACTTATCCTTTACAGAAGAAAGGCCATTCGCTTGAGTTTCTTCGTGATATAGCATATCTGCGTCCACGGACAAACACTTTCGGTGCAATATTCCGTATTCGCCATCACATGGCCTATGCTATTCATAAATATTTTAACGATAGGGGCTTTTATTATTTCCATACACCGATTGTTACGGCTTCCGATGCGGAAGGGGCGGGTTCTATGTTTCAGGTCACAACGCTAGACTTTAACAATACTCCCCGTACTGATGCAGGGCAGGTTGATTATTCGGAGGACTTTTTTGGACGCCAGACTAACTTGACAGTTTCCGGTCAGCTTGAAGGTGAACTTGGAGCAATGGCACTTGGAGCAATCTATACTTTCGGGCCAACGTTTCGTGCCGAAAATTCGAATACCCCTCGTCACTTAGCTGAATTCTGGATGATAGAACCGGAAGTTGCTTTCTATGATATCCATGATAATATGGATTTGGCAGAAGATTTCTTGAAATATCTGATTCATTATGCACTAGAGCATTGTAAAGATGATATTGAATTCTTGGCGGAACATTTCGATAAGGAACTGATAGATCGTTTGTCTTTTGTTGTAGCTAATGATTTTGTGCGCCTGACTTATACAGAAGGTGTAGAAATATTGGAAAAGAGCGGTCATAAATTTGAATTCCCTGTATACTGGGGTGCAGATTTGCAGTCTGAACACGAACGCTATTTGGTAGAAAAGCATTTTAAGCGTCCGGTTATCCTTACTGATTATCCGAAAGAGATAAAATCATTCTATATGAAACAGAATGAAGATGGAAAGACTGTACGAGGTATGGATGTTCTTTTCCCTAAAATTGGCGAGATCATTGGAGGCTCGGAACGAGAAGCCGATTATGACAAGTTGGTTCAACGGACAAAAGAACTGAACATGAACACAGATCCTATTTGGTGGTATATGGAGACCCGTAGATTTGGCACGGCTCCTCATGCCGGATTTGGACTTGGTTTTGAACGCCTTATTTTGTTTATTACAGGTATGGCAAATATACGAGATGTAATACCTTTCCCTCGTACGCCGAATAATGCAGAATATTAGTATTTAGAAAAACTATATAAAAAGCAGCAGGATTCATTCTTGCTGCTTTTTTGTTTGTAAGAATATCTACTGCTTTTTTTTATTAAGCAACTGAACAGATTTATATTATCTTTGTTAAAATTTAATAATGGATATAAGTGTGAACACATTAAACAAAGGTATTACTTTTCTACGCCATGCTTACGAGAAAACAGAGGCTATAGTAAATAAAAAGTCTGGTTTATTCTGGGTGATAGCAGTCTTGGTATGCTTTTCGGTTATATTTATCCTTAATATATTGACCCCTCTTATTTCTGACGACTTTGCTTACATGTTTGTCTATGGCGAAGACAGATTGGTGTCGTCAGTTGCTGATATACTAGAGTCTCAGGAAAATCATTATTATATGTGGGGTGGGCGAAGTATTGTTCATTTTATAGCTCAGGTTTTACTTCTTCTCCCTCCTTACGTTGCCGGTTTACTGAATAGTTTAGCATATATGGGGTATATATTTCTTATTTATTACCATATAAAAGGTAGGGGAAAGAATAGCCTTTCGCTATTTATTTTAATCACTCTGGCTGTGTGGTTTTTACAGCCGGTATTAGGCGATACGGTCTTTTGGCTTACGGGTGCAGCAAATTATCTTTGGGGTACGACTCTTATACTATTGTTTTTACTTCCATTCCGAATGTATCAAGGAAGAAAGAATAATGTTGTTACTCAGATTCTGATGTCGGTGATTATCTTTATATGTGGTGTTATTGCAGGATGGACAAATGAGAATACAGCAGCTGCAATGTTGCTTATCTCAATCTTGTACTGTGCTTATTTTTATTTGCAGAAATGGAATATTCCCGCTTGGTTGATAACCGGATTTATCGGAAGTTTGGCAGGCTTTTTCTTAATGATAGCCGCGCCCGGGAATTATGTGAGAGCAGGACATTCGCCTTTCGATTTGTTTGTATTCGCATATCGTTTGTTTAACAGTACCCATACGCTGTTGTTCTATTGTGGCCCTTTACTGCTTGTTACTTTATTGATGTATATTATATTTTACCGTTTTCCTTATAAAAATAGTGATAATAATTTAAGGTTGAGCCTGATTTATACCATTGCTGCCATTGCAGCTGTATATGCGATGGTATTGTCTCCTACATTTCCTCGGAGGGCATTATTTGGTGTTGTCACATACCTCATTATCGGAACAGGTATTTTATTTTATAATCTAGATTTCCGGCATAATTTTATTCGTCAGGCGCGAATGCTTATTATAACATTTGGGCTATTTTGCTTCCTTTTTACGTTCTATTTTGCGATTAAAGAGATCAATTCATTTCGAAATATTGTACAAGAACGTGAGCTTATAATAAAGCAAGCAAAAGAAGATGGTAAATCGGAATGTGAGTTTGAACGTTTCTCCGGTGGTATTTATATACATGGAGAAGATCCTTTTTCTGCCGAACTGATGAGCCGTTATTATGGTATAAAGATTAAATTGATACCTCCTAAGGATTAGAAAAATTCTATTCCCATAAGAGTTCCTGTTACGATTCCGGCTATACCTAATCCGATTAGTAAAACGCCTATTATTTTATTGAAAATTTGTAGTCCTCTGGGATTGAATCTGCTGCGTAGTTTATTAACGAAATAAGTAACTAGCAGCCACCATAAAAAAGCACCAACTCCGATAAATAATATGGTGATGAGGTCATATCCGAATGGTTTGTCAGCATCGATCACATTGAATCGGGCAAATAGAGCAATGTAGAGGAATAATGTTGCAATATTGGAAATGGTCAGAAAAAGAGAAGAAACAAATACCGTCCAGTAAGATGTAGTTTTTTCTTTTATTTTAGCAAGGTTTTTAGACGGGTTTTTGTTATAGACAACGTAGCCAAATGCTATAAGAACAACACTTCCTATGACCTTTAGTGGGCCCTCGTGTTGCTGAATAAATTCAGTGCTAAAGCCTAATCCAAGAGCAGCTATGATTGCAAGAAGCGCTATTAGCATGTCTCCGACTGTGGCGCCTAAACCGGTAACCAGACCATGGGCTTTACCTTCATTCAATGTTCTCTGGATACACAGCATCCCAACAGGACCCATAGGTGCAGACGACAGAAAACCAATAAATAACCCATTTAGAATTATAGATATCATTAACTCAATTTTGTAGGACGGCAGAGTGTGTATTTTTTTACATATCTATAGTGCCAGTCCACATCATAATTGCAAAGATACTTCAAAATCCTTAAAAAATGTGCATTACAATGGAAAGCAAGAGAACTATTAAATATTTTTAATCTAACAGTTCTCGTTGCTTGTTTTATAATGAATTTATTTTCAGTCCAATAAAGAATGTTCGAGGTAATGAGGGGCCATATATATATTCTGAGTCTCTGTTAGGTCCTTTATCGTAATCCTTCTGTATTTGATTGAAAATATTTTGTATTCCTCCATTTAATTCAATTTTATTTGTTGAATTTATATTGAAGTAGTAAGAAAGTTTTAGGGTCATATCCAGAAAACTTTTTGTTTTCACTGTTTCGTCTTTGGTCACCCCTTCTGCTCCTGCAAAATGGGGGGTAAGCATAGAGCCTGTATATACGCTGGATAAGGATAAAGAATATCTTTTGTCGGGCGTAGCCGTAGCTGATATAAATCCATATGTGTCAGGGGAACGTAGCATTTTCTTTACAGGAGGAACATACGATTCCGAAGACCAACTTATCGGTTTGGTGTATTTGCTTTTTTGCCATGTAAAACCTCCCTGAAGTTCTAACCAATCTGTCGGTTGAATAGTCGTTTCCAGGTTTAATCCATATACATATGCACCATCCCCGTTTTTTCGGGTCATAATTGTATTGCCTGCTGCATCCTCACCTGTTTCTTCCAAAATGAACACTCTGTTGATCTTGTTATAGAATCCTTCAAGAAGAAAATAAGAATATATTTTTTCATTGAAAAAAGAAAAGTCGAATCCTCCATTTACTGCGTTTGAATATTCTCTTTTGAGATCCTCTCCGAGTACAGTAATTGTGGCTGTCCCTCCTATAACGGGGATGTCAAGATCTGAGGCTATTATTTCAGGCGCACGATATCCCATAGAGTAGGAAGCTCGTAAGTTTGTATTCTCACTTAGTTTATATCTGATACTACTACGGGGAACGATGTTTATATGATCCAACTTACTATGTTTGTCTGCCCTGACACCAATAATGAATGAAAGAAGATCATTCCGCCATTCATTTTGAGCGTAAAGGCTGCTTACATTGATTATCTGTTTGATATTCCTGCTATGAATCGTATCATGCAGGTTGGTATATTCCTGCGTAAAACCTACTGTGAACTTAGCCGGCATAAAAAGGAGTTTATCTGTATTTATTTCATATCTGACCGTACCGGTGGCTGCTAATTCGGAGGTATTGCCATAGCCATTAGGATCGTATCCTCCTCCGTAATAGCTGTCTCTGCCTGTCCGTTGGATAGATGCATTTACAGTCAGCTTCTTTTTATTATCTTCGCTAAAACGGCTGTAGCCTATCCCTCCCGAGTGAATCCTGTAATCTGTTGTTTCAGCAATCATAGCTTCATGGGGTGGGCGATCCATGTTGTCACCGCCTCTTCTGTATTCAGAGATATAGTGATATTCCAATGTGATTTTATCGCGTAAGCTGGGCTTATTAAAGGCTCTGAATCCTAGAGATGATGCTCTGTTTTTTCCTATTTCTGAAAAGCCATCATTGTTGGCATCCCAAGGGTTTCGGTTGCGCATATTAGCAAATAGAGAAATCCCGGAAGCCTTACTCCTATCTATGAAAGATGTATTGAGAGAAAGTGTATTATCAGCAGACTTTCCATCTATCAGAGACAGGTTATATTTTGCCTGGTAGGAGTTCTTTTCCGGCTCTTTAGTTACTATATTGATAACTCCTCCAATAGCATTCGCACCGAATAGAACAGACCCGCCTCCACGGACTATCTCGACTTCTTCTATCATGTTGGTCGGCAGTTGTTCTAAACCGTACATTCTCGAGAGTGAAGTGAAAACAGGTTGTCCATCAATCAGAATTTGAGAGTATTGCCCTTCCAGACCATTTATCCGGACTTCTTGTGTTCCACAATTTTGGCAATTGGTTTCCACTCTTAATCCCGGCATGTAGTTTAATCCTTGCGATAAGGTTGTGGAATTTGTAGTCTCGAAAGTTTTTGTGGTTAGTTGATTCACAACTACCGGGGACATCTTTCTGTTTAAGGCTCTGAGGGAGGCAGTTATAGCTATTTCTTCGAGTTGCTGGCTTTCCGGACTTATATATAGTGTTACATTATTTGTTCCCTTGTTGATGGTAACTTCTTGTTTAAGGGTAGAATATCCTATGTATTGGGCTACCAGCTTATACGGCCCGGTTGCTATTCCGCTCAGAGTGAAGTGTCCTGTTTCATCGGTCATAGTGGCATGCTTAGTCCCTTCTATATATACGGTTACACCGGGTAAGTGTTCATCAGTTAATTTATCCAGTACATGTCCTTTGATGGAAGCTGTCTGTGCCAATATATTAGCTGACAGCATTATATATAATAATGTGAATATAGTTTTCTTCATTGTAGCATAATTGTTTCTAGTATGGGGTATCCATACTTTACTGTGTTTTTTTAATACAGAAATCTATACGAACAAGATAGTCGTATAAACATATAATGATATAATAGTCAAAAGCTTTATGCGAGAATCACATAAAGTCAGGTTCAGAAGGATGATATCCTTTAAGTATTATGATATGAGTGTAAAATAGGGAGGTGCTCTGTGGTTATAATAACATATTGCAGGAGAAATAACATCTTGAATAATTATCTCTTTGTATGAGATAATTATTTCCGGTTTGTATATTTCATCTATTATATTATCCGTTACCTCCAGTGAGGTCAGGCTTGATAGCTGATTGTATGTAAAAAAGCCTGCTGATGTATGATGATGCGTTTCGAATGGCAGTCGCTTGTCATCAGCATCTTTTGTTTGCTTATTATAGGGATGTGAATGTACGTATATTACGCCATTATAGATATGGCTATGTATAAAATAAGAAACGCAGCCGACATATCCTATATATAACAGGAGTAGGACTAGGGCTGTATTTCTTATTTTATTGGGGGACACTTGTTTTTATTTTGTTTTGGCCGAATTATAATTACTAAATATAAGAGCCATTTTCATGTTACCTTTGTCTGTTCTCAGAATAGTAGACGTAGGAGTCATCTGATTATATACATTCGTATAAGTTAATATCTGAGAGTAACCGGATGTTACATATTGGCTGGAAGCAGTTATTGGTAGTACCAAGAATTTTAAATCAGGCACATTTTCTTTGTCCTTATAGTAATTCACATAATAATTAACCATAGTTGCCAGATTATTTGATACCGAAGATGCGATGTTCGAATAACTAAAATTATAGGTGTTTGATGTTGCATCCTGTATCATAATAAAGCTGGTTTTAGAATCAGCCATATTGTTTTTAGAGAAGAAGTTAACCAGAGAGTCTTTATTTATGAATAATAAATTAGCACTCCTATTCATTGCCATTTTATCTTCTTCTTCAGTATATCCTTTCAATTTGAATGTCGCAGAATTCAACTTGTTGGTAATGCCTTCTTTTTTTGCTTTATTCATTATATCTTTCAAAGGAACGGTAATTTCTGCACAGACTCCTGCGGGGCTTTTCAGATAAGCGCGGGTGTCACTGTTTTGAAATAAATAATCAGGGATAGTGTTTTGTACTTGATTTAGTTGTATAACCTCTCCCGTCGACGGAAGCATAACACTGCCTACATAGGTTGAGTCTGCTGTGTCTGCCGTGTTTCGTCCCGTATAGCTGTAATATATCCGTAGAATGTTTGTATTTATATTTATCAAACTCCCTGAACCCAAAGTTGTGGTTACATATATTCCCTTAAAGAAATTTCTGAAAGTTTCTGAATTTTTAAAGGTGGCTCCATTTGAGTTTTTCCATTCATTATAAAATTCATTGCCAAGAGATTTAGCTACTGAAAGACGGTATTTTTTTCCGGTACCGTATGCTTCCGCTTCCTTTATTGTAAAAATACCCCGTCCGACAACATCTTTCATGCTACAATAGTCTGTCGGTTTAATATTCGTAAAGTAATTTTTTTCCAGATTCTTTTTGTCAACGCGATATGCCGCTATACCTACCGGTGATATACTATCTCCATAGAACTTATCGGAGATTATATCTAGAAATACAGAGTCTATAACAGTCGTGTTTTTATGAAATGCCAAATCTTCGGAGCAATATAATTCGCTTAAATAGTCGGATTTAATTCTACCAAAGATTGGGTCTGTATATTCTCCTAGTAGTCCTGATGCGTGACGTGCAAATACCGAATCTTCAAGGGAAACAGTCTTTGCTGTCAGAACGACAGTGTCAACGTATACCGAAATATCGTCGCCGTCAGGCTGTATATTGCCTCCTATCGAGTCAAGATTGTCATTACAGGAGACAAAAGCAATAGCAAAAAGAACTATTGTAAGATTCAGTAAAAGTTTAATTTTCATCTATAAATTTTTAACTTTAAATTAATTGGCTTCAAATATCTAAAAAAATGCTGTTCTCATGAAATAAAACAGCATTTTTCTAAATTTATTTTAGATACTTTAAAGATTCTCGTAAAAATCATTGATTGCATCCACCGAAGCGTCCACATCTCCTTGATAAGAAAGGAATTTCTTCCCTGACTTATTTGCCTGATCCAATACGTTCTTATTGATGGATTCTTCACTTTGGATAACACCATCTGCATATTTAATGGCAAAATTAGAAAGAGTTTCGTAATCAACAGTGCCTTTAAGGTCGGTAATGCTTTTGTCTTTTATTCCGTCAAATTTTAGTTTATCAATAAAACTTGGATTGAAAGGCTGCTTAAAATCGTCTTTGTACAAAGAATATACAATTTTGGAATTTTTAAAACAAGGATCGTCTGCATAAACTGTTTTTATATATAATCCGGTCAGTGCAGTCATCCAGCCGTGACAGTCAATTATATCCGGTATCCATCGAAGTTTTTTGATAGTTTCCAGAACTCCTCTTATATAGAAGATACTGCGTTCGTCGTTGTCTTCGAACTCCACATTGTTGTCGTCAGCTATGGTATGCTTGCGTTTGAAGTAGTCATCGTTGTCGATAAAATAGATTTGCATACGGGCTGCCTGTATTGAAGCTACCTTGATAATCAGGGGGTGGTCTGTGTCATTTATAATTAGATTCATACCTGACAGACGTATAACTTCATGCAATTGATTCCTTCTTTCATTGATATTCCCGAATTTAGGCATGAAAGTTCTTATTTCCTGACCTTTTTCCTGTATGGCTTGTGGAAGGTATCTGCAAGTTGTAGCAATTGGCGAATCCGGCAAGTAAGGAGTAATCTCCTGCGTAATGTATAAAATCTTCTTTGTACCCATTTAGTTTTCCTCTTCTGAATATGAGACTACAAAGATAATAAAAAAAAATCTTGTTTTTTGCAAACTTTGCATTACAAAATCATATTACGATTAATGTTAAGTTTGTGTTGTTAACATTTCTTGCATTATCCTCGTTAAAAAATAGCATAAAAAGTCCTTATTGTTTCGAGATTCCATAAATATTTAGTTGCTTTGTACCCGCTTTTATTGCATGGAATAAATGGATATATTGAGAACAGTTAAAGAAGTGCAGGATGTGGTTTCATCTATGCGTTTGGAGGACAAAACGATTGGTTTTGTTCCCACTATGGGAGCATTGCATGAAGGACATTTTTCCTTAGTTAGGAAATGTGTCGCTGATAACGACATTTGTATTGTCAGTATATTTGTCAATCCTACTCAATTTAATAATAAAGAGGATCTTGTAAAATATCCGAGAAATCTTGGCCGGGATGCTCAGTATTTAGAAAAAGAAGGTGTTAATATTATATTTGCACCCTCCGAAGACGAAATATATCCGGAGCCGGATACTCGTCAGTTTGATTTTGGGCAGATAGACAAAGTGATGGAAGGTATTCATCGTCCGGGGCACTTTAACGGGGTAGCACAGGTTGTGAGCCGTTTGTTTGATATAGTGAAGCCTGATCGGGCTTATTTCGGAGAGAAGGACTTTCAGCAACTGGCTATCATCCGTACTATGGTGAAACAATTGGGGTTGCCGGTACAAATAGTACCGATGCCTATTGTTCGGGAAGAAAGCGGTTTGGCTCTGAGTAGCCGTAACGAACGCTTAACTTCGGAGCAAAAAAACATAGCTGTCGCTATATCTAAAACATTATCTGAAAGTCGCAAATGGATAGCAGGATGTACTGTCGCAGAAGTTGTGAAGAATGTTACTGACACTCTGAATGCATATGATGAGTTGGAAGTAGAGTATTATGAAATAGTAGACGGATATACATTGCAGTCAATTTCAGACTGGGTAGATTCGGATTATATAGTAGGGTGCATCGCTGTTTTTTGTGGCGAAGTACGTTTGATTGATAATATTGTATACAAGGCTAAAAGCTGATTTAGAAAATAAAAAGATGATCGTAGAAGTTCTAAAGTCAAAATTGCATCGTGTTACAGTGACCGAAGCCAATTTGAATTATATAGGTAGCATCACGATTGATGAAGATTTAATGGATGCTGTGAACCTGATAGAAGGTGAGAAAGTCCAAATTGTAAATAATAACAATGGAGAGCGTCTCGAAACATATATAATAAAAGGAACGCGCGGCTCGGGGTCTATTTGTCTTAATGGAGCAGCAGCACGGCTTGTGCAGCCCGGGGATATTGTTATTATTATGTCTTATGCACAAATGGAGTTTGAACAGGCTAAAGTATTCAAGCCATGGGTGGCTTTTCCCGATACAAAGACTAACAAACTAGTTAAATAAGATTTCATTAAAAAGAGCTATACGGTTGCTATAGCTAAATTTCAATGACATATTCATATAAAGATATATGGAGGGTAAGTCTGCCTATTATGTTAGGTTTACTTGCTCAAAATATAGTACAGCTTACAGGAACATTTTTTCTCGGTCATGTTTCGGACCCGGGACAGCCTGGTATTGCTGGTATTTATCAAAGTGCATCGGGGTTGGCGGGGATTTATTATATTGCCATTTTTACCGTATGCTTCGGTTTCAGTATCGGTGGGCAGATAATGATTAGCCGTCGCAATGGAGAGAAGAATTACGATAAAATAGGCAGTATCGTTATTCAGGGGATTATATTCTTGCAGGCATTTGCGCTCATCCTGTTCTTTTTGTCCGGTTTTCTGGCAGAGAATGTATTGTCGATGTTTATGAAATCTCCTAAAGTATATGCCGCCACAGAAGCTTATCTGTCGTGGCGGATATATGGATTTTTCTTTGCTGCCATTAATGTGATGTTCAGGGCATTTTATGTAGGCATAGCACGTACAAAAGTGTTGACATATAATGCTATTACGATGGCAGTGGTAAATATTATTGCGGATTACCTGTTGATATTTGGAAATTTCGGTTTCCCGAAATTAGGAATTGAAGGTGCTGCAATTGCTGCTGTATTATCTGAAATAGCATCAGTTATATTTTTTGCAGTATATACTTTCGCCACCGTCGATTTTAAGAAGTACGGCTTTGTGAAGATGAAATTTAATTTTAAGATTATCAGGAGTATTCTTAATATCTCATCTTTCACAATGGTGCAGTATATTATATCCATGTCTACATGGTTTCTGTTTTTCATGGCAATAGAGCAGCATTCCGAAGATGATTTGAAGATAACCAATCTTGTGCGCAGTTTCTATATGGTTTACTTTATTCCGATGAATGCATTGGCTACGACAGCCAACACATTGGTGGGTAATACTATCGGGATGCGCAACGTTAATGGAGTATTGCCTCTCATTAAAAAGGTGGCATTACTCAATTTGGGTATTGTCGTTATAATGATTATCGCTACACTTGTTGCTCCTGAGTTTTGGATATCGTTTATAGCTCCGCAGGATCAGATTTCATTAATAAAAGATACGGTAGCCCCGTTGATTGTACTTTTGTTTTCTCTTCCCATATCGGCGCTTAGTGTAGTTGTTTTTAATTCTATTTCGGGAACAGGAAATACACGGATAGCTCTTATTCTCGAAATGATTACCATGGCTATTTATATAATTGCTATGGTGATAATTGTGATCTATAAACAAATGTCTGTAGCGTGGTGTTGGACAGTCGAATATTTCTATTGGGGACCATTGTTGATATTTTCAGTTTTGTACCTTATTCGAGGAAAATGGCAGAACAAGAGAATCTAATATTTTGGCAAACCTTTTGTTTATAAGAATATATATCGGTAGGCCATAGTAGAAAGTGGTTTACTTGTTCTTTTATGTAATTGTTTGAAAATGATATAAATATTAAGATATGAGTGAAAAAAGTTTTGGACATGATCTGCAAGAAGATGATTTTGTCGATTCGGAAAATATGACAAATAATCAGACTGAGGAAGCTGCTAATGTAGAAGCTAGTGACAATGTGGCTGATTGGGAATCGAAATATAATGAATTAAATAATTCTTATTTGCGTTTAAATGCTGAATTCGATAACTATCGTAAGCGTACTCTAAAAGAAAAAGCTGACTTATTAAAATCAGGGAGTGAGCGTGTCTTAGTGGATGTTATATCTGTTGTTGATGATTTTGAGCGTGCTTTGGAGAATATATCTAAAACGGAAGATATAGAAGCTGTAAAAGAAGGGATAGGATTGATATACAATAAATTCGCGGGGTTTCTTGCCAAACATGGAGTGAAGGAGATCGAGACCGTTGGCCATCCTTTCGATTTGGATAAGCATGAAGCTATAACTACAGTTCCGGCTCAATCGGAAGAAGATAAAGATAAAATAGTGGACAGTATACAAAAGGGTTATACGCTTGATGATAAAGTGATACGATACCCAAAAGTGATTGTTGCAAAATAAAAGAAGAGATATACCGATGGCAACAAAAAGAGACTACTACGAAGTATTAGAGATATCTAAAACATCAACTGTAGAAGAAATAAAAAAGGCTTATCGAAAGAAAGCAGTTCAATATCATCCCGATAAAAATCCCGGAGATAAATCGGCTGAAGAAAAATTTAAGGAAGTAGCCGAGGCATATGAAGTGCTGAGTGATGAACAAAAACGAGCCAAATACGACCAGTTCGGGCATGAAGCTCCGGGTGGATTTGGAGGCTTTGGCGGGGGCTTTTCAGACCCATTCGATATATTTTCCAGTTTTGGTGGTTTTGGCGGATTCGGTGGTTTTGGTAGTCAACGCGGTCCCAGAACTAATCGGGGATCGGATTTGAGAGTAAAGGTCAAGTTGTCATTGAAGGATATAGCTTCGGGTGTAGAGAAAAAAATTAAAGTAAATAAATTTGTTGCTTGTTCGCACTGTAGAGGTACCGGTGCTGACGGCGGAACAGCTTACGAAACTTGCTCTACGTGCAAAGGCTCAGGGGTTGTTACCCGTGTGATGAATACCATTCTTGGCCAGATGCAGACTCAGTCTACATGTCCGACATGTAATGGGGAAGGTAAGACTATTACGAAGAAATGTTCATATTGTTCCGGAGAAGGTATCGTTCGTGAAGAAGAGGTTATTACAATAAATATTCCGGCAGGGGTTGCAGAAGGAATGCAATTGTCGATGAGTGGAAAAGGGAATGCGGCTCGTCATGGAGGCGTAAATGGAGACCTTCTCATAGTGGTGGAAGAAGAGCAACATCCGGAATTGTTCAGAGATGATAACGATGTCGTTTATAATCTGTTGTTAAGTGTTTCGACTGCTGCTCTCGGAGGGAGCGTGGTTGTCCCTACGATAGATGGTAAAGTAAAAGTTACGATAGAGCCGGGAACACAACCGGGTAAGGTGCTTCGCTTGAAAAACAAAGGGCTTCCTAGCGTAAATAGATATGGAACAGGAGATTTACTTGTCAATATAAGCGTATATATACCTGAAAATCTAAGCGATTCAGAGAAAGCGACATTGACTGGATTGGAAAATTCTCCGAATTTCCAGCCGAGTAAATCTGTGAAAGAAAAAATATTCAGTCATTTCAGAAAAATGTTTGATTAAATAAGTTCAAAATATATTATGAAGCTCCGGTTGAAAATAAGATCGGAGCTTTTTTTATTTAAGATTTCTTTCTATATTAAATTTTACAATATTTGTTATTAATTTGAGAGGTAATGGTTTATCGAAAGGGAATTGTATTGCTCCTTTCGATGTTTTATAAGTCTCTAGGTCTTTGGCGAAAACCTGAATTGCTTCTGCTCCCGGATACAATCCTATATGTTTTTTATGAGCCGCAAAATGTATCAGATTCCCTTTCAGATAAAAAGTGGGCATACCCCAACTTGTTTTTTCTGTTGCTTCTGGAGCTGCTTTTCTGATAGTCTCGCGTAACTCTGTCATTATTTTTTGAATATCTGCCGGAAAATTTACGATGTATTCATCAATGTTTGCGGGTATTTTTTTATCTGTAGCCATATTGCCTAAATAATAATGTTTTAGGTGTAATAATACTAAACATTCAATTATAATCATAACTTTGGTATTATAAAATAAAGAATCATGAAAATAAAAGATATACTACATATTATAGAACAAGTTGCCCCTATTCCTTTGCAAGAAGGATTTGATAATAGTGGTATTCAGGTCGGGGATGTGAATCAGGAGGCGAAAGGAGCTATTGTTTGCATCGATGTTACCGAATCGGTGGTAGATGAGGCTATATCTTTGGGATGTAATCTTATTATTTCGCACCATCCTTTAGCCTTTCGTGCATTTAAATCTCTTACAGGGAAAAATTATGTAGAGCGTTGTATGATCAAAGCGTGTAAGCATGATATTGTGATTTATGCGGCTCATACCAATCTGGATAATGCATCGCGGGGGATTAATCGGTATCTGGCTGATATGCTTAGTTTACAGCATGTAAGGATTCTTGATCCTCAGAAAAACAAGCTGATGAAACTTGTTACATTTGTGCCTCATTCGCATGCCGAACTGGTACGAAGTACATTGTTTAACGCTGGAGCCGGTCATATAGGCAATTATGATTCGTGTAGCTATAATTTGTCCGGAGAAGGTACTTTTAGGGCTGGAGAAGGTTCAAATCCATTTGTTGGTGAAATGGATGAATTACATACGGAATCCGAAACTCGCATTGAAGTCATTCTTCCTTCATATAAACAATCGGAGGTGCAACGGGCGTTGATCGCTGTGCATCCGTACGAGGAGCCTGCCTATGATTTTTATGCTCTTGAAAATGTTTGGGCGGGAGCCGGTAGTGGGGTTGTTGGCACTTTGTCTGAAGAAATGGATGAAGAGGATTTCCTATACTTGCTCAAGGATACTTTTAATCTGAAAATGATACAGCATTCTGCTATTCGGGGCAAAGCTGTGCGTGATGTCGCTATTTGTAGTGGGAGCGGAGCCTTTCTTATTCCAAAAGCTATATCGTATAGTGCAGATGTATTTATAACTGGCGAGGCGAAGTATAACGATTTTTATGATGTGGAAGATAAGTTGCTGCTCGCCGTGGTAGGACATTATGAATCAGAAATTTTCACAAAGAATATATTTTTCGATATTATCTCGAAAAAATATCCTACCTTTGCGGTATATATGTCAGGATTCGATGTAAATCCTGTAAACTATTTGTAATTAAGCGGAGATATACTCCCGTTTGTTACGAATGATGTAGTAAGAAGATGGTGAACTGTCAGATTACTGCATTTTTTTATGATGATTTTAATAACTCTCAATCATATTTATTATGGCTAAAAAATTAGTTGACAAAGAAGTTACGGTAGAAGATAAGCTGAAAACGCTATATTTTCTACAGCAAAAACTTTCTGAAATAGACAATATTAAGATTCTTCGTGGAGAACTTCCTCTTGAGGTAGGCGATCTTGAAGATGAAATTATTGGATTGGAAACTCGTATTAAAAAATACGAAGCCGAACTAAAAGAAGCCGATACAGCTGTATCGCATCAAAAACAAAAAGCAAAAGACAGTTCTTTGAAGATTGAAAAATACAAAGAGCAATTGGACAATGTGCGTAATAACCGTGAGTTTGATCATCTAAGCAAAGAGATAGAGTTTGAAACACTCGAAATAGAATTGTCAGAAAAGCGTACTCGTGAGTTTTCACAAGAATCGAGGAATCTTACAGAGCAAATTGAAAAAAGTAAGACTTACCTGAGTGAACGTTCTGAAGACCTTGCTCAAAAGAAAGAAGAATTGGAGAGCATAGTGTCTGAGACCAGACAGCAAGAAGAGCAGCTTCGTGACGAAGTGAAAGATATAGAAGCTGAAGTGGAGCCTCGTTTATTGCATGCATTTAAACGCATACGTAAAAGTGCCCGCAATGGTTTGGCTGTAGTGTGTATCGAGCGTGGTGCTTGTGGAGGGTGTTTCAATAAAATACCGCCTCAAAAACAAATGGATATCAAAATTGGTAAAAAAATCATTGTTTGCGAATATTGCGGGCGTATAATGATTGATCCGGAACTTATCGGAATAGAGTAATCCTAAAGAGCCAGATTTATAATATATTATAAAATCGAAAAGGTTAAAGTTTTCCTTTTCGATTTTTTTTATGTCTTTTTGGGAAACATAATCAATTCTTTGTTGTTTTACAAATAGTGAGATGTATTTTTGAAATGGAAAACTTTTTCTTGTTTTTTATTTTTTAAATATCATTGTATCAGTTGTTTATGTTTTAAAATAGGAAACTTTTTATTTTGTTGATAAAATATTATTGGAAAATTTGCTTTGTTTGTTCTTATTCTATAATATTGTATAATGAAAAATATCACAAGCTTTCCTTTGTAAAATCGAATGTAACTAAGCAAAAATATAGAGCAAATGGCACAGAAGGTTTATACTTTTGAGGAGGCATATAATGCCGCATTAAATTATTTTGACGGAGATGAGTTAGCCGCTAAGGTATGGGTGAATAAGTATGCATTAAAGGATGCTTCAGGCAAAATTTACGAGCGTTCGCCAGAAGATATGCATTGGCGATTAGCTAACGAAATCGGCCGGATAGAGGCGAAATATAAAAATGGATTGACCGAAAAGGAGCTTTTCGATTTGTTTGACCATTTTAAATATATTGTGCCTCAGGGAAGTCCGATGACAGGTATAGGCAATAATTTTCAAATAGCTTCTTTGTCCAACTGCTTCGTGATAGGTCTGGATGGCCCTTCAGATTCTTATGGAGCAATTATCCGTATAGATGAGGAACAAGTTCAGCTTATGAAACGTCGGGGTGGAGTAGGGCACGACTTGTCTCACATCAGACCGAAGGGGTCTCCTGTAAAGAATTCGGCTTTGACATCTACAGGATTAGTGCCATTCATGGAAAGATACTCGAATTCTACACGTGAAGTAGCTCAAGATGGACGTCGTGGAGCTTTGATGTTGAGCGTGTCTATTAAGCACCCGGATTCAGAATCTTTTATAGATGCCAAAATGATCGAAGGAAAGGTTACAGGGGCAAATGTTTCTGTAAGAATAGACGATGCATTTATGCAGGCAGTAGTAGGCGGAACACAATATATGCAACAGTATCCGATTGACTCTCCTAATCCCACTACAGTAAGAGATATTAATGCAATTGAATTGTGGAGAAAAATAGTTCACAATGCATGGAGTTCGGCTGAACCCGGAGTTCTATTCTGGGACACTATAATAAGAGAGTCCGTGCCGGATTGTTATGCTGATTTAGGCTTTAAAACCATATCTACAAACCCTTGTGGGGAGATACCCCTTTGTCCTTACGACAGTTGTCGTTTGCTTGCCATTAATTTATATTCATATGTTGTTAATCCGTTCAAAAAAGATGCGTATTTCGATTTTGAGCTGTTTAAAAAACATGTGGCATTGGCTCAGCGCATTATGGACGATATTATCGATCTGGAAACAGAGAAGATAGATATGATTATGGAAAAAATAAGTGCCGATCCGGAAACAGATGAAGTAAGAGGCCCGGAAAAACATTTATGGGAGAAAATACGTAAGAAAACGTTGGAAGGTCGTCGTACAGGAGTTGGTATTACAGCTGAAGGCGACATGATTGCAGCGATGGGATTGCGTTATGGTACAGAAGAGGCTACTACTTTTGCAGAAGAGGTGCACCGGACATTGGCTTTGGCTGCTTACCGTTCATCCGTAGAATTGGCTAAAGAACGCGGTGCTTTTGAAATATATGATGCTGAAAGAGAAAAGGGGAATCCTTTCATAAATCGTCTTGCTGAAGCCGACCCACAGTTGATTCAAGATATGCAGAAATATGGGCGTCGTAATATTGCTTGTCTGACAGTCGCGCCTACAGGTACTACCAGTCTGATGACACAGTCTACATCAGGTATAGAGCCGGTTTTTCTGCCAGTGTATAAACGTCGCCGTAAAGTAAACCCTAATGATAAAGATGTTCGAGTCGACTTTGTTGATGAAAACAGCGATTCTTGGGAAGAATATATAGTATTCCATCACAAATTCGTTACATGGATGGAGAGTATGGGCTATCCTACAGCTAAGCGTTATACGAATGAAGAAGTAGAGGCTATGGTGGCCGAGTCTCCATATTACAAAGCAACATCGAATGATGTAGATTGGTTGCAGAAAGTAAAGATGCAAGGGCGTATACAAAAATGGGTAGACCATTCAATAAGTGTAACGATTAATCTTCCGTCTGATGTTTCGGAAGATCTGGTGAATGATCTTTATATAGAAGCATGGAGAAGCGGTTGTAAGGGTTGTACTGTTTATCGTGATGGTTCTCGTGCCGGAGTTTTAATAGCTGCTGATAATAAGAAGAAAGAGGAGGATTGCGACGATTGCTACGAACGTCCTCAGGTTGTAGTGGATCGTCCACGTGAGTTGGTTGCCGATGTTATCAAGTTCCAAAATAATAAAGAAAAATGGATTGCTTTTATTGGATTGCTGGATGGTCGTCCTTACGAGGTCTTTACAGGATTATCCGATGATGATGAAGGGTTGATGCTTCCGAAGAATGTAAATCATGGGGTGATTATTAAAACGTTGAATGACGAAGGGCAGCGTTCTTATGACTTCCAGTTCAAGAATAAGAGAGGCTATAAGACTACAATCGAAGGCCTTAACAGTAAATTTAATCCTGAATTCTGGAATTATGCTAAACTTATATCTGGCGTGTTGCGTTATGGTATGCCTATCGATCAGGTTGTTAAGCTGGTACAAGGTTTAGAATTGAATAACGAAACTATCAATACATGGAAGAATGGCGTCGAGCGTGCGTTAAAGAAATATTTACCGAACGATACCGAGGCTAAAGGTCAGAAGTGTCCTGTATGCGGTCTTGAAACGCTTATCTATCAGGAAGGATGCATGAAATGTACAAACTGCGGAGCTTCTAAATGTGGATAAAAATAATAGGATATATAAGAGGGTGTGTCAAAAGACCTTTTGACACACCCTCTTATTTTATATATAATTATATATAAAAAAGCCACTTATAATAAAAATAAGCAGCCCCTTCGATTTATTAATTGATCATTATGGTATTGTATATTACTCCTTTATCTCTTCATACTTTACATATTCACCTTCATCTTTAGAGAATATCTTTTTATAGGCTTTGCTCGTATTCTCGGGTGAATTATATTCCTGTTTTCTGCCATGACTTCTGTAGTTGGACGAAGTATTGGATTTCCCAAATAGAAATGAGGTAATTCCATTTATTACGGAAAGAACAAGCATTATTCCGAATATAGTAATAGCAAATATGAAAAATAGAAAAATAGTCATGATGATTTTAATATTAACTTAATTCAAATATAACAAATAAATAGCCTTATTGATCTATCTGTTTTAGTTATTTAACAAGACTTGGGGTTTGTAAACAAGCTAAGCTTTTAGTATAGTATGTTGAGCCAGAATGCTAAACCCGATGACGATGAGAATAATTCCTCCAATTATATTTATAGGGTGGTTATATTGTTGTCCTACTTTGCAACCAAAAACAACACCAAGCCATGATAGTACGAATGTTACAGTCCCTATTATGATAGCAGGAAGTAGAATGTTCTGATTTATTAACGACATGGAAAGCCCCACAGCTGTGGCGTCGATACTAGTGGCTACACCTAAGCTGAACATAACCTTAAAGTTTAGTGGATTGAAAGGTGAGCTGTTTTCTTCTCCTTTTATGCTGCAAATAAGGACTCGTACACCTAAGATAAACAATATGGCAAAAGCTAACCAATGATCGTATTGATCTATATATTGTGAAAATGTGGAGCCGATAAACCATCCTGCAATTGTAAGACATGACTGCATAAATGCGAGCATACCTGCTACTTTCAAGATGTTGATAACATTATGGTTGCCTATAATAGCACCGCTGGTAAGGGCGATAACCAGACTATCCATCGATAGGCCGAAAGCTAAGATTATTATTTGTACTATCTCCATTCGGTGATATCTGCTATAGATTTCCTTACTTTTGCAGGGCTAATACTTTTTTCTTCGTTTATGTAGCCGACGGGAAATATAGCAATGGCTTCTATATGTTGAGGTAAATCAAGTGCTTTATTCAGGATACCGGGGTTGAAATTGCAAATCCAGCATGTGCCTAATCCTTGCTCTGCTGCTGCAAGGCAGATATGTTCGGCGGCAATCGCTGCGTCCACATCGCTAAAGTCTTTCCCGTCAGTAGCTGTTCGTTTCCATGAGATGGATGTGTCCTTGCATACTATAATGTGCATCGGAGCACTTTTGAACCATTCTCTGTTGTACGATTCCTCTACCTTTTGTTTCAATACAGGGTCGGTTATTATATAAAACTTCCATGGTTGGAGATTGCATGCTGAAGGAGATAGCCTGGCACATTCAAGAATGTAGTTAATTTTTTCCCGTTCTACAACATTAGGAAGATAGGCCCTTACAGAGTAGCGGCTTTCGATAAGACTTTTTAGTTGCATTAGTATTTATGATTGTAAAGAATGCCGTATCATGTGACAGCATTCTTATGTATTATAGTTCTTCTTCTATTTTATAGTCGTTTCTGTCTGATGAATTTCTCGATACAATCTCTCCTAAAAATCCGGCGAGAAAAAGCTGTGTGCCCAATATCATCATCGTGAGCGCAATGTAAAAATAGGGAGAATTTGTTACTAAAGGGTGAGGAATGCCTTTACTTATTGCATATAACTTAGATGCCCCTACTGCAACAGCGGCCAGTAATCCCAGAAAGAACATCACCGAACCCCATAGTCCGAAAAAGTGCATAGGCTTTCTTCCGAAAACTGATAAAAACCAAAGAGTAAGTAAATCAAGATACCCATTAACAAAGCGGCTTAATCCGAACTTACTTTTTCCATATTTACGAGCACGGTGCTGTACCTCTTTTTCCCCTATCTTGCTGAATCCTGCTATTTTTGCCAAATAAGGGACATAACGGTGCATATCGTTATATATTTCAATATTTTTTACCACATCTTTTCTATACGATTTCAACCCACAGTTGAAGTCATGTAGCATTACTCCTGAAACCTTTCTGGCTGTTGCGTTAAATAGCTTGGTAGGTATTGTTTTTGAAAGAGGGTCGTAACGTTTCTTCTTCCATCCTGAAACAAGATCGAAACCTTCTTCTTTTATTTTTTTATATAAATCCGGTATTTCATCGGGACTATCCTGAAGGTCGGCATCCATTGTGATAATAACGTCTCCTTCTGCTCGTTTGAAGGCGCAATGCAATGCCGGCGATTTCCCATAATTACGTCTGAAACGTATTGCCTTTATGTTGTTGTCAGCTTTTTTTAGATCACAAATTACATTCCATGAATGATCGGTGCTACCGTCATCCACAAAAATAATCTCATAAGAAAAGCTATTTTCACTCATTACTCTTTTTATCCAAGCATGGAGTTCGTTAAGCGATTCTTCTTCATTCAGCAAGGGTATTACTACAGATATGTCCATTTCGGCGATCAATTCTTTTTTATACTTACAACAAAGTTTAGGATAACACCTAAAAATAGCCCTAGAAATATATTCTTTATAAACTCGAATACAATATAGGTAATTTTACTTGAAATGATAGCTCTCGGAAATAATCCGGTAGCTTTAGTTACCAAATCAGAAAAATATGCCGGATCTATAAATTTATAGTGTGCATACATGATTGCTCCTTCCAAGAATGAGGCATAGAAACACATCATAATCATAAACAAGATGCAATATATGCCACCTTTCGGTTTCTCTGTATCAGAACTTTTATATTTATAATAAAAAGTGTACATGAGTAAAAGCGTTACAATGTTCATCAGATAGAATAAGAATTTAAATCTATCAGATACGCCGATCTCAGCAACAACCAGAAATAGATATCTGAATACCCAAAATGCGCCAAGAATCAGTCCATAATGCATTGCGTACCTGTTGATCTGAGACAAGCTTCCTCCTGTATTCTGAATTCTACTCATAAGTGATACAAATGTAAGAAATTTGTTTTAAAACAAATAAGTGCAAACTTGTTGATTTGCACTTATCCTGTTTTATTAGTTTGACTCTTTTCTCTCCTCTACTGTCAGATCGAGAGGATGTTTTACTTTCTCTTTTAGCAGAGCAATGTCGAGAACTTGCCTTATATCATCTACATAGTGGAAAGTCAATCCTTTCAAATATAGAGGTTTGATTTCGTCTATGTTTTTCTTATTCTCTTTGCAAAGGATGATTTCTTTGATTCCTGCACGTTTGGCTGCCAGGATTTTTTCTCTGATACCACCTACAGGCAATACTTTCCCACGCAGGGTGATTTCTCCTGTCATAGCCAGATTTGTTTTCACCTTTTGCTGGGTAAATGCCGATGCCAGCGATGTAACCATTGTGATACCCGCTGAAGGCCCGTCTTTCGGAATGGCTCCTTCGGGAACATGCACATGTACATTCCAGTTTTCAAAGATTTTTTCGTCAATCCCCAATTCCTTATGATGAGAGTGCAGGTACTCCATTGCCAGTACAGCCGATTCTTTCATTACGTCACCCAAATTTCCGGTAAGAGTGAGCTTTCCTCCTTTGCCTTTACTTAAAGATGTTTCGATGAATAAAATTTCTCCACCAACGGATGTCCAGGCTAGTCCGGTAACTACACCCGCATATTGATTTCCTTGGTACAGGTCTCTTGTATATTCTACTGCACCGAGGTATTCATGCAGGTCTTCCGGATCAATTACCTTCTTATAGTCCTCTTCGGATGCTACTTTTCGGGCAAGTTTACGCATTATCTTAGCCAGCTTTTTATCTAGTTCGCGTACGCCGGATTCACGAGTATAGTTTTCAACTACTTTCTCGATTGTTTTTTTCGGGATATCAATTGCATTCCCTTCCAGACCATGATTTTCCAATTGTTTGGGAATTAAATGCCGGCGTGCAATTTCTATCTTCTCTTCAATTATATATCCACTCACGTCGATCAATTCCATGCGATCGAGTAGAGGTTGCGAAATTGTTGAAAGATTATTAGCTGTGGCCAGAAACATTACTTTAGACAAATCGTAGTCTATATTCAGATAATTGTCGTGGAACGCAGAATTCTGTTCCGGATCGAGCACTTCGAGCAGGGCTGAAGAAGGATCGCCTTTGAAATCACTTCCGATTTTATCTATTTCATCCAATACAAATACAGGGTTAGATGAACCAGCTTTTAGTATATTCTGGATTATACGTCCCGGCATAGCTCCGATATAGGTACGGCGATGACCACGGATTTCCGACTCGTCGTGTAATCCGCCGAATGAAACGCGTACATAATTGCGGTTCAGGGCCTTTGCTACAGATTTTCCCAATGAGGTTTTTCCTACTCCGGGAGGTCCGTATAAGCATATTATCGGTGACTTTAAATCCCCTTTTAGCTTTAGCACGGCAAGATGCTCTATAATACGCTCTTTGACTTTTTCTAGGCCAAAATGATCCTGGTCAAGTACCTTTTGGGCATTTTTAAGATTGAAATTATCTTTTGTATATTCGCCCCAGGGTAAGTCGAGTAATGTTTCTATATACGTATATTGAGTAGAGTAGTCGGGTGATTGGGGGTGTAAACGTTCCAATTTACTCATTTCCTTCTCGAATGCTTCGGCTACATCTTTACTCCATTTTTTCTTTTGAGCACGTTCCTTGAATTCCTCTAAATCTGCTTGTTGAGGGTTCCCGCCAAGTTCGTCTTGTATGGTCTTTATTTGTTGCTGGAGAAAATATTCCTTTTGCTGTTGGTTGAGTTCTTCCCGTGTTTTCATCTGAATATTGAGCTTCATCTCCATCATTTGATTTTCACGGTTGAGAATGACTAGCAATCTGTAGGCACGTTCTTTTTCGTCGTCTATTTCGAGTAAAGCTTGTTTTTCTATTGCCGGGACAGGCAAATTGGAGCAACAGTAATTTACCAAAAGAGAAGACGCATTTTCTGATTTCAAGCGTTGTATGAATTCCTTTGGCGGTTCTCCGTACATACGAAGCATTTGTATCGTAAGGTCACGGATGGAATCAAGCAATGCTTTGTATTCTGTATCATGTTTGGCAACAGGGACACCCTCTCTTATTTCGTAATGGCCTTTCAAAAAAGGTTCATTTTGTGTCAGTTCTGTCAGTCTAAAACGTTTTTTTCCTTGAAAAATGACAGTGACATTGTCTTCGTCGGGCAACTCTATTACTCGTATAATTTCGCCTATGACACCTATCGAATAAAGATCCCCAATTTCGGGCTCTTCATTTTCTGCGTCTTTTTGGCAGACGAGTGCTACGTATTTCCCTCTTTGCCGGTTCACACTTCTAATCAGTTTCAACGATTTTTTACGTGCTACCGAGATTGGCATGCTTGTTCCGGGAAATATGATTGTATTTCGTAGAGGAAGAACCGGCAGTTCGTCCTTTAAGTCTTTTTCGCTTATAGAACAGTCTCCGTCATCAAAGTCGTTGGTAATTATTGAAATAACAGGTTCGTTATTTTCCTCGAGACTGAGAAGATTCTTTTTTTTGTTGAACATATTTTATCCTTTTATTTTTGTTGGATTATACTATTTGGGAGAATTTAGAAAAAGTCGAATTTATAACTATATTTGTTTATGTATAACAAAATTCGTGCCAGTGAATATTTACTATTTATGCAATTATAATTGAAACAACTAAATTAAAGTTTTGTTGTTATATTGTTGCAAAGGCGTCTTATATTTTCCTCTTATGGAAATATTAGAGAACTCTTTGTTTAATAAAATAAGAATAAATTCAAACAAATGCCGAATCCTTACTTTAAGTTTAAGCAGTTTACTATTTACCACGATCGCTGTGCAATGAAAGTGGGTACAGACGGGGTATTGTTAGGGGCTTGGGCTAATGCACAAAATATAAAGAATGTTCTTGATGTAGGAACCGGATCGGGATTGATTGCCCTTATGCTGGCTCAGCGAAACAGAGATATGTTGATAGATGCCATAGATATAGACAATGATGCTGTGGAGCAGGCTGGAGAAAATGCAATGAGGTCGCCTTTCTCTTCTCAAATCAGATGTTTTAATACTTCCTTGCAGGAATATGCTTTAAATTGTGATCGGAAATATGGCTTGATTGTATCCAATCCTCCATATTTCGGAGAGTCTTTGAAGCCTCCTAGAGAGAACAGATCAGTGGCGCGTCATACAGATAGCTTATCGGTGGATGAATTGATAAAACTTTCATCAAAACTTCTGACTTTCGATGGGCGATTGTCTGTAATTTATCCTTTTGAATATAAGAACTATTTATTAGAGCAAGATAATTTGTTTGTAACCCGGGTGACTAACGTTTATCCTGTTCCAGGCTCTTTGCCTAAAAGAGTGTTGGTCGAATTTTCTAAACAGAGATCTTCTTTAGAAGAAAATGATTTATTGATTGAAAAGAAGAGGCATATTTATTCAGACGAATTTATCAGTTTAGCAAAGGATTATTATTTGAAATTATAATTATGAAGACGAAAGGAATTTCTATTCTTTGCGTTAAACAAAAATAAATAAGATAGATAGAGATAATATAATGTAAAAAAGTAAAAAGAATAACCTTTTTTGATATTGTTAATTTTTTCTTGATACAGTATTTTTTATCTTTGTAAAGATTGGAAATAAAAATAAAACTACTAATAATCAGATATGATATTGTCTTCCCTTTTAACCCCTATAAATATAACTCTTGCTACTTTATTAATTGCCTCGTTTTTCTTTATGCGGGGAAAAGTACGCGCCGATTTAGTTGCTGTATGTGCCTTGTTGGCATTAACCTTATTTGATATTTTGACTCCAACAGAAGCGTTGGCCGGTTTTTCAAACTCGGTGGTAATAATGATGATCGGTTTATTTGTAGTAGGAGCCGGAATATTTCGTACCGGTTTGGCCAAAATGATAAGTAGTAAGATACTACAGACGGCAGGTAGTAGTGAAAACAAATTGTTTATACTGGTTATGCTTGCGACAGCTTCTATCGGGGCCTTCGTTAGTAATACCGGAACCGTGGCGGTGATGATGCCTATTATTGTCAGTATGGCAGCAAGCGCTAATATTAGTCCTCGCCGCTATCTTATGCCTTTGGCATTTGCTAGTAGCATGGGGATGTTTACCCTGATTAGTACACCTCCCAATCTGGTTATTCAGAATGCACTGATTGATGCAGGATATGAAGCTCTCTCTTTCTTTTCTTTTGCACCTATTGGTTTTACTGCTTTATCCGTTGGTATGATCGTACTTTTCTTTTTAAGTAAATTACTTATTTCCAAAAATGATAATTCAACAAACAAGAAAAAAGGTAAGTCGCTGAAAGAGTTGGCTGAAGAATATAATTTGTCCAGGCAATCATATAAGGTTGATGTTGAAAGCAAATCTCCGTTGATCGGGAAAACACTCGCTGAACTAAAAATTGCTTCGCATTACGATGTGAGTATAAGTAAGATTGTAAGACGAAATGGTAACTCCAGATTCCGCAAGACATTTATAGAAGAAGTTGCAGGGCCAAGATCTATTATACAGAAAGACGACGCTCTTTATTGTCATGGGGAAAGGGAAGACATAGAACGTTTTGTATCGGAAAATAGATTGACCTTGGAGAAAAGTGACAGAGATTTTTCTGATTTTCAGGATTCAGGTTTGGCCGAAGTATTTATTATGCCTAATTCCAGGCTTATTAACAGAACTATCTCGGAGATACGTTTTCGGGAAGAGTATAATGTAAATGTATTGGGACTCCAACGTCAGAATGAATATAAGATGTTAGATATCAAAAACACGAAATTACATTCAGGTGATGCTTTGCTAATACAGGGAACATGGAAGGATTTAGCCAATCTGGATGACAGGCAAGATGATCTTGTACTTGTAGGTCAGCCATTGAAAGAAGCTGCAAAAGTGACATTGAATCAAAAAGCACCTATTGCTGCACTTATTATGGTATTAATGGTGCTAGCGATGGTTTTTGAGATTGTGCCTTCTGTTATTGCTATTATGCTTGCTGCCGTACTGATGGTAGCTACAGGATGTTTACGAAATGTAGAGGAGGCTTACGATAGTATTAACTGGGAGAGTGTTGTTCTTATAGGTGCTATGTTACCTATGGCTACAGCTTTCCAAAATACGGGAGTCGATACGTTAATATCAGGAGGCTTAGTGAGTAAATTAGGTAATATGGGGCCATATGCTTTGTTAGCAGGTATATACTTCTGTACATCGCTTCTTACAATGTTTATAAGCAATACTGCCACTGCTGTTTTGTTTACGCCTATTGCAATGAAGGCTGCTATTGGGATGGGAGTAAGTCCGTATCCATTTTTGTTCGCTGTTGCTGTTGCTGCAAGTATGTGTTTTGCATCGCCATTCTCAACACCTCCTAACGCATTAGTGATGAGTGCCGGACGATATAGTTTTATGGATTATGTGAAAGTCGGATTGCCATTGCAAGTTATTATGGGTATTGTAATGATATTAGTGTTACCTCTGTTATTCCCGTTTTAAATACAGATTTTTTGCTCTAATAGCTTGATAATTTCTTGTAGATAGAGTGCATCAGTTTCATCAAAGTGGCTTAAATATTCGCTGTCTATATCCAATACGGCAACTATGTCGTTTCTATGATCAAAAACAGGAACAACAATTTCAGATTGGGAGGCGGCATCGCATGCAATATGTCCGGGGAATTGGTTTACGTCTTCTACAATGACAGTCCGTTTTTCTTTCCAGGCTGTTCCGCATACGCCTTTTCCGTATTTGATACGAGTACATGCTATTGTTCCCTGAAAAGGGCCAAGCACGAGTTCTTCTTTTTTTACAATATAGAATCCTACCCAGAAGAAATTAAAAGATTGTTTTAACGCAGCAGAAATATTTGCAAAATTTGCAATCATATCATCTTCCCCTTCTAATAATCCTTTAAGCTGAGGAAGTAAAGATACATATTTCTCTTCTTTGGAAAGAGTTGAAGAGATATATAAATGATCCATTTTATACACTGAAATTATTCTATGCATACCTGCATTTATCCCAAAAACATACTCTGGGAATAATAACACAGTTGATATTGTTTAAAATCTGCAATATATAAACCCTATGAATAATCAGAGATTTTATCGGCTTAAGATTCCTTTTTCACGCCATACCCATATGTGTACCCATATCCATAGCGACCATGCCGTCCTTTATTCTTAACAGCTTCTACACCGTTAATTACAAGATACATGTTTGGAAGTTTTTTGTCATGGTGGACTTCATTTACAAACGTGATAGCATTCTTAGGTGTTACATTTTCCCTTGTTACATATACTGTCGTATTTGCAAATGAACTGATAAGGAATGTGTCAGAAACAACTCCTATAGGAGCAGAGTCTATTATTATGATGTCATATAAAGTCCTTGCTTCATCAATGAGTCTTTTTAAAGAAGGCTTCATTAACAGTTCATTTGGGTTAGGAGGAATTGCTCCAGCCTGTAGTATGTCTAAATTAGGGAGATCTTTAGTTTTGTGTAACATAGTCTTCCAATCCTGAGCACTTCCTGACAAATATGATGTAAGCCCTGTGCTTTTAGGAAAATTCATATCTGTTGCAAGCTTAGGATTTCGAATATCCATGCCGAGTAATAATATTTTCTTGTCGGATAAAGCAAAAGATGCCGCAAGGTTGATACTTACAAATGTCTTTCCTTCCCCGGGAATTGTAGAAGTTACTAATATTATTTTCTTCTCGGGTTCGTCTAGAACAAATTGAACATTGTTTCTTAATGTTCTGAATAACTCAACAATAGGGGTTGTTCTATTCTCCCGAACAACTATTATTTCCTCTTCCTCTTTCTTCATTATTTCTCCGATAACGGTAATGTTAGAGAGTTTTTCCAATTCCTCTCTGCTGGAAATATTTAATTGGAGAAGGTCTTTTACATAAATAATGATGATAGGCGCTATTATTCCAATCAAGAAAGCAGCTAAAAAAATTATATTTTTCTTGGGAGATACAGGGTAATCAGGGATAATAGGGTCGGTAATAACCTTTGCCTTATCCGATGTTGAAGCCATTGTTATACTGGTCTCTTCGCGTACTTGCATGAGATACAGATATAAAGCTTGTTTAACCTGCTGTTGGCGCGTAACTTCTAGCAAACCCCGTTCTTGAGTAGGTACCGACCTTATTCTGGATGATATTTGATTGGCTTGTTTGTCCGATTCAGATTTTGAGATGTTTAATGCTTTTTTTACGTTGTTGATAGCACTTTGTATACTCTGTCTGGTACCTATTAGTTCGGCCAAAGCTCTTTCTCTTGCCGGATTATTTTCACTTGCACTTCTCTCCAGTCTTTGATAAGCTAGTAGAGATTCATTGTATTTTGTTATTACTTCAGCTAATCCAATATCGGTAATTCCTAATACTGGGATCAATTTATAGTTGTTATCTGATTTATGTATAAAGTTTTCTATTAACTCGACTGTTTTTAGTTGCGTTTCAGTTTCAATGCGCTTTTGTTCTACAGAAGCGGTTTGTTCAACGAATATTTTAGCCTCTGTGCTGAGGTCTGTTATACCTTGTTCTTTTTTGAAATTGACGACTTTATCTTCAATACCACTTAATTCGATGGAGATACTATCTAATCGCTCGTTGATGAAGTTTGATGTGTTTACAGCCATTTCATTGTTTTCTTGGACATTGTTGGCATTATATATTTTTACAACTTCGTTCAAGATATCAATACCTTTAGAGACATTCAATACATCAAGATTTATCGTTAAAACAGATGAGCTTTTAGTTGTAGATCGGACTTGTATTTCTTCAGATAAGTTATATGCAACACGTTGTGCATTATTTATTTTAATATAGTATTTTTCATTTAATTTATCTTTGTCCGCTTCCGGGCGCTTTGTGATGTATAGCCTGCCTAGCTCAGCAGGTAAATTAATGAAACCTGGAAGTTTGTCTATTTTGCCCTCTATCCTTATTTCTTCTTTTTTTACAAGATACTTTCCTTCTATAGCTATACCATTTTCGCCTGTTTTGTTTAACGAAACATCAATATACCCTTGTAGATCATCTGGTTTGATATCTTCTAGTCTGGCGTAATAGGGGCAGTCTTTGTACACTTCTGTATCGCGGAATATCCCACTCTCAAAATAAGAAGTTTGAAGTTCGAGGGCTAATACTATTTGCTTCATAAGGTTTGGAGAAGAGAATACAGCAATTTCATTATCGATGTTGTTTGTCGTGCTTAACAATCCCAATTCCTCCAAACTCCCTAAAGGACTATTTTTTTGTGCTCCACTTCCTTTGTTCTCTTTTAATAAAACAGATGTTGAAATACTAAACTTTCGGTCCATTCTAAGATATACTACAGAACCAAGTATTAAAAATACAATTGTAGATAGAACAAACCATCTCCAGTAACGGAGATATTTGAATACAATTTCTCTTAAGTTAATCTCTTCAGCGTCCTCTATATTATTAACGTTGTCTGTGGAGAATTTATTCATTTTGTGATAGATTTATTTCTCAATAATGGTTTAGCGTGTGATAATAGAAATCACGGATATTAAAACTGAAAGTCCAGATAGGGCTAGGGATTCAAGTGTACCAAAAGAAGAGTTATTTCCTTTAGCTTTGTTGGGCGATACAATTATTTTATCATTTTGCTGTAAATAATAAATATCTGGATCTAATAAGATGCCTTTATCCTGCAAGTCTATTTGCTTTACATCGAGTTGTCCGTTGGCTGCTTCTCTAACTATTCGGACACTTTTTCTGTCTCCATATATGGTTAAGTCTCCAGCAGCAGCTAATGCATCGAAAAGTGTCATTTGTTCATTAGCAGAACTATAAGTTCCGGGTCTGGCAACCTCGCCTATAACAGAAACCTTATAATTTAAAAAACGTAAACTTATAATTGGTTCCTCTTTTAAGTATTTTGGATAAATAAGAGAGAGGATACTCTTTTCTGCCTCGCTTTTTTTCAATCCCCCTATTTTAATTCGTCCGATAACAGGAAAATTTATATATCCATCATTATCTACAATATAGTTCTGTAGACTGCCGTAACCGCCGGAAGTAGAAGATACTCTTGTTTGAATAATATCTGTTGCTTCTTGAGGTACTAGAGGTAGATTAAAGTCTCTTGAAGCGGCATTTGTGGGAGTGTTGACGGTTATGCTTAAAATATCTTTTGGCATAATAACAGCTTCATAACTTTTTGCTGCTTTAGCAAACTCTTCTGTTGTTATTGTTTCGGCTTCTGTTATATATGGAAGTTTTTTGTACGCCGTACATGAGCTTAGTAAAATCGGAATGAGCAGTATAAAATATTTTTTTTTAAGCAAAAATTTCATTATTTCTTGATTTGATATTTTGAATGTACTTCTTATATATTTCTGCAAGTATGGATATTGCGTGTGGGTTATATGTCTGTGTGTTAGGTGATTGACCTTTGTGTAATTAGACACATTAATCCCATCATTTTTATGCGTTACAAATGTAACTATTTTTTAGCTTAAAACAAGTTTCGCATATATATTTTCTAATGAACGATCTTATTTAAGGATTTGCGTAGTCTTTAGCCTTGCCGAATAATATTTCTTCTACAATACAGCATATAATATGCCCAACAAGGATATGTACTTCCTGTATTCTTGGCGTAACCTTAGACGGAATTTTTATACAGATGTCACATAAATCGGAGACTTTACCTCCCGACTCTCCAGTTAAAATTATAGATTTGAGGCCTTGCTCTTTGCATGAATGCAGTGCTTGAATAATATTTTCGGAGTTACCGGATGTAGTAATTCCAATGAATACATCGCCTTCATTACCTAAAGCTTGCACTTGACGGGCGAAGAGTTTATCAAAGCCGTAGTCATTACCTATAGCTGTTATAATGGAAGTGTCCGTAGAAAGTGAGATTGATGGTATTCCTGGGCGGTCAAAATAAAAGCGGCTGACAAACTCTCCGGCAATATGTTGAGCGTCCGCGGCACTTCCTCCATTGCCGGCAATTAATGTTTTCGCATTAAGTTTGTATGCATTAACGACCATTAACGCAGCGTCATTTATTGATTTTAATACCTTGTGATTTGAGAGAACAGCCTCTTTTACCAATATCGAATCTTGTATATGTGTAATAATTGTCTCTTCTATATTCATTTGTTTTCTATTTTTACTCAAAAATATACTTTTATGTCGGAATAGTTATTATTTCTAGCTGTTAAAAACTTTTGAATAAGATTTGGAATTTATTATTCTAAATATCCGGCGTATCTTTATCTTTGTATTATGAAGAATGACATATTTAAATATTTAGAGTATTCACTTTTCGTTCATAACTATGTTGTGATACCTGGTTTAGGGGGATTTATTATAAATTTAGATTCTGCATATCCAGGTGTAAATATAGAATCACCAAAGTTTAAAGTAGCTTTTAATCCTGAGTTAAATCATGACGATGGTATTTTGGTTTCTTATATAGTTAAAGATGAAAAATTGTCTTATAATGCTGCATCCCAAAGAATAAAAGATTTTGTTAAAGAACTAAAACGTGATTTACAGAATGATGTAGTTGTTAGTTTTGGCTTTGGGCGGATATTTTTAGATAAGGAGAGAAATATTTCTTTTATAGAAAACCAATCAATAGCTCACCCTCTTTTCTATGGTTTAACATCTGTCAAATTGCAATATCTTACGGATATTAGGGGTGCCTCTGTTAAAGAAGCTAAGCATGTGCTATTGAGAAACGTTATGGGAGGGGTTGCTGCTGTTGCCGCTGCTGTATTTCTATTTGCAGTTCCTTCTATAAACATATCAAATAATGAAAATAATCAGGAGGCTGGCTTTATTCACACTTTGACAAATTCATTGCCTTTGAATATAAAGTCGGACAGTAGTTTGTTAGATATAAAAGAAGAGATACAGTTAGAGAATAAAATCTTTGCAAGAACATATTACATAGTTGTGGGAGGAGAAGACTCTAAATCACGAGCAGAGCATTTGTTAGAAAAAGTTCAGTTGTCAGGGTTTAACAAGGCTGCTATCGTTGAGTCGGAGGAAAGATATAGGGTGTATGTCGCCTCATTTACAGATAAAATGGAAGGTGAATCTTTTTTAGAGACTTTTAGGAAAGAGAATCCAAAATATGAATCAGCTTGGTTGTATTCAAAACGAAACTAAAAATAAAGCCCGATTAAAAAAAATCGGGCTTTATTTTTTATTCTTTTTCTCCATAAGCAAGGTCTCCTGCATCTCCTAATCCAGGGACGATGTATGCACTTTCATTTAGCTCTGGATCTATTGCTGCCGCCCAGATGGTCGTTTTATCTTTCGGGAAATTTTCGGCACAATATTCTATAGCCTGCTTGCTTGATATTATTGTAGCGATATGGATATGGCTAGGTTCACCTTTGGTCAATAAAGCCTGATAGGATAAATCCATACTTCCTCCGGTTGCCAGCATCGGATCGGTAAGGATAAGAACTTTGTTCTCGATTTTTGGCGAAGCTATATATTCTATATGGATATGGAAACTCTGATGATTTTCTCTGTATTTGCGGTATGCCGAAACAAATGCATTCTCGGCTCTGTCGTAAAATTGCAGGAACCCTTGGTGATAAGCAAGCCCTGCTCGTAATATTGTAGCTATTACGATAGGATCTGTTGGTACATTTGTAATTGATTTTCCTAAAGGAGTTTGAGTTTCTATAGGAAAATAGTTTAAAGTCTTGCTTATTTCATAAGCCATAATTTCACCTATACGCTCAATATTTCTTCTGAAGCGCATGCTGTCTTTTTGTATTTCTACATCACGCAATTCGCTTACAAAACGGTTGAGGATAGTGTTCTGTTCCGAAAGATTTATAATTTTCATTTTAGTATTTTAATCTAGAGTTATAGATTTTCTTTCAATATGCATTTCTTGAATGTTGAATTAGCCATTCCATATTTCCCATGCCGCGCGGGCCTGTAATTCTAGCATTTCGGCTCCATTCTTTATTGTCGCTCCTTGCTGTTTTCCTAATCGTAAAAATTTAGTTTCAGCAGGGTTGTACACAAGATCATATAGCACATGACCGTTTGATAATAAATGATAAGGAATATCCGGAGCATCCTCTACATTCGGGAAAGTTCCTAAAGGGGAAGTGTTTACTATAACTTTGTAATTATTAATAATATCTTGGTCTATATCTAAGTATGAAAGCTGTTCCGGATTTGGTGTTCGTGATACGAGAACCGACTCTATTCCAAAAGCTTTCAGTCCATTGAGGACTGCTTTAGAAGCACCTCCTGTGCCTAATATTAAGGCTTTGGTATGAACGTTTTTGTCTATCAATGGGGAAATAGAGTTTTGAAAACCTATGATGTCGGAATTATATCCTGTTAATTTTACCTTTCCATTTTCACGTAATATTTTTATTACGTTTACAGCCCCTATCGTTTGAGCACGCGGATCAATTTCGTCAAGAAAAGGGATTACTTGTTCTTTATATGGAAGAGTAACATTTAATCCTTTGAGGGTCGGTTGGGATTCTATAATGCCAGTAAATAAAGATATGTTTTCTATCTCAAAGTTGAGATAAATAGCATCAATCTCCTCTTTTGCAAACTTTTCTGTGAAATAGGCTCTCGAAAAGGAATGTTTCAGCGGATATCCTATAAGACCATATGTGTCCATAATTGACAGGTTGATAATATTGCAAAAAAATAGGATAACCTAAGAAGTGGTTACCCTATTCATTTTTTTAAAATTGCTATTTAGATACCTGCGGTTTATACCGTGTATTTAATAGAGTTATTATTTTTGTTGTAATATCATAATTATCCTTTGCTAATAGCACGTTATCTAAACCTGCATTACTGAAAATAATTTGATAATTTGCTGTTTTGTTATATTCTTTCAAACATAGACGTACAGAATCTGCTATTTGTCCGTTCATTTTTTGTTGCTCTCTTGCATATTCTTCTTGATATCTTTGGGCAAGAGCGTGAAGATCGGCTTCGAGTTGTTGGATTCGTAATTGTTCTTGTTGTCCTCGTTCCTGGCTCAAAAAAGCATTGTTCTGTACTTTCTTCTGGAAATCAGTTATTTCTGCTTCTAATTGTCTTTGTCTTCTTGTTATTTCTGCATTCGAACTATTATACTTTTTCATCAAGGCTTCGTTAGCATCTTTTGCTAAGTTGTAGTTCAGGTAGATAGAGTCTACATTAACGTATGCCAAAGGCAACAATACAGAGTCTCCTTCTGTAAATTTGAGAGGAGATGCGGTTTCCTCGACTCCGCTTTTCTTATTTGATGTAAAAAACAAAATGAAAAGGATAATAATAGCTACGGCAAACACGCCATTAATAATGTAAGAAACATTCTTCATTTATATGTATTCATTTTAGTTAATCTCCTCGATGCTGCAATAATCAGTATCCTTATTTTTGAACGACTTGGCAAAGATATATCTTTATGTTAAAACAATGCCATATTTAAACCTTTAAAAGATGTAAAAAAATTGCTTTTTAAGCTTTCTATCCATAATTTTATATGTTATTAGATAGAAAATAATATAAATATATAATTAAAAATTGAATGTATGACAATAAAAGACTTAAAACCAACTGGAATTTGGAGTTATTTTCACGAAATCACTCAAATTCCGCGTCCGTCAAAAAAAGAAGGAAAAATAATAGCTTACCTGCTGGATTTTGCAAAAAAACATAACTTGGAGGTAAAAAAAGATGATGCAGGTAACGTTTTAATTATTAAATCTGCAACAAAGGGGAAAGAAAATCTACCGACAGTTATACTGCAAGGCCATGTGGATATGGTTTGTGAAAAAAACGCTGGTACTGTACATGATTTTGAGAATGATCCAATAGAAACTTATGTTGACGGAGATTGGTTAAAAGCAAAAGGTACTACCTTGGGGGCCGATAATGGTATGGGAGTCGCAGCAGCACTTACAATTCTGGCGTCTGATACTATTGAGCACGGCAAATTGGAATGTTTGTTTACTGTAGATGAAGAGACCGGTTTGACAGGTGCTTATGCCTTAGGACAAAATTTTCTGAAAGGAGATATACTTATCAATCTGGATACAGAAGAGGAAGGCGAAATATATATAGGATGTGCCGGAGGCAAGGTTACAACAGCAACATTTACATATAAGAAAGAGTCTGTTCCTGCCAATTATTTCTGGTTTAAAGTGGAGGTGAAAGGTCTGAATGGAGGGCATTCAGGATCGGAAATACATAAAGGATTAGGTAACGCCAATAAAATACTTAATAGATACTTATGGGAGCTTAGCCGAAAACATAAACTTGTTTTAGCAGAAATAGATGGAGGGAATTTGCACAATGCTATTGCTAGAGAGGCTTATGCTATTGCTGGAGTTCCTTATGGCGATAAAGAAAAGGTTATAGTAGAACTTAATACTTTAGCTCCACTAATCGAGGCGGAGTTGAAGGCGGTAGATCCTAATCTGAAAATAACAGTAGGATCGACTGATGTTCCGGCTTTTGTTATTGATGGTACAACAACAATAAACTTGCTAAATAGTATTTATGCCTGTCCTCATGGAGTATTGGGTATGAGTTTCGAGATTCCTGATCTGGTAGAAACCTCTACTAATTTGGCATCTGTCAAAATGAAAGATAATAACACAATTGTTATAACTGCGAGCCAACGTAGTTCTACGAATTCATTGAAAGATGATGTTGCCAATATGGTAAATGCCGTATTTACTTTGGCGCAGGCTGAAGTGAAACATTCTGCCGGATATCCGGGATGGAGACCAAATCCGGAGTCTAAGATTCTGGCAGTAGCAAAAGAATCTTATAAAAAGTTGTCAGGAAAAGACGCTGAAATTATGGCTATCCATGCCGGGCTTGAGTGCGGCTTGTTCTTGGAAAAGTATCCTCATCTGGATATGATTTCATGTGGTCCTACAATAAGGAACGCCCATTCACCTGAAGAACAGATAAATATTCCTTCAGTAGAAAAATGGTGGGATTTATTATTGGATATATTGAAAAATATCCCTGTCAAATAATGGACTAAAATTCTTGCTTGTCTTTGTAGTTGCGAGAATTAGGGTGAGGAACACCAAATATTTTGGTTGTAATACTTTCGATCTCGACTTTCCAAATGCGGACATTATTCACAGCAGGATTAGAATATGTAAAGGCTCTGTCGGTATATTGTTTCATCATAATATCCAGAGCTTTTACTTTTTCATCAAAATCTTCCTCAAAAACAACCTTTCCCCGACACACAACACTGCTGCCTTTCATCCTGTAGCTACATGCTACTTCCTTATTTTGATATGTAAGTGCTGTATCTGCACAGAAAGTGATACATACGTCAGGTTTTTTTTCTAAAGAAGACACGCTTCTCCCTTCCTGAGCCGAATGAAGATAAATTATATCGTTGTGATAACCGAAATTCATTGGAATGACATATGGTAGGTTATCGACATCAATCATCGCTACATAGCAGATTTTATTTTTTGAAATGATTTCGTCGGCCAAGTGGCGCTCCTCAATTGAAATTGTCATCATAAGTATAAAAGTTGTTTTATATTCAGGACAAAGATAATGAAAAAGAGCCGGGCATAAAATTACCAGGCTCTTCTCATTTGTTTTAATTACACCTTTATTTTCCTTTCAGGAGATTGTGGTACATCTTATCGTCTTTGATAATCTCATAAGCTTTGTTCAATATTTCATTATCTTTATTGAAAACTTTTGCAGAGGTTTCCGTATCGTACACGTCTCTGGCGATATATGCTTTCAGTTGTGTTTTCAATACACTTTTAGATTTGTTGAAACCCACATCATCATATTCTATTTTTTCTTTTTCTCCTGAAGCTATCAGCTTGTTTAATAATTCATCAGGGACTTCATAGTTTTTGTAAAAATCATTTGCTGAAGGGTATTTTGCCAAAAGTTCCTCTCTATATTGGTCTACCTCACCATATGCTATTCTTGGTACAATACCTTTATCCCAAAGTGCTCCGTAATATTTAGAATAGAAAGTGGTATCTATAGGTACGAAATAATCCGGCATAATACCACCACCACCATATACAATTCGCTCATTCCTAAGGGTTTTGTATTTTAGCGAATCAGGAAAATGAACACTGTCTTGATGCAGTAATTCTCCATGCCTGTATCTTACAGCTATATCCATAGCATAGGCGTTTGCATCCCCCTTTGTATAAGGTTTTTGTATCGAACGTCCGGAAGGAGTATAGTACCGGGCAACCGTAAGTCTTATCATGGATTCATCAGGAAGAGGAATTGGTCTTTGTACCAGTCCTTTACCGAAGCTTCTGCGCCCAACAATGACACCTCTGTCCCAATCCTGTACTGCCCCTGACAAAATTTCACTTGCCGAAGCTGAACCTTCATCTATAAGGATGGCTAATTTTCCATTTTCAAATACACCCTTGTTTGTGGATAGTTCATCTCTTCTCGGTTGTGTATTACCCTCTGTATAAACTATAAGCTTACCTTTGTCAAGAAAGTCATCGGCAAGATCGATGGCAGGAGCCATATAACCACCACCGTTCTGGCGTAGGTCGAGTATAAGGTTTTCCATTCCTTGCTTCTTTAGCTTCTGAACAGCTTCCCGAAATTCATTAGTTGTAGTTGCTCCAAAACGTATAGGGCGTATATATCCGGTATTCTTATCCATCATATATGCCGCATCGATACTATAGATTGGTATTTTTGCTCTGGTAATTTTAAAGTCGACTAAGTCGGAAACGCCTTTGCGTAGTACACTTACTGTTACATTAGTACCTTTAGGTCCTTTCAGACGAGACATAACGTCCTTTGTAGACATTTTTACTCCTGCAATCAGGGTACCGTCTACATACAATATTTTATCTCCGGCTCTTAACCCTACTTTCTCGGAGGGGCCTCCGGCTAGAGCTTCAATAACATATAACGTGTCTGTTATCATGTTGAAGGAGATTCCGATACCATCGAAATTGCCTTCCAGAGGTTCGTTCATCTCTTTCACTTCATCAGCACTGATATATGTAGAGTGGGGGTCTAATTTTTCGAGTAAGGATTTTACTGCATCTTCAGCTAGCTTGTTATCATCTACTTTATCCACATAAAGATTCTCTATAACAGCCATTGCTGTTGCCATTTTTTTAGAACCTTCACTCATCCTGAATTGGGCGAAAGTGGTAGTAAACATAGCAAATAAGAGTATAACCGACAGTAGAATACGTTTCATATAAAGATAATTTATTGCACTAAGGGCATGTGTATTATGTAATTAAATATTTAGATCCATACCTTCCGGTATAAATTGACTGACGTCGTGATCGAATTTCAACAATTCGCGTACTATAGTAGAACTAACATGGGTGAGTTCTGGTTCAGTGAATAGAATAAAAGTTTCCACTCCTGATATTTTTCGATTCATATCGGCAATTGTTTTTTCATACTCAAAATCATTTACCGAACGGATACCACGGACTATAAAATCCGCCCCGTTATCTTTTGCGAAATCAACGGTTAAGCAGTTATATGAGGCTACGGTTATACGATTATCGTCTTTATATAAAGACTGTATCATTTCGATACGTTTTTCCGGGGAGAAATAGCTTTTTTTTGCATCATTTATACCAATAGCAATAACGATCTCATCTACTAACTTGAGAGATCGTTTTACTAAAGAGTAATGCCCTATTGTAAAGGGATCGAATGTTCCCGGAAAAATAGCTTTTCTTTTCATTTTATTAATTAGCCATGTCGGATATGAATTTTATCCGTACAAGCCGTATTTCGTCTTCAGAGTATTCGCCAAGCTCTTCAATGGCCTCTTCGAGATCGTCAGACTCAGCTTCTTTGAAATATAGGAATATATCTTCTATATGGTCTTCATCTATCACTTCTCTGAGGAAATAATCGATATTTATTTTTGTACCTGAATATACAATGGCTTCGACCTCGTTCAGTAATTCGTTAAACTCTATCCCTTTTGATTCGGCCAAGTCGTCCAATGCTACTTTGCGATCTATTGCCTGCACAATAGCTACTTTCAGTTTCGACTTATTTGCAACAGTTCTGACGCGTAAATCCTCAGGACGCTCTATTTCGTTTTCCTCTACATGTTTCTTTATTATATCAAGAAATTCTGCTCCGTATCGTTTGGCCTTCCCTGCTCCTACTCCGGGGATATTTTGCAACTCGTCCATTGTAATGGGATAGATAGTTGCCATTGCCTCTAAAGAAGGGTCTTGGAATATAACATATGGTGGAACATTATGTTTTTTAGCCATTTTTTTACGTAGGTCTTTCATTATAGAGAATAAGACCGGATCGACGGCTGAACCTCCACCTCCGCCTTTTACCACAGCATCATCCATACTGTCGTCCTCATCCATATCTTCTTCTTCAGCAGTAGATATTTTGAAAGACACGGGCTTTTTCAGAAAGTCCTTTCCTTTTTTTGTTATTTTAAGCAATCCGTAATTTTCGATGTCTTTGTCAAAATAACCGGCTATTAATGCTTGACGTATAACAGCATTCCATGTTTCTTCATCAGAGTCGTCTCCCGAGCCGAACACTTCCAGCTCCTGATGGCTGTATGTTTCTATTTCGGCAGTTTCTTTACCTCTGATCACATTGATAACATAATCTGTTTTAAATTTTTCTTTTAATGCAACTACAGCTTCGAGTGCTGTTAATAATAATTCTTTAGCTTCCACTTGTCTTTTAGGGTTTACACAATTGTCACAATTCCCACAATTTTTCTCTTTATATTCTTCTCCAAAGTAGTGAAGAAGGACTTTTTTTCTACACAGAGCAGTTTCAGCGTATGCAGCGGTTTCGAGAAGGAGTTGTTTCCCTATTTCTTGTTCTGCAACAGGCTTTCCCTGCATAAATTTTTCTAATTTTTGTAAATCTTTGAAAGAATAAAATGCTATACACTTTCCTTCTCCGCCATCACGTCCGGCACGTCCGGTTTCCTGATAATAGCCTTCCAGGCTTTTCGGAATGTCGTAATGGATTACATACCTTACATCCGGTTTGTCTATACCCATTCCAAAAGCAATAGTGGCCACGATAACATCCACCTGTTCCATCAGGAACGCATCCTGATTCGCAGACCGTGTATTGGCATCCAGCCCGGCATGGTATGGTAAAGCATTTATATCGTTCGTCTGCAATATTTCAGCAAATTCTTCAACTTTTTTTCTGCTCAGACAATATATAATACCAGACTTGTGTCCTTGCGATTTTATATATTTTATGATGTCTTTGTCTACTTTATCTGTTTTTGATCGTACTTCATAAAACAGATTCTCACGATTGAACGATGCTTTAAAAACATCAGCATCTGTCATTCCCAGATTTTTCTGTATATCGAGCTGTACTTTCGGTGTTGCGGTAGCTGTAAGGGCGATTATAGGATGTTTACCTATCTCGTTTACTATTGGGCGTATACGTCTGTATTCCGGACGAAAATCATGTCCCCACTCTGAAATACAATGAGCTTCATCTATAGCATAGAAAGATATCTTAATCTGGCGTAAGAAATCAATGTTTTCTTCCTTGGTCAAGGACTCAGGCGCTACATACAATAACTTTGTTTTACCCGATAATATGTCACTTTTTACTTGTTCGATCGCTGATTTATTGAGCGATGAATTCATAAAATGAGCAACTCCATCTTCTTCACTAAAATTGCGCATCGCATCTACCTGATTCTTCATCAAGGCTATCAGTGGCGATATAATAACAGCCGTACCGTCCATCAATAAAGCCGGTAACTGATAGCAAAGCGATTTTCCTCCACCTGTCGGCATTAACACAAAAGAGTCCTTTCCATCCAATACGTTTTGGATGATGGCCTTTTGATTTCCTTTGAAATTATCAAAACCAAAATGCTTCTTTAGGGCATGAGTAAGTATATCGTCTCTGTCTGGCATGTTTATACAAAAATAGGCTATTACATATTTACGAAGATAAAGTCCTAATTTTAAATCTCCAACTTAAAATAGGCTATTTTTTGTGAAAAAGCAAACTTATTGTGAATTTTTGAGTTTAACTAACTGTGAATTTTCTAATTGTTCAACTGCATATTCTCTATTAATATGAAGTTCAGGCTGTTTTGATGATGGAATATTAAACATTGCATCCATCATGATAGTCTCTACGATAGACCGTAGTCCACGAGCACCCAGCTTATATTCAATGGCTTTGTCTACTATGTATTCATATACTTCATCATCGAATGTAAGAGTTACGTCATCCATTTTGAATAGTTTGACATATTGTCTTATTATCGAATTTTTCGGTTCTGTCAGTATTCTCCGTAGAGCACTTCTGTCTAGTGTGTCCAGGTAAGTAAGTATTGGCAAACGGCCTATGATCTCGGGAATCAAGCCATATGATTTCAGGTCCTGAGGCGCTACGTATTGTAATAGATTGTCCCGGTCTATCTTCGCATTATCTTTGGATGACGCATAACCTACTACCATCGTGTTTAAGCGCTGGGCTATTTTGCGTTCAATTCCGTCGAATGCTCCGCCGCAGACGAACAGTATGTTTTTTGTATCTACTGCTATCATTTTCTGATCAGGATGCTTGCGCCCCCCTTGAGGAGGAACATTCACAATGGAGCCTTCCAAAAGTTTCAATAAACCTTGCTGCACACCTTCGCCACTAACATCTCTTGTTATAGATGGATTGTCGCTTTTTCGTGCAATTTTATCGATCTCATCGATAAATACAATACCTCGTTCGGCAGCGGCAACATCATAGTCAGATGCCTGAAGAAGACGGGTAAGGATACTTTCAATGTCTTCACCTACATATCCGGCTTCTGTCAGGACAGTGGCGTCTACAATGGCAAAAGGTACATGCAGAAGTTTAGCTATTGTACGAGCCAATAAAGTTTTTCCTGTACCGGTAGGGCCTACCAGTATAATGTTGGACTTCTCTATTTCGATATCATCATCTTTCTCCTGCAACAATCGTTTGTAATGATTATATACAGCTACAGATAGATAGCGTTTTGCATTATCTTGCCCAATGATATATCCGTCGAGATATTCTTTTATTTGTTTAGGATCCGGAAGTTTTGATTTGTCGATGGCATGAGGTGAATTCTTTTTAGCACCCATGCTTTCTTGTATAATTTGGTGCGCTTGTTCGGCACAGCTATCGCAAATATCTGCCGATACACCAGAAATGAGCATATTTACTTCCTTTTCGCTTCGCCCGCAGAAACTGCAAAAGCTACCACTTGCTTTTTTTGTCATTTATCGCTTTAGAAGTGAATGATTATTTATTTTTTATTAATACATCGTCTACCATGCCATAGTCTTTAGCTTCGGCAGAGGTCATCCAATAGTCTCTATCAGAATCTTTTTCAACTCTGTCGAAAGGTTGGCCCGAATGATCTGAAATAATAGTATAAAGTTCTTTCTTTATTTTGCCTATTTCACGGGCTGTGATTTCTATGTCGGAGGCTTGCCCTTGTGCTCCACCAAGAGGTTGGTGTATCATCACACGTGAATGTTTCAAAGCAAAGCGTTTTCCTTTTTCTCCTGCAACAAGTAATACGGCTGCCATAGATGCGGCAATACCGGTACATATAGTAGAAACATTGCTGTTTATAAACTGCATAGTGTCGTATATACCATAACCGGCATATACAGAACCGCCGGGAGAATTTATATAGATAGATATGTCTTTGCCCGAATCAGCGGAGTCAAGATATAGTAATTGCGCTTGAATAACATTTGCTGTATAATCGTCGATTTGTGTGCCAAGAAAAATAATCCTGTCCATCATCAGACGTGAAAATACATCCATCTGTGCAACATTTAGTTGACGTTCTTCGATGATAGTAGGTGATATATAACTGCTGGTTATATCGACATATTTATCTAGAGCCAATCCATTCAAACCTAAATGCTTGGTAGCATATTTTTTAAAATCATTGTTCATAATCTTCTCCTTTTAATTAATAAAGTGTTGTTTATTCATATAAACAAGCAATTATCATGCCACTGATTACTGACATAAAAAAGAGGCTATTTACAGCCTCAATTAGTAAAACAAAGTTATAACAAAAAAATTGAAAGACTAAGGAATTATAGGTTAACTTTGTTAGAAAAAACATGAAAAGCTTTACAATTATTTTCTTCCTGTTTATTTCAGCTACTTTTACGATCTCTATAGCCCAAACGAAAATATCCGAACCTATTCTTAAAATGGGATTAATAGCTGATATCCAGTATGGCGATTGTGCGACCAATGGCTCTCGTTTTTATAGAAATTCAATAAATAAACTAAGAGAGGCCGTAAAAGACATAAATGATAATAACGTGCATTTTACTGTTAATTTGGGTGATTTTACAGATCGGAATTTGGCAGACCTTGATGTTGTTATGGCGGAATTGGGTATGTTGAATGCTAATATGTATAGTGTTACAGGGAATCACGATTATGTGGGAGCCAAGGATAATCAGGTGTTATATAATAAGCTTTTCTTGCCATCGGATTATTATAGTTTGGGCTTTCCTCGCTTAGGTATACAGTTCTTGTTTTTGAACTCCAATGATATTTCTTCGTATTCTAATGTTTTAGATGTTGATAAACAAGTAGAGTTGGAGACTATAAAGGCGAAGTTAAAAGCTGAAAACCGAAAAAATAATTATAGTTGGAACGGAGCTCTTAGTAAAGAGCAATTAAATTGGCTTGATAACAAACTGAAATTGGCTCATGATGAGAATGTTAGAGTTGTTATCTGTATGCATCATCCGCTCTATCCCGATAATAACCACAATGCCCTTAATGATAGAGAAATATTGGAGGTAATAGGTAAATATGATTGCGTGAAAGCGGTTTTGTCAGGGCATAATCATGCCGGAAACTTTGCATACTATAAAGGAATCCCGTTTATTACAGTAGAAGGGATGATAGAAACAGAAGCCGATAATGCCTATGGTATTGTTGAGATATTCAAAGATAAAATGGTTGTAAAAGGACGAGGGCGGGTAACGTCTAGAAAGATAGATTTTTAAAGTCTGTGAGTAGGCCTATTTACATGAAAAATAAAGACAGATTGAAATTATATTCCAATCTGCCTCCCTATATTAATTTGATTGTTTATTAAGCTTCTGCGTTTTCTTCTTCTTTTTCGAAGAATTTACGGAATTCGTCTAATGAGATTGTTTTTTCCTCTACGCCTAATTTAGATTTCAGAACATCGATGATTTTGTTTTCCATTGCGCGGTCTAATAAATTGCGTGCGTTGTCTTTGTTCTTCAACATGTCGTTTGCATAGTTTTCCAACATCTCATCAGGAAGGTTCATCATTCCATATTGAGCAAATTGGGCTCTTGTTGCCTGTAAAGCTATAGTTTTCATGTCATCATTTTCTATTTTGATGTCATTGTCTTTTGCTATTTGCTCCTTGATTAAGTGGAATTTCAGGTCTGCTATGATTTTAGGGTAGTCATTCTCAAGAGATTCGGCAGTTCTTTCCTCTCCTGTAGCAAGTAACCATCTCTTTAAGAAAGCATCGGGGAATTGTAGGGCGCCTGTTTTCTTTTCAAGAAGTTCTTTTGCATCAAGTAAGAATTTGTAGTCGCTATCCGGAGCAAATTGGTTAGCGATAGTTTCTTTTACTTTTGCTTTAAATTCATCAGCATCTTTTACTGTTCCTGCTCCAAATACTTTGTCGAATAAATCCTGATCAAGACCTGCTTCTTGATAACGGGTAACTTCAGATACTGTGAACTGGAACTCTGGTGCAATTGTTTCAACAGCATTTTTATCTATGTGCAAAAGCGAAGCTATCTCTGTCTCGTTTCCTTCGTAAGCTTTTCCCGGATTGAAAGTAATAACATCCCCGGCTTTCGAACCTACAAATTTAGACTGCTCTTCGGCGTCTTTCATGTAAGATGGCATTACTATGCCCGACTCTATATTGATACCACCTTCTTTTACTTTTCCATCCTCAAGTTCCGCAATAACCCCCCTTATAAGGTCGGTCTCTTTTGCACCTTCTTCAACCTTTTCGTATTTGCCGTAATTTGCTTTGTATGATTCTATTTGCTTTTCTACAAGCTCTTCATTCGCATCGATGGCGTAGTATGTGATTTTATCTTTCTTTGTTAGGTTTAGTTTTATTTCGGGAGCAAGAGCTATATCGAAATAAAAATCATAATCACCTTCTGTTGAAAAGTCGATAGGCTGTTGTTTTTCCTCGTTTGGAAGAGGTTCGCCAAGCACATTCAATTTGTTTTCCTGAATATGATTGTAAAGGCTTTCACTTACTATTTTGTTTATTTCTTCAGCAAGAATTGATTTGCCATACATTTTTTTTACCATGCCTACAGGTACTGTTCCTGGGCGGAATCCTGGTATATTGGCTTTTTTACGGAATGTTTTAAGCGCACTTTCCACTTTTTCCTGATAGTCTGCTTTCGCAACACTTATTTGCAAAATAGCATTTACGCTATCAGTATTTGTTAGAGATACGTTCATCTTAACGGGTTATTTTAGTTATTGTTATACGATTATTTCTATATAGATAAAATGCGTCGGAACGCTTTTATTTTTAGTGGTGCAAAAATACTCTTATTATTGTAATATTCAAAGAGAAATGTCATTTTATTATCTATAGTTTTATATCTATAAAATGAATAATTAAAGATGAAATGAGTTAAAAATATGTTTTGCAACATGTTTCATTATAAAAAACATTAACTTTGTTTTTAAGAAGAGTAAAAAAACTTGATTCAATATCATTGTGCTAAGTATGGTTACAGATAACGGTAATGTTATTAAATTGTCGGAAAGTATCCCTGAAATATGGAATTTGTTGAATGATAAAGAACGCTCTCTTATTTCGGCAAATGCAAAGATACTTAATTACAAAAAAAATGAAGTAATATACAGGGAAGAAGAAGCTCCTCTGGAACTTATGTGCCTTTGTAAAGGTAAGGTGAAGATATATAAAGAAGGAGTGGGAGGCCGAAGCCAGATAATAAGGATGATACGTCCGACACAGTATTTTGGTTATCGAGCCTTTTTTGCGAATCAACCTTATGTTACAGCAGCATCAGCTTTTGAGCCGTCTACCATCTGCTTCATTTCGATGCAAATAATAGAAGAAATTGTTTTTTCGAATCCAAAGCTGGGAATGTTTTTTATACGGGAACTTTCCACTGATCTGGGTATTGCAGATGAAAGAGTTGTTAATCTTACCCAAAAGCATATAAGAGGACGCTTAGCTGAGTCTCTTATATTCCTTATCGAAAACTATGGCTTGGAAGAAGATGGAGCAACCATCAGTATTTACCTGTCGCGAGAAGATTTAGCTAACTTGTCGAATATGACTACTTCTAATGCCATACGTACCTTATCTACGTTCGTCGATGAACATATTATTACTATGGATGGCCGCAAAATAAAGGTTATAGACGAAGATAAGCTACGAAGAATCAGCAAAATCGGATGATTACTAATATTGCCCACAAATATCTGGATTTTAAGTACAGGGAAATCGAAAGATTCATTAATAACCCGGTCGATACACAGGAGAAAATACTGTCGTATCTCCTTCGTAATGGAGAGCAAACCTATATAGGACAACAGTTTCACTTTTCAAATATCAAAAATAAAGATGATTTCAGGAATAAACTTCCTGTATTTCATTATGAGGATTTACGCCCATATTTGGATAAAATATTGGTTGATAGGCAACAAAATGTGTTATGGAATAAGCCTGTAGAATGGTTTGCCATGTCGTCGGGAACAACCGAGGATAAGAGTAAATATATTCCGGTTACAAAGGAGTCTTTGACGAAAGGACATTACAAATGCGGCGAGCAAATGCTGGCTATATATGGGCAAGCTAATCCTAAAGCTAAATTTTTCTTTGGTAAGACACTTGTTCTCGGAGGAAGCAAACAGATAAACAATATTGGAGATGGGATCTTCACCGGTGATATATCAGCCATCTTGATTAGAAATCTTTATTTCTGGGCAAAAAAAAGCCGTACTCCCGAAAGTATTTCTCTCCTACCTGACTGGGAAGTAAAATTGCAGGCACTGACAGATTATGCTGTGAAAAACGATGTAAGGGCTTTCATGGGAGTTCCATCATGGTTGCTTGTTCTGCTAAAAAAAATAAAAGCTGATACAGGATGTGAGTTAATAGATATATGGCCCAATCTGGAAGTCTTTTTTCATGGAGGAGTTAGTTTTACTCCTTTTGAAGAACAATACAAGAAATTGATAAATAAACCCGATATGTATTATTGGGAAACATATAATGCATCGGAAGGCTTCTTTGGGGTACAGTTTTCCAACGAATCTAAAGATATGCTTCTGATGTTGGATAGCGGCATTTATTACGAATTTGTTCCGATGAGTGAGTGGAATAATGAGAACCCGAAAACATTGACGCTGGAGGAAGTGGAAACGGGGCAAAATTATGCTATCATGATTTCTACAAATGGAGGGCTTTGGCGATATATGATAGGGGATACTATTGAGTTTACTTCTACCAATCCTTATTTATTCCGTATAACCGGTCGCACCAAAAATTTTATCAATGCTTTTGGTGAGGAATTAATTATTGATAATGCAGAGAAAGCATTGTCCGAAGCTTGTAAAGCTACCGGAGCACAGATTTCGGAATATACAGCCGCACCTGTTTACTTTGGGGATAATAATACCGGCGCTCACGAGTGGTTAATAGAATTTTCTGTGGAACCGCGAAATCTGGATGATTTTATTAAGGAATTGGATGTAAATCTAAAGAAAGTAAATTCTGACTATGAAGCCAAGCGATCTTACAATCTTTCATTAAGGGCGCCTATTGTCCACAGCCTTCCAAAAGGAACATTTAATGAGTGGCTTAAGTCGATAGGAAAACTCGGCGGTCAAAATAAAGTGCCTCGATTATCGAACAACAGAGAGTATATGGATAGGCTGTTGATGTTTGTAGAAAGGTGATTTATCTGAATTTATCCAATAAAGAATCGATCGTTTGAATTAGAGGGGAACAACCCGGTTTTATAAATCTACTTGAATAATACTCATCATTTCTGACCTTCTCTAATATTTTTATTGCTAACTCTTTTTTATCTATATCCATATTCACTTTAGCAAGAAACATACGGAAATGGGGTGATTTTAATAATCTTAGGGGTATCTCATACTCAAGAAACCTTTCACTCGGATTTAATATATCATCAAAAGTAATATCTGAAAACGGATGTGGATAAGACTCGTACTTTTCTAAAAATGGTATACCTTTTCTTTCAAAAGCATCTATCATAATGTCAATTGTTTCACAACCTTCTTCATGTGTCAGACCATAATAATACCATCCATTGCCATTATCCATCTCTATATTTTTATCAATCATGGCATCCTCAAGTCTGAATTTACTTGGGACAATAAGGTTTCCTAATTGGTTTTCTATATAATCAAGATGTACTCCAACATTTAAAGCACAAGAGCCACCATAGTGATCTTTGAATATCTGAATTACGTGTATCCATGGCGAGTTGTGTTTATAGAAATTATTCTTTGAGCCTTTGAAACCTAGTGATTTTAAGTAAGGAGTTAAGCGTTCTTTTTGAATCTGGATAAAATCTTCTCCGGTAATTTGGTTAAAAGCATCTTTGTATATAGACCTTTCTTTATCTGTCAATTGTTCATTATGCCACATCCTTTTGGGCATGTGTTCTTTTTCTTTTTTTCCAAATAATTTGAACATATTCATATATAGATAAGCTGTAAAAAACGAATGAACTTGAATTCAGAAAGCCCACCCGAAACAAATCAAGCGGACTTCTTTTATTCTTCATATTCAATCACAGCAGGCTTGCTGCCTCTTCGTCCAAAAACCAATATAAGTATCCTTTTTTAGGATTAACTTTGGCCGCCGGATATTTATTGAAGAAATCTTTCCTGTTTTTTATAATGTCTCTTACTTTCTCAGCTTTATTTTTTCCGGTAGCAAGAAAAACTACATATTGTGAGTTATTTACCACTCTGCCACTCAGGCTTACACGCTGCATACCACTTTCCGGATGTTCGCCGATTACGCAGATGTCTTTACTGTCCCATAACTCAATCTGATTGGGGAATATAGATACGGTATGTCCGTCATCGCCTAATCCGAGCATAACCATTTCGAAACTCGGTAGATCTAGCTTTTGCATCAGTTTGCCCAATAGTACCTTACTATACCATTGAGCCTCTTCCTCCGGCTCATTTTCTCCGTGTATACGATAGATATTGTTTGAATTAATTCCAGGCACTTTATCAAACAAATGATCTTTGGTCATGCCGTAATTATTCATTACATTTTCGGGCGGAACACAGCGTTCATCTCCCCAAAAGAAATTGATCCTTTTCCAATCTATTGTTTCTTTACAGTGTTCAGCCCAATAATCAAAGATGACCTTTGGAGTAGTTCCACCCGACAGTGCCAGATTCATTTGCGGATATACATCCGATAGCTTTAATAAAAATTCAGTAAACCCCTGAGCTAAGGCTTCCGGGTCTTTGAATACTTTTACTTCTTCTTTTATCATAATTCACAATATATGCCGTCGTCCGACAGATTTTTACACGGATATCTCCAAGTTAGTTTCTCTCCTTCTATCAGGTTATCTGCACAGTTAGGGCCCCATGAGCCTGCCGGATAGCCATGCAATGGTGCCTCCGGGTTTTTATCCCAGAAGTCGAGTAAAGGTTGTACAAATTTCCACGTTGCTTCCAAAGCATCGCCCCTAATATAAAGGGTAGAGTCGCCTGTCATACAATCCAATAAAAGGCGCTCGTAGGCTTCAGGCAGATAAGTGTCTTGCAGTTGAGAATAATGGAAATCCATGTTTACATTTTTTACTTGGTAACCATTTCCCGGAAGTTTCATTTTGGTTTTTAGTAATATGCCTTCATCCGGTTGTATGCGGATGACAAGTTGATTCTCATCACTGCTTAAATCGACACTCTCAGGGAATAGCTTTTGAGGAGCAGGCTTGAAGTGAATAACGACCTCCGAAACCCGGGTAGGTAATCTCTTCCCGGTTCGGATATAAAACGGTACGCCGCTCCAACGCCAGTTATCAATAAACAGCTTCATTGCCACATAGGTTTCTGTACGGGAATCTGTGTTTACATCTTTTTCTTCACGATAACCCTTAGCATACTTACCCTTTATGTTCGCTGCAGTATATTGTCCGCGTATGACATTCTTAAACAGATCATCGTTAGACATTGGACGAAGTGCCTGAAAGATTTTTAATTTTTCGTTTCGTATGGAAACAGAATCTATCGACATTGGAGGCTCCATTGCCACCAGAGCGACAACTTGCAATAAATGGTTTTGAACCATATCTCGCAAAGCTCCCGAATGATCGTAATAACCTCCGCGATTCTCTACACCGATGCTCTCGGCAGCCGTGATTTCGATGTGAGATATATAATTCCGGTTCCAGAGAGGTTCGTATATTCCATTTGCAAATCGGGTGACTAACATGTTTTGCACGGTTTCTTTACCCAAATAATGATCGATACGATATATTTGATCTTCTTCGTAACTTTCTCTCAAAGAATTATTCAGATCTATGGCTGATTTTAGATCTGTACCGAAGGGTTTCTCTATTATAATACGCCTGAAATTACCATCTTCTTTGTTTAATCCTTGTTCTGCAAGATATTTAGGAACAAGTGGGTATAAGGCAGGAGGTGTAGACAAATAGAAAATATAGTTTCCTGCGGTATTTTCTTCGCTGTCCAATGATTCCAGTCTTTCTTTTAGTTTAGCGTACTCCTTTCCGTCATCTGTATTTATCGATAGATAATGAAGTTTTTGACTGAAAGAATCCAGTTCGTCATCGGTAATATCCTTTGCTGTTGCAAATAGCTTGATACCCTCTTTCATCTTTTCGCGAAAAGAATCATCCGTAAAAGGACTTCGGGCCACACCCAATACAGCAAAATTCTGAGGAAGCGATTGCTGCTTGTATAAATCGAATACTGCCGGGATCAGCTTCCTGTAGGTTAAATCACCAGAGGCTCCGAAAATTATCAGAGCCAGGTCTTTGATTATTTTTTGTTTCATCTTTTATTTGTTATCCAAAAGATGGGTTATCCTTTTTTTATTTCGTGGCCGCCAAATTGGTTTCTCATAGCGGCAAGTAATTTCATTGCGTAAGATGACTCTTGTCTCGATTCAAATCTGGTAAATAAAGAAGCTGTGATTACATGAGCCGGTACGTCAAAATCCATAGCTGTTTGCACAGTCCAGCGACCTTCGCCACTGTCGGCTACATAGTCTTTGATGCCATCCAGATTTACATTACCGTCAAGAGCGTTTCCTATCAATTCCAGTAACCACGAACGCACAACGGAGCCTTGCATCCAAACGCGTGAAACTTTTTCCAGATCCACATCATAAGGAGAGTTCTTCATTATTTCGAAACCTTCTGCATAAGCTTGCATCATACCATATTCAATACCGTTGTGAACCATCTTCACCATGTGCCCTGAGCCACTTTCTCCGCAACGCATATAACCGTTTTCGGGAGCCAGGCTTTTAAATATAGGTTCTGCAAAGTCACAGGCATCTTTGTCTCCGCCGTACATCAGACAGTAGCCATTCTGAAGGCCCCATACGCCTCCACTGGTGCCACAGTCAATATAATGCACTCCTTTTTCTTTTACTTTTTTGCCACGTTCTACAGTTTCTCTCCAATAGCTGTTTCCTCCATCAACAATTATGTCGTTCGGATTAAGTAAAGTTAGTAGTTCTGCGATATTCTCTTCTACCGGTTTTCCTGCCGGAACCATCAACCATACAAGTTTACGTCCTTCCAATTTGCCAACCAAGTCTTTCAGGCTCGAAGCCGGAATAGCACCTTTAGCTACAGCTTCGTCTACTTCTTTCTGTGTCAGGTTATATACTACTACTTCATGTCCGCTGTTCAACAGGCGTTCTACCATTTTACCGCCCATTTTACCTAGTCCTACAAATCCAATCTTCATATTATAAGTATATTAATGTTTATTGTTTATAACAAGTTAAAGCTCTAAAAGATTTTGATAACTAATATTTTAAAGCCTTACGAAGTTAGTGATTTCTAATGAAATTAACTTAAATAAGATCTTCCTTTATATTGTTCCGACTCCTATATTCTGATTATTAATGTCTTATTGAGGAATAATCAAATATAGAAATTATTTATTTGGTTGCTTGTTGTATAATATTTGTCGATGTGTGTCAGAAACGGACAAGATGTACTAATTTGTTTTTATCTGTAATCTGAATCTCCTTTTTATTATTTATTATCAACTCGTCAGCTTGCATATTTGTCAATTCTCTTTCCAAAGACTGGCGGGATACACCGAAATATTCTGCTAAGGCGCTCTTCGATCTGTCTAATGTTACTGTATTGCTCCCCGAAATCTTCGATAAATTTAAGATATACATTGCCAGTTTTTGACGAATAGTACGGAAAGACATAAAATGAAGTTTTTGGCTCAATCGCCAGGCAAAATCGGCGGAAATATCCAAATAGTTATTCAAGATAGTTTCATTCATACTTAACATATGAAGAATCGATTGTCTGGGAATAACTAAGGCTGTAGAGTCTTCTCTAGCTGTAGCCTGAACAGGGAATCGGTTATTCTGTCCGAACAGAAAAAGAATTGCTAGCGGGCTCGGTGCATATATATCTTCCACTTTGACTACTTTTCCCGAAGGGTCGGTCATTTCTCCTTTAACACTGCCGGATAGAAGAATAATAAGCCTATTGCAAGGTTCATCCTGGAGAGCAAGTATTTCTCCTTTTTTGAAAAAAGACTCGGATATCTTTAATTCCGATAATATCTTTTCTAGTTCATTGCTTTGTACAGAACGGAATAGGGGAGTTTGGTTTAATACAGATAATTCCATTTTATGATTTTCATTTCGACAAAGATACAAATATTCTGTTATATGTCACAACTGTGACAGTTTTGAACCTATTGTATATATACTTTTGCGTAAACTAAAAGTAAATAATGAAAAGAACTGTCATAAAAATTGATGAAGACTTATGTAACGGATGCGGTGCGTGTGTGACTGGATGCCATGAGGGTGCTTTGCAACTTGTTGACGGAAAGGCTGTAATGATTAGCGATCTTTATTGCGATGGGCTTGGCGCATGTATTGGCGAATGTCCGGTGGATGCTATAAGTTTCGAAGAAAGAGAGGCACAGCCTTATAGCGAGGAGGCGGTAATAAAACGTATGATTCCAAAAGGTGAAAAAGTAATTCTTGCCCATCTAAAACACCTAAAGGATCATAATGAGCTGGATTTGTTGAGACAGGGAATCGAATGCTTGAAAGAGTATGAAGTAAATATTGATCTCTCTGTTATATCTGAGCAAGTTCATAAAAAGGGGGGTGCCCCTTCTGCCTGCGGATGTCCGGGTTCAATGATGCGTGAAGTCGAGCCGGTAGTTTCTGCAAAGTATGCGCCAGTTACGACTGCAATAGTTCAGCCGTCTCAGCTTAGGCAGTTTCCTGTGCAGTTGCACCTGTTGAATCCGAATGCAGGATTCCTTCAAGGTTCTAATTTACTATTAGCTGCGGATTGTACAGCTTTTGCAAGCGGCGATTTTCATAATCGTTTTCTAAAAGGGAAAGCATTGGCAATAGCTTGCCCAAAGCTGGATAGCAATATTCAGGTTTATATAGACAAGTTGACCGAAATGATTGATGTAGCGCAAGTAGATACCCTTACCGTATTGGTAATGGAGGTACCTTGTTGTGGCGGATTGGTCAGGATTGCGCAGGCTGCTCGTGCGCAGGCACAACGCAATGTGCCGATGAAAGTGGTCGTACTTTCGGTACAAGGCGAAGTAAAAAAAGAAGAATGGATATAATCATCAATTTTAAAGAATAATATATTATGAGCATGTTTTGTTTTCAATGTCAAGAGACAGCTAAAGGCACAGGGTGTGAATTAATGGGTGTATGCGGAAAAACTCCTGAAGTTTCGAACATTCAAGATTTACTACTTTTTGTAACAAGGGGTATTGCCGTTTATAACGATAAGTTGCGAAAAGAAGAAAAAGCTTCGAAAGTAGCAGATAAGTTTATTGTAGATGCTATGTTTATTAGCATTACAAATGCCAATTTTGATTTCGAGGCTATAAAAAATAAAGTGAAAGAAGGATTGCTCCTTAAATCTGAATTGGCCGGGCTATTAAATTTTTCTCCGGCTGATCTGCCGGATGAGTGTACATGGAACGGAGATGAATCTACCTTTATGGACAAAGCTCTCGAAGTCGGTGTTTTGCGTACAAAAGACGAGGATGTCCGCTCTCTGAAAGAATTAATCCATTACGGACTTAAAGGTATGGCTGCTTATGCTGAGCATGCCTACAATCTGGATGAGACAGACGATGAGGTATTTATATTTATGCAGTATGCATTAGCGGAAATTACGAGAACGGATATTACTGTTGCTGAACTTATTCCTTTAGCTCTCGAAACAGGACAATATGGCGTGCAGGTGATGGCTTTATTAGATTCTGCCAATACTGGCCGTTTTGGTAATCCCGAAATTACTGAGGTAAATATTGGTGCAGGAAAAAATCCCGGTATCCTTATCAGTGGACACGATTTGCGCGATATAGAAGAACTATTACAACAAACAGAGGGAACAGGAGTAGATGTTTATACTCATAGTGAAATGCTTCCGGCTCATTATTATCCACACTTGAAAAAATATAAGCATCTTGTCGGAAATTATGGAGGTGCATGGTGGCAGCAAAAAGAGGATTTTGAATCATTCAATGGTCCGGTTTTGTTTACTACAAACTGTATTGTTCCTCCTTCGCGTAATGCGTCATATCGTGGTCGAATCTTCACAACAGGCGCGTCGGGCCTTGACGGAGCTAAACATATACCGGAACGTAAAAATGGTCAACAAAAAGATTTCTCTGAAATAATAGAGATGGCTAAGACATGCTTACCTCCCAAGGAAATAGAAAGTGGAACTATTGTTGGCGGTTTTGCTCATGCACAAGTGATGGCTTTGGCAGACAAAGTAGTTGATGCAGTGAAAACAGGTGCTATAAAGAAATTCTTTGTTATGGCTGGTTGTGATGGACGAATGAAAGGCCGTAATTATTATACTGACTTTGCAAATGAATTACCAAAAGATACAGTTATACTTACGGCTGGTTGTGCCAAGTATCGTTACAACAAATTACCTTTGGGTGATATAGGTGGAATTCCTCGTGTTCTCGATGCCGGACAATGCAACGATAGCTATTCTCTTGCTATCATTGCGCTGAAACTGAAAGAAGTATTCGGACTAGAAGATATTAACGATCTGCCTATTGCGTTTAATATTGCGTGGTACGAACAGAAAGCTGTAATTGTGCTTCTGGCATTGTTGCACTTAGGTGTGAAAAATATCCATCTTGGCCCTACTCTTCCGGGATTTTTATCTCCGAATGTAGCTAAAGTCTTGGTTGAAAACTTTGGTATAGGAGGTATATCGACAGTAGAAGAAGATATAGAGATGTTTTTGGCAGGTTAAATGCCTTTTGTCATACAAGAAAAAGCGAGGCTATTCGAAAAACGGATAGCCTTGCTTCGTATTATAAAGTAAATGATTACAGATTTTTAGATGAAATGCTTATTTGACAAAGATATTTTTCATCTCGATCTTTGTAAATATACAGAAATGTTCCGCCGGCATTAAGAATCTCTTTGGTTTCGCTTGCATTTTTAAGTGTTCCTGTTATTGCAGGTACTTGATTCGCTTTAAAAGCAACAGAATCAAATTGTGCGACAGATACATTTTTAAATATGTATATGTATTGGAGTGTTTTTTCAGGTAAAACTTTACAGTCTATAAGTTCTGTATATTCGTCAACCTGCATTGGTAAATGTTCTTTTAATCCGGAAATAGTATTCTGTAGGAGATAATTAATGTCTTCGTCCGACATGGAAGCCATATCTCCTTTGTTCATTTCATCTATTGGTTTATTGTAGTCTTCGCTTGTAACTGTAATCTCGCCTATAAGTTTTCTTTTATTGTCGTTGTAGGCATAAATGAATGTAACATTATTTTCTCTGGCTTCTTTTAAGTCGTCCGCATTCTGAATGTTGTAGACTATGCCCGGTTTGGTTAATCTTTCAAAATCGGTGACATTAAAATCAGCAGCATTTACATATAGCATAGTGATGAAGTATTTGAGTGTTTTTGGAGGAATGGCTTTGCAGCTGTCTATGCGGACTGCGGCATTAGCCTGTATGGGGCATTGCTTGTTGAATTTTTCCGCTTCCTGTTCAAGTTTTTTTGTTATGGCTGCTTCTTTTACGTCTTTACATTGAGTGAAAGAAAAAAGGAAAATAATAATGGGAACTAGTAAGGGTGCTTTTTTCATAAGTGATAAATTTAATTATAATAATAGATACAGATGCAAATATAAAAAAAGGATTGCCTTTTGAGCAATCCTTCTTTCTATATATTGTCGGATGTTTTTATTCCGATACTACTTCGAAAGGAATTTCAACAGAAACTTCTTTGTGAAGTTTAGCAACAGCTTTATAGCTTCCTACTTCTTTTACCGCATCTTTTATGATGATAACTTTTCTATCTACGTTGTAGCCTAGTTTTTCAAGAGCTTCTGCTATTTGGATGTTAGTTACCGAACCAAAGATAGTACCGGTAGAGCTGGTTTTTGCACCAATGGTAAGAGAAATACCTTCCATCTTAGCACCCAATTCCTGAGCATCTTTTTTGATTTTCTCAAGTTTGTGAGCACGTTGTTTCAGGTTTTCAGCTATCACTTTCTTTGCAGACTCTGATGCTATCACAGCTTTACCTTGAGGAATAAGGTAGTTACGTCCGTAACCGTCTTTTACAGTTACTATTTCATCTTTATATCCCAGGTTAAGGATGTCTTCTTTTAATATAACTTGCATAACTTTTTCCTCCTTTTTTATTTCATTAAGTCTGTTACGTAAGGAAGCAACGCCAAATGACGAGCTCTTTTCACAGCTTGCGCAATACGACGCTGGAATTTCAGAGATGTTCCTGTGATACGACGAGGAAGTATTTTCCCTTGCTCGTTAAGGAATTTCTTCAAAAACTCAGGATCTTTGTAGTCGATATACTTAATACCGTTTTTCTTGAAACGACAGTATTTTTTCTTTTTGACATCAACTGAAGGCGGAGTCAAATATCTGATTTCTGATTGTTGTGCCATAATTTAATTCTCCTTTACTTCTTCTTTTTTAGACGATTTTAAACTTCTTCTCTTTAGTGCGTACTCATGTGAGAATTTATCTTGACGGAAAGTCAAGAAACGGATCACACGTTCGTCACGACGGAAGTTAACTTCTAGTTTGGCGATAACAGCCGGATCAGCTTCAAATTCCAGTAAAGCATAAAAACCGGTAGATTTCTTCTGAATTGGATAAGCCAATTTGCGAAGTCCCCAGTTCTCTTCATTCACTATTTTGGCTCCTTCGTTAGTCAAAATAGTTTTGAATTTTTCTACCGCTTCCTTCATCTGTACATCAGACAAAACGGGAGTCAAAATGAAAACGGTTTCGTAATTGTTCATAAATTAAATAATTATAAATTAAACATG
>JAISUS010000010.1 GCA_031271965.1 Prevotella sp. | reverse complement strand
CATTGGAATTCTTATATATCCGCCAGTGGCGGGACTTGTATTCCATTTTCCGGAGTTAGTAATAAGTAGTTTTTCTAATACTGATGCTTTTGAATCACCTTGACTGAAGCTATTTACCGAGTTAGCCACCGCTTGTCTTGCATTGGCTAGTATTATCATGTTGTAGGTTCCTTGGGGTATTTTTACTGCAAAAGTTTTGATTCTGTTATTCTGTGAGTCAGTGTTTATAACATTACTATATATAGGTTGATAGGTATAGTTTCCGTTTGTATTGAATAACAATATCTCTATACTGTTTATATCGTTTTCATTATTTTCGTTAAGGGCATATGTCTTAGGTTCCGATGAACCGGGTACTTTTACCGAGAAAGTAACTGTTTTACTATCTATATCAGAGATTTGTGCGTCGTCAATATCCCGACAAGCACTATAGAGAAAACCAAAAAGGATAAATATACAAATGATATATCCTTGCCTTATGTATAGGATTATTGTTTTCATACTATCTCTCTTTTTTATGTATTTAATTAATCTTAATATCGATAAAAGTCTCTGGTTATATCTGTTGTTATTTATAATTCCGGGTCTACCGGATTCTGTTCCCATCCAGGGATGCCTATTTCTACAGAGGCTTGTCTATATTCTATCAGTATGGGAATCACAGCTTCTTCTATGCCCTCTACTGTTATATTATTTTCTTTCATAAAATCCTTCAGGTTAATACTGGTTAAGGTATTGCCGTCTGAACTTTTTTTGATATGTATTTCTATTGAATTGTTATCTGAAAAACGGGGTGTATAAAAGGTTACAGCAGCAATCTCTTCGCCTGATATATTCTGAAAAGAAGATGTATTAAGATAGCGAATTGTATTATTGTCTGTCTGCATCAGAAAATTGTATCTGCTTGGTATATTTACCATTTCTACTGTGGGAGGCAAAAGTTGTCCTTGCTGGTTTTTGTCTATAAGCCCCTTGGTATAGAGTTGTATTTTTACATATGCATTTCGAAAATTTAAGATGCGCTCTATAATATTGGTAGAAGTTGCTTTTAAGGTTGATGATAAGACAAGGTTATCCGAGGCATAGTATAGCTGGTCTCCATTTGTGGCAACAGTTCCATCTCGGGTCGCAATATTAGAAAGATAAGCATCTGTAAAAGTATTGTTAATACCCAATGGGTTGATAAATGTTTTTGACGAAGCATTCCCCCAGCAAATAATACGATAGTTACCGGGATCAAGGTATAGTGTAATTCCGGCGAAAGCAGTTAATGCGGCTAAGTCTACAGTTTGAGTTGTTATATACTTCCCGTCCTGACTAAAAATATATACATTCACCTGTTGAATCTTATCGGTAAAATTATCTCCTGGAACGCTACTCACATAACGAAATTTTAAAATAAAATTATCTTCAGTCTCAACCGGGCATTCGCTGATGCCATCATTGATGCACCCGCTCAATGTCAAGGCAGTAAACAGTATAAAAACCGAATAAAACAGCTTCATAAAATCTTTTTTATTTTTTTTATTGACATATAGTGTTATACATCAATTACGTATCTTCTATCGAAAACACTGAATAATAAATTTTATCGAAATTTATATAATCCGGAAGAGGGTCGAATCTAAAATTCGTCCCCTCTTATTCCGGTTTTATATTATTAGAGCTCAGGAGTTACAGAAACAACTTCCCATTCAGCCAAAGTAACGGTTACAGTTACATCAATTGCACCCATATTGGGAGCCGGAGTTAAATCTGATTCTTTGAACGTTAATGCTCCTGCGCCAATATTGTATACTTTGCCGGCGTCGATCGATGTCAGGCTTGTACTTCCATCCTTCAATCCTTTGACTGTTATAAACTGAGGATTGGTATATGTAGAGAGATCATTGGTTGTAATATTACTTAGACGGATAACTATGCGAGGTATTGCAAAAGAGCCTGACCCAGTATTGGCAAATAAATTATATGCCCATACATTACTAATGTTGGCAGGGGTTGCTACTTGCGAAGTTGCTGTTATTCCCGAAGAGAAATAGTCGTAAACGAAGGTTTTACGAGCTGTAGGATAAGCAGAACTATTGTCTAAAAATAATGTCGCATCTGAAATATTATTAACGAGATTACCCACTACTACAGTTCCGTCAACCGCAGCTTGATAATAATAATTGTCAATAAAAATACCATCTACACGAAATCCTGTAATAACACCTGTTGATGTAATATCTTTTAATTCAATACGAGCAACGGTTGGCTTTAAGCTAATGGTGGCTGTATAGTCATTTCCAGACACAGGGGTTAGAGTACTGGTAGTTCCATACAAATTAACAGAAGCAAGAGTACCTTGAGAGGTCACTTGTTTTAGGGTTGCTTTTACTGTAGATATATTTCCTGTAGCAGGCAACCCTGATGCATTCCCAAATACATGTATAGCTGTTACTTGTCCCGGAAGGTTGCTGATAAGCTGCCCGGCTGTAATATCATCTAAAGCAATATTACCGGTAGTTAAATTGGTTGCGGATGAGCTTAACGTATAATGTACTAGAATAGCACCAGATGCATTAACGAAATAAATGTCTCCGGAACCAAAACCAACAGTGGCACCGTCCGTTGCCGGTGAATTTTCAGCATAAGTAGAAACTTTTCCTCCACTGATTTTTAGAAAGACACTTTTGTTTTCTTTGCCATTCCCATCATCCGGATTGTCATTATTGGAACAATTACTGAATCCGAGAGATAATGCTATAGCCACTAAGGCTAGATGATTGAACTTTGTTTTCATACTTTTTAAAATTTAAAATTGAGTCAATGTAATTTTGATTTATAGAATTATTTATTGATAATATATTTGTGAAGCTTTTTTATTTTTTGTGGCCGGTTCTTTTATTTACCCATTAGATAATTGACTTTGTGGATAGGAAAACACATGGTCAAAAGGAAACGTCGCCTCTTTTTACCTATAACTATTATTGGAAATAGAGGATTCGGGCAATCATCTATAGTTGAGCGGTTGCTTTGCCCAAAGTTATACAGTGAGGAAAAAGGCAAAGTGAGCAAAGTAGGAGAAGAGTGGTGTTTTCGGCTCATATTGTAGAGAATAATGTTATTTTAATATATAAATCAGAGAGAGTCCTGCTTTGGTAGGTCCGATATAATTTTTACTACCTTTTCCTAGTTCGGATCCACAGGTTTTACATTCGTAGCGTGTGTAATCCATGTATATATATCCTACACCTAATGTTGCCTCTATGCCCCAAATTGGAGAAAGTATCCATTGGTAACCGTAAGAAAATCCTACTCCATACGCATCGCCCTGATAACGGTTATTTTTGAAAGATCCGAAAGGTAGATTTCCTACATTATAGTGACTGTAGATGAGATGTGTTCCTAAAAAATGTCCTTTAAAAGATTCATCAACCCAGTAACGTAGTTCAGGTTGAAAAAGAAAATGTTTCAGTTTCCTGTTGTTGGAAAACGTCCACGGATTATAATTGAAGGATATGTCGAGGCTTAAGTATTCCGATAAGTGGAATTCTGCTCCCAGATTTAATGTAGAGGTTAAATCATAAACCAGATTAGTTTTTATTCCCCGCAAAAAGATTGTGTCATAACCTAATGACAGATTAAAATTTTTCGGGGAATTTTGGCTATGACCTTTTATAAAAGAAACCGAAAAAATAATAATAGAGAATACAATGGCTCTAATCATTGAGATGCTATTGATTGTTATTATTGGGCAGTTATTTTTTTATTTGATCCTCTGGTGTAGGATCTATTATCGGGCATTTATGTTTAAGTTTTCTGTTAACGTGATTTCCACTTTACAAAACTACTCGTACATTTTCTAAAAAGTATTATATTAATTCTCCCTTTTTATTTACAAATTCTCCCTTTTATCTTTTAACCCTTGAGCTTGTCGGCGCATATGTCCCGGCGATAAGCCAAGCTTAGCTTTACAGAATTTATGAAAATGGGAAACAGATGAGAAACCGTAATCTGAGCTTATTTGCTTGATACTTTTATGATTACTGTTTATTTCTTGGTATATATCGGCTGCTCTTCTTAGTGCAATCCAATGTAAAGCCGAGACTCCAAATACTCTGCGGAACCGTTTTTCAAAGCCGGATAAGCTTAAGCAATATAATGCAGCCAATTCCCGTATTGATTCTACCTGCCTGTAATTCTGATATATAAAATCGGAAAAAGCTTTGTCTTTAGATGCTAACGCGTCGAAAAATAAGGATCGTTGGTCTAAAGAATAGCTTACGGACATTAAGTGAAATAGTTCCCGGGTTTTTAAATGTACATGGATGGAATCATTAAATCCTAGTTCAAGAAAAATTTTCAAAGATTCAACATATGCTTCGACTAAAGGTGTAAATTCTAAAACAGGTTGTCCTTTTCTCATTTTAGAGATAACGCCTTCCCGCTTGTTATTGTAAGAAAAATGATTGCTGAGATTTAAAATTAAACCAGGTTTCAGGCATAATATAAGGACTTCATTGTTTGTTTTTATATAGCAGCGTGTTCCTATTGATATAAATATCATTTGACTCTTTCCAATATCTTCATCAATATATCCTTGTAGAGAGCAACTGAAATTTCCCGAAATCACTAATAAAATATTATGTTCATTTGCAGTAAATTCAAAATTTTGATTTTCTCTCAATGCCCATTTCTCAAGAGTTGCAGTTGTTTCATCTGCATTTATAACATGGTTTTCGGAAAAGCTATTCCGTAAGTTTGTTTTCATAAAATCGGATGTCTTATTGTTTGGTTTATTTAACAATTTAGGAGTTTGTGTGAAATGTTCTAACTTAAATTTGTAAATGTAAAGTATCTATTTTCAAACAGCTAAATGTATATATTGTTCATTAATATTTAGTTAAGAGAAATTCTTGGTTGTGATTCCGAATGAATAACAAGCTTTAAATAACACTGTAAATTATGTCTATCCAGAGTAAAAATTATATCGATAGAGTGGGAGTATTAAACATTTTATATAATTTTGATACATGGGAATAGCAGGTACAGATACAATAGATAAATTGTTTTGGCGAATTGCTCTTAAAGATGATGAAGAGGCTTTTCGCACCTTGTTTTTTGAGTTTTTTTCTTCCTTATGTGTTTTTGCCCATCGGTATACAGATGATTGGGCAACATGTGAAGACATAGTACAGGATACGTTTTTTAAAATATGGAAGAATAGAAAGTCGATAGAAATAAATACCTCAAGTCGAAACTTCCTTATTACTAGCGTGAGAAATTCATGTATAGACTATCTACGTAAACAAGACTTGGTACGTGTGTGGCAAGAAAGAGAAGTCCTGGAAAAATCAAAATATACGCCCGATGATTTATATTCACACATAGAACTGGAGCAAATGCTTTCTGCGGCATTGGAAAAACTACCTGAAAATGTAAGAAGTGTATTTGAATTGAATCGGTTTGAAGGAAAGTCATATAAGGAAATAGCAGAGCAACAAGGTATCTCGGTGAAAACTGTTGAAGCACACATATCCAAAGCCCTTAAAATACTCAGGGTCGAATTAAAAGACTATTTATCTCTTCTAATACTTTTTTTCTGGTAATTTTTATATGTGTCATAGGGTATTTTATATTTCGTCCGTCTAGTCTATAAAAAGTGATAAATGACGATTGATGCCAAATATATAATTGCTTTTCTTGAAAAACAATTACCTGAAAATGAGCAACTTCTATTTGAACAACAAATAGAAGCATCTGAAGAATTGCAGAAAGAAGTTGATGATATTGCTTTCATCTGGAAAACGTCTTCAGATCTTAAGATGCACAATAAAGTAGACACAGCTAAGAATTGGGATAAAATTTCAAAAAGAATACGTAAAGACCAGTATAAAAAAAGGTTTTTATATTTTACTCGTAATGCTGCTGCGATACTTTTATTACCCATATTATTATTTACAGCTTTTTTGTATTTTAATTCGGGTAAAAATATATCTGTTCCGGAAATACAAATATTTTCAGCATATGGAACAATAACTAAAACTACCCTACCGGATGGAACAGAAGTCTGGTTAAACTCCGGGTCAAAATTGACATATCCTCAAGTATTTACAGGGGGTAAGCGTACTGTATATCTCACAGGCGAAGCTTACTTTAAGGTAATCTCAGATAAATCTGATCGTTTTGATGTTGTTCTGGCAAACGAGTTAGTAGTGAGTGCTTACGGTACGGAATTTAATATAAATGCATACCATGAAGATAGCAGTATAGGTGTCACCTTGGTAAAAGGAAATGTTGAGGTTAAGAATATCGATAATTCCATCAACAAAAATATCACTCCCGGACAGTATCTGGCTTACGGTAAAGGTGATAGATCAATCAGGATCGAAAATGCTCATCTAGCTGTAAAAACAGGATGGATAGAAGGTAAAATGGTATTCAGAAGAGCGAGTATGACTGAAGTTGTACAGCGCTTGGCCCGTCATTTCAATGTTGATATACGTTTAGATAGTAGAGATCTGTATGACTATGAATACTCAGCGACATTTACCACCGAAACCTTAAATGAAATACTCGCCTTATTAGAGAAAACAGCACCTATAAGGTATCAGATGATTGAGCCGAAACAATCTGACGATAAAAATTTCTCGAAAAGAATCGTTATAATAAGTCTGAAAAAATAAAATGAGGCCTGTTATGTGAATGTTTTATATTTTGAAATAATTTATTAACCTTAAAAAATGTTGCTATGAGGAAGGAAACCTAAAAAAGGGAAAAGCTTAAAAAGCATTTCCCCTGTAAATTATCAAAATTATTACCAACCTGAAAATCTCACCTAACAAAATGGTAATAAATTAATTAAGTTATTAACCTAATTTTTTTGATCTAGTAAAATTATGAAGAATTTACTAAAAAAAAAAGGTAATAAGCGTTATTTTAGCTTAATACTTAAAATCCCAATTTTTATGAGAATCACAATTATATTGTTGTTTGGAATAATACTTCATGTGGGAGCCAACAGTCTGTATTCGCAAACTGTCATAAAAACCTTAAATCTTAAAAATGCCACGATAGAGGAAGTATTGAACTCTATAGAAGAAAACTCCAATTACCATTTTCTGTACAACAGTAAACTAATCAATGTTGACAGAAAGGTAAGTATTAATACAAAAAGTCAATCTATTGAAACGATTTTAGAGTCTATATTTAAGCAGACTGATGTCGTTTATAAGATTGAAGGATACCAGATCATTTTATCTAAAAAAGAGCTAAACACTCCTAATACTCAACAAGCCTCTCAGGTTGAGCGTAAGATAACAGGTACGGTCAGAGATAAGAATGGCGATGCCATTGCTGGGGTATCTGTTGTTATAAAAGGAACTACGATAGGAGTAATGACCGATATCGACGGGTTCTTTGCTCTAATGGTACCGGATGGTGTTAAGTCTATTCATGTGTCGTTTGTTGGTATGAAATCTCGGGAAATTATGTTAGATAGCAAATCCGTGTACGATATTGTGTTGGAAGATGATGCTGTCAGTATGGATGAGGTTGTTGTTACAGCCCTTGGTATCAAACGCGCGCAAAAGGCATTGAGTTACAATGTACAGGAAGTAAGAGGAGATGAACTTACAATAGTGAAAAGTGCTAACTTCATGAACGCCTTGGCGGGAAAAGTAGCCGGAGTGCAGATTAATTCCAGTGCCGCAGGCCCGGGATCTGCCGTTAAGGTTGTGATGCGCGGAGCCAAATCCCTATCTAAAGACAATAATGCTTTATACGTTATCGATGGTATCCCAATGTATAATTCCCTTTCCGGAAATACAGATGCCGGTTTATATTCCGCCCAGCCGGGTACAGAAGGCGCAGCCGATATTAACCCTGAAGACATCGAAAGCATTTCATTGCTGACAGGGCCATCGGCAGCAGCTCTTTACGGATATGAAGGCGCTAACGGCGTCGTACTTATCACGACTAAAAAAGGGCGTGCAGATAAGACGACAGTTTCGGTGAGCAACAATACTACTTTCTCTACACCGCTTATGATGCCGAAGTTCCAAAATAAATATGGTAATGTTTCCGGAGAATCGGAAAGTTGGGGTAGCGAAACAGCTTATCGTTACGACCCTGCCAAGTTTTTCAATACAGGCGGCAACGTATCGAACAGTATTTCATTGGCTACCGGTAATGATAAAAGTCAGACTTATATCTCTATGGCGACAACTACAGCTAATGGTATCCTGCCTAACAACGAATACGATCGCTACAACTTTGCATTCCGTAATACAACTTCCTTTCTGAATAATAAACTTGTGTTGGATGCCAGCGCTAACTACATTATTCAGAAAGACAAGAATATGGTTTCGCAAGGGCAGTATTTCAATCCGCTCCCTGCCCTTTATCTTTTCCAGCGCGGTGAAGATTTTAATGAAGTGCGTTTGTTTGAACGCTATGACGATTTGTCGGGGGTGAATACACAGTTTTGGCCTTACGGTGATCAGGGACTTTCTATACAAAATCCATATTGGATTATGCATCGTATGAACAAAGAATCGGATAAAAAAAGGTACAGGCTTGCAGCTAGCCTTCAATATAACGCCACAGATTGGCTTAATGTTATTGGGCGCGTCAATATTGATAATTCGGATTTTCGCAATACCGAAAAAAGATATGCGGGCACATTGGCTACGTTTGCCGGCACGAAAGGTTATTTCCGTCTTGATAACAGACGTGAACAACAGGCTTACGGCGATGTAATAGCAAATATTGATAAGTATCTCGGTGATTTCAGCTTCAATATCAATCTTGGAGCTTCCATTAAAGATTACCATATGGATAGCCATTATATTATGGGAAATCTGGATAAAGTAACAAATTGGTTTACGACGGAAAATATCAGCCGAACTAATGGTTTTAAAATAAAAGATAACGGGGCCAGGCATCAGGCTCAGTCTGTATTTGCCAATGCGGAGATTGGTTACAAAAGCATGATCTATCTTACGCTGACCGGCCGTAACGACTGGGACTCTGCATTAGCTTTTTCTGAGTCGGGAGACAAGTCGTTCTTTTATCCTTCTGTAGGATTATCCGGAATTATCAGTGAAATGGTCTCATTACCAAAATGGTTCACTTATCTGAAAGCCCGCTTGTCTTATACTTCGGTGGGTACAGCTTATGATACATATATTACCAGAGAAAGATACGAATATAATGACCAGACGAATGAATATAACACTCTGTTGCTATATCCCAACAGGAACCTGAAGCCTGAACTTACCAATTCCTACGAGGCGGGGTTAAATATGCGCTTTTTTAATGGATCGCTTAGGTTGGATGCTACCTACTATCGGTCTAATACGCTGAATCAAACATTTATAGCGGAACTTCCGGCCAGTTCTGGTTATTCTGGTGTATACGTCCAGGCAGGAGATGTACAAAATTCGGGAGTGGAATTGGCATTAGGATTTGAGAAGAAGTGGGGGGATTTTATTTGGGATACTAACCTTACTTACAATTTCAATGATAATGTAATAAAGAAACTGGCTAACGGCATTCAAAATCCGGTGACCAAAGAAATAATCTCAATGCCTTATATCAACAAGGCTACGCTTGGTAGTGGAGGTTCGCCGGTAGTCAGGCTTGTAGAAGGCGGGTCGATGGGTGATATATATGTCAATCGCGACTGGAAACGTGATGATAACGGCTACATTTATCTTGACCCGAAAACGTCTCTTCCGTCATTAACTGACGTAGAATACAAAAAAGTAGGTTCGGTAATGGCCAAATCTCACGCAGGCTGGAAAAATACATTCTCTTATAAAGGAATAACACTTGGCGCTTTGATTAGTGGGCGTTTTGGGGGAGAAGTCGTATCCAACACACAAGCGATTCTGGATCGTTACGGTGTCTCCGACTATAGCGCCAAACTGCGCGAAACCAACGGAATACTGATCAACAATCAACAAATATCTGCTAGGGATTACCTGAATATAGTAGCCGCAGGTACCGGGCAAGGAGCCTATTATGTCTACAAGGCTACTAATATCCGTTTGGGAGAAGTAAGTATTTCATATGCTATCCCTAAAAAATGGGTGAACAATATAGCTAACGTTACAGTAGGGCTGGTAGGTAATAACCTTGCGATGATATACTGCAAAGCGCCTTTCGATCCGGAATTGGTGGCTTCGGCAAACAGCACTTATTATACAGGAGTTGATTATTTTATGCAGCCTAGCCTGAGGAATATCGGCTTTAATATCAAATTACAATTTTAAAAGACGGGAATATTATGAAGCAATATAATTTCAAAACAATAAGTCTGGCATTAAGTCTGTGTTTCCTAATAATGTTTTCTTCCTGTATCGATAAGTTTGAAGAATATAACAAACATCCGACCAATCCGGGACCGGAAGATATGACCATTGCTGAAAGAGTGGGAATACTTTTCCCCGGGATGCTCTATCTGATGCACAACTCTCAAGAGAATGACAACCAGATGATCGAGCAGATGGTCGGAAACCAATACGGAGGCTATATGTCCACGACGAATAACTGGCAAGGTATGAATTTCGGGACTTTCAACCCTAACCGTGACTGGATACAATATCCTTTCAACAAACTTTTTACAGGATTTTATGCGAATTACCTGAAAGTGAAAGAACTCACTCAAGGTAAAGGCTATATTTATGCATGGTCAAATATTATACGTGTTGCAGTTATGCTTAGGGTAACAGATACTTACGGGCCTATACCCTATTCTAAAATGGGCGGTGGACAGTTAGCCGTGGAATATGATGATATACAGAGTATATATCATAATATGATCGACGATCTGAACAGTAGCATAACCGCATTGACGGCTTTTGTCAGTGAAAGTAAAGGAAAGTCCAATCCTATGACCGAGTTTGACATCGTTTATAATGGAGATTTTTCAAAATGGGTTAGATTTGCCAATTCTCTCAAATTACGTATGGCCGTTCGTATTGCGCTTTTAGACACAGATTATGCCGTTGAGGCGATGACTAATGCTATTGCCGGAGGCCTTATCGAATCGAATCAGGACAATGCCTTTTTGCCGACAATAGATAATCCGTACCGTAAGTCGGCTTTCGACTGGCAGGATTTGGCTGTTAATGCTACGCTTACAGCTTATATGAATGGTTGGTCTGACCCGCGCAGACCGGTGTATATGACTGTGACGTCCGATAATACTTACAGAGGTGTCAGAATGGGTATAAACAATATCAGCAAAGACACATATGGAGGAGCGCTTTATTCCAAGCCTAACTTCAAGGCTAATTCGCCGTTACTTGTTTATTGTGCTGCCGAAACTTATTTTCTGAAGGCAGAAGCGGCACTTAGGGGATGGATACCGGGCGGAGTGACCGATGCCGGAACTTTCTATCAAAAAGGAATAGAAACATCCATGGAGCAACACGGAGTAGCCATCGGTAGTTATTTAACTGTAACGGCGAATCCTGCAAGTTACAACGACCCTACTCCGAATACCAACTTCAACGTGGCATCTTCTGCCAATGGCGGCAGTGTGACGGTTGCTTGGAGCAGCGCAACGACAGATGTGAGGAAACTGGAAGCGATCATCACTCAAAAATGGCTTGCCAACTATCCTTTAGGATTCGAAACATGGTGTGATTTCCGCCGTACCGGTTATCCGCGCATTATGCCGGCTGTGAACAATCTCAGTTCGGCCAGTTCCGGTGGAACGGTGAGCAACCCGACAAGTATCAATCCAACAACCACTGCCGGCTCTGTCCGGCTAGTACGCCGCCTGCCTTATCCTGTTTCTGAATACAACGGTAATCCGGTGAATGTGCAAAATGCTGTAAGCAATTTATTGGGAGGGTCGGATGAATTTTCAACGAATCTCTGGTGGGCAAAAAAATAATAAATCACTGACGGTAAAACTTTAAATTATGAAAATCGATATAAGAAAAGCATTTTACATTGCTTTAGCGGTAGGCGCTATTTTTGTGGGTTGCAATAAGTGGACGGAGGCCGAAGCGATTGATCTCGGCAAAACTGACCTGAACGGAACGAATAAAACAGACGAATATTATGCGTCTTTGCGGGAATGGAAGAATACGCCCGGCTTGCCACAGACCTTCGTTTGGTTCGATAATTGGAACGGTGTTTCTCCAACGGGAGAAAATAGCTTGCGGGGATTACCCGATTCTGTAACGATTGCCTCTAACTGGGGCGGACATCCGAAATTCGATCTGTCCCCGGAACGAAAAGCCGATATGGAATATGTGCAGAAGGTAAAAGGCACAAAAGTTGTTGTCACACTATTTTCGTCGCATGTAGGCGATGATATGCCTGACGATCCTATTTATAATGTTGGCAGTAGTTCCGATGAAGCAGTCGTGCGCCCTGCTATACGCAGATATGCTGAAGCTATTTATGATGCTGTGGTAGCTACCGGATATGACGGATTCGACTGGGATTATGAACCTACTGTCTGTGGTTGTACCGGAGCCTATTTGTGGCAAAATGTCGTACAACGAAGAATTTTTGTGGAAGAACTGAGCTATTGGTTCGGAAAAGGTGCGTCTGATCCAAACCGCGACCGGGGTGGGCGTAAAGCTGCGAAACAGGGCCTATTATTCCTTATCGATGGTGAGGTAGGTTCTCCAAATACTATGGGGGAAGATTGGCTTACTTATTATGTGGATTACTTTGTACACCAAGCATATGGCTCCGTTACTACCTCATCGCTGACTAACCGAGTTAACGGAACTATTAATAAAATGACCAACTGGATTAATCAGGGGTTCATTACTAAGGAAGAAATAGTACGCCGTTGTATTGTGACTGAAAATTTCGAGTCGTATGCAAGTTCTGGTGGAGGGCTATTGGTGCAGTCCTCATTTGTGTATGTCGGCACCGGAGCGCACGCTGGAGTTGTACAACAAATTGGAGGTTTTGGTATCTATCGCCCTACTTTTGATTATGATCAGGGTAAGGGAGATTACAATGGTTCACCGGAATATTATTTTTTGCGGCAGGGCATAACCAATCTGTACCGGATATATAATGAATTAAAGAAAGCTGCGGAATAACCTTGACTAATTTAAAAAAACAGATATGAAAAGCAAATATAAATTTCTATGTATAATAGCCGCCTTGTTGGGAATGATATTTACCGGCTGCAACGATGCGGAATACGATATAAGAAATAACAGCGTTTATATAGCGGAGGCAACATCGGCTAAAGCAGTCAATGTTGCGATGGAAGCTTCGGGTGCCGATGTCAATGTCGTTGTCAGGTTGGCCAAACAGTTAGATTATGATGTGACGGTGTCTATGGGCCTTGATACCCGTTTGATTAGCGAGTATAATGAAAAAAACAGTACCGAATATGTATTGGTTCCGTCCGAACATTTTTCGTTGCCGTCCGATGCTTCGGTAACTATTCCGGCGGGAGATATAAGCGCTACCTTTAAGGTGCATATCGAAAATTTTGATACACAGGGTAAACTTTATGCCTTGCCTGTGATTATCAAGAATGTAGTAAAGGGCGAAATTATCCAGTCGGCTACACAAGCTCAGCTTCTTTACCTGATAGCCAAACCTTTGATTGTTTCCGTTCCCGTAATGAAAGGCTATAATAGCGAAGGTGTCAAGGTACATCCTAATCAGGACTGGAATATCCGAACAAAAGAGTGGACGATAGAGGCTTGGGTGCGTATGTCGGCTTACAGTAAAAACAATCAGGCTATATTCGATAACTGGGGCGATGGATTGACAGAAGTCTATATCCGTTTCGGAGACGCTAACTCTCCTTACAACTATTTGCAGGTAAAAACACTTGGAGGGCAGATACAGACAGAGCGTGATCTGGTTGCCAATAAATGGTATCATTGGGCTTTTGTGTATGATGGCACTACGTTCTCTATTTATCGCGACGGCGAATTGAATATCAAATTCAATCCCCCTGCTCCTCAAGGTCCCGGCGGAACGGTGGAATTCCAGACACTTACAATGATTGGCAGTGGAGCTACCTATTTTCCCGACCAGTGCGCCATGAGCCAGGTGCGTTTCTGGAAAGTGGCACGTACTCCGGTCCAAATTAAAAACAATATGTATTATGAGGTGGATCCGACGAATTCCAATCTTATCGGTTATTGGCCTATGAACGAAGGAAGTGGTAATACTTTTAACGATATTACCGGTAATGGAAATAATGCTGTAGCCGGATCGCATATCATACAACGATGGGAGAATAATATCCGTTTCGACCAATAGATAATTATCCGGATTATTTGATGGTAAATAATAAGTTTAAAGACCAAAGAGGGTGGCAATCCTCTTTGGTCTTAAGTATAAATAACCAAACGAAACAAAATTAAAGTAATAGTATAAACATAAGTGTTTTAAAATACTTGCGTATGTTTGACTGAAAAGTAGTTGCCGGTTTATCAGAATCATCTATAACCTACAATAAGTGGGACGAATGCCTGTGATGAGATTCCAACTAATTGGAGACTATTTGTTAAAATATGTTTTTTAACCGTGTTTTTTAATTCTATATGGTAGATCAATACCGGACTATAGCCAGTCCGGTATTTTATTGTAAGGAATAACAGCCTCTAATTTCTTAACCAATTCAAGAATAGTTCTTTTTTCTGTTTTTTCATTATATTTGTTTGTCTTATTTAAGAAAATTAGTGTTTCTCTATAAATTTAGTTAAATTAGAATATCCTGTATCAGTAAAACAGTGAAATATCAATAAGAGTTAAACATTAAATCTAACTTTTAAGATAAAAGTAAAAGTAGTTAATTAGTGACTTCTTTTTTGAATTATGTCAGACTTGATCCTGTTTAATCAGCTTTTCGCAAAGTATAAAGATCGATTTATATACTTTGCTTACACTTATTTGCGAGATGGTGAAGCTGCAAAGGATATAGTCATGGATAGTTTCGTTTATTATTGGGAAAATAGAGAATCAATAAAGAAAGGGGATAATATTCCTTCCTATATTCTTAAAGTAGTCAAAAATAAATGCTTAAATTATTTGAGGGCACAAAATATCAGAGAAAAAGCTGAAAGAACGATAAACGAACATAGTATGAGAGTCTTGCAGGTGCAAATATCGACTTTGGAAGCGTGTGATCCACAAAGTATTTTCTCAGAAGAAGCACAACAATTAGTGAGAAAAGCATTGGACTCTATGAAGCCTCAGACCCGTGAGATATTTATTCGAAGCCGCGACATGGATCAAACTTATAAAGAGATAGCAGACGAGATGAATGTTTCGGTTAAAGTTGTAGAGTTTCATGTGAGTAAAGCTTTGCAAATCTTACGTTTATATTTGAAAGACTACAATCTGCCTTTAATACTTATTCCTATAATGATTGAGCTGGCATAGTATGTGCTTGTGATTTTTAACAAAAAAATAATATTTTATTTTAGGGTATTTAATTTTTTAAGTGCTGTATATATAGTTATGGATAAAAATGCATTGTATCGTTTTTTTTCAAATCAATCTACTCTAGAAGAAGAAAATCAAATTTTAGATTGGTTAGATTTATCTCCGGAGAACAATAAAATCTTTATGGAGGAAAGGAATATATTTGACTCTATTGTTCTAAATAATGAAGGACAAGTGCCTATAAGGGAAGAGAGCCCTTTTATAGAAAAGAAGAGTAGAAAAATGGTACTATGGGCAAAGGAGTTCCTGAAAGTTGCAGCCGTTGCTGTTGTCATTATAGGTGTTTGTTTCTACTATGTAAATCAACAAAAGAATATTCTGCTATCATCGATGAATACGGTGTCTGTTCCTGCCGGACAGCGGATAGATTTTACCTTGCCGGACGGGACTAAAGTTTCCATGAATTCTATGTCAGAACTCCAATATCCAGTCATGTTTGATGATATTCGTAGAGTTAAGCTCAAAGGTGAAGCCTATTTTAAGGTTACACATAACGAGAAAAGCCCTTTTATTGTAGAAACTAAAGATTATGGCGTAGAGGTTTTAGGTACTACATTCAATATTAATGCCGATACTGATAACTTTACTGCATCTTTGATAGAAGGAAAGGTTAAAGTATTTAATCTGAATAATAAAGAGGAATCTTTTATTTTAAGTCCGAATGAAGAAGTTGCTTTGCAAAGTGGGAAATTAATAGTTCAGCCTATCAATAACTATGATGTATTCAGATGGAAAGATGGTTTGTTTTGCTTTAAGAATACATCTCTTGATAAATTATTTCCTCAAATTGAAAAATACTATGATGTAAAAATTATCAATTTAGCTGATAATAAATTTACCTCTAAAGAGTTGAGTGGGAAAATCAGAATATCTGAAGGAATAGAGCATGCCTTACGCGTACTATTAAAGGATACCAATCTTGCATACGAAAAAAATGATAATATCATACATATAAAGTATTCAAAGTATTAACCTTAATAAATCTAATCTGCCTATGGGAATGACATGAAAAACATAAAAAAGCCTGTTAATGCGCCAACATTAACAGGCCGAAGGGATGAATAAAATCCGTTAGTTCTTATAAATACCCTTAATCTTGTAAAAATATGAATAATAAAAATTCATTGAGTTTTTTTGATCTCAAAAAGACTCAAAATAAACACTTTTTAAGAGTTATGAAGATAATATCTGTCTGTATACTCGCCCTGACTTTCTGTCTGAATGCAATAGCCTTAAAATCCCAGAATAATCTGATAACTATATCTCAGAATAATGTGCAGATGGAAAAGGTGCTGAATGAAATAGAAAAACAATCAAATTACTTATTTGTATATGAAAAAAACATCGATATAAAACAAATTATATCGGTCGATGCAGTACAGGTTCAATTGAAGGATATATTAAATCAATTGTTTAAAGGAAAGAATATTGCATATACAATAGAAGGTTCCAACATAATTTTACGATTGAATCCTAAAGGAATTGTACAAGACAATAAAAAGACAATTACCGGATATGTAAAAGATGTAAATGGAGATCCTGTCATAGGAGCTTCTGTTGCTATCAAAGGAACTACCATCGGTGCTATGACCGATGTTGATGGGAAATTCACTTTTAGTGTGCCTGTAGATTCTAAAACCTTAGTTTTTTCATATGTAGGTATGAAAACTTTAGAGGTACAAATCGGAACTAAAACTTCTTTTGATGTGACGATGGAAGATTCTGCACAGCAAATGAGTGAAGTTGTCGTTACCGCTTTGGGTATAAAGAAGGAAGCAAAATCATTATCATACCATGTGCAACAAATAAATGCCGATGAGGTAACTAAAGTGCCGGATGCAAACTTTGTCAATAGCCTTAGTGGAAAGGTCGCCGGTGTTACCATCAACAGTGCATCATCCGGAGTGGGTAGTGCATCCCGTGTAGTAATGCGTGGTACAAAATCGCTGTTTGGATCAAATAATGCCTTATATGTAATAGATGGCGTTCCGATGTTCAATGTAGAAAGCGGTGAGGTTGCCGATCGTTTTTCGGGAGCAGGGCAATCTGGAGATGCTTTAGCGAATATTAATCCCGATGATATTGAAAGCCTTTCTGTATTAAGTGGTGCTTCTGCTGCAGCATTGTATGGTAGTGCGGCTGCCAATGGCGTTGTCTTGGTTACAACAAAAAAAGGAGAAGAAGGGAGAACTTCTTTAAGTTATACTAACAGTACCACTTTTTCCAACCCTTTAACTATGCCGGAATTTCAGAATACTTATGGAACTGCCAGTGTCGGTGATTTTTACAGTTGGGGAGACAAACTCTCTACACCATCTACATATTCTCCAAAAGATTTTTACCAGACTGGATATTCTGTAAACAATTCGGTTAATCTATCGACGGGTACACAAAGTAATCAGACTTATGTGTCTTTGGGAAATATTATTGCCGAAGGAATAATCAGGAATAATGATTATAACAGAATCAATTTTTCATTTCGTAATACTACCAAACTCCTGAAAGAAAAATTAACGCTCGATCTGCAATATTCATTGAGTAATATAAAAGAGCAGAATATGGTGGCGCAAGGAGAGTACCACAACCCGATAGTTTCTGTCTATCTTTTCCCTCCTGGAGACGATTTCAATAAAGTAAAAGCTTTTGAACGATATAATGCAGCGCGAAACTTCCCAACACAATATTGGCCGTATGACGATGGTATGGGACTCCAGAATCCATATTGGATAACAGAACGCGAACGCTTCGGAAACGAAAAAAGACGCCATATGACAACAGCTTCTTTGAAGTATGAATTCAACAAAGGAATTAATTTGTCGGGACGCTTTAAATTAGATCAGGGAGATGAGCAGTACGAAAAGAAATTCAATGCTTCTACTAATAATCTATTTGCATCAGAAACCGGATATTATTCTTTGAATGAAATAGAGAGCCGCCAAATGTACGGAGAAGTATTGCTGAATATCGACAAATATTTTTTGGACAACAAATTTAACCTTATAGCTAATATTGGTGCCAATATAGATGATATTAAATACGATCAAAATATGTATGGTGGTAAATTAGCCAAAGTACCCAATTTGTTTACTTATTCAAATGTTGCACAATCGACAGCAGAATCTTCTCAAACTGGTTATACTAAACAAAAACAGTCTGTTTTTGCCAGTGCTCAATTAGGATATAAGGGTTTAGCATATTTAGATGTTACTGCTCGCAACGAATGGCCTTCTACTTTAGCGAATACTGCATATTCTTCGTTTTTTTACCCTTCTGTCGGAATATCGGGTATTATTACCGATATATTCAAGATCGACACACCGGTAATGCCTTATATGAAATTGCGTGTTTCTTATTCTGAAGTAGGTAACGAACCTCTTTATCACATTACAATACCTACTTATACGGTAGCTAACGGAGTCCCTGTTACACAAACAAGGATGCATAATCCTTATCTGAGGCCGGAACGTACAAAGGCTTGGGAAGCCGGAGTTAATTTCGGATTTTTCAGAAATAAATTGAAAATCGATGCTACACTCTATAAGTCAAGTACCTATAATCAATTTTTTGATGTCCCGTTATCATCCACCTCTGGTTATACAAGTGTCTATCTTAATGCCGGACAAATTGATAATAAGGGGATTGAATTATCGGCTAAGTATGGAGAGAAATGGGGTAAATTCTCATGGAATACATACATGACTTATTCATTGAACCAAAACAAAATCGTTAAGTTAATCGATGCAGACACAAAAAATCCTGTTACAGGAGATGCAATAACCTTGCCTACATTTGATATGGCCGGAACTGGTAATTATAAAATCTCTCTAAGAGAAGGTGGTTCTATGGGTGATATCTATGTAAGTTCTATCAGAACAGACGAGCATGGCGCCATATATGTAGATCCGGTGAGTAACACAGTTATTGCAGAAGCCAATAAATTTATATATGCCGGAAATGCAGCGCCAAAATACAATCTTGGATGGGGCAATACTTTCGCTTGGAATGGAATTTCTCTAGGATTTCTTATTTCTGCCCGTGTAGGAGGAGTTGTTGTTTCCAATACACAGGCATTCCTTGATTATTATGGTGTATCAAAAGCCAGTGCCGAAGCTCGTGATGCTGGTGGTGCCTTAGTTAACGGATATAGGATTCCTGCCAGGGAATATTATCAAACAATAGGTGCGCCTAACGGTGGAGCCGCTTCCATGTATGTATATAGCGCTACTAATGTCAGATTAGGTGAATTGACTTTGGGGTATGACATACCTGTAAACAAATGGACTAATGTGGTAAAAGGATTGAATGTTTCGTTTATTGGGCGGAATCTATTCTTCTTATATAAAAAAGCACCTTTCGATCCGGAAGTGACAGCTAGTACAGGAACTTATTTCCAAGGTATAGATTACTTTATGCAACCAAGCCTTCGTAATCTTGGATTTTCAGTTAAAGCTCGATTTTAAACCTTAAATAATAACAATATTATGGTAACTAATAAATTATTAAAATATACAAAATTAATAGCCTTTTGTGTTATTTTGGGTGCAGTCACCAGTTGTACAGATTCTTTTATGGATGATAATACCAATAAGCATCAGGCAACAGAAGAGATGATGACATGGGACAACCTTAAAACAGGAGCCTTCTTTGCACAGTTACAGCGTAATGTTGTAATGTTCGGAGATGGAGTAAACCTGTCTAGTGATTATCAAGTAGGTCAGGGCCTTTCTTCCGATCTATATTCCGGATATATCGCTCCAACAGGGACATGGTATTCTGGAGTCCATAATGGATCTTATTCTTTTATCTCTGGATGGATTGCTCAAATGTTCGAAAAACCTTTTAAATATGCTATGCCTGCATGGGAATCTATAACTCAGTTGGCCGGCGAGCAGGCTCTTCCTGAAATAGCAGCATTGGCTACAGTGGTTAAGGTTGCGGCAATGCACCGTGTAACCGATACTTACGGACCTATACCATACACCCAATTTGGTAGTGGAAATTTACAGGCCGATTATGATTCTCAGGAGGAAGTCTATAAAAAGTTCTTTGAAGAATTAGATAAAGCGATAGACGAACTGACCGCTTATGTGAATGGAAATCCCGGGGTTACTATTTTGGAGAAATACGACTATGTATATGAAGGGGATGCCTCCAAATGGGTGAAATTTGCAAATACTTTGAGACTTCGTCTTGCTATGCGTATTGTGTATGCTAATTCAACTTTGGCTCAGCAAGAAGCCGAAAAATCGATAAATAATCCTATTGGTCTTATTTCTGCCATAGGCGAGAAAGCGAGTCTAAAACATTCATCCAATCTTATTTACTATCATCCTCTATGGGAAATCAAAGATTTTAATAGTGGGGAAGCCAGAATGGGTGCTAGTATGGATGCGTATATGAATGGATATGCAGACCCTCGCAGGCCTGTCTATTTTAAAGCTGCCGCTGATGGTGGATATCACGGGGTACGGTTAGGTATTACAACATCAACATGGAGTGATTATGTGGGGACTAAAATTTCAAACCTGAATATGAATCAGTCAACAACCGAGATTGTATGGATGACGGCAGCCGAATCGTACTTTCTTCGTGCCGAGGGAGCTTTACGAGGTTGGTCTATGGGGGGAGATGCCAAAAGTTTTTATGAAAAAGGGATCAGCGTTTCTTTCGAAGAAAATGGTGCAGGCTCTGCTACTACCTATATAGCAAGCTCAGCAACCCCAACAGCCTTTGTCGATGCCGCCAAAGGAGCTAACGGCATGCCGGCTCCGAGCAGTGTTAGCATAGCTTGGTCTGATGCTGCTGGTTTTGAAACAAATCTTGAACGCATCATTACGCAAAAATGGATTGCCATGTATCCTGACGGGCCGGAAGGCTGGGCAGAATTTCGTCGTACCGGATACCCTAAGCTATTCCCTGTCGTGACCAATAATAGTAATGGTACTATTGATACGAATATTCAGGTTCGGCGGATACCATATCCCCAATCGGAATATGATAAAAATGCAGCAGGTGTACAAACAGGAATATCTAAAATAGGAGGTTCCGACAATGGTGGAACAAAACTATGGTGGGACAAAAAGTAATTAAAACATTAAAAACCGGGTGTTATGAAATTTAAGATTATATATTTAATAGCGGCTTTCGTTGTTACACTGGCTTTTACCAATTGTGATACCGATGTCGAGAATCTGGAAATACAGAAGCTTTATACTTATGACGAACAGTATTATCAAAATTTACGAGATTTCAAGAAAAGCAATCATGAGATAAGTTATGCATATTATGAAGCTTGGTCTCCGGTAGAAGGTGTAGAAGGAACTAAATATCCGTCATCTTGGGGTGAACGTATAATGGGATTGCCCGACAGTATCGATATCGTGAATCTCTGGATGGGGATACCTACTGCCAATACTCATCCGCTGGCATACCAAGATATGAAGTTTTGTCAAGAGAAAAAAGGAACACGTTTCGTGATGCATGCCGATGCTTCTCATTACAGGCATAAGTTTACAGTCGACGGTGTAGATTATGATATGGGAGGTAGCAGCAATATCGATGATGCTACTATGGCTGCATATGCAAAATGGATTGTACAACAGGTGTTGGAACCTGGTCTTGATGGTGTAGATGTAGACTGGGAAGGTTGGAGTGGTTCTAACTTGACAAGATTAATAACAGAATTAGGTAAATATTTCGGGCCTAAAGGTCAAGATACTGATAAATTGCTTATAGTTGACTTTTTTAATAGTCGCCCGCCAACGGATATAATTCCTTATTGCGATTATTTTGTCAGTCAATCATACTCTAATCAGACCGGTGGTATATATCATCCGGCAGGTTTTCCTTATGAGAATATGATTTATTGTGAGACATTCGGTGTTTTCTATGCTACAGGGGGTAAGCTTCTCGATTATGCACAATGGGAACCTGCAAGTGGACACAAAGGAGGCTGCGGTGTCTTCTATTTAGGAAGAAATTATTACTCTACATCGGGCATACCTTATAATGAATTCCGAAAAGCTATTCAGATAATGAATCCGGCAGTTTATTAATCTTACTAAACTAGAAAAAATGAAAACTATAAATAAATGCTATGTTTTGCTATGCATAATGGCGACATTATTGGCTTCCTGTAAAGATGGAGACTTTGATCCCGACAAAAAAGTTTTGCTTCTGACTGGTACAGAAACAAGTCCGGTTGTTAAGTTTGCAATGGATGATGCACCTGCAATATATTATGTAACCACTTCTGCAACCAATAAAGTGGATAATGATGTGATTGTTACATATGAAATAAATTATGAGGCTCTCGCTACCTACAATGAAAAAAATAAAACTTCTTATTTTACAACTCCTGAATCTTCTGTGAAATTACTGGACACACAAGATACTATCAAAGCTGGAAAAGCTTCTTCTTCGGGAGCTAGAGTCCAAATAGTATCTACAGAAGGCTGGGTTGACGGACGGACATATGTTATCCCTGTTTCAATAAAGAAAGTAGAGGGAGGAAGTTTGGATGTCATGGAATCTTCAAAAAATATATTGTTGAGAGTGTCTAGAACTATTTCATTTAACTCATTAGATATATCTAATACCAATTTATATAGCGAGTATTGGTTTGAGAAATCCAAACCCGGATTTACACCGATCAGTCTACCTGCATATACTTGTGAGATTAAGGTATTTTTGACCGAAGATAAACCGAATCGTATTAGAAGGTTGTGTAACTGGGGTGGAACCGGAGGTCAGAATATGCTGCGCTTTGGCGAGGAAGGAATGGATCGTAACCAATTGCAGTGGGTATCTCCATCGGGGAGTGTTCCTTCCAAAACATTATTTGCTCCAAACAGGTGGTATACCATTTCCCTGACATTTGACGGAAGCAAATATATAATGTATGTAGACGGTGTAAAAGATAACGAGCTTGCGGGCACTTCTCAATTTGCATTTTCAAAATTTGAAATAGGAATGTCGTGGGCCGGATACAATTCATCACAACGGATAAATGGACGTATTGCCGAGGTCAGACTCTGGAAGAGAGCTCTTGTTTCAAGTGAGATACAAGTCGGGATATGTGGTGTAGATCCTAATGCAGAAGACCTTGTCACCTATTGGAAAATGAATGAAGGATCAGGACATATTTTCCATGATATCACAGGAAATGGATACGACTTGAACTGGTCTGATACTTGGCGTTCTCCTACAGAAAGCGATATTTATCAAAACTATGATAAGAGTAGCTATGTAAGCTGGGTAATTGATGACAATAATAAATGTAGCCAATAATTTAAAGAAATTATTATTATGAAATGTTTTAAGATCAAAAATATAGCTACCTGTTTGGCCTTACTGGGAATACTTGCTTTCCATGCATGTAGCGATGACAATTCGTATGACTTTACCGGAAATTATATCTTAAAGTAAATGGAGAATTTTCGGATAAAACGGTGCAAAACCAGCTTATCTTTACTGCTACACAAACGCCTGTTGGAGATTCTAATGATGTAAATGTAAAATTGCCTGTATGGGTAACGAAACAGACAAACGATATAGCAGCAACTGTAGCAATCGATGTTCCGTCTGTAAATGAGTATAATGCCAAGTATAATACGTCGTGCCTTCCATTACCGGATGGAATGCTTATATTAAGTAATAATATTGTGACGGTAAAGCAAGGTGAATATTCTTCTTCTGATTCCATATTTGTAACGATGGACAATTCCAAAATATCCGCATTAGAAGCCGGAAAAGATTATTTGGCAGCAATAAAATTGACCTCGCTGTCGAACAACAGCGCTAAGATAAGTTCAAATCTGAATATTGTATATTTCAAAATACAAGTAAAGAAAGAACTGGCCAAACAAAATGTAGGATCGGCAGATATGATTGGGACTATAATCTCTGATTATTCGGCATGGACATATACATCAAGTAATACTACGAATCCTATTGCTAACCTTTGGAGCGCAAGTACAACTACCGGTTTGACTTTCGATGCAAGTCCTTCGACAATTGTTTTTAACATGAATACGATTAAAAAGATATCCGGAATTCGGGCATTTAACCGGAGTGGAACCTCTGCGTCTAATGCTTTTTCGAATATAAAGTTTTCTATAAGTAACGATAATGTTATATTCACGGAGATTGCAAACTTTGCAGCGAGTCAGATGAGAAACGAGAGCGGTTATCAATATATTAGCATGTATAAAGGTATGGATGCTCAGTATATAAAGTTAGAGCTCTCATGGGGGTCTAGTGCACGTTATAAGACAATGGTTGGCTTTGGAGTATATGTCGAAAACTAATAAATAGGCATAGACATTAGACAAATATTACCTGTGTTATAATAGAGGCGGTTTTTATGAGCCGAAAACCGCCTCTATTTCTTATTATAGCCTCATCTTTGTTTATATAAAGGAAGGGTATCAATCTCTTTTAGTTGAATAATTAATTATATAAATCATATGAAACATCGGAATATCCTTTGTTTATTCTTCCTGTTTGCTCTATTCTCTATTGCGAATTCTTGTATCCGACATACTAACGCTCCGACTCCATACGGTGCTCTTCCATCCCCTGCTCAACTGGAATGGCAAAAGATGGAATACTATATGTTTGTGCATTTCGGTCCCAATACATTTACCAACAAAGAATGGGGGGACGGAACCGAAGATCCATCAATCTTCAATCCTTCTGATGTAGATTGTAGACAATGGGTAGAAACAGCGAAAAAAGCAGGCATGAAAGGTATTATCATTACAGCTAAGCACCACGATGGATTTTGCTTGTGGCCTAGCAAGTATAGTACCCATACAGTACGGGAAAGTCTTTGGAAAGATGAAAAAGGGGATATATTGAAAGAACTTTCGGATGCATGTCGCGAAGGAGGTTTGAAATTCGGTGTATACCTGTCGCCATGGGATAAGAATCATCCTGCTTATGGTACACCTGAATATAATCAGGTATTTGCCAATACCCTAACAGAAGTGTTATCCAATTATGGAGAGGTTTTCGAACAATGGTTTGATGGTGCTAATGGAGAAGGGCCTAATGGAAAAAAGCAGGAGTATGACTGGGTATTGTTCAACAGTATTGTTTTTAAACATCAGCCGCAAGCTGTTATATTTAGCGATGTGGGTCCGGGTTGCCGCTGGATGGGGAACGAAGCCGGATATGCAGGAGAAACAAACTGGTCGAGACTAAATATTGAAGGATTTGCTCCGGGTAATTCTCCGGCATTGGATACCCTGAATACTGGCAATACATATGGAAAAGCTTGGGTTCCTGCCGAAACGGATGTTTCCATTCGCCCGGGATGGTTCTATAGTCCCAATACAGACGACAAGGTAAAATCCGTTGAAGAGTTATTGGATATTTATTGCGCTTCAGTGGGGCGTAATTCCAATTTGTTGTTGAATGTTCCTGCCGATAGAAGAGGGCGTATACATCCGAATGATTCAATCCGTTTAATGGAATTTCGGTCGGCTATTGACAGGATGTTTAATAAGAATCTGGCGAAGGGGAAAACTGCAAAAGCAAGTGCTGTTAGAGGAAATGCTAAGATTTATGATGCCGCGAATTTACTGGATGGGCAATATGATTCTTATTGGGCAACAGACGATAATGTTCTTACTGCCTCTGTCGAAGTAAATTTAGGCGAAAAGACTGATATAAATTGCATCGTATTGCAAGAATATATTCCTCTGGGACAACGCGTCGCTCGCTTTAGTATCGAGGCATGGAATGATAACGCCAATACGTGGGTGCAATTGGTTAATGCTACTACTATCGGGTATAAACGTATTTTGAGGTTTAAGGAATACAAGACTCAGAAAATAAGGGTCAATATATTGGAATCTTTAGCATGCCCGGTGTTAAACAACATCGAATTATATAATATTCCTTTGGAATATATTTTTGCAACAGAAAATCCAAAAATTGAATTAATCAAGGAAGACAGCGATTTATCTACTGAAAAGTGGAGTGTATTAACACCACATATAGCGAATATTGGAGAGATTATCGATGGAACAACAACAACAGTATCTATCGGTATAACTGAACCTGTTATTATAGATTTAGGAGAAAAATGTAATTTTAGCGGATTCTTTTATACACCGGAGAACCGGGTTGCTGCTCCTAATATTTCTCGTTACAATTTTTATGTAAGTTTTGATGGAAAGAATTGGATAACACTGGAAAACAATGTTATGTTTGATAATATAAAGAATAATCCAATCCGTCAGAATAAATATTTTCATAAGAAAATAGAAGCACGATATATCAAATTGCTTCCTTTAGAATTATCTAATTCATCGGAAGTATATAATATTACTGAAGTTGGACTTTTAAAATAAAACAATGAAATCATTTCTTCATATAATACTTGTTTGTCTTTGTCCATTATTCTGTAGCGGGCAAATCAATATTGTTAAAAATGGAGCTCCCGGATCACGCATTATTGTTGATAAACAAGATAGCACAGATCTTAAAGCGGCTTTTCTTTTACAAGACTTTACTAAGCGTATTAGTGGAGCAAAAATAGAGGTATTAGGTAAAGAGAGCCGCTTTAAACCGGGAGATATTTTAATTGGTTCATTCCAATTACCTGTTTCGGGTTTAGACCTTAATCAAATTGGGGAAGATGGGTTTTACTTATCCACAGACGATTCCTATTTGCGTATAATTAGTAATAAGGGAAAAGGATCTATATATGGAGTAGTAAGTTTGCTGGAAAATTATTTGGGTATTCACTATTACGCAAAAAATACCTATACCTTGAATAAACGTGAAGACATAACAGTTCCAGGGGGCATAAAACGAATAGATAATCCTGCTTTCCGGCACCGCCAAACATATAGCTATGGAAATGAAGACCCTGTTTATAAAGATTGGTTTCGTTTAGAAGATCCTAAAGATATCTTTGCCTCCAACCTATGGGTGCATACATTTAACGATATTCTACCCTCGGCAGTTTATGGAAAGGAGCACCCCGAATATTATTCTTTCATTAATGAGAAGAGACAGCCGGGTACACACAGCCAATGGTGTCTGACCAATCCGGAGGTATTTGAAGTAGTTTCCACGAAGATAGATTCTATCTTTCGATCAAATCCCGGGTCTAAAATGATATCCGTAAGCCAGAATGACGGAAACGGCACATATTGCACTTGCCTTCAATGTAAAGCGGTGGATGATTACGAGGGTTCTCCTTCGGGAAGTCTTATCCGTTTTATGAATAAACTGGCGGAACGTTTTCCCGATAAAGAGTTTTCCACATTAGCATATCTTTACAGTGTACAGCCACCTAAGCATGTAAAGCCATTACCAAATGTAAATATCATGTTGTGTGATATAGATTGCAAACGTGAAGTACCCGTTACAGACAATGAATCGGGACGTGAGTTTATGAAAGCGCTGGAAGGGTGGGGCAAGGTATCGGATAATATATTTATATGGGATTATGGAATTAATTTTGATAATTTGGTGTCCCCATTCCCTAATTTTCATATATTACAAAAGAATATCCGTGAGTTTAAAAAAAATAGTGCCACCATGCTTTTTGAGCAGGTCAATGGTGTTAAGGGGGCTGATTTTGCGGAAATGAGAGCTTATATGCTGGCTAAATTGATGTGGAACCCAAAACTGGATAGTGATTCATTGATGCAATCATTTATGAATGGTTATTACGGTCAGGCAGCTCCATATCTGTATCAATATCAGAAGATCATGGAAGGTGCGCTTTTAGGTAGTGGTATCCCTCTGTGGATATACGATTCTCCTATTTCCCATAAAAACGGTATGTTAAGTCCTTATCTCTTGAAAACATACAATGAATTGTTCGATAGGGCGGAAAATGCGGTAAAGGGTGATACTGCTCTACTGAAAAGAGTACGCTTGTCACGTCTTCCATTACAGTATTCAGAATTGGAGATTGCAAGAACTTCACCTGATAGCAATAGGGATAATCTCATTGTAAAAGTTGCCTTGTTTAAAGAACGAACAGCAGAATATAATGTATCATCATTGACCGAAAGAGGAAATCCGCCATCAGAATATTGCGATATATATCTGAAACGCTTTCTACCCGGAGAAAATCGAAATATTGCCAAAGGGGCCAAAATCACTTGGGTAATACCGCCTTCGGAAAAATATAAAGCATTAGGAGAAAAGGCTTTGACCGACGGTCTCTTCGGAGGAACGACTTATGTTGAAAGTTGGATAGGGTGGGAAGGAACAGATGCGGAATTCATTATAGACCTTGGCGAGGAAAAAACATTCAGCAGTGTCGAAGCAGATTTTTTACATCAATTAGGTGCATGGATATTATTACCTGAAAAAGTCAGTTATTCAGTCTCTTCTGATAATAAAACCTATACCTGTCTAGGCTCGTTTGAATTTACAGAAGACCGGGACTTAGCTGTTAAGTTTGTCGGAGGAAAAGTCGTCACCGATCAGCCTGTCAGTGCACAATACATTAAAGTGTTTATAAAAGGAATAGGCCAATGCCCATCGTGGCATTATGGAGTTGGACATCCTGCTTGGTTTTTCATAGATGAAGTGGTTGTACAGTAGAAATACAATGTAGATAAGAATTACGATATGAATAAAAAACATTTCTGGATAGTAATCATAATTTGGGGGATATTCTCAGGAAATCTGTTTGGCCAGATAAAACCTCCATACAAGAATCCCCGGTTAAGCAGTAAAGAGCGGACTCTGAATTTATTATCCCTTATGACTTTGGATGAAAAAATTGGACAATTACGTTGTCTTTTAGGTTGGGAAATGTATAAGAAAACAGGGAATAAGATAAGCCATTCTTCCAAATTTGAAGAACTTATAAAAACACAGCATATAGGAATGTTTTGGGCTGTATATCGGGCAGACCCTTGGACAAAAAAAACATTGATAAACGGTTTGAATCCTTATTCTGCTGCCGGAACAGGTAATGCGATACAGCGTTACGCAATGGAGAAAACCCGTCTGGGAATCCCAATATTTATGGCAGAAGAAGCACCTCACGGGCATATGGCTATAGGGGCAACAGTTTTTCCTACCGGTATAGGACAAGCTTCTACATGGAATACAGATTTATTGCAGGAGATGGGCGCTGTTATTTCGAAGGAAATACGTGTGCAGGGAGGACATATAAGCTATGGGCCTGTGATCGACATTTCCCGCGATCCCCGTTGGTCTAGAGTAGAAGAAAGCTTCGGTGAGGATTATGTTTTGAGCGCACAATTGGCAACAGCTATTGTTAAAGGAAATGGCGGAGGCAGATTGCAAGAGCCAAATAGCACTATTACTACCCTGAAACATTTTATCGCTTACGGCATCCCTGAAGGAGGACATAACGGAAACTCGGCTATTGTGGGAAAAAGAGAATTACAAGAAGTATTCTTACCGCCTTTTGAAGATGCTATCGATGCCGGAGCACTATCCGTTATGACAGCCTATAACTCTATTGACGGAGTGCCCTGCACATCTAATAAAGAACTATTAACGGATATATTGCATTATGATTGGAATTTTAAAGGATTTACTATTTCCGACCTGATAAGTATTGACGGATTGATGGGAAACCATCATGTAGCCGGAAGCCTTGAAGATGCTGCCGCATTAGCTATCAATGCCGGAGTAGATGTCGATTTGGGTGGTAATGCTTTTGCTGAACTGGAAAAGGCTGTAAAGAACAAAAAAGTGAATATTGCGACTATAGACACAGCCGTATATCGTGTATTGAAACTGAAATTTGATATGGGGTTATTCGAGAATCCATATGTAGATCCTGTATTGGCAAAGGAAGTAGTACGCAATCCCGGACATATAGCCCTTGCACGCCGTGTGGCTCAGGAGTCGGTTGTTTTGCTAAAGAACAAGAATGGGATTTTACCTCTGAATAAAAACTTAAAACTTGCCATAATAGGGCCTAATGCTGATAATCCTTATAATCAGTTAGGAGATTATACTGCTCCACAGGAGAGAAGCGATATAAAAACGGTACTTGATGGAATTAAATCTAAATTGTCGGATTCTCAAATAGAATATGTAAAAGGATGCTCTATTCGTGATACATTACATGCTGAAATCGGCAAAGCGGTCGAAGCTGCCAAGCGTTCAGATATTGCCGTTGTCGTTGTTGGGGGGTCGAGTGCACGTGATTTCAAAACAGACTATCTTGAAACAGGTGCTGCCATAGCGTCTACCCAAACTCTTAGCGACATGGAGAGTGGCGAAGGCTTTGACCGGGCAACTCTTGATTTATTAGGTAAGCAATTAGATTTGCTGAAGGCTGTAAAAGCAACGGGTAAACCAGTGGTTGTAATATATATACAGGGACGTCCCTTAAATATGAACTGGGCGGACGAACATGCCGATGCATTGCTTACGGCGTGGTATCCGGGACAAGAGGGGGGAAGTGCTATTGCTGATATTCTCTTTGGAGATTATAATCCGGCAGGGAGGTTGCCAATATCCATACCTCGCCACGAAGGACAAATACCGGTCTACTACAACAAAAAAAATCCACGCGGACATAATTATGTAGAGATGTCAGCCGATCCTCTCTATTCCTTTGGATACGGTTTAAGTTATACCCGGTTTGAATATAAGGATATCAAGACGGTGCAAAAAGACAAATATAGTTTTGAAGTTTCGTTTACTTTAAAAAATACAGGAAGCTTAAGCGGAGACGAAGTGGCACAATTATATCTGAGAGATGAAGTAGCTTCTGTTGTACAACCGGTTAAACAACTAAAGAGATTTAAACGAGTACACCTTGCTCCGAATGAAGAAAAGATAGTTTCATTTACTTTGACAGCCGATGATCTGTCGATTATCAACGACAAATTTGAAAGGGTTGTGGAGTCCGGATTGTTTACAATAATGATCGGAGCTTCATCGACAGATATAAAATTGACAATCCAAATTGAAGTAGAATAAATATGAAAACAGTATCTTATCCGGTTGTTGTGCTGTTGACTTTCTTCTTTTTCTCGGATATACTTATAGCTCAGGAGAAAAAATGGCGAAACGGAATTTTGACAGATGAATTCATTCGTCAGTATATGCCTGTGCCATCAGTTCATGCTGCAACAATAGCTGAAACTCCGTCTGGTGTTATAACGGCATTCTTTGGCGGGCAATATGAAGGAAATGCGGATGTAAGTATTTATATAAGCCGTCACAATAGTAAAGGTTGGAGTAGCCCGCAGAAAGTAGTAGACGGATCGGTGAAAGGTTCAGAACGCAAAGCTTGCTACAATCCAGTCCTTTTTTATTATCCTGATGGAGAGCTGATCCTTTTTTATAAAGTGGGAAAGAATGTGCAGGACTGGTCAGGTTATTTAGTTCGTTCATTGGATGATGGAAAGACTTGGACTGAACCGGAAGCCCTACCTGATGGATTTCTGGGCCCAATAAAAAATAAGCCTGTATTGATAGGGGATAAACTTATATGTTCGTCTAGTACAGAGAACGATGGTTGGCAGGTTCATTTTGAAATTACTGAAGATAAGGGTAAAACCTGGCGAAAAACAGCAAAAATAAACAGTAAACCGTTAAATATCATCCAACCGGGTATATTGAAACTGAAAGATGGCAGATTGCAAATTATTTGTCGGTCGCAAAACGAACATTTAATTTCTGCTTTTTCTTCTGACAACGGAGAAACATGGAGTGATCCTGTTGCTTTATCTGTTCCGAACAACAATTCCGGAACAGACGTAGTGACACTTCAGGATGGCAGGCATCTATTAGTTTATAATCACGTGAAAGCAAAAGAAAGTGCTTATGTAGATAAGGCTCGAACACCATTGAATGTAGCTATATCCGATGATGGTATTACGTGGAATGCTTCTTTAATATTAGAAGATTCTTGTATAGGCGAATATTCTTATCCATCGGTAATTCAGGGTAAAGACGGATATGTACATATTGTCTATACGTGGCGCCGGAAGAATATTAAATATGTGAAAATAGATCCTTTTCTCCTTGTTGCAAGGAGGTTTGCAGAAGGCCAATGGCCAGAATAGGTATAGCAACGATTTTTAAATTATATATATCATGAAACAAATATCATCTTTTTAGTGAGTCGTAATATGAAAAACAATACACCGCAACAAATATCTCCAGTCCGATGGGTTCCATCGGTCTATTTCGCCATGGGACTTCCTTTTGTAGTCCTGAATATGGTTTCTGTTCTGATGTTCAAAGGAATGGGAATATCCGATTCCCAGATAGCGTTCTGGACATCGCTTATTATGTTACCATGGACATTAAAACCTTTATGGAGTCCATTTCTGGGAATGTTCAAAACAAAGAAGTTTTTCGTAGTGCTTACTCAGATTGTCACGGGTATCTGTTTCGGGCTGGTGGCATTGGCATTGCAGATGCCACACTTTTTTGCGATAGCCATAGCTATCTTGTTCATTATAGCTTTTAGCGGTGCTACTCACGATATTGCAACCGATGGGGTCTATATGCAGGAATTGGATAAAGAGGAACAAGCCAAATGGATTGGATGGCAAGGGGCATTTTACAATCTGGCAAAAGTTGTGGCATCCGGCGGATTGGTGTGGCTTGCCGGTTATCTGATGGGACATCTCGGTACAGCCAATGCTTGGATGAGTATTATGGGATTATGCGGAGTAATTATGTTTCTTTTAGGAATATATCATATTAAAGTACTACCCACCGGGGGTAAAGCTTCAGGTGAGCCGCGCTCTTTTGGCAATGGAATGAAAGAACTGTGGGAAGTAATCCGTAGTTTCTTCGCTAAAAAATATATAATATGGTACATCTGTTTCATCATTCTTTATCGTTTCGCTGAAGGGTTTGTTATGAAAATTGTTCCGCTATTCCTGAAAGCGCCTATTGCAGAACAAGGGCTGGGACTGACAGAGCAGGAAATCGGATTGTATTATGGAACATTTGGGGCGATGGCCTTTATCTTAGGGTCTCTTCTGTCAGGTTACTTTATTGCACGGATCGGGTTGAAGAAAGCATTGTTTCCTCTTTGCTGTACATTCAATATCCCTTTTGCAATCTATCTGTTACTAGCTGTATTCCAGCCTTCTGAAGGTTGGTTGATAGCATCGGGGATTGCTTTTGAGTATTTTGGCTATGGTTTCGGGTTTGTCGGCCTTACTCTTTTTATGATGCAACAGATAGCTCCGGGTAAATATCAGATGGCACATTATGCTTTTGCTACAGGTATTATGAACCTTGGGGTTATGCTTCCCGGTATGCTCAGTGGGTTTATAAGTGATGCTATTGGGTACAAGAGCTTTTTCGTTTTTGTTCTGTTTGCAACTATTCCGGCTTTCCTTATAACTTATTTTGTCCCCTTTACCTACGACGATAAAAGGAAAGCATAATAATTCTTTGAAAATAAAATGAATATAAACAACAATATAAAATAATTCAAGATGAAACAGCAAATGCCTTGGGAAGACCGTCCCGCCAATAGTAAAGACGTTATGTGGCGTTATTCTAAAAACCCTATAATAGACCGGTATCATATTCCAACATCGAATAGCATTTTCAATAGTGCAGTGGTTCCGTTCGAAGATGGATTTGCAGGCGTTTTTCGCTGTGACAACAAATCAGTGCAGATGAATATCTTTGCTGGTTTTAGCAAGGATGGTATTAATTGGGATATTAACCATGAGCCAATCCAATTCAAAGCCGGGAATACGGAAATGATAGACTCCGAATATAAATATGACCCGCGTGTGACTTGGATTGAAGACCGTTACTGGATTACATGGTGCAACGGTTATCATGGACCTACTATCGGTATTGCCTATACGTTTGATTTCAAAGAGTTCTTTCAATGTGAAAATGCATTCTTGCCTTTCAATCGTAATGGAGTATTGTTTCCACAGAAAATCGACGGGAAGTATGCTATGTTGAGCCGTCCGAGCGATAATGGACATACGCCGTTCGGTGATATTTATATCAGTTATAGTCCGGATATGAAATATTGGGGAGAACATCGTTGTGTGATGAAGGTCACTCCTTTTCCCGAATCGGCATGGCAATGTACTAAAATAGGGGCAGGCTCAGTGCCTATTCTGACAAAAGAAGGCTGGCTGATGTTCTATCATGGGGTTATTACAACCTGTAACGGTTTTCGTTATTCGATGGGAGCAGCTATTTTAGATAAAGAAAATCCTGCTAAAGTATTGTATCGCACTCGTCCTTATCTTTTGGCTCCTGCAGCCTCTTACGAATTACAGGGCGATGTGCCTAATGTTGTGTTTCCTTGCGCTGCGTTGCATAATTCTGAAACAGGTCATGTTGCTGTATATTATGGATGCGCCGATACAGTTGTTGGTTTGGCATTCGGATATGTAAGTGAAATAATAGAATTTACCAAGCAAAATTCAATCATATAAAAAAATAGACATGAAGATAATAAAAGATTTTAGGCTGATAAAGTGCCAAAATTTCATACATATTATCGGCTTATGCCTTATTAGTTCGTTTCTACTTTCTTCTTGCCAGGAGCAAAAAGAAGAAGCTGTTTCGTTGACTCAATATGTTGATCCGTTTATTGGTACAGGAGATCATGGGCATGTTTTCTTAGGAGCAAACGTCCCTTTCGGATTTGTACAATTAGGACCAACGCAAATTACCCATGGTTGGGACTGGTGTTCAGGTTATCATTATTCCGATTCTACTATTGTCGGTTTTGGACATATGCACCTGAGTGGAACAGGTATTGGTGATCTGGGGGATATATCCCTTATGCCGGTGATGGGTGAAGTAAAGTTTGCTAAAGGAACTTTACCCGACCCGCAGAGTGGTCTTTATTCTTTCTTTTCGCATAAAAAAGAAAAAGCCAAGCCGGGATATTATTCTGTACATCTTGACCGTTTCGACATTGATGTGGAACTAACCGCCACAAAACGCGTAGGGTTCCATTCTTATACATTTCCTAAGTCTGATAAAAATCCGGCTGTTGTGATTGATCTGGAAAGAGGGATAGGGTGGGATAATCCTACTGAAGCTTTTATAAAGCAGGAGAACGATTCTACCGTATCAGGCTACCGTTATTCTAAAGGTTGGGCTAAAGATCAGCGAATATATTTTACGGCCGTATTTTCTCAATCAATAAAAGCATTTTCAGTATTCGATACTGTACGGATAAATAATACTCGTAACGAAGAGATGCGAAGTGTGTTCGGAAGAGTCGATTTTGGAAATAACATCACTGAACCGTTATTGGTGAAAGTTGCACTCTCGCCGGTGAGTATAGAAAATGCCAAACTAAATATGCGACAGGAACTTCCGCATTGGAATTTTTCTCAAACGGTTACCGATGCTGATGCCACGTGGAATGAGCAATTAAGTAAAATCAAAGTAGAGACGAAAAAAGATGTCGACAAGCGGATATTCTATACTGCTATGTATCACACCATGATTGCCCCGTCGGTTTTTAATGACGTAAACGGTGATTACAGAGGTGCTGATACGAAGGTGTACAATGACAAGACCTTTACCAACTATACGACATTCTCATTATGGGATACTTACAGGGCTGCACAGCCTCTGATGACAATTATTCATCCCGAAATGGTGGAAGATGTTGGCAAGACGTTTCTGGATATATACAAGCAACAAGGTAAGTTGCCTGTGTGGCACTTGGTTGGAAATGAAACAGACTGTATGGTGGGTAATCCGGGTATATTGGTATTGGCAGATTTGATGTTAAAGGGTTACAAGGTAGATGAAGAACTGGCTTTTGAAGCCATGAAAGCATCTGCAATGTTGGATGATCGTGGGATGAACTTGTTGAAGCAATACGGCTACATACCTTATGATAAAGAAAGCACATTCGAAACAGTAGCCAAAGGACTTGAATATGCTATTGCCGACTGGGCTGTAGCCAGAATAGCAGAACGACTAGGTAAAACTGAAGATGCTGCTTATTTCACAGAAAGGGCAAATTCTTACAAAAAGTATTTTGACAAAGATTCTCAATTTATGAGAGGTCTATCTTCGACAGGAAAATTCAGAGAACCTTTTAGCCCGTTCCATTCTGCTCATATGGAAGATGATTATACAGAAGGCAATGCATGGCAATACACATGGCTTGTGCCACATGATGTATCCGGTCTTATAGAACTGTTTGGAGGAGAAGAGGCTTTCATATCTAAACTGGATTCATTGTTTGTAGTACATGGGGATATGGGAGCAAAAGCATCTGCCGATATTACAGGGCTAATAGGTCAGTATGCACATGGAAATGAGCCGAGCCATCATATTACCTATCTTTACCCTTTTGTCGGTCAGCCATGGAAAACGGCAGAAAAAGTACGAGAAATATTTTCGACGATGTACTTCGATTCTCCTGCCGGACTTTGCGGGAATGAAGATGTAGGGCAAATGTCGGCATGGTATATTATGTCTTCACTAGGTTTTTATCAGGTAGCTCCTGCAGGTGGAGTCTATGTCTTTGGAAGTCCTTTGTTTGATAAAGCGACGGTGAATGTTGGCAATGGAAAAACATTTTCAATTATTGCTCATAATAACAGTCGAGAGAATATTTATATTCAGTCGGCAAAACTGAATGGACAATCTTATACTAAATCTTTTATTACGCATACAGATATTATAAGCGGAGGTATTTTAGAATTTGAGATGGGAAAGAAGCCTTCTTCAGTATTTGGAATTGATAAAACAGACAGACCATGAAACGGTATTATGCAATTATAGGGCTAATATTCTTTGCTTTAAGCACCTATGCTCAAACATCACCTGTCGATTGGGTTGATTCCTTCATAGGGACAACAAATTTCGGTACGACCAATCCTGGGGCTGTTGTTCCCAACGGGCTGATGTCGGTTGTGCCGTTCAACGTAATGGGCAGCAAAGACAACACATACGATAAAGATACCCGCTGGTGGTCTACCCCATATGAATATAACAATGTTTTTTTTACCGGTTACTCTCATGTAAACCT
>JAISUS010000005.1 GCA_031271965.1 Prevotella sp. | reverse complement strand
GTGGTGAAAAATGAAGCGGGGTAAAGCGGCTAAGTAGTTTCTAAGTCATTACCTGTCGCTAAATTTAGATGGTTCAATCCCTTGAATTATACCGCAGTTCTGAGAAATCACTATCTTTGCCTTCTGAAAAAACAGAAACGATGAAAAAAATATTTATAAGTATATTCTTATTTGCCTTTGTAATAGGAGTATTTGCTCAGAAAGGAAAAAATGAGATGGCTGCATTGCCTTATGATAGCACAGCTAACTTCTTAGGTAAAAATGTTCAGCAATATATAGGACAAGAACTGTATCTGAAAGGCTTGGAGAAATCTTCTCAGGCATATGGCTATCCCGGCTTCATATTGAAGTATCAAAAGGATGATGATCTGCTGAACGATGAAAAGAATATATACAAACCGAATGGGAAAAATTACAGTTCACGTTACGAAGATTTAGCAGGCAGGTACTTTCAGGTGCTGGATGTGATGAGGCATCCCAAAGCAAAGAAAGATGTAAGCGAATACGGTGATGAATTCTATTTTAAGCTACAGGAAAAGCCGGATGGAGATATTCTTTATTATAAGTATAATGCCAATTCGGAATTTACTTTCCCGTTTATCCTGACAGGCTTTTTCTTAAAGGAAAGGCAACGGATGATCGGTAAAGAATATGTGATTTCGGACGATGTACTCAGTCTGTCACGAAATCTGGTTTCCGGAAAAGCTTTGACTTTTACTACGGGGCAAATATGGAAGTGCATCGATTTCGATGTAGATAGTAATAATAATGATGAATTGTCATTACTATTGCAGAACCGAGGAGGAATGAGGATAGCTATTCCATATTCGTTATTAACTAGCAATGAGGGTATAAAAAAGGTATATACAGCCTCAGAAGCTTTAGCGATGAGGAAGAAATATAATGAAAACAATTACCGCCGTATCCTTCAAAATAAAGTGAGGGTAGGGATGACCAAAGAAATGACCCGCTTGGCTTGGGGTGAACCAGCCGAAATAAAGCAATCCGGTAAAAATGAAATATGGTCTTATCCGGCAGGTACTCTGATTTTCAGCGGAGATAAGATTATAAGCACGAAGTAATTGAATAAAAAACTTTTGGGATTCTCCTTTTGATTATCTAAAATAGAGTTAGTTATTGCTTGCTTTCTCCACAAAATAAGAGTTTAGCTCTTGTCTGGCTTCCGGAGAGTTTACCATGTTTTTTATTATCATTCCTTTTTCGAGCAGGATGACATGACTACTGATATCTGTCGTATAGTTCAGGTTGTGGCTCGAAATTAGTATTGTAGTTCCGTTATCCTTATTCATTTTAAGTATCATATCCCTTATCTCTATCTGAGAAGAAGGATCAAGGAAATTAAACGGTTCATCCAGTATCAATACCTGAGGTTGTATCATCATTGCAGCGATGATTCCTATTTTTTGTTTGTTTCCGGCTGAAAAGTTGCGTATATATTTTTTCTTACCTAATATTTCATCATTCATAAATCGGCTGAAAATACTTAGACGCTCGTCGACTACGTCTTTTGTCATGTTATAGGTTTCTCCCACAAAGTAGAAATATTCTTCGGGCATCAGGAAATCGATAAGAAACCGATTATCGAGGAATGAGCCTGTATATGTTTTCCAATCTTCGTTTTTACTGACATCTGCATTATTGCTATATACATGGCCAATGTCTGCTTTCAATAAATCGAGAATCAAACGGAAGAGAGTCGTTTTGCCTGCACCGTTATTGCCTACTATACCCACTAATGAGCCTTGTTCTATATTTAGTTGGGGGATATCTATTGCTACTTGTTTCCCGAAGCGTTTAACCAGTTTTTCTATTTGTATATTCATTGTCTATATTTTGTGGCGTTATTTACTCTATTAATATTAAGCATTACTGCGAAATCCTTCCATATTCTTATATCTTCTTTTCAGGAAATTCCCATATGTCCATTTTATCCAGTAATTGGAAGTGAATGTGAAAGCAAGTCCGGTTATCAGCATGAAATAACATCCCACTGTTTGCGAAAAAATGGCATTTAATGTCAGCACAATGCTCATCGGGATGAACATTGCCAACATATTGATGATAATGATATTGCCTGATGTCCCTTTCCAGTTGAATGTCCCTCTGTCGAAAAGATCGAGATAACTTTTGTTGTAAACAGCACCTTGAAACATAAGGAAGAATAAAAATCCTATGGTGTAGAAAAAGGCCGATACAATGAACAGAAAGCTGACTTTGCCTTGATAAACAAGTATCATCATCAGGCAGGTGACGAATAAACTATATAATGAGTACAATATATATTTACCCTTCAGCATATTTAGTAGTGAATGATTTCTGGCCATCAGCCCGTCGAAGAATGCAGACTGTGCTGTAAAGAGAAATTGAGACAGGGTAAGTCCTAACGCGCCGATAACGAATATGGTGAAAAATACGAGGGAGAAGGGGTTTTTTGCAAAAATTTCCTCTTTTCCATGCATCATAAAAAAATAATATACAATAAAGAGTACTCCTACAATTACTTGACTTCTCAAGCGTCTTGTGCGTATAAGCATTTTCAATTCCAGATTTATAAACTCACCCATTTCACCAAATCTGTCCAGAAAAGAAATGCGGGTGAACGAGATAATTTTCTCTGCCTTTTCACCCTCCATCCCTCTGTACAGATCTCCCAGCATTGTTCTCTGATTGGCTATCCACAACGCAAAGAGTATTAATGCCTGTACCAACCAAATTAGAGGATTACCTTCTAAGAGCCATTCGCCTATTTGTACGGTACTTTTGCCCCAGTCTGCAATGGAAAAATAGCCTAAAGCTATAATCGCTGCTATGCCTGCAAGAGGAAGGAAGAAATACCATCCGTTCTTGTTAAGCAGATTGTTCGATAAGCTGACGAGCAAACTGTTGCCGATACTCAGAGAGTAAATGAATACGATATATAAAGCGGCGGTTCCTAAGCCGTAGAATGGTACTATCGCTTTCAATGAAAAAGGAATAATCAGGATAATCAGGTATAGATTCCATACGTTTGTAAATTCCTTCACAAGCAGGAAATTAAACAGACGGTTTCGTTTGATAGGTAAGCTCAGATAGGGAGCTATTTGCATGAACTGATTTTGCTTGAAGATATATTTGATTATATAATCCAGCAGAAACAGGTAAAGAGCAATGGAATTGAATGTGTAGATTGCCAGTTGGTACGTTCCTATCTCAAGGAGCATTTTATCCATGACAAATCCGAAAGCGAATAATTGCAAACCAATGAATCCAAACATAAGATACATAAATAGCTTGACGCCCAGATTCCGTTCAAACATCGGATGCCGTAGAAATGCTTTCCACTGGTGTTTTTGTAATTCTTGTTGCAGCATATATTCAAATATTTATACTATTAGTCGGTTTCTCTATCGGATAATCACAGTGAAGCGAAAATCTTTCCATAATCAAAAAAGATTTATTGGTGTTCAGATATAAAAAAAGTAATAGATTTGCAGTGATTAATAATTATCTCTATGGTTAATTTGGAATGGTATAGGACATTTAAGGCTATTTATCAATGTGGTACTCTGACAAAAGCCTCACAGGAATTAATGGTTTCGCAGCCTAATCTCAGTATTCAACTGGCGTCTCTCGAAAGTTATATAGGGCAGCCTTTATTTGTAAGGCTTCCTCGTAAAATGATGCCCACCGAATATGGCAAGCAGCTGTACACGCAAATAGTGGAATCGATAGACAATCTGGAAAGGGTAGAGGCAGAGTTCAAGCGTACGGTGCTCAACAAAACTCCAAGTATCCGTTTTGGTACACCTTCCGAGCTTTTTAAAAACTATCTGGCCGAACATATAGGGAATCAGGACGATCTGCATCTGACTGTGGAATATGGATTGGCCGATGATTTAACCAATAAGCTTATAAGTAACGATCTGGATATTGCAATTATTACCCGGCAGAGCAAAACGGAGGATAATCTGACTTATGAACTTCTTTTTACAGAGTCGTTTTTCATTGTGTGCAATACGAGTACCGATGTGAATGATTTTGAGGCGTATATAAATTCTGATAAATTGTCTGATGCAGAGAAATGGTTGAAGTCAAAGAAATGGTATGCATATGACAATAATCTGTCTTTGATCAGGAGGTTTTGGCGCGAAAATTTCAAAAAGCGTCCGTTATTAAGATTACAAGCCGTAATGCCGGATAATGATGCTATATTAAAAGCCGTGGCAAATAGCGATGGGTTGGCTGTTTCGTCTAACCTTATAGCAGGCAAGGCTCTGGAGCACGGACAGGTCAAGGTACTCTGGCACGGAAATGTAGCAGCGACAAATAGGATTTACCTTGCATATAACAAGAATAAGATACAACCATTGTATGTGGAAAAAGTAAAAGAATTTATAATAAGCAATGTAATGTCTGAATGAATGTCAGCATGATACATTTTTTCGTGAAAAATTAACTTTTTGATTATACAACTCGTTTTGTGAATTCGGGTTTTTACCTATATATTTGTATATTACCTAGACTGTAACATATGGAAGATAATAAATTTTTAACCCTTATAAGAAATGGAATCAGCGAAAACTGGAATCGTCCGGCTTTAACTGATTATAATGGAGAAACATACCTATATAAAGACTTTGCCCGTAAAATAGCTCAACTGCATATTCTTTTCGAAGATATGGATGTTCAGAAAGGGGATAAAATCGCTATTTGCGGCCGCAATTCATCAAACTGGACTGTGGCTTTTTTCGCTTCCCTTACCTACGGAGCTGTTATTACGACTATTCTGCACGATTTTAGCGGAGAGAATGTTCATAATCTGGTAAATCATTCGGAAGCAAAAGTCTTTTTTGCCGACGACTATGTGTGGACCAAAGTTGATCCGGTGCAAATGCCGTCGGTTGAAACCATTTTGATAATTGATGACTTTTCGGTGCAAAAATCACGCTCGGCTAAATTATTAGCGTCGAGTGCAGATTTAGACCTGGCCCTTGCCCAGAAATACCCTAACGGCTTTACCGTGAATGATATGAAGTTTCACGATGAATCGCCCGAAGAGCTTGCAGTTCTTAATTATACCTCAGGCACAACAAGTAATCCGAAAGGAGTTATGATTTCCTATAGAAGTCTTTGGTCTAATACACGCTTTGCAATAGATAATATTCAGTTTGTAAAACCGGGAGACGGTATTGTTTGCATGTTGCCTATGGCACATATGTACGGGTTGGCATTTGAAGTGTTGCTGTCAATCGCTAAGGGATGCCATATACACTATCTGACTCGCGTGCCTTCGCCACAAATTATATTGGATGCTTTTTCCAAGGTAAATCCTACTCTGGTGTTGGCCGTACCTCTTATTATAGAGAAGATAGTGCAAACGCGGGTATTCCCCGAATTGAAAAAGCAGCCTGTAAAAACATTGCTACTGCTGCCGCCTTTCAAAAAAATGATATACAAAAAGATTGCAGAGAAACTGGTACCTGTCTTTGGCAATAAATTGGTGGAGGTCGTAATCGGTGGTGCTGCATTGAATAAAGAAGTGGGGGATTTTTTGTCGGCAATAAAATTTCCTTACACCGTAGGATATGGCATGACAGAATGTGGACCTCTAATTTCATATGAATACTGGGAAACATATAAGGCCGGCTCCTGTGGGCGTGCGGTCGATCGCATGTCGATACGCATAGAGTCTGCGAATCCTGAGGCCGAAACAGGAGAAATAATGGTGAAAGGGCAGAACGTAATGCTCGGCTATTTCAAGAATGAAGAAGCTACAAAACATGTGCTTGATGAAGCCGGTTGGCTGCGTACCGGAGATTTGGGTGTTATGGATCGCGATGGGTTCTTATTTATAAAAGGGCGTAGTAAGACAATGATATTAGGCCCTTCCGGACAGAATATTTATCCTGAAGAAATAGAAGGTTTTTATAACAACTCTCCATATGTAGGCGAATCGTTGATCATAGAAGAAAGTGGCAAATTGATAGTGCTTATATATCCCGATAAGGATTATATGAAGAAACATGATATCAAAGAAAGTGACTATTCCAATATCTTTGTCGAAGAAATGAAGGCGATAAACAAGCGTTTGCCGAAGTATAGCCAAGTAGTTAATTTCAGATTGCAGGATCAGGAATTTGAGAAAACACCAAAACGGAGTATTAAACGTTTCTTGTACCAGAAATAAAATAAGGATGACGAAGTATGTTGCTTTGCTCCGGGGAATTAATGTCGGAGGTAATAATATGATTAAAATGCCTGAGTTAAAACAGGCATTTATCAGTATAGGGATGCAGGATGTATCTACCTATATTCAGAGTGGCAACGTATTGTTTTCGTCAGATAAGGGAGAAGAGGAGTTGAAGCCCAGACTGGAAAATACTATACAGAAATCGTTTGGGTTAGATATTCCGGTTATCCTGAGAAGCATTCCCCAGTTGGAAAAAATAAAAGCAGGTATGCCTTTTTCTGAAGAGGAAATTTCTGAAATGGAAAATTCGGCAGAAGGTGAAGCCTTGTACCTGTTCTTGTTTGCTCAAAATCCGTCTCTAAAAGATATAGAACGTATATCGGTATATAAAGGAGGGAGCGATCGGTTTGAAATAAGGGGACGTGATATGTATGTTTTGTTTGATAAAACCATCCGTAACTCAAAATTGGCGGGAGTGTTGCAAAGAACAGAGGTTTCTGTTACATCACGCAATATAAAAACAGTGAATAAATTAATTGAACTAGGTACGAGTAATATATAATTAAATAAAAACATGTCAGACGATAAGAAAATTATTTTTTCGATGATGGGTGTAGGAAAACAATACCCACCACAAAAACAAGTATTGAAGAACATTTATCTCTCATTCTTTTATGGGGCTAAGATCGGTATTATCGGTCTTAATGGCTCCGGTAAATCTACATTGCTAAAGATCATAGCCGGACTAGATAAAGAATATCAGGGAGAGATAGTATCAGATAAAGGATTTTCGGTGGGATACCTTGAACAGGACCCAAAGCTGGACCCTATTAAAACTGTCAAAGAAATAGTGCAGGAAGGAGTGCAGCCTATCATGGATATTCTGAAAGAATATGAAGGGATCAATGAAAAATTCGGATTGCCCGAATATTACGAAGATGCTGATAAGATGGATGCTCTTTTTGCCCGTCAGGCAGAATTGCAAGATAAAATAGATGCTTCCGATGCTTGGAATATAGATAATAAGCTGGAGCGTGCGATGGATGCCTTGCGTTGTCCGCCCGAAGATCAATTGTGTGCTAATCTTTCGGGAGGGGAGGCCCGTCGTGTAGCTCTATGCCGCTTGTTGCTTCAGGAACCGGATGTCTTGTTGCTCGATGAGCCTACCAACCACTTAGATGCAGAATCTATCGACTGGTTGGAGCAACATCTGCAACAATATAGTGGAACAGTTATCTGTATTACGCACGACCGTTACTTTCTGGATCATGTCGCAGGCTGGATTCTTGAACTTGACCGTGGAGAAGGTATTCCTTGGAAAGGAAACTATACTTCATGGTTGGAACAAAAGACCAAACGTATGGAGCAAGAGGAAAAACAAGCCAGCAAACGCCGTAAGACTCTCGAGCGGGAATTAGAATGGGTGCGGATGGCTCCTAAGGCGCGTCACGCTAAAGGAAAAGCTCGTTTGAACGATTACGAGAAAATGTTGAATGCCGACCAGAAAGAGCGTGAAGAGAAGCTCGAGATATTTATACCCAATGGGCCTCGTTTGGGTAATAAGGTGATAGAAGCTCATGGTGTGAGCAAAGCATTTGGTGATAAGCTTTTGTTCGATAATCTTGAATTTATGTTGCCTCCATCTGGTATTGTAGGTATCATTGGCCCTAATGGTGCAGGTAAGACTACTTTGTTCCGTTTGATTCAAGGCTTGGAGGCTGCCGATAAGGGGACTTTTGAGGTTGGAGAAACAGTTAAGATTGGATATGTGGATCAGTCTCATACCGAAATAGATCCGAACAAGACAGTCTATCAGGTTATATCGGGAGGTAATGAATTTGTCCGTGTAGGAGGACGGGAAATTAATGCCCGTGCTTACCTTTCCCGCTTCAACTTTTCCGGTGGCGATCAGGAAAAACTGACAGGTGTATTGTCGGGAGGTGAACGCAACCGCTTACATTTAGCTCTTACATTGAAGTCGGAAGCGAATGTGCTACTATTAGACGAACCTACCAATGATATAGATGTGAATACATTGCGGGCATTAGAGGAAGGTTTGGAAAACTTTGCAGGTTGCGCTGTCGTTATATCGCATGACAGATGGTTTCTCGATCGTATTTGTACGCATATCCTTGCTTTTGAGGGAAATTCGGAGGTATTCTTCTTTGAAGGCAGTTATAGCGAATACGAAGAAAATAAGAAAATGCGTTTGGGAAATGTAGAGCCGAAACGTATTCGTTACCGTAAGTTAATTAATTAAAAATATATAATTTCGTGCAGCTTTATTGAAATAATATAATCAATATATATGAAAATCGGAAGTAAAAAGCGATTTTTGCTTCCGGTTTTTTAATTGTTCAGGCTTGAACCCAAAAGAACTCAAATGTGTGACCTATCACAACCATCATATATGCGATTGAAAACAGGAATACTTTTTTCTTTACTTTGCTTGCTATACAGTGTGTCTTATGCTCAGAATGTTACAACAGTACGAGGCGTTGCCAGAGACTCTGTTTCCCATGAAAAAATACCATTTGTAACGGTTGCTTTTGACAATACAACTGTGGGAACATTTTCGGATGAAGAAGGAGAATTCCGGTTAAGTACCAGAAGTAATGTTACGTCTGTTACAGCTTCCATTTTAGGATACAAACCTTATACATTTACCATAATTTCGGGAAAAATGAATGTGAAGGATCTATTACTTGTACCCATAGATAAGCAGTTACAGGAAGTGGTAGTGAAACCACAAAAAGAGAAGTATTCTAAAAAGAATAATCCGGCTGTGGAACTGATAAAAAAAGTGATCGCACATAAACATCAAAACAATATAACCGATCTGGATTATTACCAGTACAAAGAATATGAGCGGGTGCTCTTTGCTATAAATGAGTTTAGACCGGATATGCCTCTTTTTAAACGCTACAAATTTCTTCCTAATTATATGGACTCTTCCATTATAGAGAATAAGCCTATACTGCCATTCTCTGTGAGGGAGAAGCTTACAGATGTATTTTACCGGAAAAATCCGAAGGATTCTAAGCGGATTGTCAAAGGATATAATATTACAGGCATCGATCAGGCTATCGAAACAGAAGGCCTGGATGCTATTATCAAAGAAGTTTTTAAGGATGTATCTATTTTTGATAATTCGATAGAGTTGCTTTTCCACCCATTTATCGGGCCATTGAGCGAATCGGGTTCCGTAAATTTTTATCGTTGGTATTTATCCGATACTACACATATCGATTCTGAGAGGTATGTAAAACTTGATTTTGCTCCGTTTAATTCACGTGATGTCGGTTTTACAGGAAGCCTGTATATATCGCTGGATAGTGCTTATGCTGTGAAAAGGGCAGTTATAAGAACTCCGAAGAAGATGAATATTAATTTTGTAGATCAACTTGTCATACAACACGATTTTAAAAAGGTGAATGACAAATGGATTCCTGAACAGGAACGCATGGCGATAGATGTGTCCATGCTGGAAGCTTTTAAGTTTTATATAGATAAGACTCGTTCTTACGAGGATTTTGAGATAAATAAGCCGATGGATCCGGTATTCATTTTAGCGGCACCGGAAGTGTTCGAAAAAAATTACCTGAAAAGGCCCAAAGATTTTTGGGCCCGTAGCCGGCCTGTAGAGCATCAGAAAGATTATAGGATGGATATGATGATAGAGGACATGAACAAAGTGTTCCTCTTCAAAGTATTGCTCAATGCAGGGAGTGTAGTTGCTACGGGATATATACCAACATCGAAAGACCCGGATATAAATAAGCTCGATATAGGTACCATTCCGACTTTCTATAGCTACAATTCTATAGAAGGAAACCGTTTTCGATTGACAATGGCTACTACCAAGAATCTGCATCCTCGTCTTTTTTTGTATGGATATGGTGCTTATGGGACTCGTGACGATCAATTTAAATATTATGGCGAGGCTACATGGGTTTTCAATAAGATAAAGAATCATAAGGATGAATTTCCGAAGCATAACTTAAGTATTGCTTACAAGTATGATATGAATACTCTGGGACAACGATATACGCAAGCTGAGAGGGACAATATATTGATGTCGATACGGAGCAATAGCAACCAGAAAATGACATATAACAGGCAGACTCAGGTTGCATATCAAAAAGAATTTTATGGGGGTTTCTCTTTCAAATTGTCGGGGCAGACTTTCCATGAACGCCCCGCCGGAAAACTCCTTTTCGAAAAGATGGATGAAGTGGGCAACCTTTATAATGTGAAAAACATCAGAACCACCGAGGCTATGTTGTCGTTGAGGTATGCACCAAATGAGAAGTTTTTCCAGCAGCGGAGAAAAAGGCATTCCATGCCATCACAGAAGACAGTATTCAGCCTTTCCCATACTATTGCTTTTGAAGATGTTTTAGGCGGACAGTATCATTATAATAAGACATCGTTCTCTGCACTTAAAGAATTGTGGGTAGCACCGTTCGGAAAACTGACAATGTCGGCTCAAGCCGAAAAAATATGGGGTGAAGCTCCATTCCCATTATTGATAACTCCGAGTGCAAACAGTTCCTATACTATTCAGAAAGGTAATTTTTACCTGATCGAACCATTAGAGTTTGTGCACGATGCACAGCTATCTTGGGAAGTTTATTATCATATGGGCGGATGGTTGTTCAATCGCATTCCGTTTCTTAAAGTTCTTAAATGGCGTGAAATTGTTGGATTCAGAGGTTTTTTGGGTAGTTTGAGTGATCGTAACAACCCGATACTTAATCACGATATGTTGTTATTTCCTCAAAGGACTTATACGACAGAGAAAAATAAGCCTTATATGGAATATAATATTGGTATAGAAAATATCTTTAAGATATTCCGTATCGACTATGTCAGACGAATAAACTATCTGGGACATCCTGGTATAGATAAGGATGGATTTAGAATCTCGTTCGATCTGAATTTTTAAATTATCCGAATACAGTGGCTAATATTTCTAACGGATCCAGAGGATTCTTTTTGGGAGGGTCTTTGGGTATTAATACTTTTAAGCCTGAGGGAACTATCTCGACGTTTATTTCTTTTCCCATTTTTATAGGATCACCATCAATGTGAATCAAGCCTTCGCGTTCGCGTTTTATAGTTGCTTTGTTGGTAATCAATTCAATCATTTTGCTGTTTTCATCTATCTTTTTAGTGAATAGCTGTAAAGATGTTTGAGGAATATCGAGTACCGATAGGGGTTTTAAGATGGCTATATTCATCATTCCGTCTTGTATGTCGGCATGCGGAGCTATATGGGCGTTGTATCCGTACTGTGATGCATTAGCACATGTGACAACAAAAGCTTCATCTTTTATAGCACCTTCAGGACAGGTTATTTCATATCTCTCCGGCTTTTGTTGAAAGAACGTTTCCAACATATTTTTAAAGTACATGAAAGAGCCCCGGCTTTTCTTTCCTGATGATTTTGCTGCTACTTCTGCATCGAAGCCCATGCCACAGGTACAAAAGAATATTTTATCGTTTACCTTGCCGTAATCGATGTCTATAATATTTTCTTCAATTATGACATCCAGAGCTTTTTTGAAATCCATGGGTATATTCAGGTCTCTTCCCAAACCATTGCCCGAACCCATCGGGATGATGCCTAGCGCCACATCTGAGTTGACCAAAGCCCTGGCTATCTCATTTACTGTGCCATCTCCACCTACAGCTATTACATATGTCGCTTCATCGGCTATTGCCTGCTTTGCAATTTCGTAGCCATGACCTGCATATCCTGTAATGAAGATATGTACATCAAATTCGCGTGCATCAAATTTTTCAGCTATCCTATGCGGGAGGTTCTGCTTCTTCGAGGTTCCGGAGGCAGGATTTATAATAGCATAAATTTTCTTTTTGTAGGCCATGTTAGTTGGTAAACGATTTCATTGGACAAAAATAAGTTTTTTAATGAATGGATACAACTCTTTGCCTGTATTACTTTCGTAATTAATTGGGCGATAGCCCCTGCTCGAATATTTCGGTTACTGTAGCCTCTATTATTGCATCTTCTGCAACCTTTAAATGCTGAGCTATTTCTTTTCTCAAATCCGAGAATACAAAAATCTTATCATTTTCACGGATAATAGTTTTTTCTCCGCGGATATCGTCAAGTTGATAATAATTCTTATCCAGCATTTTAAATTTCCCTTTTAGCGGATCTGCATTGTCGCGATGACAATAATATGTCTTGTCGTTCTTGAATTCGTAGCTGATTTGAGTATTTTCCAGTATCTTGGCAATATATTCTTCTGCTGATTTTTTTAAAGTAGGAGTCGATGCAGAAACATTAATTTTTGTTCCCGCATATAACCAATGGCCTTCGATGCTCTTTACAGAACTACTAATGTCATTCTCACAAGACGACATCAGTACCCCAAAGGTAATGATTGATATGAAAATATATGTTAAATGCCTAACTCTCATAACCTCTAAATTAAGGTTAGTTTACAAAAGTATATATAATAAACGTAAAAAACGAATAAATGTTGCATCTGTTTAAGAAAAACCGGGCAATTTCTTACCCGATTTTCTATTCATACTAAACATTATTTATCATCAGGATCTTACTATGCAAGTATTTTGATGAGGAATTCAATCAAAATAATAATGACGGCGACTATTATAATCATATCTTCTAAAAGTTTTATTATTTATTGAAAATTCCATATCTATCCTATAATTTTCCTTCAGAGGTTTTTCAATTATCACTTTTTTATTCAGAGGGGTCGTAATAGTTATTTCATAAGTCTGCAAATCCCAAGGATTGTCCATATCATACCATTCAGGATCTATATTTATGAGAGAGCCTGTTTGTATATAGTTGAGATGCATATTTTTTGCCTTTTCCTCAGCTTTATATAATTCATCTGCGTGAGCTTTTTTGCGAACTTCTATTTTAAAATTGTTCAATGTGGAATCCTCTTTAACTTTTATTTCAGGTAGTATTTGTATCTGGCGATATTTCATTTTATCCCCCTTGTATAACATTCCTTCGTTATTAGGTTGTGTATAAACGGAGTTTGTATCTCCCAAAAGTTTTATACGCAATGTGTCCGATTTAATGCTGTCTATAGATATGGTTTCTGTTACTAGAGCCATATCTCTATGGTTCTTAGCAAATTTGAATCCGTAATTACCCAGATAGAAGATTGCGCCAAACCAGAATATAAGCCCTACACTGAAACTAACCAGCGTTTGCATTGTAAAAGGTGTCCGTCTGATTATCTTCACCATGAGGCATAGCAAGCCAAATAGAGGAAGTAAAGCGGCGAAGACTATTGCTATTTTAAAATTGACAGTATTGAATCCCAGCAATAAAAGATAGTTCGGGAATGAAATGAACTCGGTGTCGAAGTATAACCAAATCAAAGAAATGATTCCTGTTGTTATTAAGATAATTGTGATTACTATAATAAAGATTGCAATTACATTTATAAATACTCCGAGGCAACCACTCGCTGAGCTTTTGCGTTTCAGTGAAGCTGACTGGCTCCGGTCTTCTATATTTACTATAGAAGGGTCTGCCCCAGTCATGGCCAGCTTTTGCGAAAAGGATTTTGCCGCAGGCATAACCACCCATAGTATAATGTATGCGAGCACGACTGTGCCAGCCCCTCTGACAGAAAGGATGTTGAGAAGTAGTAATAAGCCTACAGTGCCAATACGGAGGATAGTTGGGTCTATACTGAAATAATGGCCTAATCCGCTGAAAACACCTCCTAAAATTTTGTTGTCCTGATCGCGGAATAATTTCTTCTTATAAGAATCTTGTGGTTCATTCCTTTGAGAATACTCAAAGTTCTCTTTTTGACTAGCGCTTTCTTCTGCAAATGTATCCTGATTGTCGTCAAAATCTTTAGGATTGCCCATAATGTTTATTATCTCTTGGGCATCTGTTTCCGATACGGCACTATCATTTCCCTTTATTCTCATTTGTAGCAGTTCGCTCAGTCTGATTTCGATGTCCCCGATGATTTCATCGGATTCGGAATTACCCTGAAAATGCTTTTTGAGAGATGCCAAATAGTTATCCAGTATCCGGTATGCTCCTTCCTCCAGATTGAATGCCAATCCTCCAATGCTTACTCTTACTGTTGGTTTCATTGTATTTAGATTTTATTTGTTTCTTATGTTATCTATTACCCGTACCAAATCTGCCCATACCATGTCAAGTTCGGTCAGCATTGCTTTCCCTTTGTCTGTTATGGCATAATATTTGCGAGGAGGCCCCTGTGTGGATTCTTCCCACCGGTAACTCAATACCCCTTGGTTTTTTTGTCTGGTAAGCAGGGGGTACAGTGTGCCTTCCACTACAATCATCTCGGAATCTTTTAGTTCGTTGATGATATCAGAAACATATGCGTCTCCTTTGGACAGAATGCTTAGAATGCAATATTCCAGAATTCCTTTGCGCATCTGTGCTTTTATATTGTCTACATTTATCGTTTCCATACTATATATCTTTTATAATTAGCCGTATTACAGCTTGTTATTTGTATTGGGATGTATATTTCCTAATGTTTTCTGCAGTGGGTGCATAGCCTCTCATTTCTAATTTTTGACTGACGGTTATAGCTTTCGGGGCAACAAACCATAAAATGATGTATATCAGTATAGCTGTACCATATGCAAAAGACAGAGCTGCAAATATTACACGTATGATGGTAACGTCTATATTGGTGTAAGCAGCCAGGCCACTACATACTCCCGCAACCATTTTATTGTCTATATCGCGATGAAAACGTTTGTCGCCTTGCGTATATCTTTCGGAATATGAATTTTGGCTTCTCTCGCTATTTTGAGTCTTGTTTCCATCACTATTGTTCTCAACTTCTCCTAGATGATCTATTGCTGTTTGTACAAGTTTCATATCTACTACTTGATTTGTAAATTTCATTTCTTTTTGAAAAATCTCTGCTACACGGGCTTCCACATCTTCCATTATCTCTTCAGCTTCTTTCTTATCTGAAATTGTAGACTCGAAACGTTTCAAATATTCTTTCAATCTGATATATGCATCGTCTTCCATTGTGAAATTGATGCTTCCTATGCTTACTTCTATTATCTTTTTCATATCGAATATTTTTTACTGTACTATACCATGTTGTTTGTAATGCAAATATATAAATAAATATTAGTACCATGCAATACATGGTACCTTTGTTATTTTGGTGTATTTTGCGTATTGTGCATATTATGAGGTGTTTATTGTTTCGATGCGTGTATTTAATTAACTTTGTTTAACTTTTATGTTATCTTTTAAAAGTGACTCTTTATCTTTTTTTATAGGTTGTACAGCTTTTTTATTCTTTTGTGCATCTATAATATAGAAATCTTTTAAATCGATTGCTATGGTGAAATGTTTAGTGCTTGTGTTTATCTGCTGTATGTTTGTTTCTTGCGCCTCTATAATGAATGGCGAATGGACGTCTGTTTCTGTTTATACGGAGCAACCGGCAAAGGCCATCGTTCGTGGCGATACACTACGTACCCAATTGTTATCTGATGCTAATGTGTTGAGCTTTAGTGTTCCCCGAAGCAACAAGTCGTTGCAATTTGTTTTACAGTCAGATTCTTTACATAAAACGGTAAACGTTCCGTCTAAATTCTCTCAAAATTATTATCTGAATATTTTGTGTTTTTGGCCGGGCCTTTTTGTAGATTTGTCTAGCCCCAAGAGATATACTTACAATAACAGGTTGACGTTTGACAAGAGTCTGAATTTGTATAACAATCGCTTTAATATTCGCAAAGGCGATCTTAATTTCTATTTTTCTCTTCCGTTTATATACCCAAGCCTTAATACAATCAAGCCGGAGAAGTATTCGAGGGTAACTCAAGGTTCGGTTGTGGGCTTGTCTGTCGGATTCGACTATTATTATAAAAAAGACAAATTCGTTAATTTAACAGGGACAATGACTTCTTCTCATATTGGTGAGGACGATTATTACTATTACGATAATGAAGATAACAGATGGCCGGATGAGCCATGTGTTGATGACAGATTTAATATGTATAGTCTGAGTGTGTCGCATAACCACAGATTAAACAGATTTTCTTTTGGCTATGGGCTTTCCTATAATTACACAATCTATCGCAAAGATAGCTATAGTATGCCTCCTAACTATATGAAACCGGAACTTCGGGCTTATAATTACAATGCTTCCCCCAATATATATAGTCGTCAGAGATACGAATATCCTACTTTAGGTTTGGTATTCAACGGATATTGTTATGTATCGCGGAATTTTAGTATAGGCTTAGTTTATAAACCTAGTTTATTAAGACTGAAATCCCACTCAGGTAATACATTTAATTACGAACATCAGATTACACTGGATTTTGCTTTCAGGTTTAACCTCTTAAGCGGTAAATAAATCATCGATTTGTCCGGATAAAAAATAAAGTCGTAATTTGCAACTAGTTTGATATACTAAACAAGAACTAGGGAATATTTGCGTTATAGATTTAATAGAAATTTCAAATCGATAGAATTATGAAAAAAGCACTGACTATTGTTGGGGTTATACTGTTGGTCATTGTTGTGGCAATGATTGCGATACCCTTTTTGTTTAAAGATAAAATTAAAACCGCGGTACTGAATGTTGCCAACGAACAGCTCGAAGCCAAAGTTGATATTAAGGATTTTGGATTAAATTTGTTTTCTAACTTTCCTAAGGCTACATTGTCTCTAGAGAATGCAACAGTAATAGGAGTGGGGGATTTTGAGAAAGATACATTGTTGCAGGCAAAGTCGGCGAGTGTAACTATCGATTTGATGAGTCTCTTCGGAAGTGAATACAATATCTCGAAAATAAATCTTGACAAAGCATCGGTTTATGCTAAAATATTACCAGACGGCCGTGCCAACTGGGATATTATGAAAGTGGATTCTACTGCTACAACTGATGCTGCTACAGAAAGCACACCATTTAAACTTAATCTGAAAAAAATATCACTCAACGACTGTAATCTCACATTCCAGAACGATTCTACAAATATGAAAATTGTAATGAGCAAATGGAATGGTGAAGTGTCGGGCGATTTCTCGGCCAGTGAAACTACATTGAAGACAACTTCAACAATAGACGAAGTGTCGTTCTTTATGGATGGCATTCCATATCTGAGTAAAGTGAAAGGAGTAGCTAATGCTGCTCTGAATGCCAATTTCGATAGCTTTAAATTTACATTTGCAGAGAGCGAACTCCAGTTGAATGACCTGAAAGCTTCTATTGACGGTTCGTTTGCTATTGTGGGCAAAGATGGAGAAGGTATGGATTTCGATTTGAAATTGAATGCACCGAATACCCAGTTTAAAGATATATTGTCTATTGTTCCGGCTATGTATACGGCAGACTTTAAGGATGTGAAAACATCAGGGACAGCTTCTCTGGAGGCTTATGTAAAAGGTCTGATGCAGGATGAAACATATCCGGCGTTCGATGTGAAAATTACCGTGAATGACGCCATGTTCCAGTATCCGTCACTGCCAAAGTCTGTGAACAATATTAATGTGAATATGGCTATAAATAGTAAAGGTGGTTCATTGGATAATACAATAATCGATATAAGCAAATTTAGTTTCAATTTGGGTGGAAATCCATTTGCCGGAAGCCTGAATATTTCTACACCTATAAGTGATCCGAATTTGAAAGCCCGTGCCAATGGTACATTAAATCTGGGAATGATAAAAGAAGTATATCCATTGGAAAAGGGCACGGAACTCGATGGTACCATAGTTGCAGATATAAATATTGCCGCGAGGATGTCCGCAATAGAAAAAGAGCAATATGAAAATGTTTCTGCTGCCGGTACGTTGAAAGTAAACGGTATGACCTACAAATCACAAGATATGCCCGATATATTGATAAATGATGCCGGATTGGAATTTACTCCCCGCTATGTAAATCTATCTTCTCTGAATGTGCAAATAGGCAAGAACGATCTTTCTGCAACCGGACGTTTGGAGAATTTTATAGCTTATGCATTGAAAGACCAGACGCTTAAAGGCCAATTAAATATTAAGTCAAACTATCTGAACGCAAACGATTTTATAAGTAGCGAAACTTCGGGAACGGAAGTAGAAACGGCTACTTCGGAAGATATTATAATCCCTAAAAATATAGATTTTGCGCTGAATGCCGCTTTGAATCAGATTGTATATGGCAAGATCAATATTACCAATATGGCCGGGAATATGACGGTCAGGGATGGTATTCTAAGTCTTAACAATGTAGGGGCAAATGCCTTGGGGGGCTCGTGTAAAGTGAGTGGAACATACAATACCTCCGACCCTAAAAATCCGAAAGTGAATTTTGATTTGGCTTTGTCTAAGGTTTCCTTTGCCGAAACATTCAAGTCTGTCGAATCCATCCGGAAGTTTGCTCCTATTTTTGAAAAACTGGCAGGTACATATTCTATGAATTTAAAATTCGATACGTCGTTGGGGCAAACGATTATGCAAACTCTCGCCAGCTTGACGGGTAGTGGTGCATTGCAGACCAGCGATGTTAAGATAGAAGGGGTGGAAGCACTTTCGGCTCTTTCATCTTCATTGAAAACGGATGCATTGAAATCTTTCTCTACTAAAGATATTAATTTGCCATTCACTATCAATGCCGGGAAACTCACAACAAAACCATTTAATGTGAATTTTGGCGGTGGCGGAGTTATGAAGTTGGAAGGATCTACAGGCCTCGATCAAAGTATAGATTATAAAGGAACAGTGACATTGCCGAAATCATTAGCGAATAATTTTGTAAGTGCAATACCTGTTACTATCGGCGGAACGTTTACCAATCCTAAGATTGGCATAGATACTAAGGCTTTGTTGTCAGGGGCGGCCACATCAGTTGTCGGAGATTTGCTCGGTGGTGAAAAAGGCGCTGATGTATCAGCTAAACTTTCGGAAGAAAAAGCAAAACAAATAGAAAAATTGCGAACAGAGGCTGATGCCGCTGCGAACAATTTAGTTTCTGAAGCTGAAAAACAATCTCAAGTTCTTATCGAAAAAGCAGGGAATAATCCGATAGCCAAAGCTGCAGCTCAGGCCGCAGGTAGGAAACTTGTAGATGAGTCGAAGAAACAGGCTCAGAATGTGAGGAATAAGGCTGAGGAGCAAATCAAAAAGATAGAAGGCTCAGGAGAGTAACTTAATAAAAGAGTATATAATAAAAAGAGGGTGAACATCACCCTCTTTTTTTTGTTTCTATATTATTGGTGGCTAAGAATGAGAAAGATAGAATTGAAGACTGTTTAGACATGATTGCAATCGTTTGCATAACCAAAACGTAACTTTTACAAAATCTTATGCGAATAAACATAATTCAAGTTATCATATTTGTATTATAAATCTGTGATGCGTCGAAGAGGAATCAGTTTGCTAAGACCCTAATAAATAAATCGTAACCAAGATAAATGCAAAATCAGATCCAACATATTATACTATGTAACGCCATTTTGCCTGACGATATTTGGTGGGCTTATATTTTGCGTCTTTACGTTAGATAGATTGCTTCTGTGTAAAGTCAAGGTTTTTGAGTTTTTCCATAAATAGAGTATCAATATAAAAAGATTAAAAACAATCAATATTAACGTTAATCTTAATAGTATTTCGCATGAAAAGAAAGATTAAAAAATGTGTTAACGTATTCCTGCTGTTTATGTTGGGAATGCTAGTCTCTGCACCGGGAGCTTTTTCACAAAGTGGAAATATTTCGGTAAGAGGTAATGTGAAGGATAATAGCAATGAGCCTGTTATCAGTGCCAGCGTTGTTGTCAAGGGTACAACTAATGGTACCATGACCGATTTGGATGGAAACTATCAGATAGCTAATGTGCCGAGCAATGGCGTATTGGTTTTCTCGTTTCTGGGTTATCGGACAGTAGAAATCCCGGTTGCTGGAAAAAGCCAGATAGATGTTGTATTGGAAGATAATACCGAACTATTGGATGAAGTTGTTGTCATAGGATACGGTAGTGTTAAGAAATCCGATCTCAGTGGTTCGGTTATCGCTATTAAAGCGGAAGAAATCAATAAAGGAGCCATAACATCGCCTCAGCAAATGTTGCAAGGTAAAGTCTCAGGTTTGTTTGTTCAACCTGGCAACGGGGCTCCTGGCTCCGGTTCTACAATTCGTATTCGTAGTGGAGCTTCGTTGTCTGCCAACAACGACCCTCTTATTGTAATAGATGGTATTCCTACATCTAACGATGCTGCTCCCGGAACACCTAATGCCTTAGCTACAATCAATCCGAATGATATAGAAACATTTACTGTATTGAAAGATGCTTCGGCAACTGCAATTTATGGTTCTCGTGCTTCTAATGGTGTAATTATTATTACAACAAAAAAAGGTTCATCGTCGAAAGTAAAAATTTCTTACAACAGTACCTATAGTTTTAGTGATCCGTATAAGAAAATTAAAACAATGAGTCCTGATGAATTTTATCGGACTATATCGACTTATTATCCTCAGGGGACAGATGCAGGGGATAACGCCTACGAATTGCTCAATCAATATCCTATGCAGCGTACTGATTGGCAGGATGCTATTTTCCGCACAGCTTTCTCTACAGACCAAAACTTGAGTCTTGCCGGGACTGCCGGGATATTGCCTTACCGTGTCTCTGTTGGTTATACCAATGAAGACGGAACTTTGCGGACTTCCAACTATGAGCGTTATACCGGTAGTGTAAGCTTAAGCCCTAAATTCTTTAATGATCATTTAAGTGTAAATATTAATGTAAAAGGTACTATCAACAATAATACTTTTGCTGATTCCGGGGCAGTTGGTGCTGCCGCATTTTATGATCCGACCAAGCCGATCTATGACGAGACCGGATATCATGGCTATTGGAATCATATGCAAGGTACAGAGCCTAACAAATTGGCTCCGAATAATCCGATGTCCATGTTGTATGATGTGAAAAATTCAGGAAAGACAAAACGTAGCTTGGGTAATATCCAACTTGACTATAAGCTCCATTTTCTGCCTGAATTGCGAGCTAACCTGAATCTCGGATATGATGTAGCTACTTCTACCGGACATAACGGACCAACTGTGGGTTCATATCAGGCATCTAAAGATTCTGACCTTCCGGATGTAGGACGTTATTCAGCATGGGATCAGTTGCGTAGAAACCAGCTTCTTGATTTTTATTTGAACTATAATAAGTACTTCGAATCAATACAAAGTAATATAGATGTGATGGGTGGTTATTCATATCAACATTTCTATCAATCTAATTTTGATAAAACGTTTTCAAATCCAACCGATTTTATAGGGAATAAGCAAGGATTTGAATATGATGAAGCCCTGAAGCAATATGTTTGGACAGCAAGTCGTCCTATGCCATCAGAGGATTATCTGATTTCGTTCTTCGGCCGTTTGAACTATAATTTCAAGGATCGTTACTTGTTAACTGCTACTTTACGTGACGATGGGTCTTCTCGTTTCAGTAAAGATAACCGTTGGGGGGTGTTCCCTTCAGCAGCTTTGGCGTGGACAATTTCGAAAGAGCCGTTTATGCAGAATAAATTCGATGCATTATCAAATCTGAAATTACGTGTCGGATACGGAGTGACCGGGCAACAAAATATAGGTACTAGTTACGGTTATATTCCTTATTACCAGTTTGGAACCAATCCGAATAGTACATATTTAGGCTCAGGTCTTTTAAAACCGTTAGGTTATAACCCGGATCTGAAATGGGAGGAAACAGCAACAACAAATATTGGTATAGATTATGGATTTTGGAATAATCGTATCAATGGTAGTATCGAATATTATCAGAAAAAGACAAAAGATTTATTAAATAGTATAGATTCACCGGCCGGAACTAATTTTAGCAATATCATTACAGCTAATGTTGGTAATATGAAGAATGAAGGTGTCGAATTTAATGTCAATGTTGTAGCTGTGGATACAAAGGATATATCTTGGGATTTAGGATACAATGTTACTTGGAATAAAAGTGAGGTGACAAACCTTACAGCTTCATATAACCCTGATTATCCGGGTATTCAGATCGGGGACCCTGGATATGGGACAGGCCTGCGCACTCAAAAACACCAGACCGGATATGCTCCTAATACATTTTGGTTATATCAGCAAGTTTACGGAGAAGATGGAAAACCTTTGCAAAATGTATTTGTAGATCGTAATAAAGACGGGAAAATAACAGAAGCTGACCGATATTTGACAGATAAAAATCCGATGCCGAATGTGTTTATGGGACTAAGTTCTACATTTAAATATAAAAACTTTGATTTAGGATTCAATTTGCGTGCGAACTTTGGTAATTATGTGTTTAATGCATTCGCTGCTCAAAATTCTACCCCTTTGACATTTAATAATCAAGGTTTCTTGTCGAATATATATACCGGGGTATATGATACAGGATTTTCTAGTAAAAATGGAACCGAACAGCAACTATCTGATCATTTTCTGGAAAATGCATCGTTCCTTAAAATGGATAATTTAACTCTTGGTTATTCTTTCAACAGAATATTGGCAAACAAATTATCGGGGCGTTTAAGTTTTTCTGTGCAGAATGTATTTACAATAACTAATTATAGTGGTTTGGACCCTGAAAACTCTGGGATAGACAGTAATATATGGCCTCGTCCAAGAACATACACTTTGGGTTTGAATCTTAACTTTTAATTGATATGAAAATGAAAGCAAAATATATATTATCACTATTTGGCGGAATGGCATTGACTTTGAGCTCTTGCTTGGGTGATTTGGATGTAAAGCCGTTGGATGAAACAATAGTAACTGGTGATATTGCATATTCCGATGCGGCCAGTTATACAAAAGGGCTGATGAAAATATACTCTGTCTGGGCCATCAGTGGACAGGATGGAGAAGGAAGCAGCGATATCGAAAATCTCGACCCGGGGAATGCACAGCTATTACGTTCGTGGTGGAACCTGCAAGAAGTTTCTACAGATGAGTGCAAGGTAGCTTGGGCTAACGACTCTTGGGTGCCGGAGATAAATAATATGACATGGTCTAATGCTAAAAATGAATCAATAGAAGGTGTCTACCAAAGATGTATGTTTATAGTAGCTTTGGCTAATGAGTATTTGAAGCAAGTAGGGAATGCCCCTGCTGATGCAAAGCCTGACCAGTTGAGAGCAGAAGCTCGCTTCTGTCGCGCATTGGCATATTATACGTTGTTAGATCAATATGCACGTCCTCCGTTTATTACCGAAAGCAACTTCTCGGTAGTCCCATCTCCAATGAGCAGGGAAGAATTATTTAACTGGATTGTTACGGAGCTGACCGAAATAGAAAGTGCATTACCTGCAGCTCGTCAGGGGACATATGGTCGAGCAGATCAAGGTGCAGTGAATGCTTTATTGGCACGTATCTATTTGAATGCTGAAGTATATACAGGAAAGGCAATGTATACAGAATGTCTTACGGCTTGTAACAAAGTCATTGCAGGCGGGTATAGTTTGACCACTGATTATTCGAACATATTTAAAGCTGACAATAATGTAACGGCTAAAAATGAAATAATCTTCCCTATATGTTTCGACGGAGCAGCTACCAAGACTTGGGGTGGTATGACATTCCTTATCTGTGCATCACGGGGAGGATCGGAATATGTATTGGCCACTGATGGCGTTAGCGCCGGATGGGATGGTACACGTTCTACTCAGAATCTGGTGAATAAATTTGCTTTTGCTGATAATAACAACAAAACAAGTGCAAATATATTGGATAAGCGTGGTATATTTTACTCGGAAGGACGTTCTGTCGAGATTAAGACTACACCTCTAAGTACATTTACTTCCGAAGGTTGGGCTGTATACAAATTTAAGAATGTGAAATCAGACGGAAGTCTTGCTTCTGACACTCAATTCCCGGATACCGATTTTCCTATGTTCCGTTTGGCGGATGTGTATTTAATGTATGCCGAAGCTGTTCTTCGCGGAGGTACAGGTGGCGATAAAAATACAGCATTGGGATATGTTAATGACTTGCGCAAACGTGGATATGGTGATAACTCAGGAGCTATTTCATCAAGTCAGTTGACCACCGATTTCATATTGGATGAACGTTCTCGTGAATTATATTGGGAAGGAACCCGTCGTACAGACTTAGTTCGCTACGGATTATATACTTCCGGAACTTATCGTTGGCCTTACAAAGGTGGAGTATTGGAGGGTGTAGCAGTAGATGCAACACGTAATATATTCCCGATTCCGGTAACAGACCTTTCCGTGAACGGAAATCTAACTCAAAATCCTGGTTATTAATAATAATCTAATTAAGAATAGACATGAAACTATTAAAATATATACCGGTCGCTCTTATGGCTCTTATGGCATTTGTATCTTGCGATAGCGATCTGGATAAAGTAACATTTAATGAAGCTGATGCTAAAGCTGGAACACTAAATGCAATTGCCTCATCGTATGTATTGACGGAGGATAAAGCTGACGATGTGGTGGAAACATTTAAATGGACAGAATCTACGTTTGGCTATGATGCGGCTGTTACTTATCGGTTAGAAGTTGATCTGGCAGGGAAAAACTTTGCAAATAAGAGAATTATTTCATCCCTTATCGGTAAGACTGAAGCATCTGTAACCTATAAAGAATTAAACAATGTGATATTAGGTTTAGACTCGATATACGAGATTCCTGCGAAAACAGAAGCCAGTTACGACATCCGGATATCGGCTGCTATCGGTGATGTTGTCACTCCTGTGTATACAAATGTTGTGACAACAAAAATCACTACATATGAGGTTATTGCTAAATATCCTGAAAATATATATATGATCGGTACAGACTTCGGTGGCTGGAATTGGGGTGATGCCAATGTGGTGGAAATGACTCCTGTGAATGGAACAGAAGGTCAATTCTGGTGTGTTCGTTATTTCACCGCTGCTAACGGATTCAAGTGGAATTCTGCCAAAGCATGGGATGGAGGAGACTTTTTCGAACTCGATTCTAAAGAAGGATATACTACTAACGAAGGTAATGCTTTTGTTGCAGCCGATGGTTTCTACATCGTATTTGTAGATATGGTAAATAGTAAGATTACTGTTAAGGCAGCAGAAGTGTATGGCATGGGCGATTCCTTTGGCGGCTGGAATAAAGGTGAATATCCTTTCACTGTATCAGGAACCAAGATGACCATTACAACAACTGTTGCAGATAAAGAATTGAGAATGTATGCTGGCTCATCGTTCTTCGGAAGTAGCTGGGATTGGTGGAAAACAGAATTCATTATACTGAATGGTAAGATTGTATATAGAGGTAATGATGGTGATCAGGAACGCGTAAAAGTTGGTGCAGGTAAAGTCATTACTCTTGATTTCAATGCCGGAACTGGTACTATCGAATAAATAGTAAGATTTATATAAAGAAAAGTGGAGGTTCGTTCTCCACTTTTTTGTTTTTATATGCAAACGTTTGCGGCTTTTTTCTGTCGGTTTACTTCCCGATCCCTCTTTCAGTACGGCAAAAAGCCCTTCCTTTGTATCTGGAATAATCTTTATAATATAATCATGAAAAAGAAAATCTCTTTATTTTTTATTAGTTTCTGTCTTATTCTGGGTGCCGTGAATGCGCAGGAATTAAAATCTCCGAATGGGAATTTAACTTTGAACTTTTCTCTCCAAAGCAATGGAGCGCCTACATATAGCCTTACATACAAGGGTAAAGATGTTATTAAACCTAGTAAGTTAGGCTTGGAACTGAAAGATAACAGCGATGTAAACAATGATTTCAGTGATTTTTCGGTAAAAGAGAAAAACACCAATCCCAAAGAAGACAAAGTTTCTTTGCTGAATGGCTTCACTGTTACAGATACAAAAACTTCAGCATTTGATGAAACATGGAAACCTGTATGGGGTGAAGTAAAAGAAATACGCAATCATTATAATGAGCTTGCTGTAACATTAAATCAGGCTTCGGCAGATAGACATATTCTTATTCGTTTTCGCTTGTTTGACGATGGTCTAGGTTTTCGTTACGAATTTCCGGAGCAGAAAAACCTGACTTATTTCGTTATCAAAGAAGAAAGATCCCAATTTGCTATGGCTGGAGATCATAAGGCATTCTGGATACCGGGCGATTATGATACTCAGGAATATGATTATACAACATCAAAACTTTCTGAAATCAGGGGATTGATGGGTAAAGCGATTACGCCTAATGCTTCGCAAATGCCTTTTTCCCGGACAGGAGTGCAAACTGCCTTGATGATGAAAACAGACGATGGATTATATATCAATCTTCATGAAGCTGCATTAATAAATTATTCATGTATGCACTTGAATCTGGATGATAAGAACATGATTTTCGAATCATGGTTGACTCCGGATGCACAAGGAAACAAAGGCCATATGCAAGCGCCATGCAACACACCTTGGCGTACAGTGATAGTAAGCGATGATGCTCGCGATGTGTTGGCTTCTCATATTACTCTCAATTTGAATGACCCTTGTAAAATCGAAGATACTTCATGGATTAAGCCTGTAAAATATATTGGTGTATGGTGGGAGATGATTACAGGCCGCAGCACATGGGCATATACCGATGATGTGTATAGCGTTCAGTTAGGCGTAACAGATTATTCAAAGACAAAACCGAATGGAAAGCATGCGGCAAATACTGCTCATGTGAAAGAATATATTGACTTTGCTGCATTACACGGTTTTGATGCCGTACTGATAGAAGGATGGAACGTCGGTTGGGAGGACTGGTTCGGAAATTCTAAGGACTATGTGTTCGACTTTGTAACACCTTATCCTGATTTCGATGTGAAAGAACTAAATCGTTATGCTAAGAGTAAGGGGGTGAAATTGATGATGCATCACGAAACATCTTCATCGGTACGCAACTATGAGCGTCATATGGATAAGGCTTACCAATTTATGGTAGACAACGGATACAATTCTGTGAAAAGTGGCTATGTGGGCGATATTCTTCCTCGTGGAGAGCATCATTATGGACAATGGATGGTAAATCATTATCAATATGCTTTTGAGAAAGCTGCCGATTATAAGATTATGGTAAATGCGCACGAAGCTGTTCGTCCGACAGGAGTGTGCCGTACATATCCTAATCTTATTGGAAATGAATCTGCTCGTGGAACAGAGTATCAGGCGTTTGGCGGAAGCAAGCCTAATCATGTAACCATATTGCCGTTTACACGACTGGTCGGAGGGCCTATGGATTATACTCCGGGTATCTTCCAGATGGATGTGAGCAAGATCAATCCAAACAATCATTCTCATGTAAACAGTACATTGGCTAATCAGTTGGCTTTGTATGTGGCTATGTACAGTCCGTTACAAATGGCTGCCGATCTGCCGGAACATTATAATCAGCATCTCGATGCTTTCCAGTTCATCAAAGATGTGGCGATAGATTGGGATGAATCAAAAATATTGGAAGCCGAGCCGGGCGATTATATCACAATAGCACGTAAGGCAAAAGGTTCTAACAATTGGTTTATAGGTAATGTAGCAGGTGAAAACGGATTTACATCGAATATTACATTTGACTATCTTGATCCGGCAAAGACATACATTGCAACAATATACAGTGATGCTAAAGACGCACATTATAAAACAAACCCACAGGCTTACGACATCCGCAAGGTAGTTGTAACAAGTAAGTCCAAACTTACTCAGAAATCTGCTCCTGGTGGGGGTTATGCTATCAGCATTATTGAGGCTGATAAAGCTCAGGCTAAAGGTTTAAAGAAATTATAAGGAAAATAAGGTAAGATAGATTGGTTATTGAAAGGTTGAGAGCCGCCCTCTGGTTAAGGGCGGCTCTCTTTTTATTCATAAAATAAACCCTAAAAGTTAAACAAACTTTTAGGGTTCACTTCATTTTTTACGGAAAGCCTCTATTGTATCGATAACACTAAACCAAAGTTTTATTTGATCTCTATTTTCTTTACTTTATCTTCCGGCATATCTTGTAATTTTGGTAATGCTATTTTCAATATACCGTCTTTTTGCTCTGCAGAAATATGCTCCGTGTCGATATTTTCGGGTAATACAAAGCTTCTTGAAAAAGAGGTTGAATAAAACTCTTGACGATGTATTTTTTCGTCTTCATTTTTTTCTTCTCGTTTACTTTCCTGACTGGCTGAAATTGTAAGTACGTTCTTTTCGATTTCGATTTTGAAATCGTCTTTATTAAAGCCCGGTACAGATAATTCAATCCTGAATTCTTTGTTGTTTTCTACAATATTTACAGCAGGCATATTAGAACCTTTAAAGAAATCAGTAAAAAAATCATCATTCATCTTAAAGAAAGAAGGGAAGAAATCTCTTCTCGGGTCAATTTTTTTTAATTGATTGTTCATAATTAGATCCTCCTATTTTTATTGGTTATACACCTATTACGAATAATATGGTGCATAAAATGTGCCAAATAACTTTTACTGCCATGATTATGATTGGAAAAGAATAGGGTAAGCCTTGTTATAAATTGCTTTGTGATGAAATTTTTAGAATAAGCAATCGAAGATGTGATGGTGTCAAAATGTCTCTCTTTTGCCTCTTATTTATATGGTTTGTGTCAAATTGACTCTACTTGTGTTGGGTAGGGATGAGTAAATAAAAAACTACCTGCGAATCAGATAGCTTTTCTGTGATTTATTTACTGGTCATTATTTTTAGTACAAGCTTATCGGTCTCTTGCATTCCCGCGGAGCCGATACTTGTAAGGTTTTCAATCGTTTTATCCACATCGTCATCTACAATGCCTTCTTGCGAAGAGACAACTTCATTTTCCATAGCCATTATCGCTGATAGTACAGCGGTCGATACTCCGCTCGATATTTTAAGGGCGCAACTGGGCTTAGCCCCATCACATATCATTCCTGTAATATTTCCGACCATATTTTTCACTGCAAAGGTAATTTGGTTATAACTTCCCCCCATCAGATAGGTAATGCCGCAGCTGGCTCCTGTAGCCGCGGCTACACAGCCACAAAGGGCTGAAAGTCTTCCTAGTTTTTGCTTTATATAAACAACCGTGAGGTGACTGAGCATCAGTGCTCTTATTAATGCTTCTTCTGTGCAATTCGTATCTTCGGCATACGATAGTACGGGTAGGGTAGCAGTAATGCCTTGGTTGCCACTGCCCGAATTACTCATTACAGGAATCATTGCTCCGTCCATACGTGCGTCGCACGCCGCTGCCGTATACGACATCATATTCGATAGCATTGTTTCTCCTAAAATCTGCTTGCCATATTTCCCTGTTACGGTTTTCGCTACATTATGTCCATAATTGCCTTGTGCTGATAGTTCCGATGCTTTCCTGTTAAGTTCGGCAGCTTCCAATATAAACTGTATATCTTTTAGTGGAGCAGTAGTCGATAACTCATAAACCATCGGGAAAGTAAGCATTATATCTTCGTTTCCGTTTTTTTCATTTTCTTTTTTTTCATTTTCACTATATATCGTTTCTCCGTTTTTTGAAATGTAAGAGAAGTTTGTGTGATTTCCTCTTATTATCGCCAATGCTTTATTATTCCCTTTAGTACAGCGAACCTCTATATACAGTATGTCTTCGATGTTTTCTTTCAAAGCTATCTCAATACGTTTTTCAGAAATGTATTTTCTGCCTGCTTCGACATTTTCAGGAGTCAGGTCTTTCAATACTTGTAATCCGTATTCACTTTTTCCGATAGAAGCTCCCAACGCAATCGCAATAGGCAGTCCTACCATCTTGGTGCCGGGTATGCCTACGCCCATCGCATTTTTCAGGATATTAGCACTTAAAGATACTTTGATATTATCGGGTAATTCACCAAGCTCTTCGGTTGCTTTGGCTACGCAAAGCGATACAGCTATGGGTTCGGTACAACCAATGGCTGGAACTACTTCTTTCTTTATTAAACTGATAATTTGTTCTTTTTCAGATGGGTTTAACATGCTTTTCGAGGTTATATTCTTTAATAATGCAAAGATATAACTTCTTTTTGTAGTTTTTTGTTAATTGTTCGGTACAAATACACCAAAATTTACTTCTTTTTCTGGATTGCTTCACCTCTTAGGGGTGCAATGACGAATATATTTGATGCGAAACGTCATTGTGAACGTAGTGAAGCAATCCAGTTTAATATTCCTTTGAAAAACAATATTTTGAATTAAGTAATAGACTCTTTTGATTAGTTAGCAAATAGAAATATTCTTTACAACAATTGCAATGCTATTTCTGCACAAGCTTCTGCATCGGCTAAGGCATTATGGTGATTGGTTAATGAGTAACCACAATCTTCAGCAACCGTATGTAATTGATGATCGGGTAAATATTTCAATTGACGACGCGATGCTGCCAATGTACAATAGAATATATAATCAGGATAATCCATCCGGTAGGTTCTGAAAACAGCTTTCAGACAGGTTTCATCGAAGCCTTTATTGTGCGCCACCAATGGCAGTCCTTCAATAAGAGGTTCTATCTCTTTCCAAACCTCAGAAAATACTTTGGCATTGTCAGTATCTTCTGCCGTTAGACCATGAACATTGCTGTTGCCATAGTTGTAATAATTGGGTTCGGGCTGAATCAGGCTGTAGAAACGGTCTGTAATTGAACCATTGCGGACTACGACAATCCCGACACTGCATACACTGGACGATTCCATGTTCGCTGTTTCAAAATCGATGGCTGCAAAATCCCGAAGCATATTATATTGTTCTGGTTGTACAGCAAAAGTACAAAAAATCTTTGTCCGCCAGATTCCGAAACTCATAACTAAAAGCTATCTTTGTCTTTCGTTTGTCATGAAAAATTTACTAGATCACCTGAATAAGCAACAGTGTGAAGCTGTTGAATATATTGACGGGCCTTCACTGATTATTGCAGGAGCAGGTTCGGGAAAAACGCGCGTGCTAACTTATAAGATAGCCTACCTGATGCAAAATGGTTATATGCCGCATAGCATTTTGGCTCTTACCTTTACCAACAAAGCTGCTAAAGAAATGAAGGAGCGTATCGCCCAACTGATAGGTTGGCAATATGCACGCTATCTTTGGATGGGTACTTTTCACTCTGTATTTTCCCGTATTCTGCGTACCGAAGCGGAGAAAATAGGTTTTACCTCCAATTTTACGATATTCGATTCTGCCGATTCACGCAATCTGATTAAAACTATTATCAAACAGTTTCAGCTGGATGATAAAATATATAAGCCTGCACGTGTGCAGGGAACCATATCGAATGCAAAAAATTCGCTGATATCTCCGCAAATGTACGCGCAGAACAAGGAACTGATAGAATACGACCAACGGGCAAAAATGCCTGTTCTGAAGGATATTTACAGGGAATATAACAATCGTTTAAAGGCATCGAATACGATGGACTTTGATGACCTTTTATTCTATACTAATTGCCTTTTCCGCGATCATCCCGATGTGTTGAAAAGCTATCAGGAACGTTATCAATATATATTGGTAGATGAGTATCAGGATACTAATTTTGCACAATATCTGGTTATAAAACAGCTTGCTGACGCACATCACCGAGTGTGTGTAGTGGGCGATGATGCTCAAAGCATATACTCGTTTCGTGGAGCCAATATTGACAATATCCTTAAGTTTAAGGAGGTTTATCCGGAGTCTAAGATCTTCAAACTGGAACAGAATTACCGTTCTACTCAAAATATCGTAAATGCTGCGAATAGTCTTATAAAGCAGAATAGAGAGCAGATACAAAAGACCGTTTACTCAGAAAATGATGAAGGCGATAGGATAGAAGTAGCCGGCGCATATTCCGATTTTGAAGAAGGTGTAATCGTTTCAAATAAGATTTGGGATTTGCGCCGTGACAAGAAGGCTTCTTACGGCGATTTTGTTATTCTTTATCGTACCAATGCTCAATCCCGTGTATTTGAAGAAGCGTTACGGAAGAAGAATATACCTTATCGTATTTATGGTGGATTATCTTTCTATCAACGAAAAGAAATAAAGGATGTTATAGCCTATTTTCGGATGATCGTCAATCCTCAGGATGAAGAGGCTTTTAAACGAACCATCAATTTCCCTGCCCGGGGTATCGGAAACACAACGCTTAATAAAATATCGGATGCCGCCCGAACTCATAATGTAAGTCTGTGGCAGATTATAGGCCAACCACTCGAATATAATCTGAATGTAAATGCAGGAACTACGAAGAAACTCAACGATTTCAGAGAACTGATAGAAAGCTTTATAGCTCAGATTGATCAGCTTTCGGCCTATGAACTGGCATCCAAAATCGTAAAACAAAGCGGTATTGCGAGTGAAGCTTATCAAGATCAGACGCCCGAAGGCATGAGCCGTCAGGAAAATCTACAGGAATTGTTAGGCGGTATTCATGAATTTTGCGAAAGCCGTCAGGAAGAAGGGCTAGGCGGCATTGGTTTGATGGACTTCTTATCAGAGGTATCATTACTGACGGATCAGGATACAGATAAAGAAGCAAGTCAGGAAAAAGTTACTATGATGACTGTGCATGCAGCTAAGGGTCTTGAATTCAAGAATGTGTTTGTTGTTGGGATGGAAGAGGATTTGTTTCCTTCGGCGATGGCAAAAAATGAATTCCGAGGGCTTGAAGAGGAAAGGCGTCTATTCTATGTAGCTATTACCCGTGCAAAGGAATACTGTATGATTTCTTATGCCAAAAGCCGTTTTAGAAATGGAATGGTAAACGCATCTAATCCTAGTCGCTTTTTGAGGGATATCGATACTGAATATCTGAATGTGAATTTAAGTGTTCTTGGGGGATTCGGCGTGATAAATAAACCTGAGACGTACACAACGGAATTATTTGATTATACAAATACTCCGCCTACACGAGCAATTAATAATGACCGCCTTACGAATTTCCAAAAGTCCGAACACGAAAAGAGAGATATAGATTTGCCATTGTCACGCCCGAAGTTAGTGAATGCAAAGAGTGCCGTGCCTAAAACTTCTATGGGAAAAACGAATGAGGTACAGGTAGGTGCTACTATTAAGCACGAACGCTTTGGAATAGGGAAAGTAACTGCTGTGTCGGGTGATCCTGATAGCCGTAAAGCAACAGTCGAATTCGAAAATTCAGGAGTAAAACAATTGTTGCTTAAATTTGCACGGTTCGATATTATCGGTTGATCGTTAATCTTTATGCTTCTTTTCCCATATACGCCTGCGAATCAGCATATCTGTAACTAAAAGTAACAGACATACAGATGCTATGGAGATAATAGACGGATTTATATTCATTGCAGGCATGCTGAATGAGAAATCAGTTTCTATGGGTTGAATATCCGGCTTGATAGAAAAATCCATCCACCACAGAATAGCCGCAGGTATACCTAAGATTCCTAAAATTCCTCCGATTATTGCCAAAATACTTTTTGCAGAGATCGGTTCTTTCTTAGTTTGCTTTTCTGTTATGGCATGTATGCTTTGCATCAGGCGGCTTTCAAATCCCACCGATGGTTTGTCTAATTTCATTTCCTGAAATAAACTCCTGAGTCTGTCTTTATCTTCGTTCATTGCTGTATGAGTTTATTTATTTCAAAGTTCATAAATTTTCTTATTCTGTGCAACTTTACTTTTACATTTGTCACACTGTTTCCTGTTATGTTGCTGATTTCTTGTATGCTATTGCTGTTTAAATAAAACATTGTTATTAGCATAGCATCATCAGGCGGCATCTTTTTTAGGACTTTGTCCAGATATACCAATTGCTCTTCTGTACTGATCTCATCCATTGCATTTGATATTTCACTGTCGGGTATGTTGTCGAACCGGTCTTCAATCGGGGTAAATTCATGTTTTCGTTTACGTAGTTCCGAAATAGTTGTGTTATACGCTATTCGATATAACCATGTCCCAAAACCGGCTTCTTCCCGATATTGATCTAAAGACTGAAACACCTTTATAAATACTTCCTGGGTAATATCTTCTGCATCAGCACGGCGAGAGACGATTTTTCCGACAATGGTAAATACCATTCTCTCGTATCGGCGGACAATATGGACAAATGCATCGGTATTTCCGTTTTTGACCTGCCGTATGTAAAAGATATCGTCGAACTCAGTCATACCCGTATGACGCATGTTTATGTGATAGGTTACAAATGTAAGAGTAAAAAATATTCTGAAAAATTTTTCGGTAAGTTTGTAACCTTCTAAAATATGCAGCGTCAAAATAGACAAACGAACAAAAATGAAATGTTTAACTTAAAATAATTGTAATATGAATGATTTAGTTCCAATTTTTGTGATGGGTATTATAACCCTTGGTATCTATAAGATATTTGAGTTGTTTGTACGTCGTAATGAAAGGATATCTATAATTGAAAAATTATCGAATGTCGATCCTGAAACGTTGAAACATCGTATTAATTTCCCTGTATACAAGGATGAGAGTATCGGTTCTTGGTCTATCCGTATCGGACTTCTATTAATAGGCGTCGGCTTAGGTGTGGTTATTGCTACAATAGTGGATATATCGACCGCTATACCTAGTTATTATAAAGGTCAGCTCGTGTATGATTCGATGCGTTCTGTAGATGTGCTATATCCTTCGTGTGCAGCAGTATTTGGAGGTATAGGACTTGTTATAGCTTACTTTATAGAAAAAAAGAAAGATAAAAAAGACTAAACAGCAATGAGAGAGTTGTTTCCGATTTTGGTGACATTAGCCATTCTCGCAGCCATTTTTGGTCTATGGTATTCTGCTCGCAATAATGGATGGTTTGTAGATAAAAGAGCTGATGATTTCAGTATCTGCCGTACAAGTCCGGATACATTATCTTTTCTCTGGAAATATCCCAATTATGGCATACAGGGATGGAGCGCTACCCGGGACAGTGACGATATTCTACATATTTCATTTGATTTGTCTAAGAAGAGTAGCCGAAATCAGGTAACAATGGCTGTAGATACACTAAATGTAGAGCGTATAGAATTATACGGGATAGTATATAAAATAAAAGACTTCCCGGTTTGTAAATAATTTAAGAGAGAATCATTTAGAAAGACATCTGGTTAGAAATAGGTGTCTTTTTATTATTTAGTTAAAAAAAATGAAAAGTTTATGGATTTAGTGATAAATATGTAATCTACTCTACTAACATATAGTAAGGCGACTAAAATGTCAGAGTAATTTATATCTTAGTCGGCTGAATTACATTCAACTAAAAAATCAATTAAAGTCAATTTTATGAAAATCCGCACTTTTTTAATTATTCTGTCTGTGCTTATTTCTACATTATCCATTGCCCAGTCGGCTCCTTCGGTTAATGTACAGGTTAAAGGCCAGGTAGTTGATTCCTTGACAAACGAAGCAATTTCGTACGCAACTATTAAAGTTATGGCTAAGTCCAGCCCGGTATTATTAAAGGCTGTAGCTGCCGATGATAACGGTAAGTTTCAGTTTCCAATGAATAAAATGGGGGAGTATATTCTGTCGATAGAATATATAGGTAAGAATGCAGTAAAGAAAGATATTGTAATTGGTGACCAAAAGGTAATGGACTTAGGCAAAATATTAATGACTGAGAAAACCTTGTCGGAAGTCGTTATTACTGCCCAGAAACCTTTAGTCCAGGTTGATTTAGATAAGATTGTATATAGCATGGAAAGTGACCCTGATGCTAAAACGAACAACGTATTGGAAATGCTGAAAAAAGTTCCGATGATTACTGTTGACGGAGACGAAAATATACAATTGAAAGGGTCGACCAGTTTCAAAATATATATGAATGGCAAACCTTCAAATATGATTTCTAAGAATCCGAAAGAAATTTTGCGTGGTATGCCGGCAAATACAGTGAAAGATATACAGGTTATAACTGATCCGGGAGCAAAATATGATGCAGAAGGTGTGACTGGTATCATTAACATTATTACTCAAAGTAATTCTTCGATGGGTGGATATACCGCAACATTGAATGGTGGTGTCAGAGACCGAGGTGGATTTGGTGGTTATGATGGTGGTGCTTATCTTTCAATGAAATATGGTAAGATTGGATTTACGGGTAGTTATAATTATTATGACTGGCGTCAACCTGAAGGAAACAATACTTCATATAGTGAGGATCTAAGAAATACGGATTATGCAAAGGATAATAGATATGAATATAGAAACGGAACGTCTAAAAATAGAGGTAATGGTCAATATGGATCGGGAGAACTTAGTTTCGAAATAGATACTCTTAATCTGATTAATGTAGGCTTTAATCGCTATTATGGAACAAGTAAAGGACGGACAGGATCGTCAACAGAGATGTTTAGGGAAGATCATACTACTACAACCTACAAATATGATCAGCTGGGAAACACGAAAGGCAATTATGGAGGAACAGATATAAATATGGATTATCAGCGGACTTTTAAGAAAAAAGATCAACTTTTTACAGCTTCGTATCGTTTGAGTCTAAATCCTGATGATTCGGAGTCCAATAGCGATATTGATGTTCATTTGGGAGTACCTCCCTCTTATGTAAAAACTAATAAGCAATTTTCAGATGCAGAAATGAAAGAGCATACATTCCAGGCTGATTTTGTTACACCTTTTGGCAAAATTCATAGCTTAGAGGCCGGACTTAAATATATCATACGCTTAAACGAAAGCACCAGTGGGTACGACATATGGGATGGATCTGATTGGGTGAATGTTTTAAGGCCAACATCAGACCGCTTTAAACATGAGCAAGATATTCTATCGGCATATGGAGGGTACAATGCCAAATTTAAGAAATGGGGTGTAAAAGCGGGGTTGCGTTACGAGGCTACATGGTTGGATGCAAGATTCCCAATAAAGCCTGACGCAAATTTTAAAACAGACTACGGTAATCTTGTTCCGTCAGCGACTGTTACATATCAGATAAAACCGGCACAAACGATAAGATTTGGTTATAATATGCGTATTTCACGTCCCGGTATCTGGCAGCTTAACCCGAATGAAGATTCGTCGAATCCTAGTAATATAAGACAGGGAAATCCGAATTTGGACGCAGTGAAGAGCCATTCGTTGAATACGAATTATAGTTTTTTTAATCCAAAGCTGAACTTTAACTTAAACTTATCTTATAATTTTCAAAATAATGGGATAGAAGATATCAGCACATTCGTGAATAACATTAAATATACTACATACGAAAATGTAGGAAAAGGGAGTAATTTAGGTCTTAGTGGATATGTCAATTGGAGTCCGAATCAAAAAATTCGCCTCTATTCAAATCTGTCGGGACGGTATACGGATATAAAGTCTAACATATCAGGTGAAAGGAATCATGGATTCTCTGGTAATCTTTGGGGTGGAGCACAATATTCATTTCCTAAATCATTAAAATTTTACCTGAATGTTGGCGGTTCTACACCTTATATAAGTCTGCAGAATGAGGGCTCGTCTTATTTCTTCCATAGTGTATCGGCAAGTAAAGGGTTTATGTCTGATAAATTGAATTTTAGAATTTATGCTCAAAACCCATTAAAGAAAAATAATGAATGGAAGAGCAAGACATGGTCTCCTGAGTTCTTTAGTGAAAGTATATTTACCAGTCAGATGCGAGGATTCGGAATCTCCGTTTCATACCGATTCGGAGAAATGAAACAGCAGATAAAGAAAGCTAAGAGAGGTATTAGCAATGATGACTCTATGGGTGGTGGACAAGGAAGTCAAGGTGGTGGACAAGGAGGTCAAGGTGGCGGACAGAATTAAAGAAGCTATATAAAACGAAGAGGCCTCTAAATTGAATATTTAGAGGCCTCTTTATTCTGCGATTAAGATTAGTCCCACAAATGTTTATTGCTGAGAGCATACTTACCACCTCCTGTAAATACCAGGGCCAATGCTCCAAAGAAATACAATCCTTGTAGTTCCAGAGTCCATCCACCTGTTTCGTTTAGTGTGAAAATATCTCCTCCATGTACCAATCCTACAGCTACGATCATATTGAATGCGAAGATGGCGGCAGCCACACGGGTCCCGTAGCCTAAAATTATAAATATCGGGGCTATAACTTCACCTACATAAACACCATATGCGATGAACGACGGTAAACCTGCTGACGTAACGATGCTTTCTATAAAACCTGGGCCATACATTAGTTTAGAGATACCATGAAGAATCATAAGTACACCTAAGCTCAAACGTAAAATGAGTAATCCAAGATCTGTATTCCGTTCTAATGCTTTCATAAAATAAATTTTATACTGTTATTATTATTGTTACAGTATAATTAACGAATAAATAATGATAATGTTCATTCTAGAGGGAATTATTTGTTTTTACTATCGGGAACTTATTTTGGCAGAGTAAAAGCAATCGGTACCATAATCTGCATAGCAACAGGCTTTCCGTCTTTTCGACCGGGTATCCAATCGGGCATTTTTTTTATCAGGTAGTAAGCTTCTTCGTTGCATTCGTAAAAGAGTCCTTTGAATAGCCGGATATTTGATATTTTTCCTTCGGCTGATATTTCCAGATTAAAAACAACGCGTCCTTCTATCCCGTATTCAATAGCTCGTTTAGGATATTTCATGTTCTTTTTGAAATAGGCTTCCATCGCTTCTGTGCCTCCGGGGAATTTTGGTGCATGATTGAGATTGTCTTCTTTAAGCACGGTGTCCTTTTGTGGTTGTTCTACTAGAGGGTTTTCTGTCTTTGTCGGTTCAGGGGTAGGTATCTCAATAGGCTTTTTCGATTGTTCAATAAGCGCTTCGGTTAATTTAAAAGTCACAGTAAGGCGGTGGGTGTAATCAAATGCTTCTCCATTTTCTTTGGCTGGTATCCATGTCGGCATAGTTCGTATAACACGCAAAACTTCATCGTCTGCGTCAGGATCAAATCCTCTGGTTATTTCTACATCTTTAACCAGGCCTTCTCTGTCTATGGTGAACTTAAGATCGAGGCTGCCTTCTAACTTTATTTTAATAAGTATTGGAGGATATTTTATATTGTCGACCAGATATTTATAAAACCCATTTTCGCCTCCGTCAAATTGGGGAGGAGTGGTATTGGCTATATTATTCGGAGCCAGTTTGACCGTTATCGGCTCTTGTGCCAATAGGGCATTTAGAATGCTGAAAAATAAAATTAGTAAAGCTGGAATTTTACGCATTATATAAAATATGGAATCAGGCTGCTATTTTACAACAATTTTCAGATTTTGTCATCTTATTTCGTAATAAATAATCTTTTTCCAGTAGATTTAACATATCACTTGTTGTTGAGTTTGCTATGCTTGATGCCGTAAGTAAAGTAAATGATGAAACCAATAATTGTCCAACCTATCAGCCTTGCCCACGTACTCCATGGTAAAGCCACCATTTGCATGATACATATAGCTGCACCCAGTAATGGGACAAAAGGGACCAGTGGGGTTTTGAATGGTCGCTTCAAATCTGGTTGTGTTTTGCGAAGAACGATGATAGATATACAAACAATTGTAAATGCCATCAGTGTACCTATGGACACAAGTTCGCTTAGTACATGCAGCGGGAATAAGCCGGCAAATATGCCTGTAACAATACATGCAAAAACAGTCGCATTGTTAGGTACTCCATGCTTACTGTTTACTTTAGAAAATATTTTTGGCAACAACCCGTCTTTGGATATCGCATAATATATGCGTGACTGTCCCAGCATCATTACCAGAATTACGGAACTGAGTCCTGCAATAGCTCCTAACTTGATCAAAGGGCTTAACCAGGCTAATCCTTCGCCTGTCCGGTCGATAGCTAAGGCAATGGGTGCGGCGACATTCAATTCCCTATAGTCTACAATACCGGTCAGTACAGCGGTGACAGATACATATAGCAGCGCACATATCAACAGCGAAATTAATATTCCTTTAGGCATATCTTTTTGAGGATTTTTTGCTTCTTGCGCTGCTGTTGATAAAGCATCGAATCCCAGGTAGGCATAAAAGACCACTCCTGCGCCCCGTAAAATCCCACTCCATCCGAATTCTCCAAACTCTCCGGTGTTTTCAGGTATGTAAGGATGCCAATTACTGACATTAATATACGACAATCCAAATCCTATGAATAGAAGTATTACGCCAACTTTTATCACAACAATGACATTGTTGATGAACGCCGATTGTTTGATTCCTCCTATCAAAAAGGCCGATACAGTGGACACAATGAATACGGCAGGAAAATTTATTATACTTCCGGTCCATATCCACCCTTTGTCGGTATGATCAAATGTAGCGTAGGCTATTTGTTGTGGAAGGTCTATTCCCCACCCATGTAGCAAACTCACCATATATCCGGACCATCCGACAGCTACACTGGAGCATGCGAACAGGTATTCAAGAATAAGTATCCATCCGATAAACCAAGCCAGAATTTCACCCATCGTAGTGTAACTATATGAATAAACGCTTCCGGCAACAGGGATCATCGCTGCAAATTCGGCGTAGCAAAGTCCTGCCATGACACAACCGAGAGCCGAAATAAGGAAAGAAATAGTAAGAGCTGGTCCTGCATAACTTGCGGCAGCTTGTCCTGTAATTACAAATATCCCCGTTCCTACTATTGCTCCGATACCTAATGCTACCAGATTGGTTGCGGTCAGGCTTCGTCTGAGGCCTCCGTTACCTTTAGCAGACTCTGCCAACACAGTGGAAATATCTTTTTTCTTGAATAGTTGATTTATCATTATTTAAAATTTGCACAAAAATAAGGAAAATGTAATGAATTGCTAAATTTTTAAACCTCATTAAAAGATAATTGTTCTGAAAGAGTATATGACGGAATTAACATTATCTTTGTTAAACAGTCTGAAAAATATGCACTATGGTTCAGGTGAAATTAAAAAGAGTTTATGAAAATACCGGTAGTGGCGACGGTTTTCGTGTATTAGTAGACCGCTTATGGCCCCGGGGAGTGAAGAAGGATAATCTGCATTATGATTGGTGGGCAAAGGAAATATCCCCTTCACCAGAGTTGCGTAAATGGGTGCATGAAGATCCGATTAGCCGCTGGGATGATTTTACTGCATTGTACCGGAAAGAACTGAGCGAGTCGGGTGCAACAATGGATTTTATAGAGAAAATAAAAAAATATGATGTGGTAACATTATTATATGCAGCAAAAGATCCGGCACGGAATCATGCCATGATACTGAAGTCATATTTGATGGAAATTCTTAGTTAGAGCGTATAAGTTTTTTAACTTTGTTTCGAAAATTATTTAAGCATGAAAATATCAATTATAGGAGCCGGAAATATGGGAGGAGCTATAGCCTGTGGTTTGGCTCTCACAGGAAGTCTTTCTCCGGGGAATATTACAGTTATTGATCATAAGGGTAAGAATGTAGAACGTTTGAAAGCGTTTTGCGGGGAATTGAATGTTGTGATTGCAGATTATTCATCCCTGTTGGAGTCTGATATTATAATCTTAGCTGTCAAGCCTTGGATGATAGAGGATATTCTGATGACACATAAAGCATTGCTGAATACAAAACAATTGCTGGTGTCGGTGGCTTCCGGTGTGATTTTGGATCAACTACAGGGATGGACAAGCCCTGACCAACCTGTTTTTCGCGTTATGCCTAATACGGCTATTTCTGTCTGTCAGAGCATGACATATATTGCTTCACGAGGAGCAAGTGATGAGCAAGCTCAACAAGTAAGTGAGATATTCGCATCGTTAGGTAAGGCTGAGCTGATAGATGAAAAACTCTTTCCGGCTGTAACATCCCTTACCTCATGTGGAATCGCCTTCGCTTTTCGCTATATTAGGGCTGCAATGGAAGGTGGTATTGAGATGGGAGTTTATCCCGGTCAGGCAAAGAATGCAGTTTTGCAAACGCTCAGAGGGGCTATAGAATTACTAGAGGCAAACGGAACTCATCCCGAAGCAGAGATAGATAAGGTAACAACGGCCGGAGGTATTACGATTAAAGGACTCAATGAAATGGAGCATGCCGGTTTTTCGTCTGCAGTGATCAGGGGATTGAAAGCCAGTAATGTAAAGTGATTATTCCATGATACATTTTTCTTCTATCGAAATCCCGAATAATGCAAAATCATATTTTGCCGGATCTTTCGGATCGAGGATTCTCAGATTATTAGTAAGTTCTATGGCTGCTAGCCAATCCGGTTTGTCTCTATAAAGTAGCCCAACTTTGCGTGCGGTACGTTCTACATGAAGATCTAACGGGCATATAAGCTGGGATGGCTTCGTTTTAGGCCATAAGCCGAAATCTACTTCTTTATCATCTTTTCGAACCATCCATCTCAGGTACATATTCAGCCGTTTACAGGCCGATTTTTGAACAGGCGAAGGAATATGTTTACGGGTTCGGGGCGGTGCATCGGGATAAGAAAAGAAATATGAACGAAAGTGGTTTAGTCCTGATTCCACATCCATATTTACTCTGGGAAAGAAGGCTTCTTCAAGGCTTTTATGATTTGAATAATGCCTTTTCATAAACTCGATGCAATAAAGTAAGTCGGTATCGTTAAATGTGCGATGTTTAAATCCTAAAAGCTTTTTCAAGTCGGTATCGCTATGCCCTGTGATGAAATCGTAAGGCGCATTATCCATTCTATCACCTAATTCTTTACACTTATTTATAATCGTTTTTCGTTGTCCCCAAGCGAATATGGCAGCGAAAAAACCCATTATCTCCTTATCTTGCTTGAGTCCGAAGCTATGAGGAATACTAATTGGATCATTGGGGATAAAATCAGGCGTGTTATACTGTTCGACTTTTTTGTCGAGAAAATCTTTCAATTTAAGTACCTGTGTATTTCCCATATTTATTGCTTTGAAGGATGAAGATATAAAAAAATAGCCTGGTATAAAGCCAGGCTATCTTATTTTATGACTGGTTTTTAGAATAATAGATTTCTAATATCGCTGTTTGCTAGGTATTTAGCAAATTCAACATCGTTTGCTATATCTAATTTTGAAGCACCTTTATCAATTGCTGATTTTAAATTTCCGGCCACGCCGGCAGCATTGTTTGTCCTTGCAGCTACAATAGCAGCCAAATAATAAGATGTAGCATCTTTGCTAGGAACTGCATCTAATATTTGTTGAGCTTTATTGTAATTTTTTGTCAATATCTGAGCCAATGCCGCGTTGTTTGATTTAGCATCGCCAAATGATTGGACAGCTCTGTTGTAGTCACCTTTTTGGATGTATAACAAACCTAAAGTTTCGCCTAATGAGTTTGACCCTGCGGCATTACCTAATAGCTGTTCCGCTTTAGCAGTATTTCCTTCCGATAGAGAGATCAAGGCAAGGTTCATATTCGTTTCAGGTGCACGGGATGATATCTGGGCAGCCTTGTTGAATGCCTGTATTGCGTTGGCTGTTTTCCCGTTTTGGAAATAGTACGCGCCAAGATTGTTCCATCCACGATAGTCGTTAGGGAATCTTTGTGTGATTGTAGTATATACTTTTTCTTTCGATACACCGTCTAGGTTGGCAGCATATAGCAATTCTTCTACGCTTAGTTCGGAAATTCCACTTCCTGTTGCAGCAGTCTTCAATTCCTCATCTGTTTTACCAATTACTTCCACGTTAGCCATCAAGCGGGAGCGACGGAGTTTAGGTAGAATAGTTTCAGCCAAATCACTGTATACTACTGAAATGTTTTTGATTTCTTTTTCTCTGGTTTCAGGATCCGGGTACATAGACAATACTCTTAATACAAGGTCTTTGTCTTGAAGGCTAGATGCCTGTACCAATTTTTGGAATCCGTCCCAGTCCTGAGCTGTGTATTTTGAATTAATCTCAACATCTAAAGTATTTTTCTTAAATTCTTTGTTTAGATATCCGGAAGTATTCTTTTCGCGTTGTTCAGCTAATTTTTCATTCAGCTTATAACCTCCGTCAGGAGAAGCGTATGCAGATATTTCAACATTTACGTTCTTACGTTCGTTTTTGTCGGCTTCTTTTACAAGATCTTTCCACGCATTCAGATTCGTTGAGTTTAGTTCACTTGAACGCAATTCGGCACGCTGTATAAGGAACATGATGTCTGCATCATATGTTTCTTTGATTATCCGTTGGAATGCGTCAGGTGCAACAGCCGGCGTTGATGTTGCAGCACTTGCCAATGCCGGAGTAGCTATTACTCCGTCTGCAATTTTAACATCCGGGAATCCTGTAATTTGTTTGTTGCCTCTGAAGAAATCGAAACGAAGATATAGTTCAGATTTTTTCATTGCAGGGATGTAATCAAATTCCGATTTCATTGTAATTGTCCTACCTGCTTCATAAGGAACAACAATACCATTTCCGGCTACTTTTTCACCCTGATATGTATAGGCTGTGCCTAAAGCTTCTCCATTTTGATATTTCAAAACGGGAGTTACTACAATTGTAGTGTTTTTTTCAAACCATTTAGCAGGGAAGCGTCCGTCAATCGTAACCGGAACTTTATTTGCTACTAGCTCAAGGGGCGATGGGGTAGTAGTAAACAGAGAATTAGATAAAGGCGGTAAGTTCTTTTTGCTACAAGATGTCGCCAATATAGCAGCAAGAACAATCATCGATAAAATTAGATGTAGATTTAACCTTTTCATAGATTTTTAAGTTAATAAATTTATTGTAATTTTCATTGAGTTTCCTTTGTACAAAGCTAATTTTTTTTATTCTGATATTAAAATGCTTTACTTCAATTTTAATTATTCATTACTTTTTTTAATCTTTTAGTAATTTGACGTTTAGCGAAGATGGTGCATAAATACCTTTCCCGCTGAGAACAGTATATATTTTTTCATTAAGGGCAACATTTACGGTAGCATAATCACCGCTATTTACCCAAACGCGGATTGTAACATCAATAGAGCCATTGTTTACAAGAGTTAATCCCACGAATGGTTGAGGAGTTTCTTTTATCAGTGAATCTTTTTTTATAATGGATTGTAGTGTGTTTTTTATATCTTCAATGTCAACTCCGTAATTTATGTTGAATGTAATATCCACACGCCTTTCTTTTTGAGCAGATACGTTTGTTATTGTGCCGGTTGATAGCGGGCCGTTGGGAACATATATAGTCCGGTTATCAGCAGTCAGGAGCACTGTGTATAGTATTCCTATCGATTGTACTGTTCCATCTGTACTTTGGGCAATAATTTTGTCTCCAACTTTGAATGGTTTGTTGACTAACAACATGACCCCTCCGGCAAAATTGGATAGATTATCTTTCATGGCCATACCGATGGCAAGTCCTGCGGCTGCTAGTACCGCTGCGAATGACGTAGTCTGAATTCCCAGTATATTTACAACAATAAGAAATAAAATTATTTTTAATGTTATACTGGCCAGACTATCAAGAAAGCTTTTAACGGTTTCTTCAACTTTTCTTCGGGTAAGAAAGCGATTGATAAATTTACGTAACCAGCCTATGACCCATCGCCCGATGATGAACACGACAAAAGCAGCAAGAAGTTTCAATCCTAACGCTACAGCGTGGTCGAGCAATTGCTCCAGAAGTTGGTCTAATTTGGATATCTTCACTTCGGAAGAAATATCTTGAGAAAGAATGTCAAGCAGCATAGATTCTTTTTTGATAAAGTTATTTCTAGATATAGTACCTGAAAATATAGATTGCTTTTAATAAGAAGCGCCTAAACATTTCTGGTGTAAGGCGCTTGTGTTGGTTGTTTATTTTTCTTTTATGTCTATCTTGAGATTTAGTTCGTCTAACTGTTCCTGATCGATGACCGAAGGTGCGTCTATCATAACATCCCGCCCCGAATTATTCTTCGGGAAGGCTATGCAATCCCGGATACTATCGAGTCCGGCAAATAGGGAGACGAGACGGTCGAGACCAAAAGCTAAGCCTGCATGTGGAGGTGCTCCATATTTGAAAGCATTCATAAGGAAACCGAACTGGGCTTGGGCTTTTTCCTCTGTGAATCCCAATACTTGGAACATCTTTTTCTGTAATTGACTGTTGAAGATACGTACAGACCCGCCTCCGACTTCTACCCCGTTGATCACCATATCGTAGGCATTAGCTCGTACTGCTCCCGGATCGGAATCAAGGAGGGCTATATCTTCTTCTTTAGGACTGGTGAACGGGTGGTGCTTGGCAAAGAAACGGCCTAATTCTTCGTCTTTTTCCAATAAGGGAAAATCAATGATCCAAAGGCAATTGAACTTATTCTTGTCACGTAACCCAAGCTGTTCTCCCACTTCGAGGCGAAGTTCGCACAATTGTTTTTGTGCTTTTTCTGTTTCACCACATATTATAAGAATAAGGTCTCCTGGTTCAGCCTGGCAGCGTTCAGCCCATTTTTGCAGATTATCTTGATTGTAGAATTTATCTACGGATGATTTTAGAGAACCATCGGCTTCGTATCTTACATAGACTAAGCCTTTAGCACCTATTTGTGGGCGTTTCACGTAATCTGTAAGTGCATCCAATTGCTTGCGGGTATATGTCGCGGCCCCTTTGGCACATATAGCACCTACATATTCTGAAGAATCGAAAACTGCGAAATCTTTACCTGTAGTAAGATCTTTGATTTCTACGAACTCCATGCCGAAGCGAGTGTCCGGTTTGTCCGATCCGTAATATTTCATGGCATGTGCATAAGTCATGCGGGGAAAATCGGGTATCTCAATATCTTTTACAGCTTTGAACAGGTGTTTTGTCAATCCTTCGAACATGTTAAGCACGTCTTCCTGATTGACATACGACATTTCACAGTCTATTTGCGTAAATTCCGGTTGACGGTCGGCACGGAGGTCTTCGTCACGGAAACATTTTACTATCTGAAAATAGCGGTCGAATCCCGATACCATCAGCAATTGCTTGAATAGCTGAGGGGATTGCGGTAATGCATAAAACTCTCCCGGATTCATACGTGAAGGGACAACGAAGTCGCGGGCACCTTCGGGTGTAGAGCCTATTAAAACAGGAGTTTCCACTTCCAGAAACTGGCGCTCGTCCAGATAGCGGCGTGTCTCGAATGCTATCTTGTGGCGAAGTTCCAGATTTTTACGTACCGTATTGCGGCGCAAGTCCAAATAACGATATTTCATACGGATATCGTCGCCACCATCAGTCTCATCTTCAATAGTGAAAGGGGGTACTTCTGATGTGTTTAGTACAACCAGCTTATTTACAATGATTTCTATTTCACCAGTCGGAATATTCATATTTTTGCTCGAACGCTCTTGTACGGTACCTGTTACTTGCAGTACATATTCACGTCCCAGCTTGTTCGATTGTTCGTATAGATCCGCATTCACCTCTTTGCTAAATGCCAATTGTGTGATTCCATAGCGGTCGCGCAGGTCGACAAAAGTCATTCCTCCTCCGAGTTTGCGTACTCTTTGTACCCATCCGGCAAGGGTTACTTCTTTGTTTGTATCTTTCAGACTAAGTTCTCCGCACGTATGATTTCTGTACATAATATTTTGTCGTATTTAGTAAACTTGTTTAATAATGTCCACAGCCAGACTATCTACTTTGCCTTCTATAGCCTTTATAAAGGCTTTGAAGTGTGCACTCTCATTATGTAGATCTATTGCTGCCTGAGATTTCCACACTTCCAGAATCGTATATTTCAACGGATTTTGGCAATCCTGATGAAGATTGTACGAGATATTTCCGTCCTCTTTGCGCGTTTCGTCCACTACAGTGTGCAATATATCTTCCATCTCTTTCTGATATGTAGCTTTTACTACAATAGCAGCGATAATCTTTAATTCCGTCATGCTGTAAATATTAGTGTTTTGAGGTTACAAAAATATAGATTTTATTTGTGTTTTGTATATATTTCAGGCTAATGTTTAAAACAAAAAAGCACTATACCCGGCTGTATAATGCATTTTCTGTATTTACATATATTTTTATTTGCACAAACGGAGAAAATCGGAAACGATAGATTCACTTACGCCCATTTCCTGAGCTTTCACAAAATCTTCTTTAGCCATTCTTTTATCATACTGGGCTAATCGTAACTGTCCTCTGAGTATATAGATTAATGGATCGCTGATCCCTAGTTCCAGCGACTTGCTGATATCTTCATTGGTTCGTGCCAGTTTATTCAATTGCAGGTAGCACTCGGCACGGTTGAAATACAGTTCTGCATTCGATTTGTTTTTATATATCAGATCAGTATAGTATTCTTCCGCCTCTTTCCAGTTACCTCTTCGTTTCATTATAAGGGCTATTCCCATTTTCCCCTGAAGGCTCTCGGGCACAATGGAAACAATTTTTTCAAAATCATCTTCGGCTGATAATAATTCTTTATTGTAAAGATGCAATAAACCGCGACGATAAAGAGCTTCCAGATCGTTTGGATCGAAAAGTAGTATAGCGTTATAATCTTTCATAGCCTCACCATATTCTCCCATTTCGCAATATAGAGCAGCCCGGCTATGTCTTAAAAATATTTTTTCGGGAAATCTGTCAATAGCTATATTGTATGACACCAGCGCTTCATCGTATTTTCCTAAATTACGCTGTATTGTTCCCAAATTAACCATCAACATAATATTGTTGGGGTTAGCCGGTTCTTTTCGTAAAGCTGCTTTTAATGCTTGTTCGGCAGAAAAGTAGTCTTTCTTATCCAGATAGTCCATCGATTTAGTTACCATTTCTTCATATGTTTGGGCCGGAAGTATGGTAGTACAAAGAAGGAGGGTGATTATAGCAAATATTTTTTTCATTAATTTATTTGACCAGTAAAATTTAAACAGGTTCTATGGTAAATGTTACTGCAAATGTACCTTTATTTAACTTATCAGATAAAGCCATATTGTCTAAAAAGAATTAAAAAAACTATAAACAAGCTTTAAAATTGTTATTCAGTTTTTTTACTTTGCTCCTAGCATGTATCGAATCGTGACAATAGATGAGCGTATAGTTCTCCTTTTCGGCCTCGATAAGAAATCTTTGTTTTTCCTTTGCTGAGGTTAAAGCACATATATCATATGCCGAAATCCATTCCAGTGGAACATGTGCAGAAGTCGGGATCAGATCTCCCGGGAAAGTATAAGTGCCATCGTTTCCCGTTTCTATATAAGCAACCAATTGTCCCGTGCTGTGTCCGTCAAATAGTCTCAAGCCAAAACCTTCACCTATCAGGGTATCTTCTTTTACTAAATTTAAAAGCCCGGATTCATATACCGGCATAATATTTTCGGCAAATATAGAATCTTCTTCTAATAGATTAGGATTCTGAAAATTATCCCATTGTTTCAGGCTTAACCAATACCTGGCATTTTTGAAAGCCGGTGTTATGTTCCCATTTTTGTCTTTCCGGGTAGCATGCCCACAGTGATCGAAATGGAGGTGAGTCAATACTACATCGGTTATTTCATCCGATTTATATCCCAGGTGCTGAATTGCATCTTCTATATTAATCAACGAATGGGGTTGATAATAAGAAGCCTTATGCAGATGTTTGTCGCCCATTCCTGTGTCGATAAGTATTTTTCTGTTGTCGGATGTGGCTAAGGCACATCGCATAACCAGAGGACATAGGTTTTCATCGTTCGACGGATATCTGCGTGACCAGGCTCGCTTGGGTATGGCACCGAACATAGCACCCCCGTCAGCCATAATATATCCACTGTCGATTATATCTATTTTGTACATAACGTTTTTCTAAATATAGTGCTAATATATAAAGAAGAGACGATTTCACAACCATCTCTTCTCTTCTTAACACTAATATAAAACTAACATATACTATGATAAAAACAGGTAAAAAACCAACTAAACAATCTATCTAACACACTATGAAAAAAGTAAATCTATACCTGTTTTGATAATACAACGTCATATGTGAGGTCTTTGTTCAGAATTTATGCATTTATTTTTTCTGTTGAGTGTAAAAATATGATTTTTTTATAGCTTATTTCGCTTAATTCTTAACTTTGTGACTCTAAAGAGAAAATGAAATGCTGATAGCTCAACAACTTAAAGAAGAGAATATTGCCGAGTATCTTATATACATGTGGCAGATAGAAGACCTAATACGGGCTAACGGTTTGGATATAGACAAAATAGAAGAGCAAATAATCTCTCGATTCAATCAGCCTGATAATGTCAAAAAAGAGATAAAAGAATGGTATGAGAACCTTATCGATATGATGAGAAGAGAAAATGTGGTTGATAGCGGACATTTGATTATTAATAAAAATGTTATATCTGAGCTTACCGAGCTACATATACGCTTGCTTAAGAATACGGACGAAGATGAATATTCGGAGCTGTATTATAAAACGTTGCCTTTTATTGTAGAACTGCGATCGAAATCGCCTAATAAAGATATTCCCGAATTGGAAACTTGTTTTTCAGCTTTATATGGTTTCTTGTTGATGAAATTGCAGAAAAAAGAAATATCCGGAGAAACTCAGGCTGCTATCTCTCAAATCGGTGCTTTTTTACGCTTGCTTACCCAAAAGTATAAAGATGAAAAAGAGGGCAGGCTTGCCTTATGATTAATTTGTTGTATCTTAGATATCCGTAGCGCCATCACTCTAGATTACATTTCCTGGCAAAACACAATATATGGTTGTGAGAATTTAGAGAACTATATAAAGAAAAACATACTCAAAAGTGGAACTATTCGTGCTTTTAAGCTTTATAACTTAATCTGAAATAAAAAATGTCGACTAAACTTATATTGGCCAGATATATACTACCTTTTATATTTCTTTGCTTTCACTTGACAATATCAGCCGATAATGATATTTACTTCTACCGGTTAGGAGCAAAAGATGGATTGTCGCAAGTGAGTATCATGTCTATATATCAGGATGAGTTTGGAGCTATGTGGTTTGGTTCAACTGAAGGGTTGAATAGATATAATGGCAGGGAGATAGAAGTATTTAGGCCGGACAGAAAGGGTGAGGGGCTTTCGCAGAATACGATATACGAAATATGTGGGAATAAAAATGGAATTATTTACATGCGTAGCGATAGAGATTTGATTCGCTATGATATTCATACACAAAGGTTTGAGAATATACAACGGGGAGGCGTTGCTGCAATTACTTATGCAGATGGCATATTATGGGTTGTTGTGAAGAATAAGATATTGCAATATGATGAGCAGTCGAAGCAACTTAAAGAATATGTTGTTTTCAATGATATTAAATCCGGAGTAACTTCAATATATTTTGCAAAAGATAAATCGATATGGGTTGGTGCTTTTTCAGGGTTATATCTTGTCTCCGGTAAAAATCCAAAAGAGCAGCGGTGTATCAGGAATAAAGTATATGTCAATCGGATTTATCAGGATCGGAACGGCGATTTATGGATTGGAACCTTTTATGATGGAATCTTTGTGACAGATTCTCATGGGAATATCAAATATAATTATCGTCATAAGCAGGGTACTAATACTATATCGAATAATCAGGTAAGAAGTTTTGTTGAGGATGATCTGGGTAATATGTGGGTTGCTACTTTTTATGGATTGAGCATGTTTAGCCCTGAGACCAGACAATGGAAACAATATGTTAGTAGTGATAATATTTCTCATAGTCTTAGTCATTCATCCGTTTTTTCTTTATATAAAGATCAGCAGGGTACTATATGGATTGGGACATATTTCGGTGGTGTTAATTATTTCAATCCTGATGCAGATATTTTCCGTTTCTATGAGCCTAATTCGATAATTGAAAGCAACTTGAGCTTTCCTTATGTAGGAAGGATGATAGAAGATAGATATAATAATCTTTGGGTTTGTACAGAAGGAGGAGCATTGAATTGTTTAGATCTGGATACAAGACAGTTTTCCCGTTATTTGATTAATAAATCTGATTCGGAGTCTCTTATCGGATATAACCAGAAGGCAATATGGTATAACGAGAAAAAGGATTTGCTCTATATCGGATTGCATAATAAGGGATTGGCCATATTGGATATAAAGACCAAAACTTCCAGGGTGCTGACTAAAAGTGAACATCCCGGATCGTTGCCAAATAATACGATCAACAAAATGCAGTATTACGATGGTGCACTCTACTTATTGACGCAGTCTGGTTTAGTAAAAATGGACATTGATACTGAACGATTTTATCCGGTGAGTGATAATCCGGTTACACAAAAAGCAGTATCGGAAACAGGTATTCATGCATTTCTTATTGATAGCAAGGATCGCCTGTGGGGGGCTGTTGGTCAGGGTGTTAGGTCTGTGAACTTGAAAACCGGTAAGGTAAAGGATTATGTATATGATGAGTCTAACGAAAGATCGATCGGGCGATTTGATATCGAAGATATGTTCGAAAGCAGCAGAGGTGAACTCTTTTTTGCTACAATGGGAGCCGGTATATACAGGTATAGCCCTAAGACCGACGATTTTGATAATTATACGGAAGAGAAGGACGGCTTATTGAATAATTATTGCTATTACATATCTGAAGCTCCATCGGGGAAACTGATTCTGTTGCATAACAGGGGATTTGCCCTGTTTGATCCGGAAAACCCGAATGGCGATTTGTTTATATCTTCTTCTAGTTTTCCTATCGTTGGTTTCAATATAGGCAATTCTTGCTATGTAACCCGTAATAAGGAAATATTTATCGGGGGAATAAATGGCTTGGTGTCTTTCTACGAAAACGATCTTAGTAAAGTTGATAAGGGTTATTCCCTCTTTTTTGATAAACTGTTTATCAATAACCAGCAGGTCTTACCGGGGGATAAATTCGGCATACTGAAAGAAACATTACCTCTATGTCAGGAAATCGATTTGAAATATAATCAGAATAATATTACTATTGAGTTTGCAACATCCAATTATTTGCAAACGATGACTCACAAATACGAATATAAACTGGAAGGTTTTGATGAAAGCTGGTTGCCGACCAAGACAAGACTGATTTCGTATACAAACTTGAATACCGGGACATATACGTTGCTTGTTCGCGAAACATCCCAACGGGGAGAGAAGGACGGTAAAGTGTATTCCCTGATTATTAATATTAAACCACCCTTTTATTTGACTACGGTTGCTTTCATTATATATGGGATATTGATATTACTGGCTATTTTCGGAGTTTTTCGGTTTTATATATGGCGTACAAAGATGGAAACGACATTGGAGTTTGAGCGTAAAGATAAAGAACGAATTGAGGAGCTAAATCAGACCAAGTTAAGATTTTTCACAAGTGTGTCTCATGAGTTTCGGACACCTCTTACGTTGATAAAAGGACAAGTCGAAACGCTCCTTCTGCAAGGAGAATTGAATTCTAAGACACATAATAAGCTAACTAAAATTCATAAGAATACCGATCACTTGCAGAACCTTATTTCAGAATTGCTCGACTTCAGAAAACAGGAGCAAGGCTTTTATAAATTAAACATTAAGTGTGTCGAACTTATAGCTTATATTAGGGAAATATACAACTCATTCGAAGACTACGCTATAAAAGGACAGATAAAATATAAGTTAGAGTATTCAGATGAAGAAATTCATGTATATATAGATCCTTTACATTTTCAGAAAGCAATTTATAATCTTCTTTCAAATGCCTTTAAATATACTTCTCCCGGCGGAGAGATCACATTAAAAGTTAAATTACAGAAGGCAGATGTTCTTATTCAGATAATAGACAACGGAATCGGCATTCCGCCGGAGTCATTGAATAAAGTGTTTGAGCGGTTTTATCAACTAGAGTACAGATCTTCGGGACTTACTTTAGGAACCGGTATCGGGCTTGCGCTTACTAAAGAAATCGTGAATGGTCATAAAGGAGAAGTTTCGGTAGAAAGTATGTTGAATGAGGGTAGTGTTTTTACTATCGCGCTTAAACTTGGAACATCCCACTTTTCGGAAGAAGAGCTTAATCATAAAGATATAAATGCGGACGTGAATACTGTTGAAATGCCTGTTTATGAAGGTGATAATGATGTGATAGTTGAAGACAGTATCACAATAGATGGAGAAAAGCCGGTAGTGTTGTTAGTGGATGATAATGAATCTTTATTGGAGATGATTACAGACTCATTTGCTCCGTATTATAATGTATATACAGCCATTAATGGCAAGGAAGGGTTGGATATGATATACAGAGTACAACCCGATTTGGTTATAAGTGATATAATGATGCCGGAGGTTTCGGGAAAAGAACTGTGCTATAAGATGAAAAACAATGTTGATACAGCCCATATTCCGATTGTACTTCTGACGGCTCAGACTTCCGATAACCAGATTATGGACGGTTATATGTTTGGAGCAGATGCCTATATTACAAAACCATTCAATATTAAAATGCTGATTACACGCTGTAACAACCTGATAAAAAACAGGCTGATACTTTATAAGAAGTTTGCGAATCAGGAAGAAAATGTAATGCCATTCGATACTGTTACGGAGCAAGATCAGGTATTGATAGACAGAACTGTAATAATTATTAGAAAAAACTTTGGCAATCCGGAGTTTGATATGAACAAACTGGCGACAGAGCTCGGAATGGGGCGAAGTAAATTATATATGAAAATAAAAGAGATCACAGGTTTTACTCCAAATGAGCTGACTCTGAACCTTAAATTACAAGAAGCAGCTAGTATGTTGGATAATAAACGCCACATGAATGTTTCTGAGATTGCATTCGAACTAGGCTTCTCGTCCACAAAATATTTTACAAAATGTTTCAAAACCTTCTATGCCATGGTACCTCAGGATTGGAGAAAGAGGAATAAACCTAAAGAATAAACAGAATATAAAAGATAAAGGAATCGCCTTCCCCCAACGATTCCTTTATTATTGATCCGGTATTTATAATACCAAATCCTTACCATAAATCTATCTTGAATTTTTATAAGTTATCTTGAGTTTATTCCATAGGCATTTTGTTCCGATTTAAGATGTTTTATCGGTTTTGGTAATATAATTTGTAACGTTTTGTCTGTTATCTGTATAATATCCCCTTTTTTTGTCTTTATTTCAAGTAATCCACTCGATTTGTCAGTTACGGAAAAATCCACTTTCCCTCCACTCAACTTTTGGATATCGAGGTTGTCTGTATTCATAAATGTTTGTATGCTGCACAAACCCCCTTTTTCACTCTCTATTTGTATGAATACAGTTTTCCCATTATCACGTGATGCACTTATCAGGAAAGCACCCTCTGTCCTGAAATTGATGAAAGATGCTTGAGGCCAGCTTTTTGGTACAGCGGAAAATACTCTTATTTTATCATTCCAAGCTTGCAGATAGAGATCCTGCAACGATGCAGCTCCAGCCAAAGGTGTCTCTATAACGGGGCCTGTTTCTTTATATAGAGTATTTGGCCGAATATATTTGTCTATCAGTTTTTGTAGTTGGGCAACGGCTTTTTCTCCGTCACCTGTCATCGAATACATAGACGATGAACCTGTGAATGAATATCCTTGCAGATAACTAGTCATACTCTGCCAATGTGCTATGCTTTTAGATATAAGCTCCCTGTTCTCCGGTTGCTCCCAATTGATCAGGTAAAGGGGATAAATCATCATCAGATGAGAATAATGTCGATGAGAACTTGTTAAGTTAACATCTTCTCCGATCATAAATCCTTTTTCAGTATCAGTAGGGTAGTCTACTAAGTTGTCCTTAAAATCCTTCCAAGCAGAAGCTTTTTGGTCATTTAACTTGTATGCTTCATTTATGTCCAATAAAGTTTTCAACCCCCATTGAAGTAAAGCCAGATCGTAGTTGCAATCTTTTGCTGTACTGTATTCAGGAGAGGCTGTTTCCGGTAAATGATATTTTCCGTCTTCTCTCTTTTCCCGTATATATTCATAGTACGCAATACTTTTCTTTAAAAGAGGATAAAATCTGTTGAGCAGCTCGTCCTTATCTTGTAAGTATGTACAATACTGATAGTAATAAAGCAGTATCCATGTCATATTACCTGCCTCGTAGAGCATCTTATTAGTACCATTCTCCATTAAAGGCGAATACATATGATAGCTGGTAGTTCTTCCCATGGCTATCGCATCCTTTTTCCATGCGTCTACAAATACATTTTCGGACAGACTTTCCAAATTGTCGTTTAAAGCTTTCCATAAAGGCTCAGACATCTCTGCCCGGTTAGTCGTAAACAATGGAGAATAGGTTAATTGAACATTGAGGTTCATCCAGATTGCAGGCCATGGCGTTTTCTCCATTGCCCATGGTCCCTGAAGGTCTATAATATATTTGTCAGGACGAGTCAGGCAACCCAGTTTGTATTGCTGTATCCAATAAAAACTTTCCATTTTTGCACTCCCGAAAGAAGCAAAGCTAGCGGGATAGTACGCATGCCACCATTGCTTATGGCTGTTTTCCAATGAAGACGTCTCTTTTATTGCGTTATCTATTGTCTCTTTCGCTTTTTTTATAGCTGATTCTTCTGTATTCTCGTGAGAGATGGTTATTGCTATACGCCGTATGCTGCCTTTCTTTGTTTCTTGCCAGGCTACCACATACGTTTTCCCTCCCTTTAAATTTTGTACAGATAAATTGTAGTTACCCTCTGTATATATTTTTACATCGGGATTTGGATTATTAAGATATTCCTGAGGAGCATCATTGTTGCCGAATACATAGCGGGGACTGATTGCCTTTAAAGCCTTCCAATCCCATTGGAAGTTTGTTTCCCCGCCTTCTGCATTTGTTTCCAATATGATGATGTCTTTGATGGCATGCACATAGCTTTTGAAGGATATTTTTCCTTTATCTGTAATGATCGTTCCCGTAGTGGTTGCATCCCATAAACTGAGTCTCATGTTTTCGGAGAGAACAGAACCAACAGGTTTCATCAGAAAATATCCGACAGGCAGTCTTGCCCCGTGATACAAATTGCTATATTGAGCCTTATCTGCCGGCATTCTGCCTTCGGTTACGTCTACTCTTCCTATGTGGAATTTATAGCTGTCTCCTTCTTTGTATATATTGTTTCCTAAAAGGCCGTTTCCCATTATGGCTCCTGCATAATAGTCCGGAGTTATTTTATTCCAAATCAAATCGTGTTGATTCAGAAATAATTTCCAATCTATATCTTGAGGCGTAATTTTTTTCTGTGCATGAAGTTCGTTGAAAAACAACGATGCCGTGAGAAAAATGAAGAAGGCCTTTAGAAAATAATATTTCATATGATAATAATTTTGATTTTAGTTGTCATATGGAACTCGCATGATTTTTATTATCATGGACTTTGGTGATTTGACAAAAATCATGCTTCGTTTCATAGTTTATGATTTTTTATTGAGGTTCTTATATCTGACCAGAGCTTCTAAGAAATAATAGTCGGCATAGACCAAAGGCTTATCTATTTCAGATTTATGTGGTATGCTGCCAACGCTATGCATCAACAGGAAGTTAGCGTTAGCTCCTAATGGGGCTCTGTATGCCGGTGAAGCCAGACTGTGGAGCATTTTTATAGCGTAATCAGTATACGATTGATTATTGGCATATTCTGCTAATTCGAAGAGTGCCGAGCATACAATTGCAGCCGCCGAAGCATCTCTTAAGTCCTTGCCCGGAAATTCTACCGCATAAGACTTCCCTACTGCTGTATATCCTTCCTGCCCCACATTAAAGTCCCATAATGGAACAAGGTCTTCCGGCAGATATTTAAGATAGACATTTGTCGCTTTAATGGCAGCATCCAAAAACTTTTGATCTTTTGTTTCGCGGTATACCATTGTGAATCCGTATATAGCCCAAGCTTGTCCGCGCGACCACATGGAATTATCGCTGTATCCCTGACAAGTTGCCTGATCGAGGACTTTACCTGTTATAGTGTCGTAATTTACTACATGATAGGTTGTAAAATCTTCTCTGAAATGATATTTGAGAGTTGATTCCGAATGATTTACAGCTATGTCGTAATACTTTTTGTCTCCTGTTATTTTAGAAGCATAGAAAAGCATCTCCAGATTCATCATGTTATCTATGATTACCGGATAATACCACTCGGTTGTGTCATTCCAGTTTTTTCGGTAGTTCCACGATTTTATAGTCTTTGTTTTGTCACTATATCTGGTAGAAAGCGAATTTGCACTTTCTATCAGTATATCTTTATATTCGGGTTTCGGTGACAGCCGTTCCGCATTGCCATAGCTGCAATACATCATGAAGCCTAAATCGTGATGCCCGGTAAATGTTTTCAAAGGTTCTAACGATGTAGTCCATTTTTCTGCTTCATCTTTCCATTTAGTTTCCCCCGTCAGTTCATAGAGGTACCATAACGATCCGGGAAAAAATCCGGGAGTCCAGTCGTACATGCCTGTTACAGCTAGCTCCCCGTTGTTTTTCATGGTTCGGGGGTAATTCTTACCTGTAGGTTGTCCTACCGATTGTAACATCTTGTCCGTTTGGGCAGTGGCAAACTCGGTATTTTCTTTTATGAAATTCTCTTTTTCTTTGTTCTGGCATGCGGTCACCAACGGAATTACAGCGAGTACAAGAAAAAGTGATTTAAAGCTTCTCAGATTCATTTTTATTAAGATTTAATGATAATTTTATATATTCCCCTATTATCTGTTTTTTTAGCATTTAATGATATTCTAAATACCTGATCGTCCCACACATTCGATAGCTTGGTATCGTCCAATTCTATTTTTTCCAATGCTGGGTCGAAACTGTTCTTATCATATAGTAATTGATAAGTTTTGTTTTTTATAGTGATAATTACTATTCCGGGCTGAGAAATATTGACTTCTCCCCATGTCATAAAGTTCAATTGATTTGCTGACTGAGCATTTTTCAGATCAAAACTATCTTCTATGGTAAGTCCATTTTTCGATAATCTGTAGTTTCGTATCCATTTATTAATTCCGGCTTCGGTTGGGTACGACTGCGAAATATCTAAAGAGAAAGTCTTTTTATTCTTATCGGCCTTTAGATTTCTTGCTTTATATTTTTTACCGAAGCTTTGGGAAAAACCGTTTATTCGCGGAAGGTTATGATAATCGCTCTGCATTGTCCATATAGTATACCGTTCGTTGCTGAATGTTTTTCTGGTGTATGTGCCTACTCCTACGTCTATCAAGACCGGTTGGTTGTCTGCATATAGGGAGAATGTTCCGGTATCGTTATGATTGTGGCTTTCGTCATTATAACCACCTTTGGCGGCAAAGAAGAAACTACCCTCGCTCATATAGCAAAATTCAGTATCGGGGTACCACGTGAAAGGGGTAACTATATGTATGGGATTGAACTTGTCTATCTCTTTTTCTGATGACAAATCGGCTAAAGTCCTGTACATATCACGTGACAGAACTTTTTTCTTCGGGTACTCTTTTTTTAGATAGGATGCAAATTGCTCCATTTCTGTACTTTTTACCATATTCCCGTAACGGTATATCAATTGGTAGTTAAAATCCCCTTTTGCTGATGCATCGGCAAAATTTACAACCCAGCTGTTTCCTACATATGATCGTGAGATATATTCACCCATATTCTTAATTACAGGGTCGGAGAATATTGATATTTTGCCACCTGTAGCATCATACAGCGCTTGTAGGTAATCGTACATTTTGCCTGCGGCATGCCCCCAATATGAAGGGCCTTCTTCGCAAGCACCGTCATCGTGGTTGTAGTTGATAAATTTATCGACCGAGGCCATCGTCTTGTAAACGCCCTTGAGTAAACGATCTTTATCTTTTTCTACCAAAAGGAAGCATTGAAGAACATTGGCGTTGCACCAGGGATTCCAATTGTTAACGAAGCCATTTTCGGCTGTTACATTCGAAGCCATCCACCAAAAGCGGGTTTCGTTCAGGTAAGGAGTTAATATGCGATTCTCGATTTCGTAATGTAAACGTTCCGGGATGAGGGGGTTAATTTTGTCGAACTCTTTATTCAGGAAATAATAAATCCAGGAGAAAGTTGCTCCTATATCGCCCGAAACAAGTTCGATAACATGGTCGTCGAGTTTAGGGAACGACCCTTTTACACGTTGTAGAGAAAGGTGAGCCGATATAGCCCATGATGTCATTTCACAAGTATGAAAGATTCCGTTTGAGAGTTTATCCATGAAACGTCCTTTACCCTCAGCCATTTCGGCCATAAATAGGGCCGATATAGCATTCAGGTTGCTGTTGTGTATCTTTTCCATATCGCTCCTGTTACCACTTCTGGAGTACTCAAGATAGTCGGTTGCTTTGACCACTTTCCATTCGTAGTCAAGAAATTTTTCTCCTTGTCCGATAAAGAAACTTTTATTCTCGCCCATGAGTTGATCCCATCCGTTTCTATCTGTATATTGAGGATAGCGTACCCATTTTTGATCTGTTATAAGTACGTTTTCCAATTTAGAAAGATTAGCGGCCTTTTGGAGTAAATCTCTTTCTTTATACGCATGAACAGATAGACATATACAGAGCAAGCAGAATGTTAATACTTTTTTCATGCTTATTGTTTTATTGATTCATGATAGTCCTTCAGAAACGGCTGGCCACTCCATGCCTTCCGGGAAGTCCACTCTTCGGCTGGTGATGTCCAGAATTCATGGTTGGCAGGCAATCCCAAAGGGAGAAATACAAGTGAAGTTATATATAAACTTCCTGCATTTGTATAATAATCGGCAAGGTTGGGTTGATGTCCTACAAATCCCAGTTGCAGGTATCCTTCTTTATTGTAATTGTCTTCGTTAGTGAACATTCTTTTCATAATAGTGGTCAGGGCATTTCTAACCTGTCCGTTTGTCATTGTTTTAGGCAGACCGTATTTCCATGCAGACAAAGACAAAGCTTGGAATGCACCCATACGATAAGTCATAGAACGGCCTACGGCCGGAAAAGAGGCTTCCGGTGAAATTAATCTTTCTATCAATTGATTGTATCGCTGCATCCGTCTGAGAGCTAGTTCAAATTTCACAGGGCTGTATATCTTCTTATTTTCCATTACTTCAATGATTTCGACATACATCGGGTGCATCACATATCCATTGTAATAGTCAAGAGAATATTCGGGCCCGTCGGCATACCATCCATCACCAAGGTACCACTCATTTATTTTTCGGATAGCGACATCCAGTACATACCCATCGTACTCTTCATTTATTGAAACGAAGAATGCCTCGATCATCGCCCGGAATAAAAGCCAGTTGTTGTATGCAGGCCTTATTTTGCGTAGGCTTTTAAATTCTTTTATATAACGCTCTTTAGTTACTTGATCGAGAGGTTCCCATAAAGTTTTCGGTGCACGGATAAAGCTATTGGCTATGTACGCAGCATCTACCAAAACCTGATTCGAACCTGTCCATAAAAGATAGTCGGGATTATTGGGGTCTACAGCATTAGCATAGCTTTGTAAAGCCCATTCATGCATCTGTTTTCTTTGTTTGCCTTCAGGTGTGTTATCATCCGGAAGATTTAACCATGGGGCAATACCGGCTATCAGGCGGCCAAAAGCTTCCATATAGGCAACATCCTTGTTGCGGCCATCCCATGTAGGACTGTATTCTACAACCATATTTTTCTTCAACTCTCCTTTACTCATATTGCGGAGTATGGGTGCGGACATTTTATATAGTTGATTTACCCAATAGGCTCTGTCATCTATTTGATTTGTATTCTTTTTACTTTGCGAAAAAATACTGGTGCTGACGCATAAGCATAAAGCTAGAATTAAGTATTTCCGGATATTGTATTCCATAGTGCTGAACGGTTTTAGATAATTGGTTTTCCGAATAAAAGTACGCCTAAGATATGATTTTTCATTAATAATAAAGCTATTAAGGATAGTAAACCATACAGATACATTTGGTTTTTATACAAAAGTAAATTGAAGTTTATATTGTGAGGGGTATTATTGTCCGCCCAATGGGGCGAAAATGTCCGGAGCACAATAGTATCCCCTTTTGAGGACAAAATGAGCCCGATTGATTTTCTATAATATTAATATTTGTACAACATTTTTAGAAATCTTTAATTTAATATGTATAAGCTAGCCTTATGAGAAATTTCTTCTCTTTTAATACTGTTTTTTCTGCTATTTTTTCGTCTGAAAATTTGGCGGTTAGCTGTATTTTACTAGAGAGAGAGAGAGAGAGAGAGAGAGAGAGAGAGAGAGAGAGAGAGAGAGAGAGAGAGAGACGTAATATACAAAAAATTATCTCTAATAAAAAATCATTTCTTTTTGTTAGAGAAGATTCTGAAGAGTGCTTTTTTATTTATAAAATATCAAAGCCCTGTATTCCGATAGATTGAACTACCGGAATACAGGGCTTTGATTATTGTTTAACGTAATCAAATCTGATGTGATGAAGTAAAATTACCCCTATTAACCTTTTAATTAACTCATTATTTAAATTCTATGAAAGCAATGAAAATTAGATTTTTTTGCACTACAATGTGCATGTTCTTTCTTTTTATGGTTGCGCCGGTGAATTCATTTGCTACAGTAAATGAAGTATATCAGCAGTCGATAACCGTAAAGGGAAAAGTAACAGACAATGCCGGAGAACCTTTGCCTGGTGTTAGTATAATACTTAAAGGATCGACTACTGGTGTAATGACTGATATAGATGGTAACTATTCGATAAATGTGCCAAACAGTAACGCTGTTTTGACTATATCTTATATGGGATTTGTGCCTCAAGAGCATAAAGTCGGGAATAACACAACCTTAAACATAGTGTTGGTAGAACAAAGCACTAATCTGGATGAGGTTGTTGTCGTAGGTTATGGTGTCCAGAAGAAAATTAACCTTACTGGATCAGTAGCTTCTGTCGATTCTAAAAAATTAGAGAACAGAGCTGTAACTAACCTTGCTACTTCAATATCCGGTTTGGCACCGGGGGTACGTGTTACTCAAGGTAGTGGTAATCCCGGCAGTGAAAGTGTAAGCATTACCTTTAGAGGTACAACTTCTCTAAATGGTAATAGCCCTCTGGTCTTGGTCGATGGAGTTGTGGCTGATATGAATGTTATTAACAATGAAGATGTTGAATCGATTAACTTCCTTAAAGATGCAGCATCGGCGGCAATCTATGGATCACGTGCTGCGGCAGGGGTTATTCTGGTAACAACAAAGAAAGGTAAAAGAGAAAAGCCTCGAGTGACAATTAGTTCTATGCTGGCCCACGCAAAACCGATATCAGATTTGAGCTTCATGTCAAATATGGTTGATTATATGAATTACCATAATGTAGGATCATACAATGCCAGTGGTAACGGATTCTATTCACAGGAAAGAATAGATGAGTGGGCAGCAGCTAACGCTAATCCTAATGGTATTTATACAGATCCTACCACAGGAAACCAAATACCTAACTGGTTGGCATATCCGAATACAGACTGGGCTAAAATATTATTTGATGGATATACTTATCACAAACAGGATGTTTCAGTATCCGGAGGAACTGAAAACTCTACCTATATGTTGTCGTTGGGATATCAGAATAATCCGGGATCATTGGTGAATACGGGTTTGGAACGTTATAATATGCGTGCAAATGTTGAAACGAAGATCGCTGATTTTATTACTTTCGGTACTCAGACTTATGCAACTAAAGAGTTTAAAGAACCGGGAAGTACAGACAATACATATTTATTTCAAGCTTATCCGGGTATAAACCCTGTATATCAAGGAAAATACGGGGCTTCGGAAGATCCAATGATGACAAGTATGAATAATGTGTTGAGAAGTGCAGCAGCAACCGGAGGAAAGAATGATTACATGCGTATTAATACCACTTGGTACGCTAATGCTAAAATCTGGGACGGATTAACTGCAGAAGCTAAATTCAATTATAACGAATATAACCGGGCCGATAAAACATATTCGCGCAATCTGCCAAGCTACCGTTTCCGTTTGGGAACAGGCAGTGAAGGTATGGTAGAGAACTTGCCGAACATAACCAATGCTACTTCGTATCGTTATCATTACAAGTCTTACAGTTATACAACAAACTTAATTCTGCGCTATAATAAATCATTTGGAAACCATGATATAGGAGCATTTATCGGTCATGAACAATACTATTATAATAGCTCAGGCTTTAGTGCTACAAAAAAGACCTTGCTGGACTGGGATATAACAGATATTACATCTACAGTTGAAATGCAGAGTATTGGAGGAAGCGCTGAAACTGATTACGCAGTGCGGTCTATTTTTGGACGTTTAAATTATGCTTATAAGAATAAGTATATGTTTGAGATGAATCTTCGTTCTGATGCATCTTCTCGTTTCGCTCCGAACAATCGTGGACATGTTTTCCCTTCTTTTTCTGCAGCATGGCGTCCAAGTGAAGAATCTTTTTTTGAACCTATACTACCTGTTGTTAACAGTTTGAAGTTACGTGCTTCTTATGGAGAACTGGGGAATACCGTTTCCGGTAATTATGAATGGCAGGAAACTTATGCTCAAACAAAAGGCGTTTTTAATGGTCAGATATCGAATGGGTTGGTATTAAGCTCTCTTCCGAATTATGCGATGACCTGGGAGACTACATCGACCATAAACTTGGGTCTTGATGCAATGTTTTTTAAAAATAGGTTAGGTCTCGAATTTGATTGGTATTATCGTAAGACAACAGATATGTTGTTGACCACACAAATACCTATAACAATGGGGAATGTAACGGCTCCAATGAGTAATCAAGGGGAATTGACAAATAAAGGAGTTGATATCGCTCTGAACTGGAACGATAAAATAGGTAAAGATTTCCGTTATAGTTTAGGCTTTAATATGAACTATAATAAGAATGAAATTACCAAATATAAAGGGGCATTGATATATGGATTAGATGAAAGCCTGCTAGATGTGCACGGGAATCCGACTTGGCGTTATCTCAACTTCAGCGCTGTATCCAATAATTCATCATCCGCTGTTGTTGAAGGCCATATGATAAATGAACATTACATACGCCAGGTATATAAAGGTAATGGTACATATACAAACGCTGATGGTACAGTAAATCCGAATGGAGGACCAAAGGATGGTATGATTCGTACAAAAGCGGATCTTGACTGGGCGAAAGCCATGATTGCAGCAGGATATCAATTCAATAGCGGTACTACGGTAGGTCCGGGTTCCAGTCAAATATGGTATGGCGAATTATTAATGGCGGATATTAATGGTGACGGAAAGTATGGTGATAGCAATGACCGTGTATTTACAGGTAAGTCTTCTGCTCCTAAGGTTACTTTTGGGCTGAATATGAGTGCAGAATGGAAAGGTGTTGACTTTAATGCATTATGGTCCGGGCGGCTTGGGTCATATAGTATTATTTATTCTCGTGGAGTGAATGCGCATGCATTCTCTGAAGCGACTGACGCTTTACCGTCTAATGCTGGTAGTTTATTTTACAGCTACGACCACGCAGCATCAGTGAATGATCCTAATTATGATCCTGCTAATGATTCTAATGCGAATATTACCGCCAAATACCCTAGGCTTTATGCAGGAACATCACAGACACAAACATCCAGTGATTATTACCTCTTCAATACATCATTCTTGAAATTGAAGTCATTGCAGATTGGATATACTTTACCTAAAAAGTGGATAACTCCGGCAAAGATTGAAAAATGCCGTATTTATGTGGCAGGAGAAAATCTGTTGACTATTAAAGATCGAGATTTCCCTGGAGTTGATCCGGAATTTGGAGGTACAATAAATGCATATCCGATAGCAAGAATGTATTCAGTCGGTATAAACCTTACTTTTTAAACAATGAGAGATATGAAAAAAATAGCATATTTTATAGCAACTATTTATATGTTGGTCAACATAACGGCTTGTGTTGACTTAGATACTGCACCATACTCAGAAGCTACAGGTAACAATATGTGGTCGACCGAAAGCCTTGTCGAAATGGGGGTGACCGGTGTTTACAACTCTGTAAAGAAACCGATATACAGTACAAGTATGGTAGGAGCCGGCCTTTGGGTGGGTTATTACGGTCTGGATGTTCTCGGCATGTCAGGTTCTAGCCGCTTAGGGATGAACTCGCTTTTTACAAGTAATGTGAATCCAGGAAATTCTTATTTTTCCAACATGTGGAAATGGTGCTATGATGGTGTGCATAGAGCAAATGCCGCTATCGTAAACATTCCCCTGGCATCTATGGATGAAGGAAAGAAGGCTAAGAGGGTAGCTGAAATGAAAATATTACGTGCGTTCTTTTATGGTCGGTTGAATGAAGTTTTTGGTAATACAGGCTTAGGTGTTCCACTTTATCTGAAGCCGGTAGCGGCAACAGAAGCTTATTTGTCACAATCCCCCGAATCCGAAGTGTGGAAACAGATTATTGCCGATTTGACTGATGCGATTAATGAACCCAATTTACCGAATAAGGATACCGCTAAGGAGGGACGTGTGAGCAAAGGTGTTGCGTATGCATTGCGTGGACGTGCATATCTGATTACTAAAGAATACGATAAGGCTGCTGCTGATTATACAAAAGTTGGAGAATGTGGCTATAAACTTTTCACAGACGCGGGAGCCCAGAGCTATAAGATGCTTTTCAAACAAGCGAATGAGCAATGTGATGAAATGATTTTCAGTATACAATATATAGAAGAACCAACTAAGGCTTATGGATCTACCTTGCAAAAATATGTTGCTGCTTTCCAACAAGGATCACTAGATTCTAGGGGTTGTTGGACTGATATACGTATTGCTCCTGCAGTAGTTGAGTTATATGAATCAGTTGATCCTGTCACCGGAGCTGTATCTGACTTTAAATGGAGTAATTATTTACCGGAATGGGATAATCTTTCGGTTGAAGACCGTAAAGTATTTTTCCTTCGTGATAAGATGTTGAATGGTACTGTAATAAATAGTGCGGTTACGAATGTAGTCGATGGCTCTGTGGGGCTTGGTAGTGTATCTAGTGCAGCTAAAGCTCTTTATTTGCAAGAGGGGAATGAGGGTAGGATAAAAAAAGCTTATGCAAACCGTGATCCAAGGTTGACGTTCAATGTTGTAACTCCTTATTCAGAGTTTAGAGGGGTTAATAGTAACTCTACTGCAGAAGGTACTTATGTCTATCGTTTTCCTGTTGTAAATAAGGCGTATTTTGACCAGTCAACTTCTGATGGTAAATATCGTGATGGTTATACTCCTAGTGGAAGTGCCAATGCGGAAAAAGAATTAGTCTATATTCACCGTAAATTTGTTGGTGAAGGCCTTGAATTTGCCTATCGCGAGAGTAATCCGATAGATGAACCTATTATACGCTATGCAGACGTTCTATTGCAGTGGGCTGAAGCTCTTGTTGAAAAAAATGATCTGGCAGGAGCGAAGGCAAAAGTAAAGATGGTGCGCGATCGTGCAGGTATTAATACTCCGGATGCTCCGTTTACCAACCAGACTACAGCCCGTAATTATGTGCGGGACGAACGCCGCCGTGAGTTTGTGGGTGAAGGTATTAACTTCTTTGATGAGATGCGTTGGCGTACACTTAAAGAAACTAAATTCGATCGCAAGCAAGTAGAACAGGTTTATGGAGGAAAAGTTTCCACTGGAGGAACATATGAATGGATAGGAGATCACTGGTATACATGGCCGGTACCTAAAACAGAAATTGAAATGAATCCTAATCTGACAAAAACACCGGGCTGGATTTATGAATAATTAAGATTGACATTCTATAAATTTAATGGGGTGATTCTGAAAAGCCACAAAGACAGGGGAAGCTTTGTGGCTTTTTTTTGTACCTATTGCAGAATTAAGAAATTTATATTTACTTTGTTTTTCAAAGTTGATGTTATGGATACAAATTTGGAAGATATAAAGCATATCCGTTCTATGATGGAACGGTCCAGTAAGTTTCTGTCGTTGAGTGGTATGTCCGGAATATCTGCCGGATTCTTCGCTTTAGTTGGTGCCGGTGCAGGGCATCTGATTCTGAGAAATGAGTTTACAGTAACGGGGACTTTATTGTACGATTTTATCTTATTGGCTCTTGTCGTTTTATTATTAGCGGCTTCTGCCGGATTTTTCTTTTGTATGAGAAAGGCCAAGAAGAGTGGAGCTAAGTTGTGGATGCCGGTTACACAACAGATAATAAAAGATTTTTCGATACCTATGATAATCGGTGGTATCTTCTGTGTGATACTTATATACCAGCAGGCCACTCGGATGGTTGCGCCCTCGATGCTTATATTTTATGGTTTGGCACTCATATATGCGGGATCAAGAACTTATCGTGATATAAGAATTCTTGGAGCATGTGAAATCCTGTTAGGTTTGATAGCGGGTATATTCGTTTGTAACGGGTTATTATTCTGGGCCATTGGTTTTGGCGTTTTGCATATAGTATATGGTATAATAATCTATTATAAATATGACATGAAATCTGTTAAAAACGGTTGATGATGAAAGATATTATATCAGGATTGAATAAGGTCTTCGATAGCCGTGTACGATTAGGCATTATGTCGGTATTGATGGTAAATGACAGTGTCGATTTCAATACGATGAAAGAGTTATTGGAAGTGACTGATGGGAATTTGGCGAGTCATCTGAAAGCTTTAGAAAAAGAGGAGATAATAGAAGTAAAGAAGCAGTTTGTTGGTCGAAAACCGAACACATCTTATAAAGTTACTTCTGGTGGAGCCGAATTATTTAAAAAACATATAGATGCACTTGAGAAATTAATTAATCCTTTGCCGTAAAATTTTTTATTTATAAACTTTGAAATTCAAAGAACTTTTAATTAAATAATGAGCATTATGAAAGCGAAATTTGGTGTAAATACAGACATGATTATGGTAAAAGTAATTGTCGTAGCGGTTTTAGTTATTATTATGCTATTCCCTATCAGGATGGTTATATCATTGATAGAAGAGCGGGAAGACAGTCAAAAAGCTGTACAGAATGAGATCAGTCAGAAAATAGGAGGTGTTCAACGTATTACGGGGCCTGTGTTGGTTTTACCTTATTTAACCGAGGCAAATAAAATTGGTTATTCCTATTGTTTGCCTGACGATTTCAAGGTGAATGGAGATATCAATACAGAAGCAAGAAAGCGAACTTTGTATAAATCTCTTGTATATCAGTCTAATTTGAATATAAAAGGTAGTTTCTCGCTTCCCTGTCTTGATAAATTGAATATAAAGCAAGAGCAAATTCAATGGGACGATGCTTTTATTTTATTGGGAATACCGTATTTGCAAGGGATAAAGAATAAAATAGTCTTTAACCTGAATGGAAAAGACTTTGATGTACAGCCGGGAGTGAATGATAATACTATTATCGGTTCGGGGCTTACAGTTAATATTACTATCGATCCTTCTGTTTCGAAATTTGAATTTGGTTTCGATTTGGTGCTAAATGGAAGCGAGGGCTTATATATTACTCCTGTCGGCAAGGAAAGCAAGATTCATTTGAAATCACCATGGGAGACTGTATCTTTCTCAGGAGACTTTCTTCCTGGAGAAAAAACTATCGGTAAAGACGGGTTTGATGCAAAGTGGGAAATATTTGATTATAACCGCAATTATGTACAGACGTGGATAGGAAATAATGATCTTCTGAAGCAGTCGTCCTTGGGTGTAGAGTTCAAATATCCGGTAGATCAATATCAAATGACAATGCGATCTGTGAAATATGCTATTGTCTTTATCATGCTCACATTTGTCGTATTTTTCTTAGTCGAATTACTAAGCCGTAAGCGTATTCATCCTGTACAATATTTGCTTGTTAGCTGTGCTCTTGTGTTATTTTATACATTGTTGCTGGCTATATCAGAACATTTGGACTTCAAACTTTCTTACTTTATCTCTGCATCTGCAACGGTGGCTCTCATAACGGCTTACTCTAAAACGATGTTTAAGAATATTAAACAGGCATGTATGATGGGCGGTTTTTTAAGCATACTTTATACATACCTATATATCATATTGCAGTTAGAAAGTATGTCGTTATTATTTGGTGCTGCCGGATTATTTATTGCATTGGCTATAGTTATGTTTGCCTTGCGTAATGTGGATTGGTACAAGAAAAAAACTACTTCCGAAACAGATATTGAAAAAGCTGCGGAGGATAAAGTTGATAATTATATGCCATAGTGTTGTAACATTTTCATTTTTTACTCGTCATATATATAAAGAGACTAATTGATACTTCATACGAATACTATTCAAAAGACACTTATCTGTGATGGATAGGTGTCTTTATTTTATAATAATTTTTCTATCTTTGCCATGAGACTTAAACAACTATTTGGATGACAAGAACAATAAAGATCAGTGCATTAGTGTATCATGTTATTCTGCCAATACAGCTTTGCATACTATTAACATCATGTGGTTTATTTGATAAAGAGCTGAAACAGGATGAGCATATTGAAGTATTCCGGCATCAATTGAGCCGTGTGGAAGACAGTCTGAGTATCCCTGTTGAACGCCTCAAAGCGTTTAAAACGATTATTCAGTTAATAGAAGACGATAAAGATCTTATTACTCTTCGCAAGAAAAATATGCTGCTTATAGATGCCAATAATTATATCAGCAATGAATATGTGCATATAAAAAATTATACGAAAGCATTGGAATATAGCAATGTTTCGATACGTTTAGACTCCACTAATGCAAAAAGTTATTTTAATAGAGGCTGTATTTACCAGACAATGGATAAAGACAGTTTGTCCATGTTGGATTATGCGCGCGCAATTAAAATAGATGATAATTATGCTGATGCTTATTATAATAGAGGGATTATTTATGAGAAATCGGCCCGATATGAAGAGGCGTTGGCCGACTACAACAAAGCGGTAAAACAGCAACCACCTTATTTAGCTGATATTTATAATAACAGAGGAAATATATATTTGGCATTGAAAGATTCGTCTAAAGCTTTAAGCGATTATGGTAAAGTATTAGATTTAGATACCACAAATATTAATGCTTATTCAAACCGGGCTGGTTTGTATATCAAGCAAAAAGAACTGGATAAGGCTTTAGATGATTGCAATAAAGGACTAAGTATCGATTCTTCATTTGTTCGCCTTTATAGGCAGAGAGCAAACATATATGAGTTGAAAAAGAATTATGAAAAGGCTCTTAACGATTATGAAAGAGTTTTGTCTCTTGACTATAATGATAAGTCAAATATTCATGATGCTATAAGAAGATTGCGCCCGTTCGTAAAGAAAAACCGATATTAGCCGATCAATAGTTCAGGCCTGTATTCAAAATGCATGGTATCGTAGTGATACCATTTCCCGCCCCAAATAAATCCATATTTTTCGAAGATGTCTACTATCAGTTGAGGTATCTGGTTTTTGTATCCTAATATAGCCGTTTCTGAAGAGCAACGACAATCCCATTGCCAATAGTTAGAATATTTTGTGTTCAGGTCTATTGCAATACCAAAACTATGTGTGCTCAGTTTGTTTGAACCTCTTACTTTTCTCCAACAAAAAGTGCTTGAGTTAAGTAAATAATCTTTTAGCTCAGGATGATTATCCAATTCATCCGATACTTTTTGCAATTGCTTATCTACTCCGTTTATCTTTGTTATCTTTAGCTTTAGGTTTACAAGTTTAGGGCACCATATGATAGTTGTCAAATTCTGCTGAACATCAGCCGGAGTAACACCATACATTGCTTTTAGCAAATCTTCGCTTCTTATACGGCCCGGGTCATGGTTTCTTGGTATGCCTTTTACAGCTCCCCTGATATATGAATACGCGAAGATATCCCCGATATTATTGCTGTTTATCAATTCTGTGTGAGATTTCTTTTCTTTCGATTCTACATACATTATATTATTATTAGCCATGATAAGGTAACCATCTTTATAATCTTTAATGGTAGTGGGGTAGGCCTTTAACAATAAGTGTGCTCCGCTCGGAATATTGTGTTGTGCTGTAATCTTTCCGAAGGTAAGGATCGATAATAAAAGGAAGATGAACTGTTTCATTTTTCAGATTAAAATAAAAGAGGATACACCTTCCGATATATCCTCTGATATTAATATTATCGTATCCAATTATTTCTTGCGAACAACTTCTCCTTTGATATGCACTTTGTATATGGCATCAGGCACATTCGTAAATATAGTAACGTCCTTGTTAAAAGCACCCGGACGTCCTACTGTCGAATAAGTCACTTTAATGGTACCTGTTTTTCCGGGAAGTATCGGCTCATTTGTATATTCGGGAGTCGTGCATCCACAGCTAGCTTGTACACGCTGAATAATTAAAGGCGCTTTACCTGTGTTTTTGAACGTAAACTCGGTCGTTACTGTACCGGCACTTTCTTCTACTTTTCCAAAATCATGAACCTCTTTTGCAAATTCTGCTTTAGGAGCATTTTTATTAACTCCGGTTGCTTGGGCTAACATAAAATTAGTAGATAGAACCAAAGCAAATAGTATAAAACCAATCTTTTTCATATTTTAAATACCTAAAAATTTTTCTGTAAAAATGTTGCTCTACTAAACTTGTAGTATTCAGTGTACAAATGTAAGAATAAAAATAACTACTTGTTAAAATATACAGTTTTTTATATTTTTCTAAATCTTTTTACATGGAAGTCGTCTTGACTTTTCATTTTTCATTCTTCATTCTTCATTTTTCATGCTGAGCGTTAGTGAAGTATCTCTTTCTTCAAAATAAAGAGATCCTCCCTGTCGTCAGGATGACAAAATAATACCAAAAACAAAAAGTCAAGACGACCTCATGAATATGATTTGGAAAAGATGTTGTGTGGAATAAAAGTACAAAGATAGAAGATTTACGAAGGTTGGATGGATATCATTTTAAATGGTAAGATTAAATCAAACCTTCGGGCAAATTTAAATAGATAATTTTCTTTTTTGCATCTATCTTTTCAATGAATGCTTCTGTGGCAGGGATGATTAGTTCTTCTGTACCGTTTTTTATAAGGAAAAGCGTATTGATTGTTTTTTCGTCTATTTCTTCAATTCTTCCTAGGGTTCCATGCGCTTTGTCGATCACTGAGAATCCGATAAAGAAATTCCAGGAATACTCGATGTCGTTTTCCTCCTCTTCTTCATAATATTTGCGAGGGAAATATATATCAAGACCAGTCAAGCGTTGAGCTTTATCTTCATTGTCAATACCTTCAAACAGAATTAAGGCTGTTTCTTTCCCTTTGAAACGATATTCTTCAATAAAGAAAGGTACTAATATGCCATCGATATTGCATATTAGGTAAGGGCAGTCTACCCGGTCGAATACATCATTTTCGAAAGCGAAGCTTATTTCACCTTTTATTCCGTGCGGTTTGGTTAGCTTTCCTATTTTAAATACTTCGCTTTCCTTTATCATCCGTTATTTTTTCTTTTGTTGATTCTTTTTTCCTGTGTTATTGTTATTATTTCGCTGTCCTAAATCTTTCATTTCAGGTAATTTTATTTCCGAGCCACGAATGTCTATTTTCCCTTTGGATAATTCATACATGTCAATGAATATCTTCTGGTCGTCCACTTCCTTATTCCACTGTATATATGATTTTTTCATATGAGTGGCAACAAGCAATATAAATTGTTCTTTTTCCTTCGGGTCTTCTACCGTAGTTGCCAGTTGAACCATTTTTTCCAGCGTCTTGCCATAATGGCGATACTGCATGTCCGGACGGCTATATTCTATTTTTACGGGTTTAAGATATAAATCTTCTTTCTTGAGAATTTCGTAAGGGTAATCGATATCGAGTTCAAAATTGGACATAATTGCCAAATGATCCCACAATATATGTTTGAAGTCATTTACATCACGCAAATGAGGAAACATATTTCCCATAATGGTAATAATAGTATTTGCGCAACGTTTGCGTTCATTTCGGTCTGATATTGTAAGACAATAATCTACCATATTTTGTATATTTCTTCCGTATTCGGGAAGAGCCAGTTTTTTTAATTGGGTGTTATATTCCATCTAAATCTTAGAGTTATGAATTTTTAATTGTTGATATGGGGTTAGCAAAGTGCCTTAGTGCGCTGTTTCGAGCCTGTGGTTTTATAATTCAGCCTGCATCCTATACTAACGGAAAGCAAAGATATGCTTTTCATTTGAATCCTTAAAATCATGCGCATAAAATTATGCATATGAGGCTCTTTAGTTTATTCAGAACATTATAAGTCAAGATTTAGAATTGTTTCCCCACTTGTGTTTAATACTTTCATCGTCAGTTTGTTCCCTTTCTTTTGAAGGATAGACACGGTTGCACCTTGTTCACTTGGGCCGCCTCCTATCATAACAGGATAGTTATTCCCGTATTTTCCTTTGGGTATATATTCGAACTTATGAGTATGCGCATTGAGCGATATATTGAACGATGCTTTCGATAATATTCCTTCCCATAAATCTTTGCATGGATTGTATGAACTCTGATTTCTTCCGTAGATAGGAATATGATGTATGAGTATACGCTTGCTTGCTGCTTTGAATTCATTCGACACAATTTCTTCTTTTAGATATTCTGCCTGATCCTGCCGATATTGGGTGAAGTCATTCATATCGTAATATACCCAATGGTCGTCACGTTTGTCTTCTCCACAATCGAGTAAAACGAAGCGAGTGTCGCCTAGATTAAAGCCGCCATAAGTATGAGAACCTCCTTTTTTCTCCAATAAGTTCCATAAAAACATAGAGTATGCCCCTCGTGTTTCATGGTTTCCTCTGATAAATATAGTAGGGGTATTGTTGCCTCCTACAGTCTTGCAATAGTGTGATATACTTTTTACTGCAATAGATTCGCTTTGTACATCGGCAATACAATCTCCATTGAAGATTACTAATTCATAGCCGGAGTCTTTTACTTGTGCATATAATTTGTCAAATAAGGCGTAGTTGTCGTGTATATCGTTAAATACAAGAACTGTAAAGTCTTTTTTGCTATCGTCCCATGTGGTGAAAGAGGAAATTGGAGTCCGTATGGTATCGCCAAATTCTTTCTTATAAGGCTCGTACAAAGTTATTTCTTGCGAAACAGCACGATAGTAATATTTCGTTCCCGGAGAGAGTCCCTCCAGGCGGATGCGGTTAATCTCGTTATTAGCTATCATTTCTCCTTCTATGAAAGTACGCACCCGCCTCATATTGGTACTGTCTGTTCCGTATTCTACCCAACTGCGGCAAGGAACATTTGTCAGCCACATCACAGTCATTCCGTTTGTAGAAGGATTCTGAAGATACGGTTCGGTTCGCATCACTTTGGCTGCATCGGTTTTTAATCTGATATCTGCGAATAATGGTCTATGGTCTGATGCCATAGGTTCGTTTAATACATGAAACTTAACTGTAGAGTAACCGCTCCCTTTTCCTGTATATCCGGCTATATAGTCGATTGTTTCTTTCGGTTCATTCGACGGAAAGGTTGGAATTTTGGTATTGCTTAACAATTTCCATGTTGAACCCAATTGCGTTATTTCTTGCGAATCAGGACTTGCATTTAAATCACCTGCCAATATGATGGGCTTATTATACAATTTAGCCTGCTCTTCTATTATTTTTATTGAGGCTAACCGGTCTTCTTTGGTTAAGGATAGATGTGTGCAGAATATGATATAGTTGTTGTATTCTACTATCAACAAGGCGCGGGCTTCTTCCCGGCCGGGAAGGGGTAAGCTGCTCCATGATAACGGACGTTTCTTCGAAAGAACACCAATCCCGTATTTCCCTCCTTGATATGATATTGCGGGAGCATATGCCGGGTACATTTTGGTTATATTTGCCAGTTTATTTAGTACATCGATTTTGTTACTGCGCTCGGTTACACTGTCTATCTCCTGTAGCATTACTATATCGGGAGATGCCGATTCTATAACATTGGCAATACGCTCATAATTTGTTACATTATCCATGCCTTTGGCATTGCGGATATTATAGCTTAAAACTCTGAGAGTATTTTTTTCTCTGGCGGATTTATCTTGTTGAGCAGATAGTATGTGAAAAAACGAAGCTAATATGCTTAGCAGGATGATTTTTTTCATGTGGTTTAGATATATGTATATTGCAAAAGTAATTAAAAATAAGCATATTATATACATATTATATAATTGTTGAAAAAAAAATATTTTTCATGCAACTTTTTGTTCGCATCAATCATCATAATAATATACTCCCTCAACAACAACTGTTATACTAGCCGAATAAAGTGAAGAAACCTAAACTTCACTTTATTCATTTTTATACCGGTCAAAAGAAGTGTTATATAGTGTTATCAATATTTTTTGTCGTTTACTTATTCTCTATATTTGAATATTAAAATAATAAAGGCAATGAAATTGACATATATATATCATAGCGGTTATGCTATAGAAGCGAAGGATTTCACTATAATAATTGATTATTATAAAGACTCGGACAATAAAGTGGTGAGAAATAATCTCTTGAAGAAAAAGGGGCGGTTATATGTTCTTTCTACTCACTCGCACCATGACCATTTCAACAAGGAAATCTTGAGTTGGAAAACGGAGCACCCGGATATTATATACATTTTTTCTAGAGATATTCTTACTAATGAAAACGCTAAGGATAGAGATGCTATTTATCTGGACAAATCCGGTTTTTACCGAGATGAGACTTTGTTTATTCAAGCTTATGGATCTACAGATCTGGGTATATCCTTCCTCATAAAGGCTGAGGACAAAATCATATTTCATGCAGGCGATTTAAATAACTGGCATTGGAACGAAGAATCTACCGCAGAAGAAATACAAGAGGCCGAAGATTTCTATCAAAAAGAACTGGACTTGTTGGTAGCAGATGTAAAACATCTCGATTTGGCTATGTTCCCGATAGATCCGCGTTTGGGTAAAGATTATATGAAAGGTGCGAAGCAATTTGTCGATGCTATACAAACGGATATTCTGGCACCTATGCATTTCGATAAGGCCTATGATAAGGCCGGGGCTTTTGCCGGGATTGCTTTAGAGAAAGGTTGTAAGTGTGTCTGTTGGAAACAGACCGGAGAAAGCATACTGTTTTGATATAATCTGCAAGGAGACGGTACTTGCTCCTTTTGTTATCAAGCAATAATTATTTGCTTGGTTCGTTGGTCTTCTTTTCTTCCGGATTAGTTTTTGTCGTTGACGTTTCTGTAGTCGTTGTTTTCGTAGCCGGCCTGCCTGTAGTTGTGCCCGAAGGGCGTGTGGCAGGTTTGGACGTTTCAGGCTTGCTATTAGAACTCGGTCTGCTGGTCTCTGTCGGACGTGTAGCCGGTCTACCGGTCGTAGTTGTACCAGGCTTGTTCGTTTCTGTAGGGCGTGTCGGTTCCGGTCTTACAGTTGGAGTTGTTGGCCTTCCCGGCTGTGGTCTCTCCGGTTGAGGCTTAACAGGAGTTGTCGGTTTTTCCGGCTGCGGTCTGACTGGTGGCTGTGGCTTTGCCGGAGGTATCGGACGAACAGGATGTACCGGATATACAGGGGTAGGGTTCGGCTCTATTATGTTTGAGGGTACATTTTCATACATGAAGTCATATCTATTAAGCCTTCCATTAAAAAATTCTACAGCATAAGACTCATTCCGATATGTTATGTATTCGAACACATTTATCTCCCCATCCTCAGCGTATGATGATGATAGTATTCGTACGGGCTTACCCAGTATGCGATCCACTTCAACTTGTGTCATACCCGGCGACAATCTTGCTACATCAGCTAATTGTAATGCTCCACAAGCTGTGAAGATGAGTATAATAGAGAATATGGTTAGTATAAGCTTTTTCATTCTGTTCCTTTTTGCTTGGTGAATTTTATTATTAGAACAAAGTATATAATGAATGGTTTAATTTCTGATATTCAAATTTAATATATTTTTTGTTTTATATTATAGCATACATAAAAAATAGAAAGGCGTTTATTCATCAACTATTGTGAATGTGATGATAACGTCTCCTATATATTTTATGAATTATCTGTTTTTGAACCTTGGGTTAAATAAATCAGTTTGTTCCTATGATGAAGCTGTTTGCTATAATGGCTCCCCCTCCCTCAATTTGTATTGCATAAGCCATTATTGGCTCCATTATGCCTTCTACAAAAGCAATTCGATCGGAAGAAGTGCTTAGTATATCATAATAATACAAATAATTTCCTGTTTTGATTTCTTTTACGTCTTTAGAAAGATGGCTTTCAGTAGATAATTCGGGATTCGTAGATACCCATCCATTTTCACCCCAAAACGGAAGGTCGGAAGATGTCAATATTTGTAGTTTGTTTTCGAGAACCAATCGCACCATACGGCTGTACATGGCTTTATCGATGGATGTTACTTTTTTCTTTTCGTATACTTTTTTTGTATAATCGTATGATAGGACAACATCGCCTACCACAATGTCATCCACATTCTTTTTAGTGTCGTCTCCCATAATAACCCACGAGCCAATGGCAACTCTGCTTTGTGCATTGATACTAAGGTTGAAGGCGAAAAAACAAGAGAGGATAAGTAACAGAACATTTGTTTTCATAATGAATGCTTTTGTGTAAAGTTTATGCAAAGATAAAAATATTTTGGATATAGGATTCAAAACTTAAAAACAAATCATATATTCACGAATAAACCGGAAAGTATGAATTGGATATTTCATATGTTTTTCATAATTTTGTGCTTGTTTAGCTAAGCAATAGCTTGACGATAAAACGCAATGGTAGAACTTTTATATCCTCATGAACATTTATCCTGTTTCAATTACGAAAAAGGGAACAGACCTGTTTTTGACAAATTGAAACTCAGTAAAGATCAGTCTTGGAAAGTGTTTTCTGAAGATAATCTTATCATATTTATCCTTGAGGGTAGTCTGTGCTTCTCTTTTGGAGAATATCTTGACAGAACGATTTCGCATGGGCAAATGATGGTACTTCCTGCCGGTAGTCATCTGTTGAGTCGTGCACTGGAAGATTCTAGCCTCATCGTTGTGCGGTTATTGGAATCCAGACAACTTTGCGATTGCTACTCTCTTGATATGCTTTTGAATGAAAAAGATGATAGTTTTATTCCCGAATTATACTATTTAGATATAAAAGAAAGGTTAAGTTCTTTTATATCTTTTATGAGTGAATGTGTAGGCGATGGCTTGAAATGTATCTTTTATTTAGATTTAAAAGTAAAAGAACTCTTTTATATTTTGAGGGCCTATTACACAAAAGAAGAACTTTTAAGGTTCTTTTATTTGTTATTAAGCCGGAATATTTCGTTTTCGGATCAGGTTCTGAAAAATCATTATAAGTTTAAAACGGTGCAAGAATTGGCTGAAGCATTGCATTATAGCCTATCCGGTTTCCAGAAACGTTTTAAGAGGGTATTCGGTGTTTCTGCGTACCATTGGATGAAAGAAGAACGCTTAAAATCTATTTTCCACGAAATAAACAGTACTCAAAAATCATTTAAAGAAATTAGTGATGATCATGGATTCTCATCACCATCTCACTTCAACGACTTTTGTAAAGCCAATTTTGGCGCTACTCCGGGCAAAATCCGCCAAAACAAATCATTGCGAAATATTAAGCCTAAAAAGGGCACGAATTCTGTAAAATAGGGTTGTTTTATGTAATTTTAATTATTCTTGTATCCACTACCTTTGTGGTGTAAATATATGAGGAGTATATTTAAGATTAAATTTAAACCTGACTAGGTTTTTAATTTAACTCTATTATTGTGTAGTTTTGTAAAGTTTGTGTTAAGGTTGGAAAGTCTGCGAAGTGAATTTGCGGGCTTTTTACGTCAATAGACTCAACATTTGCAAGAAAAGGGGATGAATATTCATCCCCTTTTTCTATATTGACCGGATATCTTTTATTACTCGACCGTTACAGATTTTGCAAGATTTCGGGGCATATCTACATCACGGTTTTTGTTTACAGCTATATGGTATGCAAGCAGTTGCATCGGTATAACAGTCAGAAGCGGATCGAGGCATTCCATTGTAAGGGGAATTTCAATATAATGGTCAGCCAATGCTTTCATTGTTTCGTCTCCTTCATTTATAATAGCTATTACACGGCCTTTTCTTGCTTTGATCTCCTGTATGTTGCTAACGACTTTTTCGTATATGGCGCTGTTTGTTGCTATTGTTACTACTGGCATCTCATTATCTATGAGGGCTATCGGCCCGTGCTTCATTTCAGCCGCCGGGTAGCCTTCTGCATGAATGTAGGATATTTCTTTCAGTTTAAGAGCTCCTTCAAGAGCTATAGGGTAATTATATCCACGTCCCAAATAGATAAAGTTCTGAGCGTAAGTGAATATCAGTGATAATTCTTTTATTTTATCATTCAACGATAAAGCTCTCTCTATTTTCTCCGGTATTCTTTGTAATTCCTTTATAATCTCTAAGTAACGGCTTTCTTCTATTGTACCTTTTTCCTTCCCGATGGTCAATGCCATCATAGTAAGGACAGTTGTTTGTGCTGTGAAAGCTTTGGTTGAAGCTACTCCGATTTCATGTCCGCAATGCGTATAAGAGCCCGAATCTGTATTTCTTGGAATTGAAGATCCTACTACATTGCATACACCATAAACGAAGGCCCCTGCTTTACGTGCCAAATCAATAGCCGCGAGAGAGTCGGCTGTTTCTCCGGATTGAGAGATGGCGACGATAACATCGTCAGGATAAATAACCGGACTCCGGTATCTGAATTCCGATGCATATTCAACTTCTACGGGGATACGGCAAAACTCTTCGAACAGGTACTCTCCAATCAGTCCTGCATGCCAGGAAGTCCCGCAGGCTATAATGATAATTCTGCGCGCATTGATGAATTTTTCTTTATGGTCAATTATTCCGGATAGAACAACGTTTGTACCCTCAATATTAATACGTCCGCTCATGCAACTTTCCAAAGTGTCTGGTTGCTCGAATATTTCCTTCAACATGAAATGAGGGTATCCTCCTCTTTCCAGCTGACTGAGATTCATCTCAAGCTCTTTTATTTCGTGTGTTTTCTCTATATTCGAAATGGTAACGATCTTAGGTTCCTCTTCGCGTTTTATCACAGCGATTTCCTCGTCATCCAGATATATTACTTTATTAGTGTATTCAATAATGGGTGAAGCATCGGAGCCTAAGAAGAATTCTCCTTCTCCTACGCCAACTACAAGCGGGCTACTTTTGCGGGCAGCGATTATCTGGTTTGGATTTCCTTTTTCAATAACAGCTATAGCATATGCGCCTACAACTTGATTTAAAGCTATTTGTACGGCTGTAAACAAATCGCATTTGTGCAGTTGCTTGATGTACTCAATCAGTTGTACCAATACTTCGGTGTCTGTACTGCTCTGAAAGGTATAGCCTTCGTTACTTAACTGGGCCTTCAGTACGGTATAATTCTCGATAATTCCATTATGTATCAGTGCTAATGATTCGGTTTGCGAGTAATGAGGATGGGCGTTAATATTACTTGGTTCGCCATGTGTAGCCCAGCGGGTATGAGCGATACCTATGGTGCCTTCAATATCTTTGTCACGAGCGTAGTCTTCAAGATCCTGAACTCGTCCCTTAGCTTTATATACCGATAATTTATTTTCTTTGTTTATGATAGCTACTCCTGCGCTGTCGTATCCTCTGTATTCTAGTCTGTGAAGTCCTTTTATTAAAATGGGGTATGCTTCCCTGAAACCTATATAACCTACTATTCCACACATGATATTTCTTTTTGATGGTAAAAGTAAATAAAAAGTTTCATATAGGAATAAAGTTTGGCTAATCTGTGATTTATGATGATGTGTGTGAATAAAATGTGTCTTTGTGTAAGTTTGGTGTCGGTTTTTGTTTACTTTATAATATGAAAAAATAGAATCTTCGAGCAGATTATTTGTGTACCTTTACGATCGATAATAAAAAAAGTTTTTATGTCTAAATATAATTTTGATAAAATAATAGATCGCGAGGGAACTAATGCTCTGAAAACCGACGCTTTACTCTCTAGATATGGAAGTGCTGATTTAATTCCGCTTTGGGTTGCGGATATGGACTTTTTGTCTCCTCCGGCAGTTTCCGAAGCTATAATTGAAAGGGCTAAGCATGGTATCTTTGGCTATACATGCCCGTCACAATCTTATTATGATTCTATTATCAACTGGGTTGGCAGCCGGCATAACTGGAAAATAGAGCAGGAGTGGCTGACATTTATACCCGGTATTGTGAAAGGTATCGCTTTTGTTATTGATTGTTTTACAACAAAAGAGGACAAAGTGATTATCCAACCTCCTGTTTATCATCCTTTCCGTATTATTCCAACTCTGCATCACAGGCCGATAGTTGATAACCAACTTATATTGGAAGCCGGACAGTACAAAATGGATTTGGCCGGATTGAAGAAAATTATAGACCGGGACTGTAAATTGTTGATTCTATGTAATCCTCATAATCCGGGCGGTAGAGTTTGGACAAAACAAGAGTTAATCGATATAGCCGAAATATGTTATGACAATAATATTCTGGTAATATCTGACGAAATACATTCCGATCTGGCATTTACTCCTAACAAGCATGTTCCATTTGCCAATGTGTCGGAAAAGGCAGCACAAAACAGTATTACGTTTATGGCGCCGAGTAAGACTTTTAATATTGCCGGCATTGTCAGTTCCTATTCTATTATTCCAAATAAAGAATTGAGAGATAAATTCAATAAATATCTGGAAAGTAGCGAACTTGAAGAAGGGCATATTTTTGCTTATCTGGCTGCACAAGCTGCTTATGAGGGTGGAGGAGAATGGCTGTCGGAAGCAAAAAATTATATCTGGAATAATATTACTTTTGTCGATGAATATTTGAAAGCAAATATACCTCAGATAAAGGCGATGATTCCTGAAGCTTCATTTTTAGTCTGGCTCGATTGTCGGGAGTTAGGACTGCCTCAAAAAGAGTTAGTTTCATTATTTGTGGACGATGCCAAATTGGCACTAAACGATGGTGTTATGTTCGGTGCAGGCGGTGCAGGCTATATGCGGATGAATGTAGGTACTCCACGAGCCAATATTGAAAAAGCGTTGGATAATCTTAAAAAAGCAATCGAAACAAAACAAACTCGTTCTTAAATTTGTTTACAGAGCAAATTGGGCATGATTATTGTCTTCAAAGTATAAATAGAAGCTATAAAAAGCTTGGTTATTAATCTAAACAACTATATTAAAATGAAAATTTCAACAAATAAGTTTGTTTCTTTGTCTTACGACTTGAATGTGGGCGAGGGTGAAGAGCGTGAACTAATGGAAAGAGCAACAGAAGAAACTCCACTCGAATTCATCTTTGGAACAAACTCTATGCTTGAGGCCTTTGAAAAGAACCTTGACGGAAAGGCGGAAGGCGATACTTTCGACTTTGTGCTGGCTCCGGACGAAGCGTATGGCGAATACGATGATGATGCAATAGTGGATCTTCCTCGCAATATATTCGAACAAGACGGTGTGTTGAATGAAGAGGTTATCTTTGAAGGAAACACTGTGCCGATGATGGATACTAACGGTAACCGATTGAATGGTTCGGTAGTAGAAGTTAAAGAAGATATTATCAAGATGGACTTTAATCATCCTTTGGCTGGCGAAACATTGAACTTTTCAGGAAAAGTGCTTGCTGTAAGAGAATCTACTCCGGAAGAAATAGCTGCATTATTTGCTCCTCAGGGAGGTGGTTGCGGCTGTGGTTCGGGTTGCGGTTGTGGCGATAGCGAAGAAGATTCTTGCGGTTGTGGTAGCGGCGAGAAAGAAATGGCTGGTGGTTGCGGTTCAGGCTGCGGCTGTGGCGGACACTAATAATAAGCATTTATATAAAAGGAGAGGACAGGTATTGCACCTGTCCTTTTTTCTTATAGATAGAGTTACTTACTCGATAGCCTGATTTTTCTTTTTCATAGATGAACATATTATACCCCAAAACGTGGATGAGACTCCTGCTATCATAAATGCTATCCATATGCCGATAAAACTATCAGCATTTGCCAGATTAATTATCATATAAATGAGTGAAACCATCATGATGGCAACTCCCGGATAAAGGAAAAAACTACTTGCGTTTTTCAAGTTCATATTTCTTATATTTAATAATTTAGCTATTTCTAATATATGAATTATTCTCGACTTTTTCGAGAACACATCTATTCTATTATTATCTCATCTATAAATATAAACGCTCCTTTTCCTTTTCCCGCATGCCAGTCGGGCATAGAGTTGGTTGGTTTAGCTACTATTTTGACATAACGGGCTGTCTCTGTCGGGAACTCAGCTTTTACGTCTACCGTAATATCTCTGGGATCATTCTCTTCTCTGACCGGATACTGTTGGCTAAATACTTGCTTGTAATCTGTTCCGTCATTCGACACAGATATAGTGTAGTCCGTTACACCGAAAATCCAGGCACCGATACCCATGAATGTTCCTATGCTTACTTTCGAAATGTCTGTAATTGTTTCCATATCTACTATTGCTTCGAAGTTTTTACCTACGAAGCCAAGCCATTCTCCGTTTGCGTAAGAGTTTCCTCCTCTTGTTCCATTAACAAGGGTGACTGCTCCATTGGCAGTATAATTCTTGTGGGGAACCGACACCAATTCTACATTCTTTAATGTGGCTTTATTGAAGTCGAATTGATTCGTATATTCTTTGCTCTTATCATTTCCTCTGATAGCAATGGCTCTGATTTTTGTTGTCTCTTTTATCTCAACGGGTTGGATATACTTTCTGCTTTTGGCAGAAGGGGCACTTCCATCAAGCGTATAGTATATAGGAGCATTGTCATATGTCGACAGTGTTATAATAATTGCTTTTTTACTTGCGTCGGTTTCAGTTTTGGCAAAAATATCAGCAACATGTGTTGCATAATTATAGCCTGATTTCTTGTATAGTTTCATTAAACTGTCGAGTCGGCGAAGGAATAGGCCGTAGTCCTTTTTCTCCGGCATAGTCCATTGCACTTCGCTCAACGCGGCAATACGCGGCATAACCATATATTCTACGTGGTTGGAAGTCGGTACGTATTCTGTCCAAAGATTGGCCTGTGTACCGATGATATATTTCTGTTCTTCTACTGTAAGCTCTGTCGGTACAGGCTCAAAACTATATACTTTCTCCACCGGAACATATCCGCCAATTCCCAAAGGTTCGTTATCTACGTCTTTCGTTTGATAATAATCGAAATAGAGATGAGAGGTGGGAACCATAATCACATCGTGATGTTCTTTGGCTGCGGCAATACCTCCTTCTATTCCTCGCCACGACATAACAGTGGCATTTGGAGCCAGCCCTCCTTCCAATATCTCATCCCAGCCGATTATCTGACGGCCTTTACTATTCAGGAATTTTTCTATCCGTGAAATAACATAGCTCTGTAGCTTATTTTCTTTCGAATGTTTCGGGTCGTCGGTCAATCCCAGTTCTTTTATTTTTGCCTGACATTTTGGGCATTCTTTCCATCTTGTTTTCGGACATTCGTCCCCTCCCACATGGATATATTTCGATGGGAATAATTCGATTAACTCCGCAAACACCCCTTCAAGGAATGTATATGTTTCTTCATTTCCTGCGCATAACACATCGTCGAATACTCCCCACAACTGGGATACTTTGTATGGCCCTCCGGTACAGCCCAGATTAGGGTATGTAGTCAAGGCAGCCAACATATGTCCGGGAAGATCTATTTCAGGAATAATAGTGATGAATCTCTTTTGCGCATAAGCCACAATATCTTTTACCTCTTCCTGCGTGTAATACCCTCCGTAAGGTTTTCCATCATATTCACCGGTGTTTCTACCGATAACGGTTTGTTCACGGTATGCTCCGGCTTTCGTTAGTTCGGGATATTTTTTTATTTCTATTCGCCAGCCCTGGTCTTCCGTCAGATGCCAGTGAAAGCGGTTGATATTGTGAAGAGCCAGAATGTCGATGTACTTTTTGATAAACTCAACCGGGAACATATGGCGTCCTACGTCGAGCATCATTCCTCTATAACCAAATCGTGGATAGTCTTTTATCTCCACAGCCGGGAAAATTACTGATGTCCCTTGAACATTATCAGGAATCGATTTGCGCAACGTTTGCACACCATAAAATATGCCGGCTTCGTCTGCTCCATCAATAATAATCTGTTTATTATTAACGGTAAGAGTATAAGATTCCGGTTTTTCTTTTTTGCTATCCGATCTCAGTATAATGGCATTTTCAGCGATCCTCTTATCTGTTATTTTAAGATCGAGCCCGGTGCCGAATTTTATATACTCAGCAAGGAATTCAGCAGTTTGTTTCTGAGGTGTATTCCCTTTAGTGTAAACAATTACAGTTTTGTTATTTAACGTAAAGTCACCACCTGCCGTATTGGATATCCTTTGTGGTAACGGCACTACTTGATAGTTCGCTTTTGGTACAGACGTAATGCCAAAGCATGAAATAGTCATAAATGATAGAAGAAATAAAATAGTTTTTCGAAATGTTTTCATCTAGGTTATTGTATTTAAGAATCGATGTGTAAAGATAAGCTTTTAGGTTTTTATAAGGCTATTAAAGTTCAATTAGTTTCCGGAAATAAAGAAATGCGTATCTTTACAGCAATTAATGAAACTTTAAATTATATTCATATGGCTTTATTTAAATCAGGAAACCCATCGTTAAAAAATGTATTCGAGAAAGTCGGGCGGGCTACAGATGCCAGCCAGGCTATGACCGTTAACGGAACTATCGGCAAGACAGGCATATTATTGGCTCTGGTTGCATTTGGGGCTATTGTTACATGGAATATGTTTGGCAGCCTGGCCTATTCCGGATTCGTTATGCCTCTATTCTGGATAGGGCTTATAGGCGGTCTTATTACAGCGCTTGTTATTACATTCAAGAAGGAATTGGCTCCATATTTATCTCCTGTTTATGCCGTACTCGAAGGTTTTGTGCTGGGAGGAATTTCTGTCATGCTCAACGCTTATTATCCGGGTATCGCTTTGCAGGCTATCATGTTGACATTTGCTGTAACTACCATCATGCTTGCTTTATACTATTTCAAAGTAATACGTGCCACACAAAAGTTCAGAAGTGTTGTAATTATAGCGACGGCTGCCATTGCTATATTTTATATAGTCAGCCTTATCTTGTCGTTTTTTGGAATTACATCTCCTGCATATGCCGCTACTCCGCTTGGTATAGGCATCAGCGTGTTTGTTGTGATTATTGCCGCTTTAAATCTGATTCTCGATTTCGACTTTATCGAACAGGGTGCAGAATATCAGGCTCCTAAATTTATGGAATGGTATGGCGCGTTTGGGCTGATGGTAACTTTGATTTGGTTATACATCGAAATATTACGTCTTTTAGCGAAAATTGCCGCAAGTAGCAGATAATTGAATAAAGATATGGGTTGAAAAGACAGGCTATTATAGCCTGTCTTTTTATTTTATGCAAAAATGAGCTATGCGTTTATGGAAATCCGTCAGGGCTTTACTCTATATAATAAATTAAAATATAAAAGGAGAATATTCCTTTGAAGATGCGGCTAAGCCCCATATAGCCCCTCCGCTCTGTTTCGACGATGAAATTATTCTCTTCTTTTATCATCGCTTTACGGGGCGGAGTTATTTATTCCTTACTAGGGCAACTGCATCAAAATACCATCAAAGAGTTTATTAAAAATGAAGAATGAAAAATGAAGAATGAAAAATATTTTGGCTCTGCCGATTTTCAATTCACTTTTAATTCTTAGTTCTTCGTTTTTCATTTGTCATGCTGAGGAACGAAGCATCTCGTACCTCTTTTTAGGGCCGGGATCCTTCCCTACGGTCAGGATGACATGCGACAGTAAATATTTTTCATTCTTCATTTTTAGTTTTTCATTTTTTACTGGATTGCTTCGGGACAAGCCCTCGCAATGACGAGAGCGCTTTACTGTGAACGTCATTGCGAACAGAGTGAAGCAATCCAGTAAAAGAAATAAATTGTGATACGGTTGCCCTAATTCCTTACCAATAAATTTCTTTCTTATAGTACGAAAACGAGGTGGTGAAATTCTCGAATTTGGTTTCACTTCTCGATATTCCCGACATCTCTACTTGTGTTACCAAATTGTTTTCATCAAACGTATATTTATAGCTGATATCTCCATATGGAGTAATCGCTTCATTTATTATTCTTTCACCGGTCATATGTATAACATTGTTTTTATTCCTCTTGCCGAAATATTCAGAAAGGAAGGGCATATTGGTGAAAAGCCAGCAACCCGATAATCCGGAAACATTGAGAGGCATCTCATAACAATATTCTGCGGGAATAGCATGTTCTTTATCATCATACGTATAAGTATATTTGTAAGAAGTGCGCCCGGATATGATATTAATTTCTGTAATATTTCCGTCAACAATGGTGTGTGTCTCAGTATGAGATAAACTGGAGTTGTTTCCGGTGTATGAGTATCTATCGAATTGTATCAGGTACCCCGCTGCGTCGTAAACAAAAGTGGTGGAATCGTCATTGCTCTTCGTCTTATCCTTACCCTCCTGCTGTCTATATGTTACGTGTAGAGCATATTCTGTCTGCATCTTATCGTTAAGTTTCAGAATAAGACTGTCGTAGGTAGTTGTTGAAGACGACTTTGTTATCCTGGATAGGGATATTTTACTTGGCTTGTAATCCATTTTGAGTAGTGAATCCGTAGTGCTCGGATTTGTAATCTTTGTTACCTGCTCATCGTCAGTGTAAAAAAATGTTTGAGAATAACGGGTTGTAAATCCCGGATTCTCTTCCGGGTAGTCAACGGTTTTGAGCAACCATTTTACTTCGGGCTCCTCTATCGGATGATATAGTTTAACGTTGTCACTGCAGGATGCAATAAAAAAAAGAAATAAAATAGTATATAAGCAGTAAATAACGGATTTCATTTTTTAGTAATGTTAGTTTTTTAAAGCCTTTGTCTTACAAAGATAATGTTTTTCTGTATATAATATTAAACATTATATAGAATAGATTATTATACATCTGAAATTAAGCTATTTATAAAGCCTGCATTGGTGTGATTTAACACAAGCCATGCCAAATCTTCAAAAAAACTTCAAAATCGGCTGCTTTCTTTGTGAGAGAAATAAGATTTTTTGTTGATAAAATATATGGCATTAACTCAATCGGAATACGGAATTTTTTTGGAAAAAAACTCATTTTTTTCTGTCACTTTTTCCTCTGAAAATTTGGCAGTTAGCCGTATTTTACTAGAGAGAGAGACTAACTCCCCAAGCCAAAACCCCTTACGCACACATACACGTGTATATAACAATAATTTACTAAAAAACAAGCGTTACCCTGTCCAAAAGGCGGGGACTCCGGCTTTACACAGGCTTTATTTTGGCTGTGCGGCATCTATTTTGCCGTGCGGCCTTTTTTATATCCTGCCACATACCATGCCTGACGAATGGTGCGTGCCCCGTCCCCCGTCATTGCGAGGGCTTGTCCCGAAACAATCCAGAAAAAAATTAAAAATGAAGAATCAGAAGATAGAACAACAAATTATTTAGAACTTAAAGTGAAATTTTATGAACAAGATCAGACTTACAATTATTCTAACGCTGCTGGCCGCCTTATGCACAGCGGCTTACGGACAGGTGACGATCGGCTCGAACGTTTCGCCCAACAAAGGCGCGCTGCTAGACCTGAAAGAATTTGATCCGAATGACCCGAAAACGGATAACACAACAGCTACCAAGGGGTTACTGCTGCCACGGGTAATCCTGACCAATCCGACTGATATAACAACGGGTGATATTGATGGGGTGACGGCTGCCGATAAGGACGCCCACATCGGGCTGACGGTATACAACCTGAACAAGTGCTTCGACATAGGATCTGGCAAAGGCGGCACGGGCGTGTATGTCTGGAACGGCACGGAGTGGGTACATTTGGGACAGTCTGCCGCGGAAGATTTAGCTCCGGGTGTATATGAATTTACGGATAAACGTGACGGGGAGAAATACCTTTGCGGAAACTTTGGTACCGCCGGAGACTGGATGCTGGAGAATCTGCGCTATATACCACCACAATCAGACGTTGATTATCCTAATTACAGTCACAATGCTGTGAATAATGATAATGCAAGCACGGCCAAATACTACGCTTATCCCGGCCCTAACGGAACGTACGACGCTGCCTCCGCTGAGTATAACTGGGAACACCGTTTGTGGAAGGTTGGGATTTATTATAACTGGTTCGCCGCCGTTAATTATGGCACCGACTATAATGACCCGGGCGATGTTGATCAGGGGGCTGGTAAACCTGGCAGCACCACACAGGTACAGGTTCGCGGCGTGTGCCCCGCGGGATGGCATCTGCCTAGCCACTCGGAGTGGGTTAAGCTTATAGATATCATGTATAATGACCCTACTAAATACTCCACCGCCTTGTCTGGTAACCCAGGTCAGGCTATGAAAAGTCCGTGCCACCTCCCGGACGCTGGCCCAACGTATGGCCTCAGCTTCTCGTCAAGCGCTAATGGATTTTCTGGCCTCCTTTCTGGGGTAATTAAAAGAAACGGTACCCGGTCGTATTACGGGGAAAGTGTCTCTTTCTGGAGTTCTAGTAAACAAGATAATTGGAACACCTATTATATGCAGCTGGATGATCAACGTACAGAAGAAAATTCAGACGCAGGATCAAGAGTAAACTATAGTGCAGTCCGCTGTAAGAAAGACGAGACATCACCTGCTCCGGCTCCTGCCGTGCCAACCGGTACAAATGATTTCTTCTTCTGTCTGCCGTCGGGTACGCCAAACCTATCGGTATCGGTAGGAACAGGGGAAACAGTGGACTGGTATGATGCCGCAACGGGCGGAACAAAATTAAGCGAAGTAACACCCTATATTCCTGCCAGTCCTATAACTGCAAAAACAATTTATTATGCCGAGGCTCGCAATACCACGACAGGCGCGGTTTCAGCCACACGTACTGCGGTAACGGCCGCCCCGTATGACGATCTGAGCTTAATAAAAACTACAGAGACATCCGCCAACAGCGACCGTACCGATTGGCTAACGGCTTGGGGGGATGAAGTTGTACTCCATGAAGCTAAGACGGACGTTTACGATAGCTTTATATCGGCCAAATTCGGCACAGCCGGCCGCTGGATGACTACTAACCTTTCAGCCAAAGACTATGATAGCAATGTGAAGTCTATAGCAATCCGCCAACTTGACGGGCCCCGCATCAGTAGCAACGGCAAATACGATGAAGCGTACTGGTGTTACGCAAACGGTAAAGATGTGACCAAAGTCGACGCACATCCTTTTGCGGGATTGCTGTACACTTGGGATGCGGCTACAGCAAGCAAAGGCCAGTCTAATGGACTGTTTTGGAGTGGTAGCGAGGGTAATCAAGACCATGGCCCTAGACAGGGCGTATGCCCCGATGGTTGGCACTTGCCCAGCGATATGGAGTGGAGAGATCTGGAAAACGAAATTATCCGATACACGGCGAAATATTCTACGACAAGTAACATCGGTGATGCCGGTGTTCTTGATGGCGATCAGGAAGACTCTCCGCGGGAGTCCGTCGTCCCCATGCTCTCAATGTGCCGCATGGATCCAACTTATCCTACCGTAGGCTCTAGCTTCCGTCTACAAAACGGTGGCTTTAACGTAATGATGGCTGGTTTTGTTGTCGCGGGCTCTACTAAGGATGGAGACTACCATTATGTAGGCCAATACTGGACAAGCAGCTTCGGAAAAGCTTCTGCTGACCGATCCGCTTGGTCGCACCAATTTTATTGGGATGCCTTTCATATACCTTCCTCATTATTTACCGTGCGACGGGTAGCCGATTTAAGAAATAATATGAGATCGGTACGTTGCAAGAAAGATGAATAAAGATCTGGATATGAAAAAAAATTATCCCGGGGTTGCACACCCGAAAAACGATATACAGGTTTTATTTATTTTAATGTCGTAAATCGAGCAACCTGCTCTCAGCTTTCCTGTTTGCCATCTGTGAAAACCGTAAACAGGGAACGGGGTATATTTTGTTCTTAAAATTTTATTATCAGGGCGTTCCTGGCTTGTGACGAGCCGGGGACGCTTGTTTTTTCCAAATAGGGTAGGGCAACCGCATCAAAATTTATTTCATTTTCTGGATTGCTTCACTCTGTTCGCAATGACGTTCACAGTAAAGCACTCTCGTCATTGCGAGGGCTTGTCCCGAAGCAATCCAGAAAAAAGTGATAAGTGAAAAACTAAAAGTGATAAGTGAAAAATATTTTTCGTTTTTCATTCTTCATTTTTAATTTTTAAAGTAGCGGTCGTCTTGCCTTTTTGTTTTTGGTATTATTTTGCCATCCTGACCGTAGGGAAGGATCTTGAGCCTAAAAAGAGACACGAGATGCTTCGTTCCTCAGGATAACATGCGACAGTAAATATTTTAGATTACTTAAAAAAAGATATTATACTACTTTTTAATATTTTGTATTTATTACTGATAACATAATTTATACCTTTGTGGAATGGGGATACTAAATCAATCTAACATGAATACGAAGTCATTTATCTTATTTTTTTTATTAATTGTTTCGGGAAATGTCTTTTCTCAGAAAAAACAATCTTTACCGCAGATATATGCTACACCTCCGGTAACCGTTATACAACCCTTCAAGGTTGATAGTTTAGATCTTAAAGGTGAAAAATTCAGTGATAAAGACATGCTGAAGATGGCATTGACCATTCCGGCGCAAGAGTCTTTTGTAAGGCCGCTGAAAGCTGATACTGCGGGCTATTTCTTTCCTGAAAAACCAACGGAGAAAAACACCGTCATGCAGCTGTTTTCTTTCAATGTAAGTGCAAACAGGTATGCAAAAGCGACGTTAAGAGTAACTACACCCAATATGATGGAAATATACGTGGATGGAAAATTAGCTGCAACAAAAGCGACTGAAGAAAAAACATTCCGTACCGATAAGAAATCTGTAACGGCTACCCTTACACCGTATCCTCAGGAAAGCCGTGTTGTAATAAAAATGATGGCTACGGGTAAAGATGAGTCTATAATGACACTGAAAGAAGATGTGCCTCCTACATTCAAGGTGGAGATAGAAAATGAAAAAAACGATTCATTGACAGTCTTTTCTTTATCAAATTCCGATAAGCGATTGGTTAATTTTACCGATATGATGCTTGGTAAACGTGTGACAAATATCCGTATTTCTCCCGAAGGACAATACGCTTTGATATTTTTCAGAAACACATTCGGCGAGAAGGGTGTATCGACTACAGAACTGTACAATATAAAAACTAAAAGTTCGGTTCTGATGGATACAGATGGAGCTAAAAGGCAATTGGACTGGATGCCGAAGAGTGAAAAGCTGTTTTATATATCGAAAACAGAAGAGGGAGTGAATCTGATAACAATAGATCCGGCAACAATGCAGGAAAGTATCTTGGTCAAAAATATACCGGATCAGTATATCCAGATGGCGCCAAACGAAAGAGTTCTGTTTTATACTAAACAGGAAAAAGGGGAAGAGAGTAAAAGCGATCTCAAACTATTGAAATCGCCTGAAGACAGGCAGCCGGGTTACACAAACCGGTCGTTTATCTATAAATACGACATAGCATCCGGATTTAGTCAGCAACTGACATTCGGGTCGCATTCCACTTGGCTTAGTGATATCAGCCCGGATTCGAAACAGATATTGGTTTCTTTTTCGGATGAGGTTCTAACGGAACGTCCTTTCCGTAAATCTACCATGTTGAAATTGGATCTGGCCACAATGGAAGCAGATACTCTTTGGATAAATCAATCATTTGTGGGCGGAGCATCTTTTTCGCCCGATGGTAAAAAACTGCTCGTTTCCGGGTCGGGCGAGGCATTTGGCGGTATCAGCCTGAATATAGCCGGAGGACAGATAGCAAATAGCTACAACAATCTGGCATTTATAATGGATTTATCTACTAAGCAAGTCGAGCCGATCACTAAAGACTTTAACCCTAGTATTGACGGCAGTTTGTGGAATAAGAAAGATAATCTGATTTACTTCCGCACCACTGATATGGACTATGTAAATGTGTATTGCTACAATCCATCAAATAAAACCTTTACGAAGTTACCTTTGCAAGAGGATGTTGTACGGACTTTCGATCTGGCTAATAACGCAGAGATAGGAGTGTATATGGGCGTTGGGCAGTCGAATTCCACAAGGGCATATGTCTACGATATCAAGACTAAACAATCTACTTTGGTTGCCGATCCGTACAAGGATAGGCTGAGCAAGATGGAATTAGCGAAAGTGCAGGATTGGAGTTTTACCAATACAGAAGGTATAGAAATAAAAGGTCGTTTCTATCTGCCCCCAAATTTTGATACTTCGAAGAAATACCCGATGATTGTATATTATTATGGTGGAACTACTCCTACTGCCCGTACCTTCGAACATCCTTATCCGGGACATGTGTTTGCTGCTCAGGGATATGTGGTGTATGTAGTGCAACCAAGTGGTGCAACAGGGTTTGGACAAAAATTCGCTGCTATGCATGTGAATGCTTGGGGCAAGCGTACAGCCGAAGATATTATAGAAGGAACAAAGCTATTTATGAAAGAGCATCCTTTTGTAAACGATAAGAAAATAGGTTGTATAGGAGCCTCATATGGCGGCTTTATGACTATGTACCTGCAAACGCAAACGGATATGTTTGCAGCAGCAGTTTCGCATGCCGGCATCAGTTCTATAAGTAGTTATTGGGGCGAAGGTTATTGGGGCTATACTTACAGTTCGGGAGCCAGTGCTAACAGCTATCCTTGGAATAACCCGGACTTGTATGTGAAACAAAGCCCGCTCTTCAGTGCCGATAAGATTAAAACGCCTATATTGCTGACGCACGGCACGGTTGATACGAACGTGCCTATCGGCGAAAGCATCCAGATGTACACTGCACTCAAGATACTCGGCAAGCCTGTGGAGTTTATACAGGTGAAGGACGAGAACCATGGGGTGGCTAATTACAAACGCCGCGTAGAGTGGAATAACTCTATTATGGCATGGTTTGATAAGTGGCTCAAGGATGATAACGGCTGGTGGAAAGCTTTGTTCCCTGATAGCAAGTAATATATAAACGAGATAAATAAAATAGGCAAGTCAATAATATGATTTGCCTATTTTTATTATTGGGCCAGAATGTCTTCTATTAGTTTCAACTCTTCATCCGGGAATTGAGCATTATCTTTTGCCTTCAGATTGTCCTTCAGTTGTTTCAACGAACTGGTACCTACGATGACCGATGTTACATGCTTGTTGTGCAATAGCCATGCCAGAGCCATTTCTGCAAGGGTTTGCCCACGTTTTACCGCCAGGTCGTTTAAAGCTGAAACTTTTTTTATTACTTCCGGTGTGATTTCGCTTTCTTGCAAAAATCCGTGACTCTTATGAGCACGTGATGTTTCCGGAATACCTTTCAGATATTTATTGGTAAGTACGCCCTGGGCAAGTGGCGAAAAGGCTATAAATCCAACGCCATGCTTTTCGTTTATACCCATATGCTCAGCCTCGGGATTACGTACCAGCATACTGTATTTATCCTGATAAATGAGGCAAGGTACATGCTGAGATTTCAATATATCATATGCCTGTACTAATTTTTCAGGCGGGTATTTGGAGATGCCTATATACAAAGCCTTTCCTTGGCGGACAATATCTACCAACGCCTGCATGGTTTCTTCGATTGGTGTTTGAGGGTCGTAACGATGTGAATAAAATATATCAAAATATTCCAACCCCGTACGTTTCAGGCTCTGATCTATGCTCGCCATAATATATTTGCGCGAGCCACCATCTCCGTATGGCCCGTTCCACATCAGATGTCCGGCTTTGGAAGATATAATCAGTTCATCTCTGTGCCCTTTCAATTCCTTGCTTAATACTTTTCCGAAATTTGTTTCTGCGCTTCCGGGAGGTGGGCCATAATTATTCGCCAGATCGAAATGAGTTATTCCCTTTTCGAATGCATGTAAGATCATCGATGTAGCCATTTTAAAATCATCTACATCTCCAAAATTATGCCACAACCCCAATGATATTTCGGGTAATTGCAATCCGCTATTTCCACAAAAATTATATTTCATGATCTTTTTTATTTGTTATATGTATAATGTCCTGTTATTTTATAACTGAAAAGACAGTCTTGTAGAACTTGTCCTTGTCCAATGTTGTGCACTATCAAGGGGCGTTTTCCATCGCGTGACTTGCGGTCGGTGACAATCCCTATGTGAACGATTCCTTTTCCTAAATCCCATGTGACAATATCTCCGGGCAAATAGTCTTCTCCTTTATCCGATATTTTTTTTACTGTCCCGAAACGGGAAAAGAATGTAGCCTGATTAAGCACTCTGCGATGATCTATATTCTTGTCAGTAGATTTCATTCCCCATTTTTTTGGATACTTGCCGAAATTAGCCCTCATATCTTCATGTATTTTTTTCTGAAGGTCTATTCCCAGTTTGCGATATGCCCTGATTATGACATCCGTGCATACTCCTTTGTCTGCCGGAACATCTCCATTGGGATATGAAATACGGAAATAACGGGGATCGTAAGTCACTTTATCTTTGGTCAACTCTATTGCCGCATTTGATAGCTGTTTATAAAAATCTTCGCTTTGAGCCTGAATACAAACTGAAATGAAGAATAAAAATAAAGAGAGGGGTACGTGCTTCATTCGCTTAGAGTCTGTTTAAATTTTATAGCAAATCTTTTTTATAGCAATTTTTAGATGAATTTTATCATTTTTACTTGCGGGTTTAGCGGGCTAAACCAAGAGGAAAAAGGGTAAAAGACGCTAAAAAAAGCAGAAAAAAGTTGCTAAGAATTATTTATGGGAGCCTATAATGAAAATTTTCGCTAAAATTTAAACAGGCTCTAACTATTAGAATCCAAATATAGTTAAGTTTTATTGTTTTAACAATAGGTTTTATAAACTCTGTGTATAAGTTATTTTTGGATTGCTTCCTGACTTATAAATCGTCTCGATTTGAGCCGTATTCCATTGATATTCCTTATGGTTTCTTTTTCAAATAAAGAATCGCTGATGGAAAGAATGATATTTTTCGGTTTCTTTTTTGAATTATTGTATAATTCATTGTTGTATAGGCTGTCTATTATAGCTTTTTCTACTTTGATTGTATCTTGTTCGGTTACGGTTAATCTCCCGGATTCTTTTCCGTTTAAATGTATTATACTATCAGTTACTATTTTGGTTCTTATGAACATATAAGGAGTTGTAGTATATTCGTATGCATTGTTTTTGTATTCGCCGATAGTCATTTTCTTATTCGGAATAATAGTGTAGTTACTGCTAAATCTTTTTGTATAAGCAGTCAGGTATATATCTATATTCGAGTCTGTGCCATTTCTTACTATTAACTTGGGATTTGTTGTGCAAGAAGTTAAAAGCAGCAGTGTGAGGGTATATGATACTAGTCTTTTCATAAGTAATGTTTTATTCATTATATACGTCCAACTGTTCCAATTTGTTCAGAAAATTATAAGTGATTGTATGCCATTCTTTAGGATACTTTATCAAATAGGATTCGTGTGTTGATTCGGGGAATATCTCAAGTTGCTTTTTTCTGCTCGCCAATTCGTTAAATATGTGATGCGTTTCTTCTGTTGGTATGTTTTGATCCTTGCCTCCGCACATGAGCAATGTCGGTACAGTTATTTTTTTTGCATAATCTTGTGGATTAGCTTCAAATGCATTGAATCCGTTTATTACCCCGGTCCAAAAGGTGAATAAATCTACAGTTGGCCATTTAGGGAAGCCCAATTTGTCAATCCGATTGCCTACAGCGTTTTTAAACGTGCTGTATGGGGCTTCTAAGATCAATGCTTGTGTAAATAAATCATAATCGGCTTGAGCTTTCATTATAGCAACTGCACCCATCGAAAAACCAGCCATTATAATTTTGTCTTCTTTCAATACCGATACTGTATAGTCGTGAACAACTTTAACATTTCCGGCTTCTAAAAAGCCGATGGTCGTTTGGTCTCCATACGATCCTCCCGCACCCATAAAGTCTACCAAAAGAACATCGTATCCCATATCCAGATAAGCATACGCTCTGTCGAGCATAGTTGATTTTTCATCCATATATCCATGGAAACATAGGACTGTTCCATGTTTAATAGAATCTGTGTGCATCGACCAAGCTTCTAGCTTTTTGTCTTCTCCGGCAGGTATATATAAGGTCTCGTAACGACGGCTGGGATATTGTTTTGCTTTTGGTCTAGGCATGTCAAGACCAAATAGGGCAATACCTACAGTTTCCTTAAAAGTAGGTTCATATCCCGGATCGATTGGTTTTGCTTTTTCGTCAAAGTGAGTAAGGGCGTAAGATTGTACAATGATACCTGCGTTGAGTACAATGAATAGAATAATTACTATGCCTGTTATAATTATAATGTATTTCTTTTGCTTCTTTGTCATGGGCTAATAGGTACTTCGTGTTATTTATTATAAAACACCGGAGCAAAATAGGGTCTGTTTACCCATTTGCCTGTAAATGGATTTAGTTCGCGCATAACGCCGCCTTCTATCCCAAATTTCTGTGTGATTTTAAGCTCAATGGTTCCCCCGTAATAAGTGCTTGGGTACATGTTCATAAGCGGGCTATAGACTTTATTTTGTTCTGCGAATACAGAATATTGTCCGTATCCGTTAATACTTATTCTGTCTGTAAGCCTGAACTTTAAAGAACCGTTTATACCAACATCGTTATTATTCAATCCATAAAAATTGTATTTTGAAGCATATGGCCCGGCTCCTATTGTTAGCCGGTCCGTAGGCATATAATTAAAGTTTACGCCGACAGACCGTATGGCTCCGAGCGTAGGATATCCGTATTGAATGGAAGATGAGGTCAACCATGCCCTTTCGGAGATGTTCATTCCCGAAGCAAATGAATAGTCATTGGCAAATGGGTAGCGGGTAAACGTGTTATTTTCCAGAGGTGGGCCCAGGTATACACCCAAAGGTGGAAGTTTAAGGCCTACACTTTCTGTATTTTTTGTTTTTAACGGCTCAAATACCGGAGATGTAGATTTGTCTGAAATAGAGGTATAATCCGGTTTTAAGGAGTAATCAAGTTTTTCGTTAAATCTTAAAGGTTCTTTCATCAATCGGACAGTATCTTTCTGCGCTTCGGTCTGGGCATATAAAGCAGGAGATATTGCCAATAGTAGTATAAGTGTCAGATTTTTCATAATTCCCTGCGTTTAGTTACTACAACTGTAAAGCTAATAAAATATTATTACATCCGGAGAAAAAAAGCAAATAATATGTCCATCCTTATATAATGATGTATATAGGTTTTTGTATAAATATATTTATATATATGTATCATTTTTATTATTTTGTAAATATATATAAGTGCTGTATCTTTGTAGTCTGAAAGCAACAATTTATATATCAACAATGTTATTATAAAATTATTAATAGAAAGGAAAATTATTATGAAAACAACATTGTATCGCGCCTCGTCGAGAGGTCATGCTTATCATGGTTGGCTAGACGCACATCACACATTCAGCTTTGCAAATTATTATGACCCTCATCGTATTAATTTCGGTGCGCTTAGGGTTATTAATGATGATATTATTGCAGGAGGTGAAGGCTTTGGAACCCACCCGCACGATAATATGGAAATTATAACCATTCCGTTGTATGGTGATCTCGAACACAAGGACAGTATGGGGCATACCGGTGTTATTCATGCCGGGGAGGTACAGGTTATGAGTGCCGGTAGTGGGCTTACGCATAGCGAATATAATGCAAATGCAGACAAGCCTGTAAACCTGTTTCAGATATGGGTTTTTCCTGATAAAGAAAATGTAGAACCTCGTTACGACCAGAAAGCTTTTGATTTTTTGCATAACAAAAATCAACTCGTTCAGATTGTAGGGCCTAAACAAGATGCAGCCGAAGGTCTGTGGATTAATCAGAATGCCTGGTTTAGTATAGGCACTTTCGATAAAGGGCAGAGTTTCGGTTATACTGTGAAAAAGCGGGGCAATGGAGTCTTTGCTATGGTAGTCGAAGGTGAGTTTACAATAGAAGGCCAGAAATTACATCACCGGGATGGTTTTGGTCTGTCCGATACCGATGGTATTAAGATAACAGCAGATTCGGAGAATGCCCGTATTCTGTTGATGGATGTACCTATGTCATTTTAAAACAAAGTAATTGACAAATAAAAAGAGGGTGTGTAAAAAACCATTTGACACACCCTCTTTCTTTTATCTTGTATTTTATTCCTTATCTGTATCTACCGCCTTCCAAACAATGGAAGCAATTGCAGCTCCGAGGAATGGAGCAACTATAAATAACCACAACTGAGATAAAGCTTTGCCTCCCTCGATGGCATCGAAAATAGCAGGTCCGATACTACGGGCCGGATTTACAGATGTACCGGTAATCGGGATACAAACAATGTGTACCAGTATGAGAGTGAGGCCTATTGCTAATCCTGCAAAATTTCCCGCACCACCTTTCGAAGTGGCGCCTAATACAACCAGCACAAAAATAAAAGTGAATACAGTTTCAGCAATAAAAGCAGTGAGCAAGGCGCCATCTGCAAAACCGTTTGCTCCGGTTAATGTTGTTGCTGAGCCTGAGTCTTTGGCTAAGATATACAGTATTGCCGAACCAAGAATGGCTCCTATCACCTGAAATAGAATGTACATTCCGGCGTCTTTGCCGGACATTCTCTTAGATAGGAAAACACCGAGAGTGATAGCCGGATTGATATGGCATCCCGATACCTTGCCTATAGTATAGGCCATTGCTACGACAGACAAACCAAAGGCCATAGCGACACCCAGGGTGCCGACTGATGCGAAAGGTTGTCCTGCTCCGGCGAACACAGCGGCACCGCAGCCCATGAGAACAAGAACCATAGTTCCGATCATTTCTGCTAAATACTTTTTCATAAAGTTTCTATTTGAGTTAAACATTTTGTGTGATTTGTGCAATTTGGTATAAATGTAATGAAAATATATAAATTTCGTGCAAATAAGAGTCTGTTTAAATTTTATAGCAAATCTTTTTTATAGCAATTTTTAGAAGGATTTTATCATTTTTACTAGCGGGTTTAGCGGGCTAAACCAAGAGGAAAAAGGGTAAAAGACGCTAAAAAGAGCAGAAAAAAGTTGCTAAGAATTATTTATGGGGGCCTATAATGAAAATTTTCGCTAAAATTTAAACAGGCTCT
>JAISUS010000032.1 GCA_031271965.1 Prevotella sp. | reverse complement strand
TGTCGCTGAATAATTCACTTCTGCTCCAGTCGGGGGTAAGTTCAATTGCAGAATCATACGAAGCACTTTTCAGCTGCGAGGTTTTCCCTACATACTGCTCATAGAGGCTTTTTGCCGTTGCAACGGTCAGCGGCTCCACGGGTTTATCTGCATTCAACTGATAGTCCTGTTCAGATGTACAGGCATAAAGAATAACTAAAAGGATGAATAATAGAAAAAGCCATTTTTTGTAATTTTGTGTTATCATTCTTACTGATTTAAATAAATTAATACCTAAACTGTCCGGACAGAATGAATTATCGGTTTGTTAAAAGTAAGGAAAGAGCCCCGTAAATACAAGGCTCTTTCCTTATCATATAGATTTTTTCAACAATCAAAACACATAAAACACTAACCACCAACACCATACAACGAACACTCAAATGAGTATATATAGATGTTTTCTTTACTGTCTAGTGGCTTCCAGATAGTTTTTCAGTGTGTAGGAATACATTTCAAGCATCTTATCCAAGACAAAGTCGTGGTCGATAGATTCGAGGTCTATCTTGGCTATCTGTTTCTCCAAATATGCCTTAAATTGCTCCGACTCCTCTTTCGTGTATTTGTCATTAAACCGGTCTGTTTTATAGAACAGATTATAAGCTATATAGTTACAAGGGTATATTTCGTAATTGCTATGTATCTCCTTATCGATGATCTTCGCAGCCAATTCTGCCTGTATCCGTTTGTCAGGTTCGGTTATCTTATCCAGTTCAGGATTGATACATTTGCCCAAGCGGAACATCACATTTCCTTTCTTGCCTAATATTCCAATCTCCATATTCAACAAGTCGTCACGCTGACTTTTCTTGAATTCGGGATCGTCTCGTTTTTGCTGAAATTCTTTTGCTTTCAGGTAGTCGCATGGATCGTATTCGTAGGATATCGAAAGTGGAATCAAATTCAACCCTTTCAGGGTTTCGAGAAATGGTTTATCTTCCGGATACAGCGCAAGCATCTTCAACAAGCTATCCTGAGTTCTGTCGTCAGAATTTTTAGCCCTACCTTCACGCTGAGCAATCCATACAGACTCTTTCTTTTCGTTGATGGCATAGTGAATATATTCCGACATGTGCTTCGATGCCACAAGACGCTCCTTTACAGACAGTCCGCGTTTCACCAAAAAACTCTTGTTCAACCTCACCAGCTTGTCTATCCACGGATGGATAAGCAGATTGTCGCCAATGGCAATTTCGGTTGTCTCCAATCCTTGTTCGTGGCGCAAGATATTGAACAATCCTGCATCGAGGACTATATCTCTGTGGTTCGACAAGAACAGATGCTCTACCGAACGGTCTATATTTTCCCAATTCTCGCTTTTTATACTGGATGACACTCTCATCCCCATAGCTTTCACCACAGGATAAATCATTGCAGTCTGAAACTGTTTCTTTGTCTTATATTTTGCCATTTCAGCAGAAAATTCATTCCAGTCTATATCAGGGAGAATATACTTCACCGCATGCTGAAAGCCGGGATCGATAAGTATATCCCGAATCGCTTGTTCCACCTCATAATCGTACAAAGGTGCTATATCATCAAATTTGTTACCCATGGTATATTTCAATTCTCTTTAAACTCGTTTTCAATAATTTCTGCCAAAACTTCAGTTATATTTAATCCGGCAGCAGCTACCTGCTGCGGGATAAAACTGGTCTGCGTCATTCCCGGAGTGGTATTCACCTCCAAGAGATAAGGAGTATCTTCGCTAATAATAAAATCGGCTCTGATAATACCTTTAGCCCCTACTAAGCCGTATATCATACGGGTAAGTTTTTGTATCCGCCCTGTCATATCATCCGATATGCGGGCGGGAGTGATTTCTTCGACTTGCCCTTCATATTTTGCATTATAATCAAAGAATTCGTTTGTTGTAACCACTTCCGTCAAAGGAAAAACAACCTCTTTATCCTTTATTTTATAACAACCGCATGTAACTTCCCTTCCGCTTATGAAGCTTTCTACTATGACATCCGGTGTCTCTGCAAATGCCATATCTATAGCTTTTTGCAATTGCCCGATAGTCTTTACTTTTGTTGTAGCAAAACTAGAGCCTCCGGTGTTTGGTTTTACAAACATAGGAAATCCCAGCTTATCTGCAATATCGCCGATGTTATATTTTGTTTCTTTACTGAGATAAACAGATTGTGCGACTTTTACCCCAAAGTTCTTTAAATAGTTATTACACACAAATTTATTCATAGTAAGTGATGATGCCATCATACCACAGGTAGAATAAGGGACGCCCAACATATCGAGATATCCTTGCATGCGCCCGTCTTCGCCCGGTGTGCCGTGAATAGTTATATATGCAAAATCGAAAACCACTTTTTCCCCTGTATTGGGATATGTAAAACTGAAATCGTTTTTATCGACAGGGTATGTATTTCCGTCTACATCTACCGTCCAGCCTTCTTTTACGATTTTTACTTTATAGACGTTGTATTTATCTTTATCCAGAAAAGAATATATACCGGCCATACTTTTAGCCGATATTACAATTTCTGAGGTATATCCACCCCATACTATAGCTACATTGCGTTTCATTTTATATATTTGCAGCCCCCTTTTATTCCCCCACAGGGAGAAAATAAGCCTCCCTTCTGGGCTGTTGGAGGGGCTTATTCGTTGTTAGTATTTCATTTGCTAATTAGCTAATCTCCAAATTATATATCCCTGTTTCCTATATATGTCCGCCACTTGTCCAAGAGTTGGCTCATATCTTCGGGAAGGGGCGATTCGAACATCATCTCTTCACCCGTACGAGGATGCACAAAGCCTAATGTTTGGGCATGTAATGCCTGACGAGGACATATGGTAAAACAGTTTTGAACAAATTGTTTATATTTGGCGAAGTTAGTTCCTTTGAGAGGCTGGTTGCCGCCATACCTTTCATCGTTGAAAAGCGTATGACCTATATGTTTCATGTGTACGCGTATCTGATGCGTACGCCCGGTTTCGAGACGACACCGGACAAGAGTGACATAGCCCAAACGCTCTATTACCTGATAGTGTGTAACAGCAGGCTTGCCATGCTCACCATCGGGAAATACGGTCATCAGCATACGGTCTTTGAGGTCGCGCCCTATATTACCCTCTATGCGTCCTTCGTCTTCGTTCATTAATCCCCAAACCAAAGCTACATACTGTCGCTTGGTGGTTTTATTGAAGAATTGCGCCGAAAGATTGGTCTTGGCATATGCGGTTTTGGCAATAAGTAACAGTCCTGACGTATCTTTGTCTATACGGTGAACAATACCCAGACGCGGATCTTTGGCATCGTATTCGGGTGTGTCCTTCAATCTGTAAGCAATGGCATTGACCAGAGTTCCCTGATAATTGCCAAAGCCGGGATGCACTACCAAACCGGGCGCCTTGTTTATCACCATCAGGTCTGCATCTTCGTAAACTACGTCGAGCGGTATATCTTCAGGGATTATTTCCAATTCGCGGCGAGGGCGATCCATTACCACGGATATTACATCCAATGGTTTTATTTTATAGTTCGATTTTACAGGATTATCGTTTACAAGGATGCAATTGGCTTCGGCGGCTTGCTGTATGCGGTTGCGCGATACACCTACAATATGCATGGCGAGGTATTTATCCACACGTATCTGCCCTTGTCCTTTATCGGCGACGAACCGATAATGTTCATATAATTCGGAGTTTTGCTCAGTCGCAAAATCATCTTCCGAAAAATCTTCTATTTCGTCAAATGAATCGTCTGTCATTACTCAAAAAAAGATTCTTCTACAGGCTGACTTCCGGTTATACTATCTTCTTGCAGGATTTCACCGCCAGCTCCGACAGTTAATACTAATGAGGCTCCTTTTGGTATTTTTTGTCCCGGAACAATATTTTTTCCTCTATAAGAGACCGAGATAACTAACCCTTTATAGGCAGCCGGAACTTCTTCTATCGTGATTCTTGTAAATCCAAGTGAATTTAATTGTGCTTCGGCCTGACGACGCGAAACATCTTTGAGTTCAGGAATAGCTATCATCTGCACACCTCTGGCTTTTACGATAAGGAATATGGTACGTCCTTTTTTAACGTTCGATTCTCCGACAGGCACTTGTTCTATTACCGAACCGGGAACACCCTCTGCCTGATAAACCGAGTCACTGATCTCGTATCCCAAACCGGATGAGCGAAGGATATTCATTGCTTCCTCTGCCTGCAATCCTTTTACCGCCGGCACAGTGATAGATTCGTTGTGCTTGGTGTAAAAACGAAGAGCAGTCAGTACAACAATAATTAATGCCAGCACTACAGCAGCCATCAACAGTAGGTTTTTCACGTAAACATTAGCTAAAAACCTTGATAAAATATTTTGTTTCTTCATGTACTGTTATCCTGAACGAATATTAGTGCAAAAGTATTAAAAAAATGTTTGTTTCGTTTCTTTTAGCTTACATATTTGCCGTCGGTGCTCCGTATTTAGAGATATATAACAAAAAAAAGAAAAAACAGAACTGTAAAAATCTATATATCCGCATTAGGCAAATAAATATAACTACCTAATATTAACCTTGCTATATAATTCATCAGAGAACAAATTTCTATATAGTGCCTAAAACACTTTGTTAATTAAGGATTCCTCTCTACTTTTAACAAACCGATAATTCATTCTGTCCGGACAGTTTAAGTACTAATCTATTTAAATCAGTAAGAATGATAACACAAAATTACAAAAAATGGCTTTTTCTATTATTTATCCTTTTATTTATTCTTTATGCCTGTACATCTGAACAGGACTATCAGTTGAATGCAGATAAACCCGTGGAGCCGCTGACCGTTGTAACGGCAAAAAGCCTCTATGAGCAGTATGTAGGGAAAACCTCGCAGCTGAAAAGTGCTTCGTATGATTCTGCAATTGAACTTACCCCCGACTGGAGCAGAAGTGAATTATTCAGCGACA
>JAISUS010000028.1 GCA_031271965.1 Prevotella sp. | reverse complement strand
TATTTTTTTAGAAGAACTGTATGTGTCTCTTTAATAGATAATAAACTTTTTGATGGTATTTTGATACGGTTGCCCTATGTCCAAAAGGCGGGGACTCCGGCTTTACACAGGCTTTGCTTCGGCTGTGCGGCATCTACTTTGCCGTGCGGCCTTTTTTATTTCCTGCCACATACCATGCCTGACGAATGGTGCGTGTCCCGTCATTGCGAACAAAGTGAAGCAATCCAGTAAAAGAAATGAAAAACGAAGAACTAAAAATGAAGAACTAAAAATGAAGAATCAGGAGATACAGCAACAAATTAAATAAATGATAAGATTTATTGTCGTATTTGTCATGCTGAGGAACGAAGCATCTCTTTCTTCAAAATAAGGAGATCCTGACCGTAGGGAAGGATGACATGCGACAGTAAATATTTTAGATTACTTATCTAGAATTAAAAACTAAAATACGATGAACAAAATCAGACTTACAATCATTATTATGCTGCTCACAGCTTGTGTCGCAGCATCTTATGGACAGGTGACGATCGGTTCGGGCATAGACCCGAACAAAGGCGCCTTGCTCGACATAAAAGAATTTGACCCGAATGACCCGAAAACGGATAACACAACCGCTACCAAAGGGATGCTGCTGCCCCGTGTGAACCTCGATAAACTGAAGCCAACTACTGATTCCGAGTTGGCAAAATCGATAGGCAGTTCGGAAACTTGGAATAAGAATGCGCACATAGGATTGACGGTTTATAATGTGAAGGAGGATCAGTGCGCTGAGATTCCCAAAGGAGTTTTTACATGGACAGGGACGGAGTGGGTATATTTGGGACAGTCAGCCTTGGCTCCGGGTGTCTTTGAATTTACCGATCCACGTGATGGAGAGAAATACCTTTACGGTAACTTTGGGAGTACCGCTGGCGACTGGATGCTTGAGAACTTGCGCTACATACCACAATCGTCGGATGGTTATCCTGGTTACAGTGAAGGCGTTGTAGACATTGTATCTCCTTACACAGATAAATACTACGCTTATCCCGGCCCATACGGAATATACGACCCTGCCACTGCTCAAATTAACTGGGCAAAAGGCTGGAAGAAGACAGGGGTTTTATATAACTGGCCTGCCGCCCTTAATGTTGGCGGCGGCCCTGATAATACACCCAATCCGGATAATACTAATCAGGCGGACGGCCAGCCAGGCGATAACACTGATAAACAGTTCCGCGGCGTGTGCCCACAGGGGTGGCATGTTCCAAGCGATAAGGAGTGGAACGAGCTGGAGGCTTATATCTACCAACATGCAGAGGATTTCAGCAGCTATACTAAGGAGCAACGGGAAGCATACAACCAAAGTGAACCATGGCAGGAATCTTGGAGCACCGGCGCTCTTGATACATGGCGACCCGCTCTTACTACTAAAGACGGTCAAGGCAAAGCTCTGAAATCACCGTGCAAAATCATTGAAGGAGCGGATGAGACTAACGGGCTCAGTCTCCCAACTAAAAAATCCGGATTCGGCGTTGTGTTTGCCGGTTACGCCGCTAACAACTTTGTGTCACATTTAGGAGTATATGCTTACTTCTGGTCCTCGTCCTCCAGAGCTACGGCGAATCGGATAACTAGAGAAATAAATATGGATGAGGCTGGTGTGTACAGGACACATAACTCTCCTATTCTGTACTATTCTGTGCGTTGTAAAAGATAGACCATGAGACTTTAAAGAAATATTGCTGAGCGTTCCGGCATAGGCTATGGTTGGGTGTTGTCTCCACCCTATAGGGTTGCCTGAGACAACCCTGTGTAAAAGTAAAAAAGGCGATAGATATGAAAAAAGCAAAATATCCCGGGGTTGCGCACCGAAAAACGATATACAGGTTTTATTTATTTTAATGTCGTAAATCGCGCAACCTGCTCTTTGCTTTCCTGTTTGCCACTTGTAAAAACCGTAAACAGGGAACGGGGTATTTTTTGTTCTTAAAATTTTATTATCAGGGCGTTCCTGGCTTGTGATGAGCTGGGGACGTTTGTTTTTATTTGCTTAAATGTTGTAAATGAAGTATATAGTGTTCGATTAAATATAAACTCTAATTTCTTTTATAGGTTTACGTTAGCTATCTGGCATCGTGATAAAAGAAAAAAGACAGTTCCTGTTTTGAATAAGTGGTATTTAATATGTAGAATAATTCTTGTATCTTGACTTGGTACAATTGTCGACAGTCTATACCAGACTGTATATACATCAGTAGCATATCTATAAAAGGCTGCAAGATTGGTTTAATATTCAGTATGTATTTGTTATTATCCGGGATATGTTTAACATCGTGCCTGCATTTATTATATCCATCCGGACTGCATGCGTAAATACTAGTGTGACCGTTCAAGCAAAACTGTAAACACCTGGCTTTTTCCAATACCTCAAGCTTATAATAGCAATCGGCCGGAACGTATATCATACAATCGGAACCAATAATATACTGAGTGCCGGTGTCTAAAGTCACACAGATACTACCGGACAATATAAATACCAGTATTTTATTTGGTAACAAATTTCGGGCAATATGGCCTTTTTCCCATATTGTGCAGTTGATTAAAGGTTCATCTGTTTCTGTGAGAGACTGGTAGTCCGGTATATACTCATGCGTTAAAACTTCACCGTGTTCTGTCTCTTCTCTCATAATTAATTTTGGCTTTTTCACATATTATATTTTCATTTTACAATAACCGGATTCTATTTTTTTCATGTAGATACCCGATTGGACTTCCTATGGCCCAGCTACATTCCGGATTTATCTTGGGAATATTAACGAAAATAATACCACCCTAAAGACCGTGTAATATTTAAAGAACTTAAAGTTAAACGGTTAATTTAGAAGTTTTTTTGAATTTTGTAGTTGCTATTTTTAACATAAAGAGCTAAAAATAGCTCAAATCTATTCTCGTATTTTGAATGAGAAGAAGAGAGGCAGTTAATAAGATAATAAAATATAGCAATATAGTATAAAGAAAAGTATTAAACCGTAATATTATCATTTTTCTCTACAAATTGTCTTCGATACTCTGAAGGTGTAATTCCTTCTTGCGCTTTGAAGATTCTATTAAACGACGACTGATTTCTAAATCCTGAAGACAAGTAAATGTATTCCAGTGTGTATTGAGGATTTTCATGTATCAGTTTTTTGGCATGCGTTATGCGGTACAAGTTTATAAAATTACTAAAATTTGTGTTTTTGTGTAAAGATATAGCTTTCTCAATATATAATATATTTACATTCAATTCACTAGGAACTGTTCCGATCCTAAATTTACTGCTAAGATAGGGTTGTGTCCTTTCTAAGTAATCAATAATTTTTTCGTATATCTTCCCGAATTTGTATTGTTCGTTGTAATTAGTATTAAGTGAATTTTGTATATTTTCTTTATTTTTTAAATCTGCCAAAGATTCTAAATCATTAATCTTTAATTTGTATAAACAATTTATATAATATAAACTATAAACAGCAAATAAAAAAACGGCTAAGATATTCGCGATGTCAATGAACAAGACCGTTTGTATCAACTCATATGAGGAAAAAGTCAAAGGGATGTTATCGTATAGAAAATACCGCAGAACATGACCAAGGCCTATCGCCGTTAATGCCATGAAACTGTACCAGGGCAACCAGCGAATAATTTTAGTATCGGGAAACACAGCATAAATAAAAAATGGGATAACAACATACCATAGTGATGGTGCCATAATACCTAAAGATACAAGCCAGCTTACCAAAGGAAAAAAGATCAGGAGATAGAATATCAGAAGAGGTTTAGCAAGTTTTCTTAAATGGCTATAAGGAATAATGTATGTCATTATTAATGATATTATGTTGATAACGAGAGATGTAATAAAGAAATACTGTATCCATGTCATAATCTCCGTACGGTAATAACTAACAGAGGCTACCAGATATAAACCTGTGAGGACATATAAAATATTTAGAATATAATTTTTATATGCTTTTTCAAGGATAGGCACATCATACTTATTCATATTGTAGTGTTTGTGGTTGATTTTGTGCCAAAAGTAAATAAATTCTAAAATAAATAGTTCAATATGTACTAAAAAAAATCGAACAATATACTCTCTTTTGATGTTTTTAATTATGGCTTGAAGGGTAGGTTGGAATAGCTTATTTATATTTTAACATATATGAGATATATTAAAAATAATATTGTATAAACAAATGATTTGATTATATGGTTGTTACTTCAATGATTTCGTAAATTTCATTATATATAGTATTGTTCTATCAAATATTGAAGTCGTCCTGACTTTTAGCAACCGGAAAAAATGCCGTATATCTCAAATTCCAAATAATTTCACTGAAGATAGTTATAAAAAACAGTTATAATTAACTGTTGTCACGTTGTGTTTTTTTTTGCGATATTTATCGTGGCTATATAATGTATGGATACATAAATATAATGAAAATAAAAAGTCAAGATTACTTCATTAAATAATTTCCAAAAACGAAGAAAATTATGTATCGAATAATACGGAGATCAATACCAATTATGATGTTAATGCTAGCCTTTTGTTATTGTACAACTATTTTTTCACAGGTGACAATCGGCTCAGGTATTGAACCTGTACATGGTGCTTTGCTGGACTTAAAAGAGGATCAAAGGAATGATGGTACGGCAAATTCAACCAAAGGAATGATGTTGCCGAGAGTAAGGCTCACTGACCTTAATAGGCTTTACCCGATGTTTGCTGCGGGATACGATGTGGCGGAAAATGCAAAACATGTAGGTTTGGTAGTATATAGTGTATTTGAAGACGCTTGTGCCAGCACTCCTATAACAAAGGGTATTTATGTATGGGATGGAAGCCGATGGAATCTTTTAAATGGAAATTCGGGAGGGAATGGAGCATTGGGTGCGGGGGTAGAAATATTTACCGACACCCGTGACGGAAGAAACGATGAATACCTGACAGGTGACTTCGGGCCGGCTGGCCGGTGGTTTTTGGAAAACCTGCGGTATCTGCCGACAGACGGAAGTATCGTATTAAGCTCAAATTCCGATGCAACTGCCCCGCCTGATTATAAAACTTATTTTTATCCGGAAGGTGCACCGGGAAATATATATCCTAATTATCCGTCCACATGGGAGCCGCGTCAAGGATTATTATACAACTGGAATGCGGCAACAGCTGGAAAGAATGAAATACCGGCATATCAGTCTTTGGATCAGAGGCAGGATAACACTGTGCCAGGTATTCCAGGAGCAAACGAAGTTGAAACCTTGTATCAAACTACCCCAGGGGCAAAAAATGGGAAAATACAAGGCCTTTGTCCTGCGGGTTGGCATGTACCGAGCGACAGGGATTGGAATCTACTGGAAAAAGAAATCTACGAACATGCCGAAAAATACAGTAGCTATACTTTAGCCGAACGTGAGGCATTCAATACTTCAAGACCATGGCAGGATGTTTGGGAAACCGAAGATCCAACAACAGACACAAGACCGAATTGGTACCCGCCTGACGGACAAGGCAAGGCTATGAGGAGTCTATGTCCGGTGATTGCTGGCGGTAATTCGACAAACGGTTTGAGTCTGCCCGTGACGAGAGGCGGATTTAATGCGTTACTGACAGGCTCATGCAATTGGGATAGTAGAGGCGGACCGGTACAATTTAACTCACATTTCCAAGTTTGGAGCAGTAGCCGTTATAACAGTAGTTCTGTATGGTTCAGGGAAACTCAGGCATATGGAAGTACTACCGGAGGTGGAGTCGTACGAAATGTAGTATCCTCTTCATTATGGCTATTTTCCATTAGATGTAAAAAAGACATTTAAAGAAGATGGTCGAATCTCCTACATAATATATTATTGAAGTTTACTACACAAATATATATTATTGATTATAAGATGAATAATATAGTGAAATTACAATATTCATTGCTTATGCGCCTTTATTTGTAATTTCAGGTTTTAATAAAAATATACAAGGATATAACTTTACACAGTCTTTGTAAAATCTTTATAAATTCTAATTATGGATTTTACCTTTTAGGTAATAGTAAATTTCCTGTATGATCACAGATTTCCAACCAACAACAGAAATTTTACAAAATTTATAATGATTTGGCGCAAACTTACAAACTACATATACGGTATTTTGCCCGGAAACAAACAACAAGTAAACTACATATAAGATTATGAAATTTAGAAGAACATTAAAATTAGCGGCCATAAGCCTATTGGGCTTCATGACATTGCAACTAAATGCACAGGTAACTATCGGGTCGGGTATAGAGTCTGTAAACGGAGCCTTGCTTGACCTGAAAGAACAGCAAACAGATGGGACATTTAATACGACCAAAGGTATGACATTACCGAGGGTGAACCTGTTGGAGAAGAAACAACTTTATCCCATGTTTGAAGATGATGGAAGCGGCGGATATAAAATAGGTACTGTTAATTATATTAAAGCCGATGAAGACAAAAAGCATACGGGCTTGATTGTTTATAACCTGACAGAGAATGATGAAAAAGACCTTTGCCTCGGACTAAACCAGTGGGACGGGGAACAATGGAACTGTTTCCAGCAGAAAATAGGAAATGCAATCGGGCACATAGTAGCTTGTGATGATATTAAAATATTCGGGCATTATAAGTCGCTTGACCTGCATCCGCTTACTCCACCGAGCAGTAATGCTATTCCGTTAGACGCTTCCAATTATATAACTGTAAAGCTCGAGATAACCAAGCCCGGGGCGTATAGCATAAACATAACTCCGGCGTATGCGGGCGATCACAGTAAGACAAACGGCTATTTCTTTATCGCATCAGGCATGTTTATGGAAAAGGGCATCTATACCGTGACGATTCCGGGTAGCGGAACTCCTTTCTGGTATACCCCAACCGGAAATCCGGGCGACGAGCTGGCTATTACAATGAACGGCAAAGCACTGACATTGGAAAATGGTACAACCTGTACAAAAAATATCATAGTAGAGGATTACTCGAAGAAACCGAACTATACGATGGACTGCGGCAGAACGACTGTACACGGGGTATATGCGTTGAATCAGGCATTGAACCCTGCCAGTAATTACATTTCCGTGTGGATTACAATAGATCCTAGTGATCCATTTGTAGAAGGGTCGACTGTTTATATAGAAACTGATAAAGTGGACGGGATCAGCTTTGCTTCGGTACCGGCGCTGATTACAGCCGCAGATAAGGCCGCCGGAGAAAAAGAAATCATACTGAAAGGAACGGGAAAACCCACTACGGTAGATACCAAGAGGATGACCATTACATCCAACAGTGCGACCAGTGTGGCTACATGTTATGCCAATGTATCAATTGCTTTTCCCGTAAAAAAAACATACGGATGGGGATACTATGATAACACAGCAGGCTATATTATGCAACCTAGTCAGGGAACAGGGAAACTTATAAATGCGAATGTAAACTTCGGAACAGATGAGAACAGCACCGTGAAAGTTGTGAAATACAGTCCTACCCAGACTTTTAATTATTCCAGTTTGAGTGGTGCAAGTGCATACAGTAATACATCAGTTAAAGCGATGTTTGACCAAAAGCCTGAAATTGTACTTACCGGATTCGACTTGGATGTAACCAATAAATCTACGGTTGCAGGTTATATGGTCGATTACCTGAAGCAGGGAGGGGTTCTTGTCTTGGTTTTAGAGAGAAGCACTATGGCAGAGGCCTTTTTCCAAGCTTTATATCCGGGTATCACTGTATCGGGAAGCGGCCTAATCTCAACACTAAGATTACAGTTTGGCTTTTTTAATGATGAGATACTCAACGGCCCTTTCGGTGATATCAGAGGTAAATTTTATGGAAATGATGCAGGCGGAACTATAAGTATAACTGGTTTGCCGGAAGAAGACATTATCGTATATGCCAGAGATTCGAATGGCAAGCCGACAATGTTTCAGCATAAGTTTTACAATTTAATATTCTTTGGAGATGGCGGTATATTTGCAAATTATGATGGGAATACAGGTTCTACTTCTGGTACAGCCACAACCTATCCGTTAACTATCGATAGCAATTTCAGACCTATTACTAAAACAAGCTGGTCTGGCGGGGATGTGGAGAATGCCCGGTTGTTTGCCAATGTGATGGCATGGGCGGTAAAAACGGCACAGTTTAAAGGTATATATGCCCCGAAATAAAAGACCATTAATATGTGATGCTTGTACCATTATTGAATAATAGCTGTATAAGGAAAAATATTTGAAAGAAGAAACGCGGGAGTAACAAATAATGAGTGTGTTTTATTTGTTGAATATTGTCTTTTTGTCTCAATCTAGGATTTGTATATTGCTTGGGAAAGTTGTAAACAGGTTTTTCCCCGCGTTTCTACTTTCAAAATATAAAGCAAATGACTGCGCTATGACTATAGCAATAGTGCATATAAGCTTTGAAAATCTATAATATTATTTTATTTTTTAGGGTGATATGGGATGCATAAATACTTTGCAGAGGATTCAATTTTAAACTTTATTTATTAAAATTGACAAAAAGTCCCTGAAAAAATTTTACTTCTTAAACTTTTCTTAACTTTGTGCCGTCTTGGTGATTCAACTCTTTTTCGGGAGAAGAATTGAAAAGGGAATCCTGTGAAAAACAGGAGCTGTTCCTGCAGCTGTATTCCTCATTATGTTGATTGACATTTTTAAGCCACTGTTCTTGTGAATGGGAAGGCGTCAGTCAGAGGAGAGCCAGAAAACCTGCCAGATAAAGTACAAAACACCTAGCTTCCAGGAATAGAAGTGGTTGTGTAATACAATAACGTATTCATTACTATCTTATTTCGTTAAGGAAACTCGATGTTTTATTTTATTGATTTTGTAATAATAAAATAAGATATATGAGGTTTTACATTCTATTGATAGCAATCCTTTTTTGCTATCAGATGACAAATGCGCAGGAGATAAATACAACAAAGCAGGAGATAAAATCTGTATCACTCAACGAGGTTGTGGTGACCGCAACTGGAACCGAACATTATCTGAAAGATGCCCCGGTACAAACCGAGGTCATCAGTGGAAAAGCATTAAGGGAATACTCCGGCCGTAGTCTTGAAGACGTTTTGGAGGGTTTGTCATCTTCACTCACATTCAGTCAGAATGATATGGGTAGCAATCTTCAGCTCAATGGACTGAAAAACGACTATGTACTTATTCTCCTTGATGGTAGAAAGATAAACGGAGACGTAGGAGGGCAAAATGATCTGAACCGGATAAATATGGATAATATTGAACGGATAGAGATTGTAAAAGGAGCTGTTTCGTCACTTTATGGTTCTGACGCGATCGGTGGAGTTATAAATTTTATATCAAAAAAAGAGAAAGATAAAATATCAATCTCTAATACATCAAGAATAGGTGAATATGGTGATATAAATCAAAGCAATAATATTAGCTGGAATCATGGCAAATTAAGTTCTACAACCTCATTTGCTTTAAAACATACGGACGGCTGGCAGAATACAACTCAGGAGTGGCATCGAAAGAAGCTGACTGAAAATAGCGTAACAAAGACAATTAACCGTTCCACCAATTATATTATTTCTGAGAAGTTCACATATAAAGTAAATAAGCAACTGGAATTGAATGCGGATGTCGCTTTTTATGAAAAATGGACATACCGTCCTATGGGGGAACCTCTTTGGAGAGCTAATGGTTTTTATTACCGGGATCAGACATATGGTACAGGTGCCAAATATAATCTGCCAAATAAAAATTTTATCTCAATGGATGTGTCTTTCGACAGGTATGATTATTTCTATGACTATACCGGACGGGAATATACAGATTATTTTGATGAAAACGGAGAACGTATCGTTTATTATCCGGGCGATCGCATCCTGCAAACGTCGCAAAGAAGATGGATGGTTAACTTAAAGGGGGTCTTTTATCTGGGAAGTAAAAATACATTAAATGTCGGAATGGAGGATATCTATGAGAAGCTTGTTTCTCCTTACCGTCTCGAAGGGGATAAAGCCTCGACTTATTCTTTTTCGAGATATGTTCAGGACGAATGGAATCCAAATGATAGGTTGAATATAACTGTGGGGGCAAGGTTAGTGACTCATAAAGAATTTGGATATTCTCTTTCTCCCAAAATATCAGCCATGTATAAATTGGATAAGTTCAACTTGCGCATGAATTATTCCAATGGATATAAATCTCCGACTATAAAGGAACTCTATTACCATTATTATGCCACATTGATGAGCAAATTCAAAGCTTATTACGGTAATACCGATCTAAAGGCACAGAAATCAAACTATTATGCTGCTAATCTTGAATACATCATCCCTAAATTTAAAATGAGTGTCACTGCTTACCATAATCGTATACATGATATGATCTCGCTTCAACATACCGAAACCTCATATGAAGATAAATTATTGCTGGTGGAGGAAACAATGAAATATGTGAATCTTGCCAAAGCCCGTACCTATGGGGTGGATGTGACAATTGAAGCGCAATTGCCTTATGCCATTGGGTTGGCAGGCGGATACAGCTATCTGGATGCTAAAGCACAGCGGAGTGATGATGAGGAAGCTCTGGATTACATGCAATATGTATATATAAATGGTACATCACGACATAATGCATCAGTAAAAGTTTCGTGGGCGCACTCATGGAAAAAATATAAGTTGGGGCTCAATCTGAATGGCAGATACCAGTCTGAAAGATATTATACTTCCGATGGAAATGCTAAAGGTTATCAACTTTGGAGGTTAAATACATCACATACTTTACTTAATAAGAAGAAGGTAAAATTGGATATGAATATAGGTGTGGATAATATATTCAACTATATAGACCGCACTCCACTCGGCCATAACAGAGGAACAACCTCACCCGGACGTAACTATTATGCGTCAGTAACAATTAAATTTCAAAATAGTGATAAATAACCAAATTATTTTAATTATGAAAAAATTATTATTGAATCTCTTTGCTGTAGCCCTGATTTTATCTTCAGGCATTTTTACAGCATGTTCGAATGATGATGACGGCAAGAAAGATGACCGTAATCCTGTAAAAATTGAGAAAAAAAATGAGACGGCATTACTACTTTGTTCTTTTGGTAGTTCTTATTCACAGCCTCAGGCTACCTATGACAAAATAATTGCTGACTATAAGGAGGCTTATCCTAATACCGACATTTATATGTCTTTTACGTCCAGACAAATTATTTCGAGCGTATATAATAAACTCGGCAAAGCATACGCATATCCTGACCAGTGGCTGCCAGCCATTGCTAGTGCAGGATACAAGAAAGTATATGTACAATCATTGCATATTATTCCCGGAGAAGAATACCTCAGCCTGATGAATACGGATGTAAAGAAAAATTTCATGATTCCGAACCCTGATATTATAGTGGCTAAAGGCGCTTGCCTTCTGGAAACAGATGAAGATGTGAAAGAAGTAGCAGAAATACTTTATAAGTATTATAAAGAGCGTCTGGATGCCGGAGAAGTGGTTGCTTTGATGGGACATGGTAATCCAGACACGGAATATACACATGCCAATGGAAGATATAATGAACTCGAAGCAACTTTACAAGGGTTGAGTGGCGAAAAGAACATCTTCGTAGGAACAGTGGATTGGGGCGAAAAAATGTTTTCGCATATACGTGAAGAATTAAAAGCATTCGCTGAGAGAAAAAATAAAGCATCCAAAGATATAACTGTTAACCTTGCACCACTGATGTCTATAGCAGGGGATCACGCTCAAAATGATATGCTTGGAGATTTGGAAGACGGACAAACGATGGCAAATGTAGATCCTGAAGAAAATGACCATAATGCAGAATTCAGCTGGAAGTTGAAGATACAAAAAATGGGATTCAAAATCAATACTAAAGGCACTATTACAGATGAGAAGGATTTTAATGTAGTTGGATTAGCTGATCATACAGCGATACGTCAAATCTGGCTTAACCATATGAAAGAAGCTGTAAAAGAAGCTTCATCATGGAATGGTGACAAATAAAGCGGAAATCGGATATATCAAGGTAAAGAGTGGCTATAAAAGTCACTCTTTATTTCTATTATTATGTTTCTTCTTATACAGGAAATGTTGCCATTTATCTTCTATATTTCCTTGCGATTGCATCTCATAACGGGCCATTACAAACAAAAGATCAGATAACCTGTTTATGAATTGCATAATCGTTACAGGGACTTCATCCTTCCGATTTAAAGTCCACAACCGGCGTTCACTTCTGCGGGCAATAGTTCGTGCCAATTGCAGATGCGATGAAACAAGGTTACCTCCCGGTAAGACAAAAAAACGACTGTCTTCGAGTTTTTCACTATATTGATCTATCAACTGCTCACAAAATGCAACTATCTCTTCATTCAGCTTGTTTGGGTTTTTCTGCCGGATATCAGAAGGGGTCGCTACATGAGACATAACAACCATTATCTCCGTCTGAATAGAAAATAATATGTCGTCAAAATTATGATTTTCAGGAAGGTATGCGCGTATAACACCCAGCATACTATTCAGTTCATCCAGGCACCCATTGGCTTCGATGCGGATATCATCTTTATCTACCCTTTGCCCACCGTGTATTCCTGTTTTTCCTTTATCTCCCGATCGGGTATATATTTTCATATCATATCATTTAAATAAATCCAATAAATTATCCATTTCGCTCCAATAAACATGGGTATATCCTGCGATCAGATTTTTATATCTGAATAATTTCGTTCCGGTCGGTTGCCCTTTTGCGTTTTGGATCTCTATATCAACCTGCAAATCCTTATCGTCTTTTTCTATAGATGAATAATGGAATTCATGCCCTTTTATATCTACATTGTTATATCGGAATTGCCGATAACCCAATTTTAGTTTCATATTCTGCATTGTTGCCTTTTGTCCTAATATACCTGTCATCGGATATATCTTACCTTCTGTATCTGTTATCGAATCAGATAGGTACATCATTCCTCCGCATTCGGCAAGAGCCTTGCCTCCATTCTCTATATATGCGCGGATACATTCTTTCATTGGCTTATTATTACTCAATTCATCCACATATAGCTCGGGGTAACCACCCGGGAGGTATAATAAATCGGTAGCAGGAAGGATTTTATCTTTTAATGGACTAAAAAAAGAAACATTACCCAATCGTTTCAGATATTCTATGTTCTCGTGATACACAAAATTGAACGCAGCATCCTGAGCCACAGTTATATTGAGGTTTTGAATAACCTGTTCTGTCTGGCGATGTGAATGTAAATTTATTTCCTGAGATGTAATTTTGAGAAGTCGGTCTATATCTACTGTTTTTTCTATTAATCCGGCTATTTTATTTGCCAGATTATCAAAATGGCTTTGCCCATCGAGGCTCAACCCTAAATGGCGAGAGGGAGTTTCTATCTCTCGATCTTTAGGCAAATACCCTAATGGTTCTACTCCTGCATCTTTACAGGCATCTTCCAGGAAACTGTAATGACTTTCCGACCCGACGAAATTGAAAATAACCCCGGCAACATTAATTCCCGGATAAAATTCTTTAAATCCGTAAATCAAAGCGGCAGCCGAATAGGCCATGGATTTCGCATTGACAACCAAAATAACAGGTATATCGAGCAATTCTGCAATTTCAGCACTGCTTCCCTGCATTTTTTTATAGCCATCATATAAGCCCATGACACCTTCGATTATACAAATGTCCTTACCTGAAGCATACTTGTTATACAGATATCTTACATGCTCTGTTGATGACAGGAATAAATCTAGATTTACGGACGGATTAGATGCCGCTGCCTCATGAAACTTCGTGTCGATATAATCAGGCCCGCATTTAAAGGGTTGTATATTAAAGCCTCTGTTAGCAAGAGCCTTTAATAAACCTATAGTCAAGGTTGTTTTTCCCGAACCTGAGTTTGCCGCGCCTATAAGAAATCTGGATTGTATGGACATGCCTATAGAATTTTATAGGAGCAAAAATATAAAAAGCCTTTTAACCTGACAAAATTTAAATTTTATTTACAATTAATTCTATCGTCTGAATAAAAAGAATTACTTTTGTCGCCAGTTTTGGTGATGCAAATAAACATTCGTTTTTTGCATAAAAAGGGAATCCGGTTAGAGTCCGGAACAGTGCCCGCTACTGTAAACTCTTCTCAGTTAACAGTTAACAGTCATCAGTTAACAATGTTGCTGAAAAGTCTTTGAACAATACCAAATACCACTGATTGACGGTAACCGGTCATCAGCTATCAGTCTACGTTTTTGTTGACTGTTAACTGCTCACTGTTAACTGAATATTGGGAAGGGTGTTCAAAGATAGAGTAAGTCAGGAAACCTGCCGGACAAAAAAGTAATACATGCTCCCGGGGTCAGGAGTATAATTATTGATTACAAACAATAATCAGATGTCTCGTAAATTATTCTCGACAGCATTTTTGTGCTGTATTGCAAACATAATGTTTGCACAAATGTCGCTTAGTGGCAGGGTTGTTACTGAGTCCGGAAAGCCTGTATCCGAAGCCAATGTGTGGCTTGAGTATACTAACATCGGTACGTCTACCGATGCCAACGGCCATTTTTCCCTTAGCAATATCCCGGGTGGAAAGTATATTTTACGTGCAAGCTCCTTAAATTATGAAGGTGTCCGTTTGCAGGTAGAAAGTTCCGGTACGGATATACAGCTAGTATTAAAAGATTCTCCGTTTAAATTGAATGAAGTAGTTGTAACCGGAACCGGAACTCACAACAAGCTAAAGAACTCGCCCATTGCAGTTGATATTATTTCACAGAAAGAATTACAGAATGTAAGTTTCCCTTCGTTCGAAAATATGATGATGGCTCTTACCCCTTCTTTGTCTTTTACGCCGAATGCGATGGGTTCCAATTTGCAGCTCAATGGGTTGAGTAATAAATATGTATTGATTCTGGTCAATGGGAAAAGACTGGCCGGAGATGTTTCAGGTAACATCGATTTATCACGCATTAATATGCAAAATATTAAGCGTATTGAGATATTGAAAGGATCAGCCTCGTCTCTTTATGGGTCGGAAGCCATTGGAGGAGTAATCAATATCATTACCGATAAACCTAAAGATCAGATTTATGTAAGTTCAAATACCCGTTATGCTGAATGGGGACAATTCACGCAGTCGCTGAATATAGATATAAACGGTGAATGGCTTAGTTCTTCCACATCTTATCAACGCAATCAGGCACACGGATGGCAGCTCAACCCGAAGGAAATAAATAAAAATGGACAATTAATCGATACCTATAAGCAACCTGTCAATCCTTACTATTCAGATGTTTTGACACAGAAATTTATCGTGGATGCAAATAAATCATTGAGTATGTATGTCGAAGGAAGCCTTTTCGATAGGAAACTTAAGCGTAGTTCTGACTATGGTTACAGTCTGAAATATGAAGATTATTCAATAGGTACAGGTGCTAAATATATGCTTAAGAATAAGGCCGTAATCAATCTGGACATGTACACAGATAATTTTGACTACCTTAAAGTTTATACTGCGGATAGTAAAACATATAAGGTAGGCGATGAGACATTAGAACGTCGCCAGAAATATTACGATGTAAATCTGAAAGGCTCGTTCAATGCCGGAAATTACAATCGCGTTACTTTGGGATCGCAATATCAGGTCAATTATCTCGATAGTAAGAGTGACATTGCTGATGGCTCACGCAATGTATATACACTTTCTTTTTATGCACAAGATGAAATACGTCTCCTGAATAAGAAATTACAGCTTGTTCCCGGCATAAGATATGTTTATAACGAGACTTTCAAAAACAGGCTGACTCCCAAAATGGCAGCGATGTATTCTTTGAATCATTTCAATTTCCGAACATCGTATTCATCCGGTTACAGAGCCCCCGATCTAAAGTATTTGTTCAGCAACACCGAATCTAAAGCATCGAACGGAAAAACGACTATAGCGTTGGCAAACAGGAATCTCGATCCTGAATCATCTAATTACTATTCATTGAATGCCGAATACTTTAATAGCTTTTTGAATTTGTCGGTAAGTGGGTATATCAATGATGTGAGAAACCTTATTAAACTGGTTGACGTGAATCCGTTCCCAATAGAGTATGAAGGTAAATTTGATAATGTTAAGCAGTATACCAATGCTTCGAAAGTAAAGATAAAGGGACTGGATATAAACCTGAATTCATATTTTGGCTATGGTTTGTCTTTGGCGTTAGGATACAGTTATGTTGATTCTAAAGATTATGATACCCATAAACAATTGGAAAAAATAAGTAGGCATACAGGAACAGTAAATGCCAATTGGAACAAAAAATGGTGGATTTTCGATTCGAATGTAAATTTCAACGGTCGTTTACAAAGTAAAAGATATTATGTGGCTGAGGATGGAAGAAATATAAATTTGTGGAATTTATCGACACGCCATCGGTTCAACAGTATCAACGGTTTGGTTCTTGAACCTGGATTTGGAGTCGAAAATATCTTCAATTTTGTGGATGACCGCCCTTATGGAGTTAATTATGCAACCCTTTCACCCGGACGTGTTGTATATATCAGCATGTCAATAAAATTTTCTAAATAAATACCTCACAATGAAAACTATTATTACACTCTTTATTGTAATGTTTACCACATTGGGAGCATTTGCCCATGGTGGAAATAACTATGAGCATTCGGATTTTTTCAAATCGATGCAAGATGGAGATAAAGCTGCTATCTTAATGGTACATTTCGGAACTACTCACGCCGATACCCGTGAATTAACAATCGAAGTATTAAACAACAAAGTAAAACAACAATTCCCTGACATTGAATTACGCGAAGCTTATACATCTCGCATTGTGGTTAAACTTTTAGGAGACAAGGGTATTGTGAAGAAAAATCCTTTCGAAGCCTTAAAGAAGCTTCATGCAGAAGGATATACCCACATTCTGATACAGCCATCGACTATTATTGATGGAGTAGAAATGGAATCTCTCAATAGGAATGTATCGGAAATAAAAAATCTGTTTAAAGATATAAGAATCGGTAATCCATTGCTTTACGATCCGCATGACTACGAAGCAGCTATTAACGTCATAACGAAGGATACGGATAAACAAACAGCTTATATATTAGTAGGACATGGAACATACGATGCAACAACAGCTCAATATGCAATGCTGGATTATATGTTAAAGATAAAAGAGCATAAAAACTTCTTTGTAGGAACTATAGAAGGGTATCCCGAATATGGCGATATGTTAGTACAATTGAAACAATCGGGGCTAAAAAAAGTAGTAATAATTCCATTCATGTTTGTAGCCGGAGAACATGCGAAGAATGACATTGCCGGAGACTGGAAAGAAAATTTAGAAAAAGAAGGATACTCTGTGTATGTAAAAATGGAAGGACTCGGACAAAACAGCGGAATACAGGACATTTTTATCTCTCATCTAAAATTTATAACAAAACACCGTAAACTGGATATCATGGATAAAAAAGCCAAATATCAGGAAACCGGAGAAAAAGAAGAATACAATCATTAATCTAAAAAGAACAAGCAATGAAAAATATATATATTACCTTAAGCCTTTTTATTCTTACAGCACTATCTGTAAATGCACAAAACAAGAGTATAACCGATACAATACACCAAATAAAGGAAGTTGAAATTACAGCAAGAGGGATTAAGCCGGTAAAAATGCTCGATCTGAATGTTCCGATCACCTATTTACCTATTACAGTCAGTACCGTTTCGTCTAACACCCTCGAAATGAGAGGGATTACCAATCTGCAAGATGCAATGAAATTTCTGCCGGGAGCACAGATGAACACAAGCTATGGAGCGTTCCAGACGCTTACGGTCAGAGGCTTCAGCAGTGCACCCATCATGGTAGACGGGGTACGCGACGAACGTACAACTATAAACTCGTTCCCTTTTTCCGACCTGAGTGATATCGAATCCATCGAATTGTTAAAAGGACCGGCATCTGTTTTGTATGGGCACTCTGTTGTAGGTGGTATGATCAACATTGTTCGCAAAACCCCTACGGCAAAACCAGTAGTCAATGCACGTATATCATACGGAAATTGGGAAAATAAACAAGCGTTAATGGATTTTGGAGGTAAGCTTGCAGGACCGGTTAATTATAGGGCAAATATTTTTTACGCTGATCAGGATGGATGGCGCGATAATGGCAATAAACGATTCTCCGGTTATTTTGCTCTTGGTACGCAAATAGATAAAACAAGCAGTCTAAATTTACGAGGTGGATTTAAGCGCGATTTCTATGGAACTGAAATAGGTTTACCTCCTAATATGAAGAGCGAGGTTTACAATGCAGATGGAAGTGTTTACCTGGCTAAAGAGCAGCAGCAACCGGGACTAAACAGAAAAGCCAGATACAATAGTGAGTCTGACTTCTTTAAAAATGACGGATGGAATATATCGTTGCGTTATGACAAAGAGTTCAATAAGAATATGAAGCTTAGGAACTACTTTTCATTCAATTATGATGATATAAATTATTTTGGAACAGAGACTTTGAGTTATCTCGAAAGTTCAGATCCTATTTATAAACATTATTACATGTCGGGTAGCAAAAAGCAATACATATGTCTCGACAGTGTTTATCTTTCATCACCGCTTCGGTTTTCTCATATTGCCAATATGCTTCGCGATCAATTGGAATTGTCCGGTATTTTTACTACAGGAAATATAAAACATAACTATTTAGGAGGTTATGCTTTCTCTCAAATGTTTCGTACTTCATTTAATGGCTATAACAATGCTCCCAAAAATGATCCACTGAATAGCGAATATGATGTGTATGGTCCCGGATTATATTCGCATGTTGCTGTCAACGATCCTCATAGTATGGGATATATGGAGACTAAGTTCAGCAAGGCTATTGTTACACGAGATTACACACATGGTATTTATTTTCAGGATTTGATTGAAGTTAGTGAGAAACTTAAAGTTATGCTTGCCGGACGATACGATTTCTATAAATATATGCGTGCTTATAAATTGAATGAAAAAGGTAAGCCGGATGCCTTACCTACTTATAATGGTAAAAGAGAATTTGATACTGATGATCGGGATTATTATAGTGTAACCAATACTTCCGCTTTTACATATCGTGCAGGGCTGGTTTACATGCCGGTTGAAGAACTATCTGTATACGGCTCAATGGCTTCATTCTTCTTCCCAGACCGGACTTTCTTTAGTGAAACAACTGTATATCTCGATGCAGACGGAAATCGTTTCGAGCCTACTCCCGGTAAGCAAATTTATGAGCCACTGAAAGGGTTCCAGGCTGAAATAGGTACGCGCTATACTTATAAAAACCTGCTTCAGGCTACAGCCAGTGTTTTCTTCATCAGACGCAACAATGAAAAGAAATCGCTTAATTCAGGATACACCGATCCTCAAGACGGTAAAGAAAAGACTGTAAGTGCGATGATTGGCCGTACCGATTCGAAAGGATTTGATTTGGAGGTAACCTTCACTCCTCTTGCAGGCATCGAATTTATGGCTGGATATAGTTATACCGACGCTACTATTACTTATTCCGATGCTGTTATCCAGCGGCTGAAAGATAATGGTATGCTTGACCCTAATACCAATCTTTACGATGGGATGCGTCTGGCAATGGTACCTAAAAATACTTTATTCTTTGCAGGAAGCTACAGAGCGACTAAAGGTATTTTCAAGAATGCAGGAGTACATTTTACGACTTCATACACCGATAACGTATATAAGAGCTTGTCAAAAGACATGTTTTATCCGGCATACTGGATCACAGATCTGGGATTAAGTTATTCGTTTGGCAGCGGGATTACATTAACCGGAAATGTAAATAACCTATTCAATGAAAAATATGTCAATCAGTCGTTAGGTCGACAACTTGTGCCGAGTATGCCCCGTAATTATCTGGTGTCGGTTTCATATAAGCTCTAAAATAATATGTTCAAACGTATTTGCTATACAATTCACAGAATGCTGGGAACTATCCTCAGCATACTGTTTTTGATGTGGTTTCTATCCGGGTTTGTAATGATATATCACACATTCCCGAGGGTTAAGCCATCTGACCGTTACAGGATTATGCAGGCATTACCCGATAGCATATCAGGGAACGACAGTATACTGAATGTCATATCGGGTCTGAAAACGACGAAGCTGAACCTGAAAGTTATTGATATGCAGCCTGTCTATCAGATAATCACTGAAGATAGTACATATTACATGCCAGAATTTACTTCGGAGTCGGGAGCTAAATCATTTGACCGGCTAACTGAATATGCAGGGCTGTGGTGTGATGCTTCTATCGAAAAAGTAGATACACTAACTCAACTCGATCAGTGGATACCATTCGGACAACTGAAGAAAGATATGCCCATCTATAAATTCTACTTTGCTGATAAGGATAAACATGAACTATATGTGTCGTCAAAGTCGGGAGAGGCATTACAGTTTACGGATAAGGACAGCCGTTTCTGGGCATGGCTGGGACCAATTCCCCACTGGATATATTTTACATCGCTGCGACAGAATACCGATTTGTGGAGCAACACGATTGTCGTGCTGTGTGTCATCGGGCTTATTGTCTGCATATCGGGTATAATACTCGGTATACGTGCATATATTACTCAGTATAAAAGCAAAAAAAAACTGAGAAGCCCATATAAAAAAACTTTCTACAAATGGCACCATATTCTGGGTTTCTTTTTCGGAATATTTGTATTTACCTTTACATTCAGTGGCATGATGTCATTAGTCGGCATTCCCGACTGGATGGTAAAAACACATGATAGGGGATTGATGCGGAAAGTGATGTCGAATGGCTCTGTCAGCCTCGACCGGTATAAATATGACTGTAACGAAATACTGAAAAACTATCGGGAATCAGTTAAAAGTATAGACTGGGACTCGTTCGGCGACATCCCTTTGTATAAAGTTACAACAGATATAGGCGTTGTGGTTTTGAATGCTTCGTCGGAAAATATAAGTATTCTTAACCTGACTGAACAGGATGTAAGAAGGCGTTTTGAGAAAATACACGGACAGGAAGTTAAAGTCTCATTACTTACTGACTTTGATAATTATTACCTTTCCCGAAAAATGGAGTCTCCGTTGCCTGTTTACAAAGTTGAGGTGAATGATGCCGATGGAAGCGTGTCGTATGTCAATCCACAGACAGGTTCTGTGCGGTATTATAATAATAGTTCGAGAGTTTCGAAATGGACATACCGGGCTTTGCATGCATATAGTATAAAGGGCTTGGTCGACAGGCCTGTGTTGTGGAATATAGTAATGTGGACTACCATGATAGGAGGGACATTGGTTTCATTTACAGGTCTATACTTAGGAGTCAGATACATTAAAAGAAAATTCAAGAAAAATAAAAAGGTAACTTTGTAATTATATTATATAAGATATGTCATTAGGAAAAATCATAGTTGCAGGTATCGGCCCCGGTTCGAAAGAGGATATAACTCCGGCAGTGTTTGAAGCCGTAAAGTTATCAGATATTATAGTGGGTTATAAATATTATTTCCGCTTTGTTGAAGATATAATCAAGGCAGATACTCTCTGTATAGATAGCGGAATGAAGAAAGAACGCGAGCGGGCTTTACAGGCTTTCGAATACGCCGAACAGGGCAAAATCGTTTGTGTCATCAGTTCCGGGGATGCCGGAATATACGGTATGGCACCGCTTGTTTACGAAATGAAAGCAGAACGGAATAGCAATGTGGAGTTGGAAGTATTGCCCGGAATCAGTGCTTTCCAGAAAGCTGCGGCGTTGCTGGGCTGTCCTGTCGGTCACGATTTTTGTGTGATTTCCCTTTCCGACCTGATGACACCTTGGGATAAAATAGAAAGACGGATATCTGCTGCCTCATCGGCCGATTTTGTTACAGCTGTTTACAATCCCAAAAGTAACGGACGATACTGGCAACTGTATCGTTTGCAGGAGATATTTTTGCAAAGCCGTTCACCTGATACTCCTGTGGGGTATGTACGGCAGGCCGGACGCGAAGAGCAGGATATTAAAGTAACTACTCTCGCTCAGTTCGATCCTGAAGAAGTGGATATGTTTACCATTGTGATAATAGGTAATTCGCAGTCTTATATTTCTGTTGAAGACAAATTTATTACTCCTCGCGGATATTACAAGGAGGATGTCGGCTGCGGTGCGAAAAATCTTGGACAGGATATAATGATCCGCAGCTTTAGGACTATCGACAGTGAACTTAAAAACCGTAATATTCCTTTGGATAAAAAATGGGCGTTACTACATGCTATTCATACTACTGCTGATTTCGACATGGAGAGTATCCTTTATGTAGATGAGGGTGCGGTAGAAAAACTATATCGGCAATGTGCCGAAGGTAAAATTAAGCATATCATCTCAGATGTGACAATGGTGACATCAGGTATCCGTAAAGGTGCATTGGAACGATTAGGTATAGAAGCCAAATGTTATTTGCATGACCCGCGTGTCGCTGAAATGGCTAAAGAAAAAGGCATAACACGTACACAAGCAGGTATTCGCCTGGCTGTGGAGGAGCATCCCGATGCACTATTTGCTTTCGGAAATGCACCGACTGCATTAATCGAATTATGTGAACTGACTCGTAAAGGCAAAGCCCATCCGGCGGGAATAGTTGCGGCACCTGTAGGATTTGTCAACGTATGTGAATCGAAACATATGGTTAAGCCGTTTAAAAATATACCGAAGTTGATAGTAGACGGACGAAAGGGAGGCAGCAATTTGGCTGCTACACTCATAAACTCTATATTGACTTTTGATGATGCCGAACAGCTAAAACCCGGAAGAGATGTCTGATAAAGGTTTGCGTCCGATTATGTTTGCCGGAACGGGCAGCGATGTAGGCAAAAGTATTATAGCCACTGCATTTTGTCGCATATTCAGACAAGATGGTTACCATCCGGCACCCTTCAAAGCACAAAATATGGCTCTAAACTCGTATGCTACACCCGAAGGTCTTGAAATTGGACGTGCACAGGCCGTACAGGCCGAGGCGGCCGGCATAGAATGCCATACCGATATGAACCCCATATTGTTGAAACCATCTTCCGACAAAGTCTGTCAGGTGGTACTCAACGGACGGCCTTATGGCAATCAGGACGCTTACCAATACTTCAAAACAGATGGAAGACGTAAATTTTGCGATGCTGTAAACGATGCTTTCGACCGGCTGGCTACCTGTTACAATCCTATTGTGATGGAAGGTGCGGGAAGTATATCGGAAATAAATTTGCGCGATACCGATCTGGTAAATATGCCGATGGCAATTCATGCCGGAGCAAATGTGATTTTGGTAGCCGATATTGATAGGGGTGGAGTGTTTGCTTCGGTCTATGGTTCGGTGATGCTGCTATCCGAAGAAGAAAGAAAATATATAAAAGGCATTCTTATCAATAAATTCAGGGGAGATATACGTCTGTTCGAATCGGGTATAAAAATGCTCGAAGGTTTGTGCGGTGTTCCGGTTATCGGAGTAGTGCCTTACTATAAAGATATTTATATAGAAGAGGAAGATTCGGTGATGTTGCAAACGAAAAACCTTCAGGCCTCGCAAGGTAAAATAAATATAGCGGTAGTTTTGCTCAGACATTTGTCCAACTTTACCGACTTCAATGCTTTGGAGCGTGACCCTCGTGTGCATCTCTTCTATACAAATAATACCGATGAAATAAAGAAAGCCGATATCATTCTCATACCTGGAAGTAAAAATACTATTTCCGATTTATACGAATTACGGAAAAACGGTGTTGCACAAAGTATTGTTCAGGCGCATAAAGATGGGGCTACAGTTGTCGGCATCTGTGGGGGGTATCAGATGATGGGATTGGAGGTTTGTGATCCTTTGCATATCGAAGGTGATATAGACCGCTTGCCGGGATTAGGTTTATTGCCTGTATCTACAACGATAGGAGGGGAAAAGGTAACGCGTCAGGTTCAGTTTTCTTTTCTTGACGATGATTCTGTATGTAGCGGATATGAAATACATATGGGAACGACTTTGCCTGACGAAAAAGAGAAAGGCTCGCCTGTAAACAGGCTTAAGGACGGAACAATGGACGGCTATTTTGTCGATAATAAGTGTTTCGGAACTTATGTTCATGGCATATTGGACAATAAGGCAGTAATAGATTATATTCTTGAACCTTATGCCGGAAAGTTAAACAAAACGGTTTTTGATTATAAGCAATTCAAGGAAGAACAATATGATAAATTGGCTGACCATGTACGCAAGTACGTGGATATGGATTTGGTTTATAAAATAATGACGACAGATAGTGTATGATTAACGGGCATGGTGACGATATATATGGGAAAACGATTGTGAGTAATTTTAGCTCAAATATTTACAATGGATTTGATGTGTCCGAACTTGACACGCATTTGCGTGAACACATTTCCTCTATACATAGTTACCCTGAGCCCGATGCTGCATCGCTGGCATCCCTTATCAGCAAAAAGAATAATATCTCATCGGAAAATATTTGTTTAACGAATGGCGCAACCGAAGCAATTTACCTCATAGCGCAGGCTTTCAGAGGTAAAAATTCATCGATAGTCATTCCTACTTTCAGCGAATACGAGGATGCCTGCAAGGTCAATGAACACAAATTGCGGTTCTTGAATCTATTATCCGATTTTGACGGAAATTCAGATTTGGTCTGGCTTTGCAATCCTAACAACCCTACAGGGAAAACCACAGATAAGCTTTTGCTTCTAGACATCATAAAGAGGTTTCCCCGGATAATATTTGTTATCGATCAGTCGTATGGGTTTTTCACATTGATGGAAACATTGCAAATGGACGAAGCTACCGCATATCCTAATGTGATACTTCTTCACTCGATGACAAAGCGTTATGTTATTCCCGGGCTACGCTTAGGATACATTACGGGTTGCGAATCTGTTATAGATAAGGTGCGGAAATATTGTATGCCTTGGTCTGTCAATCAATTGGCGATAGAAGCGGGAAAATATTTATTACAAAATGATTTTCCTTTAAATATTCAATCATATCTGGATGAAACAAATCGTTTTGCCTATGAATTGGATAAAATAAAAGGGTTGAATGTATATAGAGAAGATACTAATTTTTTTTTATGTAAACTGGCGGGGCGAACGGCAAAAGACTTAAAATCATATCTGATAGATAATCATGGAATATTGATACGCGATGCCGCCAATTTCAGAGGATTGGACGAACATTATTTTCGCGTGGCAACACAGTCGTTTGATGAGAATAATAACCTGATAAAAGCTATAAAAGAATGGATATAGCATTGTTCATCGTTTTGCCTGTACTTATCGGGTGGCTGCTCGACCGCATTTTGGGTGATCCCATATGGTTGCCGCATCCGGTTGTCCTTTTCGGAAAAATCATTGCGTGGGGCGAGGAAAAACTTAATAAAGGAAACAGTCGTATGTTTAAAGGTGGCTTTTTTTCACTGTTTCTTATTCTCCTTACATTCGTTATTACAGGTGTGGCTGTGTACTTCCTTTATCGTGTAAACTTCTGGTTGGCTATTGTTTTTAACTCTGTTATAGTATTTTATTGTCTTGCCGGAAAAACACTGGCCGATGAGGTGAAAGATGTATTTCTTGCTGTTGACCGTTCGGTCGAGGACGGACGCAAGCAAGTTGCACGTATTGTCGGGCGCGATACTTCCGGATTATCGCCGCAACAAATCCGTACTGCTGCGTTAGAAACTCTTTCGGAGAATTTGAGTGATGGTGTTATCGCACCCTTGTTTTGGTATATGCTGCTGGGTGCTGCGGGAATGATGGCATATAAGATGATAAATACCTTCGATTCGATGATTGGTTACAAATCGGAACGTTATAGGCAGTTTGGGTGCTGGGCTGCCCGAATAGACGATGCAGCCAATTATATTCCGGCACGCCTGACGGCTACCCTTATGATATTGAGTAAAGGAGATCTGACGATATTTTCTTTCGTCAAAAAATATGGACGACAGCATGCCAGTCCTAATTCGGGATACCCCGAATCGGCTTTGGCGGGTATATTGAATTGTCGCTTCGGTGGGCCAAACATATACTTCGGCAATGTTGTCAATAAACCTTATATTGGAAATAATGACAGGCAGATAATGACCTCTGATATGCGAATGGCCATTGGCATCAATATGAAGAGTGAAATGCTGATGCTGATATTGCTTATCTTTGTTTGGTCAGTTGTTTGTTTTATAATAAGATAGAAGCTGCTATGAAGTTTTTTGTAATAGGCATAGACGATAATCAGGAGCAATATTTCACCCCTGAAATAACAGATCTGATAAATTCTCATTCTGTTTTCTCGGGAGGGGCAAGGCATCACGAAATAGTGAAACGGTTTCTACCTGACTACTATTGCTGGATTGATATAAAAGTTCCTTTAACTGATGTCTTCGGGCAATACGGAGCATATGAAGAAGTTGTTGTGTTTGCATCCGGTGATCCCTTGTTTTTCGGTTTTGCAAATACTATTCAGCGTATGATGCCGGCGGCAGAGGTGTTTTTGTATCCTTATTTCAACTCATTGCAATTGTTGGCTCACCGTCTGCTTCTGCCTTATCAGGATATGCATATCGTTTCGCTTACCGGACGTCCATGGCATAAATTCGATGAAGCGCTGATTATGGGATATGATAAAATCGGTGTGCTGACCGATAATAAAGAACATACTCCGCAGTCTATCGCCCAACGAATGCTAAGATATGGATATAATAATTATGTGATGTCGGTTGGCGAATTATTAGGCAACAGAGAACAGGAAAAATATAGCACATATAATCTGAAAGATATAGAGAACCGGCCTTTTTCTTTTCCGAACAATATTATCTTGCAGAAAACAAATACACGTCCACGTCCGTTTGGTATATCCGAAAGCGAATTCAATCTATTGGATGGGAGGGTAAAAATGATAACAAAGATGCCGGTGCGTCTACTCTCGTTGAGCCTGTTGGATTTGCGCGGCAAATCCACATTCTGGGATATTGGTTTTTGTACAGGGTCGGTGTCTGTGGAGGCTAAGATGCAGTTTCCTCATCTTCATATCTTTGCTTTCGAAAAGCGGGCAGAAGGTATTAAACTGATAGAAACCAATATGCAGAAATTTGGAACACCGGGTATCGAATACTATACCGGAGATTTTCTGGATATGAATATAAGCGATTTATCTCGTCCCGATGCAGTTTTTATTGGTGGGCATGGCGGAAAGATGAAGGAAATAGTAAGCAAAATAAAGCCCGTTTTGAATACAAATGCGTCTCTTGTGTTTAATGCAGTTTCGGACGAAAGCCGCCTGATATTTATAGAAGCTATACAAGAAAACGACTTTACATTAGAACAAGATATAGAAATAAAAATTGATGATTTCAATACAATCCATGTGATGAAAGGAAACAATAATATATGAAAAAGATAAATTTAGCCATTATACCCATTTCTGAAATTAGTCTCGATCTGGCCCGTACAATAAAAAAGGAAATATCAGGTTCCCTTATTTATACGAAAGCGAAAAAGGATGATTGTATACAAATACGCAATATAGACGATTGTCTGAGAGGCATTTTCGATAGCTGCTCTGCTCTGCTTTTTATTGGAGCGATGGGTATTTGCGTCCGTTCCATTGCGCCCTATGTAAAAGATAAGCATACCGATCCGGCCATTATCAATATTGACAGTACAGGTCAATATGTAATATCGGTACTATCGGGTCATGTAGGCGGTGCAAACGAACTGACGGAACGTATTGCCCGTATTATAGGAGGAGAAGCCATTATAACTACCCAAAGCGACAATACAGGGCTATGGGCATTGGATACACTGGGAAAAAAATTTGGTTGGGAAACGGAGTCGAATGCCAAAAATTTCAATTATCCGCTTACAGCCTTTGTTAATTGTAGAAAGACAGCTTTGTTTTTGGAGATTAAAGATAAAGGGACAGCTTATCTGGAGCGGACAAAACCTGAACATGTCGATGTTTTTTATCAATACGAGGATATTGACCAGAGTAAATACGAACTACTGATTGCTGTTACGCCTTTTATTTATTCTGATAAAATACAAACCGTTTGTTTCCGCCCTAAAGTTTTGCATCTGGGAATCGGTTGTCGTAAAGATTGTAAACCGGAAGGTATCCCAGACTATATTTCCGGTAAGCTGATAGAGGATCGCCTCTCATCTTTATCAATAAAAGATGTATCTACCATTGATCTGAAAAAAGATGAACCTCTTGTGAAGGATTTACAAAAAACTTTCGGAAATATTCCTGTAAACATTTATACAGCAGAAGATCTGAAAGATATAGAAATAGCTAATCCATCAGAGAAAGTACAGGAAGTTACTTCAGTACAAGGAGTTTCGGAATCCACCGCCATTAAAAGCGCAGAAGGAGGTGTTCTTATCATAGAAAAACAAAAAGGAAAACTATCGGAAGGTAATGACTTTACTTTTGCTGTTGCTATTAACAATAATGTTATCCGGCAAGGTCATATCGAGATCGTTGGAGCAGGCCCGGGCGACCCGGAACTTGTGTCGGTAAAAGGTCGTTATTTTCTCGAATCAGCCGACCTTATATTATATGCCGGAAGCCTTGTTCCTATCGAACTGACCTATTACGCAAAGCCGGGAGCTACTGTCTGCAGTTCGGCATCTATGGATTTGGAAGAACAGTTTGCCCTGATGAAAGAATTTTATGACAAAGGTTTGCTTGTAGTACGCCTGCATACCGGCGATCCATGTATCTATGGCGCCATACAGGAACAAATGGCTTTCTTCGATCAGCATAATATGTCGTATCATATTACGCCGGGTATATCTTCCTTTCAGGCGGCAGCGGCAGCTTTACGCTCACAGTTCACTATTCCCGAAAAAGTACAGACCATTATTCTTACCCGTGGTGAGGGACGTACTCGAATGCCGGAAAAAGAAAAGCTGCACCTGTTGGCACGGTCGCAAAGTACAATGTGTATTTTTCTGAGTGCAGGTATTGTTGATGATGTTCAGAAAGATTTATTGATGCACTATGCACCCGAAACATCTGTCGCCGCTTGTTATAAGCTGACATGGAAAGATGAACGAATCTACAGAGGTGAACTCAAAGACCTTGTCCGGATAGTGAAAGAAAACAACCTGACGCTGACAACCATGATTGTAGTCGGCGAATCTATTGATAACCGCAAAGGCTTGTCGAGATTGTATGCTCATGAATTTAAACACCTTTTCAGAAAATGAAAAAAATAACGCTTATTACTGGTGGACAACGTTCGGGTAAAAGTTCTTATGCCGAAAAACTGGCGTTGTCGCTTTCTTCCAATCCTGTCTATCTGGCTACCTCACGTGTGTGGGATGAGGAACACCGTATACGCATAGGGCGGCATAAAGCTAGCCGTGGAAATGAATGGACAAACATAGAAGAAGATAGGCAACTGAGCCTGCATATACTTGCCGGACGTGTTGTACTAATAGATTGTGTAACCCTGTGGGCAACCAATTTCTTTTTCGATTTACAATCGGATGTCGAGAAATCACTCGAAGCCCTGAAAGAGGAATTTGAACGTTTTACCAATCAGGACTCACAATTCATATTTGTTACCAATGAAATTGGCATGGGCGAAATATCACAAAATGAGATTCAGCGGAAGTTTGCCGACCTTCAGGGCTGGCTCAACCAGTATATTGCATCCAAAGCCGATGAGGTATACCTGATGGTGTCGGGCATACCTGTCAGGATAAAATGATTCGGAAAAATCAGATTAATTCATACGGAAAATTTATAAATAAAACTCAATATGTTGTTACATTTCAATATCGAAAAACCAAAAGATGAAATTCGTTCCTTTCTACAGGACAAAATTGACAATCTGACCAAACCGAAAGGTTCGCTGGGTGTGCTTGAAAATCTGGCAATGCAAATAGGGTGGGTGCAGCAAACTCTCGAACCCAAACTGTCACATCCGTACCACATTGTTTTTGCTGGCGATCATGGTATTGCTGCCGAGGGTGTTAGCCCATCACCTCAGGAAGTTACCCGTCAGATGATTCTGAATTTTTGGGCAGGAGGGGCAGGCATCAATTTTCTGTCGCGTCAGCACGGTTTCGATTTGCAGATTGTCGATGCAGGTGTGAACCACGACTTCGGTTCGGATGATCCTATCATCAATAAAAAGATTCGTAAGTCTACCCGCAACTATCTGCACGAAGCAGCCATGTCCAAAGATGAAATGGAACTGGCTATAAAGTACGGTACAGAATGTACGCAAGCCTGTTACGACAACGGGTGTAATGTTATTAGTTTCGGAGAAATGGGAATCACCAATACGTCATCTTCCGCCCTGTGGATGTCGTGCATGGCTGGTATTGATCTTAAACTCTGTGTTGGTGCAGGCTGCGACGATTCGGGAAATATCCTTTCGCATAAATATAACGTTCTGAAACGTGCTCAGGAAAATTATAACGGAGATCGTTCTACAGAGGATTATATGCGTTATTTTGGTGGATATGAAATGGTTATGGCTGTGGGAGCAATGCTGAAGGCCGCCGAGTTGAAGATGATTATTTTAGTCGATGGTTTCATCATGACTAATTGTATGCTGGCCGCGTCGCGGTTAGATAAAAATGTACTGCACTACGCCATATTCGGACATAAGGGAGATGAAGCGGGGCATAGGCTGTTACTGGAATATCTGGGGGCAACTCCTATTCTCAATCTGGGGTTGAGGCTGGGCGAGGGTACAGGAGCGTTGTGCGCTTATCCGATTATAGATTCAGCCGTGAGAATGATAAATGAAATGAATTCTTTCAAAAAAATACAGGTTACTAAATATTTCGATTAGGCTAACATGAAAGAGATAGCAGCAGTATTTGTATTTTTTACGCGGTTGCCTTTTTGGCGGCTAAAAGCCTTCAATGTACCGACCGAATGCTATAAACAGGTTGTTAATTATTGGCCTGTAGCAGGATGGCTCACAGCATCGGTTATGGCCGGAGTATTGTGGATGTCGGTCCAGATTTTACCTATGCCGATAGCTGTAATTCTGTCTATTGTTTCTCGCTTGCTTGTTACAGGGGGATTGCATGAGGATGGGCTGGCTGATTTCTTCGATGGTTTTGGAGGAGGAAATACAAAGAATCATACTCTAGAGATAATGAAGGATTCTCACATAGGCACTTATGGCGTATTGGGACTTATTATCTATTTTCTGTTGCTATACAACTTATTGTGCGCATTGCCTCTGCCGTTCGTCTGTCTGGTTATTTTATCGGCAGACCCTTTGTGTAAACTTATCGGCTCTCTTATTACTCTGTTTCTGACTTATGCCCGCACGGCCGAAACAAGCAAAACGAAAGTAGTCTATAATAAGATCTCTGTAAAACCGTTCCTTGTATCTGCTTTTTTCGGCTTATTGCCTGTTGTTTTTTTGCTAAATGTCCGATACTGGTTGGCTGTAATATTTCCTTTAATTATATTTGTAATACTTATTTCCTTGATGAAAAAGAAGATACAGGGTTATACAGGCGATTGTTGCGGGGCATTATTCCTGCTTTGCGAAGTATCTTTCTATCTGGGAATAGTTATTCTGATGAATGCGATAAAGTTATGAATATATATATGGTCCGCCATACGGCGGTTGAAGTGCCTCAGGGTACTTGTTACGGACAAACGAATGTACCCTTGAGGGAGACCTTCTCAGAAGAAGCCGAAATTGTAAAAAAGAATCTGGAAAATATAGATTTTGACTTAATCTATTCCAGTCCGTTGAGCCGCTGTCGTAAGTTGGCCAAATATTGTGGATATGGCAATGTTGTAAAATATCACGACTGTTTGAAAGAACTGCATATGGGAGATTGGGAGATGCATATGTGGGACGATTTGGACATGACAGTATGGAAAGACGATTGGGTAAATAACCCTGCTCCAAATGGAGAATCGTTTGCCCAGATGTACAACCGTGTCGCTTTGTTCTTCGATAAATTGAAAGAACGTGATACCGATAATGTGCTGATCTTTGCTCATGGCGGTGTAATCAGTTGCGCACGTGTCTATTTTGGTGAGGCAGATATAAAGCAAACCTTTGATTTGATGCCTCAATATGGCGAAGTTGTAGTGTTTCAGTGTTAGCTGAGAATCAGCCCTTCTTCGTCTATCAATAAAATAGTGAGTTTACCATCAGGTAGTAGCGAAGCGCAAGTTTCTTTGCACTTGTTTAGTAGCAACTTGAAAAACAATTGATTTTTAGTCGGGATGATATTCCATAGCTGGCGAGCCATTGTTATATTTTGTATCTCAGACAATGTGGTTTCTGAACAGCCTGCTTTATTGGCTAACTCAAAAATAAATTCCTTATTCATAACTACTTTCTTGCTATGCGTATCTAACGAACCTTCCGCCAGTTTTACAGCTTTTCCTATCATAATACCCATAGTCACCGCGTCGAAGCCTAAGTCGGACGCTATTTTAATAGTTTCGCCTATAAAATTGCCGTAATGAATAAAAGCCTGTGGCGGCAGGGTGGGGTAGACAGCTTTCACATATTTTTCGCTTTTTGCTCCCGAATTGATAACAACCCGTTCACAACCTAATGCTTTTGCTACTTGCATCTCGCGACGGATAGAATTGACGAAAGCCTCTGCCGAAAAGGGTTTTACAATACCAGATGTACCTATAATTGATATTCCGCCTTCTATACCTAGTTTTGGATTGAATGTTTTCTGAGCTATTTTTCTGCCATTGGGTACTGAGATTGTTATATCCACACCTGTTTTTAATCCGCTTAAGGGCAATTTGTCCTGATAATGACGCAAAACTTTGAATACTTCCCGCTTCATCATTTGACGGGGAGTAGCATTTATGGCCGGTCCTCCAATTTCAAGCCCGAGACCGGGCAAGGTGACTATTCCCACACCTTCGCCTTGCAGAAAACGGACTCCTTTGTGTTCTGTATTCAACCTTACGGTAGAACAAATTTTCTTTCCATTGGTTACATCCGGATCGTCGCCCGAATCTTTTATCACAGTGGCGGTTGCTTCCGATTGGTCGATGCAGGTATTGTTAATCGGTATCATTATTTGTTCTCCGTTGGGGAGGGTAATGCTTACTTCATCGATGGTTTCATGTGTAAGCAGTGCCGAAAGAGCAGCTTTTGTAGCGGCAGTGGCGCATGTTCCAGTTGTATAACCGGTCTTAAGTTCAAAAAAATCGGGAAGTAATTCCTCTATTGTCTTACGTAAACCATGCCTGCCGTATACCGGGATGAATTTGTCTGACAATGGCGGACGTTTTACCACGAGCATGAGAATACCCAACTTTCGGGCAGCTTCTACTTTTTCGTTAAATCCTCCCGAATCGCCACTTTCTTTGGTTATAACAGCCTGAGGTTTCAGCTTTGAAAAGACAGGAATTTCGTCATCGCCCTGATTATAGTAAATGATATATTCGGACGGAAACCCTTCTTTGTTTGCAACAGTATGCGATTCTTTTCTGTCTAATATCCTGAACCAGCATTTATGTGATAGCCAGTAACGTTTTAACTTACTTATTGTATTTACTCCTGTCAATGCAAGCAGGTTGTTAATATTATTTTCTTCTAAATAATCGATAGCCTGCTCATACGAATCTAACCATATCAAATTGTTGTCGTGTTCGGGGTAATTACGTTCGTAGCAGATAACAGGTATCTGCATATATTCTGAGGCTTCGGCAATAGTCTGGTGTAGAGCTTCGGCAAAAGGGTGTGCAGCATCTACAATCAGACGGATACCGTATTCCTTGCAAATGCCGATCAAAGCATTTTTGTCCAAGGCTCCTGTCAACCTGATAGCACTCATACTTTCTATATGTTGTCCATCACCTTTGGTAGAGTAGTAATAAGGTTTATGCGCCTCATCACATACATGTACGGCGTGACGCCCTTCGGTTGTTCCTCCAAATATCAGAATCATTGTTCTACAAAGTAAGTTAACATTTCATCTATTGTACCAACCGGTACCGGTTGCTTACCCGACAGACACAATAGGTACGATTCATCTTCTATCTGTATATATTCTTCGGACTGTGCATCGCGCGATGCCAATACACCGTTGCGCAGCAAGGCTTTGCGTATCATTGTGTATTTACGTCCGTGCCCTATTAATTTTATCTGCCTGTTAGTATTATTCTCTATGCGGAACAGACCTGTATTCTGATCGAAGATAATACCTTTTCGCGCAAAGAAATTACTTAGGCTTCCATCCAGTGACAAGTCTTCGGGAACACCTATGCGCACACCTGATTGTTTATCCATCAGCCAGATGCGGTCTGCAATCTGCAAAGCCAGCTCGAGATCGTGTGTCGACAGGAAGATGATTTTGCCGGTAGCACGCGAAAGTCTGTGTAGCAACTGCATAATTTCTACCTTGCTCGGAAAATCGAGGAAAGCAGTCGGCTCGTCCAAAAATATAACAGGAGTTTCCTGTGCCAGAGCTTTGGCTATCATAACCTTCTGACGTTCGCCATCGCTCAGTGTATCTATCGAACGAGAAGATAGATTTTCGATCCGTACCAGTGATATGGCATAGTCTACTATTTTATAATCTTCTTTACTTAATTTACCCCAAAAACCCGTGTAAGGACTACGTCCCAATCCGATAAGCTCGCGGGCGGTCATATTTTTTATCTCGCATTTTTCAGTCAGTACTACTGCTATAAGATTTGACAGTTCCTTTTCTGTGAACGAATCTATTTCCTTTTCTCTCAGAAATATTTGTCCCGACAGTTTGGGCTGGAATGCCGACAATGTACGCAACAGTGTCGATTTGCCGACCCCGTTAGCACCAAGCAGGCAGGTGAGTTCTCCGCTGAATATATCGGCTGTAATATGTTCGGCAACAAGATTATCATTGTTTCTGGCTCTATAACCTATTGCTAGATCGTCGATATGTATTGAGTGTTCTTTCATACTGCGATTTCGTTTTTACGTTTGCTGAAAAGAACCGATATGACAATAGGAGCACCGATAAGCGCTGTTACGGAATTGATGGGTAATGCTCCTTCGAAACCTGGCATGCGGGCTATCAGATTGCAAAGTAATGCCAGCGAGGAGCCTGTTAACATAACGGCTGGCATCAGTATGCGATGATCCGATGTGCGGAATATGGTACGGCACAAATGTGGTACGGCCAACCCCAGAAAGACGATAGGGCCGCAATATGCTGTGGTAATAGCAGTTAATAAGCAAGAACAGATAATGGTATATAGCCTTGCCCGTTTGATATTCAATCCCAGATTACGGGCATAACTTTCGCCTAACAGCATCAGATTTAAGGTCTTGATGAGGAGGAATGACAAAGGGATAAGTATCAACATGATGCAGGCAAAGGTATAAACCTGATTGCCCGACACTTTTGAGAAGCTACCCAATCCCCAGATGACATAGGCCCTGATGTCTTCGTCGTTGCTGAAAAATTTGAGTACGCCTATAATGGCAGTGGCTATATAGCCGATCATCACACCTATAATCAGCAATATTACATTGCCTCTTACGCGTTGTGAAATAGCTATAATTATTGACATAACGGCTAATGCTCCTAAAATGGCTGCGACAGAAATAGCTATTTCTCCGAAAAAACCGATTTTGCTTAGTGCAATACCACCGATGCTACCCGACAGTAATATCATAAGTGCAACGCCAAGACTGGCTCCCGAACTGATACCCAGTTCGGATGGACCTGCCAATGGATTGCGAAAGACAGTTTGCATCTGTAATCCGCTGATAGATAATCCCGCACCGGCAACAAGGGCTGTTAGTGCCTGAGGAAATCGGGTTTTCCATATAATATTTTTCCATATTTCGGACTCATTGCCCGAATCCCATATTATATTCCAGATAGAGCCCGGAGGGATAGATATAGTACCTAAAAGCAAGTTCAGAAAAAAGAACAGCAGGATAGTCAATGATATGACTGATAATAATATAATGTCTTTTTGCCCCTTCATTCCTGCTTTTTATTTCAACATCTCGTAATAGACAGGTTTGTAACCGGGTAACAAATCGGGATAAAAGGCTTTTATCAGGTCGGCAAGAACGACTTCCGGTTCTACCGGAGTATTTTCATAGAATGGTTTTTGACGGAGATTACAGTAAACTACCTTTTTCTCTTTAAACGCTTTGAAATCGGTATAACGGCCATCGCTCTGTTTTAATGCATCGTATGAGTAATCGCCGGTATGGCTAACCAATAGTCGCCAATAGTCCGCATTGGCTCCTTGTGCGTATACAGACTCAAAATCCATATTTATTCCACCCGTTTCGTCGTTGTTTTTCAAAAAATATTCTGCTCCGGCATCGCGGAATTGTTGTGCCAGATAGCTTTTACCTCCTACTACATACCAATTGCCCGAACGCATTTCTCCGCTCAGTACCACGGGTTTTTTTGTGATGGATGTCGTAAGATCCAATAACTCATTGTATCGTTTTTCGATGGCATCGAACATTGTATTTGCTTTATCTTCCATTCCCAGCAACATAGCTGTAAACTTAATCCATTCAGCTTGTCCGAGTGGAGTAGTCTCTTTATAGCCGAGGAAACTGACTAACGGAACATCCAGGTCTTTTATGGATTCGTATCCTCCGCGTTTGAACGGTGATACCAGAATCAGATCGGGATTGAGAGAAAGGATCAGTTCGTTGTCGAAATTACCTTCTATTCCTATGCGGGCTGTTTTACCTTCTTCGATACGTTGTTTCATCTGTTCGTTGAACAGATAATGTGTACTTGGCATACCAATAACCCGGTCTAGTGCATCGAGTTTTATAAAGCTTGACAATTGCAGAGTTGTCATACAGATGACTTTCTCTACCGGAGTTTCTATAACTATATAATCCTTAGGAATATTTTCTATAGATTGTCCTTTAGATACAAGTGCGTAATGATATACGGTTTCGTTCTTGCCTTCGGGATCGCTTATGTCTATCAACCTGTAGTTGTTGTGATATGTTATAGCCAGACCTTTGGCATATTTTATCTGCACATGAGCAGAATCTCCGGAGGAATTACCGGTAGCAGACGAAGATTGGTCTTTCTTGTTGTTGCACGAAGAACTGAATATGGCTATTGCCAAAAGTATGTATACTACTCTATAAATCATGATTTTATTATCATTAGTGAGAAATACGGAATTGTCCTGCTTTGTATATCGTTTTTATTATTCGTATAATATTCTTTTCCGGCAACACCGGCATTCTCGAAATAATGGTATGTAGGCTGAGGCTGATTTTTTATAATCGATTTTATAGCATCACAACACTGCGAAACTTTCATTATTACTATTGTCTTTCCCGACTGAAGGTGGATCGACAATTCGTCTTCTGTCACTATTCCAGGAATAACGATCAGTTCCTCTTCTTGTTTAGCGATATGTATGCCAGCCAAAGCTCCGCAAGCAATAAAAGCCGGAACGCCGGCAATGTGTTCGACTGGAATTCGCTTTAGGATCAGATTGTCGTATATATAATGAATCGATGAATAGAAACCGGCATCGCCTTCTGCAACTACTGCCGTTTTTGAACCTTTCTGTTGCTCATTACCTATTTTGGCCGATGCTTTTTCATATGCTTCTATTGCCAACGAGCGGTTTTTGTTCATGGGCACATTGAATGGGTAAAGCTTATCTGACGGTATTTCGAGATGGACAAGGATATCTAGTGCGCGGGATATTGTTTGTCCGGCCGAATTTATCGTAGCAGGATAAAATATGGCATCGGCCTGTCGCAGAGCTTTTAATGCTTTGATTGTAACCAGCTCGGGATCACCAGGACCTAAAGAAATAAATTGTACGGAATGGTACATCTTATAAACCAATCTTTTAATAAAGTTGATACATGACGCTTTTAGTAAAGGTTTTCTAAAAAGGACAACAGAAGTCCCCAAAAGATGTTTTAAGCCTATACCGCGAGCCTTAATAAACGATTGTTCTGGCAGGTCTTCTGACTTACTCTATCTTTGAACGCCCTTCCCAATATTCAGTTAACAGTGAGCAGTTAACAGTCAACAAAAACGTAGACTGATAGCTGATGACTGGTTACCGTCAATCAGTGGTATTTGGTATTGTTCAAAGACTTTTCAGCAACATTGTTAACTGATGACTGTTAACTGTTAACTGAGAAGAGCTTACAGCAGCGGGTCTGTTCAGGATTTACACCTGATTCCCTTTTCACCACTATCCGGGAATACAGACAGTGACACCAAAATCATGGGCAAAGGTAGATAAAAAATAGATTGGTAAAAGAATAATCTGATTATAATTTAAGTATTTGAGCGAACGTACATGTAGATTTTCTTGATTTAGAAAATACAGATACATCGGTATTTCCTATGCTCGTAGACATGACCCGATGGTAGGTACATATTTTCATATGGAGAATTAGGAATAGAAAATGTTAATAAAATGCAATATTAGGTCTTAAAAATAATATACTGTAACATATGTGACATTGTTTTTGATGTATTTTTATAATAGATTGTTTTATAGTTATATAAAAGTAATTATAAATCATTATTTTCTTATTTAAAAACCCTAATTTTTAGGTATTGTTACCCACTCATCCATCAAATACCTTTGCAAAACATTAAATTATATTAATCAATAAACATATGAAAAATATTAAAGTTGTACTGCTTGTGCTATGCAGTATATTGTTTTTGAATTCTTGTAGTAGTGATGATGATAATCCGGTAATACCGGCCGAAAGTATAAAACTGGAAGGAAAATGGATTATTAAAGAAATAAATTTCAAGTCTAATGTTAAAGCATGGAAAAGCGAAACGTTCACTGATGTGATGGATGTTTTTGGCTGGGCTCCTTATATGTTCGAAAGTGCTTCGGGTGTTGAATTTACGAAGGAAGATTATACCGACTCCCAGACACAAAAGTCGGGAAAAATATTTAAATTAGTAACAGGCAGTTCGTATGGAGGTTCGGGAAAAGTATATTGGGTCTGGAATCAGACTGAGGACGGAAAAGCTTTTGAGGTAATTCAGTTTAATAGCCAGATGCCTCCGTACGACTTTTCAATGTCTAAAACCTCCTCTTTAGAAGAAACTACCCTAGATGGCAAACGTGTGCTTATATTCACCACAACATTAGTAAGTATCGATCAGGATAGAATGGATGAATCTTCAAATCCAATGACTCGTCCTAAAGTAGCGGCAACAGCGACATTTACTTTAGTGGAGACCAGTGGGGAAATCGATACAGAAGTATCACCCAGCCTGAAATTGAACGGGGCAGAATTTAAACTGCCGGAACAGGCCGATCCTACTGTTGTAACAAAAGAAAACCTTGTAGGAACATCCTGGATGCTAAAAAGCGGATCGAAAATCTTTGATCCGGGAATGGTTACTTCCCCTGTCGGTGACAAATATGAATTTACCAAACTGGTTACTTTCAACTTTTTTAAAGCAGATTCGTTGGAAATCCGATACTCATATCCTTTGGGAATAGTGACAACCAAGAAAGTTGCATGGGCGTATGATAATGAAAACAATATTTTTAGCTTTGAAAAAGCAGGGAGTGCAGGGTTTGGTATTCCACCTCAGAAATATCTATGGAAAGCGACATATAGCACTGATGATGATGTCAAATATCTTGTATTGGACGTACATGAAATAATTAGCTATCCGGGTGAAGCTAGTGAAGCTAAAGTTGATCTTAGTGCAGTGGATACAGGTCTGTTCAAAAGGGAATTCGCTTCTGTCTCTGCTGATGATGTAAAGGACACAAGCACTGCTGTAAAGAAAGATAACTATACGATTTTTAAATAAGATAGGTTTTATCTAAATCATAAAAAGAAGGAGTACATTAAAACTCCTTCTTTTATTTCCCTTATTTAAACAAAATGAAATATATACTAATTTGTATATTAATTGTAGCTCTTTGTCCATACCAATCTTATTCTCAAAATAAGAAGCATACTATTGCCGGACATGTGTACGTTGACGATGCAGTTCGAAAAAATGTAGAAGTAATAATTGAAGAATTGGATACGCGGGCTTTTACTGATGTTGAAGGCAGGTATACAATCAACAATTTACCGTCAGGGACTTATATTCTTTATGCGTTACATCAGGATGGCTATGTTGAAGTTAAGTCTATCGACCTCAAAGCTTCTATAGATACTCTGGATTTCCATATAAAGACATCGGCCATAGAACTTAAAGAAGTAACTATAAGCGCTAGCAGAAAGATTGATGAACTCAGATTGAATCCGATCAAAGCGGAAGTGATCGATGTAACTCATTTTCACGAAAAGGCTACGAATATTCAGAATTTGCTAAATGCAAGCCCGGGAGTACGTTTGCGTAATACGGGTGCATTAGGCGCAAGTAATGAAGTGATTATAAATGGTTTTAGCGGAAGGTCTATCAAGCTGATGCGAGACGGTATTCCCTTGGATTATCTTGGTTCAAGTTTTGGTATAACCAAAATTCCGGTCAATTCTGTTGAACGTATGGAAGTTTATAAAGGTATTTTACCCACAGAAATCGGGGTAGATGCTTTGGGTGGAGCTATAAATCTGGTAAGCCGTAGATTATATGATTCGGAAATTCAAGTTTCGTTCGAAAGAGGGTCATTCAACACCAACATTGCCACTATTAATGGATTCAGGAGGCTGAACAGGAATATATCAGTAGGCTTGTATGCCTTTGGAAACTATTCTGATAACGACTACAAGGTGAAAAATCTCCTTTATTATGAAGAAGAAACTGGACGTAATACATACATAGAAGCTCGTTTATTCCATAATAAATTTAAGCAATATTTTGTAGAAGGGTATGTAAACTTTGATAATCTCTCATGGGCTGACCTTTTGCAGTTCAGATTAACTAGCTTTGCCTTACATCAGGATATGCAGAACGACTTTACCACCCGTGACAGGGCCTTCGGTGCGGTTTATCGTACCGAAAAAGCTGTAGCCATACCTTCTGTTACTTACCGGAAATCATTTATGGACAACCGGTTGAATACAACACACTTTCTTGTTTACAGCAAGATCGACAACCTGTTTGTAGATACGCTGAAGAATACATACTATGATTGGAAGGGGGTGGCGCACTCTTCTACTTCTGCTTCAGAGATAGGCAGTGTTTATACTTCTGCTCCGGGGAAAAACGGTCTCGAATCCGATTATCAGAATATAATATACCGAGGATTATTATCTTACCATATCACCCCGTCCCATATTCTTACAACTAATATAGTCGATAATTATTTTATCAACAAGAAAGATGACGAAGTCAATCCTTTAGAGAAAAAACGCATTACATATAATCGTCTGATCGTAGGAGTAGGGTATAATGCCGGATTATTTGATAATAAGTTAAATACGATTGTGCAAATGAAGTCCTTGTTCTATCAGACTAAAGGTAAAGAATCGGTATATAGTTCATCCGAATTGGTAAACGAAGACAGATCTATCTCTAAACAAGGACTTAGTTTCTCTCTGGCAGCGAAATATAATATACGCAATAATCTTTTGATACGCGCATCATATGAAAATACCTACCGGTTACCCGACCAGATGGAAATTTTCGGGGATAATACCTTTATCATTTCCAATCTCGATTTATCACCTGAGAAAAGTAATAATTTCAATTTGGGAATAAAGTTGCATAAACCGTCCAAATATAATTTTGAGATAAATACTTATTTCAGGAATACAACAGACCTGATAAAGCTCAAGGAAATCAACCAATATCAGGGGCTGTTCCTCAATCTGGAAAAAGTAAAAGGATATGGCATTGAACTCGATGGATATTATACCTTTTTCGATAAGCTCAAACTGATGGGGAATCTTACTTATAACGAATTCAGATACAATGGATCGCTCGATGAAAATGCAAATGATGTGCATTTTAAAGATGCCCGTATCAGCAACACGCCTTTCTATTATGGAAATCTGGGAGTAGAATATACTTTCAATAATGTATTAGGCAAGAATAATATACTTCGTACTTACTGGAACTATTCATATGTGCATCAATACTATCTGGATTATATAGAAAAACAGTATGAACCTGATGGTTTTTTAGGTCTTTTTGGCAAATCGAAAATTTCTACGGATCGTGTTATACCCCAACAGCAACTTCATACAGCGGGAGCTTCATTCGATATGAAGACATATAAGGAAAGCCGGCTGACGCTGGGATTTGAAGTTCGTAATATTTTCGATAAGGATATCTATAATAATTTCAAGATGCAGAATCCCGGACGCAGTTTCTGGGCTAAAGCAGTTTATCTCTTCAAATAGAATTGATTATGAAAACTTTCAAATATTTATGTTTTATTATTCTCTGTCCGTTCTTTATACAATCGTGCGAAGTTGAGAACCTTGAAAATGATAATACACCCCGTCTGGACTTCATGTCTAACAATTATGTCCTGGCTGTAGAGGAGGCATCCAATTCGGATATAACACGTTTTTTTACATTCGAAATGAACGAGGTGAAGAACAATACGGAGCCATACGAATTATTGTCGGAAGAATCTTTGTTTACAAATTCAGACCCGTCTACATCGGCCGGGCATCAATCTATCGGTAAATATTTCTTTGCTATGGCAAAGGATAAAAAAGGAATGTCGTCTACACCCGGTATATATCGCTTAAGTCTCAATATGAGTAATCGGGTATTTATAGATGAAAGCCTCAATCTGAGAAAAAATAACCTGTTCCCATCCCGTAAACTATGTATTGTCGACCGTAACCTCGGGTTTTATTATAACGAAGGCTTGTCTCCGCAAAGTGTCTATATGTTTAATCCATATACGATGAATACTACCGGGTCAATCGATCTGAAGGAAGCGATAATGAACTTTCGTCCCGATGCTAAGTGGCTCGATGAAAGCGGTAATAATATGGTGCGCACGGGTTCATTGGTATTGGACGAAAAAGAGGGAAAGTTATATGTGAGTATAGTTTTTCTGGAAACAGTGGGATTTAATATTATAGCGGATAGTGAAACGAATTTCTATTTGGCTGTAATAGATATAGAAACAAAAAAAGTGGAGAAAATCATCAGTTACCCCAATACCCGTACAGTAGGCTTCTTTGTTTCGGAAAATAATCCTACTACCAAAGACGAATCCGGAGATATGTATTTCTGTTCATGGGGATGGAACCAGTTTGGCACACCTACCGAATCTAAAATATTCAGGATACAAAGCGGAGAAACAGATTTTGATAAAACATGGGAATTTAACGTAGATAAATATTTTGGAAAGGGACGTATTGCTCAGTCTATTATCAGCTATAACAATAAAATATACCTGCATATATCCACTATCAAATATACTTTCTCGGATAGCGATTCGGAAGGAAGCAAAATAGAAATGGAATATTATGAATTAAACCCCCAGAATATGTCTATCCGCAAGTTAGACATTCCGGCATCCAATCCGTCTGCGCGAATGAATGTATTTAGTATTGTAGACGATAAACTTTATATCTGTGTGCCCAACAGCAATACGGAAAAGATCAATGGGATATATTCAATAAACAGAGATGGTGCAATAGTTAAGGAAATCGTTCTGAAAAACAAGTACAGGCCAGTCAGGCTATATAAACTGACTAACTAGAAAAATCTGACTTTATTAGTAGAAGATGCTATAAGAAAAAAGTTATTAAAACAACCAATAATTAATAATTCCAATGAAATCAAAAAAGAAATACATATTAATTGCCTTATCCGCTCTGCTGGTTATCATAGCAGGCTGGGTTGCATGGCAGAAAACTGCCTCTCCGACAAGGATAGCCCTTCTCAATTTCCAGCCTTTTCAGGTGTCGAATATATCCTTATCCAATGAGGACAAATTTATAAAGTACGACGTTGTCTCAGTTGACGAACTAGATAAGTTGACAGGTTATGATTTTGTTTTAGGCTTCGGAATGGGGCTAAAAGTATCTGAGGAGCAAAGGAATCAAATACAGTCGGCAGCGGATAAAGGAACACCGGTTTATATATTTGCCGTTACTAACCCGGAAAATAATATTTGTAATCTGGATAGTATAAATCTTAAGCAGATATCAGGGTATCTTGAAAATGCAAATAAGCCTAATTATCAAAATATGGCGCGCTATATACGCCAAAATATAGACAAAAAGACCTTTTTTGTCACAGGTGCACAACCTGTGATAGAGAGTGTTGCAGATGCTTTCTTCCATCTCGATGAAAATGTCGCTCTCACAGATGTAAAGGAATATGAAGCATATCTAAAGAAGCAAGGTATTTATAAAGAAGGAGCTGGCAAAGTTGCTATCATAGCAGGTATACACGATCCTTTCAGTGGAAATAAAGAACATCTGGATAGCCTTATTGTATCTTTGCAAAGCTCAGGTCTGAATGTATATCCTATTTCTTCGATGACAAAACGTATTGAATTTCTGGAACAGATAAATCCGTCTGCTGTTGTTTATTTCCCGCATGGGCGTCTTCTGATGGGACAGGCTGATGCAGCCGTCGATTGGTTGAAGATGCATAACATCCCTATTTTTACACCTCTTACTATTCTTCAACTGAAAGAAGACTGGATGAAAGACCCGATGGGGATGTTTGGAGGATTTATGGGACAAAGCCTGGTTATGCCTGAGCTGGACGGTTCAATTTATCCATACTCGCTAGTTGCTCAGGAAAAGAACAATGATGGTTTGTATGTGTTCAAAACAATTTCCGACAGGCTTAAAAATTTCACAGCAATCGTAAATAATCTGATCGCTCTCAAACACAAAAAAAATGCGGATAAGAAAGTTGCCATATATTATTTTAAAGGGGCAGGACAGGAAACATTAGCAGCCCAAGGGTTGGAAACTGTTCCGTCTCTCTATAATCTATTGAAACGGTTGAAGGCTGAGGGATATAAAGTCGACAATCTTCCGGCAACTGAGAAAGAATTTGAAAGTCTCCTGATGACACAGGGCTCTGTTTTGAGCACTTATGCAGAAGGAGCTTTCGATGATTATCTTAAAAACGGCAATCCGGAACTGATAAAAAAACAGGATTATGAAGCATGGATACATCAATCTTTATCGCCGGAACTGTATAAAGAGGTTACGGATACTTATGGAGAAGCTCCGGGTGCATATATGAGCATGATGAAAAACAATGAAGCATATCTTGCCATAGCCCGCATACAGTTAGGGAATATTGTTTTACTTCCTCAACCGATGGCGGCTTTGGGCGATGACGGTTTTGCGATTGTACATGGGGCTAAATCACCCCCACCACATACTTATATCGGTTCGTATCTGTGGACACAATATAGATTTAAGGCAGATGCCCTGATACATTTTGGAACGCATGGCAGCCTCGAATTTACACCTCAGAAACAAGTCGCTTTGGGAAGTAACGACTGGCCTGATCGTTTGGTGGGAACCGTTCCCCATTTCTATTACTACACCATAGGCAATATAGGTGAGAGCATGATGGCTAAGCGTCGTTCGTATGCAACAACGATCTCTTATCTTACTCCGGCTTTTATGGAGAGTAATACCCGCTCACAATTTAAAACATTGCAGGACAAGATACGGGAATATTATAAAACAGAAGAGTCGAAACAATCTCAGGCATCCCTTCAGGTAAAAAAGATTGCCGTAGAAATGGGAGTTCACCGGGACTTGCGTTTAGATAGTATTCTCACAAAGCCCTATACTACAGAGGATATAGAACGCATAGAAAATTATGCGGAAGAAATAGCCAATGAAAAAATGAACGGGCAACTTTATACTTTGGGCATACCATACACTGTCGAGAAAATCAAATCTACGGTATTAGCAATGAGTGCCGACCCCATAGCTTATAGTTTGGCAGCTCTGGATAAACAACGGGGAACGGTATCTGAAAAACAATTGAAAAACAAAGTGTTTTTTACACAACATTATCTTAACCCTGCAAAATCTTTGGTAAATCAGGTATTGAATGGGAAAGTTGTAAACAACGAACTGATCTGTAATATAGCAAATATAAAAGAATCCGATTTAGAAAAGTCGAAAGAGATATTATCGCCACCTAAACGAGGTATGGCTGCAGCAATGGCTGTGATGAATAATACAAGCTCGGGGGCTCAACCAAAAGTACCGTCCTCGGGTGGACATCCATCATGGATACCTAAAACCGGCAAACGACCGGAGAACACCAAAATGGAGGAGGGAGCTAAACCGACTAAGGTTGATCCTGCTGCAATGGGAAAACCATCTGTAAAAGGAGGAAAACCTGAAATGCCGAAAGCACCTGAATATACAAAAGCTCAAAAAGAAGAGGCACGGGCAATAGTCGAAATAGAACGTACTATCAATAATATAGTAAATTATAAAAAGGCATTGGAAGATAGCCCGGAACAAGAGTTCAAGTCTATATTAAATGCTTTGGCAGGAGGATACATCCCTCCATCTTCTGGCGGCGATGCGGTTGCAAATCCAACAGCAGTGCCGACTGGTCATAATCTGTATTCGGTAAATGCGGAAACTACTCCGTCTGAATTGGCTTGGGACAGGGGCGTATCTTTGGTTAATACGACATTGGAACAATATAAAAAACAACATGGAGAATACCCTCGTAAGGTTAGTTATACGTTTTGGAGCAGTGAATTTATAGAAAGTGAAGGAACGACAATAGCTCAGGTATTATACATGTTGGGCGTTGAGCCTGTTCGCGATACTTACGGCAGGGTCTCAGATCTACGCCTTATTCCGGTTGAGACATTGGGCCGCCCACGTATAGATGTTGTGGTTCAGACATCCGGACAATTCCGGGATTTGGCGGCGTCACGCTTGATGCTGATATCGAAAGCCGTTGAAATGGCAGCAATGGCAAAAGATGAAAAATATGAAAACCTTGTACATCAAAGTACAGTTGAAATAGAACGCCAGTTGGTCGAGCAAGGAATATCACCCAAAGATGCCCGTACAATGTCTACTCAACGGATATTCGGTGGAATAAACGGTATGTACGGAACGGGCATTCAGGAAATGATAACAGGCAGCGATAAGTGGGAGTCGGAAAAAGAAATAGCCGATACATATATCAATAATATGGGAGCAGCATATGGAAACGATAAAAATTGGGGAGAGTTTCAGGCCGGGCTTCTGCGCACAGTCCTTCATAATACAGATGTGGTTGTTCAGCCACGGCAAAATAATACATGGGGAGCTTTAAGCCTGGATCATGTATATGAGTTTATGGGTGGAATGAATCTGGCTATACGGAATGTTACGGGAAAAGATCCCGACGCATATTTTGCTGATTACCGAAACCGTAATAATGCTAAGATGCAGGATCTGAAAGAGGCTATCGGGGTGGAATCCAGAACTACCGTTCTAAACCCGGTATATGTGAAAGAAGTAATGAAAGGTGGCGCAGCCAGTGCCTCCCAGATTACAGAAGTAGTAACGAATACTTTTGGGTGGAATGTTGCTAAACCTGATGTTATAGACAATGAACTATGGGATCAACTGTATGATATGTATGTGAAGGATTCTCAAAATCTGGGAACTAAAGATTTCTTCAAACAGGCAAATCCTGAGGCTTTGCAAGAGATCACAGCCATCATGCTTGAGACTGCCCGTAAAGGAATGTGGAAGGCTACAGATGTTCAACTGACAGATATTGCAAGTTTGCATACCAGTCTGGTGAAAGAATTTGGTTCTTCCGGTACCGGTTTTGCCGGAGGGAATGCCAAGTTACAGGATTTCATTTCGAAGAAAGTATCGGCAGAAGATGCAAGAGTATATAATCAGCAGATACGGCAAATGAAAACGGCTGCACCTTTGTCTGACGTTGCACAAAATGGTATGGTACTGAAAAAAGACCAGATAAGGACTACACCGGAAGAGTCTAAGACATCGCTGAATGGTTTGATCATTGTAGGTGTTGTCCTTGTTGCGTTCTTCGTATTACTATTTATTTTAAAGAAGAAAAGAAGAAATAATGACTAACTTCAATCAGGTGAAGAAGTATACTTCTTCACTTGGCTTCAACACACCGATATGGAATTGATTATCCAGATATTAATGTTGTTTATTGTCATCAACTGCATACTGAAACTCAGTTTCTGGAAGTGGTGGCAGACTGCTATATTCAGCATTATTTGTGCTGCTTTCCTCCTTTGGGCAGAGCAGTATGCCATCATACAATCTAAGACTCAGATAAATGATTATCTGATGAATCGGGAAGCACTCCAAGATGCGGCGGTACTGGTTACTATCGAATCTGCAATTTGCTTTGCTTTTTGTTTTGCTGCACTCCGGAATTTATTCGGGAGAAAGATAAAACGGTGGTTACTACCTCTGTATTGGTATCCCAGTTTACTTTTGTTCCCTGTACTTTTTTATATACTTACTCAAAGTATTTTCAGCCTTTCAGGAACAGATTTTGATACAGTCTCCTATATAATGGCAGGAATGGTATTGGTCATTCTTCCTTTGGCTGCTTACGGAATAAGATATATGTTTCCGGAAAAAGAATTAAGATTGGAGGTGCACTTCCTTGTAAGCCTTTTTGTGGCAATACTGGGATTACTAACTACCGTCAATGGAAATGTAACCTATGCGGCAGCCGAAGAGCCTGTTAACTTCAAAGCATTAGGATTATCCCTGGGCTTATTCGTAGTTACATTCCTCATCGGGTATGCATGGAACAAAATCCGGTGGAGAATTATACAAAAGAAAAAAATGAAAAATAATAATTTATAAAAATAAAATCAACCAATGGAAATTATCTCTAAAGTGCTCTTTTGGGTCGCAAACAGTTTATTAATACCGGATATTATTATCTTGCTCTGTCTATTTGCCAGAGGATTATTACTGGTCGGGAGCTTTTACAATCAATATATGACAAAACGGAAAAACGATAAGATACTCAATGATAAGATAAAAGGATTAAACTTATCATCTGTCGATGAACTTAAATCAGTATTGCCTCAAAATGATAATTCGTTATTTATTAAGTATCTGAGAGATTTACTTGTTGCTCCTGCCAGTGATGCTTATTCCGACTATTTAATCTCTAATTTTGAAAATGAGGCCGAAAAAGATATATCATTATCAAAACTATTGGCAAAAATGGGTCCTGTACTCGGACTGATCGGAACTCTTATAGCTATGAGCCCGGCTTTGGTAGGACTATCTACAGGGGATATCGCCGGAATGGCTTATAATATGCAGGTTGTATTTGCTACGACAGTAGTCGGGCTGGTAGTATCTGCCATCGGGTTGGTGACATTACAGTTTAAACAACGCTGGTATGCTAAAGATGTGAATAACCTTGATTATGTGTCACGTATATTAACACAAAAAGAAGGATAGTATGAGAAGACAACGCCGAGTCAGCAGATTTGCCAAAGAGGAGGATACCGATCCGTTAAGTGTTGTTGTTAACCTTTTCGACGTCGCAATGGTATTTGCCGTTGCCCTTATGGTGGCAATGGTCATGCACATGAATATGACGGAAGTATTTACCCAGGAAAACTATACAATAGTAAAGAATCCGGGCAAAGAAAACATGGAAATTATAACCAAAGAAGGAAATAAAATTAATAAATATACGCCATCGAAAGAACAGTCATCAGGCTCTAAAGGCCGTAAGGTAGGAATCGCCTACGAGCTGGAAAATGGAGAAATAATTTATGTTCCGGAATAAATTAGAGGGCTCTTGGTAAAATATGTGCAATAACTAATAAAAAGAATACAGGATGGTTCGATTTAGTTTACGCTTTAATAGCCGATATATTAAAATGAATAATAAACAATCTTCAATGGAAAGGGAATATAGTGCTAAAGATCCGTAATTTTTTTAGGTGAATCTTAGTCCGAAAGACTGGGTTCTCAGGCCAAACTGTGGATTAGCACACCCTAACATTTTAATTGTCATGGTTCATGAAAAATAATAATAACCGTTGTTCCTTCTCCCTCTTTTGACTGAACCTCATATTTAATATTGTTCTTGTCCAAAATGCGTAAGGCAATAGACAGCCCGATTCCTCTTCCTTGTATTCGATTGGTATTATCTCCCCGAAAGAAAGGCTTGCTGATATTTGCTAATTTTTCGATAGGAATACCAATCCCTTGGTCTCGAATAGACAAATAGAGATATGCTGACTCTTTGTAAATTCTAATGTCTACTGTTTTTTCCGAGTATTTGATCGCATTTTCAATTATATTGAATAAAGCCATTAATAGTTGAGTTCTGTCCTTGGTAATGGTCAGAATATTTTCATCCTCGGAAAGGATGTCAATTATCACATCGATTTTTGGATTTACGTAATGGACCGAAATCTTTTCTACTATCTCCCAAATTAGCTCATCAATTCTGAATTGATTATTTAAATCGATGTTTTTTCTAAGGTCGGAAACTACCATCAAAGTATTTAGAATTTCTTCTAACTGTCTGATTTGTAAAACCAGCTTTTGTGATAATTCTTCATATTCTTTCGGATTACGATCTTTTAAAGAGAACACTTCGAGGTTTCCCTGCATTGACGTCAGTGGTGTCCTAAACTCATGGGATACATAACTAACAAAGTTTTTCTGTATGACAAAACTTTCTGAAATTCGTTCCAATAAACGATTAAATGTATTTGTGAGCTCTTGTAACTCATCTTTTGTGTTCGGTGATTCTATTAATGTACCGGGAGTCGTTGGAGTAAAATTATTTACTTGCTTTATAATATTGCTAATGGGTTTATACGCCACTCGTGAAAGCCATCTGCTTAATAATACAACAGCAATTAATCCAACTATCAGTGCAAGAGCGAGTATACCCAGTAAAGAGATCAATTGTTCATCCAGATATGTTTTGGATTCCTTTGTTATGATGATAAAATCCCCTTGATTGTCTTCATAAAATATCCCATGACAAAAATTTGTTGCTGTTAGAAAATTAAAAGACTGTTGCTCTCGTATCTTCTGTAGAACAGGCGGAGCTATTTTTTCATTTTTGTTACCAAAAATAATATTGTCAGATTCATTATACAACTGATATGAGGTTTCTGAAACGATTTCTTCAAATTGTGTTTTTATCTTCTCAAATTCTTTTGAATTTAATTCATCCTCTTCCAGATGAAAAAGAGCCACAAGATTGGCTGTTTTTTCCAGATTTTTATAAACAACACTTTTCGCTTTATCTGCATATAGCACATAAACAAGAAATGAAACAATGATAAAAACTACTCCAAAAGCAACGGAACTGTATATACTCTGACGTGTCTGAATTTTCATATATTCATTTATTCTTGGGTTCGAATCAGATAACCGCGTCCTTTTACCGTTTGGATCAGTTTGTTTTCGAAATCAGCATCGATTTTATTCCGCAAATACGAAATATATACATCTACAACATTCGTATTCGAATCGTAATTTATCCCCCAAACAGCATCTAAAATTAGTGAGCGGGCTATTACCTTATTTTTGTTTTCCATCAATAATTGCAAAAGCTTAAATTCTTGTAAAGTTAATTTAATTTCTTTTTTCCCTCGTTCTACAATATGACGGTCTACATACAAGTTAAGATCATTACAGGTTAAGATGTTTTCTTGTATTTCATTATTGGATTTGAATCTGCGGGTTAAAGCATTGATGCGGGCGACAAGCTCTTTAAAATGGAAAGGCTTTGCTAAATAATCATCTGCTCCATAATCTAATGCTTTAACTTTGTCATCAGGCTCGCTCAATGCACTGACAACAAGTATTGGAGTATTTATTCTTTTATACCGAACATATTGAAGTAATTCGATGCCGTCGATATCGGGAAGCATAATATCCAGAATAATTAAATCCCATTCTCGCTGAGAAATAAGGCTACGAGCATCTGTTCCATTCTTCGCAAGGACTATAGAGAAACCACTCTCTACAAGTCCTTTAACCATAAATTCACTAATACGTTGATTATCTTCTACCAACAACAATTCCATAACAGGCACTATTTTATGTCTTAAAAATAGCGATTTTTATTACTCTTCCAATCGTTTGTCTCTTCTATATGCAAAATAAAATATTTGAGGAAGCACTGTAAATGAAAGAATCATATTAATTATAATTCCTCCAACAATCATAATAGCCAATGGTTTTTGTATTTCAGAACCCATACCGGAAGAAAGTGCCGCAGGAAAAAGTCCCATTGATCCCATCAAAGCTATCATTAAAACCGGACGTACCCGTTCTCTTACTGCCTCATTGATGGCCAGCCGCAGATTGCGACTTTTTTGCATTCTTCTTTTCATTAAGGATATAAGTAAAATGCTATCTATGGCAACGATACCGAATAGTATAATGAAGCCAATGCCGGCAGATATACCGAATATGGTATTGGTAGCCCAAAGGGAGATGAACCCGCCAATGAAGGCATAAGGCATCGTGCTGGCAGCAATCAGTGTGTCTTTTACTGTTCCGAAATTTAGATATAACAAAAATAAAATCAATAGAATAACAGATGGTATAATCACCATCAGACGGCTTGTTGCGCGTTGCTGGCTTTCAAATTCTCCGGCCCATTCCATTTTACTTCCGGCATTTAATGCGACCTCCTCTTCAACTTTTTTACGGGCTTCATCGATAGTAGAACCCAGATCCCGGTTGCGAATACTGAACCCCACACCAACATAACGGCTGCTACCGTCGCGATATACAAATGTAGGTCCTGTGATAAATGATATGTCGGCAATCTCTTTTAGCGGTACATATTTTTTGTCCATTGTGGGAATAAGAATATTTCCTATCTTATCTTCGTTATCCCTATATTCTTTTTGAAAACGAAGTTGTACATCAAAAATCCGTTCACCTTCATAAAATTTGGTGGCGGCTTTTCCCCCGATAGCCATTTCAATTACAGCCTGAGCATCAGCCATCGAAACCCCATAACGGGCCATACGCGATTCTTCCAGTTTTATCTGTAATTCGGGCAGGCCAATACTACGGAATACATTTACATCCTCAATGCCTTTTATATCCTTTATAACAGAAGCCGTGGAATCGGCCACTGCCTCTAGTTGTTGCAGATCCTCTCCATATATTTTAATTACCAGAGAACTTTTAACGCCTGCTACATATTCTTCGACATTGTCCTGGATCGGTTGGCTGAATCCGAAAATCACGCCGGGGTATATATCTAAAGAATCCTGTATCTGCCGGATCAGTTCGTCTTTCTTAACTTTCCGTTTCCATTCGCTCTCAGGTTTTAACTCAGCATGGAATTCAATATTGAAAAAACCAGTGGCATCTGTTCCATCATTCGGACGTCCGGTTTGTGACAATACAAATTTTACTTCATCGAATTTACGAAGTTTTTGTTTCATCTGCTGTGTGATTTTTACTGATTCGTCTAGATTGATACTGTTGGGTAAGGTTGCTCGTATATAGATTGCACCTTCATTCATGTTTGGGATAAATTCTGTTCCCCAAAACATAAAACGGATAAGGCAAAGAAGAAGTAGTCCGGAAAATGCAATAATAGTCCCTTTACGATATCGGGAACTAAATTCAAAAATCTTATATTGTGTTTTTATAAAGAAGCGGCTGATGAAATTTGTTTTATCCTTTACCGGTTTATTCAGCAATAGTTTGCACATGACAGGAACATAGGTCAACGATAATATTAAAGATCCCAATAAGGCATATCCCAAGGTAAAGGCTAAAGGGGAAAACATCTTACCTTCTACTTTCTGAAATGAGAATATAGGAAATAACGCGACCATCAGGATTATTTGTGCGAAGAAAATACTGGATGCTACGCCTCCTGCACTTTTTTTGATAAGTCCGCTCTTTATTGTATTTGTAAAACGTTCTCCTAATTTATGGCTACGCTTTTCCATTGCCACAAATATAATTTCGACGATAACCAGTGTACCTTCCAGTAAAAGTCCGAAATCGAGTGCTCCCATCGAAATCAAATTGGCGGGTAAACCCTGAATACGCAACATAATGATGGCGAATAGAAACGATAGAGGAATTACTGTAGCAACAATAACCGTTGTGCGCCAGTTGAAAAGGAAAAGAAAAACAACCAACGAAACGAGCAAGATCCCTTCTGCCAGATTTTTGACAACTGTATTTACTGTTGTGTCAACTAGAGTAGTCCTGTCCAGAAAGGGTACGATTTCTATTTCAGGAGGGAGAATTCGGTCGTTTAGCTCAGTTATTTTCTCCTTTACGTTCTTTATAACTTCTCCCGGATTCTGCCCACGAAGCATCACTACAATTCCCTGTACAACATCGTCCTTATCATCCAATCCCACTTGCCCCAAGCGGGGTTTAGATGAAATATTGACCGCTGCTACTTGTTTTACCCTAATAGGTGTTCCTCCCCGGGTTTCGATAAGTATGTTTTCAATATCCTCCACGCTTTCGAGTAGGCCGATTCCACGCACAACAAATGCTTGGCTTCCTTTTTGAATAATATCGCCTCCAACATTAACATTGCTGTTCGATACAGCCTCATATACATCCAGAGGGGAAAGCCCATAACTGGAAAGTTCTACCGGATTAACCTTGATTTCATATATTTTTTCTTCTCCTCCAAAACTATTGATACTGGCTACTCCTGGTACAGACAACAATTCGCGTTCGACAACCCACTCATTTATGGCTGTTATTTCCCTTATCGGCAAATCACTTTTGAGTACATAGCGGAATATTTCGCCGGTTGCTCCCGATGGTGGTTCAATGGAAGGGTCTGCTCCTTCGGGCAGGTCGAGATCTTGCATGCGGTTCGACGAATACTGCTGGGCGAAAAAATCGTCGACCCCATCTTCAAAAATGACAGTCACAACCGATAAACCAAATAAAGATGTTGATCGCACATCTGTTTTTCGTGGAATAGTATTCATTTCACGCATGATGGGTAAGGTCACAAACTTTTCTACCTCTTCTGCGCTGCGCCCCGGCCATTGGGTAATAACGCGCACACGGGTATTAGTTACATCCGGATAGGCTTCGATTGGGGTATTGATATAACAGACTATTCCCGCCACAAACAGTATTACTGTCAGAAAAAGAATAAGGATGTGGTTGCGAAGGGCAAAGGCAATAATGTTTTCTACGAATTTATGCATATTCTTAAAGGCCTTTTAACCCTGAGTAAATTAATAATTGATTTTTAACCACGATGTTTTCTCCTTCATTCAGTCCCGAAGCTATATAAGAGGTTTTATTGTTGTGCCCTTGTAAAACAACTTCCTTCGATATAAACTTCCCTGCCGGCTTCTCAACTATCACAAAATAGCGGTTGTCATCGAAAATCAATGCATCGGAAGGAATACTTATGCATTTGTTTCGACTTTCATCTTTCAACCTGACCACTACGGACATTTCTGGTTTGAGCTTTAATTCTTTGTTGTACATCACAATGCGAGCTTTCAGGACTTTCTCTTCGGGGTCGAAAACCTGAGAAATGGAATTGATTTTACCATAAAATACTTCTTCCGGATAAGATAACGATGTTATCTCCACATCTATACCTTCACAGACAAATTGTAAATTCCCGGCATAAATATTAGCTACAACCCAAACGGTGTTTAAGTCTGCGATTGTAAATAGTGGGTCACTTCCATCGGAAACGGTGCTACCCGAAGATGCGTTTTTGCTTACCACATAACCGCTCATGGGTGCTTTTACAGAGAAAGAACCATTCCCATTATTCACTCCATAAACAGACATATCGTTTCGAGTTTTATTCAATGCAGCCTGAGCTTGTGTTAGTTTTCCTTTTGCTTCTAATAATTCTTTTTCAGAAAGCATTCCATCATCATATAAGTTTTGTGCTGTTTTCAGCTCACGTTGAGCTATTTTTTCTTCTGTTTCCAAAGATGTTTTTTCCGAGTGTAATGCACTTAACTCTGTACTGCGCATATCCAACAGATTTTGCCCTTTCTGAACTTTATCGCCCAAAGAGAAATAAGTGCGGTCGACAATGCCATTTACCAGAGGAACGATGTTGACAACCTTGTCGGGGTCACATTCAACTTTTCCGGCAAGAATTAGTTCCTGAGCCTGATTACTTAATTCCGATTTAACGGTTTTAACATTATTCAAAAATGTTTCCTTCATTGAAGCGTTCTGTTTTTCTTCCTTTTTGCTGTTCCCCGAACAGGAGGCAAGTAAAAACATAGTTAGAAAAAACGGAGCTACATACGTCTTTATCATAGAGTTTTATTTAATTTCGGTACCAATTGTATATTGTAATTCTTCAAATTGTATTTGCATTTTCTTTTGGGCTGTTAAGACTGTTTGTTTATTGCTTCTGTAAGTATCCATAAAATCGATATATTCAATCATACTGACATTTTTATTTAGTAGATTTTTTGTATATATCTCAAGCATACTATCTAGTTCTGTGAGTAATTCGTTGTTACTTATTTTTTGATAAAAATCATATGTCTGCAAATAATTACTGTAAGCCTCTACGACTTCATGTTGAACCTGATTGATTTGCTGCTTCTCCATGTATAAACTTTGATCGCGATTGAGGCGTGCTGCTTTAATTGCTCCCTGATTCCGATTCAAGATTGGGAGGTCGAAACTAACTCCAAATCCAACAAAATCCTTCCATACGCCTCCAAAACGGTCATAGCTGATACTCAGGGTAATATCCGGTATGCGTTGAGATTTTTCATAGGAGAGAGATTTTTCAAAATACTTGGTTTGGAGTTTGCTTTTTTTGATGTCAGTACGATTTTCTTCTGCTTGTTGTAAAAGTTGTGTTAAGGAGAGAGAAGCGGGATTAATTTTATTTGTTATATCTTTTTCTATTTCAATATTTATCAAAGGATTAATCGATAGAAGTATTTTAAGATTTTTTAATTGCTCATTTAGCTCTACTGAAGTTTCACTACTGTCATTTTCTATTTCAAGCAATGATGATTGTAAGCGAAGTAATTCCGATTTTGCAATGTTGCCTTGCGAAACTTGTTTTCTATACGATTCTATGAGTTGAAACAAATAGTCTTGTTGTGTTTTTAGTACATTTAAGTAAGATTGAAGATAAGTAATTTCATTTATTGATTTTCTTAGCTCTGACCTTAATCCTCTCAACACTGTTTCAAATTCTTGAATAGCTATTTCTTTGGATATTTTTTCTCGCGCAACAAGCTTTCCTTTCTTATTTGCTGTTTGAACCAGCTGACTAAGTTCGATTGAAAATTGAGTGTTTTTAGCGAATGACCCGAATAATGGAGGTATTAGTTCTGATTCCCCTTCCCGCTGTTTGTTGGTGCTCCAAAGATTTACTCCTCCAACCGAAAGATTTGGATTGTCCCAAAGTTTTGCTTGCGTGATTTCAGCATCGGCAAGACTGATATTCATCTTTTCGGCAATAAGTTGTAGATTTTGTTCCAGAAAGATGGATTCAATTTGGTTCGGGGTTAGCTTTAATGTTTCTTTTCCCTGACTTGAGGCATTTGAATATAAGAGCGTAAATATTAGAAAAAGTAGATATTTTTTCATTATACAGTAATCATTTTATCGCTGCAAATATATTTTCTAAAGATTAAATAGCTTTTAGAGGAAGATTAGAAGTAGATTAGAATAAAATTTTCACATATGTGAAGATTTATTTTTATTATACTGAAAGCCTCATAGGGAGCAAACGGAAATGTCTGTTTTTGTTACCTAAACGATTGAGGAATGGGATATTCCGATAAGAATTTTCAGAAAAGAAGCTACAGGATACAGAGAAAGCTTTATCAAAAGCTAAAGAGGCTCACAACTTCTTGTAAACCTCTCATTTTTAAGTAGCGGGACGGGGACTTGAACCCCGGACCTCATGATTATGAATCATGCGCTCTAACCAGCTGAGCTATCCCGCCAACATCATATTAGCGGGTGCAAAAATAGAAGATTATTTTTGATAATACAAGCATCGGAAGCGAAAATTATTCATTTAATTTATTTGATATAGCGGAATGCCCTCATATCCAATCTAAAACTTACTAATAAAATTTAAGATAAACATCTTTCTTAATATTATGCACACGAACATTTTTCTTTTTACTACTTTTGTAGTCGATTTTGAGATAATAATTTAATGCTAAAAATAAAGCGATTATATACATTTATTATTCAAACATTTATTCCGGTCTTTATGATGACCTTTATTATATGTTTGTTTATCGTATTAATGCAGTTTATATGGCGTTATGTTGAGGATTTTGTAGGGAAGGGTCTTGACAATGCTGTACTCGCAGAACTCTTTCTGTATGCAGCTCTTACTCTCATCCCGATGGCATTGCCTCTATCCTTGTTGTTAGCTTCGCTAATGGCATTCGGTAGTCTGGGGGAACGCCTTGAACTATTGGCAATTAAAGCTTCGGGTGTGTCATTGCTGAAAACTATGCAACCATTGATTATCCTTGTGGCTTGTATTTCCATTGGGGCTTTCTTTTTTCAGAATGAGGCTATGCCCCGTATTCAGGTAAAATTTCGATCTTTAATGATCTCTATCAAACAAAAATCACCTGAGTTAGATATTCCGGAAGGATCTTTTTATAGCGGTATAGATAATTACAGTTTGTATGTAAAAAAGAAAGACCCGAAAACCAAAATGTTGAAGGAGGTTATGATTTACGATACATCTGAAGGTTTTGATAATATGTCGGTATTTGTTTGTGATTCGGCTATGATGAGGATTACTGAAGATAAAAAGTATCTATTATTAAATCTCTATACAGGACAGCGCTTCGCTAATTTTCGACAAACAGATCTTACTTCAAATACAAGCCATAATAGCCAGTTTGTACCATATAGCAGGGAAAATTTTATTGAGAAGGAAATTGTTATTTCGTTCGATAGCGGTTTCGATAGAATGGATGAATCTAATCTGGAAGGGACTCAAATATCAAAGAATATTGCTAAATTATCTCATTCTATAGATTCTCTTAATAATCGGTTGGATAGTATAAATGTACAAGACCGGAAACTCTTGGGGAAACATACGTATCTAACATACAGAAATAATGAATCTTATCAAAAAAATAAAGAGAGTCAAATATCTCAAAGTAAAAGTAAAGTGTCAGATAAGATTAATTTTGATTCATTGATAAATTCCTTTACCTTAGATGAAACTTCTCAGTATATGAGTATTGCTGCAAGTGATGCAGAGAATAGCCGGTTTAATATGATGGAGGTTGTACCTAAAACAAACATGCAAAGAAACGTACGCTTGCACCAGATTGAATGGCACCGGAAATTTGTTTTATCTTTTGCCTGTCTTATATTTTTCTTTATCGGTGCGCCATTGGGAGCCATCATCCGTAAAGGGGGATTAGGTATGCCGGTTGTTGTATCTGTTATATTATTTATCATATATTATATCATAGATAATGTAGGATATAAATTGGCTCGCGACGGGGTATGGATTGTATGGCAGGGTATGTGGCTTAGTTCAATGGTATTGTTCCCTTTGGGGGTATTCCTTACTTATAAGGCTATGAACGATTCAGCTCTGTTCAATACTGAAGCATATGGTAACTTCTTTAGAAAAGTACTTGGCTTAAAGAAAAAAGCCATATATGACAATGAGGCTATTATTGATGAATCGACAATTCCTGCTTTGGAAACATTGAATGCAGACCCGTCTATAATTGCCAGTCTGGAATCTATGAATATTGATACGTTAAAAGATGTCGCAAAAAATCATCAGCAATATGGCTATGGAACTGATACATTAGATGTTGTGTTAAGTGTATTGAAGATGAAAGGAGCAAGCTTCTTTGATATTAAGATTAAAAGCTTGGATTACAACGAAGCAATGGGATATTATTCAGCATTCCTCAAAAATTATAAGATCGCTATTATCGGATACTTTGCAGTATTAATTCTTTGGTTATTACAAATCATTATAAAATCAGATATACTCAGTTTTGCAGCATTTGTTGCCACATTAGGATATATAGGATGCTATATAAAATCATTTATCTGTTATTTTGATTTTTATAGAAGCATTGATAAGAAATTAAAGAAAAATAATCCGAGGATTATGATTTTCTCTTTCTTCTGTATATGGGGATTATATAAATATCTGAAGAAACAAATGAGGAGCGAATTAGAAAACATAAAATGGTAGAACTATATATGGACAAAATAAAGTTAGATGCAGTAGAAGAAGCTATAGACGAAATAAAGAAGGGAAATTTTGTCATTGTAGTAGATGATGAAGATCGCGAAAATGAAGGAGATCTTATAATTGCAGCAGAATCTATAACGGCGGAGAAAGTCAACTTTATGGAAACTCATGCCAGAGGCCTCATTTGTACGCCTTTGACTCCAGAACGTTGCGAGGAATTAGATTTGCCTATGATGGTAACTCACAATACATCATCACATTCTACTCCGTTCACGGTGTCTATTGATTTATTGAAGAATGGCGTTACAACCGGAATATCAGCATATGATAGAGCTCAAACAATTTTAGCACTGACAAAGAAAGATACCAAACCCGAAGATTTTGGGCGTCCCGGACATATCTTTCCTTTGCGTGCAAAAGAAAAAGGAGTCCTTAGCAGAATAGGACATACCGAAGCTGCTATTGATTTGGCGCGTCTTGCAGGAATGTATCCGGCCGGTGTTTTAATCGAGATAAAAAAAGAAGATGGTGAAATGGCCCGCTTACCCGAATTACGGGAGATGGCAGATAAATTTAATCTGAAACTTATATCGGTTGCCGATCTTATAAAATACAGGCTTCAACGCGAATCTCTAATCGAAAGAGGTTCAGAAGTAATGATGCCTACTCAATATGGTGATTTTCATTTGATACCTTTTAGGCAAAAATCAACCGGTTTGGAGCACATTGCTTTGATAAAAGGTACATGGGAAAGGGATGAACCTATATTGGTGCGGGTTCATTCATCATGTATGACTGGTGATATATTTGGTTCTCAGCGCTGTGAGTGTGGAGAACAACTACACAAGTCGATGGAAATGATACAGAAGGAGGGTAAAGGAGCAATCGTTTACCTTAATCAAGAAGGACGAGGTATCGGACTGATGGCTAAAATGCAGGCTTATAAACTTCAAGAGGAAGGTTATGATACGGTAGATGCCAATTTGCATTTGGGGTATCGGGCCGATGAGAGAGATTATGGGGTAGGGGCTGCCATCTTACGAGATCTTGGTGTCTCAAAAATGAAACTCTTAACAAATAACCCTGTGAAAAGAAAAGGATTAGAATCTTTCGGCCTTACAGTAGTAGATAACGTCCCTATTGAGGTTACTTTAAATAAATACAATTCTTTCTATATGAAGACGAAGAAAGAGCGAATGGGGCATGATCTGCATAATGTAGATTAAGGCTTCCTGATGGAAAGAAAATACTAACTATAATAATTTCGGAAATGGTACAAGTATCAGCACGCATAGCAAATCTTGCTGTATCGGAGACCCTTGCGATGTCTCAAAAGAGTAATGAATTAAAATCTCAAGGTATTAATGTTATTAACCTGAGTGTTGGGGAACCCGACTTTTTTACCCCAGAGCATATAAAAAAAGCCGCGAAGCAGGCCATTGACGATAATTTTTCATTCTATACTCCTGTTCCGGGGTATTTATCTTTGCGACAAGCTATTTGTAAAAAATTAGAAAGAGAGAATGGGCTTAGTTATAAACCGGAACAAATTATTTGCTCTAACGGAGCTAAGCAGGCTGTTTGCAATGCTTTGTTAGCCGTTGTTGATCCGGGTGATGAGGTGATTATACCTGCTCCATGCTGGGTTAGCTATGTTGAGATGGTAAAACTGGCTGAAGGAGAAAGCCGGGTTATACGTACAGGAATCGAACAGGATTTTAAAATAAATGCAGCACAATTGGAGGCTGCTATTACTCCAAAAACAAGAGCGATTGTTCTTTGTGCTCCATCTAATCCGACTGGAAGTGTATACAGTAAAACGGAATTGGAAGCTTTGGCTAATATTTTAGCTAAATATCCCAATATCATTATTATTGCTGACGAAATATATGAGCATATCAATTATGTTGGCAAACATGAAAGTATTGCTCAATTTGAAAATATAAGAGACCGTGTTGTTATCATCAACGGGGTATCTAAAGCTTATGCAATGACTGGGTGGCGCCTGGGTTGGATGGCTGCACCACAATGGATAGCATCGGCATGTAACAAGTTGCAAGGACAATATACATCCGGTCCCTCATCTATAGCTCAGAAGGCCGCAGAAGCCGCTTATCTGGGAGATCAACAGTGTGTTGTAGATATGCGTGATGCATTTATGCGCCGTCGCGACCTGATTGTAAAACTAGCTTCGGAGATAGAAGGGTTTAAAGTAAATAAGCCGGAAGGTGCATTTTATCTGTTTCCCGAATGCAGTTACTACATCGGTAAATCATATAACGGCAAGAAAATAGAAACGTCGGCCGATCTTGCTATGTTCTTATTGGAAGAGGGGCATGTTGCTTGTGTAGGTGGATTAGCCTTCGAAGCTCCCGACTATATCCGCTTCTCATATGCTACTTCTGATGAGAATATTATTGAAGCAATGAGACGAGTAAAAGAGACTTTATCCAAACTAAAGTAAATAATTAACCGATAAAAGAAACAAAATATTTTATAGCTATACTATTGATAGTTCTGTCTTAAAATTAAGAATAAAAACGTATTTTTGTATGCTTAAAGAAAAAGAACAGGGAGCATGATAAATAAAATTAACCAATTACTATCAGATATAGAAAATCTGAAAGCTGAAAAGGCAGAAGAAATAGAAGCGTTAAGGATAAAATACCTGAGTAAGAAAGGTGAGATATCGGAATTGATGAACGATTTCCGCAATGTTGCGGCAGAGCAGAAGCGTGAGGTGGGAATGAAACTCAACGAATTGAAAGAAAAAGCTCAGGAAAAAATCAATCAATTAAGAGAATCCCTCGAAAATACACAGATTTCAGGTGATACAATAGATCTTACCCGTACGTCTGCTCCGATAACATTAGGTACTCGTCACCCGATATCTATTGTAAAAAAAGAAATTTGCGACATTTTCCGCCGTTTAGGTTTTTCTATTGCCGAAGGCCCTGAAATAGAAGATGATTGGCATGTGTTTTCTTCTTTGAATTTTGCAGATGATCATCCTGCCCGTGATATGCAAGATACATTCTTCATTGCACGCAGCCCTGAGATTGTACTGCGTACACATACTTCATCTGTACAGACGCGAGTAATGGAGCAACAACAACCGCCGATACGGATTATTTGTCCGGGACGTGTATATCGCAACGAAGCTATATCAAACCGTGCACACTGTTTCTTCCATCAGGTAGAGGCATTATATATAGATAAAGATGTGTCATTTGCCGACCTGAAGCAAGCTCTGTTGTTTGTCGCCAAAGAGCTCTTTGGTACAGATACAAAGATACGTTTGCGCCCTTCATATTTTCCTTTTACTGAGCCTAGTGCCGAAATGGATATTTCATGTAATATTTGTGGGGGAAAAGGCTGTTCTTTCTGTAAACATACAGGTTGGGTTGAGATTCTCGGTTGTGGAATGGTAGATCCAAATGTGTTGGAGAATTGCGGTATAGATAGTAAAGTGTACACAGGTTATGCCTTAGGAATGGGAATAGAACGCATTACCAATCTGAAATACAGAGTGAAAGACTTGCGTATGTTCTCCGAAAATGACAAGCGGTTCCTTGAGCAGTTCGAAAGTGCTTATTAGGAGTAATTTGCCAATAAGCAAATGTGCTGATATGCCAATTTTTATCGCTTCGCGTTATTGGCACATTGGCATATTTTCATATTAACCAATTTATTTCTTACATATATTCGTGAAAATACACCATTTACAGGCTTCACCTGTTGGTGTTTGACTAAAAGGTACATCCAAATCGAATATTTCTTCCAGACAGGCATCGAAATGAGCTTTAAATTCGGTTCTATATTTCGAAAAATCTATAACCTGCACTTCTTCTCTGCCTGATTTGTTTATCACATCAGGATCGAACTTAGTGTCATAAAGATTCCGCAAATAATATATTCCCGGCTCTAGTATTTTGTCTGGGTGGTCGAGCATGTATAGATGAGAATACATGAATACCTGCATGACGGCCTTAGGTCTGTTTTTCATTTCCTTGTCAAAGAGATCTTTCATCTCTTTATAAACTAATATCCCTCGTCCGGTTTTGTAATCTATAATACGGGTTCGTCCTTTCACCTCGTCTACACGGTCGATATACCCTTTCAGTGATACTATTTTTCCTGATGGTAAGGAGTAATTAGTTTTTATCTGTTCTTCTGAGTTCACATATATAAAAGGTGTCTGTCGTGCGTCTATGGATAATACTTTTCTTATATACTTCTTTAGAACTTCGCCTGTAAGGAAATTCTGCCCTGTCAGCTTTTTTACTTTTTCCGTTTTAAAATAATTTTCGGCAAAAGATTTTTCTATCTTTTCGGTCAACAAACTATCGTCTTTCCTAATTTTATGCAGGAGGTCGGCTGTTACCAGTTTCCCCTTAAACGGTTCATACAGCCACTCCATTACCGAGTGGAAAATAGTACCGAACATACTTGCTTCTACTATTTCTGCTATTTCATCCTCCTCGGCCATTCCTTCTACAACAGAGAAGTAGAATTGCAGCGGACAATTCAGATATGTATTTATAGCACTGGCAGATAATCTTTTATCACCCCCTTGCAAAAAGACATTCAACTTTTCTTGTATCTGAGGTGTCTTTTGTATTGATATAGAGGGGCTTTCACTTGATGTAACTTTATATACAGCCAGATTTTCTCTTATATCAAATGAGTTTGGATACAGATGCCTGATCTGATTGAAGTAACGGCTTATTTCTCCCGATTGTAAGCCCTCTGTGCGTGTGTCGTACAATAAGTATATGCGTTTTGCCCTGTTTATCATTCTGTAGAAATGATAGGCAAAAATACTATCCTGATGCTCATAGGTGGGTAGGTCAAAGCCTTTTCTTAAGTTATAAGGAATAAATGAACTAGCGGCTTTCTTCATTGGAAATATCCCTTCATTCATAGAAAGGATTATCAGATTGTCAAAGTCCAAGGCTCTGGTTTCTAATACTCCCATTATCTGTAACCCGGCTAATGGCTCCCCGCTAAATGGTACGCTGATGCCCTGTATCAGTTTCTTTAACAGTTTGAAATATGTTTCAACAGACATTTCGGGGAATATATTCTTCAAAGCATCGTCCATTTTGTTTATAGTCTTGTAATATTCAACTATAAATTCGGATTCTATATCTATGGACCGGGCACTAACATCTTTATCTTCCTTTTCTTTTGTATGGAGAGATGTTTTTAGTGTAGCAAGTATCGTTTTCAGATAGTTGGGTATGTCTTCCCATTTATCAACAGGTGCAAATATTAAACGGAATAAAGGATGTATATATAATTCTTGGGTGGATATAATTATTTTGTTGTATCGTACTATGCTTTGTCTCAATTTTTTTGCTTCGTCTCCTGCAATATTTGTTATATATCGGTGATTCAATATAGCAAGTACAGGTTTGTAAAAAAAGCCTGTATAGTTTTCCGACTTACGAATATTGCGTTGCAATTCGAATATATGTTCCATCAATCCGGATATAGAGCTGTTACTCAGATTATATCCCATTGTAACATTTATCTTGTCGATCTCTTCGGGAATTGAGTATAACACAGGTAACAGAAGATTCTCGTCAGGTAATACCAATGCTGTATTTACTGCTTGCTCGGGTACTAGATATTTTTCCTCTAGTAATGATTTCAGTATAGGATATATATGTTTTGCCTGTCCTACCGAAGAGGGTATACCAATAGCTTCTATAATAGGCATTTCTATGCTTAACTCTTCCGGTGACAGAGTTAATTGAGATGGAAATTGCACTTTATTCTTATCCATAAAGAATGAAGCTTTGTTTTGAGGATCACGCACCAGAGGGGAGGAATAGTCCCAGTAGAAATCAGCAATTTCTTTTTTATGAAGGAATTTTAGAAGCTTTTCTTCCGATTTACTATGTCCATTGAGTCCGACAAATATGATCTTTTCGAAAGGAAGTTTCATATCTTGATCTTGTGATAATTTCTCTATTACATCACGGAAAATCATACCTTCATAAGCCAAACCTTTTTTATGCAACTTCTCACGAAGAAGTGTATACAATTGAAACAGAACTTCCCACATTTCCAGAAAATCTTTTTTCTTATCATTTTCGCCAACAGGAAGAAAATTAGACCAGAAACGGCGAATAGCCTCTATTTGCTCTTCTGTAAGAAAATCAAATCCGGCGTCAATCTCTTTTAAGTCTTGGATATTACGGAAAAGCTGTTTGGCGTCAGATAAATATTTATCTACATCGTCGAAGTCATTCAAAAGCATTTCTCCCCAATAAAGAAACTCATCGAAAGTCTCTGTCGTACCGCTTATTCGCTTGTATATATCGTAAAGCAAGAATAGCATTTCTATGCGATCGGCTTTTTTATAGGGGCTTAATCGTTCGAACAGGTCTGTTACAGTTAGTATTTCGGGAGAAAATATAGGACGCCCAACTATTTGTGATAAATAATTTTGAAAAAAGATACCCGCCCTTCGGTTAGGAAAGACGAAAGTAAAACGGCTTACAGATTGCCCATGTGCTTTATAATATGCCTGAGCTACATTATGTAAAAAAGGAATCATTTGAAACAGATAAATCAGTCAACACAAAAATAGTAAATAAACACCATTTCTCTTCTAAATTAAATGTCATTACATCTTAAAGATTGCAGACGTGGAATTTGATTTCGCATCATATGGCAGTTAATAGGAAAAATATGACTAATTTTAGCTTTCATATTTAACCTAAACATCATGATTCGAAATTTAACACTAAGTTTATTCGTTTTAATCACCGTATTGTCATATGGACAAGTGGCACAACCTCAAATTATACCGCAGCCTCAGGAAGTCAAAATAGGAACGGGTTCTTTCATTTTAGATGCGAAAACCGCTATTGTTTACAAGGATAAAGATATACAGCAGGAAGTAAACTATTTATTGAAAAGTTTAAGAGATAAAACAAGTTATGTTTTGGCATCGGCATATAAACACAAAGAAAGTGGTCGTATTAGTTTAAAGATTAATAAAAAAATAAAAGATTCGGAATATCGAATTGATGCCACCAATAAGAATATTATTTGTGAAGCCGGTTCTCCCGAAGGAATCTTTTATGCTATACAGACATTATTACAATCGATAGATAGTAAGGATGGTATATTTTTTATCCCATCAATGAAAATAAATGATTCGCCTCGTTTTGCATGGCGTGGATTGATGCTGGATGATTCCCGCCATTTCTTTGGGAAAGAAGTTGTGAAACAAATTCTTGATGTGATGGCTTATTTGAAGATGAACCGCTTCCATATGCATCTGACCGATGAACCTGCATGGCGTATTGAAATAAAAAAATACCCGAAGCTAACAGAAGTGGGCAGTACAGGCACATGGGATGACAAGAATGCACCTAAGGCATTTTATACGCAAGAAGATATAAAAGAAATTGTAGCCTATGCCGCAGAGCGTCATATTATGGTAATTCCTGAAATTGACATGCCGGGACATGCTACAGCAGCCTCTCGTGCTTATCCGGAGATTTCGGGAGGAGGAACAGGCCGTTGGGAGGGGTTTACGTTTCATCCTGCTAAAGAAACTACTTATCAGTTTATCGATGATGTATTGTCTGAAATAGCCGAATTGTTTCCTGCTCCTTATATTCATATTGGTGGAGATGAAGTTCATTACGGAAATCAGGTATGGTTTACCGATCCTGTTATTCAGAGTTTTATAAAAGAAAATGATTTGAAAGACGAAGTGGGAATGGAACATTATTTCATTCGTCGGGTAGCGGATATTGTTAGTAGTAAAGGCAAGAAAATAATAGGATGGGATGAAATGATTGCATCGGGTGTTACGCCTGATAAAGCTGTCGTTATGTGGTGGCGTCACGATAAGCCGGCACAGCTAACTTTGGCATTGGATAAAGGCTTTGATGTTATTATGACACCGCGAATCCCTTGTTACTTTGATTTTGTACAAGACAATATTCAAAAAATTGGTCGTCGTTGGGGTGATGGAAAGTATAATACGCTTGAGACTGTATATAATTTCCCCGGAAGTATAGAAAATCTTATTAAGAATAATCAAAAACAAATAATGGGTATGCAAGCTAGCACATGGACAGAACGCATTGCTGATACCAAAAGGCTCTATTATATGATCTTTCCCCGGTTAGCTGCCATTTCGGAGGATTCCTGGACAAATAATGAAGAGAAAAATTATCCCATCTTTGTAGAGAAAATAAGGAAATTCTATCAATTCTTGGATATGAAAGGGATCAACTATTTCAATATATTTGATATAAATTCTACTCCCGAGCCTTGGGGTCCCAATAAAGCAGATGTAATAGCAGAGGGTTAAAATAAAATTATTTTTACTTCGTTAGAATAATATTACTTGTAACACTATTAAAATATATGAAAAAAATCTTACTACTTTTTCTTTCTGGTTTATTATCAGCGACTGTAATATCTTATGCCCAAAAAAAGCTGTTGACAGAAATAAATTCTATTAATACAAAAGAAGTTATAGGATTTAAATACAATTCTAAAAACCAATTGGTATATATTGACGAAAAAGGTGTAGTTACCTATACGGAATATCGATTAAAATATGACAAAACAAACCAATTGGTAGAATGTATTATGAATCAAGATAAAGGAGAATTGATTTTAAGCTCCAAATATTTGTATAGTAGCGAAGGTTCTATCGAAGAAGAGATAAAAAGTAGCGGGAAAAAGATACATACAAAAACAATGGATGTTAATTCTATTCATGTTGATATTAAAGGCCGTTTAGTAAAAACAACATTTGATGATGGAAATATTTGGGAAGAGTTTGAGTATGATAACGATAATAACTTAGTAAAATATAAAGTGCATTCTGCTTTTGGTAATAATGATAAAGTTTCAGAATATAAGTTTGATACAAACAAATCTCCATTTTCTGATATAATGGATTTCCCTGTATGGTTCTGGGCATTACATATGAATAAGGCTCGTTGGTGTGGCGATTTTATTGGACATAACAATGCAGTTGAGAATGTGACGGATGATTCCAGGTATGGACTAGATACTGTTGAGATAACATATGCTTATGATGAAGATGGGTATCCTGTAAAACAATATTACAATGGAGAATTGGTAAAGGAGTTTAAATATAAATAGTAGGATGACAAGATTAATGAGTAATGATTGAAATTCTGCATAAATGAAAGGGGCTGTCCGCAATAGTCGGACAGCCCCTTTATTTTTATAGACTTAGAAATTAATCGTATTCATTCCAAGCCTTTATTTCTAGTTCGTCAACATTCATCTTACAAAATGCTTGAATAAATGCAGAAGCTAGACGCGAGTTAGTTAACAATGGCACATTGAAATCTATGGCAGCACGACGGATTTTATACCCATTATTTAACTCATTAGTAGTAAAATTCTTTGGTATGTTTACGACTAAATCTATCTGCTTGTTTTGTATCATTTCCAAAGCATTAGGCTGTTGATTGTCGTTTGGCCAGAATACTTGTGTTGCCGGAACGCCATTTTCTTCCAAAAACTTCTGCGAGCCACCTGTTGCGTATAATTCATAACCTTTTTGGTGCAACAATCTGGCCGCTTGTAGCAATTCTACTTTCGATTTTGCAGGGCCGGTAGAAAAGAGTACAGTTTTCTTCGGTATGCGGTAACCTACCGATAACATCGATTTTAACATGGCATCGTGGAAATTATCTCCTATACAACCCACTTCACCCGTAGAAGCCATATCAACACCTAATACGGGGTCAGCTTTTTGCAGACGGGAGAAAGAAAACTGAGAAGCTTTAATCCCTACATAATCCAGGTCAAAGTCGTTTTTATTTGGTTTTTCTACCTGTTTACCCAGCATTACTTGTGTAGCCAGGTCGATAAAGTTTATTTTCAAGACCTTTGATACAAAAGGGAATGAACGTGATGCCCGTAAGTTACATTCTATTACTTTTATTTCGTTATCCTTTGCCAGGAACTGCATATTGAAAGGTCCGGATATCTGCAATTCCTGTGCAACCTTGCGGGCTACTTTCTTTATGCGGCGTACTGTTTCTATATATAGGCGTTGAGCCGGAAACTGAATTGTAGCATCACCGGAGTGCACTCCTGCAAATTCTACGTGTTCCGATATCGCATACATGACTATCTCTCCTTTGTTAGCAACAGCGTCTATTTCAATTTCTTTGGCATTTTCAATAAATTCAGATACTACTACTGGGTGCTTCTTCGAAACTTCTGCAGCCAGTCCGAGGAAGTTTTCTAGTTCTTCATCATTCGAACATACATTCATCGCTGCACCGGATAGCACATAAGATGGACGTATAAGTACCGGATACCCAACTTCGTTAACAAAGTCTTTAATATCATCGAGTGATGTCAGTTCTTTCCATCGTGGCTGATCTACTCCTATGCGGTCGAGCATGCTGGAGAACTTATGGCGGTCTTCGGCATTGTCGATATTCTTAGCTGTTGTTCCCAATATGTTGACTTTTGAAGCATCAAGACGCATGGCTAAGTTATTTGGTATTTGGCCACCCACTGAAAGTATTACCCCATGAGGATTTTCCAGTTCTATAATGTCCATTACCCGCTCATATGTCAACTCATCGAAGTATAGACGGTCGCACATGTCATAGTCTGTAGATACGGTTTCCGGGTTGTAATTGATCATTACCGATCGGAAACCTTCTTTGCGTATTGTTTGCAAAGCATTTACCGAACACCAGTCGAATTCTACTGATGATCCGATGCGGTATGCACCTGAGCCAAGTACGATTACAGACTTATGATCTCCCAGATATTTGACATCGTTTTCTTTTCCGTTATATGTAATATATAAGTAGTTAGTTTGTGCAGGATATTCTGCTGCCAGAGTATCTATCTGCTTCACACAAGGTACGATACCATTCTCCTTACGGATGCGGCGTACTTCATGTTGGATTGACTCCACGAGGCTTGGCTCTTTACATATGATCTTTGCAATTTGAAAGTCTGAGAATCCCATTTGTTTTGCCGAACGTAATAAGTCGAGTGGGAGAGACTGTATATCATCATACTTCTCAAGCTCTTTTGAACACTTAAAGATGTATTGTAGTTTTTGTAAGAACCAATGGTCTATTTTTGTCAGATCATGTATCTTATCTACTGTATATCCTCTTTTGAATGCTTCCTCGATGCAGAAGATGCGTTTGTCGGTTGGATTCTTTAGAGATTCATCCAGATCGTCTACAACCAGCGGTTTATTAGCTGCAAATCCGTGCATGCCAATATTTATCATACGAAGACCTTTCTGGATGGCTTCTTCAAAGGTACGGCCAATAGCCATAATTTCTCCGACAGATTTCATACTTGAACCGATCTCTTTCGATACACCATGGAATTTTCCTAAATCCCAACGAGGTATTTTTACAACAATGTAGTCTAAAGCAGGTTCAAAGAATGCGCAAGTAGATTTAGTTACAGAGTTTTTTAGTTCAAACAATCCGTATCCAAGTCCTAATTTGGCAGCAACAAATGCTAATGGATAACCGGTTGCTTTAGATGCTAATGCAGAAGAGCGGCTCAAACGAGCGTTTACTTCGATAACACGGTAATCTTCCGATTCTGTGTCGAATGCAAATTGTACATTACATTCTCCCACGATACCTATATGCTTTACTATGCGGATTGATAATTCGCGAAGTTTATGAAATTCGTCATTAGTTAATGTTTGAGATGGTGCAACGACGATACTTTCGCCTGTATGTATTCCGAGTGGGTCGAAATTTTCCATGTTGCAGACAGTCATACAGTTGCCGTATTTGTCTCGTACAACTTCGTACTCTATTTCTTTCCAGCCTTTCAATGATTTTTCAACAAGGATTTGAGAAGAGTAAGAGAAGGCTTTCTCAGCCAGAACGCGCAGTTCTTGCTCATTGTCGCAGAATCCGGAGCCGAGTCCCCCGAGAGCGTAAGCTGCACGTATGATGATAGGATAACCTAGTTCTGCTGCTGCTGTTACGGCATCTTCTATCGTACCTACAGCATGGCTTTTTATCGTTTTTACATCTATCTGATCCAGTTTTTTGACAAACAGTTCACGGTCTTCGGTATCCATGATAGCCTGTACAGGTGTTCCAAGCACGCGCAAGTTATATTTTTCCAAAATACCGCTTTGAAATAGCTGTACTCCGCAATTGAGAGCTGTTTGCCCTCCAAAAGCGAGAAGTATGCCATCAGGTTTTTCTTTTTGAATAACTTTCTCTACAAAGTAAGGAGTAATAGGTAAGAAATATATTTTATCAGCACTTCCTTCCGAAGTTTGTACTGTTGCAATATTAGGATTGATCAAAACTGTTTCGATTCCTTCTTCTTTTAATGCTTTCAAAGCCTGTGAACCCGAATAGTCAAATTCTCCGGCCTCACCGATTTTCAAAGCTCCCGAACCGAGAACCAATACTTTTTTTACATCTATATTAATATCCATTTAAACTTTTTTTATATGGTGTATTATAATTTTTCTACAAATAAGTCGAATAAGAAACCTGTATCAGTTGGTCCACTGGCAGCTTCCGGATGGAATTGAGCAGAGAAAAACGGTTTTGTTTTATGTTTGATCCCTTCATTAGTCCCGTCATTCAGATTGATAAAAAGCGGCTCCCAATCAGTGCCTAAAGACGAGTTTGCTACAGCAAAGCCATGATTTTGCGATGTTATAAAACATTGTGTGGAATTGACCATCTTTACCGGTTGATTGTGGCTTCGATGTCCGTATTTTAACTTGTATATACTAGCTCCTCCTGCTTTTGAAAGTAACTGATTACCCATACATATTCCACAGATCGGTTTGTCTCCTTCCATCGCTTTTCTGATGTTTTTTACAGTTTCTTCGCATAAGTCGGGATTTCCGGGGCCATTAGAAATAAATAACCCGTCCCATTCCAATTGGTTGAAATCGTAATCCCATGGTACACGTATTATGGTTACATTGCGTTTGAGAAGGCTTCTTATGATGTTGTGTTTTACACCACAGTCCACAAGCAGCACTTTTTTCTCTCCGTTACCGTATGTCAGCACCTCCTTACAGCTAGCTATTGCTACCTGATTTTCGAGATTGGGATCGTAGAAGTCTATTTCGTTATCATCGGTAAAAACGATTTTGCCCTTCATAGAGCCTTTTTCGCGTAGAATCTTTGTCAATTCGCGTGTATCAATTCCATAAATACCCGGAACATCGTGTTCTTTTAACCAGTCTCCAAGACTTTTCTTTGCATTCCAGTGTGAATACTCATGAGAATAATCGGATACGATAAGTCCGCTAACCTGTACTTTCTCTGATTCGTAGAAGTCTGATATTCCATCGGTGAACGTATCGTCAGGTACTCCATAGTTCCCGACAAGAGGAAATGTAACTACGAGAATCTGGCCAATGTATGAAGGATCGGTCAGGCTTTCGGTATAACCTACCATTGCAGTGCTAAATACAACTTCTCCGGCCTTTGCTGTTTCCGAACCAAAAGATTTTCCTTCGAAAACTGTTCCGTCGTCAAGAATTAGTTTAACTGGTTTGTCTGAATACATTTTTTGTTTGAAATATTAATATGATTAATAACGATTTACAAAAGTAAAAAAAAAGGAACGGGATATCTATATATCTGTTCCTTTAGTCTATAATAATAAATATTGTGTCTTTTTTTTTCTCATTTCAAATACCCATATCTTTTGTGAATATCTGAGGCACAAAGGTAGGAATAAAAAATGAAAAACGAGGTTTATTTTCTTAAATTTTCCGAAAAATAAGCATCTTCCGTCATACAGGTTTTTCTTCCTGTACTTTGGTCTTGCGCGCATCCTTTAGAATCTGATGTTTTTCTTTTCTGAAATTATTACGCAATTCCGATATTTTCTTTTTTTGAGCATCAGGAGCGATACGGCTCAATTCAACAGCTTTTTTCTCTTTCTCAAAGTTTTCTCTTAATGTTTTTAGTTTAGCCACACTTGCTTCATCCAGTTTACCTTTACCTCTTTTACTTTCGAATGCAAATTTGTGTCCGCTTCGAAAGTCACTTCTTATATCTTTTATCTTAGCTTGTTGCTCAGGAGTATATATATTGTTTAAAGCTTCACGATGTTGTTGAGCTATTTCTTTGTTCTTTACCCGATAGGTGTCATTCAAAGCTTTTATCTTTTGTCTTTGATCGTCGGTCAGATTCAAATCTTTCATACGGTCGCCGCGATGGGCTCTTATTTTCATATCCTGTCCTTTTCTGCCGTGTTTAACCATCGATCTTTTTCCTCTTTTAAAATCTTTATTACTCTTTTTCTGCAATTCTTTAAATTGGGTTTGTTGTTCGGGAGTAAGGATGTTGTTAACAGCTAAACGATGCTGTTCTCTCAGTTCGTTTACTTTCAACTGCTTTTCTTCTTTCGAAAGGCCGGACTTAGCTCTCAATTCTTTTGATTTAGCGCCAAACTCTTCATTCGTTGACTTTATTTTCTGTTGTTGATCTGCGGTCAGGTTTAATTCTTTAGAGAATCTGTGTTGTCCTCGTTTATTATTTTGAGCATCAACAGTTGCAGTCAATGATATACATGCTAAAATAGCCAATGATAAAAATATTCTTTTCATAATTTTATGTTTTAATGTTTTATATTCATTAGATGTTGTTCACTTTATGAGGTTTAATTAGAAAGTTATATTTAACGTTCTGTTACATTTGTCGATAGTCTTATTTTTAGCTGATATTACTGTGAACTTATCGGGAAAAATCGTATGTTCACCGATTTCTAGTTGCTTTTAAATGGCATTCAGCCTAAATTTGTATTGAATTCGTTATAACTGTCAAATCGGAGTGTTAAATTAATAATTCAGGAATACAATAAACGTCTATTTTAACAGTTCTATCTATGGAATCAAAATTCAGATCAAGTATAAATTCTGCTTACCATAAGCGAATAAACATTATTATTTAAAACTGATTATGCAACTACATTCAACTATTTTACCAAAGAAAACTTGGGTTACGTTTTTGTGGCTTTTCTATCTTTTCTTGTTCTCTTTTCCATCTTTTGCGCAGACATACAAAATTAGTGGTACTGTTGTCGACTCCCGTACAAAAGAAACATTAATAGGAGTACCCATTATCATAGAAAACCGTAATGGAAGTGGTATATCCTCTGATGAAAAGGGCAGATACAGCCTAACTCTTCCAAAAGGTGATTATACATTAAAAGTAGATTATATTGGATTCGAAAATAAACGTATAAAAATATCTTTATCTCAAGATATTATTCAGAATATTGAGCTTGTGCAAACAACCATTGGTCTTGGAGAAGTTGTGGTATCTGCCGAACGTCCTGATGCCAATGTATCTGCTCCACAGGCTGGTATAGAGAAAATGGAAATTCAAAAAATAAATAAAATACCAGTATTGTTAGGGGAGCGTGATATAATCAAGACTATACAGCTGATGCCTGGTGTACAGGGGGCTGGTGAAGGAAGTTCCGGTTTTTATGTGCGCGGAGGAAGTTCCGACCAAAATCTCATCCTGCTGGATAACGTATCGCTTTATAATGCATCACATCTGATGGGGTTTTTCTCTACATTCAATTCGGAGGTGTTGCGTGATGTGACATTATATAAGGGTGCTATGCCTGCGCAGTACGGTGAACGCCTTGCTTCTATTTTGGATGTACAACAACGTAATGGCGATAATCAGAAATATCATGTTGCCGGTGGACTTGGCCTTATAGCATCTAATCTCAATGTAGAAGGCCCCATACAAAAAGGTAAATCTTCATTCATTATCGGGGGAAGACGTACCTATGCAGATGCTATTGCACGTCTATCCGGGGCAAAAGATGCCCAAAACGCTTATCTCTACTTTTATGACTTGAATATGAAATTGAATTTTGCTTTATCGGATAAAGACCAGATTTCGGTTTCAGGATATTTGGGACGAGACAAAATGGTATTGAAAGATGCGGCGGAACTCAATTGGGGAAATACGTTCCTGACAACGACGTGGAGCCATACATTCAATCGTAAATGGACTTCCAGGACATCGTTGTCTTACAATCAATATGATTATTATTTCGGGATGGAAATAGGTATGAACCTAAATGGAACCTCTAAAATAAAGGATTATGGGTTTAAGCAGGAATTTCAATATCAACAGGGGAAAAATAGCCAATGGCGTGTAGGACTTACTTCCACATATCACGATCTGGCTCCGGGAAACTACAATCTCGATTCGGAACAGAAGAATTCAGTTGACTTGTACCACCGTTATTCATCCGAAAATGCCGCTTATATATCGAACCAATTGAAAATAACGGATAATCTGGAGGTAATTTATGGTCTCCGTGCTTCTGCCTTTATGGCATTGGGCAAAGGACAGTATTATACATTGGATAATAACAATGAAGTAGTTGACAGTGTATGGTACAAATCGGGTAAAGTGGTTAAGGCATATATAAATATAGAACCGCGTCTGTCTGCTGTATATAAATTAAATGATGTATCGTCGATAAAAGCTGCGTATGCACGTACCACACAGAATATGCATTTATTGTCATATTCGGCTCAAGGTACCCCTTTTGATAGATGGACATCCAGCTCTAATAATGTAAAACCGCAGATTGCAGATCAGGTGTCTCTTGGCTATTTCCGGAACTTCAGTAATAACATGTTCGAATTTAGTATCGAAGGGTATTATAAGGATATGAGAAATCAGATGGACTTTAAGGATAATGCAGATATTGAAGGCTATGATGTAATAGAAACTGAATTATTGTCGGGTAAGGGTAGAGCTTATGGAATCGAACTTTCCCTAAAAAAACGTTTGGGACGGCTTACCGGGTGGATAGGCTATACACTTTCTAAGTCAGAAAAAAAGATTGATGGTATTAATGAAGATCGATGGTATAATGCTTTTCAGGATAGAACACATGATTTTTCTATCGTAGGAATGTATGAACTGAATCCTAAATGGACACTTTCTGCCACATGGGTATTCTATACCGGAAATGCGATTACTTATCCGAGCGGAAAATATCAGATCAATGGAAAGGATGTGATGTATTACGCCGAGAGAAACGGATACAGAATGCCGGATTATCATCGTCTTGACTTGGGAGCAACTTGTTTGTTGAAGAAAACACCAAAGTTCCAATCGGAGCTTGTTCTTGGTCTATATAATGCTTATGGGCGCGAGAATGCGTATATGATCCAATTTCGTACCAATACGAAAGATCCGAGCAAAACGACGGCTTATCAGTACTCGCTGTTTACGTTTGTTCCATCCGTTTCTTGGAACTTCAAGTTTTAAAACATTAAAAGCATGAATCTTATGAAAAATTTAAAGAATAAATATATTACAATATTGTCGGCTTTGGCTTTATTACTTGTTGTCAGTTCGTGTGAAAAAGAAATTGATGTCGACCTTCGTTCTGTTCCGCCACGAGTACAGATAGAGGGTCTTGTAAAACAAGACTCGTTAGCCAGGGTAAGGGTAAGTCATACGCTCGATTTTAATGATAACAGTGGTTATCCGTTTCTTAAAGATGCCATTGTGGTAATATCGGATAATGCCGGAAATACTGAAACTCTGCAACAAGATAATTCAGGCTGGTATGTTGCTCAAAATATCAAAGGTGTGATTGGCCGGACATACAGCTTGTATGTGAAATATGAGGATAAAGAATATACCTCTACGTCTAAGATGCCGCCTTTGGTGAAGCTGGATTCCTTGTCTATGTATAAGGCTCCGATTATGGACTATGCAATACCGATGATTCATTTTATCGACCCGAAAGGGGAAACGAATCAGTATTACCGTTGTCTTGTATTTATTAACGGAAAGCAATTGCCTGATGTCAACGAACTGGTGTTGAGTGCCCAATTTATGGATGGCAGTCCGATACATCAATTTCTGCCTATATTTACTAACGATGAAGATGTTGATCCTATCAAGCAAGGGGATGATATATTGATTGAATTTCAGTGTATTGATAAAGGAGCATATACTTTCTTTTATACATTGAGCCGTATAGAGGACTCAAAGACTAATCCTACCTCAAATATCACAGGCGGAGCTTTAGGCTATTTCTGTGCCGCTACAGTAGATGAGATGACTATTACCGCAGAATGGGAAGAATGAAAGATTGAAACAAATAGAAAAGATCCCGGAGTTTGTTTCTTCGGGATATTTTTGTATTAAGTGAAATAAATAGCCGTTTTATTTTATAGAAACCTCAATAATTGAATCGATATCATCCAGATTACCATTTATAGAAAATGTTACATCTCCACTTTTTTTATCTTTTTCCCAGATTAATTGAGAATCCACATTTATCCATTTTGCTGACTTTATGTTTGGTATATTCAGTGTAATGGAAGGAGTATTTTTATCTAAAATGTGGATATAATACGTTTTCCCTTTGCCAGTAGAAGCTCCCCATGATTGAGGAGGGACAAATCCTTGTCTGGTTTCGTATATAGTGTAGCCATATTTTTTTAGCCAATCACCCATTTGTTGAAGACGTTCTACACATTCAGTTTGTATTTTTCCATTTGGCATAGGGCCTACATTGAGCAGTAAATTGGCTCCTGTTCCGGCTGTGCGGATGAGTAGATGTAGTAAATCTTTTTCCGACTTATACTTATCATCCGTAATACTGAATCCCCATGTTGCATTTATAGTCTGGCATGTTTCAAGAGGTAATTGTTCCGATACCTCTTGTCCACTGTGCCCTGCGGTGTTTTCTCCCGGTACATCGCGTTCGAAGATTTGATAGTCCTCACCCGGAAAAGGAGGAAGATGGTGATTATTTGCGACTAAACATTCAGGTTGTAACTGGTGTATTAAGTCATATATTTCATTATAATGCCAATCTACAAAAGTTTTAGGGTTTGTCCGGTTTTTGTCTTCTGTCTGATCCCAATGTCCGTCGAACCAAATTCCTGCAATCGGTCCATAATTGGTAAGTAATTCGGTCAACTGAGCTTTCATAAAGTTTATATAGTCAGCCCAGTTTCCTTTCTCGGTTCTGCCTGTGCCCTTTCCTGTTCGTCCTGTTTCGTATTGATAATCGTTGCGCATCCAGTCCAGCAAAGAATAGTATAGCACAAGTTTGATTTCTTCTTTGTGACATTCATCTGCCAGTTGCTTTATCAAGTCCTTTCCATATGGCGTATTCATAATGTTCCAGTCAGATTGTTTTGTCGCCCAGTTGCTGAAACTATCATGGTGGCGCGAAGTGAATGTGATATATTTCATTCCTGCACCCTTCGCTATTTGTACCCATTCTTTTGCATCGAACTGCTGTGGATTAAAAAAATCTGACAACCGTTTGTAATCGTTTGTTTTTATTGGCCGATTGTTCATAATCCACTCTCCATTTCCCAATACACTATATGGCCCGAAGTGTACAAATAATCCGAATCGGGCATCTTCAAACCATTTTTTCCGGTTGTTGTTTTGGCTTTGTCCGTGTATTAAACTGAGAGAGAATAAAAAAAGAATAAGTGTATAGATTATCTTTTTCATGGTTTAATTAAGGTTTTATGATTAAATTAATTCAAAGATAACAAAGTTATTCTTAATAATTAAAATCCTGTAACTAAAAGACGCCTGGCTCCTTTGATTCCACATTTCTGATATTTGTTGTAGGCCGCTGCTGCACTTTCTCTGACAGCAGAGTCATTACCTCCGGCCACTATGTTTATTTCTTTTTCCGGCTTAATGTTTAAGAACTGTATATGTCTCTTTAATAAATAATAAGCTCCTTGATGGTATTTTGGAGGTTGCCCTATTATAATACTAGAAAAGCAAAAAGAGAAAAATAAATAATAATAAAAGTAACTGCCGGAATGCCTATAACCTTATCTTTGTTTCGGTGAAAAATTTTTAGATTAATTCCATGAAAATATTAAAAACAGTAATTCTTATTGCTTTATTGACATTGTTATGTATTCAAACGAGTTGTTCCGCAAAACGAAATGGTATTTCTTCAAGTATATCAGAGAAAACTATTATGCAGAAGGTTACAGATTGGCAGATAAAGAACTTCACTTATAAAAAAACAGGAAGTTCGGGGTATTTACACGATTACGGTATAGATGCATGGACAAATGCCACTTTATATATAGGAATCCTGGAATGGGCTAAAATAGCAGATAATCAAACAGTATATTATGATTGGCTGAAAAAAATAGGTATGGATAATAACTGGAGTATTCCTGCAAATTTTAAGGAAAACCAAAGACTTAAGTTATATCATGCTGATGAGTTGTGTATAGGTCAATTCTATTTGGGTATGTATGACCTGTTTAAAGATGCAGCTATGATCGGATCTACGAAGGAACGTGTAGATTGGATAATGAACAATCCTCCCGATTCAGATATGAAAAACAAACAGTCTTGGAGTTGGTGCGATGCTCTTTTTATGGCTCCGGCTGTATATGCGCATATAGCGAAAATGACTGATAACGACGCTTATCTTAAGTTTATGGATGTAGAATTCAAACAAACCTATGACTATTTATATGATAAGGATCACAAATTATTTTTCAGGGACGGAAGTTATTTTGGAAAGAAGGAAAAGAATGGAGAAAAGATTTTTTGGGGTAGAGGAAATGGCTGGGTAGCGGCCGGACTTGTAAATATATTGAAATTGTTGCCGGAAAAATCTGCTTACAGGCCATTTTATGAATCTCTTTTCAAAGAGTTCGTTCCTGTTCTTGCTGATTTACAGGATAGTAATGGCTTTTGGCATGCCAGTCTTTTAGATCCTAAAAGTTATCCTGCTCCGGAAACAAGTGCAACAGCACTGATTACATATGCCTTAGCATATGGTATAAATAATAGTTTATTATCTAAAAATGTATATCAACCGATTGCGGAAAAAGCATGGACAGCTCTAACTTCTGTTGTTGATAAAGATGGAAAACTCGGCTGGGTACAGCCTATTGGAGCTGATCCGAAGAATGTAACAGCCGATATGACGGCTGTTTATGGAGTGGGGGCTTTTCTTTTGGCCGGTACTGAAATGTATCGATTAAATAAGTAAGTTGGTTTTATATGAAATGAAAACTCCTTAGGTCAGTTTCAATAAAGTTGTATAAAAAGCATTGCCTCCGCACGACATCCCGTCTGTGGAGGCAATTTGTAAACACAATCAATATTAAGTTAACCTTAATACATACCTTTGTAGAATTTGTTATTTTTTAGTTCCTGACATAATTCCTGAATCAGTATCATTGTTATTCAATCGCTTATCTGCCGCTTTGTATTGACGTCCAAAATTTAGGTTTAAGGAAAAGCTGATCATTATTATTTTATTCAATTTATTGGTATATACATCCGATTGAGTTGGCACCAAAGTTGAGCGATTGCGGCTACCAACACTATAATTATTCGAAAATGGTTCGAGAATACCAAGATTCAAACTCCATTTGTCGGCTTTATACCCTGCCATTATCATGTGTATGCGTTCACCTATCTCTTGTGTTTCAGCCCAAAAGTTATTCCATCGGCCATATGCTTCTGCCGATAATGACCATTGTTTATAATTAGCTACGATCGATCCCCGTACACGCCAGCTGGTATAAGTATGAGTGAAACTTTCCCCATAACTTATGAAGCGGTTGACTCCGGGGGTTATGCTCAATGTCAGGTAATCTTTAAATGGCTTCAGTTTTACAGTTGTTTCTGCATATAGTCTGTGGAATCCTTTCTGATTAATATTTGAGCGAACAAATTTACCACCTTCGAATGTTATTTGTTCCATTATAGGTTTGTGATCGTAGCTGTGCCTCATATAGAATTCGATTCCAAATATCCCTTTATTATAGCCCGCATTCAGTGTACTGACATAATACATTACAGTTTTCAAATTTGGGTTTCCTCTGCGAATTTGCAAAGAATCTATTTCTTGTTCAACGTTATTCAAATCGGATAGGGAAGGAGAGTAACCCGAAATGAGCCCGTTATAGCGGATATATGCATTGTCGTTAATATTATATGATATACGTACATTCGGACGTAGGATATATTTTTTATTACTATTTTCTCCTTGGCTGTTGTATGTCCGCATCAGCCCTAATCCGAATGTATAACTGAATTTATTTTTTTTGAATTGATATTCAGCATATCCATATGTTTCGGCAAATTTGAGACTTATGTCAGTCTCTACATTTCCACTATATGTATTGTTTGTATAACTTTGCGTATGTTTTAATCCGGTAGATAGTTTTCCTTCTCCTATTTTTCTTTCATATATACCTTCGGTGATAAGTGAATATTTATCGCCTCTAACATCTGAAAAAATATCTGTCGTAAGATTTTCTTCTCTGCGTTCTTGGTATAGTCGGGTTGACTTCGAATTAATATAAGTACCTACAATATTGAATATCAACAGTTGATCGTTTTTCAGATTTTTCTGAAAATACAGGTCTAATGATGGTGTATTGCTTCTTATACTTGATTCATCCAGAATCGATAGAGGTGCAGAACCGTCAGAGGAATATGTAGTGCTTTTCCTGTTGGAGAATGCATTGGGCTCGTCTTCGTACCTATTACGAAAAGTAGCATTAAACATGTAGTTATCTGTTTCAAGTAGACTATAGTTTGCAGCGATATTCAGACTGTTTTCTTTAACTTTAGTTGGCTCGCCTTTTTCATCGCGTTCCAGGACTTTATCGGGAAAAACAAAAATTTCTTTGTTTTCACGGGTCCATTTCAAATCTCGGTAATGCCAGTATGCATTAACTCCGAATTCCGATTTCTTATGATTCACTTTTGCTGAAAAATAATCTTCCGAAAAGCCGATTTTATGAGGTGTATTTGTAAGATTTGTAGACAAGTTTCCTCCCGATTCTTTTCTTCTTGTTATATAGTCTATAACAGCCGCCGCACCACCATAGCGCATACCCGGATCATCGTGATATTCTATACGGATAATATCTTCGGGTTGTAATGCAACTACTTCGGCTATCGTCACTTCTACACCATTTATTCGCAATTGAACGGCATCGCCGCCTGGTAGTGTTATGGCATTACTGATAGGATTAATGATTATGCGTGATAGTTGGAGGTTTCTCAGAAGAGTTACTCCACTGTTTGAAGCTTTAATCTGAGCATCGGATGGTATGATAATTTTTCTATCCGGTTTTTGTATAACAGCATTAGCTGTCACCGTAACATCCTTAAGCATAATATCGGATGTTGCCAATGAGACTGTACCTATATTTATATCGGTTCCGTTTACCTGCACCGAGATATACGTTTTAGTATATCCCACAAAGGTTGCCGATAGGATATAGTTATCTTTCGGTATATTATTAAATGCGAAAAGTCCGAGAGTGTCAGATGATGCTCCTGCATAAAATGTAGAATCATTTTTCAGTAGGGCTATGTTGGCGAACTCTACTGTATTATGTGTATTGGCATCAATGACGGAGCCTGATACCTTGACTTGCGCCCCAGAGGCAATGACAAAATATGTTAGAAGGGTTAATATGGTTAATCTTAATTTCATGATTATGTCGTATTTCTTTTGTTAATATTTATTCTTTATTTCCGCGGCTATTATTAGGACGAGGATGTATCGAAAAAAGTTACAGTGAAATTTTGATTTTAACACTTTGGGAGGATTAAAGAATTATGATTCATGCGAATCGGCAGTAGAGTCTGTTTGATTAAAAAGAACAGATAGATTGAATAATTAGATACGACAATAATCATTTTATAGAATTTAGCGAAAAAACTCTTACATTTGTGGCATTGACAAGTACGTTTGTCTTTATGCTGGAATTATCAAATAAAAATACCTTTACTAAAGAGGAAAAACTGTGTAGTACAAAAGCTATTGATACACTCTTTTCTGTTGGAGAATCATTTGTTGCTTATCCACTGCGCGTGGTATATGTTATTCATGACGAATTTGAATTTGACAGGCAAAACGTATCCGTAATGATTAGTGTTTCTAAGAGGAAATTTAAAAGAGCAGTAAAGCGTAACAGAGTAAAGCGTTTGATACGTGAAGCATATCGGTTGAATAAGCAAGGTTTGATCACTTTGTTGAATAGGCAAAATAAGGGTATGGATATAGCTTTCTTATATTTGAAAGATGAATTGCCAGAATTTGCAGAAATAGAAAAATCTATTTTGAAAGCAATGTCAATACTTACAGATAAAATGGAAAAGGAAAGATGAAAAAGATATTTTCATGGTTACTTTTATTACCTGTCTATTTTTACAAGTATAGCATTTCGCCTATGCTTCCTCCTTCCTGTCGCTACACTCCTACATGCTCTGAATACGCAATTCAAGCAGTAAAAAAATATGGGCCGTTCAAAGGCTTTTGGTTAGCAGCAAAGCGTATTGCCCGCTGTAACCCGTGGGGTGGACACGGTTATGATCCTGTTCCTTAAAAAATAACCCACACCGGAAAACGATGTGGGTGTATAAATAATTTTTTAAGGGGATCGTTATAGATTAATAGATTCTTTTTCCTTTAATTTAGCTATTTCTTGATCAGCCTTTTGTTGAGCTTTTACTTTTGCCTTCTCTGCTTTTTCTTTAGCTTTAGCAATTGCTTTGTCTCCTTTTTCCTGAGCTTTTTGAGCCCCTTTTTTTGTGTCTTCTTCAGCTTTTTTCTTTGCTTGTTGTGCCGAATTTTCGGTGTCTTTTTCTACTTGTTTTTTTGCTTTTTCAATTTCTTGTTGCATTTTTTTGTCTGCATTTTCGGCGTCTTTAGCAGCTTTAGCTTTTATCGATTCTATTTTAGCTGCAGTTTTTTCACTTATAACTACATTTTGTGCCGTAGCCGATGTTGCGGCCATAGCCATTGCTGTCATTATAAACAGACTAATAAATAATTTTTTCATTTTCTTTTTTTTAGTGTTAGTTAGTTCCGTCTGTATACATTTTGTTACAAATGTAATATTATTTTCTTTTATCTGATTTTATTTATTCTTGTGTAGATGTTTATGAGTGTTACTTTCTTTCAATATGGTTAAGAATTTATTTTTATACATTTTATTACTATAACAAAACTTATGTAGCTTTTGTTTAAATATATGATCGAGCCTGGATATGATAAAAAAGTATTATACTAATATAAATTATATAAAAAAAATATGTTCTTTTAGAAAATAAATAAAATACCATGAAAGATACTATATTAAGAGAAGTTACTCCACTCTCACCAAGAGATTGTTTTATGATATTTTCGCGTGTGAAAACTCAATTTACCTTTCCGGTACATGTTCATGCCGAATATGAACTTAATTTTATAGAGAACGGTAAGGGGGCTAAACGTGTTGTTGGCGATAGTTTAGAAGATATCGATGATCTGGAACTAGCCCTGATTACGGGTTCTAATTTAGAACACGGATGGTTAAATCACAAATGTACATCGGATGAAATAAAGGAAATAACAATACAGTTTCATGGAGATTTGCTAAATGAGCATTTTTTACAGAGGAATCAGTTTCGTTCGGTGAAAGAAATGTTTGAAAAAGCATCATGTGGTGTTGTTTTTTCCAGAAAGACAATAGAGGATATAAAAGGTAGTCTTTACTCTTTGGCCTCAGAACCAGAAGGTGTGCATTCCGTCTTGAAGTTCTTTGCTATTTTATATGATCTGTCGTTATCGCCAATGCGGGAACTATCAAGCAGATCATTTAATGTGCATGAGCAGAATTATAATAGTAGACGGATTGAGCGCGCATATAATTTTATGTTGGAGAACTATAATAAGGAAGTTCATTTGAGTGATGTCGCCGATCTTGTAGGTATGACCGAAGTCGCGTTTAGTAGATTCATCAAACAGCGTACCGGACGTAATTTTATAGATTCTCTCAACGATATTCGACTGGGACATGCTACACGTATGTTATTGGATACAACTCATAGTGTAGCAGAGGTTAGTCTCACATGCGGATTTAATAACTTGTCTAATTTTAACAGAATATTCAAAAAGAAAAAAGGATGTACCCCTCGTGAATTTAGAGAAAACTATAAAGAATCTAAATATTTTCTATGAATATTTATGATACTTTTTTGATTTTGGTAAATGATAAAAAGTATTAGTTTTATTTGCCTTTTTTATCTAATAACTTATCTCTTAACTTGCTTCTGTTTCTTTATAATGCAGATATTCAACCAAATTTGGTAAATATCTGCATATTTTTTTTGATAAAAAAGTATTGATATAAGATAATAAAGTATTTGTTATTTTTTGTATTCATAAATACTTTTGCAACATATGAATATCTGATACTATAAATGCCTAAGCTATAAAAGCAGCTATTCACAAATTATATATTAACCATAATCGAAACCTTATGAGAAAAATCCTTTTTTTATTACTCCTGGTTGTAGCTCCGTGTATTATATATGCCCAGAGCTATCAGATATCAGGAAAGGTAACCGATGCAGCAGACAGGTCCCCTATACCGGGTGTTACTGTTCAGACTCAGGCAAAGGTTGGTGTTATGACCGATGCAGACGGGAATTATACAATAAGAGCGAATAAAGGCGACATCCTTACATTTTCTTTTATTGGAATGATTGCACAATCTGTAAAAGTCGAATCAAGTAATAATATTGATGTAGCCCTTAAAGAAGACAATGTGGCTTTGGAGGAAGTTGTTGTCGTGGGATACGGTACAGTCAAGAAGAAAGACCTGACAGGCTCTGTGACTTCTATGGCTGGAGATAAATTAAAAGAAATTCCTGTAGCCACCTTCGATCAGGCTATGCAAGGTAAGCTTTCGGGAGTTCAGATCACTTCAAACTCTGGAACTCCGGGTGCACCTACGACAATCCGTATCCGGGGTATTACCTCTATAAATGGAGGGAATGAGCCTCTTTATGTAATAGATGGTGTTCCACAAGGAGGAGAAGGTGGTACTATAGCCGGATTTGATTGGGCCGGAGGTGCTAACGGGCAAAATGTAACGAATCCGCTTGCCGGTATCTCCCCAAGTGATATAATAAGTATAGATGTATTAAAAGATGCTTCTGCTACAGCTATTTATGGGGCAGCAGGAGCCAATGGTGTAATTATGGTAACTACCCGTAGAGGTAAAGCCGGCGATATAAAAATAAATTACGATGGCTTTTCATCAGTATCTTCTATTCCAAAGACATTAGATATGATGAATTTGCGTGAATATGCTTTGTACCAACAAGAATTATCAGCAGACTTGGGTAATACTCTTTCAGATTATTTTAAAGATCCTTCGATACTTGGGAAAGGACAGAACTGGCAAGATGCTGTGTTTCGTGATGCATGGGCTCAAAGCCATAATGTTACTGTTTCGGGAGGTTCGGATAAACTGCAGTTTTCAGCTTCTGCCGGTTGGTTCGACCAGGATGGAGTTGTTATCGGTTCTGGATTCAACCGCTTCAATAGTCGTTTTAATTTCGATGCTCAGGCAAAAAAATGGCTTAAGTTAGGGGGCTCTCTGGTATATTCCCGGACGAATGAAACCATTACCTTAAACGATGGTGGGGATGGAGTTATCATGACTGCATTGATGATGGGGCCTAACGTACCGGTATATGATATAGATGGAAATTTTGCAGGTCCGGAATCTGTAGAAGGCGTATCGTGGAATCCTGTGGCTATAGCTATGCAGCGTAACAACAAGCTATTACGTAACAATTATTCGGGAAGTTTTTATGCCTCAGCTGATATTATAAAAGGACTTACATTGCGAGCTGAATATTCGTTTTCGGGTTCTAATAATACAAACAAGGCTTTTCATCCTACCTATCAATGGGGAGCTTTGAAAAACGATATTAGCCGTATTATGAAGCGTGACGATCAGTCTTATTACTGGATTAATACGGATTATTTGACTTGGACAAAGGATTTTGGACAACATAATATTGTGGCTATGGCTGGTTTTGAAGCCATAGGAAACACATGGGAAGGGAGTCAGCTAATAAAGAGTAACCTGACTTCTAATGATATACAGGTAATAGGTGTGGATGGTATATATGAGAGTAATTCGGGATGGAAAGGAAAAAGCACCCAAGCTTCTCTTTTTGGACGTGCTAACTATAATTATGCAAGTAAATATTATTTGACTGCGACAATACGGCGTGATGGTTCTTCTAAATTCGGAGCTGATAATAAATGGGGGACATTCCCTTCATTGGCTGCAGCTTGGCGTATAAGTGGAGAATCATTTTTAGAAGATAATAAAACGATTTCCAATTTGAAACTTCGTATAGGATATGGTATGGTCGGTAATTCCAAAATTGACAACTTCTTGTACGGATCGTCCATGACAGCTGCTACAACCCCTCTTGGAACAGGCTACCGTGTCTCTCGTATATCTAATCCTTCATTGAAGTGGGAATCGTCCGTACAGTATAATGCAGGTATCGATTTAGGTTTGTTGAATGGCCGTTTGGATTTGACAGTAGATGCTTATTATAAAACCACCAAGGATCTTTTGATGCAACTTTCTATTCCTAGTTATCTAGGCGGTTCGGACTGGAGTGACATTCAATCTCCTTGGGGTAATATCGGCAAAATAGATAATAAAGGTATTGATATAACACTTAATGCCCATATTATAAAGAGCAATAATCTAAACTGGAACTCAAATGTTGTATTTTCTCTTAATAGAAATAAAGTAAAAGAACTAAATGCTGAAAATCAAGCTTTTTATGGCAAGTTGGATTGGTACTCTGAATTTCAAACAGCAACAATAACTAAAGTTGGTTATCCTATCGGAGTTTTCTATGGCTACAAAACAGAAGGTTTATTCAAAGATAAAGAAGATATATTGAACCATTCAGTTCAAAAGGCTGACCCTACAAACAGTAAAATTAATTATGTTAATAAGACCGGAGGTGTCTGGGTAGGAGATGTGAAATTTGTCGATCTTAATGATGACGGAAAGATAGATACTGATGACCAGACTATTATTGGCAATCCGAATCCTGATTTTACTTTTGGATTCAATAATAATTTTTCTTACAAAGATTTTGATTTTGGATTTTCGTTTATCGGTTCCATTGGAGGTGATATTCTGAATTATGCAAAAAGCCGTATCGAAGGACAGACCAGCATTTGGAATAACCAATCTGTAACGGTAAATGACAGAGCCAGAATAGGCTTACATAATGAGGATGGCTCTCCCAGCGATCCTGATAATGTTTATCTGGTTAATCCTGATGCGACAGTGCCTCGTGCAACTACAAATGATGTAAACCGTAATAACCGTATGTCAGATCGTTTTATCGAAGATGGTTCATATGTACGCTTGTCTAATATTTCTTTAGGATATACAATCCCTGCCAAACTTACTGCAAAATGGGGAGTGACGAAGTTGAGAGTATATATCAGCGCTCAGAATCTATTGACTATTACAGGGTATTCGGGCTACGATCCTGAAATTGGTGCCTATAATCAGGATTCGCAACGTCAGAATATAGATATGGGACATTATCCTTCTCCCCGGACATTTATGTTTGGTTTAAACCTTGGATTCTAATTATATGATATCTATGAATATGAAAAAGTTTATTAAATATATATGCCTGATAACTTTGCTGTTTGGGTCAGTATCTTGCGACGATTTTCTGACAGTAGAGCCTGAAGATTCTTTGACAACAGGCAATTATTATAACAGTGAAGAAAGAATACGTGCCAATACGGCAACGTTATATGGAAGTGTATGGTGGGATTTCCATTCTCAGTTTATGTGGTTGGCTGGCGATCAATTGGCTGGCGACCTTTATTATACTTATGATCAGGAAGGTCAATTTTTTTATTTCAGTTACAACAATGGTAATTCATATATACTGTATGGCTGGAGAGGTTTATACCGGGTTATATCTTTCGCCAACTCTGTAATAAACGATATGCCTAAAGCTGCGGCTAATGTTTCTCAAAGTGTAATAGATGCAGCTGTTGCAGAAGGAAAATTTGTGCGTGCGGTTGCGTATTATTACCTTACTGAATATTGGGGTGAAGTGCCTATTATCGAGAATTCAACAGATATGATTGTGTCAGGCAATATGTTTGTGCCAAGGAATACCCGGAAGAGTTGTTATGAATTTATGATTCGGGATCTCGAATATGCAGCAAAATATCTGCCTGCCGAAGATTCGCAGAAGGGTAGAGCTACCAAATGGGCGGCCGAAGCTATGCTGGCTAAGGTTCATTTGACATATGCAGCAGCTGCTATTGGTAACTCAGGCACATATGGAGATGCTGCAACTCACTTTGCGAAAGCAAAAGAATTATGTCAGGATGTGATCGGAAATAGTGGACGTAAACTTGAAGATGATTATAGCTACTTATTCACATGGGAAGGGAATAACTGTCCCGAATCTCTATTTGCTATACAATGTCGGACAGGTGCTTACGGTGGAGGAAGCTCTCGTAATGTTAACTTTTCCAGAAGTTCGGTGATTGCCGATCAAACGTGGGGTGCCGGTAAAGGGCCTACTATTGATTTACAAAAGGCTTTTGACCAGCAAAAAGACAAGCGTCGTATATGGACTTACATGAAGCAAGGCGATTATTATTCAATGTTGAATAAAGCGGGTGGAGGTTATCATTATAAAAACTATGTTGAGGCTGACAATGAAAATCCAAACGAAATGCTGGCTCATATAAAGAAGTATGTAATAGGCAAAGCCGCCGATACGGATAATCACGTTGGATTGAATCAGGATGCGGCAAATAATATACATGTAATACGTTTAGCTGATGTTTATTTGATGTATGCAGAGGCTGTTCTCGGCTCAGGTGCGTCTACATCCGATGCCAAAGCTCTTGAATATTTCAATGCTGTTCATGCCGACCGTGCCGGACTTACTCCTGCTACTTCATTGACATTTGAAAGCATTTTGAAAGAACGTCGTTTAGAATTCGCATTTGAATCCTTGCGCTGGCTCGATATAAAACGCTATTACTATCGAAATTCAACAGCTGCTTTGGAACTTTTGAACAGCCAGAAGCGTGAGTTGATATACGTGCTGAAAAGCGGTGTGTCCTCAGTAGAAGACAGAAATAATAATGATAATTACCAGGAATTTACTCCTGAAGCTGGCTTTGTTAAGGTCTATGATTCTCAGATGTTTTTGCCTATACCAGCAGAGGCGCTTACAGGCAACCCTTTGTTTAAAGACCCTGCCGTAGATTATACATTTAACGATTAAGGAAAGTTATGAAAACATTTATAAAAAATATATTATTAGCTATTGTCTTCACTGCCTCTGTTGTTGTATTTTGTTCGTGCAGCGATGACAACGATAATGGTTCTACTCCGGTAGTTAGATATGTTCGGTCTATCAATGCCGCAGCGTCTGACTCTATTATTACTAAGGCATACTTAGGTGCAGCTATTGCTATTATAGGAGACAATTTGGCCGGAGTGAAAGAAATTTGGTTTAACGATCAAAAAGCTAAGATAAACCCTGTATATATAACTGATAATTCAATACTGGTATCGATCCCGAACGATATACCTAGTGAGGTCACAGATAAAATTCGATTGGTGACAGCAAGCGGAGCTGAAACTCTTTTCGACTTTGGAGTAGATGTGCCTACTCCGGTTTTGAATTCTCTCAAATGCGAATATGTTGCGGATGGAGATATTGCTGTAATTAACGGAGATTTCTTCCTCGAACCGAAAGTCTTTTTCAATGGGAATATGCCGGCAGAGATAGTATCTTTTACCAAAACTCAAATTCGGGTAAAAGTACCCGCAGGTGCAAAGGCCGGACCTGTTACCGTCGAATCAATGTATGGATCTACACGCTCAAAATTCAGCTTTAGAGACAATAATGTACAGACTCCGACAACTATATTCATTACTGATTTTGAAGAAACAAGCTGGAATACATGGGGGTTGAGTGCTTTTGCAACTGCTGGAGGTGTTACTGGTACTTATATGGCAATGGAAGGCAGTGTTGGATCATGGTCGTGGCCGGCAAACTCGTTACAGTTTTATTATAATAATACAACTGCTACTCGTCAACCCATTGTATCTGAGGGTAAAATTGAAGAACTGGCACTTCGTTTTGAAGCATATTCTCACGAATGGTCTGATGTACCATTGTTGATATGGTTTTCGAATCAACAGTATGTTCATAATGTAGATGGAAGTGATGCTCAGGCACACTGGAAGCCATATTTAACTAATGGCGTCAAATCTAATTATACAACTGATGGGTGGATTACTGTTACCATTCCTTTGACAGATTTCAAATACAGTAAGGATGAGTCGGAAGAAAAACGTTCTATCACCGGTTTGAATGAATTGGTTGATCTTCATGCAATGTTTTTTGGTTCGGCTGATGACGCAAATGCAGGGAAAGCTATCAAAGTATGGATTGACAATATGCGTATTGTAAAATATAAATAAGCCAGAAAGACTATGAAAAAAAATATGTTAAAATATTGTACATTACTTCTTATTGTTATGGCTTTGGGGTGCTTCTCAAGTTGTAGTAAGGATGAAGACAACAGTGTGCGTTTGGATGCTTTCGGTCCAAGCCCTGCGTTGCGGGGAGGCGAACTCCGGTTTCTTGGTAGTAACCTCGATAGAGTAACGGAGATTGAACTTCCTGATGATATATCAATAAAAGATATAACCAAAGTCTCTAATGGTGAGATTGTAATTAAATTGCCACAGAATGTTGTTCCTGGATACGTTAAGTTAAAAACACCGGATGGTGATATTACGACTAAAACTAAATTAACTTTGTCTGAACCAATTTCAATCGCTAAGTTTTATAAGACCGGATCTGAAAATATAACTTCCGTTAAGGCTGGAGATGAACTGACCTTTGAAGGGGATTATCTTAACCTGATACGTGAAGTTGTGTTTACTGACAATGTTGTTGTTTCATTGCTTAGAGATGAAGATGTAACTTATTCTCGTGAAAAACTTGTAGTGAAAGTTCCTCTTGGAGCTCAAACCGGTAAAGTTGCTTTATCCAATGGCGCAGATATTCCGATTTTGATTTATACAGACAAAGAACTTACTGTCGCTGCGGTTTCTGCTACATCTATTTCACCAACTACGGTTAAAGCCGGAGCAGAATTAACTATTAAAGGCACTAATCTGCAATTGGTGGAAAAAATAAAACTAGAACCTAATTTGGAAATAGCAATACCTCCTGCCACAAATCCATATGCGGATGTTACAGAGATAAAACTAACCATTCCTGAAAACACGCATGATGGCGATGTTACACTTATCGCTTATTCGGGACTTGAAACTAACGCAGGTGCTATAACTATGCTCTTGCCTACTGTTACTACAGTAACGCCTAATCCGGTAAAAGGTGGTGAAGTATTGATAATTAAAGGTACTAATCTTGATTTAGTTACTAATATCAATTTCCCTAATGTGGGTAATGCAGTTGAATGTGCTTCAAAAACTGCAAGTCAAATCACGATAGTTGTTCCTGAGACGGCTCAAACCGGAACTTTGAGCCTAAATACCAATTCAGGCAAATCTGTATCGGTTAACTATAATATTGTTAATCCGGTTGTTACTTCCACCTCTGCTTCAATAGTTGGCGGTGAGAGTCTTACGCTGCATGGTACAAATCTTGACTTGGTGTCAGATGTGGTTTTCGGTAGTTCGTCCGATAACGTTCAAATTACATCTCAAACAGCCATAGAGTTAAAAATCATAATACCTAATACGGTTGTAGGAAGTTCCAAAATATATATAAAGACGAAGAATGGCAATATTATTGAAGCACTGACCGTAACAGTAACGCCTACTAAATTAGCATATATAACATCTTCTTTGTCATCAATAAATGCTGGTGAAACTCTTACTTTAATTGGAGGAAACTTCGATAAAGTGACTAAGGTTACACTTGGCGGAAAAGATGTGACATGGAGTGCCGCTAATGCTTCTACTATGTTTGTCGTTATTCCGGGAAATACGTCTACCGGAGATTTAAGTCTGGTATTAACTACAGCTGATGGTTCAGCATCGTATTCACTGTCTGTAATCGGCACAGGTCCTACAGTAGTATCTATATGGACCGGTTCTCAGGACATGGGCGGTTGGTCAGGTAGCATTCAGTTAGGCTCATCACTGTTTACGTCAATAAAAGTAGGTGATGTGATACGGGTTACAGTTGATGCCTCAAGCGTGACAGGTTCATCACAAGGTTCATTCAAAAATGGATCGTGGTCGCAAATAGCTCCGGGTACTGAATATTTCACAATAACAGGTGATTTTACACTAACAGTGACAGATGATATCAAAACATCTTTATTGTCGGGTGGATTGATAATCAGTGGACAGGGATATATAGCGACGCAAGTTTCTATTTTACAATATTAATTATTGCATACTTAATTTATAAAGGAAGAGGATTTTCCAATATCCTCTTCCTTAAAATACTAGATTTATGAAAAAACTGGATGTTACAATAAAATTGTTATTATGTCTACCTTTGATGTTTATATCGTTATCTTGTCAGGACGACTATGGTGTAACAGGGGGACAGAAGCACACAGAACCACCGGTCTTAGTATCTACAAATCCAGCCTCGGGGGGAAGTGTATCACCCTTTGCGGACGGTATAGAATTGTTGTTCGATAAAGAGGTTACGGTAGTAGATTTGACAATGATTCAATTACCCGGAGCTACGGTTACAGGTTTTTCATCAGTGGAAAATACCTTAACACTTACTATTGATAATATGATAGATAATACAGATTATACATTGACTATCCCTAAAGGAGCTATAAAAGGTGTTCCGGGAATATTGAATCAGGAAGATATTTCTGTTAAATTTAAAGCCGGAGCAATACCTGAAATACCTAAGACTTTGGTGACTCAAAATCCATCTTCTCAGGCACAAAAGGTATATAATTTTCTTATAGAGAAATATAGAAATAAAATTGTTTCGGGAACTATGGCTAAGGTTAACTGGAATACCGAAGAAGCCGACCGTGTATATCGTTGGACAGGGAAGTATCCTGTATTGAATACGTTCGACTATGTTCATCATTATGCTTCTCCTGCAAACTGGATTGATTATAGTAATACTACAGTTGTAGAAGATTGGTGGAATAATAATGGTCTTGTAAGTATCATGTGGCATTGGAACGTACCTGCTACGGAAGGTAGTTCAGATTATGCGTTTTACACCGAGGGTACTTCATTCGATATTACAAAGGTATTTACAGATGGTACATATGAGAATACGCACGTGAAAAATGATCTGGATAAGATTGCTGGCAACTTGTTATTATTACAGGCTAAAAATATTCCTGTTATTTGGCGGCCATTACATGAAGCCTCGGGAGGATGGTTTTGGTGGGGAGCTAAAGGGGCAGATGCTTATAAGAAATTATGGATTATGATGTTCGACACGTTTAAGGCTAAAGGTATTAATAATCTGATATGGGTTTGGACTACTGAGACCGGAGACGAAAGCTGGTATCCGGGAGATGCTTATGTCGATATTATTGGGCGAGATATATACAACAATACAGATGTATCAAGCTTGTATAGCCAATATAGAAGTATTCGTAAACTTCATCAGAACAAGATGGTGGCTCTTTCAGAATGTGGTAATGTAGCAAATATTACTGTCCAGTGGGAGGCTTTAGCACAATGGTCTTGGTTTATGCCTTGGTACGATTACGATGCTACGGACGAATCCGTTCATATACATGCGACAAAAGAATTTTGGACTGAGGCCTTTAAATCAGAAAAGGTAATAACACGAGACCAGATGCCTGGTTTAAAATAAATAAACGACTTAATTCTAATTTCTGATTATTAACCATTTAATCTATCAAAACCATGTTTTCAAGAATATTATATTTTATAGGAGCATTCTGCATGCTTTCTTTTGTAACGGCTTGTGCCGAGACTCAATCAACGGAAAATAAAATAGAAACATTTGTTGATAAACATGGATGGTTATCTGTGAAGGAGACTTCCTTAGTAGATGAAAATAGTGAAATTTTAGTAATGAAAGGTGTTAGTCTGGGGTGGCACAATTGGTGGTCTCAATTTTACAATGAGTCTACAGTAACATGGTTGCAGAACGATTGGGGCTGCAACCTTGTTCGTGCTGCAATTGGAGTAGAACCAAATGGGGCATATATAGACAATTCAGTTTTAGCAAATAACTGTCTTGATAATGTAATTGATGCTGCTATCAAAAATGGAATGTACGTAATCATTGATTGGCATAGTCATAATATGAGGACGGAAGAAGCAAAAGCATTTTTTACACGTGTGGCGAATAAATATAAGGATTATCCGAATATTATCTATGAAATATTCAATGAACCTGAACGCATATCTTGGGAAGAGGTAAAATCATATTCTGAGGAATTAATCAAAACGATCATAGCCATTGACAAGAAGAACATCATTCTTGTGGGAACTCCACATTGGGATCAGGATATACATTTAGCTGCGGATAACCCTATCAAAGGATATGATAACATCATGTATACTTTGCATTTCTATGCAGCAACGCATAAAAAAGATTTACGGGATCGTGCTGATTATGCACTTAAAAAAGGTATTCCGATATTTATATCTGAATGTGCCGGAATGGAAGCTACTGGAGATGGTACTATCGACCATCAGGAATGGGATACTTGGGTAGAGTGGATGGCTAAAAATAATATCACATGGGTCGCATGGTCTGTATCTAGTAAGAATGAAACATGTTCAATGATAAAAGATAATTCATCACCCATCAGTAATTGGACCACGAACGATTTGAAAGAATGGGGCGTGCTTGTTAAGAGCCTATTGAAGAAATAAATATGATAAAAAAGTATTATATATTATTGCTGCTTTACCTATATTTTTTAATAAAAAAGTACAGCATTCTGTTAAAATAGTATTTGTTATCATAACTAGATCATAATAAATTTGTATTATTCAATATTTGAGGTATTACCATGAAGAAAATCATAATAAAATCTCTATTAATTCTAATTTTAACCGTATTTTCCTGTAAATCGCAAGTTGCAGAAATTGCGGGATCTATAAGTGAGGTTTATACAGATACATGGAAGTTTCATACCGGAGAAGGTAAAAATAGTCTTTGGATGAATACCGACTATAATGATTCGGGATGGATAGACGTAGTATCTTCGAAGTTATTAAAAGATCAGAATGTATCACTTGATAATGCTTCTGAAAACTTTAAGCCGTCAATAAAGATGGACTTAAAGTCTTTGAATGAGCTATTTAACTCAGAGGCAACAACAAAAAAGATAGAACTTTAAAAAAATATATCATATAAATAGATTTTATAATGAGAAAATTAATTCTTTTTGCAGTAATGGCATTATTTACAATTTCTTGTACTCGAAAAAAGGTGAATCAAGTATCGGATAAGCCAGCTTTTATTAAGCAAAAGGACGGGCATTTCGTAATAGGCGATAAGCCATACTATTTTATTGGCACAAACTATTGGTATGGAGCCATACTGGGTTCTACCGGAGAAGGAGGAAATCGTGACCGCTTGCTCAAAGAACTTGATTTTATGAAAGAAAACGGCGTGACAAATCTTCGTGTACTCGTTGGAGCAGACGGCGTTTCCGGACAGGAAGTTAAAATAAGACCAACATTGCAAACAGCTCCCGGAGTGTATAATGATACTCTTTTTGATGGTCTGGATTTTTTTATGGCTGAATTAGGTAAACGTGATATGCATGCCGTATTGTATATCAACAACAGCTGGGAATGGAGTGGCGGATACGGACAATATCTTGAATGGGCAGGAAAAGGAAATGTACCGGAAAAAGGAGTACACGATTGGCCTGTTTTCGTAAAACATGTTGCGCAGTATGCAGAGTGTGATAGTTGTCATGCTATGTTTTCGAAGCATGTAGAACATGTTATCACACGAACAAATAAATATACAGGCAAGAAATACATTGACGATACTGCTATTATGTCTTGGCAAATAGGCAATGAACCCCGGGTATTCAGTGATGAAGGTAAACCTGCCTTTGTAAAATGGATGAAAGAGGTTACTGCCTTGATTCGTTCGTTAGATCCGAATCATCTTATCTCGACAGGAAATGAGGGACTTATGGGTTCTGAAGGGGATATGAAGTTATTTGAAGACATACATGCCGATCCTAATGTCGATTATTTGACCATACATATCTGGCCTAAAAACTGGCGATGGATAGATATAACTAAAATAGAGGAATCAGTTGATACTGCTATCGTTAAAACAAATCAATATATAACAGACCATCTAGCTATTGCTAAAAAATTGAATAAGCCTATAACAATAGAAGAATTCGGGTTCCCTCGTGATAATCATAAATATACACTTGATGATCCAGTTACTGCTCGTGACAAGTATTATACAAACATATTTACTCAAGTGGTAGCTTCTGCCAAAGAAAAAGGAAATCTGGCAGGATGTAACTTTTGGGCATGGGGAGGATTTGGGCGCCCAGTCCATGAATTCTGGAAACCATGGGATGATTATGTGGGTGATCCATCCCAAGAGGAACAAGGATTAAATTCTGTATTCGATACAGATTCCACAATAAAGGTAATTAGTACCTATGCAGATCAATTAAAATAATAAGAATATTAATAGTAGAGAAAACTAAAAACACATAGCACAATGAATGAGCTTTTTAAGAAACGTCTTGCGGCTGTTACGGCAGAATATGAACAATTAGTAACATTGAAAAATGAGCCGATATTACCGGGTAATGGTATATTCGAACGATATAAGAATCCTGTACTGACGGCGGGGCACGCTCCTGTTTTTTGGAGATATGACCTGTCGCCCGAAACAAATCCCTATTTTATGGAGCGTTTCGGGATTAATGGTACATTTAATGCAGGGGCTATAAAATGGAACGGTAACTATATAATGGCTGTACGTGTAGAGGGAAATGATCGTAAATCTTTTTTTGCCATAGCTGAAAGTCCAAACGGAATAGATAATTTCCGTTTTTGGGACTATCCTGTAGTAATGCCCGAAACTGATAATCCGGATACGAACGTATATGATATGCGCTTGACGGCACATGAAGATGGCTGGGTGTATGGGGTATTTTGCTCTGAACGTAAGGATCCGAATGCACCTGCGGGTGATTTATCGTCTGCGGTTGCGGCTGCCGGAATCGCACGTACAAAAGATTTAATCAATTGGGAACGTCTTCCTGACCTTAAAACAAAAAGCCAACAACGTAACGTTGTGCTTCATCCTGAGTTTGTAAATGGTAAATATGCCCTTTATACTCGTCCTCAGGATGGATTTATTGATGCCGGTAGTGGTGGGGGAATAGGTTGGGCATTGATAGATGATATAACGAATGCAGAAGTCAAAGAAGAAAAGATAATAAATTTCCGTTACTATCATACAATCAAAGAATTGAAGAACGGAGAGGGGCCTCATCCTATCAAAACATCTAAAGGTTGGCTGCATTTGGCACATGGTGTTCGTGCTTGTGCTGCCGGATTGCGATATGTTCTATATCTTTACGTTACTGATCTGGAACAACCGGATAAACTGATTGCTGAGCCGGCAGGGCATTTGATGGGGCCAATCGGTGAAGAACGGGTAGGTGATGTATCTAATGTGTTGTTTACCAATGGCTGGATAGCCGATGACGACGGAACAGTATATCTTTACTATGCGTCATGCGATACACGTATGCATGTGGCTGTATCGTCTGTAGATCGTTTATTGGATTACTGTTTCAATACAGTGCCTGATGGTTATCGCTCTGCAACATCTGTTGAAACATTGACTGCCTTGATAAAGAAAAATCTGGAGAAAAAATAAAACCCGAGAATTGACATAATATCATAAATACCATGAATACAAATAAAGTTTCGTTAAAGGAGAAAGTCGGCTATGGTTTCGGAGACATGGCATCATCCATGTTCTGGAAAATATTCGGTATGTACTCATTGTTTTTTTATACTGATGTTTTTGGCATAACGGCTGCCGCCGCAGGAACAATGTTTTTAGTCGCACGGGTATGGGATTCTGTATTTGATTTGTTTGTAGGTATTGCCGCTGACCGTACCAAAACCCGGTGGGGTAGGTATAGACCTTATATATTATGGTTTGCTATACCTTTTTCGGTTATGGGTGTTATAACCTTTTTTGTTCCTGACTTTGGAGCTACGGGCAAATTAGTGTATGCTTATATTACCTATTCGCTGATGATGATAGTATATTCTCTTATTAATGTACCTTATGCATCGTTGTTGGGAGTAATGTCACCAAAACCTCAGGAACGGAATATCCTTTCGTCATATCGCATGTCGTTTGCATTTATCGGTAGCTTTATCACATTTATGTTGTTGCAGCCGCTTATCGATGGTTATGCGAAGGCTTTTAGTACAGAAGGGGTTCAAGTTGCAGAAAAAGCAGTAGAGACGACAGTGAGCACTTCTCCTATTGGTTGGACATTAGGTGTGGCTACTATTGGAGTCCTTTGTACTATTTTGTTTTTCCTGTGTTTCAAATGGACACGCGAACGGGTAGAGCCTGTGAATGAAGATGAAGATACTTCTGTAAAACAAGATCTAAAAAATCTTTTCTATAATATACCTTGGTGGATTTTGGTAGGAACCGGCCTTGCAGCTTTGTTATTTAATGCTGTTCGTGATGGCGTGGCTATTTATTACTTCAGAGATTTTGTTCATGTAGCATATAAAATGCCGCTTACAGGCTGGGATATGACTACTATCTATTTTTTGATTGGACAAGCGGCTAATCTTGTAGGAGTTATTTTGGCTCCTGCTTTATCAGCTAAATACGGAAAGCGCAGGACTTATATGATTGCAATGGCAGGAGCAGCAGTCCTTAGTGTAGTGTTTTTCTTTGTACCGAATCAATTGAGTTGGGTACTGATATTGCAAACTCTGATTTCATTATGCGCCGGTTATGTATTGCCTTTGCTTTGGAGTATGTTTGCCGATATAGTAGATTATCAGGAATTAAAGACGGATCGTCGTACTTCGGGTTTGATTTTCTCTTCATCGTCTATGTCTCAAAAGTTAGGATGGGCTTTGGGTGCAGCGCTTACAGGTTGGATATTATTTATATTTAAATACAATCCTGATTTGGCGCAACAGAGTACAGAAACTATTTTTGGAGAGCGTTTGATGATTAGTATAATACCTGCTATATGTTGTTTATTGGCATTTATTGGTATGTACTTTTATCCGCTAACAGAGAAAAAGGTAAAAGAAGTAACAGCTGAATTAGAAAAACGTAGAGCCGAAAAATTGGAAAATCAATAGGATATATGTACGGATTTAGAGAGGAACTTGAGAATAATATACTGTCCTTTTGGATAGAAAAGATGCAGGACAAAGAGCATGGAGGCTTCTATGGACAGATAGATGGCAATAATGTATTACATCCGCGAGCCAATAAAGGAGCTATATTGAATGCACGTATTCTCTGGACATTTTCTTCTGCATACCGGATTTTACAAAATCCAAAGTATTTGAAAATAGCTCAACGAGCATTCGATTATATTGTTACTTATTTCATAGATAAAACATACGGTGGCGTTTATTGGGAAGTAGATTATAAAGGTAACCCTGTAAATACTAAGAAGCAGACTTATGTACAGGGCTTTGCATTATACGGGTTTTCTGAATTTTACAGAGCGACCGGAAATATCTATGCCTTGGAGTTAGCTAAAGAATTCTTCTGTCTGATAGAAAAATGCCATGATAATGAATCAGGGGGCTATCTGGAAGCTTATACTCAGGATTGGAAGCCGATAGACGATATGCGCCTGAGCGAGAAAGATGCAAATGAGAAAAAAACAATGAATACGCATCTGCATGTATTAGAGCCATATATCAACTTATGTCGTATTTGGAACGATGAACGATTGGAAAATGCGCAAAGGCGATTAATCAATGTTTTCATAGAAAAAATATTGGATCAAAAGACTAATCATCTCAACCTGTTCTTTGACGAACAATGGGATGTGAAATCGTCTGCCGTATCGTATGGACACGATATAGAGGCTTCGTGGCTACTCTTCGAAGCAGCAGAAATTTTGGGTGATGAAGAATTATTAGGTAAAGTAAAGACGATTTCGCTTGGTATAGCTAATGCCGCCAGTGAAGGCTTAGATGCGGATGGTAGTATGTTCTATGAAAAAGAAGGGAATCACATTGACAGGGAACGCCATTGGTGGGTACAGGCTGAAGCTGTGGTCGGCTTTATGTATGCCTATAAAAATTCGCATAACATATTGTATAAAGAAAAGGCGTCCCGGATATGGAACTATATTCAGAATCAGATTATAGATCCGGAAAATGGAGAATGGTATTGGAGCAGGTTGCCAAATAATACAATAAATAATAAAGATGATAAAGCAGGATTTTGGAAATGCCCATATCATAATGGACGTATGTGTATGGAGATGATCGAACATTTTATTTTGGAATAACCAGCATTAAATAAAAAGTTTATATTTGCATCCATATGTAATTTATAAATTTATAAACATGAAAAAAACACTTGTAATAATGGCTACAGTATTGGGCGTTGCTTCAGGATTGACTGCCCAGAATAATGATGAAATGAATAAGAAAGCGGCCGAAATAGTGTCGAAAATGACACTGGCTGAGAAAGTCGGGCAAACAGCCCAGATAAGTATTGATTTAGTATGTAAAGGAACTGATATCCCGCCTACAAGCACTCTCCAATTAGATTTGGAAAAATTGAGAGAGGCTATTGTCGAATATCATATAGGCTCTATTTTGAATTCGCCGAATACTCGTGCCCGTACGCCGGAATGGTGGACTAAAACTGTGGAGCAGATACAAAGTGTGGCAATGAAAGAAACCAGAGTAAAAATTCCTGTTATCTATGGATTGGATCAGATTCATGGAGCTACTTATACAGCAGGTTCTACAATGTTTCCTCAAGAGATAACAGTTGCTGCGTCATGGAATCCTGTACATGCTCGTAAAATGGGAGAAATAACAGCATATGAAACCCGTGCCAGTAATGTACCCTGGACTTTTTCTCCGGTACTCGATTTAGGTCTTGATCCTCGTTTTCCCCGTCAGTACGAAGGATTTGGGGAAGACCCTTATGTCGGAGCTATTTTTGGACGAGAATTGATCAAAGGATATGAAGGTGATGATAATAATATAGGTAATCCACACAAAGTAGCGGCTTGTATGAAACATTTCCTGGGTTATTCAGCTCCTATCAGTGGCAAAGACCGTACTCCGGCTTATATACCAGACAATGTATTGCGCGAATATCATGTTCCTGCATTTCAGGCAGCTATAGATGCCGGCGTGCATACAGTGATGATAAATTCTGGCATTATAAACAATATGCCTGTGCATGCAAGTTACGAATTGCTGACAACATTGCTTCGCGAAGAAATGGGTTTTCAGGGAATGATTGTAACCGATTGGGAAGATATCAATAAATTGTATAGCCGTGATAAGATGGTGCCTTCTATAAAAGAGGCTATCAAAGTGGGAATCAATGCAGGAATTGATATGTCGATGATTCCGATTGCATATAAAGAATACTGCCGGCTTTTGACAGAACTTGTAAACGAAGGGCAAGTACCAATGTCTCGCCTTGATGATGCAGCAACGAGAGTTATAGCTTTAAAGCTGAAACTGAATTTGTTTGATGTACCTAATACATATCGGGAAAATTATCCCGAATTTAATTCGAAAGTATATCAGCAAGCATCTTACGATGCAGCAGCTGATGGTATTACTCTATTGAAGAATGAGGGAAATGTTTTACCATTGAAAAAAGGTGTGAAAATTCTTGTCGCAGGACCTAATGCTGTAAGCAAACGTTCTCTGAATGGTGGATGGACTTTCTCATGGCAAGGTGAAAAAATAGATGAATTTGCAAGCCAGTATCATAATTTATTAGATGCAATACAGCTTAAATTTGGTAAAGAAAATGTTTCTTATGTTCCGGGTGTAAGCTATACAAACGAAACAAAGTGGGATACCGAGCATAAAGATAAGTTTGATGAAGCTATCGCAGCAGCTAAAAATGTAGATTATATTGTACTTTGTTTGGGTGAAAACTCATATTGTGAGAAGCCGGGCGACTTAAACGATCTGTATTTGAATGAACTGCAAACAGAATTGGCTCAGGAAATGTTTAAGCTCAATAAAAAAGTTATCCTTGTTTTAAGTGAAGGCCGTCCTCGCCTTATATCCAAATTCTCTTCGAAGTTGGATGCTATTATACAAACATATTTACCGGGAGTTTATGGTGCAGATGCACTAGCTGACATTTTAGCCGGAGACGTAAATCCATCAGGGAAATTACCTTATACTTATCCTGCATTCCCTAATTCATTAGTTCCATATTATCATAAATATGCAGAGGAACAAGTGAATACAGATGCTGCCTACAACTATGAAGGTGACTATAATTTCGAATATCCCTTTGGTTATGGTTTAAGCTATACAACATTTGCATACTCTAATCCGAGAATAAATAAAGCGGAATTGCCTCTTGGTTCGAATGAAGATATTTTGATTTCTATTGATGTGACAAATACAGGAAATAGAGAAGGGAAAGAAGTCGTTCAACTGTATTCGAGTGATTTATATGCTTCGCTGGTTCCTGATGTGAAAAGACTTCGCCGGTTTGAAAAGGTAACATTGAAAGCCGGGGAGACGAAAACTGTTACATTTAAGTTGAATGTAAATGATCTATCTTTCATCAATCTGGATAACAAACGTGTTGTAGAACCCGGTGATTTCGTATTTCAGATAGGCTCTTCATCAGACAATACCGGAAATAAGATAGCATTTGCAATAAAATAAACAGATATGAAAAAAGGCTTATTTATATTAATGTTAATCGCAGGTTTTGCAGCTTGTAAGCAAAAAGAAACTTTGATAGAAATGAAACAACCTATTGACAAGAATGCAACTAAAGAAACGGTTGACCTGTACAATAAATTGTTTAAGTCTTTGGATCGAGGTATAATGCTTGGTCATCAGGATGCATTAGCTTATGGTCATGCATGGTATAAAGAGGCCGGACGCTCCGATGTTAAAGATGTGACAGGTGACTATCCTGCTGTAATAGGGTGGGAGTTAGGTCATGTCGAGATTGGTGCAGAATTTAATCTCGACTCTATCTATTTCAGTGATATGAAGCAGTATATCAAGGACACATACGCACGGGGTGGTATTACGACAGCTAGTTGGCATGGTGATAACATTGTGACAGGGAATACAGCTTGGGATTGTAAACAGGATTCTGTTGTACGTACTATTCTGCCGAATGGTTCTAATCATGCAAAATATTTGGCATGGCTGGATCGGGTAGCTGACTTTTTCCTTGATCTGAAAGATAAGGATGGTAAATATATTCCGGTCGTTTTCCGTATGTATCACGAACATACCGGTAATTGGTTCTGGTGGGGCAATGAGCAATGTACTCCCGGTGAATATAAGCAACTGTGGATAATGACAGTTGAATACCTTCGGGATAAAAAGAATGTGCACAATTTGCTATATGCATATTCTCCGTCGGAAACACAGGATGAAGCACATTTTCTTGAACGATATCCGGGTGACGATTATGTAGATATTGTAGGGTATGATAGTTATGTTCCCGGAAAAGATTCTACTGCTATTGCGAAGTATAAAGAAGCAATGGAGCGAAACTTGAAAATAGTAACAGGATATGCCTCAAAATCGAATAAAATACCGACTATTGGGGAAACAGGAATGGAATCGATACCTGATTCTACCTATTTTACACAAGTAGTATATCCTTTGATCAGTCAGCATAAAATAGCATGGGTACTATTCTGGCGCAATGCCTGGAAAAAAAATATGCCCGACCATTTTTATGCTCCGTTTATCGGACATCCTTCTGCAAAAGATTTTGTTGAGTTTGTTAATAAGGACAATGTTTTGATGAATAAAGATATTAAATAATACTCTATTTAGAATAATTACGAGAAGAGGGTGTGTCAAAAGGACTTTTGACGAACCCTCTTTCTTGTAATTATAGATGTGGCAGAGCACTTAAAAAAAGATTTATTAATAAGCTATTGATTTATAAAAGCTGTATATTTGATGTAAATTATCTTTTCCAAAGCAGATATGATATTAAGTGCATTAAAATATACTCGTTTTATTGGTGAGCCTCGCGAATGGAGTATTGTCGGACGCGATGATGATTACGCCTATTTTGGTAATATGAATCTTCTTGTCGGCAAAAATGCTTCGGGCAAAAGCCGTACGTTGAACGTTATTCGGGAGGTGGCAAATCTTCTTGCAGGCAGAATTAATTTAAAGCAGGCTATTAGTCCTTCAGGGCATTATGAACTTATATTTAAAAACGAGAGTTATTCATATAAATATACGTTTACTTTTAAGGATAAAATAGTCACCGAAGAAGTTTTGTCATATAACGATAAAGTTATATTAGATCGGAATAAAAATATTTTTACAGATACAGAAAATCCGGGGGCCTTATCTGGAATTGGAGGTAGTGAACTGGCGGTAGCTTTATTCGATACTCAAGATAAACCCTACTTTCCGGATCTTGTTTTGTGGGGACAATCTCTCCGAAATCATATGTTTGCAAACCAAGTGGAGAAAAACCGGCTGGTCAAAGACTGTACTCAGCCCACAGAAGATCCTCAGGACATTGAGCCTGTGCATACTTTTTTTAAAGGTCAACAGCAATTCGGAGATAATTTTGTGTCGGAAATAAAAGCCGGTATGAACGAGCTCGGATATTCTATCTCAGATATTAATATTCGTGAGACGACAGCAGGTTATAGCCTTTTTGTGGAGGAGGACGGTGAGTATGCTGTATTACAGCGCGATATGTCGCAAGGGATGTTTCGGGCTTTATCTTTATTTATTATGCTCTGTTATGCCCGCATGACCAACCTGTCATTATGTATGCTTATCGATGATATGGGAGAAGGGCTCGATTTTGACAGATCTCAAATGATTATAGATATGGTTATAAAGAAAATAAATAACTCGAATATGCAATTCTTTATGACCTCTAATGATAGGCATGTAATGAATCAAATATCTTTAAAGTATTGGTCGGTAATAAGTCGTGACCGTACCAAATCTATATTTTATGACTATCGGAATTCCAAAGAAATATTTGACGACTTTAAATATACAGGACTGAATAATTTCGATTTTCTTGCTACAGATTTTTTCAGGGAAGGATTTGGTCTTATTGATGAAGAGAACGATTGATGAGAAGACGAATTGCTTTCTTTGTTGAGGGGCAGACCGAGCAGATTTTTGTAAATCGCCTGATTAGAGAGATCCTCGGTACGCAGCAAATAAATATTATACAGAAACAGTTTCGTGGAGGGGTAAATATCCCTAAACAGGAGATTGTGCGCAATTCTTCATTCTCACGTAACCCGAAGTATGAAGTCTTGATCTTTGATTGTGGTGCAGATAACAGAGTTAAATCTGAGATAATAGAAAATATTGTAAATCTGCGGAATAGGGGATATGAGATGATTATAGGGCTTCGTGACCTGTATCCTATACCTATTAACGAACTGGAAAAGCTGGAAAAAGGTCTGCGTTTTCTACCTCACAAGTTAAAAAGTGAATCACAGTATTTCGATATTATTATAGCAGTTCATGAAATAGAAGCTTGGTTTCTTGGAGAAACAAATCATTACGTAAAAATAGATAAACGTCTGACAGGACGTTTTATCAGGGAACGACTTGGATTCGACCCGTATACTATTAATGCTGAGGAGAGAGAGCATCCTGCCAGGGATCTGGATAGTATATACAGGCTGGTGGGAAAATCATATACTAAGCGTTACGGACAGACTCAACGTGTTGTTAATAAATTAGACATTAATCACATGCGTAATAATGTCCGCTACGAAATGGAATCGTTGAATAAGCTGATAAAGGCGATTGAAGTTTGTAAGAAAGACAAAAAGTAATTGCTTATTTCTTTTTTAGTGTAATCTCAACTATTTCAGGTTGAGCAAAAAAGCGAAGAGGAAATTTTCCCGTACCGATACCAGTTGTCACATAGAGCTTTGTGTTATTCTTTTCTTTCCAACCATAGCGATATTTTTGCCCGGTTTGCAGGTATTCGGAATGGAAAGTGCTTGGCATGATAGGCGCATATAATCCGAAAAGAGTAACCTGTCCTCCATGTGTATGGCCTGATAGCATAAGGTCTACCAGATCTGTATTAAGAAGTTCCATATAATCGGGATTGTGAGACAGAAGTATGCAAAAATCGTCTTGCCTTACATCATTTGTCGTATTTTCAATGATTTGAACATCTTCCCATAAATCACCTACGCCTCCTATCTTTATACTATCATTCCCTTCTTTTATCCAATATGATTGGTTGTCGCAAATATTGAAGCCACAATTTATTAAACCTTCTTGTATAAGTTGCGGATCTTCCCAATAATCATGATTTCCTAATACGGAAAATATGCCATACTTACTTTTTAGCCTGGCTATCTCTTCGAAAAAGGGGGTAGAGTAGGCCGTATTCTTATCGGTATTGTCTCCTCCAAGCAGAATGATGTCCGGATTTCTTTCGTTTATTCTTCTTACGAGTTCGGCCACATCTTTTCGGGGAAAATATTTTCCTGCATGTATATCCGAAATAAAAATAATCTTTTTACCATCAAAAGCATCGGGGATACTTTCACTCGAAAAAGCCATTTCCTTTAGCTTGATATTCCGGGCTTCTGTATATGCATACAGTAAACCGCAGCTTATTACCAGTATCAATACAAACGAGGAAAATAACATCGCATGTAGCCTCTTTTTATTTACCATCCATATATATCTGATAGTCCTCAATAGACCGGCGGATGATTTCGTGTGCAGTTGCAACGTCGTATATTTCGGTGAGGATACAACGAGGAAATTTATCTCCGGGTATATCCTTGTATGTGGTAAAATAGTGTTTCAGTCTGTCGATCACCGTACTAGGTACATCATTTATGCTGTTGAACGTGCTGTATATAGCATCGTTTTCCAGTACTGCTATCAGTTTATCATCCGCTTTGTTGTGATCAAGGAGGCGGAATCCTCCGATAGGACGGGCTTTTACGATTATATCTCCGTGGGTAATATCTTTTTCGGTGAGAACACAGATGTCTACAGGGTCATTATCCCCTTCTATGTCTGTTCTACCTAACTCAAGATTTGTAAGTTCAGCCACTCTGTCACCGCTATATGTCTGAGGTATAAATCCATATAGAGCAGGAATTATATTTGAGTATTTTTGAGGTCTGTCTATACTCAGGTAGCCGGTTTCCTTATCCACTTCATATTTTACTGTATCAGTCGGGACAATCTCGATGAAGCAGGTTACTAATTCGGGAGCTCTGTCTCCGGCTTTTATTCCATGCCAAGGATGTGCCTTAAATTTATGATTTTCCATTTTATTTTTAAATCCTATTATTGTATATAAAGTGCAAATTTACACCAATATTTCTTTATCCCAATAGGAGCATATAAAAATGGAGTAAATAGTTTTAATCGTGAACTTTTCATTATCTTTGTGAACGAAAAATAAAGAGTTGAAATGGAGGGCGATAAACAAAGGTTGTTAGACGAGCGTTATATGCGCATGGCAACTATCTGGGCTGAAAATTCGTATTGTAAACGGAGGAAGGTCGGTGCTCTTATTGTAAAAGATAAGATGATCATATCGGATGGCTATAACGGAACTCCGTCAGGATTTGAAAATATCTGTGAAGATGAAAATAATGAGACAAAACCATATGTTTTGCATGCTGAAGCTAATGCTATAACAAAAGTTGCTTGTTCTCACAACAGCAGCATGGGTGCTACAATGTATGTTACCACATCACCGTGTATCGAATGTGCTAAACTTATTATCCAAGCTGGAATAAAGAGAGTCGTTTATACTCAAAAATATCGGCGTACGGACGGAGCTTCGTTGCTCGAAAGGGCAGGGGTCGAAGTTGTATATATAGACATTATTACAAACACTGAAGAACTGGAACAATAGATGGAAGACGAGAAGGAGATTCGAAAAGCGCAAGACACAATCAAAGACGTGCACAAGGAAAACAAACCATCTGGAAATAAAAAAATATACATATGGTTGCCGTTATGCATAGCGGTAAGTATCGCTGTCGGAATTTTTATAGGAAATGCATTTTCTATATTTAACAATACGCGTGGTTGGTTCGGTGGAAAAAATAAGCTGGACGTCATATTCGATTATGTTAGTAAGGCGTATGTGGATACCGTAAATATCGATGATATGGTAGAAGAGGCTATCCCTGCCGTATTAATGGGGCTTGATCCCCATTCCGATTATATACCTGCTAAGACAATGGAACAACGCGGAAATGAACTCGATGGCCACTTTAGTGGGATTGGCGTCGAATTTCTTATATTGAACGATACATTAACTATAGTGAATGCCGTACCGGGAGGGCCATCCGAAGCAGTTGGAATTCAGGCTGGCGATAGGGTTGTATATGTAAATGATACATTGTTTTCAGGAAAGAAATTAAATGAAAATAAGGTTTTCAGTACATTGAAAGGGCCTAAAGGAACAAAGATCAAATTGAATGTAAGACGAAACGGACAAAAAGAACTGATTCCTTTCGTGATTACAAGAGCTGATGTTCCTGTGAAAAGCGTAGATGCATCATACATGCTCGATGATAAGAATGGTTATATAAAGGTGAGTAAGTTTGGAGGCAATACATTTAATGAATTTATTGCGGCAATCGCTAAGTTGAAAAGTCAGGGTTGTACATCTTTTATTGTAGACCTCCAGCAAAATAGTGGCGGATATCTTGAAGCAGCACTAATGATGACAAATGAATTTTTATCAAATGGGGACCTTATTGTATATACCGAAGGACGTACATACCCGAGAGAGAATTATTTTGCCGATAACACCGGAACATGTAAAACCAATCAACTGGTAGTTTTGGTAGATGAAGGTAGTGCCTCATCCAGCGAAATATTTGCAGGGGCCATTCAGGATAATGACAGAGGGCTGATTGTCGGGCGTCGTTCTTTTGGTAAAGGTTTGGTACAAGCTCCATACAGATTTAAGGATGGCTCGGAATTACGTCTTACAATAGCCAGATATTATACAGCATCCGGTAGATGTATACAAAAAGCCTATCAGAGAGGGAATCGTGATGATTATAATTTGGATTTATATAACCGTTATAGCCGTGGCGAATTTGATAATAAAGACAGTATTAAGCTTGATAATCTGCCATTGTTCCATACATTAGGAGGACGCCCGGTCTACGCAAACGATGGTATTCTATCCGATATTTTTGTGCCACGTGATACTGCGGGTGTAAATTCATATTACATAAGGGTTGCCAACAAAGGATTGCTGAGAGAATATGCATATGTATTTACTGAAGACAACAGAGCTAGGTTGAATAGTTTTAAAACATGGCAGGAAATGGCAAAATACCTTTCCAATCAACCTCTTGTTGATAATTTTGCTGAATATGCATATTCTAAAGGTATTCGCCGTCAACCATATTTGATAGAGGAAGCCCGAAAATTATTAAAGAATCAGTTGGAAGCATTCGTTGTTCGCAACTTTTTTGGAGACGATGGCTTCTATCCATTATTCCAACGGGATGACAAGACAATCGCAGAAGGATTAAAGTTGTTGAAAGCTAATAAAGCAACAACTGAAAATATAAGAAAAGGAGCTTATAAATAATATTTGAAAGATATAATAGAAAGAGAGAGCAGGAATATTCCTGCTCTCTCTCTTTATTGACAATCGATACTGCCTGTTGCATTATAGTCTTTTTCAGTTTCCTGCCCTATCTTATAAATCGGAATCTTACTTAATTTCCACCATATATTGGTGTCTGTAGTTTTATACCCGGTCATTCCGCATTTCTCTAAAACACTGATAGATGCCGCATTGTCTTTGTATGTTTCTGCAACTACGCTGTTTACGTCAGGTTGTTGCAAAGCCCATTTTGATAACGCCATAACAGTTTCGGTCATATATCCCTGATTGCGATAACCGGAATCTGTTCCATAGCCTATTTCAACTTGTCCATATTCGTCCGGCTTGTGTTTGAAACAGGCACTGCCGATTGCTTTATTTTCGGATTTGAGGATAATCTGCCAATTAGTGTACCATATGTAATGATCCGGATACTTTAGAACTTCTTTATAATTATACTCCATAGCCATCCGGGTATTTTCATCCATACTTTCATAAGAAGGAGCCAGGCCTAAAGCCTGCTCCATCTTATCTGTTCCAACTAACAACAATTGAAATTGCTCTTTTGTTAAAGGAACTATTCTTAAACGATTGGTTTCTATTATCATTTCTATATTTTTTTACCGATATAAAATACATAGCCATAATAGTGTTTATATTTTGAATATAGCTCTTCCTCACGTTTCATCAATGCGATAAAAGTCTCAACGGCTTTATCTCCTGCGTGTTGTTTCAAAAATTCTTCTTGCCGTGCTTTTTGTGGAATAAAATAATTATCTATCCAGCAATTTTCAGGAACTGTAAATGCCGCGACAGGAATATAACCTGCTTTTTGCATTATGGAAATATTATGCCCAATTGTGGCAATTCCGGGAACCGCATCAACCCACCATTTTTCAATTTCGGCAGGGCGTTCATTGGTATACCAAGACTCATATGTTACAGCAATATAACCGTCTTTTTTTAGAAAATCTTTCCAATGATTTAAGCCTTTTTCAAAACCTATATTGGCAATAGCCCCTTCCGACCATATCAGATCTAATTCTTCATCCTGAAAGGGTAGGTTGTCCATTGAGCCGGTGATGCCCTTTACCCTATTTTGCAAACCTAGCAGCTTTATCTTGCAATTCAGGATATTGATAAAATCGGGAAATAAGTCAAGTCCGGTAATTTGCCCAGAAGTGTTTTGTGCCAGAAATAAGGTCTGCGTACCTGTTCCACAACCGAGGTCGGCTATGCGTGATTTATCAGAAAGGTTGTCTATAAAGCTCAGAGCCTTGATTGTTATTTCTTTACTTCCAGGTCCTTGTCGTTTTAAACCACTGAAATATTTACATATTAGGTTGAAATCGAATTCGTGAATTGATTCATTTTTGTCGTTCATAATTCTTGCTTTTAGTCATATCAAGTAAAAGGATATAGTAATTCCCTCTCACCAAACATGATTTGTTGTTTTAAAAAATAATATGAAAAAACTCTCGAAAGAATTATTCGAGAAAAACAAAAGGATAATCTGTAAGCTTTTACAGATTATTTACCCCACCAATATTTCCTTAACCTTAGAAGTCATAAATTGTAATATGGCATAAATATATAAAAAATGATTGAAATATACTAAATTGATATGTGTATTTTACATTTTAACACATAGGCTTTGATAAAGTGTGAATAATCCCTTATTAAATAAGAAATTTTAGTCTATAAAACTTTAGTAAGCAAACAAAATGACTTACTTTTGTGGTGCATTTTAAGAAGTATAACTAATTGAGTTTAAGCACTTATAAATAATGTTACAGTTAAAAGACTTGACCACCGTACAATCGACTAAAAATCAATACAATAAACCTATATACATTAAACAATAAATTTAATCATGGCTAATCAAAAAGAAAAGCTTTTCTCAGATTTTCCACAAATTTCGACCGATGAGTGGATGGCTAAGATTGTGGCTGACCTTAAAGGCGCCGATTTTGAGAAAAAACTTGTTTGGAGAACAAACGAAGGGTTCAATGTCAACCCATTTTACAGAATCGAGGATCTGGGTGGTCTTAAGACTGTAGATTCTCTTCCTGGCGAATTTCCTTACGTTCGTGGTACCAAAAAAGATAATGACTGGTACACTCGTCAGGATATCGATGTGAAGGATTTCAAAGCTGCGAATGCAAAAGCTCTGGATGTTCTGAACAAAGGTATAACTTCATTAAGTTTTCATATCGATGGAGACGATGTTAATGTGGAGAACGTAAAAACTTTGCTGAATGGTATTTTTCCAGAAGCAGTTGAACTAAATTTCAGCACGTGCCATCGTAAAGCATTGGAGTTGACTAAAATCTTAGTTGATTACTTCAAGGAGTTAGGTGCAGATGTAATGAAATGTTTTGGTTCTGTTAATTACGATGCATTTAAACCTCTTTTGAAAAAAGGACGTGATGCGGAAGGTTGGGTTGAAAAAGCCGCTGAGATAGTTAAGGCTGCTGCACCTCTTCCCCGTTTCCGCGTGCTTGCGGTAAATGCTCATGCATTGAGTGATGGTGGAGCATTTATTTATCAGGAATTAGGCTATGCATTGGCTAATGGTAATCAATTATTGAGTGCATTGGTTGAAGCAGGATTAGATCCTACATTGGTAGCTAAGAAGATTAAATTCAACTTTGGTATTGGTGGTAACTATTTTATGGAAATTGCAAAATTCCGTGCTGCACGTTGGTTGTGGGCTGAAATAGTAGAGGCTTATGATCCAATCTGTCCTAACGATTGTCCGAATAAGGCATCGGATGGCGTTTGTCGTTGTGCTGCTAAAATATATACACATGCTCAGACTTCTACTTTCAACAAGACTGTTTATGATGCGCATGTGAACTTGCTTCGTACTCAAACGGAAGCTATGTCTGCAACTATTGCGGGAGTTAACTCTCTTACTGTACGTCCATTCGATGAAACATATAAAACTTCGGATGAATTCTCAGAACGTATTGCACGTAACCAACAATTATTATTGAAAGAAGAATGTCATTTTGATAAAATAACAGATCCTTCTTCAGGTTCTTACTATATTGAAAATCTGACAAAATCTATTGCAGAACAAGCCTGGAAATTATTCCTTGAAATAGATGAAAAAGGATTCTACGAAGCCCTTAAGGCTGGAACTGTTCAAACAGCGGTTAAAGCTTCTGCTGATAGCCGGTTTAAAGGACTTGCTACTCGTCGCGAAGTATTGTTGGGTACTAACCAGTTTCCTAACTTTACTGAACAAGCTTCAGGTAAAATTGTTGAAAAAGAAGCATGTGGTTGTGGATGTGGCAAAGACACTCCTTATATGCCACTGTCGACAGACCGTTTAGGTACAGCATTTGAAGCTCTTCGTCTGGCAACAGAAAAACATGGTGCACCAACAGTATTTATGCTTACTATCGGTAATCTTGGTATGCGTTTGGCTCGTGCACAGTTCTCAAGTAACTTCTTTGCATGTGCAGGTTACAAGATTATAGACAACTTAGGATTCGAAACAGTTGAAGCTGGTGTGAAAGCAGCTCGTGAAAAGAAAGCTGATATCATCGTACTTTGTTCAAGTGATGACGAATATGCGACATATGCTCCGGAAGCTTACAAATTGATTGCAGGAAAAGAACATTTTGTTGTGGCCGGTGCTCCTGCTTGTATGGATGATCTTAAGGCGCAGGGTATTGAGCATTTTGTTAATGTAAGAAGCAATGTGCTTGATACATTGAGAACGTTTAATGCTAAACTTGGAATAGAATAACAATTTAATTTGAATTAATAAAATGGAAACAAAACCAACTTTGAAAGATTGGACAATTGCTGTGCGGCCGTGGTCGTTTCCTGTATCTTCCCTTCCTGCTTTTATTGCTATGATATATACAATGCATACTCATCCGGAAAGTTCCGCTAACTGGATACTGGGTGTGATAGCTATAATAGGAGCAGTTGTTTTTCATGCAGGAGGAAATCTTATCAGCGACTACAACGACTATAAATATGGTGTAGATCGTGAAGGTAAGGTGGGAACAGATATACTTACCAGTAAATTATTCACGCCAAGACAAGTATTAGTTTATGGATGGACATTTATAACTATAGGTACTTGTTTGGGTTTATTCTTGGTGTCACAATCGGGAATTGGTCTTTTATGGATTGGTTTGTTTGGTGCTATAGGTGCTGTTTTTTATTATAAATTTAAATTCAGAGCATTAGGTGACTTGCTGATATTTTTGGTTTACGGGCCAACTATTATGCTTGGTACAGGTTATGTTATGCTTGGTTATATCGATTGGACATTATTGTTCGTTTCTCTGCCTATGACTTTCATCACGGTGAATGTACTGCATTCAAACAATACGCGTGATATAAGAAGTGACCGTTATGCAGAGATAAAGACATATGCAATGGCTATTGGAGTAAAGGCTTCAATTATTCATTATTACATATTGACTATTTTATCGTATGTTGCTATTGTATTAATGGTTCTATTGAATATTCTGCCTGCAACTGCGCTTATTACTTTGATAACTATTCCGGTAGCTGTCAAAAATTGTAAGGCTATGTCGCAGGTTACCGAAGATGATGTAACTCCTATTAATGACTTGGATAAAAATACCGCTCAACTGCAATTGATGTTTAGTGCATCATTATCATTGGGACTGATAATATCTATCTTCATATGAAAAAACTGGTAGTAGCAATCAGTATAGCTGCAATATTTTGGTTTGTGATGTTCTCTCCGTGGACAAGCCCGCATATCAATTTTTGGTATGTAATGGCTGTGGCTGCCGGAGTACTCACATTGCTGAGCTTTACATTCAGGAAGGACTGGAAATCGCAGTTCTCATTCAATGTAAAAGATATTGCGTTAGGTGTTGGCTCTGCTGTCGTATTATGGGGTGTGTTTTATCTGGGAAATGAAATATCCGGATTACTTTTCGATTTTGCTCATCCGCAAGTGGGTGACGTTTATGCCATGAAAGACGGGCAAAACCAACTTTTTCTTGCATTAGCTTTGTTATTCTGGATTGGTCCCGCCGAAGAAATTTTCTGGCGTGGCTATGTTCAGAGAACTTTGTCAGAAAGCAAACTTGGAGATATGAAAGCATTTATTATTACAACGCTTATCTACGCTTTGGTGCATATTTGGGCTTTTAATTTTATGCTATTTATGGCTGCTCTATTTTGCGGAGTATTCTGGGGATTCATTTATATGAAAAACAGAAATTTACTTACAGTGCTCATATCCCATGCTATATGGGATGTAGCTGTTTTCATTTTATTTCCTATTTCGTAAATAATCAAACAACAAAAATATGAAACCAAATTTCAAAAACATCGACATTAACAGTTCTGGTTTTGTTGCATCAGATGCAGCAAAATGGGCTGCTGATAATGGTATCGAAGCTAACTGGACAACACCTGAGTTGATTCAGGTTAAGCCTGTTTATACAAAAGAAGACTTGGAAGGAATGGAGCATTTGAATTATGCTTCGGGTATTCCTCCATTTTTGCGTGGACCATATTCCGGTATGTACGCTATGCGTCCCTGGACAATCCGCCAGTATGCAGGGTTCTCTACTGCTGCTGAATCTAACGCTTTCTATCGTCGTAATCTTGCATCGGGACAGAAAGGTCTATCAGTGGCATTTGACCTTGCTACTCACCGTGGATACGATGCCGACCATCCTCGCGTAGTGGGTGACGTAGGTAAAGCAGGGGTGTCTATCTGCTCGGTGGAAGATATGAAAGTATTGTTCGAAGGTATTCCATTGAATCAGATGTCGGTATCTATGACAATGAATGGTGCCGTGCTTCCTGTACTTGCATTCTACATCAATGCAGGACTAGAACAAGGAGCCAAATTGGAAGAAATGGCCGGGACAATTCAAAATGATATCCTTAAAGAATTTATGGTGCGTAATACTTATATCTATCCGCCTGAATTCTCAATGAAAATTATAGCAGATATCTTTGAGTTCACATCTCAAAAGATGCCTAAATTCAACTCTATTTCTATTTCCGGTTACCACATGCAGGAAGCTGGTGCTACTGCCGACATCGAATTGGCTTATACGCTTGCCGACGGTATGGAATATCTGAAAGCGGGTATCGATGCAGGTATCGACGTAGATGCTTTTGCTCCTCGCCTGTCGTTCTTCTGGGCTATAGGTATGAACCACTTTATGGAAATCGCTAAAATGCGTGCCGGACGTTTGTTGTGGGCTAAGATAGTTAAGAGTTTCGGAGCGAAGAATCCTAAATCGCTTGCACTTCGTACTCACTCTCAGACATCAGGTTGGTCATTGACAGAGCAAGATCCGTTCAACAACGTTGGCCGTACTTGTATCGAGGCTATGGCTTCAGCTCTTGGTCACACACAATCTCTCCATACCAATGCGTTGGATGAGGCTATCGCATTGCCTACCGACTTCTCTGCACGTATTGCACGTAATACTCAGATCTATATTCAGGAGGAAACTCAAATCTGTAAAGAAATCGATCCTTGGGCAGGTTCTTACTATGTGGAAACACTTACTAACGAACTTGTTCATAAAGCATGGGAACATATTCAAGAAATACAAAAGCTTGGAGGTATGGCTAAAGCTATCGAAACAGGTCTTCCTAAAATGCGTATCGAAGAAGCGGCTGCACGTACTCAGGCAAGAATTGACTCTGGTTCTCAAACTATTGTAGGTATCAACAAATATCGTCTTGAAAAAGAAGATCCGATTGATATTTTGGATGTGGACAATACAGAAGTTCGCCGTCAACAAATAGAGCGTCTGAACGACTTGAAATCTAAGCGTGATAACGAAGCTGTTAAAAAAGCTTTGGATGCTATCACTGAATGTGTTAAGACTAAGAAAGGCAACCTGCTCGAACTAGCAGTTGAAGCTGCACGTTTACGTGCCACTTTGGGAGAAATCTCAGATGCTTGCGAAGTAATAGTTGGGCGTTATAAAGCAATAATCAGAACTATATCAGGCGTGTATTCATCAGAAACAAAGAAAGACCCTACATTCTTGAAAGCTCAGGAGCTTGTAGAAGAATTTGCGAAGAAAGAAGGTCGTCAGCCTCGTATTATGATCGCTAAAATGGGACAGGACGGACACGACCGTGGAGCAAAAGTTGTAGCAACCGGTTATGCCGACTGCGGATTCGATGTGGATATGGGACCTTTGTTCCAGACTCCGGAAGAAGCTGCCCGTCAGGCTGTAGAAAACGACGTGAACGTACTCGGTGTATCATCTCTTGCTGCCGGACACAAAACACTTGTGCCTCAAGTAATAGCAGAGTTGAAAAAACTTGGACGTGAAGATATCATCGTAATTGCCGGAGGTGTAATACCTGCGCAAGATTATGATTTCTTGTATCAGTCGGGTGTTGCGGCTATTTTTGGCCCGGGAACTTCGGTTACTAAAGCCGCGGTACAGATATTAGAAATATTATTGGCAGAGTAATGCAGATAGTATAGTATATTAAAAAGCCACTCGTTCGAGTGGCTTTGTTTATTTTTTAATATTGATAAAACGTATAAAATAATAAACTTTTGATTTGGATGGCATTATTGATATAACCTACCACACAAAGCTATTCCTTTATAATATTCTGTTTTTCAAATTCCAATAGTTTTTTCTTTCTCCAAATTCCTCCACCATAACCCGTAAGTGTACCATCTGCCCCAATAACTCTATGACATGGTAATATGATCGAGATTTTATTTTTCCCATTAGCATTGGCCACGGCTCTTACAGAAGAAGGTTTGCCTATTAATTCAGCCTGTCTTGCATAGGTTGTAGTACACCCATAGGGTATTTGCAGTAAAGCTAGCCATACTTGCTTCTGGAATTCAGTACCTACCAGATCCAGTGGAATGTCAAATACCTGGCGTTCTCCTTTAAAATATTGATTTAATTGTGCTCTAAGCGTATCGAAGTGGAAATTGTTGCCTTGCACGAGTGGTGCGTTGAATGTTTCTTTCAATTGTCTCAATTCTAAATCTATTAATTTGTAGTCGGCAAATTCGAACAAGCAGATACCTTTATCGGTTGCAGCGGCAATCATCACTCCAAAATCTGTTTCAATACGTGTTATATTGATTACCCGCTTATCTTTGCTATCTGATGGAGAAGATCCAATAATATTTTTGAACATATTGTTGAATCCACTTAATGAATCGTACCCTGAATCATAAGCAACATCTGTAACGCTTTGGTTGGTCTGAAAACGCTGAAAAGCATTATTAGCCCTGTACATCCTTTGATAATTGTGAAATGTCAGACTATAGTTTTTTTGAAACCATCTGCGAACTTGATTGGGTTCAAGCCCCATTTCACTCAGTCTGCTGTCAGTTATCTTAATCGTAGGATTCTCTTCCATATATTTCAATAGTTGTTTGATGTCAGAAGGGGGATTTCCCAGTTTGTCTAATGGTTTACATACCTTACATGGCCTATAGCCATTTAACATAGCTTCTTTTGGCGAAGGATAAAATTCAATGTTTTCCAATTTAGGCTTTGCCGGACATGTTGGGCGGCAAAAGATCCCTGTTGTTTTTACCCCTACAACGAATACCCCTTCAAAAGAACTGTCTCGTTCAAGGAATGCTTTATAAAATATTACTCGTTCTGTTTCATTTATATTCATTTCTTCATCTTTTTAGGTGCTCGGTTTCTTTTTCTCCGTACTTAAGGAAGACAACTTTATCTTGTTTAATCATAATATGCCCTTTTCACAAAGTTACAATTTAGGTTATCTGCTTGCAACCGAAAAATTGACAATGTCGTAAAGATATAGTTATATCTGCTTGTTGGTATTCTGCCCTGTAATTTTTCTGCTGCTTTATGCAAAAAAGGAATGTATTTATTAGATACATTCCTTTTCCTCGTATATATATTCTCCGAAAAATTCTAAGGGGTAGTTAATGTTTGCCGATTTACCATTTTTGCAAAAATTCCGTTTCGCTTCTTCAATTCTTCCGGTGTTCCTATTTCTGCAATACCACCTTTATCCAGCACCACAATCTTGTTTGCATTAGCAACAGTTCGCATACGGTGGGCAATGATTAATACAGTCTTATCTTTTACAAGAGCAGATATACCTGCTTGTATCTTGGTTTCATTCTCCACATCCAATGATGCTGTTGCTTCGTCGAGTAATACAATCGGTGCATCTTTTAACAAAGCACGGGCAATGGATACTCGCTGGCGTTCTCCTCCCGAAAGCGTCTCTCCATTTTCTCCAATTACAGTTTGATATCCCTGTGACATCTTACTAACGAACTCCTCACATTGGGCTAGTCGTGCAGCATGTATTACTTCTTCATCGGAAGCGTTTCGCTTCCCGATTCGGATATTTTCCATAATAGAAGCATTAAATAGTACCACATCCTGAAAAACAACAGCATAATTTTTTAACAAGGTTTCCGGTTCAATAAGGCTGATGTCTTGCTCTCCAAGTAATATTTTACCCGACTGGATATCCCAAAATCGGGCGGCAAGTTTGACTGCTGTACTTTTCCCGCTTCCGGAAGGACCTACCAGTGCCGTAACCTCTCCCTGTTTGGCGGTAAAGGAAACGTTTTTCAATACCTGTTTGCCCGATTCATAAGAAAAGTTGACATTGTTGAACTCTATATTATATCCCGAAGGGCTGAAATCAGTTTTTCCTTGCTGGATAGGCAATGCTTCCATTTCATTCATGCGATTGATTCGGATATCAAGAAAGAATAAAGCTGCCAGATTATTGAATACTTCCGAGACGGGAGCATATACTCTTGAACCGATAACCATAAAAATAAGGTAAGTGAATAAATCAATATCGCCAGTAGCCAACATCTTTGCTCCCACAATGATGACACTGGCTAAGCCAAGTTTTAGCAGACTCTGTGCTCCGTTGACAAGTATTCCGGTCATCAGTTCGCCTGTAGTTTGGCTTTTCTCATATTTATTGATCTTTTTATTTAAAATTTTTAGATAATCTTCTTCCTTATTATAGGATTTTATTTCCTGAACAGCTTCTAATCCTTCTTGTATATGTTCACTGACATCGCGTTTATCCTGATAATTTCCGCCAAAATCTTCCCTTATCTTCTTTTTTGATATCAACACAATTGCTAAAGCTAGCGGTACAACCCAAAATAGAGCCAGCGCCAATTGCCAATTGTAAAAGAACATTCCGACAGCAATAAGCACAATGCTGATCAACGATGCAAACAATTGTGGTACGGCATGCGAGAATGTATGCTCCAAGTCCGTGCAATCATCCATAATGGTAGATGTCAAATCCGACAGATTTTTCTCTCCGAAGAATGCTAATGGTAATTTGCGTAATTTTTCGGCCAGTGAGATACGACGGCTTGCACTCTCTTCGTACACACTAGTAAAAGTACTTTGATATTGCCAGAGAGATATAACATACATAATTAACATAAAAATGAGGGCCAGGACGATATAATGAGCTACTCCGTATATTATATTGCCTGAATTAAGTACCGGACGAAGATAATCTTCGAGAAAAATAAAAGTAAATACAGCGGGAAGCATCAATGCTATATCAAGCAATGTTGTAAAAAACACTCCCTTACAAAAATCTTTAGCTCCTTTAGTTGACAGAGCAAAACGTCGTTTTATTGTATCAATCATTGTTTGTCTCCTTTCTTATTGTCCAGCGAACCGATTGTTGGTATTCGTTCCACATTCTCAAATATATTCCTTGTTTATCCAGTAGTTCTTTATGTGTACCCTGCTCGGCTATTCGCCCTTTATCAATCACAAGAATTTGATCTGCATTGATAATATTGGTCAATCTGTGAGCAATTATAAGGACAGTCTTTCCTTTGGTCAATTCGCCTAAAGCCTGCTGTATAAGATGTTCATTTTCGGGATCGGCAAAAGCAGTCGCTTCGTCCAATATAACAATTGGAGCATTTTTCAATATAGCCCGGGCCAAAACAATCCGCTGTTGTTCTCCTCCCGATAAATAAGTTCCCTCTGTGCCTATTTTGGTTTGTAGGCCTAATGGCTGTTTGTCAATAATTTCCCGGCATTGAGCCATTTCTACAGCCCGGTTAACATCATCCATGGTCGCATCCGGATTACCGTATCGGATATTATCGAGCAGAGAGGTTTTGAAGAGTTTTGTATTTTGGAAAACGAAGGATATTTTATCCATTAACTCATCTGATGCAATATCTTTTACATTTATACCTCCAATTGAAACATGCCCTTCGCTTGTGTCCCAGAAACGCGGGATAAGTCTGGCGATAGTAGTTTTACCACTACCCGAAGCACCCACTAACGCAACAGTCTTCCCTTGCAAGATGCTGAAACTTATTCCATCTATGGCTTTCTGTGCGGCATCAGGATAAGAGAAAGAAACATCCTTAAAAGTTATAACATACTTTTCTATTTTCTTTGAATTAACCGAAACAGGCAGATTAGCAAAAGCAGTAAGATTGTCTAAACGTTCCATCGCTTCACTAGCTTGTCCCAAAGCCTGATTCAGATGCATGCTTTTCATAATGCTTTGTGAGAAAACAGGAGTTACCAATACAAACAAGAAGAAGTTAAGCAAAACAGAAGCATATTCGCCCGAATAATCAATCAGTAGGATGGATATTGGCGCTAAGAAGAAAACAAATCCATTAATAACAACTGTATATATCGACATGGGTTGCTTCCACATGAGTGTATAACTGTATACCATTTTGTTATAATTCATAATAGATTTGTGGAAATTCTTAAACGAATAAATTGTTTGTTGAAAAACTTTCACCACAGGAATTCCTCTTACATACTCAATCGCTTCGGTATTCATCTCTTCGAGTGATGTCATATATTTCTGCATGAATGATCGCCCTTCTGAGTTCATCATAAATCCCATCAACAGAAAAGAAATAAATACCGGAATAAGGCTGGCAATACCTAATCGCCAATCGAATGCAAACATAAGGATTAGAGATACAATAGGGATCAATATGGTTGCAGCCAGATCAGGTAACTGATGTGCCAGAAAACTATGAGTTATGCTGGCATTATCGTCGATAATCTTACGGATGCGTCCACTCGTATTGGTATCGAAAAATCCAAGTGGCATATTTATAACTTTTTGCATAGCTTTGCGCCGCAGGTTAGATTCAGCTCTGAATGCTGCCAAATGGGACGACATCAAAGCTGCAAAGTAGAGGATGACACCTCCTACTGCCGACCCGGCAGCCCACCACGCATAGACTGTTACATCTTCGCCGGGGATACCTCCCGTTACTAGAAGTTCTTTTACAATAAGCCAAATAAAGATAAAAGGCAGCACACCTGCCAATGCACTAAGTGCCGACAATAGCATAGAGACAGGAAGAAGAATTTTTCGACTTCCCATATACTGCCGGAGTTTTTTTAATGTATTCATATTTTTGTTGTTTGATAAAAAATAAATATCTCAATAGCGAACAATATTCAATTTTGTTCAAAAAAAAGAGAAGCTCTTCTTGCTTCTCTTCTATGTCTCTGTAAGTTCTCGCCATCCGGCATATTCAAACCTGAAAAATTCTTTATAAAATTCCCGTATCCGGGGCTTCTCTAAATCGTGAGTTACAATCTCACCTAAAAGTGTAACCATCCACGAAGATATAATGTGGACAAGGAAAGGGCTCAATTTTTTCATATTGGGATAGTGTTTCCGCTCCAAATCCATGTAACTGAAACTAATTTTGGTAAGATAGTCGATAAATGATTCGCGAAAATCGCATAATGACGACCCATTGGTATGAAATAGCAAAAGGCGATATTCCTCTTTATACTTGCAGATCAAATCTATATAATAATCTATAACTTCTTCCTGATGTCCAAAGGATGTTGTTCTATTATAATCGATATTAGCTTCGGAATGCTGCTCCTGGATAAAGGAATACAATTCGCTTCTGGCAGGTCTGAGTATCTCCTGAAATATCTCATCCTTATTTTTGAAATAGTTATAAATATTGCTCAACCCAACATTGGCTTCTTGGGCTATATTACGCATGGATGCATCTTTAAAACCTTTGAGAATAAATTCTTTTCTGGCAGCATCGAGAATGGCTATTTGTTTATCGTCATTTAGAACCCTCATAAGAGAACGATGTTCTTTAAAAGGGTAAAGTAATACAAATAGCTATTCACCGGCAATACCTATTTCTTGCTATTTTATCATTCTCAAAACATAATTTCTAGTTATTGCGTAAAGAAATCATAAAATATTAATCTTGTTTGAAGGACGTAAAAATGGTTGAATAGCTAAGCTTGATATTTCTTTAAAACACTACCTTCTTAAGATTATTTTTCTAGCTAATGATCCACCGTTTGTCTTTAGCATTTTTCTTTACTAAAACTTCAATTCCAATTGTAATTAAACAATAGATAATGAACGGTATTATTATAAAATGAGGAGTATATTCCCCGAAATCAATATTGCCTATTGCTAAGATAATCAGATATAAAAAGAAAGCGATATACGCTATTCTATGTATGGATTTATATTTCTTATGCTTTTCCATGATCAATAATTTTTAATCTGTGTAACTATAAGAAATTACTTTCTTAATAAACTAAACCCGTAAAATAGCTTTTATCATACGCAATCCTTTCTTTATATCTTGTAATTGTATAAACATAGGCCTTAATAAACCTATTTCCAAATATTTTATGCTTATTTGACGATTGGTATATATTTATTGTTAGTTTGGCGACTAAAAATTGATAGAGACTATTGTTCTAGTGTAATCAATACTAGGAGTCTGTTTAAATTGTCCAGAAATTTATTATGTAGATTTTAAACACATGTTAAAAAAGGCTGCCTTGAATCGACAGCCTTTAATGATATATAAATAAATGGAGTTTCTTATAATGTTTTCAGATTCAGATTACGCCACAAAACTTTAATTCCTCCACCATCGTGTATTTGTAGAGCAATGCGTCCTTGTCCGGCTCCGATTTTATCATCATCAAGAGTTATCATTTCTTCGCCGTTTAGCCAAGTTGTGATTTTATTCCCTTGTAATAAGATACGCATTGTATTCCAATCGCCAACTTTTAGCAATTCTTCTTTTTCTTTTGGTATCTGAATTAACCAACCACGTCCGTATGACTCGTATACACCTCCTGTACCATGACCTTTTGGAGCTACTTCTACTTGCCATCCGTTGATTTTAACACCTTCTTCGATAAAAGAACGGATAAATACCCCCGAGTTTCCATCGGCTTCTTGCTTAAATTCAACTGTCAGGTCAAAATCGTCATAGTATTCGCGTGTAGCTAAATAACCGTATTTTTTGTCAGGACCACTCTCACAAACGAGCAATCCATCTTGTACATACCATTTTTCGGTACCATAAGCCTCCCATCCTGTAAGATCTTTCCCGTTAAACAGGCTAACCTCTTTTGTTTTGTGAGGAAGTTCTTTTATCTTAATATTGCGGAATGAAGCAGGAGACCCATGATCTTGCAGGCAGATTACCCCTTTTTTAGCAAGGCCGTACTCGGGTGCATTGCTCCACTTTCCACTATTTTTTCGGGCAAACCAATCGTCTGTCCACGCTTCGAATTCTAATATTTTTTCTCCATTTAGCCAATGCTCTACATGTCCATTGTCAAATACTATTTTAGAATTATTCCATTCCCCGTAAGGATTCACTTTCATCTTCGTTGTATCAGGCAGATACATAGCGTAATCTACTCCCAATCGTTGCCATGGTTCTAATGTGCCGTCAAAATTAGGTTCATCAATTAATTGGTATTCAGGTCCTGTTACATAAGGAACCTTGTATTGTGGACGTTCTACCACATGATACAACATACCACTGTTACCACCTTTCGTTAATTTCCAATCCCATGAAAGCTCAAAGTTTTCATATTGTTTATCTGTAACAATATAACCACTGCCATCGCTACCATCACCTTTGGCCTGAATGCAACCATCTACAACATGCCATGGCTCAGAGAGCGCTGTACCGTTATAATCTCGCCAACCATTCATGGTTTGTCCATCGAACAAGAGTTGCCACCCTTCAGATTTTTCCTTGTCAGTAAGCACATTATGCTGTTGCATACTACTGCAAGATGCAAAACAAACTATAGAAATTATAGCTGAAGCCGACAGGCTTTTTAAAGTTGAAAAGTTCATATTGATTTAGGTTAATATTAATAACTCCAATAAAGATAAGAAAATATTTTGTGCTTCTGTCTGATAGATATTTGAAATATAGGTTTTTATAACATTTATTGTTGTTTCAGAAGTAAGATTGATATATTAATAGATACTAAAGAGTAGTTTGTAATAAAATGGAAGGACTTCCAGAAGGAAGTTCTCCCATTTTATCTTTATATCTATTTTTCAGATTTATATGCATCTACTGCCTTCTTGACCGAACCATGCAATAACAATAATCGGTTAGCTTGTTCATAGTCCAAGCCAAGTTCCTCAGAGACCATCTTTGTCCCCCTGTCTACTAACTTGGCATTAGATAGCTGCATATTTACCATGCGATTCCCTTTTACGCGGCCGAGCTTTATCATTGTCGCAGTAGTAATCATATTCAATATCATCTTTTGTCCTGTACCAGACTTCATGCGTGAACTACCGGTTACATATTCTGGCCCTACTATCATTTCTATTGGTATTTCTGCCTCTTGAGAAATTGGAGAATCCGGATTACTGGAGATTGATGCTGTAAGTATGCCATGTTTTCGGGCTTCGCGTAGTGCACCTATAACATAAGGTGTAGTGCCCGAAGCGGCTATTCCTATTACCGTATCTTTCTCATTTATATTGCGCTCCTGTAATTCCTTCCATCCGGCTTCCATGTTATCTTCAGCTTTTTCTACAGGGTTACGCAAAGCTGTATCTCCTCCGGCAATTAAACCTATAACGAGGGTGTTTGGCATACCGAATGTAGGAGGTATTTCGGATGCATCCAATACGCCCAAGCGTCCACTTGTACCTGCTCCCATATAGAAAATTCGTCCACCTTGTTCCATCCGTGGTACTATCTGTGATACAAGTTTTTCTATCTGAGGTATAGCTTTTTCTACAGCCAATGCTACTTTCTTATCTTCTTGGTTAATTTCGGTTAGCAATTCCAGTACCGGTTTATTTTCCAGATTATCGTATAATGAAGGCTGTTCTGATATCTTTATAAATGTCATTTTAGATTTTGATTTTTTGATATTGTTCTTCAGCGTAATATTTAATTAATCCATCCATTGGCGATGAGGTTATAATGCCAACCTTTATTCCTAAATCATTTCCTACTTTTCGTAGAATTTCTTGGTAATAGTAAGCTATAGATCCTGTGAAATGAACTTCATTGTTTTTATAATCATATTGCTGCACATTTTTTATATAAAAATCATTGAATGCCTGATAGACAATATTAGATACTGTGTTGTCGTCAATGTTTCTCAATAAAAACGGAGAAAGGCTTGCTAAAAAACGATTTGCCATAGGCTGTTTGTATACTTTGTCGAGTATAATAGCCGGAGTAAGATCAAATTCTTTTAGGAATTTTTCTTTAAGGCCGGGTGTCAGTTGATTTTTGAGGCAAGCCCCTAAAAATAATCTTCCAATAACAGCACCGCTGCCTTCATCTCCAAGTATGTATCCTAATGGAGACACATTTTCTTTTATATTTTTCCCGTCGTAAAAACATGAATTGGAGCCGGTTCCAATGATGCAGGCTATTCCTTTTTCCTTACCGCACAGTCCTTTTGCTGCTGCAAGCAAATCACTGTCTACTTCTATGTGATTTATACTAAAATTATCTGCTATAGCTTCTTTGATGATGTTATTTTTTTCTGGAGTAGCACATCCCGCTCCAAAAAAATAGACGGCATCAATATTATACCCATTTATTAAGGGTTTTAGTGAAGTCTTTAGTTCTTGACTTATATCTTCTTTGGTGCGAAAAAACGGATTTGCACCTTTAGTGTAAGCTTGTTTTATTTCTTTATCATGTTCCACCAAGCGCCAATCGACCTTGGTAGAACCACCGTCTGCCAATAATATCATATCTTAATATAAATTTTCTTTTTATACAATATGTTACCTATAACCCAATTTAATGCGACAAATAATATAGCAAATATAAAGGAGCCAAAATAGTCGCCTAGATAAGGCTGTAGGCAAACTTTATATATAAAAGCTTTTATGCTAATTGTAGCTCCATCATATGGGACTAAAATGCCTCCAAGCAATATTGATAATACGCCCGCAGCTACATAAATAAATAGAGGATTTACCCCGAAAGATTCGAAGAATACACTCCATGTTTTATGTCCTTTAATATCTATTATCCAGATAAGAAGGGCAAGTAAAGTAGATGCCAACCCGCATGTAGCCAGTACGAATGTTGGAGACCAAATTTTCTTATTAATAGGGCATCCATAGCTAAGTAAAAAACCTAAGAAGGTAAGAATAGCCCCTAGAATAAATAATCTGTTTATTTTTTCATAGTTATCTTGAGTATTTAGTAAAAGTCCACCACAACAAAAACCTATCATAACGTGACAAACAGCCGGAATTGTGCTCAGCAATCCTTCCGGGTCAAGTTTAACCCCACTGTCTGTGTACATATGGTTTGCTCCCAATATTGCCCTGTCAAATACAGAGATTATATTTTGTTCACTAAGTTCAAATCCGTTTCCGAATAGCAGCAAAAGGAAGTATCCTATTAATGTAATAACAATGATGTATGGTATATACTTATGTTTTACGAAAATTGCAATCAGCGCTGTAATTCCATATGTTAGAGCCAGACGTTGCATCACTCCCAGAATACGTATATTTTCGAAATTGGAAACTGATTTTATAAAACGATCAAAAAAGGTCAATTCTTCTGACGATAAACCATTATATGTACGAATTGACAATGATAACCAACCAAGTCCTAACCCTATGAGGAATATTACAACTGTCCTTTTAATTATTTTGAACAGCGTAGCCTTATCAAACCCGAAATTAAATTTACGGAGTGATATATATGTGGATATTCCCATGATGAACATAAAGAATGGGAATACTAAATCCGTAGGGGTAAGCCCATGCCAAGGAGCATGCCCTAACGGCGCATATACGCTGCTCCACGACCCCGGATTATTAACCATAATCATTCCGGCTATAGTAATACCTCTCAATATATCGAGAGATAATAGTCGGCTACTGGATTTTTGATTCATTGTGTATCCTTTTAGTTGACTTATTTTTATTTATATAAATAATACTTTTTCGATGTTTTTTTGAATGGTTCTACCTCTTTATACCAAAAGTCTTTTATATCGTCAAAATTATTACTTTTCGCAAACGTCAGACGAACAAAATCGCTTCCTGATACCTGGTCGAACATACGAAACCGTTTGTCATTGGCATTATCAAAGACTGCTTTGTCTGGATATAATTTTGCTATTTCTTGCATCAGATAGAATTGTATTTCCGACAATTTGGCTTTCTCATAATCCATAATATGTACTTGTACACCTTGTAATTGTTGTCCTTGCCCAACTGAATAGAACGGTCTTATATGCAATGGTCTGAAATGGATACCCGGCAAATTTAGACGATTCATGTTGTTAGCTAAATCTTCAGCATTTATCCATTCTGCAGCAAACATTTGAAATGGGATCGTATAGCCTACGCCAATGGACATGTAACCCAATTCACCTAAAATACCAGATACCGGATAGAATACAGCCGATATCGGTTGTGGTATATGTGGTGATGAAGGTATCCACTGAAGGCCTGTTTGCTCATATGACATTTTACGTTTCCAACCTTTCATTTTCACGATATGTAGCTTACACTGTTGTTTAAGCATTTTCTCTCCGTTAAGCAATAAAGCTAATTCTCCACATGTAAGTCCATAAACATATGGAATTTTGAACTGACTAACAAAGGAAATAAATTTATCGTCAACTAAGCCACCTTCGACCTTTAAACCTCCAAGTGGGTTTGGCCTGTCGAGAACAATAAATTCTATATTGTTTTCAGCAGCGGCTTGCATCGCTAAGCCCATTGTACTTATGTATGTGAAAGAGCGGCATCCTATATCCTGAATATCATATACTAGAACATCTATATCCTTTAGCATTTCTGGGGTAGGAATCCTTGTTTTTCCATAAATAGAATATACAGGGATACTAGTTTTAGGATCGGTTACATTGTCAACATGATCTCCGGCATGAGCGTCTCCACGAACTCCGTGCTCGGGAGCGAATAGCGCAACGAGCTTCACGTTTGGAGCTTCACTCAAAATATCAATGGTCGATTTCATTTTATTATCCACTCCTGTAGGATTTGTAATGAGTCCTACACGTTTACCTTCCAATACTTTAAAGTTTTGCTCCTTCAATATTTCAATACCTGTTTTTATCTTGATCTTCTGGGCAAATGCCGTGACAGATAAAAAACATAATACAAATAATATAATCGATATTTTTTTCATGATAATTTAGTTATTATTTCCCTCTTCTTTCGCTTTGGGTTTTCCATAATTAGGGTCTATTTTAAGTAAGGATACGGCTATTATCGGAACAATAGAGCAGATCATTACCCATAAAAAGAAATGGTTGTAACCTAATTGCTCCTGTAGCCATCCGGCAAACATACCGGGTACCATCATCCCAAGTGCCATAAAGCCTGTACAAATAGCATAATGAGCCGTTTTGTGCTCCCCATCAGCGAAATACATTAAGTAGAGCATGTAGGCTGTGAAGCCGAATCCATATCCAAATTGTTCTATAAAGACACATATATTGATTAGTAATAGGCTCTCGGTTTGAGTGAAACTAAGGAATAAAAAAGTCGCCGCAGTAAGGAGCATGCTCAGAGTCATTGGCCATAGCCATTTTTTCAATCCGCCTTTAGCTGCCGCAAGTCCTCCTATAATTCCACCTAGTGTTAACCCTATTATTCCCAGTGTACCGTATACAAATCCAACTTCGCCAGTAGTCAGACCTAATCCTCCTATATCTTTAGGGTCTAAAAGAAAAGGATTAATAAGTTTCAATAGCTGGGCTTCCGCAAAGCGGAAAGTGAGCATAAAGAATAAAGCAGCAGCTATTTGTGGCTTTTTGAAGAAAGATTTAAAAGTACCAAAGAATTCTTTCATTATAGAATCGGCAGGAACCTTTGCCTTCATCTCATCCGACTTAGGTTTTGGTAGAAATATGCGATGGTATAAGAACAAGCCTATAAACAATACGGCTAATACAAAAAATACGACAGACCACGCAAAAGGAATATTACCGGACATACCTTTGAATGTAGCATTACTTACCTCTTTTAATTTAGGATCGGCCTGAAAAACGATGTATGCAGTCTTATCCCAGTTGTTTTGTGTAAAAGACAGACGTTCACCTTGAACTACCGATATACTTTTATCTCCGCTTTGCAGGGTTGTGTTTAAAACTATTTCTTCTTCCAGTTCCGGTGTTTTGGATAGATTGACGGATACGATAGATATGTTCCCGGCTAAATTGGACGTATTTGTTTCTATTTTTTCGCCAAAATTATCTTTAATCCAATCTCCGAATGGTTTGGAAACACTTTTTGTCCACCATCCATCTTCTTTTTTCGCCTTTTCATCTTCTTTTAGTATAAAACCATTTTGCTCATTTAATGCATGAACCTTTTTTAAGAAGATGTCAAGACTGTCCTTGTTTATGCCGGATGTCCCTATTTGTAACGAACTACCACTGGTTACAAAATGAATATCCCCATCTTTTTGTACAATATTTGAACTTTTGGGTATTTCCAAAATTGTTTGTGCATATTGAGGAGAAATATCTACTTTGAATTCTAACGGTGTTTTTCCTGATGACGTTTCAATGAAACCTGCTAGAATGACGAGAGCGCCTTGTCCTACTACTGTGGAGATACGGTAGAAGGTACTTCTAATTCCTACATATTTTGCTTGGTCTTGCGTTTTTAAGGCCAGCATATAGAAACCATCGGCAGCAATGTCGTGTGTCGCTGAGCTAAAAGCCATTATCCAGAAAAAAGCAAGGGATGCTTGTATCCAGAATGGAGTGGGGATGGAAAATGCTACGCCGGCAAATGCTCCACCTATAAGAATTTGCATAATGAGTATCCACCAACGTTTAGTTTTTAGCATATCTACAAAAGGGCTCCAGAGAGGTTTTATGACCCACGGGAGGTATAACCAGCTTGTATATAATGCCAAATCGGTATTTGACATACCCATTCGTTTATACATTATGGTAGATATGGTTACAACTGCTACATATGGCAATCCCTGCATGAAATATAAGGTAGGAATCCACGCCCAAGGCGATCTATTATTTCCTTTCATATTCTTTATATTTACTTAATATAGTTCGTTTATAGTTGCATCTATATAATAGTGCAACAAAATTTTGTCGTATTTATATCCTTTTTCTCCCATAACGGCAGCTCCTATCTGGCAAAGTCCGACCCCATGTCCCCAGCCGGCACCCGACAGAATGAATGTACGGTCTTTTCTGTTAACGATAAAGGCTGAGCTATAGAGATGAGATGTAGATAAAATGCGCCGTATTTCAAGTTCTTTTCCTATAATTAGTGTTTTCTTACTTCCTATAATTTTTAATTTTACAAGTCGCCCCGATGTACCCCTTTGTATGGGTATAAGTTCTTCAATAATTCCGAAATCGATTCCGGATCGTTTTCTCACCAATTCGGACAGTTCTTCTTGTGAATAACTGACCTGCCAGCGATAAAAGTTAACGGTTTCCTGATCGTAATTATTCAATACCTGCCCCAGAATTTTTTTATCCTGTGTATTACAATAGGCAGGCGGATTTGTTTGTATCCATTTTACAGACTCATTCTCTTGTGTCAGATCAGGTATATCTAACGGAGATTCGTTATCTCTCCGCTTCACCAAATAGGAAAATTTTGTGTCTTCCCAACAGTTTTGGAATTCTTCAAAAACGCCACCGCAGCATTTAGAGAAACGGGCATCGCAGATTTTGCTCTCAGACATCAATACTTGTCCGCGAGTTTCTGCTATTGCTTGTTTCACTATACCGATATTTGTCGAAGCACGTGTGATTCCCTGATAGCGCTGGCAATGATCGTCAGCACACACATCATAATTCGTGTGGTCCTCACGATCATACCAACGAATTATCTCATTCTCTGTTTCTGTAAATGTCGAATAATTCTCATTCTTGGCTACGATTTCTTTATTCTTTTCTATCTGAGCCAATAACCAGCTACGCGATATGACAGCATGAGCTTTCAGTAACTCGAGAGAGGCTGTAGCGCTCATTTCAGAGGAGATAACACTTGTGAGATAGTCTTCTACTTTAATAAGATTAATAGCAGTTATCATATCATTTTCCACAATTAGTTTCAATGCCCCTTGAAACTGTTGGTCTTCTTTACGTTCCCAGTGGAAGTTAATGCCGATAACTACATCCTTCAGAGTAAAAGAGGCGTCATCATTTTGTGGTTCGAAGAGTAATTCTTTATACAATAACCCGTTCCATAGAATTTGATTATCCTTCAATTGTGCACTGTTTTCGGAAGAGACTATTTCTCCTTGACACAAGTAATTTGTATTCAAGGCGAAAGATATCTTTTCGTTCCACAAAATTCCAACGCTTACTTTCGGTTCCATTTTCAATCCATTTTTAGTTTGTCAATGATGAGTTGCATTTTTTCATCACTGATACAAATTTCTTTTAGAATATCTTTAACATCTTTCTCTTTTATTTTTTTGAAATCTTTTTCCAAAGGAGTGATAAATACACCGCCCAGATCCACAGATGCAGGACTTATCAGTAAATTGTCGTCTCCTTCGGCAAAGAAACAGTCCGGACGATGTTTCTCCCGAGGAAAAACAACGCTGTACCACGTTCCGTTTTCATACCATGTCAGTATGTTCATCATAGGCTCTTTGTCCCCTTCTTTAAGCTCCAAAAGCTCATATATTTTATTAAATACAGCTATGGTTTCATCTTTCTCTTTTGTTTCTAAGAGAAAACAATTTCGCATATATTGCCTGATGGCGTATAGAGTTAGTTTGTCAGACTTTAAAATAGTTTCTTTTTTTATATTATTGACCTCTTTCTCCAATGGAAGAAAACCTTTAATTCCTGCCTGAAAGTGAGCATGGTCGGGTGCCGAAGCCCCACATTTTGGTCCATTGTAAAATATGGTATATTCTTCTATATCTTTTGCCAGATCAAGCATATCTCCGTACATGCCGGATATGAGTTGGTCAGTATGTTTGTATGTTGGAATTGTGAAATGTTCAGGAAAAATAGGGTAGGGGTTGACCAATACCTGATATTCTCCATATGGAATCCCTTTTTGTTCGGCGGGTAAATTATTTGGGCACAAAAAACATTTTCGCTCCTGAATCGATTTCGCATCTACTTTGGCTGCTGACGATTGGATACGGGCAGGATTGAATTGTACTCTGATAACAAAATCAGAGAAAATGAATTCTTTTATTTCCACACCTTTCAAGGCATCAAAATTTGTCTTAGCCAACGCCCATTCGTCTAATTGTGAATGGAGTAATTCTTTCGCTTGTTTTGAAGTTAAACTCATGTTTGTTTATTTGTACAGGGTGTAATATCGTTGTTTAAATACTACACCCTGAAAAGATTGATAATCAATTACCCTTGTTCAGAGCAATACGGGCTTCCAATTCCCACGTACGGATTCTATCCTTGTAAGTGTTGTGAGCATTCATTTTTACAATATCTAATGAAGCATCCGAGTTGTCATCCCAACGACGGCATAGATATAGTACGTCGTAGATGCGCCCTATCTGATATTCCCGTGAAAAATTCAGTCCCAATGCATAATCTTCACCATAGCTGGTGTTTGGGACTTTTATATCTCTCAATACCGGAGTATAGAAAGCACGCGGAGCACCTAGTCCATTGATGCGAAGAGCATTATTTCGGCCATTGTCCGGTGTCCATTCTTTATGATCTATAATGCCCGGAGGTATCATTTTCATATCGAAATCGGTCAGCATATAAGTGCCGACCACCATAGCACAATTTTGTTCATAGAAGGCATCTACTATCTTTTGCAATGTGTTTTCGTCAGAATATACGTCATCACTATCTAGTTGAATAGCGAATTTTCCGCATTTCGGGTGATGTACCCCGGCATTCCAGCAACCGCCTATTCCCAGTTCCTGATTATCCGGAATAAGATGTATAAGGTGTTCGTCAGTAAATTTATCAATAGCTTCTGTCGTACCATCGGTAGAGTAGTTATCTACAACTATCAAGTTGAATTTGAAGTTTGTCTTTTGACTTAGCACTGAATTAATAGCATCGGCAATTGTACGGATACGATTGCGAACGGGGATGATAACAGAGGCTTCATATTCAAATCCTCCTTCATTGAAATTTATTTCTTTGAAATTAGGAGCTAAGTATCCGCCGATTTTTTTCAAGTGATCGGTACATGCTTCTTCCATTTCTATTTGTATGGCACGGTTTTTAGGGTCGACATAGTCAAATATCTTTTCGCCACTTTTACGATTATCATTCTCTATCTCTGTGTATAGATATTCATTGATATGAACCAGGTCGGCTCCTTGTGAAACTTTTAAACGCAGGTCGTATAGTCCGGCAAACTTATATTCTTTTTCCATTGCGGCAACAGCTTCCTTTAGATTTGCAGACTTATAAATAAGCACAGATCCGAAGTTGAAATCATCTCGCAGGCTGCCTTTTTGATAAGAAATAACCGGGCTGTTCTTTTTTTCGCCGTTCGCCACCTGATAATGATCAGCATAAACAAGTCCTGCACCCGAATCTTTTGCTATTCGCAACATACGGTCAAGTGCAAACATCCCCATCCTTAAATCAGCCGGTTTTGTATATATAAGCGTATAGTCGGTATTGGCTTTTTCTGCTATTTTCTTTATTGTTGCAGTTGAGCGTAAAGAATCGACTTCAATAACTTCGCACCCCTCTGTCTTTTCTTGATTTGCATTGTCATTGAGCAAATATATTTGGTTTACAAGAGTCGACTCACGTAAAGACGTTATTGTTGCTTTTACCTGATCTGCACTTTGAAATGGAATAAAACAATTAATTTTCATTACTATTTTGTTTACGTTGTTTGAATTTTATTTGTCGATTTATTTTTATTTGTAAGGAAAAGTAGCCCAACGAATGTTAGTGCTGCATTTATAATTAATATTTCATAGCTGAACCTGTATCCATTAAACCATGATACAGAATTTTTATCCAGTACAAAACAGATTATAGGAGCTATAATTGCTACCAACGGTATATATTTGTCCCTGACCGTCTTTTTTGTAAAGATACCAAATGCAAATAATCCCAAAATAGGGCCATATGTATAACTGGCCAGAATGTATACAGCATCTATAACAGATGTATTATTAAGCAGGTCAATAATAATAATTACCAATCCCATAACTACGGCCATGCCAATGTGCACCTTTTTCCGAATTTTAGCTACTTCTTTATCTGTTTTTTTCTTGGTGCTTTCCAATATATCTACAGTAAAAGATGTAGTAAGAGCCGTAAGTGCTGACCCGGCAGCTGCGTATGCGGCAGATATTAGCCCAATAATAAATAGTATGCCTACGATTATAGGGAAATAACCGTTTGTCGCTAATAGTGGGAATAATTCATCACTTTTTTCAGGAACAGCTATATTATGTTGAAATGCATATGTGTATAACAGAACACCGAGCATTAGGAACAATAAATTGATGACTAGTTGCATAGATCCGCTGATGACAATATTCTTTTGCGAATCTTTAGAGTTTCGGCAACTCATATTTTTTTGCATCATGTCCTGATCAAGCCCTGTAGTTGCAATCACAGTAAAAATTCCTGCCAGGAATTGCTTGAAGAAGAAGCGTCTGTCATTAACATCGTCAAAAAAGAATGTTTTTGAGAAGTCATTATCCCTGATAGTTGTCAGCATACTGGAGAAATTCAATCCAAGATCGGAGGCTATATAATAAATACATAATCCTACAGATACAATAAGGCAGAATGTTTTAAGCGAATCTGTCCATATCAGAGATTTTACACCACCACGATATGTATAGAGCCATACCAGCCCTACAGTAAATACGACATTAAGCACAAATGGCAATTTGAGGGGAGCAAAAACTAATAATTGTAATACAATACAAACTAAAAATAGCCGTACCGCTGCTCCTAACATCTTTGAAATGAAAAAGAACCATGCTCCGGTTTTATATGATGCTATACCAAAACGGTTTTCCAGATATTCATATATGGATGTTAGATTCATCTTATAGAAGAGAGGGACGAGTACAAAGGCTATGATGAATTGCCCTACGACAAACCCCATTACCATTTGCATATACGAGAATCCGCTGGCTGCAACCATTCCCGGTACAGAGACGAAGGTTACTCCCGATATGGCTGAACCTATCATTGCGAAAGCAACTACATACCATGGCGATTTACGGTTTCCCGTGAAAAACCCTTGATTGTCAGCCTTACGTCCTGTTATATAAGATATAGCAAAGAGTATGGCGAAATAGAAAGCTATAGTTATTAATACGAGTATTGGGCTCATTCTTGTGATTGTTTATTCTTCGTATAACAAATAAGGTTTGCGTTGAAGCTTGAATTTTTCCACATCGCCTCTCCACATTTTTTTGATTTCATCAGCAGATTTTCCGTCTATGATCATTTTCCGGATATAATCTACTCCAACTAATTTTTCGAAGAAAGAACGAAAGAAGTGGTCGCCCATATTTAAATTGTTATAGGCATCTATTATATATGTGAGGTCGAAACCTTTTGCAAATATTTCATCATCCGGCGTGTTTCTCAAATCAACACCGTAGCAAAGTTTATCAAGTTGAGGAGGATTCTTTGCCCCAGGAATACTTCTTGGTGTAAACGAGAAGGTATAGCCCTTCATATTAGGGTGTCCGTATACTTCGAATGGAAAAGAAGTTCCGCGTCCCAAACTAACCGGAGTAGCTTCAAATAAGCAGGTTGACGGATATAAGTAGATGGATTTCATCGTAGGTAGGTTTGGTGATGGAGCTACCGGCAATTTATATAGAGTCTTATGCGTATAGTTCTTACACTTAATAACTGTCAAATCACATGTTTTACCGTCAGCCAGCCATTTTTCTCCATTTGCCATTAATGCTAATTCTCCCAAGGTCATGCCATGTACAATAGGGATAGGTAACCAACCGACGCCTGATTTGTGTTTCATATCCAATATAGGTCCATCTATATAATGTCCATTAGGATTGGGCCGGTCGAGTACCACAACTTTCTTTCCATATTCGGCGCAAACGTCCATCAATCTGACCATTGTTATATAATAGGTATAGAATCTTAACCCTACGTCTTGGATATCAATTATTAATATATCAAACATATCCATTGACTCTTTACTCGGTTTGCGCTCTTTCCCATCATAAAGGGATCTAATAGGAATTCCTGTTTTTTCGTCAACAGAACTGGCAACATGTTCACCGGCATCAGCATTGCCTCTAAAACCATGTTCCGGAGAAAATATGGCAACAATATTCATTTTTTCTCTTATAAGCATATCTACAACGTGTTCGTTGTTAACGATGCCTGTATGGTTAGACATTATTGCAATACGTTTTCCTTGAATAAGAGGAAAGTATTCATTCGTAGACTCTGCTCCTACCTTGATGCTGTTTTGCGCGTAGGATGTTGTAAGTGAAATGAACAATAAAAGTAAGACAGTTAATTTTTTCATGGTTTAAATCCTTTAGTTTGTTTTTAATTGTCAAAGATAAAAGATTAGAAATTAAGTTTCTTAGAGGTTTTAGCTTAAAATGATTACAAAACAAATATATGATGATATTTTAAAATTCTATTATAAAAAATTATACAAATCTCTATAATTAACAATTATTTATAATTGAATACATAAATTAATTAAAATTGATCTTGTTAATTATATGTATCAGCTTTTCTTTGCTATATTTGCTGATGTATTTTGTGTCTATTGTCTGCTGTTGTTTTTTTAATGTTTGTTTAATCGGTTAATATATGTAAATAAATGTATGTAAAACTAAAAATTAATAATATTTTCTGCTTTTTGTGTTTGTTTATTTTGTCTTTTCTTTCTTTTGGCTTGTTTTTATGGAAAAATATCTAAAATAAATATAATAAAATTTAAAATAGAAAAATATATCTAAAAAGATACATAAAAACCTTATATATTTGTACAGCTCAGGTAGATATTAAAATGCTATATAGTATTATCAAGAAGTAGTATTTATGAAAAACATCTCTATCCTAATTTTAATTATTATTTCTCAGTTTTTACTGATTGTGTCGCTATGGGGACAGAATTTTCGTTTTGCTCTTGTTACAGATTTACATGTGACAAAAGATTCGTTAGCATATAATGATCTGAAACGAACAGTGGAGCAAATTAATAACACACCAAATATCAGTTTTGTACTGGTGACTGGAGATATAACGGAGGAGGGTGATAGGGCTTCTTTGAATAAGGTTAAAAGCTTGTTGGATAAGCTGAAAGTAAAATACTATATTATTTCAGGAAACCATGAAACCAAATGGAGTGAATCGGGATCTACTGATTTTGGCCACATTTTCGGATCAGAGAGATTTAAATTTCAATATAGTGGATATACATTCTTAGGATTTGCCTCCGGTCCTATTATTCGTATGATGGACGGGCATATCGCTCCTCAGGATATAGCATGGCTCGAAGAAGAATTGTCTTCTGCCAAGCCTGGTACACCTTTTATATTGGTAACTCATTATCCGTTGCAAGATGGAGATGTGGATAACTGGTACGAAGTAACGGATGTCGCTCGTAAGTATAATGTGAAAGCTGTTCTTGGAGGACATTATCATAGTAATAAATTGCTATCTTATGATGGGATACCGGGAATATTGAACCGCTCGAATCTTCGTGATAAATCTGATAATCTAGGCGGATATTCCATTTATGACATAACCGGCGATTCCATAATAGTGTATGAGCAAAAAATAGGAAAAGAAATCCGGAAATGGGGAGGCTATTCTCTAAAAAAGAAATATTATACAGAGGATAATAGTTTATATAAACGTCCGTCTGACTCTGTTAACCAAATATATCCACAAGTTCATAAGAAATGGATAGCTAAAATTGGTCGTACTATATATTCATCTCCAGTGCTTTATGGAAAAAATATTTATGTAGGAGATGATGCCGGTTTTTTGACTTGTCTTTCACTAAAAAATGGGAAAAAAGTATGGGAGTTTAAAGCTGAAAATAGGATAGTTGGGACTCCTGCTGCGAGTAATGGCGTTATAATATTTGGCTCTGCAGATAAATATATATACGGTTTAGATTCCTTTTCGGGTAAATTGTTATGGAAGCATCCGGCTAAGGAGGCTGTTTTAGGGGCAGTAACTATTGATAATAATATTGCATATATAGGGGCTGGTGATCATTCAATGAGGGCTTTGGATGTGAAGACAGGTAAATTAATATGGGAATATAAGGATATTAAAGGTTATATAGAAACACGTCCTCTTGTTTATCAAGGTAAATTGATTTTCGGAGCTTGGGATACAAATATGTATGCATTGGATATGTATACCGGACGATTGTTATGGACATGGAACAATGGTCTTTCCCGAATGCATTTCTCTCCTGCAGCTGTTTGGCCTGTAGCAGCTTATGGAAAAGTGTTTTTCTCCGCTCCCGATAGGGTTCTTACAGCAGTGAACGTGGAAACAGGGAAAACAGTATGGCGCACAAATGAATCTATGGTTCGCGAGACAATTGGTTTATCAGCAAATCGCTCTCGTATATATAGCAAAACAATGCAAGATAGTGTTGTTTGTTACTCGGCAATAGCTGATGAACCTGAAAAAATATGGTCAGTAAATGTTTCTTACGGCTATGATCATGCTCCATCAATGCCGGTGGAAAAGGATAATGTCGTTTTTGGCAGTACAAAGAATGGGCTAATCTTTGCTTTAGATGCTAAAAATGGAAATGTACGGTGGAAACATAAAGTTGGAAATTCACTTATCAATACTGTAGTTCCTCTTAGTGGGAAAGAATGTTTGTTTAGTTCCAGTGAAGGTATTGTAGGTATTATTTCGAATGATAAATAGTTTCCAGCTTATTCTCTTAGATTAGGAATAATATTTATTGTAGAACATTTATAAAAATAAGGCGTATGGTAATACTTTAATAAACGAATAGGAATCTTTAAATCTATCCTCAAATCTTTTACATGTTTTAGACCTATGATAATGAATTTGATTCAAATTTATGTTCTAAGGATTACTGAAATAACAAGGTTTTTCTCATTTTACATGTAAAAATATGGTTTTAATGTTACTTTATCAAAGGGCTAAGTATACTCGTATTTTATTTCGGACATTTATTTTAGGAAACCTTGATTTTAACAATCGTTAACCTTGAGAAAATAGGTTTCCTTTCATTGTTTGCCAATTGATTCATTTAATAGGAAAGTATCAAATCAATAAACAAAGTATTATGAATAACTCAAAACAAGGCAAAAACAAGCTGTTAAAAAAGATCCTCTGTTTGTTAGCTGTTGCAATTCTCTGTTCTTTCACGGATAGTTATGCAACGGGTACAAAAATGCATTCAGATGGACTTTCAGAACAACAACAGACAAGAATTACTGTTAAAGGGAAGGTTATAGATGTAGATGGGGACCCTCTTATTGGAGTTAGTGTCTCGGTAAAGGGGACTACGCACGGTGTTCTAACGGATGCTAATGGCAGTTATACAATAACTACCAATTCCGGATCAACATTGGTGTTCACCTATGTAGGCTATAAAACTCAGTCGATATCGATAGGGCAGAAAAATACTATCGATGTAACTATGGAAAGCAACGCAACGGAACTTGGTGAAGTAGAAATTGTTGCGGAATTTGGTCTAAAGCGTGTTGCCCGTGCAATTGGTTCATCCGTACAGAATGTAAAAGCATCTGATATTATAGAATCTGGCCGCGATAATTTCATTTCTGCTTTGCAGGGCCGTGTATCCGGTATGAATGTTGTATCTAGTGGTGGTGCACCCGGTGCTTCCACAACTGTTACGCTACGAAGCCTTACATCTATATCGGGTAATAACCAGCCTCTATATGTAGTAGACGGTATACCAATGAATAATTCTTCATTTAATCCATCGACAGGGTTTGCGAAAGTTGATGTTTACGCCTCCCGCGATCTTGACTTTTCATCGCGTGGAAATGACTTTAACCCTGAAGATATAGAGTCTATGACTATCCTGAAAGGAGCTGCTGCTGCTGCCCTTTACGGATCGAATGCATCGAATGGAGCAATAATAATCACAACGAAAAAAGGACAACCCGGCAGAGGAAAAGTTTCTTACAGCAACTCATTCCGTTGGGATAATGCATACGGAATTCCTGAACAGCAAACTAAATATGCTAATGGTGCTTATGGCGCAACAAACTATTATAATTTGAATCGTTTTGGTGGATTATTTCCTGACGATACTAAGATTTATGATAATGTGGCGGCTATCCTGCAAACAGGTTTTACCAGCAAGCACAATCTATCGGTTGAGGCCGGAACGGAAAAGCTTTCGTTACGTGCATCTGCATCATTTCAAGATCAAACAGGTGTGATAAAGACTACCGATTATACTCGTTCTAATATTTCTGTAGCAGGAAAGGCCGAAATTAATAAATGGTTAAAATTTGAAACATCGATACAGTATGCGGGAACTACCAATTCCAAGGCTCGTAAAGGTAGTAGCGGCCCTCTATATTACGCTATGCGTTGGCCGATTATTGACAATATGGCAAATTATTTGGATCCGGACGGTTCGCACATGCGTTATCCGGAGAGATATATAGACGGGGACTTGGTTAATCCGATGTTTCAGTTGTATAAAAATAAATATTATGACGAATCGGACCGTATTATAGCTAATGCAGTAGCTATTATTAATCCGACAAAGGAAACTTTTGTTCGTGCACAAATAGGATGGGATGTAGGATCACAGACCTTTATAACATCGGAACATCCTTATTGGTCGACTTATAATTATGATATTCAGGCGGGGAATGGTGGTACGTATAATCAATCGAAATCAAATTTCTCAGATCCTACATTGAATTTTTTAGCCGGATTCAACAAAAATTTCTTAGGGGATAAATTAATTTTAAATGCTCAAATTGGTTATCACCAGTTAGAAAATAAGAATAGTTCACTTTCTGCGTATGGTACAAATTATGCAGTTTTAGATATGGTGTCTATTAAAAATACTGATCCTATTACTCAGACGGCTGGGACGCAAAACACAAAACGCCGTATACAGGCTATATCGGGGCAAGTTGAGTTTGGTTACAACAATTTGGCTTTCCTTACATTACGCGCTCGTAACGACTGGTCATCCACGTTGCCTAAGCAGCACAATTCTTATTTCTATCCTGCGGCCGAACTTGCTTTTGTCGCATCCGAACTGCCTTTTATTAAGCCTATAAATAATGTAGTGAATTACTTAAAGCTTCGTGGAGCCGTAGCGCAGGTAGGTAAAGATGCTAGTCCTCTTTCAATAAATCCGGAATTGATACCTACTGAGTTGACAGGCAAAGGATATAAATATTACTGGACGGGTCCGAATCTGGATTTGAAACCGGAAATGACTACGTCGTGGGAGGCTGGTTTTGAAGGACGATTTTTGAACGACCGGATAGTAGCGGACTTCACATATTTCAATACCCGCTGCGATGACCAGATTGTGAATGGTTTTCGTATGAGTTATGCCAGCGGATTCGTTTTGAATACACGAAACATGGGTAGTTTTAAAACATGGGGCTGGGAAGGCCATATCGACGGTGATATTATTAACCAGAAAGGTTTGCGTTGGAATGTGGGATTGAATCTGTCTCATACCAGTTCTGAAGTGCTTTCTATGCCTGTTCCGGAATATTACGATGCTTATACATGGAACTCAGGAAACCTGCGTAACGGAGTTGTCGTTGGAAAGCCTGTAACTACCATTATGGGTAACGATTTCAAACGTAATGAAAAAGGTGATGTTTTAATCAATCCGACTACGGGTGTTCCAGTTGTGTCGAGTGCGCTTAGTTACCTAGGCGATCGTGAGCCGATGTTGCGAATGGGAATTACTACGGCCCTTACCTATAAAGGCCTTAGGCTTTCAGCTATGTTTGCAGGGAAACTGGATGCTATGATTGTTAACGGGACAAAACGTTATATGATGCAGAACGGTTCAAGCTGGGAATCTGTAAAAATGCGTGAGAAAGGTGCAGTAGTGTTTAGAGGTATTTTGGAAGACGGGCTTGAAAATACAGCTAATCCGACAGTAAATAATATTTCCGTCACTTTCGATGATTATAGCAGTACGACATATACGGGAGCCGATCCCAACTGGATAGAAAAGAATGTAAACTATATACGTCTGCAGGAACTTCGTTTAAGCTACACTCTTCCGCCCAAATTCCTGAAAAAGTTATGGGGTGGACTGATCAGTTATGCCAGCGTATATGTTTGTGGAAATGACCTGTATACTTGGACCAATTATTCAGGTATTGACGCTGTGGGTAATACCGTATCGGCCTCTGCCGGCGGTGTAGGCGGTGAAGGTTACGATACGTGGGCATTACCTAATCCTCGCGGTATTACATGTGGATTCAGTTTGACATTCTAAACTATTTAATTAATTGACTAATGAAAAGATTTACTATTATATCAATATTGTCAGTATTCCTGCTTCTCAATTCGGGATGCGATGACTATCTAGATGTTAATAAAAATATCGATGCTCCAGATTATGTAGAAGATTACCTATATCTTTCCGGTATACTTCAAAATAATGCTGATATTTACAGCGATTTACTTGCTGTAGCGCCCCTGACTCAAATGTGGGCCACATCTTCAGGAACATACGGGGCCGGATCATATGCAGATCATTATAATCCAAGGTCTACCGACTCCGGCGCTCTTATATGGCGTACCGTTTATTTCAATTATGGAATGAACCTTGAAAACATGATTAATCAGGCAACAGCTGCAGAACATTGGACGCTTGTTGGTATTGGTTATGCTATTAAAGCTTTTGGGTGGGATATGCTGACAAAACTATATGGCGAAGCACCTTTAAAGCAAGCGTTCACATCAGGGCGCACGAGCTTCGATTACGACTATCAGGAAGAAATCCTTGCACAAGCACGCGAATGGGCGCTTAAGGCCATAGAAAACTTAGATAAGGATGATAAAACTGTTTACGGATCAAAGATCAGTGCAAACGACTGGGTATATCAGGGTGATAAGACAAAATGGAAAAAATTCGCTTATGCGGTTCTTGTACGGAACTTGGCGTCATTATCAAACAAGACTAATTTTACTACTGAATATGCAGATAAGTTAATAGAGTATGCAGGGAAATCCTTTCAATCGGCAGCCGATGATGCAATGGTAAAAGTTGCAGGTGGCTCTCAAAGTCGTCCATTCGTAGGTTATAACAACTTTTATGGAACAGAAAGAGGCAACCTAGGTGTTACCTATTTCCAGCACGATTATGCCGTACAAGTGATGACCGGAACTGTTCCGATTTATGGAGCTGATGGACAGAGAGTTGATAGGCCAGATCCTGTAAATCCGGGAAGCAGTGCTTCTGACGAGGATAAGCTACAATTCCTCAAAGACAGCTTGTTCCAGAAAAAATATCCGTGGGAAATGACGGATAAGCAGATAGTCTGTTCTACATGGAAAAACTGGCAATGGCATAAAGATACTAAAGTTGAATTATCTGCTGACAAAAAGACCGTTATATGGTCTCTCAACGCAACCGCAAATCCGGGAAATTACGATCCGAGGATAATAGCCAAGCTCAGTACAGTCGGTGATCCTGAATATGCGAGCATAGACAATGCTTATGCGGAAGAACTTAATCACTATGGTGGAGGACAAAGTTCCACAAGCCGTACTGATCCGGTGACCAGTGGTAGCGTTCCGCAATTATACGGACGTGTTGAAGCTGTGAAAAACGGAACAACCACTCCTCCGAACGATGGAAAGGGACGTTATCTTTTCCATGACGAAGCTCCTTATATATTGACAACATGTGCCGAAATTAAATTTTGTTTAGCCGAAGCCTATTGGAAAAAAGGACAGAAAGATTTGGCTTATACAGCTTTTAAAGAAGGAGTAAAAGCCGATCTGGATTTTACCGAAGGGCAATTGCGTCCCGGAACTAAAGGTTCTGCAACCGGCGGAGACAAGATTACGAAGGCTGCGTTCCGACAACTGGCGAATGAGTATATGGCAGGGCCTTTCGTTGAAGGATTAGGAGCGGCAAATCTGACCCTATCACACATTATGATGCAGAAATATGTAGCGTTGTGGACTTGGGGTGCATTTGAAGCTTGGGTCGATCTTCGTAAGTATCATTATGATATAGATTATACTGGTGATTATCCGAAGAAAGGAAATGGATGGGATGCTTCCGGCTGGGTTACGCATAAGGCAGATGACCGCAGCGATAGGATATATAAAGGTTTTTATCTGAAAGCGGCAAGGAATATCGAGTTCCGCAATTCTTTATTCAATAATTATAATGAAGGTTCTCCTATGTACCGCATTCGTCCTCGTTATAATTCGGAATATGTTTGGAATCTTGAAAAACTGGGAGAATTGAAGCCTATTCCGGGAACAGCGGAAAATTACCATTGTTCTATCCCGTGGTTTGCTTATCCGGGTGACTATCCGGCTAATTAATAAGAATAAATCATAAAAAGAAATTGATATGAAAATAGTTAAATATATCGGCATATTATTAGTTATGTGCGCTTTCGCTTCATGCGAAAAGCATGAAATAGAGTTTGATGCCATACCATTGACGGACGAGGCTGAATTTCAGATACATCATTTTGTACCTGTGACTCCTTCGAATGCAGATTTCTATATTTATAGAATAGATGTAAATAATGTAAATATTACTAATAACAAGGTATCTTTAAGTTCTTATAATGCACAGCCCAGTGCGGGAATAGGCCTGTATTACGTAGCTCCTTCGGGAAGTACGAATATTAAACTTTATTATCGTAAAAACGGAGAAGATGTATTGATGTACGACCGTAATGTAACCCTTAGCCCGGGTAAGCAGAATGTTGTTGTGCATAATTTCGATAAAGATCCTTGTATTTTTAATGCTGAATATCCGTATGTGATTGACAGGAAAACGTATGATACGGATACTATCGCTTATGTGAAGTTTTATAACCTTCTATATGAAACGCCTGCAGCGCCTACAACGCTGAAATTGCAATATCAATACCGGAAGAATTGGGTACATCCGCTTTATACGCTTGATGACCTAAAAAACAACAGGATACCTGAAGGTAAAAAAGTGGGTGACGCAACAGGTACTGTTGCTGGCGTTGATGTAGGGCCTTGGACAAATCTGGGAGCTCCGGTAGCCTTTGGTGAAACTACGGGTTGGCAGGTTGTTCCGGTAGAGAAGAATACCTATGTCTCTCAAGGTGCGGCAAGAATCGATTACCGGATTAAAGTAATAGAAGGCGGAACGGTAGGCGTTAATATGAATGCGGATGGTTTATTGTTATCACAAACCACGTCCGGCACAGCGCCTGTTGTATACAGTGATTGGTGGAACAGTACGGTCGGACGCAGGATACATCATTTCTTTTCCGGTACGCGTACCGGAAAACCGGGATCTGCAATAAGAACGTTTACTGCTCTATAAACAAAGATATCTGATCTTTTGGAATATAGTTAATATTTGAGAAAAGGGGACGGGACCATCAATAAAGGTGTCCCCTTTTTTCCTTAAAATAAAAATTGGATGAAGTATATAATATCATTACTCATTTTGTTAATTGCAGGATGCAGCCTATATGCGCAACTGCCCGTTGTAAGCCCTCAGAAAGTCGGGATGGACAAGCGAAAACTAGCTTATGTAGATGGAATTATACGGCAATCTATCCAGAGGAGAGAAATACCCGGGGCAGTATTGGCTGTAGTGCGACACAAGAAAATTGCATATTTAAAAGCCTATGGAAATAAACAGGTGTATCCAGATACCATAGCAATGACTACTAATACAGTTTTTGATTTGGCTTCGGTTAGTAAATCTGTTTCAACGGCTATATCAACAATGATATTACTCGAAAGAGGGCAAATCAGATTGAGAGATAATGTGTCCGTGTATATTCCAGATTTTCAACCTTGGACAGATCCTGATTCAGGAAGAAAGAAAAATATTAGAATAATAGATTTATTGACGCATACGTCGGGTCTTCCACCTTATGCATCGGTAGAAGAGCTAACAAAAGAGTACACAATGCCAAATCCGGATGGATTAATCACATATATATCAAAAGTGAAACGCAACAACGAACCCTCTACGGTATTTGACTATAGTTGTTTAAATTTTATAACTCTACAACGTATTATCGAAACAGTATCGGGGATGAGTTTACAGAATTTTGCCCAACAAAACATATTTATTCCTTTAGCCATGCGTCATACGGACTATAATCCGACCGGAGAAACATTGAGTTGGGTAGCACCTACTCAGAAACAGGCAGATGGCTCTGTTTTAAAAGGAAAGGTACATGATCCTTTGGCTGGGATTGTTAATGGAGGTGTGTCGGGTAATGCAGGAGTATTTTCTAATGCTCAGGATTTATCCATATTATCGGCAATGTTACTTAATAATGGAGAGATACAAGGTGTACGGATTTTAAGCCCTTTAACAGTGAAAGCGATGAGAAGTGTACCTCGTGGGTTTGAAAAGTTTGGCCGGGCTTTAGGTTGGGATGTTTATTCAGGATATGCTAGCGATGGAGATATTTTTGATGTCTCGGCTTATGGGCATACAGGTTATACAGGTACATCGATTACTATTGATCCTGAAAGCGATACTGCTGTAATACTACTTACAAATCGTGTTCATCCTGAAGATAAAGGTGCTGTGTCACGCTTGCGTGAAGTGGTTTCCAATGTGGTTGCTGCATCAATAATTGATATAAACTTTTAAAACTGTACTCATGAAAAAAACAAGTTTATGTTTAATTTTATTTATTTTCTCATTTGCATCGGTCTATTCCCAATCCAATAAAAGGTTTATACGCGGCGTATGGATTGCAACTGTTGCTAATATAGACTGGCCTACGCAAAAGGGTCTTTCATCAGAAGATCAAAAACAGGAAATGATAAACTTATTGGACAATGTCAAGGCATATAATATGAATACCGTCATCTTTCAAATAAGACCAACTGCGGATGCCTTTTATAAGTCCAGATTCGAACCCTATAGTCATTGGCTCACGGGATTGCAAGGTCAAGATCCGGGATATGATCCGTTGCAATTTACCATTGACGAATGTCATAAACGAGGGCTAAATATTCATGTATGGCTCAATCCTTATCGTATAAATAATGATACAGTTGGCTATAATACATATGCGAAAGATCATATTATAAATAAACATCCGGAATGGGTAATAAATTATGGTAAAGCTAAATATTTCAATCCGGGTTTGGATGAAGTTCGCCAATTTACATGTAATGTTGTAAAGGACATTGTAAGTAATTATGATATAGATGCAATCCATATGGACGATTATTTTTATCCATATAAAATTGCCGGACAAGAATTTCCCGATTCTATAACATTTGCTAAACATTCACGTGGATTTAAAGATATAGGCGATTGGCGTAGAAATAATGTCAATCTGATAATAAAAGAGATTAACGAAACGATAAAATCAATCAAGCCATGGGTAGAGTTTGGAATTTCGCCGTTTGCTATTTGGCGTAACAAAACAGAAGACCCTCGCGGATCGGATACAAAGGCAATGACCAATTACGATGGTCTGTATGCCGATATTTTATTATGGCAGGAAAAAGGATGGATCGACTATGTATTGCCACAGCTATATTTTAATATAGGATATAAAATTGCAGACTATGCCATACTAGCCGACTGGTGGTCGAAATATAATTATGGAGCGAATGTATATGCAGGTCTTGCTCCATATAGAGTTTCAAAGAGTGCCAAACAAAAAGAGTGGCACAATTCAAAAGAACTTATTCGTCAGATAAAAAGAAATATGTCAGATCCTAATATTAAAGGAGAAGTATATTTCAGTGCCAAGTCTTTGTTTGATAAACCTGAAGTAAAACTAGAAAATCAGCTGACGAAAAAAGAATATAAATATCTGTGCATTTCCCCTGAGAACAATAGAATTAAGCGGATTGAACCGGAGAATCCACAAGATGTATCGATTCAAATGATTGATGACCGGAATATTTCTTTGAAATGGCAACGTGGTAAGGATGCCAAACGTTTTGTTATTTACAAATTCAAAAAAAATAAACCCGTAAATAAAGATAATCCCGAAAGCATTATTGCTGTAACAGGTTTAACAGAATTAGTAATACCGTGTAAAAACAAGAAAGATTTAGAAAAATATAGATACGGGATAACCAGTTTGAGTCCTTCTCACTCTGAGAGTTCTATTGTGTTTTTTAATTAAATGAATTTATATTGATTAAAGTAGATGTAAAGTATTATACCGTTCACTTTAAAACTTAAAAATATCGAACTAAATTATCAAAAATAACAAACATTATATACAAAATTAGCTTATGGAAATATTCTAAACTTTAATTTAACATCTATTTTCTTTAATATTCAGGCCTATATATAAATCAGATGACGCTTGCCTCATTGTGTACAATCTGAATGAAAAGGCAAAAGTATCAAATAAATAAACAAATAATTATGAACAACTCAAAACGAATCAGAATGTTATTAAAGGTTCTTAGCTTGTTGGCTATCGGGCTTATTTGCCCTGTTCTAAATGGCTATGCTTCAGATATGAAGACTTTTGCTGGCGAGCCCTTTGATAAGCAACAAACTAGAATTACTGTAAAAGGAAAGGTTGTAGACTTGCACGGAGAGCCCCTTGTCGGTGTTAGTGTTACTGTAAAAGGAACGACACAAGGAGTTTTGACAGATATTGATGGTCGTTATTCGATCAATAGTACATCTGGTGTGACATTAATATTTTCTTACATAGGGTATAAATCCCAGTCTGTGAATTTGGCAAATCAAAGTGAAATCAATATTACTTTGGAAGAAGATGCACAGATAATGCAAGAAGTTGTTGTAGTTGGCTATGGATCTCAGAAAAAAGAAAGTCTTACGGGTGCAGTAGCTTCTATAAAAGTCTCTGATGCAATAGATAGTCGTCCTGTTGCCGATGTCAGCCGAGGTCTTCAAGGTTTAAGTCCTGGACTATCGGTTCGTATTCCTAGTGGTGAAATTGGTTCTGATGCTGTTATAAAAATCCGAGGACAAATCTCCTCAATACAGGGGAATAGTAATCCGTTAATTCTTTTGGATAACGTGGAAATACCAAGCTTGCAATTAGTAAATCCAGATGATATAGAGTCAATCAGTGTATTGAAAGATGCGGCATCAGCATCTATTTACGGAGCAAAAGGTGCTTCCGGTGTTATTCTGATTACTTCAAAAAAAGGCGCAAAGACAGAGGGTGTTACGGTGTCTTATACAGGGAATCTTGCATGGCAGAATCCAGCTAAAGATGCAAAAATGGGAGGTCTAGATGCAATGGAGTATTCTTATGAAGCTATGAAACGAGTTAATGGTACCGTTACTGGAGGTTTTTGGCTAATAACAGAGGAGAGTTTTAAAAAGGCTCAGGAATGGCAGCAAAAGTATGCAGGAGTTGTTGGCAAAAACGATCCGATGGTATATGGTCGTGACTGGTATTACGATGGTAAATATAAGTTAGGTCTTCGTACCTATGATCCATACGATTATATGATTCGAGAATGGGCACCATCAACAGACCATAAGATATCGGTTGCAGGAAAAACTGCTAAGACTACTTATAACGTAGGCCTGAACTATTTATCTCAAGAAGGTTTGAATAAACCGGCTAAAGAAGATAACTTTAAGCGTTATACAGCTTCCCTTCAGTTAAGTACAGAGGTGAATAAATATTTGACATTTAGAGCTGGAGCTATGTATTCGGATCGTAATAAAAGATATGCAAACTCCACTTATAGTACGACTGCAGACCAATGGTTATACATATATCGTTGGGGGCCAATCTTTCCATGGGTAGAAGAGGATGGAGTTCCAACCAGAAACTCGGCTACAGAATTGGCACAGTCGAATATCGGAAGCCTAAGAAATGAATATTTAAGTGTAAACGTTGGAGCTACAGTGAATATTACCAAAAACTGGACAGCCAATTTTGATTATACTTATTCTGGTAATACATATTCGATCAATCAACCAGGAACGAGATTTACCGCAAAAAACACATGGGTTGCTCCTCAAGCAAAACTTGATAGCAATGGTAATCAAATATATGTAAATTCGGCTGGAGAACAAGTGAGTTCTACTGACTCAGGTGCTATGCCTGCATATCAATTACCAACTGAAACGTATACAGCAGCTGGAGCGAGTCCGGATCTTATTTTACAACAGACTCAAAAGACAAGGCAGAACACTATTAATGCATATACAACATATGATACAAGATTAAATGAGGTTCATTCTATCAAAGCAATGTTGGGGATAAATAGAGTAACTAACGAAGAAGCGGGGCATTGGTCACAAATCAAGGAACTACTAGATATAACTAATCCCCAATTTAATACAGCTCTAGGAACTCAAAATGCAGGAGGTAATGCCAATTGGGAATCACAATTAGGTTATTTTGGCCGTTTAAATTATTCATTTATGGATAAATATCTGGTTGAAGGTAACTTGCGTTATGATGGATCATCTAAATTCCCGAGTGGAATGAAATGGCGTTGGTTTCCTTCATTTTCTGCGGGATGGATTCTAAGTGAAGAAAACTTTCTATCATGGTCTAAGTCATTCTTAAGCCATGCGAAGTTGAGAGGATCTTATGGTACTATTGGAGATCAGACAGTCTCTAATTCTCTATATATTTCTACAATGCCTTCAGGGCAACTGTCTTGGATAGGAGGTAGTGGAACAAAAGTTCCATACGTAGGTACTCCTGCTGCTGTTTACGATGAGATATACTGGCAAGATATATCTACTACTGATATTGGTTTAGATTTAAGATTCCTTAATAATAAGATGGGGCTTACTGTAGACTGGTATCGTCGTGAAACGAAGAATATGATTGTACCTATGGAAGGTATTCCCGCCACTTATGGATCAGGAGCTCCACAGGGTAATTTTGGATCGCTTAGAACTGATGGATGGGAAGTTTCCTACGATTTTGCTCATAGATTTTCTAATGGTTTAAATATATCATTAAATGCTAATTTCTCTGACGCTGTGACTAAAATAGTTTCTTATGGTACAAGCGAGCTGGTTAATGGTTATTATAACGGAAAGACTTATGGTGAAATATGGGGATATAAAGTAGATCGTTTATTTCAAAAAGATGATTTTGAACTAGATGCGAATGGTAATCCGATCGAATATACACTGACTGCTGCCGATTCAGAGAAATATGCAGGGAAGAAGGTTTATAAAATGAAATCTAAAGATGGGAAAAAACCAATATATCAGCCATTCTTACAAAACAGTTCTAATTTCTACTTCGGACCAGGTGATGTGAAATTTTTGGATTTAAATGGTGATGGCGAAATTAATAATGGAGATGCTTCTCTAAAAGATCATGGAGACCTTGCTGTGATTGGAAATACAACGCCAAGATACGAATACAGCTTTCGTTTAGCAGCAGATTACAAAGGATTTGATTTGTCTGTTTTCTTTCAAGGAGTAGGAAAACGTGAAATGTGGGGTGAAGGATTCTTGGCTCAGGCAGGATATAACTCTTCAGATGGAGCAATGCCTCAAGCTATGGCTGGTGATTTCTGGCGTGAAAATAGAACAAATGCTTTCTATCCTCGTCCATTTAATAATGGGGCCACGAATACAGTAAACAATATGCAGGTATCGGATCGCTATCTACTAAATATGGCTTACTTGAGATTAAAAAATATAACATTTGGTTATACTTTGCCATTAAATCTGTTAAAGAAAGCATATATGACTAAAGCCCGTGTTTATCTATCATTAGAAAATATGCTGACTTTCGACCATCTTGGTGATTTACCTATTGATCCGGAGGAAGTTTCAGGATATTCAATGTGGAATAGTTCAAATTATAATTCTAGCCGTACTGGGGTGGGCGCTCCTGCCTTCAAAACAGTGTCTGTCGGTGTTCAACTAAACTTTTAAAGAATAAGATGATGAAAAAATATATTTTATTATTAATATCAACAATTTCATTATTTGCTATCACTAGCTGTAATGACGATGTATTAGACCGACCTCAGAAAGATCAGATAACAGATCCTCAGTATTGGCTGAAAGAGGCTGATTTAAGATTATATGCAAATGGTTTTTATATAAATTATTTTGTTGGCTACAATACGGGTTGGGGAACAGCTTATGCTCCCCTTCGCGGATATACTTTCCATGATGATGCTTCTACATCAGGGACACAGAGTAGCTTTGAATCCAATATTCCTACAGCTCGGTCTAGCACTTCAGAAACTCCTGCTATGTTGACTCAATACTCTGGTCCAACATGGAATTTTTCATGGGTACGTAAGAGTAATATATTTATAGATAGGATAGAAAAAGTTACAAAACCTAATTTATCAACAGAAGCTTATAATCATTGGACTGCTATTGCGAAATTTTTCAGAGCTTTTGAATATTGTAGGCTTGTTTCTGTATTTGGGGATGTTCCTTATTATGATAGAGTTGTTCTTGAAACAGAATTGGATGAGTTATATAAAGATAGAACTCCACGTAATGAAATAATGGATAAAGTATATGATGACTTTAAATATGTTTTAGAGAATATACGTAATGATGATGGGCTTCTGTTTGTCGATAAAAATATTGCGGCAGCATTCATCTCCAGATTGATGTTATTTGAAGGTACTTGGCTAAAATATCATAAAAATGATAATGAAAGAGCTAAAAAATTCTTAGAATTCGCTCGTGATGCAGCTGCTGTAGTAATGGAGAGTAATGAATATTCTTTCTCTAGCACATTCAAAGATCTTTTTGGATCTGAAGATTTAAAGGGGAATAAAGAAGTTATTTTATATCGTGCGTATGATGCAGCTTTAAGTATCACCCATCAGATAGCTTCATATTCTAATGGAAATGAAAGTCAATCTCCTGCTCCTAACTTAGCTTTGGCCAAATCTTTCATCTGTAGTGATGGTAAAGTATATAATGAATCAGATCTGCCAGATGTTAAAAAATTAGACTTGCAGAGTATGCTTAAAACAAGAGATTCTCGCTTCGAAGCAACATTTTATAATCAACCATTACAAGCCTCTTCAACATTACTATATGCTGCGAAGTTTATTAGTAGAGAAGGTGTTACATTTATAGGAAAAACGCCTCCAGCCAAATATGGTAGTAATACAAATACGAATGACGCCCCTATAATGAGATATGCAGAGGTTGTTTTAAATTGGATTGAAGCAAAGGCTGAATTGGCTACATTATCAGGTGGTACCGCTGTTACTCAAAGCGATTTAGATAAATCCATTAATGCAATACGTACACGTCCGTTAGATAGTGATGCTATCGCTAGGGGGGTAAAAAAGACAGACCCTTTAAAACTGGCAGCTTTACCAAATGATCCTGCTCGCGATACTGATGTTCCTGCCCTTATTTGGGAAATACGCCGAGAAAGACGTATGGAATTTGTTTTTGAAGAGTTGCGCTTATTGGATATAAGGCGTTGGAAAAAGCTGAGCTATATGAATGCTGATGTAAATCCTGATATTCTTAAAGGCTTATGGATAGATATACCTAATGAACTGCCAGCATTATTTACCGACGGCAATAAGGATGTTTTAACCGTAGAAAAAGCAGATGGATCTAAAGTAGTTTATGACGGAACGAATAAAGCTAGCATGGTCGGTTTTTACATTGTATCTAAGGCTAAAAATAGAAATGCTTTTGATGACCGGGTATATTTATCTCCAGTAGGACAAGATCAAGTTAATGCATATAAGAATAAAGGTTATACTTTAACTCAATCTCCAATCTGGAATTAACTTATATTGATATAGATTAGGTTTTTAGATTATGAAAGGGGGCATGTTGCTTGTCTCATGTCTCCTTTAATTTATAAAGCCAGAAAAACACTTACGATCTTATTTAGTTTATTATTATAAAAATTTAATACCTAAAACCCTAATGGCTGTAATAGGAATTGACTTAGGGGGAACAAAAATCACAGGAGCAGTTTTCGATAATGAAGGGAATATGCTTCATAAAGTGTCGTCTTTGCTTGAACACAAGCAAGGGAGTCAGGTTGGTGCTTTGGTAAGAAGCACAATCGATCATCTTATATCTTTTTATAATATAGCGGATATACAATCTGTTGGGATTTGTGTGCCTGGAATAGCCAATAGTAAAACTGGCAAAATATGGGCTCCAAATATCAAAGGATGGGATAGCTATCCTTTGCAAGAAGAAATAAAGAATCATATAAATGACCCATCTGTTAAAGTGGATATTGCTAGTGACCGGACATGCTATATATTAGGCGAAACCTGGAAAGGTGCTGCAATAGGATGTGGCAATGCATTATTTATAGCTGTAGGAACGGGTATAGGAATAGGCATTTTAGTTGATGGAAAAATTTTACATGGGCACGGAGATATTGTTGGTGCCGCAGGCTGGCTCGCTTTAGAAACTCCGTATTTGGATGAATATGAAACCTGTGGTTGCTTTGAAAGCCAGGCTTCCGGAAATGGTATTGCGTGGCAAGCCAGAAAAATAATTAAGGATAATATTCTTTTTAAGAATAGTTCTCTTTATAATAAAAATGTAGAAACAATTATAGCTCAAGATATATTTGCCGCATACGAACAAAAAGATCCATTAGCAAAATTTGTTCTTGGCAAAGCAATAAAAATGTGGGGGATGGCAGCAGCTAATCTGGTGAGTTTGTTAAACCCTGAGAAAATTATATGGGGTGGAGGTATCTTTGGCCCTGCATCACAGTTTCTAGATGATATATACAAGGAGGCTTGCAAATGGGCTCAACCTATCGGTATTTGTCAGGTAAGTTTCGAACAATCGATTTTATGTGGTGATGCCGGGCTATATGGAGCCGGACATCTGGCTATTCTTTCACTTAAATAAGTATAGTATATGTATAAGAAAAATCTGGTTTATGTTGCAGCTTGTATGGGGATGGCTTTCTTCGGTATTGCTTTTATTGTTATGGGGTCGGTTTTACCCTCTCTGACTGCAAAGTATGCATTAGATACGGTTGGAGCCTCTTCTCTGGTTACATTTCTCCCGGTTGGAGTGCTGTTGGGGTCTCTTGTATTTGGACCAATTGTAGATCGTTTTGGATACAAAGCTCTACTTATTGTTAGTACAATCATTACCATATTGGGTGTAGAAGGATTGTCTTTCTATGATCATCTGTCAACATTAAGAGTTTGTATTTTCTTTATTGGTCTCGGCGGTGGTATGCTCAATGGTTCAACGAATGCCCTTGCTTCTGACGTCTCTGATGACAACGATCGCAGTTCAAAATTAAGCATATTAGGTGTTTTTTATGGAGTAGGCGCTTTAATAGTTCCTCTGTTACTCGGTATGCTCTCCAAATATTATACATATGAAGTTATACTGCAATGGACTGGTATATTTATGTTTTTATGCGTGGTATATTTTGTATCTATTAAGTTTCCGGAACCTAAGTTTAAGCAAGGCTTTCCGATAAAACAAGCTGTCTCTTTATTAAGACAACCTGTACTGTTGATCCTTAGTTTTTTCTTGTTTTTTCAAAGTGGAATGGAAGGTCTGTTTAACAATTGGACAACAAGTTACTTAAAGGCCACAACAATTATCGAAGAAGGGGATATTGTCTTAACTCTTACATTTTTCGTGCTGGGGATGACATTGGCCCGTTTATTATTGAGCTATATTTTTAAGAAGGTAAAGCAAATTCATATTCTTTTTGGAGGAATGACTATCGCTTTTATTGGAATAGCTTTACTAAACTGGTCTACATCATTTCCTGTCGCTACATTAGGCCTATTCTTAATAGGCTTTGGATTATCAGCCGGGTTTCCGGTTGCGATTGGTCTTATTGGCTCTATTTACAAGGAAACATCCGGTACAGCGATTGGTATCGCCCTTTTTATCGCATTAGGAGGTAACTCTATTTTAAATTATGCAATGGGATATATATCCAAGACGTTTGAAATTGATTCATTTCCTATATTCCTTGCTATATTATTAGCGATACAATTAATTATCGTATTAACAAACTCAAAAATTATTAATAATAAAAATTAAAAGAAATTATGTTAGCATTAGAATGGTTAGCAAATGCACGTGGCATTATGCAAAAAATTGAAGAAACCCAGTTGGAGAATATAAAAAAAGCAGCATTGGTAATGGCCGATAGCATTGAATCGAACCATTGGGTACATACATTCGGTTGTGGACATGCAACTATTCCGGTAGAGGAGATGTATCCCCGTATCGGAGGGTTCGTTGGATTTCATCCTATGGTAGAACTACCAATGACTTTTTTTACAGGAATAACAGGGCAGATGGGCATTCACCAATTCTTGTTTCTTGAGCGTGCTGAGGGTTATGGTAATGCTATAATGAAAGCATACAATTTCGACAAGCAAGATTGTATCTGGATTTTCTCGCATACAGGTATCAATAATGTAAATATTGATGTAGCTTTACAGGCTAAAGAACTTGGTATGAAAGTTATTGTATTCGGTTCGGCAGCGGAGGCAAAGGGAAAAGTCACACGCCATCCTAGCGGCAAAACAATATTTGAAATAGCAGATATAGTGGTTGATTCTTGTGTACCTGTTGTAGATGCATCTGTTCCTTTGAAAAATCATCAGGATAAAGTAGGACCTGTATCTACACTTGCTTTCGTAACAATGGTATGGATGACAATAACTACCGTGGCAGAAATACTGGCAGACAGAGGTGTTAAGCTTTATATACATCCATCTCACAATGTGCCTGGCGATACAACTGCTCACGAACGACTAGATGCTTGTTTAGCTGAGTACAAAAAAAGAGTGTCAAAAATATAAATATTAAAATGACTGATAAGGATAAACATATAGACCTGTCGGTAGAAAACTATGGTAATATTAAAGAACAGACATATTCATATGCTGTTTTACCATGGGGAGCGACCGAGCCTCACAATTCTCATTTGCCATACCTGACAGATTGTATTTTGGCTCATGATATAGCAGTGGAAGCTGTGAGTAAGGCTTGGTCTCAATATGGAGTCAAGGGGATGGTACTTCCTGCTATCCCTTTAGGTGCCCAGAATCCCGGACAGATAGAGTTACCGTTTTGTATCCATGCTCGTCAAGAGACTCAAAAACTTGTTTTATCGGATATTGTTGAGTCTCTTTATATTCAAGGCATACGAATACTTGTAATAATGAATGGGCATGGAGGGAATAATTTCAAGCCTATGATAAGAGATTTGGCTCTGGATTATCCTGATATGCTTATTGTCAATTGTGATTGGTTTGCAGTTGAATCAAGAAAAGGTTATTTTGACGAAGAGTTTGATGATCATGCAGGAGAGCAAGAAACTTCAGCTATCATGCATTTCCGCCCCGAATTGGTGAATCTTGATACTGCCGGAGATGGTTCGAGCAGACCATTCAATATAGATTCTTTGAATGAAAAGGTAGGGTGGGTACCACGGAATTGGGCAAAAACTTCATTTGATACAGGTGTTGGTAATCCTAAAAAATCAACGGCAGAAAAAGGCAAAATATATGTTGCTGTTGTAACGGATAAAATAGCTAAACTATTTGACGAATTAGTAAATAAAACTATATATTAAAAAAACATGAGACTACGATGTTTATTATCCTTTATAATTGTGATTTTTGCTGTCACAGTAAATGCACAATCAGGAGGATCATGGGTTAGGATAAACCAATTAGGGTATCTTCCCAAAGATATCAAAGTAGCAGTGCTAATCTCAACCGAAGAAATCACGCCCGATCTATCTTTTCGTGGCAGTAACGGACAACCTCCGATTTTACCCGCAACTCAACATGGTACGCCGAATTTTTCACTTGTTGATGCAAAAACCGGAAAAACAGTATTCAGTGGTCAGGGAAAAATCGCAGATGCTACTTATTGGGGGTTAAAATCGGCCTTCCGCCTCGACTTTTCTTCTGTTCAGACAGAAGGTGATTATTATATTGAAGCCGCTGGTGTGAAATCTCCTCAATTTAAGATTGGAGCAGATATTTACGAAGGATCTGTTGATTTTATGCTTAATTATATGCGCCGTCAACGTTGCGGACAGAATAATTTTTTAGGCACTGTTTGTCATCAACATGATGGTTTTATTGTTGACCACCCCACTCGTACAGGGGAACATATTGATGTTCGCGGAGGTTGGCATGATGCTGACGATAAATTACAATATGTTACCACCACTGCAAGCGCTATCTATCACATGATGTTAGCCTACTATCAGGCAAAGGATAAAACAATTTTCAAAGACAATTATCGCGCCGATGCCAGTCCTGGCAGTAACGGCACTCCTGATATCTTGGACGAAATCCGTTGGGGACTAGACTGGCTATCCAGAATGAACCCTGCACCTAAAGAAATGTATAACCAGATAGCCGATGACCGGGACCATGCTGGTTATGGTTTGCCCCAAAACGATAATGTAGATTATGGCTGGGGGCCAGGTAAGGGACGACCGGTTTATTTTATTACCGGAGAGCCTCAAGACTTGCCCAATCCCAGAACTGGAGAGATTCAACTGAACCGTACCACCGGAGTGGCTTCCGCCGCCGGTAAGTTTGCCTCCTGTTTTGCGTTGGGAGCTGAACTATTCAAGGATGTAGACCCTGCTTTTGCTCAAATACTGTCTGGTAAAGCAGAGCCTGCATACGAATTTGCCCTTGAGCATCCCGGAAATACCCAAACCGTCTGTGTGGTTTCACCTTATTTTTACGAAGAAGACAACTATGTGGATGATATAGAATTAGCGGCTGCTACGTTTTATACTCTTACCAAAGACCCGAAATGGCGCACCGAAGGCGATTACTGGGGACAATTGGAACCCGTTAATCCTTTGTGGGCATTTGGTTTTGCACGTCATTATCAGTTCTATCCTTTTGTCAACCAAGGGCATCACCTGATGGCAAAATCTGAAGATGCAGTAACAAGTAAAAAATTCACCGACTTTATGCGTCAAGGATTACAGACCATTCGAAACCGTGCAGGGAATGAGCCGTTTATGAACGGTGTGCCTTATGTGTGGTGCGCAAACTTTGCCGTTATTGGTGCCGCTTCTTATGCTCACCAATACAAAGAGATTTCAGGAGACAATTCCTTTGAAGAGATGGAGGCTGCTTTACGTGATTGGATTTTGGGCTGTAACCCTTGGGGATTCTCGTTTATCGGAGGTTTTCCGAAAGGAGCCGTTTCTTCCAGAATGGACGATACCCGTTTGGGCGGATTGGTTGACGGCCCCATCGATGAAGGTTGGCATGATACATTGTTGGGTATTCCAAAAGTGAGTCGCAGTAAGGATCCTTTAGCTGTATTTCAGAATGGCCCGGCTGTATTCCATGAACATTCCTATGGTACCAATGAGCCTGTAATCGATGGGACTTGCTACATGATGTATTACCTCTCCATGATGGAACAACTAGGAAAAGAACAGTCTAAAAAAAAAAGTAATACTGTAACCGATGCTTATGGAGCAACAGTTCGTATTGATACAACAAAAAAAGTAATTCATCTGGTTTTTTCAGCGGATTCAGCATTTGAAGGAGCAACTTCTATATTGAAAACACTGGATAAAAACAAAATTAAAGCTTCGTTCTTTCTTACGGGAAATTGTCTTCGTATGAAAGAACATAAAGCTGTGATCAAGGAGATTGTAAAGAAAGGACATTATGTAGGAGGGCATTCAGATAAGCATTTACTGTATGCACCATGGGGCGCAGAACGCAATAAAAGCTTGGTTAGTGCAGATAGCCTGATAGATGATCTTCAGAAGAATATGGTTGAATTATCAAAATTTGGAATAGATATACCTTCTGTGAATTATTATCTACCTCCTTTCGAGCATTATAACAAGGATCATGTGAGACTAATCGAATCACAGGGGCAAGTTGTTGTAAATTTCACATCCGGTTTAAGGACAGCTGCTGACTATACGACCCCTGATATGAAAAACTATATGCCATCGCAAAATATTATTGATCAGTTGTATGAATTTGAAAAACAAAACAATTTGAATGGTAGCATTATACTTATTCATCCAGGAACACATGCAACTAGAACAGATAAATTGTATTTAAGGTTAGACGAAATAATTAAGACATTTAAAAAGAAAGGCTACTCCTTTGAGCGGTTATAGGATAAACAATATGAAGAAGCTATTAATTATTTGTGCATTTTTTCTGTTTTTGATTCCGTGTGAAGTTCAAGCGCAGGAAATATCTGAAAAGATTCAGGCTGAGATAGGTGAGTATCTTACCCAATTTGCAAATAAAGATATTAAAACTTATAAGGTTAAGATAGACTCTGTTAATGTTCAGGGAAAAACTCTTAAGTTTTTTACAGGTATCAATTTGTCTTACGTTCCATTTCGTCAAGATGATGTGGATAATATTTATACGTATATAAAAGGGTTGTTGCCTGAAAAATATAAGAAGTATAAGATAGAACTTATAACCGATACACAGCCTATAGAGAGTCTTGTCCCTTTTGGTAAAAAGAAAAAGGACTTATTTGCTAATAAATTAGATAAGCCTTTGGTTTCTAATTTATCTCGTCCTTATACATCAGAAAAAGGGTTGCAAAATCATCATCTGGCAATCTGGCAAAGTCATGGCTGGTATTATGAGCAGAAATTAACCAGATGGGAATGGCAAAGGGCACGCATTTTTCAAACGGTAGAGGATTTATATACTCAAAGTTATGTACTTCCTTATCTTGTTCCAATGCTTGAAAATGCGGGTGCTAATGTACTATTACCACGGGAAAGGGATACACAACGCCATGAAATAATTGTTGATAATGATAAAAGTACAGCTAATTCATCTTATGCGGAAAAATCCGGAAAGGAATCATGGATTGCCGGAACAAATAGCGGATTTGCCAATACTAAGTCATTCTATTTGGATGGCGAAAATCCGTTTAAACTCGGAACATACCGTCAAGTTAAAACAGTATCGAAAGGAGAAATAAGCCAATGCGAGTGGGTTCCCGATATATCTGAAAAAGGAAAATATGCGGTTTACATATCTTATCAAACCTTACCCAATAGTACAGATGAGGCTCGTTATTCAGTTTATCACTTAGGTGGTAAAACAGAATTTAGCATCAATCAAAAGATGGGTGGCGGTACATGGATATTTCTGGGTTTTTTTGCTTTTGATAAGGGAAAAAATGACAATTGTAAGATTGTATTGACTAATGAAAGTAATAAACAGGGACGTATTCTTACAGCTGATGCCGTTAAAATAGGAGGGGGGATGGGTAACATAGCCCGTCTGCCTCATCCGAGTGGTATTGTGACGGATAATACAAAAAGTTCGGAAGCAATTGATGGCAGTAAACAGAAGAAATTACCAGCGGTTAATTATAAGCCTGAGACCAGCGGTTATCCGCGATATACCGAAGGTGCCCGTTACTGGCTACAGTGGGCCGGTGTTCCGGATAGTGTTTATAACAAGAGTGAAGGGAAAAATGATTATACGGACGATTATCAAAGCCGTGGTTTTTGGGTTAATTATATCAGTGGAGGTTCTTCGGTATTACCTAAATCCGGAGGGTTGAATGTTCCGGTTGATTTGGCAATGGCTTTTCATAGCGATGCCGGAACTACATATAATGATTCTATAATTGGGACTCTTGGTATTTACATGACGCATACTAATGATGAAGTATTTGAAAATGGTAAAACACGTTGGGCTTCAAGGGATTTGACTGATGCTATCATGGATGAAATTACAAAAGATATCCGTCGTGAATATGAACCTAAATGGACACGCCGTCATATGTGGAATCGTTCGTATAGCGAAGCTCGTGTTCCTAATGTGCCGACTATGTTGTTAGAACTATTGTCCCATCAGAATTTTGCTGATATGAAATATGGGCTTGACCCTCGTTTTCGCTTTACGGTCAGCCGCTCTATTTATAAAGGAATGCTGAAGTTTATTGCCCGACAATATGATTATAAATATGTTGTACAGCCGCTTCCTGTAAAATCCTTTGGTGCAAAATTTGCAGGTGAAACACAGGTTAATCTTATGTGGAAACCCGTAGAGGATGTTACAGAACCAACAGCAATGCCTGATAAGTACATTGTTTATACACGGGTTGGCGATGGCGATTTTGATAATGGAGTTATTGTACATGATACAAGGCTCAATTTGACCATCGAAAAAGATAAAATATATAGCTTTAAAGTGGCGGCAGTAAATGATGGTGGGGAAAGTTTCTCATCAGAGATACTTTCTGTATGCAGAAAATCAAATGAAAAGGGACAGGTACTAATTGTAAACGGTTTCGATCGATTATCCGCTCCATATAGTTTTGCTACAAAAGATAGTATCGGAGGCTTTGTTGATTTTATCGATCATGGGGTTCCGGACAAAAAGGAATATAATTATATCGGGAGCCAATACGAATTTAGGCGTAGAATTCCATGGATGGACGATGATGCTGCCGGTTTTGGTGCAAGTCAGGCAAACTTTGAGACGACAGTAGTTGCCGGAAATACGTTTGATTATCCTGCTATTCATGGGCAGGCTATAGCTAAAGCTGGTTACTCTTTTATATCGACTAGTAGAGATGCTGTAACAGATGAATCTATAGATATGGGTCAATACAAGCTAGTGGATATCATATTGGGTAAACAAAAACAAACTAAAATAGGACGAGGTGTTTTTCCGGCCGAATTTAAAACTTTCACCAAAGATTTTCAAGATAAGATTACAGCATATTGCAAGCGAGGGGGAAATATTTTTGTTAGTGGCGCGTATGTTGCTTCCGATTTGTGGGATACAGAAAATGCCAATAACGAAGACAAGGCATTTGCTACCGATGTGTTAAAATACAAATGGCGGGTAGGCAGAGCAGCTGTAGAAGGTAAAGTGAAGGCTGTACTGTCTCCATTTGCATCCATAGAAGGAAATTATGAGTTCTATACAAAATTAAATTCTATTTCATATGCAGTGGAATCGCCAGATGCAATAGAACCGGCCGGAGATAATTGCTATACTGTATTCAGATATACAGAAAATAACCTCAGTGCAGGGGTTGCCTACTTAGGCGATTATAAAACCTGCATTCTGGGTTTTCCTTTCGAAGTGATAAAGGATGAAGCCGGAAGAGATAATCTTATGAAAAGTATTCTTTCATTTATATTCCAATAGGGTTCAAGTTATTGAATGAAAGATAATAGAAAAGAGCATGATGGGAATCATGCTCTTTTTATTTACATATTGGTGATAAGTATTCTATAAGTGTCCGTTTTCACGATGATATTCTATCAGCCCTTTGATTGGATTTTCAATTATCACATCGATATATATTCCCAGCTCCTGAGCTGTCTCTCTCAATATAAACGAATACATTTTTGCTATTGATCCTACAAATCTGATCGGATATTCAGTGTATTCGTATTGTAAAATATTCCTTTCAAAAAAAGACCTCAGATTGCGTCGTACTAAATTATTTACATACGGATGCTCCAGATATTCATATAAAAAGAACGATAAGACCGATAGTAGTTTATTCGGAAAAGGCTTAGAATATATATAATCCATTATTTCATCAGGATCGATTTTATATTTTCTGTAGAACGGATCTATCAATTCCTGAGGTGCCAGTCCTTTCAGGCAATCGGATAGAAAGAATTTCCCGAGCGAAGCTCCGCTCCCTTCGTCTCCAAGTATATATCCTAGCGATTTTACATTTTTCACAATGTTTTCTCCATCGAAAAAACAAGAGTTAGAACCTGTTCCTAAAATGCAGGCAATTCCGGCTTCATTTTGAAACAAGGAACGGGCAGATCCCAAAAGGTCACTTTCTATAATTGTCGGTGTTTTGAATTGAGCTTCCAGAGATGCTTTTACTACATTCTTTTTTTCCAGAGAAGAACAACCAGCTCCATAAAAATATATATTATTGATCTTTGTTTTGAAAAAGACAGGAGGTAACTGTAAGCGTACAAGTCTACTTATCTCTTTTCTTGTCTGAAAAAAAGGATTAATACCATCTGACAGAAATTGTTCGGTAATACCGTTTCTGTCTACCAGGCACCACTCAGTCTTAGTAGATCCGCTTTCAGCGAGTAATATCATAGCACTTCTATGGTTAGGTTAGAACGTTAAAAAATCATGCAAAGATAAATAAATTAAAACAAAATAGTAATCTATTAATAATTATTCTGTTATCATAACTTCCTTGCGCCTATTCCTGCGGCTTCGCTCAATCGCATTTTGCCTTTTACGACGGTTGCGCCGCTAAAACAGTCATTGCTAATTAGTAAGTTTCCATCAAGATCGGCCCAATCTACAGCTGGCGATAGTTGTGCCGCTGCTGAAATAGCACATGAAGTTTCGGTCATGCAGCCTATCATTACCTTCATATTTACTGCACGCGCCACAGTGAGCATTTTCCAGGCTTCGCGCATTCCTGTACATTTCATAAGTTTTATGTTGATTCCGGTGAATGCTCCTTTAAGCCGCAATACATCGGACAGTCTTTGGAACGATTCGTCTGCAAATATAGGCAGAGGACTACGTTCTGTTACCCATGCTGCGTCTTCCAAATTGTGTTTAGGCATGGGTTGTTCTATCATAACTATTCCACGTTCTTTGAGCCAGTAAATCATATCCAAAGCATAATGTTTATCTTTCCATCCTTGATTGGCATCTATGGCTATAGGTTTGTCTGTAACAGTTCGGATAGCTTCGATCATCTGTTTATCATTATCCCGTCCTAACTTTACTTTGAGTATGTTGTACAGAGGATCAGCTTCTCTTGTTTTTTGTTTTACTACTTCTTCTGTATCTATACCGATTGTAAAAGTAGTATCAGGAGTATTATCTTTATTCAGTCCCCATATTTTATACCAGGGTTGCCCCATAATTTTACCTACTAAATCATGTAAAGCTATATCAACAGATGCTTTGGCAGCGGTGTTGTTCTCAGCTATTTTATCTACATAAGTAAGTATGTCATCAAGTTCGAATGGACTGGAAAACTGTTCCAGATTTACCTTTTTTAGAAACTCGATTACAGATGCCTGTGTTTCACCCAGATATGGAGGAAGAGATGCTTCTCCGTATCCGGTTATGCCATCGTATACAATTTCAGTTAAAACGACCGGGGTTGTAGTTCGAGACGAATTGGCTATCGTAAATACATGGCGCAGTTGAAGATCGTAGGGCTTAAAACTTAACTTCATTTTACTACCATTCAAAGAAACAGTTTTTTTATTATTTTGAGCGAATAAATTTAACGGATTTCCGGAAGCTATCCCTGTGCCTATTGCTGCAACAGTGGCAGCTTTAATAAATGTACGCCTTGATTGAGACATGTTACTATTATTTTATTGTTTATAAAATGAGTTTTCTTCAATCGACCATATATTGGTATTTTGTTGATCAACAGCTCCGGTTACCCGTATTGCGCGAATGAATTCTTTTGTATTCGCTTCGTCATAATCAGGGCTTTGAGGATCAAGGCTACTAACTCGGATACAACCGGATGCATGAATAAATTGTTTATTGCCAACATAAAAGGCTACATGCCGCACTCTTTCTTTTTTGTCCCCTTGAGCTTTTTTACCAAAAAACATAAGGTCGCCCACTTGCAAATTTTCATATCCGTTACTGATATCCACAGGTATTCCGGTATAAGCTTGTTGGGAAGCATCACGCATCAATATGATACCATGCATGAATAATACGGTCTTTGTAAGGCCACTGCAATCCATGCCTTTCACAGAGGTGCCTCCCCATACATAAGGTATTCCCATTAGTTTGTATGCTTCTATCACAAAACTTTCGCCAGTTGCCTCTTTGGATTTTCTCCAATCATCATAGAGCATACTCTGATTTTTTTGAATATAAGCTTTACGTCCATCCGGATAAGATACTTTATAAAACCCGTTTTCTTCCCCTTCCCATTTTAGTATGTTGGATAATACCAAATCGGATACATGCTGGCTGTTTTTATCGGGTGCCTGATAGGAAAATCCGAAATAATCTGTAAAAACTATTTTGGGTGCTTTGTTCCATGCCGTTATTTCTTCTTGAGTCATGGGAGTAAATGAAGATAATTGTATCCATCCTATATATCCATCGGGAGTTTGTACCCTATACCACCCATCTTTTTGTAATACTCGTATTGGAGTTCCAAGTATAGCCTGAGTAGCCATTTCAGCTGAAAATTTACCTTCTGTTCGAATGTCGGCGACAGAAAGATTTATGACTCCAGAAGTTTTATCTCCCAGATTTTTAGCTGGAAGTAATTCAACTTTATTAATAAATTTACCACTCCTTATTTCAGCCTCCTCTATTAATGCTCTATAAGCTTCGGTATCGGATGTGACACCTTTTAATATAGGTTCTTTTGCATGATCATCAACCTCTATATCGAATATTTTTACTCTTTTGTCAGGTATATATTTATCCTTTACTACTGAAATTGCTTCATATAACTCTACATGTTTGTATATAGGTCTATCAGTATTTTGTCCAAATGTAGTATTGGAAAATAAGAGTACAACAATAGCTGGTAGGTATAAGTTTTTCATAAGCAATATTGTAGATTAGATGAAAATATTAACGATCTGTATAGTTACAAATTTAATAAAAAACCATTATGTATAGCATGCCAGATTGTATCTTTTTTCTTTTATATGTATTAAAATAATTAAAAATAATAAAAAATATATTAATTAAATCCTTTATTGTTTAACTGCAATAACTTTAGCTTCTTTCAGAAGGTATTCTACAAAATGGTTGGCTAAGAAGATTTAGGGTATAGGCCGTGATGTAAGTTCTTTGTAGATAGTTATATATTGTGTTTTCAACAATTGCATATCTTTTAATAGTTTTAGTTTTCGACTCTCAGTTTTAATATTTTCCTTTGTGTAAATGATAAACGACAATGTACTGGAAAAATTGAAAGTACTGGCAGAGTCGGCAAAATACGATGTTTCCTGTTCTTCCAGCGGGACTGTCCGAAAAAATAAAGCGGGCGGTCTTGGAAATACTGTTGGGGGAATGGGGATATGTCATAGTTTTACAGAGGATGGAAGATGCGTGTCGTTGTTAAAAATAATGCTGACCAATTTTTGTATTTACGATTGCGCTTATTGTATCAATAGGCGAAGTAATGATATTCGTCGGGCTACTTTTACAGTACAGGAGTTGGTTGACCTTACGATAGAGTTTTACCGGAGGAATTACATAGAAGGGCTCTTTCTAAGTTCGGGTGTTATTAATAATCCCGATTATACGATGGAGCGCATGGTTAGGGTGGTCAAAGAACTTAGGACTGTACATCGCTACAATGGCTATATTCATATGAAAAGTATACCCGGAGCCAGTCGGGAGCTCGTGAATGAAGCCGGGTTGTATGCCGACCGCATGAGTGTGAATCTTGAGATTCCAACGGAAACTAACCTGAAACTTCTGGCTCCTGAAAAAGATCACCGGAGTGTTTATCGTCCAATGCGTTATATCCAGCAAGGAATGCAACAAAGCATTGAAGACCGGCGTAAGTTTCGCTCAGCTCCCCGGTTTGTTCCTGCCGGACAGAGTACGCAAATGATTGTTGGAGCAACAAGTGAGAATGATAAGGATATTCTCAGGGTTTCATCTATTCTTTATCAACAAACACGGATGAGAAGGGTGTATTATTCTGGTTTTATTCCGGTCAATAGCTACGATACACGTTTGCCTGCCCTCAAGCAAGCTCCTTTAGTGCGAGAAAATCGTTTATATCAGGCCGATTGGCTTATGCGATTTTATCAATACCGGGCAGATGAAATTGTTGATGACGCTCATCCTGATCTCGATTTGGAGATTGATCCTAAGCTAGCTTGGGCATTGCGTCATCCCGAAATGTTTCCCGTGGATATAAATAAGGCCGACTATGCCATGATATTACGTGTTCCTGGTATTGGTGTAAAATCTGCTCAATTTATAGTTACTTCACGCAGATATGGTAAACTGAATGCTTCCCAACTAAAAAAGATAGGTGTTGTGATGAAAAAGGCTCAATATTTTATTACTTGCAACGAATTGCCTATGTACACTGTTCACGAAGCTACACCCGAATATGTGCGCAAAATACTGATCGAGCCTAAAAAGAAAAAGAGTGACGATAAGCAATTGCCTATTATTTTCCCCGATAGCGAATGATAGTGTTTTTTTTCGATAGGACGTTGGAGGGACTGTTGACGGCAGTCTTCGATGCATATAACCGGAAGATGTTCCCCGATAAGCTATTAGCTGAAGGTGATATAGTTCCTATGTTTACAACGAAAGAATATATCGTTATTACGCAGGAGGAAAAAGCTACACGCGTATGGACTGCTTTGGAAAAGAAAATGAGCAAAGGTGCTTGCAACATGCTTGCCAACGCATGGTTGGCAGAAGAGGAAGAAAAAAATGACTTACTGTTCCGCTTTATTCGTAAAACAATAGATAGCAGGGTGTCTATCGAAACTAATTTCGGCGATGATGATGTGTTGCAGTTGCATCGTTTAGCCAAAAAAGTTTCACATGAAGAATTATACCTGAAGCAGTTTGTGCGTTTTCAGAAAGCTGCCGATGATATTTACTTTGCTCCTGTGTCGCCTGTTCATAATGCTCTTCCGCTGGCGATAGAACATTTCAAGGATCGGTTTGCCGATCAGAAGTGGGTGATATATGATATCAAACGGCACTATGGTTATTATTACGATCTGCATACTGTAGTAGAAATGACACTCGATGATGATGAACACCTGCTGAGTGGAAAACTGGATGAAAAATTGATGGCAGAAGATGAAAAACTATTTCAGGAATTATGGAAAGGTTATTTTAAATCAATGACCATAAAAGAACGAATCAATCTGAAATTACAGCGTCAGCATATGCCTAAACGTTTTTGGAAATACCTGACAGAGAAACAATAAACCCGGACAGGTATTATCCTATCCGGGTATTCCTTTGTTATTATAAAGTTTTACATGTTCCCTAATCTGAATACTACCGGAATTATAAAGTATACATTAACAGGTTCGCCGTTTTGTCTGCCGGGTATCCATTTTGGCATGCTTTTGATAACTCGTATTGCTTCTTTGTCGCATCCCGGGCTAACTCCTTTTACCAGTTGAACATTAGAAATTTCACCGGTTTTGTTCACTACAAATCGAATAGTTACGCGCCCTTGGTTTCCCATTTCTATATCCACAGCCGGATAGTTCAGATTTTTCTTGATGAAAGCATACATTTCAGCTTCTCCTCCGGGAAATTGCGGATTAACTTGTATAGTTCCTACATTATATATTGTCTTTTCTCCTCTACCTTTACCGTCCCCTTCGTCCATTACTTTAGTTGCTATTTCTTTTATTATGGCATCTTTCTCAAGAGAACCTTCAACGTTAAATGCTCCTATGAATCCTTTAGAATTAGCTGCTTCATCCATAGTTGTCATTTCTGTAGGATCAGAGGCCTGATCGTCAGTCGTGATTGTCGGAGGAACAAATTTTTTCATTTCAGCGAATTTGGGTACTTCTGGCATCTTTGGCTCTAGGATTTCTTCTTTCTCTTCAGGCAACTCCACTTTTACATTAGTTGTTGCATACACTTCGTCTATGTTATCCGCGCTTCTCGTTGCCGCCTGTACTGTACTGATAATAGCAGGGAGTGCTGCAACAAATGCAGTGAAAAGAACGATAAGACCAAACGCTATCAAATGTCTTTTCCAAGATGATTGGCGAAGTGCAAAAGCACCGTATTCTTTATTTTTTCCTTCGAAAATAATGTCGCACCATTCAGTGGAGTTTAGGTTTACTGAGTTTTTCATAACTGTAAGTTTTAAATTGTTGTTACTATTTTCTCCCTTCTTTATCTTATAGATATTTATTCATTAAAAATTCCATAAAGGGTAAATGTTTTTGTTAATATATTTTGTTAGAATACCGTTTTATTTGATTTAATATTCTTACTTATCAGGACTAAAGTATTACCTTTGTATCTTTAAAAACGTAAGGAAATGTCTGATTCTATAATCATAATACCAACCTACAACGAAAAGGAAAATATAGAAGCTATTATCAGAACAGTATTCGATTTGCCTAGAGTTTTTGACATTCTGGTTATCGATGACGGTTCACCGGATGGTACTGCAATCATAGTTAAAAAATTGCAGCAAGAATTTGCTGACAGGTTACATTTAGTAGAACGATCAGGAAAGTTAGGTCTAGGTACGGCATATATAGCTGGCTTTAGATGGACACTAGAGCGTAGTTATGAATACATATTTGAAATGGATGCCGATTTTTCCCACAATCCAAATGATTTATTACGCCTTTATGATGCTTGCGCTAACGAAGGTGCCGATGTGGCTGTGGGTTCACGCTATTGTAGTGGGGTTAATGTCGTGAACTGGCCTATGGGACGGGTGCTCATGTCGTATTTTGCATCTAAATATGTGAGAATCATAACAGGGATGAAAGTGCATGATTCTACTGCCGGATTTGTTTGTTATAGACGTATTGTTTTAGAAACAATAGATTTAGATAATATTCGATTCAAGGGATATGCTTTTCAGGTGGAAATGAAATATACGGCATACTGTCTCAAGTTTAAGATAAAAGAGGTTTCTATTATATTCGTGAATAGAATGTTGGGGACATCTAAAATGAATTCAGGTATTTTTGCTGAAGGCGTTTTTGGGGTACTTACGATGAGGTTCCGTCAATTATTTGGGGGGATAAAAAAGAAGCAATAAATCTTTCCGTATCTTTGCATCAGATTAAATAAGTTGATAATGAAGATAATTTGCGTAGGACTCAACTATCACGATCATAATAAAGAGATGAACAGGGCTCCATCGAGTGAAGAAGATGATCCTGTTCTTTTTATGAAGCCCGACACAGCTTTATTGAGTGGTGACAAGAATGACTTTTATATTCCGGATTTTTCATCTGAAATTCATTATGAAGCAGAGCTTGTAATAAAGATAAATAAAGTAGGAAAAAATATTGCGGAAAGATTTGCTCACCGTTATTATGAAGAGATAAGCCTCGGTATTGATTTTACAGCGAGAGATATACAGGCTGAATTGAAAAAGAAGAGCCTTCCCTGGGAGATTTCAAAGGCTTTTGATAATTCCGCGGTTGTGGGAAGATTTGTACATAAAGACCTATATGTAAAACCAATTAATAATCTTGATTTTAGGTTGGAAATAAACGGTAAAACGGTACAATCGGGGAACACATCCGGTATGATACATCCTGTTGATAAGATTATCGCTTATGCCAGCCGTTTTTTTACCCTGAAAACAGGGGATCTAATATTTACTGGTACTCCGGCTGGGGTAGGTAGAGTCGCAATTGGAAATAATCTGGTAGGTTCAATTGAAAATGACCAATTATTTGAAGTGAAAATCTGTTGATTATTCAGATGTTAATTTTACGGATTGAAACAATAAATAGTACAAAAAAGTGTTATATCTTTAAGGTAAATGAATATTGCAGACTATATATAAACCTTAACAAATTAAATTAATTATCTAAACAGTAAATAAATGAAGAGTCTTTTAAAATCGATTTTGCTGATTAATATTTTCACGCTATCTGTAAATGCTGTATTTGCACAGGATTTAAATCCGATAGTAACAGCTGTTCCATCATTGGTTATAACACCCGATGCCCGAAGTGGAGGTATGGGAGATGCTGGTGTCGCAACAGCTCCTGATGTATATTCACAGCATTGGAATCCTGCGAAATATGCATTCATACCAAGTAAAGCAGGCTTCGGTTTGTCATATACTCCTTGGTTGAGAAAAATAATAAATGATGTGGCATTAGTGTATGGAGTCGGTTATTATAAAATAGGTAATGAAAATAACCAGGCTTTGAGTGCTTCTATTCGTTATTTCTCTATTGGAGATGTTAATATAACAGACCAATATGGTCATTTTCTGAATAGCGTTTCCCCGTATGAAATGGCTTTTGATATAGGATATTCACGTAAATTGACAGAAACATTTTCTGGAGCCGTAACTGTGCGTTATATCCGTACCGATTATACAGGTTCATCTGAAGGTACTTCTGCCGGAAATGCATTTGCTGCAGACATAGCTGGTTACAATGAATCTTATGTTAATATCGGACAATCAGAGAGTTTACTCAGTTTTGGTTTCAATATTTCAAATATTGGAACGAAGATATCTACAGACGGAGGTTCTCGCAATGACTTTATTCCGACAAATCTGCGCATCGGTGCATCATTGATGTATCCGGTTAATGAAGTTAGTACATTGTCTTTCAGTGCCGATATAAATAAATATTTGGTGCCAACACCTCCGGTCAAAAAAGATGGAGAAACTAACGATGAATTTCAGAATCGCCTTACAAAATACAGAGACACTAATCCTATATCGGGTATTTTCAAATCATTTGGCGATGCTCCCGGTGGATTTTCCGAAGAACTGAAAGAAATTATGTGGTCAGTTGGCGCGGAATATGACTATGACAGTAAGTTTCGCTTGCGTACAGGTTATTTCCATGAAAACAAAATGAAAGGAAATCGTCAGTATATAGGTTTTGGTGCAGGGTTTAAGCTTACAGCATTCCAATTGGATGTAGCTTATATGCTTGCAACAGCCCAACAAAATCCTTTAGATCAAACACTCCGTTTCTCTTTAGCATTCGATATTGATGCTATGAAAAATTTGCTTAAATAATTAGAAAATAAAATGAAGGTACGTGTGGGATTTGGTTATGATGTACATTGCCTTGCCGATAATCGCGAGTTATGGTTGGGGGGGATAAAAATAGAGCATAGCCAAGGGCTCTTGGGACATTCTGATGCTGATGTTTTAATTCATGCTGTATGCGATGCACTATTAGGCGCGGCTAATTTACGGGATATAGGCTTCCATTTTCCGGATACAGCAGGCGAGTATAAAAATATTGATAGTAAGATATTACTGAAAAAAACATTGGATGTAATCAGGGAAAAAGGGTATAGTATCGGAAATATCGATGCCACTATTTGTGCGGAACGTCCTAAGATAAATCCACATATACCTCAGATGCAGAAGGTAATGGCTGAGATTCTTCAGATCCCTGTAGATGATATATCGATTAAAGCGACAACTTCAGAAAAGATGGGGTTTGTTGGGCGTGAGGAAGGTTTTGCCGCATATGCCGTGGCTTTGATCGAAAAGTAGTAATTAAACACAGTGCAAGTATGAGTGTGGGACCAGTGATAGAAATAACAGGTGACGGGTCTCACACTCTTTTTTTGCCTGAACTTGAAGAACACTATCATTCGGTAAATGGTGCTATTCAGGAATCCATGCATGTTTTTATCGAAGCGGGATTGCACCAGTCCAAGCAAGATGTTATCCGTATATTTGAAGTTGGTTTTGGTACAGGGCTGAATGCTTTCCTCTCACTCTTAGAATCAGATGCTTCCTGTAAAATTCATTATATTACAATAGAAGCTTATCCTTTGCCTTTTTCTATTATTAAGCAATTGAACTACGCAGATAAATATTCGCAAGAACAACAAAATTTGTTTTATAAATTGCATGAAGTAGAGTGGGGGACAATGCAAGAAATAACGCCATATTTCTATATTACAAAGATATATTCCGATTTGAATCAATTCGATTTTGACAGCATAAAGCCTGTTGATATTATATACTTCGATGCTTTTGCTCCTGATAAACAGCCTGAAATGTGGTCGCAACAAATTTTCGATCACATGTACAAAATAACAAATAATAAAGGTTTATTAGTTACTTATTGCGCCAAAGGTGTGGTGCGCCGTATGATGCAGCAATCAGGATATGAGACCGAACGGCTTCCCGGTCCTCCCGGAAAGCGCGAAATGCTCCGGGCAAGGAAGTTATAAGATTTATCTTCCGTTTACTTAAGCTTCCACTCAGCACCATCCTTACCATCTTTGATGTCAAATCCGGCTTTGGTTAGTTCGTTACGTATTTGATCCGATGTTGCCCAATCTTTATTATCTTTTGCTTTCTGGCGAATATCTAATAGTAAATCCATCGCTTTTCCAAAAGCTTCATTGTTATTATTTGAGCTTGTTACATCATTACGAATTCCTAATATTCCGAACAGGAATATATCAAAAATATCCTTGAGTTCGTTTATATCTTCCTGACTTAGTGTAATATTTCCGGCATTGGCAGAATTGATCGTTGTGGCGGTATCACACAAATGGGCTATTACTATTGCAGAATTCAAATCATCATTCAGTGCGTCATAACATTTACTGCGAATACTTTTTACATCTACAGATGATGCAGGTGAAGCAGGAACTTTATCTATTCGGGCATATGCATCAAACAGACGATCTAAACTCTTTTCGGCAGCCAGCAATGCTTCGTTACTGAAATCTACTGTACTGCGATAATGAGCCTGTAAGATGAAAAAGCGAACCGTCATCGGATTATAAGCTTTTTCCAACAGTTCATGATCTCCTGCAAATAGCTGTTCTAAGGTGATGAAATTACCTAACGAGCGAGCCATCTTTTGCCCGCTTATAGTAATCATATTGTTATGCATCCAGTATTTTACTACCTGATGCTTTTCCATTGCTGTATTTTGAGCTATTTCGCATTCGTGGTGAGGAAACATAAGATCAAGCCCACCGCCATGTATATCAAATTCTTTTCCCAGATACTTGATACTCATAGTAGAACACTCCAAATGCCAACCCGGAAACCCGTCGCTCCAAGGGGAAGGCCAACGCATAATATGTTCAGGTGCAGCCTTTTTCCATAGAGCAAAATCTACTCTGCTACGTTTTTCTTCCTGCCCGTCCAATTCGCGACTCGTATTCAGCATTTCTTCGATATTGCGATGCGAAAGGATTCCGTAATCAAAATCTTTATTGTATTTCTCAACATCGAAATATACAGAACCGTTGCTCTCATAGGCATAACCGTTCTTCAAAATCTCTTTTATAGATTCTATCTGTTCTATGATATGACCGGAAGCATGAGGTTCAATAGATGGAGACAAAGTATTCAGATCGTTCATTACCTTGTGATATCTATTACTATAATACTGCACAACTTCCATTGGCTCAAGTTGTTCTAACCGCGCTTTTTTTGCAATACGGTCTTCTCCGCTACCTTCTTCATTTTCGAGGTGGCCAACATCTGTTATATTTCTTACATATCTTACTTTATAACCTATGTGCTGCAAGTATCTGAACAACAGGTCGAATGTAACTCCATGACGTGCATGTCCGAGATGAGCATCACTATATACAGTTGGGCCGCAGACATACATTCCTACATGGGGTGCATGGATGGGTTCAAATATTTCTTTCTTACGTGTTAGAGTATTATAAACAGATAGTTTTTGCTCGATCATCACTTATGCAATTATTATTGGAGTACAAAAATAAAGAAATAGTTTGGTATAGACAATAAAATCCGATGCCTTGAAAAGCTAGAATAAATCGATTAAGTCAGAGAACGAATCAACTTTATAGAACCTGTTAGTAGAAGTGTTTTCATCGGCTAATTCATGCTTCCACATTGTGTGGTAAGGGATATAAGTTGCATACATACCTATAGCCAGAGCCGGATATATGTCTGATTTTAAAGAATTACCAACCATCATTATATTCGCAGGTGAAGTGTTGAGTGAAGCAGCGAGGCCCGTATATTCTTTTTCTGTTTTGTCAGACATAATCTCTACGTGATCGAAATAACGTGCAATTCCTGATCTGTCGAGTTTTCTTTGCTGATCGAGCAGATCACCTTTTGTGGCTACAACTAATTTATATTCTTTGTTCAATTTTTCTAACGTGTTTTCTACATCGTCAAGTAATTTGATCGGCATGTTTAGTAGATACTTACCAAGATTAACTATCTGGTCTATTGTTTTTACCGCTACATTTCCGTTACTTACCTTTATTGCTGTTTCTACAAGTGAAAGGGTGAATGCTTTAGCCCCGTATCCATAGCATTTCATATTCTGCATCTCTACATCGAACAGAGAAGCCGATATATCTTTTTTATCTCCATACTCGGATAAAAGGTCACAAAACTCTTTCTCTACATTCTGAAATACAGGCTCATTGTCCCAGAGTGTGTCGTCTGCATCGAAAGCTATTATTTGTATGGCGTTTTTTGTTTTCATCTGTCTTTTAATGTGAATTTCCATTATGCCGGAATTTATCCGAACAATTGCCTGAAGGCTTCTTCTACTTTCCTTACCTGAATGATTTCAATATTAACTTTTGATGTAAAGCCTTTGAGATTGTTTTGAGGTACAAGTATCTTTGAAAAACCTAACTTTTCGGCTTCTAATATTCGTTGTTCTATACGGTTTACAGGACGTATCTCTCCCGATAAACCGACTTCCCCGGCCATACAAACATGTTTTTCGATTGCTATATCAAGACTGGAAGATAAAACTGCACTGATAACAGATAAGTCCATTCCCGGGTCGTTGACCTTAAGCCCGCCGGCGATATTAAGAAAAACATCTTTTTGTATTAGCTTAAATCCGGCTCGTTTTTCCAGTACGGCCAATAGCATGTTCATCCTGCGCAGGTCGAATCCCGTAGCTGATCGTTGTGGGGTACCGTATGCAGCAGTACTTACCAGAGATTGTGTTTCTATAAGGAAAGGACGGATACCTTCTATTGCCGCGGCAATGGATACGCCACTTAAACCTTCGTGATTTTGGGTAAGGAGCAATTCGGAAGGGTTACTTACTTCCCGCAATCCGCTTTGTCTCATTTCGTAGATGCCTAGTTCGGCTGTACTTCCAAATCGATTTTTTATACTTCGCAATATACGATACATATAGTGCTGATCTCCTTCGAATTGAAGAACTGTATCTACAATATGTTCCAATACTTTAGGTCCGGCAATGCTACCTTCTTTATTGATATGTCCTATCAAAACAACAGGTGTTCCCGTCTCTTTAGCAAATTTAAGTATGGCAGCAGAACATTCCCGTACTTGCGAAACGCTTCCCGGAGAGGATTCAACTGTATCTGTGAAAATGGTTTGTATGGAATCTATAATGACAAAATCAGGGTTAAGATTTTGTACATGTACAAATATCTGCTCAAGATTTGTTTCGCATACTATAAAGCAGTTTTCACTGTTTGAATTTATACGGTCTGCTCTTAACTTCAGTTGCCGGGCACTTTCTTCACCCGAAACATATAGTGTTTTTATATTTTGTAATCCAAGCACTGTCTGTAAAATGAGTGTCGATTTCCCTATACCGGGTTCACCTCCAATCAGAACCAAAGAACCGGGCACAAGCCCTCCTCCCAAAACACGATTGAACTCACCGTCCTGCATGTCTACTCTAGGTTCTTCGTTCGTCTGTACCTCTTTTAGTAGTAATGGCTTTGCTTTAGGTGAATCGAATATATGGAGCCCTCCTTTCGAAGGGCTGGTATCTTTACTTACAAGTTCTTCCACATATGTATTCCATTCTCCGCATACGGGACATTTACCAAGCCATTTAGGAGAATCGTTCCCGCAATTGGTACATACATACGCGGTTTTTACTTTTGCCATAATATTTTTTCTGCTTTAGTTGTGCCTCTCTTTGTTTTCACTTGAATGATGTATATGCTATTACGGAAAAGGCTCATATCTATAGTATGGTTGCTTTCATCAAGATTCTTCTTGTTATACAATACATCTGCGTCCAGATTTATAACTCGCACTTGCTTTATTTTATCTGTATCTTCTTCGCCTTCTTCGTTATATACATTGATCAGTATATTATTATCTTTTACTGAGATATCTATGTTATTTTGAACATATAAAGTTACTTTCTTAGATTTTCCTTTTTTATCGGTTACAGTCAATTCGGCCGTACCTTTTTTTATAGCCTTTACTGTAATTACATTGCCGGATAATTCTGTTGTAGCGATGTTATTGTCAGAAGATGTGATGGTATAATCACCATTTCCACTAAGGATGTTTATTGTAGATGATAAATTAGGTAAGAGATTAAGACTAGACTTATCGAGAACCAATTCTTCATTAAGATTAGGGTTATTATATAATCCGGCAAGAATCGTTTGTCCGGAATTTATTGGGTCTAGATATTTACTCATATGTAAATTTTGATCGACTGACTGATCCCAATGATACCATAATTTTCCGTAAAAGTCAAAAGCCGAAGATGCTGAACAACTGCTGTTCCCCCCTGTAAGAGTGCCTATGACTAACCCATTTTGATTGAAAATAGAACTACCCGATGAGCCTTTTTCGGTAGAGCCTTCCGAATAGGATACGATCCAAAAAGAATTTAGCGGGGAGGTATTGTCCCATTGTCCTGATGTCAAAGTTTTATTATACAGTGTGATTTTTTTTACGTCACCTTGAGGATGGTGGATAATAGCTCCACTTGTGACATTGTTTGTGTTACTTCTGTCCCATCCGTTAAAATATACATTCCAATCTTCAGGGATTGCTTCTGTCAATTGTAATAAAACACCATCGCTACCACCCGAAATGGGGTTCGCTACTTTTACAGTGGCTCCTCTATGAAATTTATATGATGGTCTGATCCCTGTATTTTCGCAAGTAGACGACTCGTAATTAAAAAACACACTGAAATTGTCAGGATTACTGATATTAACATTTTCTAAGCAGTGATACGCTGTCAGTATATATGGAGTACGGTCGTTATTTGTATTATTTATTAGAGTTCCGGTACATGCACTTCCGTTATTTTCTCCATCTGATGTTTTTCTTATCCTTAGGCGTACAACGCCTTTTTTTTGAGCTTGCCACTCTACGCCTTGTGCACAATTTATGTTTATCATACAAGAGGCAGATTCTCCAAAGCCACTAACGTTACCAGTCTCATCTGAATATTTATATCCTACGTCCAGCAAATGTATTTTGGGCTTCTCTGTTATATTTTTACTGGCAACATATTCAAGTATAACATTATCTCCGGTCAAATCTTCGATTGAATAAGGTCCTCCTTTGGGATTGTCTTCGTGGCTAAATACGATGGCATTTTCAAAATTATCTTTATTGTATGCAAATAGTTGTGTTCCTTTTGGTAAATAAAAGTCTTCCATACTGATATAAAATCCTTTAGACAAGGGTACACCAACAGCTAATTTCCAAATATTCTCTTTCTTGGTAGAGGATTCGGACCATACTCCAACCGTATCCATATTTACATCTAGAGGGTATATCCTGGCTTCTAGCAGAGGTTGCCCCATTTTTTCGCGCATAGCATTGTCCACAGTGAAGTTTGCTTTTCTGGTGTCAATTATTAATGATACCTCTGATCTATCTTCGTTGAAGCTATACTGTCTTTTTTGGCCTGAAAGAAGCGTAAACGGGGCAAAAAATATTACTCCGATTAATAATATTTTTGAAAAATTGATTTTCATAGTTTTTTTATTAATTGTAGGATATATTTGTTTATATCGTCTCTGTTTATTAATTCTCCAGGTTCGTGTATGACAATTGCTTTTGAGTAATAAGGTTCGCGTTTTGTCAGATTCTCTACTACAAAATCCAAGAGTTCTTCTTTACTTTTGTCTTTTATAAGAGGACGTTTCTCTTTGCATGTGTTCAATCTATCGGATAAAGCTTCGGGTGTGGCTTTCAAATAAATAGTAGTTCCTGCATTGTTCATGTAGTCCATATTATCGAAGAAACAAGGGGTTCCACCCCCAGTAGAAATAACGACATCCTCGAAGTCTCCAATTTCTTTAAGCATATTACTTTCTATAATGCGAAATTCGGATTCTCCCATTTCCTGGAAAATCTGACTAATCGTTTTTTGATATCGGGCTTGTATAAAATGATCCAGATCAATAAAATCAAGATTAAGTTCTTTTGCAAGTTCTCTGCCAACTGTTGTTTTGCCGGCTCCCATATATCCAATAAGGAATATTCTTTTCATTCAGATTTTTTCAAAGCATTATACAAAAATAGAAAAAAATAGATACAATTGATATATTGTTAGCTGGATTGCTAATCTCGTCTTTATGCGCTACCTTTGTATTTCAAAAAAATGATATGACTAAGATTTCTACTGTTCTTTTCGATTTTGATGGAGTTATTGCCCATACCGAACCCCAATATGATATTTATATTGAAAAATTAGGTGAGAAATATAATTTAGGTATAGAAAATTTTGCCACATTAGTGAAAGGAACGACGACACCTTATATTCTGGAAAATTATTTTTCACATTTATCTCAAGAGGAACAATTAAAGATAGAACAGGATATGTCTGATTTTGAACAGGAAATGGATTTTCCTCTGGTAAATGGTGTGATGAAATATATCAACTACTTGAAAGAGAATAAGTATAAAGTAGGCTTGGTTACAAGTTCGCAGGAAGTAAAGATGAAAAGAGCTTTAAAACTGTTGAACTTATCGGAAACCTTCGATACTATTGTTACAGCTGCTCGTATTGTTGATGGAAAACCGAATCCAATGTGCTATCTGCTAGCCGCAGAAGACCTGAATTCTGCCCCGAAAGAGTGTATCGTATTTGAGGATTCATTTCACGGTATTCAGGCAGGTAAGTCTGCGGGAATGAGGGTTGTCGGTTTATCAACTACAATAAATAAAAAAGATTTGGCAGAAAAGGTTAATCATGTTATACCTGACTTCTCGGATCTGAAACAGGTTGTGGAATTTCTTGCATAAGTCCGGGTAATCCCTTGTAAAGAAATTTATTGAAGTCTTGTTCAAAGTTGGTGGTGAATAAATTTTGACCCAACTGAGATTGTATTTCTTCAATTTTCCAGAATTTTCCGTCTGATAACTCATCAATATTTAGCACAAAATTTCCATTGTATATTGCATAAAAACAATAACTCAATTCTCGTTCCCTATCGGTTTCGATAATATATTTGGTAATATATTCCGGTTGTATTCCTACGAGATTGAGTTCTTCTGACGCTTCGCGCGTGGCTGCTGCTTCGGGAGTCTCGTTTAAGTCTATATGCCCTGCTACCGAAGAGTCCCATTTATTAGGCTGGACATCCTTTGTCGCTGAACGTTTTTGAAGGAATAAATCGCCATTACTGTTGAATATATGTAGATGGATGACCGGATGTAGTAACTTGGAGCCATCGTGGCAAACACTTCGAGGTGCTTGCCCGATAACATTTCCTATTTCATCTACTAATGGAAAAATTTCTTCTTGCATTATATATTGTTTTTGAACAAAAGATTCACAGATCGACCCTTTTTATAAATCATAGCATCGTTTTTAATGCCTTTTCGTAAGGATTTTCTCTGCTCGTCGGGCAAAGATACTATATCCTTGCATGTTTCGCAGCAACAGCCATTCATTTTTTGAACACATTCGTCACATTGAATAAAAAGCAAATGACATCCATCATTATTACAATTGGTATGGGTGTCGCAGGGTTTCCCACATTGATGGCAATGAGCGATAACATTGTCTGTTATTCGTTCACCGAGGCGATTGTCAAACACAAAATTTTTACCGATGAATTTAGGTTCAAGTCCCTCTGATTTTATTTGGCGGGTATATTCTATGATACCTCCTTCCAGTTGATATACGTTTTTGAAACCCATATGTTTGAAATAGGCACTGGCTTTTTCGCAACGGATGCCTCCGGTACAATACATTAGTAGGTTTTTACTCTCTTTATATTCTTGCAACTGTTCATTTATAATGGGTAAAGATTCTCTGAATGTATCCACATCCGGGGTTATAGCACCTGTGAAATGTCCTATTTCACTTTCGTAATGGTTGCGCATATCGATTACGATTGTAGCAGGATCTTCCATCATTCTGTTGAAATCTTTAGCTTTCAGGTGTATACCTGTATTTGCCGGGTCGAATGTTTCATCATCGAGGCCATCGGCTACTATTTTATCTTTTACTTTTATTTTTAACTTCAAAAATGATTTATTATCATGTTCTACAGCTATATTTAACCGTATATCTTTTAAGAAAGAATACGAATCGAGAAACTCTTTAAATAGTTGTATATTTGGTGCTGGTACGGATAATTGGGCATTGATTCCCTCATGTGCAACATAAATGCGTCCAAGAACATCAAGCCTTGTCCAACCGATAAATAATTCATCTCTAAGTTGTTGTGGGCTTTCGATATGCGCATATGTATAGAAAGACAGTGTCAATCTTTGCAGGCCGGCATCATCTATTAATTGAGCTCTTTCTTCTGAGCTTAATGTATTATATAATTGCATTTTATATAAATTTTTTAATTAGAATGATTTTAAATAAAATACAAAGATATTATCTGATAGCAATATAAATGTGATGAATGCAATTGATTATATTTATCGTGCATAGACGACAGATCTGGTATTTGTACGTTATCCCGATTTGCTTATATTTGTACATAAATTGTTATGATATGACAGCCAAAAAGGTACAAGAAGAATTGGAAGGATTGTCAACCCCTGAAAAGAAGGAATTTCTACCATACTTTTTCAAAACAGGCAAAGGGCAGTATGGTGAAGGAGATAAGTTCCTGGGGGTAGTGGTTCCGGATTCCCGTAAAATTGCAAAGAAATATAAAGATATACCGTTTCAGGAAGTAAAGACTCTTTTGAATAGCGAATATCACGAATGTCGCCTTTGTGCATTATTGATTCTTGTGGAACGTTTCAAAAAAGCAGGTGAACAGGAAAGGAAAAGTATATATGAGTTTTATTTAGCACATACTCATCGGATTAATAACTGGGATTTGGTAGACTTGAGTAGTCAGTATATTGTAGGAGAATACTTATTGGATAAAGACCGGTCTGTTTTATACAAGCTTGCCGGTAGTGAATTGTTATGGGATCAGAGAATTGCTGTATTGGCAACATTCCCATTTATTAAGAATAACGATTTTGAGGATTTGCTCGCTTTATCTGAAAAGTTGTTGCATCATAAACATGACCTGATGCATAAAGCTGTTGGATGGTTGTTACGCGAGGCCGGTAAGAAAGATAAAACTGTGTTGGTCGGATTTTTAGATCGTTATTATAGGGAAATGCCACGTACCATGCTTCGGTATTCGATAGAGAAACTCACTCCCGAAGAACGAGCGCATTATATGAAAAAATGATAAATTATTATACCCACACCTTGCAAAATGGTCTGCGTATCGTACACAAGCCATTGGAAAGTAATGTCTCTTATTGCGGCTTCATAGTGAATGCCGGAACTCGTGATGAAGAAAAAGATGAGTATGGGATGGCGCATTTTGTCGAGCATATGCTTTTTAAAGGTACGAAAAAGAGACGTTCTTATCACATCATCAACCGGATGGAAAATGTTGGTGGAGAGTTAAACGCTTATACGAATAAAGAAGAGACGGTTGTTTATTCTGCTTTTCTGGAAGAACATTTTCAACGGGCATTTGAGTTGATGTCAGATATTACTTTTCATTCTGTATTCCCTTCGCATGAAATCGAAAAGGAAATAGAAGTTATTATTGATGAGATTCATTCTTATGAAGATAGCCCTTCAGAGCTTATATATGATGAATTTGAGAATCTGATGTTTTCGGGCTCTCAGATTGGACATAATATATTGGGTGAGCCGGAACAATTGCTGACATTTGACAGTCTCAAGGCCATCAGATTTATAGCAAATCATTATCACCCTCAGAATATTGTGTTTTTTTCTTTGGGTAAAACCAACTTCAAAAGAGTAGTCTATTATGCTGAAAAGTATTTATCAAATTTATGCTTTTCGACGAAACTGAATGATCGGATAGTTCCCGGTATTATTAAACCTGTAAACAAAACGACGGAGAAAGACACATCTCAGGGCCATGTCTTGTTAGGGTTTCATGCCTATTCGTTATATGATAGTAATAGAAGGGTATTAAACCTCTTGAACAATATATTAGGCGGCCCGGGGATGAATAGCAGATTGAACATCTCTTTGCGAGAAAAGAAAGGCTATGTTTATAATGTGGACTCTTCTGTTACTGCATATACTGATGCCGGAATTCTTTCTATTTATTTTGGTTGTGATAAGAAAAATATCGAAAAATGTCAAACACTTGTCTTTAAGGAGTTGCGAAAAATAAGAAACGAAAAGTTGACAACATTGCAGATGTACGCAGCTAAAAAGCAACTTATGGGACAGATTGGTGTAATGAGAGATAATCATGAAAGTCTGGCTTTGTCTTTAGGTAAGAACTTTCTGCATCATAATCACTTCAATACATTGGAAGAAGTTTTTGAAAGAATAGAATTGATCACATCTGAACAAATACAAGATGTTGCTAATGAAATTTTTGATGAAAATCAACTGTTTAGTTTAATATATAATTAATTGTTTTAACTTTGCAACACTTACTATAACATACTTTATAGGACATCTGAAATAGAAGCTTATGCATATGAAACTTATACTGAAAATCTCTCTTTGTGTGATCTCTTTATTGTTGATTAACTGTCTGCCTGCAAATGCTCAATATCCAAAGAAACGTATGACTGCAGACTTTCGCATGGGGATGAATTATCTGGGAATGTCAGGTGTTGAATCTGAGCCGGACGGAAACCCTGGTGTGGATCAGAATTTTACTACTGGAGCTGGGGATAAGTTTAAAATGGGATTACATATAGGAGTTAATGTTAATTACAAAATTATTGGTGATTTTCAAATACAAACAGGCTTTTATGTAACCAAAAAAGGCTATAAAACACATGAAAAGGAAAGTAAGGTGAGTGAGGATGGGATTCGATCAGTCTATGACATCTGGAATGAGGCTACCGGTAATTATATACAGATGCCTCTCAATATAGGATATGAGCTATATGTTTCAAAGAGAATAGCCTTCAATATTAATGGCGGCCTATATGGAGCTTATGGGTATGGTAATAAAGGTAGAATTAAAAAAGATATATTTGTTACAACATATAAACCAAATGTTCCACCTACATCAGGGCAGTCTGGAGATTCATATGAAGTGTTTACATTTAGCGATACTAAATGGAAGCGTTTCGATTATGGACTCAATGGAAGTGTGGGATTCATTTATGATATTTATACGATCAATTTCAACTATGAGCATGGCTTATTTAATGTAACTAAAGAAATAAATCAAAATATAAAGCATAGAATTTATTCCGTGTCTTTAGGTTTCCGTTTTTAATTTATTGTATTCTAAACATTTATGTTGGAAGATTGTTTATTATAAGTAAAGTATTACGATCTGAATATGGAAAACTTAATAGAAAGACTTCAAGAAGAAGCACAACTTACTCAAGAACAGGCAATCAAGGCAATATCTGTAATGAAAGATTATATGGATAAAGAGGAGATGGATATAGACTGGGAAAAGTTCTTCAAAGGAAAGTCTGAGGATTTTATCGAAAAAGCCCGTAGCCTATTTTCAACTGTTTCGAAACAGACACACAGCTATACAGATAATATTGTCGATAAGATAGATGATTTTGCCGATAAAGTTAAAAAAGGAGCTAAAGATCTTTTTAATGAAAAATAAAAAGAATTATCCCTACTAATATAGAATCTGCAAATATTTGCAGGTTTTTTTTATTTTAACCGTACAACATATTTCACTACTTTTGTAGGCAAATTTAAACTTTAAGAACATGTCAACATATACAGAAGATAACCGTAAAGTTACCACTCGCCGCCTTATTGAAATGAAAGGACGCGGCGAAAAAATATCAATGCTCACAGCATATGATTACTCCATGGCTTCTATAATCGATCAGGCAGGAATGGATGTTATTCTTGTAGGCGATTCGGCTTCGAATGTGATGGTTGGTAATATAACTACATTACCCATGACCCTCGACCAGATGATCTATCATGGACGATCGGTCGTAAACGCAGTGAAACGTGCTTTGGTAGTAGTTGATATGCCTTTTGGTACGGCTTCGGGTAATCCGTTGCAATCATTAGAATACGCTATTCGCATGATGAAAGAAACTGGAGCAGATACCCTTAAAATAGAAGGAGGAGAGGAAATAGCTGCAGATATAAAAAAAATTATCGATGCGGGTATTCCTGTTATGGGGCATTTGGGGCTTATGCCTCAGTCGATAAACAAATATGGCACTTATAATGTAAGAGCCAAAGATAGCGTGGAAGCCGGTAAATTGATAAAAGACGCTTTATTACTCGAATCGATAGGCTGTTATGCGATTGTATTGGAAAAAATTCCTGCTGAATTGACAAAACAGATATCTTCACAATTGAGTATTCCTATTATTGGTATTGGTGCAGGGGCTCATGCTGATGGACAGGTGTTGGTAATGCATGATATGTTAGGTATTAATAAAAACTTTTCACCCAAATTTTTACGTCGTTATGCTGATTTGCATTCAGTAATTACTGATGCTGTACAGAACTATATTAAAGATGTTAAAACTTCAGATTTTCCTAGTAAAGAGGAGAGCTATTAGATAATGAAAGTCTGTATAGCCGAAAAACCAAGTGTCGCTCGCGAAATAGCTGGAATTCTAGGAGCTACTTCTCGTCGGGATGGTTATTTTGAGGGTAATGGTTATCAGGTAACATGGACATTCGGTCATTTTTGTACGCTGAAGGAACCTCACGAGTATACTGATAGTTGGAAACAATGGTCATTGTATGTTCTTCCTATGATTCCTCCTCGGTTTAGTATAAAACTCATAGACAATGATGGGGTAAAAAAGCAATTTGGTGTTATCGAAAAACTGATATCCGAAGCAGAAGAAGTAATAAACTGTGGAGATGCCGGGCAAGAAGGGGAACTTATTCAGCGTTGGGTTATGCAAAAAGCGCAATGCAAAGTTCCGGTAAAACGATTATGGATATCTTCGCTTACCGAAGACTCTATCCGTGAGGGTTTTAATGGTCTGAAAGAACAATCCAAATTTGATAAACTTTACGAAGCCGGATTATCCAGAGCCATAGGAGATTGGTTGTTGGGTATGAATGCAACACGTTTGTATACAGTTAAATATGGGCAGAATAGATCAGTGCTTTCTATCGGGCGTGTGCAGACACCAACTTTGGCACTTATTGTCAATCGCCAATTAGAGATAGAGAATTTTAAGCCGGAACCATATTGGGAATTAAAAACGATATATAGAGAGACAACTTTTTCGGCAACGAAAGGCAGATTTACTGCTCAGGAAGAAGGGGAGAAGTTTCTGGAGCAGATAAAAACGTCAGACTTTGAAGTTACCGATGTTACAACTAAAAAAGGAGAAGAAGCACCCCCTCGTCTTTTCGACCTGACTGCTTTGCAGGTAGAGTGTAACAAAAAATTCTCTTTTTCAGCCGAAGAGACACTCAAGATCATTCAGTCATTATATGAAAAAAAATTGACCACATATCCACGTGTAGATACTACTTTCCTGAGCGATGATCTGTATCCTAAAGTCCCTGCCATATTAAAAGGTTTGGCTGGATACGAAGAGCTTGTTAAGTCTGTGCTAGCAGGGAAGATTTCAAAGTCGAAAAAAGTTTTTGATAATAGTAAGGTCACGGATCACCATGCTATTATACCTACCGGAGTTCGTGCGAACAATATATCCGATAATGAGCGAAAGGTGTATGATCTGGTAACACGACGATTTATAGCTGTATTTTATCCTAACTGTAAGATTTCTACTACAACCGTTTTGGGAGAAGTAAATAAAGTAGAGTTTAAAGTTACAGGTAAGCAGATACTTGAACCGGGGTGGCGTGCCGTTTTCGATAAATCGGCCAATACTCTTAATGACAAGGAGGATGAAGAAAAGGGAAAAGACGATGATAATATATTGCCGGATTTCGTAAAAGGAGAAAGCGGGTCACATTTGCCATCTCTTAATGAAAAATGGACTCAGCCACCTAAATATTATACGGAAGCAACACTTCTCCGGGCAATGGAAACTGCGGGTAAGCTTGTTGATGACGATGAATTGCGCGATGCTTTGAAGGAAAATGGCATTGGGAGGCCTTCTACAAGAGCTGCAATTATAGAGACCTTGTTCAAACGCAATTATATTCGAAAAGATCGTAAAAACCTATACGCAACTCAGACCGGTGTAGAACTGATTGGGACGATAAAAGAAGAACTTCTTAAATCGGCAGAGTTAACCGGAATCTGGGAAAAAAAACTTCGGCAAATAGAAAAAAATGAATACGATCCCCGTCAATTTATTGAAGAATTGAAGCAAATGCTGACTGAAATAGTGGCAAATGTGAAAAGTGATACAGGACGTGCAATAACAATAGAAGAAATAGTTCCTGAAAAGGAGAAAACAGAAAAGCCGAAGACAAAAAAGAAGACTGAAAATAAAAAACAAATAGCGGCGAAGAAAGAGAAAACAGATATTGTTCTTTGCCCTTTATGTAAAAAAGGGTCTGTTATCAAAGGAAAAACAGCTTATGGCTGTTCGGAATGGAAAGCCGGATGTGCATTCAGGCTGTCATATGAGGATATTGATGAAAGCCTGAGAGAGAAAGATTTAAAAACAATTATTGAAAGCCTAAATAAATGAGAATCGGTAATATAGAATTTCCAAAGAATCCTGTATTTCTGGCACCCATGGAAGATGTGACAGATATGGGTTTCAGGCTTATGTGCAAACGCTTTGGTGCAGATATGGTATATACCGAATTTGTGTCGAGCGATGCATTGGTACGTCAAGTGAATAAAACACAGGCAAAATTAACTATCAGTGACGAAGAACGCCCTGTTGCCATACAGATTTATGGCAGAGAAGTGGATGCAATGATTGAAGCCGCTAAAATATGCGAAGAAGCAAATCCTGATATATTAGATATAAATTTCGGTTGTCCCGTAAAGAAAGTCGCAGGTAAAGGTGCCGGTTCGGGGATGATGAAAACGCCCGATCTGATGGTAGATATAACGAAAGCAGTTGTGGAAGCCGTAAAGATACCTGTAACTGTGAAAACCCGTTTGGGATGGGATAATGAATCTAAAATAATAGTGGATCTTGCCGAACGGTTGCAGGATACAGGTATTCAGGCATTGACCATACATGGTCGTACCCGTGCTCAAATGTATTCAGGTGAGGCTGATTGGTCTTTGATCGGAGCAGTAAAAAATAATCCTCGTATGCATATTCCTATTATAGGGAATGGAGATGTTATTAGTCCCGAAATATGTAAAAAACGGTTCGATGAAACCGGTGCAGATGCTGTTATGATTGGTCGTGGAAGTATAGGTAGTCCGTGGATATTCGAGGAAGTGAAACATTATTTGAATACAGGAGAAACGTTGCCAAGTAAAGAGTTTATATGGTATTTAGATATACTTAAAGATCTTATACTAAAAAATATTTCACATTCGGGTGAGCGTGGCGGAATTATTCATAGTCGTCGTCACCTGGCTGCTAGTTCTGTATTTAAAGGTATTCCTGATTTTAAAAAGACTCGGGTTGCTATGCTGCGCACCGATTCGGTAGAAGAACTTTTTTCAATTATAGACAATATACCTGATCAATTTGATATGAAATAATATCATAAAAATGTATCTTTACATCATATGACATATCAGGAAACAATCGAGTATTTATATAGTCATCTTCCGGTTTATCAAAAAATTGGTAGTGAGGCATTTAAAGCAGGACTTGACAATAGTTTAGCTCTCGATGCATACTTTTCCCATCCTCATGCCAAATATAAAACTATCCATGTAGCAGGCACGAACGGAAAAGGCTCCTCGTCTCATTTACTGGCTGCGATACTACAACAAGCAGGATATAAAGTCGGTCTTTATACATCCCCGCATTTAGTAGATTTTCGCGAACGTATTCGTGTAAATGGTGAAAAAATCTCCGAGCAATATATCGTTGATTTCATAGATAAGCATCGAGAGGTGTATGAGCCTATTGAGCCATCCTTTTTTGAATTAACAATGATGATGGCTTTTCAGTATTTTGCTGATATGAAAGTTAATGTTGCTATAGTTGAAGTTGGTTTGGGAGGACGTCTGGATAGCACAAATATTATTAATCCCGATCTAAGCGTAATAACAAATATAAGTTTCGACCATATGCAAATTTTGGGCGATACGTTGGAAAAGATTGCAACAGAAAAAGCGGGGATAATTAAGTCTGACATACCGGTCGTAATAGGTGAGGCTGAGGGAGAAGTTCGTAAAATCTTTAAAGATACAGCTGATAGAGTAGGAACCAGGATTGTTTTTGCAGAAGATGAACATATTATTAAAAATAGTTTGAAAACAGCAAGTGGCTGGTTACTTGATACTAAATATTATCTTCATCTGAAAGGCGAACTGTCTGGTTATGCCCAAATAAAAAATGCGGCAACCGTTTTATGTGCAGTAAAAGAATTACAGTCATTGGGATATGTAATACCGTCCAAAGCTGTTTATAATGGATTTGCCTACGTAACCGAGCTGACGGGTTTAATGGGGCGTTGGCAGGTTATTCAGGAACTCCATCCTAAAATTGTTTGCGATACAGGACACAATATCGCTGGAATAAAGTATATCGTAGAGCAATTAGCTGCCGAAAAATATAATACTCTTCATATTGTTTTAGGTATGGTTAACGATAAAGATATTACTTCTGTTTTGTCTTTACTGCCAAAGAATGCTGTATATTATTTTACAAAGGCGTCAGTTCCTCGTGCACTAGATCAAATGAAGTTGCAGGGACTCGCCGGTAAAGCTGGCTTAACAGGTTATTCGTACCATACAGTAGACGAAGCTATACAAGCAGCAAAAGAATGGGCTAGGCCGAATGATTTTATTTTTATAGGAGGAAGCAATTTTGTCGTTGCCGACGCTTTATTGGCATTAGATATAAGTAAGACAATCAAATAGGTTTACTTTTCTTGGCAACTTCCATATCCAGAGCATTTAAAATAACACTATCATACTCATATACATCGTCGGCATAATATAATGTGCCATTATCATCAGGATACATGTAGGCTGTATAATAATCTATAAATAATGATATTTTATCTTTAGGATTTAATATATCCGGCAGCTTTTTCAGTTTGTTTTCTTTAGCCAGTTTTTTTCCCTCGCTCGATATGGGCAATTTATCTATACTGTAATAAAGTCTGTCTTTATATAAGTCATTTGATATGGCCGACATACAAAAAAAAGCCAAATCAAAAGGTTTTTGTACTCTCACGCATCCATGGCTCACAGCCCTGTTTTTCCGACTAAATGCCGCTTTTGAGGGGGTATCGTGGAGGTAGATAGAGAAAGCATTGTTGAACATAAACTTAATCAACCCTAGTGCATTTCTCTCACCCGAATTCTGACGTATGGTATATGCGAATTTGGAAGGATTGACCTCTTTCCAATTTATAGATTCTACATCGACCTCTTTTCCTCCTTTATATAGCTTCATGTTATTTCTCTTGATGTATGTCGGATCTTTTTTCTGGAGAACAGCAACTTCTTTTTGTGCAATACTGGTTGGTACATTCCAGATCGGGTTCAGATTCAGATAGCTGATATCACTTTCCAATAATGGTGTTTTGTTTGTCACAGAACCAACACATACCCTCGTTATCAGAGGTAAACTATCTTTCTGGGATGCGAAAAGTATAGCCGGAGCAACGTTTACTTCTATATGTTTATCATGTTTTGACTTTGTCCGTCTCCAGCGATATCGCTCCATATTGGCACGTAACTTATCCTGATAATATTCCAAAGGCCTGTTTAAAGCATCAATAGTAATTTTCCCTACTTCATCCTCTTCCGGATAGGAATTTTTGCGGCGAAAGGTATTTACGGCAGCTAATAAGTTTTTATCTAATGTTTGATGTAAACTATCTGTTTCTATGGAATCAGGTTTATATTCTCCAGTGAGAATAAGTCGACGGGCAATTTCTGATATATCAGAGCTTTTATCCCCGATTTTATATGTTTTGGAGGTAGTTATTTTGCTTAATACTATATTCTTTTTGCTTTCCAAATTACGGTATTCATCTAATATTTTGTTGTAAACCAAATCATTAGGTGTAGAGCTTAATACCGGTTTGATAGGATTTTTTTGTAAATTGGCATATAGATTTATAAAGAATATGGAGTCCGGTCTGGCAGTATAAATATCGTAATCTTTTTTATACAGGATTTTAGGATCTGTAAATCCATAATTCATACCTGTTATATACTTAATGGCAGAACGGGTGGATACGAGTTCTAAATCAGTCATTTTTTGATATAAAATATCCAAATCATGGCTGTATATTCCGGAATCTATCGAATCCATCAATGATGTTATATAATCAATCGGAAAATAATTTACAGGTAAACCATGTTCACGACTATTTTCTAAAATGCCAGAAAGCTCCCTTAATCCCTGAGTGTCAAGCGTGTCATGGACCCAGATAGGGGTGAAAGTATTTGTTATATATAAGCTTTGTAATATAGAATCTTTTTGCAGTTGAGACTGTAAGGCTTCCTTTAAATGTTGGGGATTAAAATCCGGATAGTTTTTGGCAAATTTTGAAAGCTTTACTTCCTTTTTTGTAGATTCGCTAAGTTTAGTTGATTTTTTTTCACGACAACTTACGATAGACATCGCAATTATCACAACAAGAATACTATACAAAACATATTTCATAATACTATTTCAGCAAAAAGGTGCAAATGCAAAAATAGTGAAAAAATGTGAATGTTAAGAATCTGATATATTGAAATATTCTCGTTGCATTATCGTACAACGAGAATATTATATTTATGATTATTCAAGATAAGTGTATCCGTATAATCCTGATCTGTAATTAGATAAGAACTCTTTACCTTCCTCTACTGTAATGGAACCTTGTTTAACACAGCTTGTAACCCATGTCTCCACTGTACGTACCAGCTTTTTAGCGTTGTACTGTGCATAATCCAATACTTCGGCAACGGTTTCACCATCTATCATCTGTTCTATTTTGTAACCGTCTTCATCCACAGAAATATGTACGGCATTGGTATCTCCAAATAGGTTATGAAGGTCTCCCAGTATTTCCTGATATGCACCAACAAGGAAAACTCCAAGATAATAAGATTCATTCTTTTTCATTGAATGCACCGGCAAATAAGAAGACTGGTTACCGTTAGATATAAAGTTATCTATCTTGCCATCCGAATCGCAAGTCACATCCTGTAATGTAGCAGTTCTGTCCGGACGTTCATCCAATCGATGTATAGGAATTATCGGAAATATTTGGTCTATAGCCCAAGAATCCGGCAAAGACTGGAATAATGAAAAATTACAGAAGTATTTATCCGGAAGCAATTTCGAAAGCTGTTTCAATTCCTCGGGAGAATGTTTTGAACGGCCCGCTATATGGAATATTTCGCGGGCAATAGAAAAATATAGGCGCTCTACTTGTGCTCTGGTTTTTAGAGATAACATACCCAGACTGAATAGATCAAGTGCCTCTTCTCTAATCTGTTGGGCATCATGCCAAGCCTCTAACATACGGGATTGGCTCAAGTTGTCCCATATTTCATATAGTTCACGAACAAGTTCATGGTCATCTTCTTTTATATCTTCATCCTCGTCCCATTCAGGCAGCGTAGCTGTTTCCAATACTTCAAATACCAAAATAGAGTGATGTGCCGTGAGCGAACGTCCCGACTCTGTAATAATATTAGGGTGGGGGATATTATTTTTATCGGCGGCATCTACCATCGTGGCAATGGAGTCGTTTACATATTCCTGTATAGAATAGTTTACACTACTTTCGTTATATGATGAACGTGTGCCATCATAATCTACGCCCAAGCCTCCGCCAATATCTACAAACTCAACATTGAAACCCATAGCATGTAATTGAACATAGAATTGAGCCGCTTCGCGTAAAGCTGTTTTTATCCTGCGTATTTTGGTTATTTGACTACCAATGTGAAAATGTATAAGGCGAAGAGAATTTTGTAGATTGTTTTTTTCCAAATAAGCCAATGCTTCGAGCAATTCACTTGAGTTAAGCCCGAATTTACTGCCATCTCCTCCCGATTCTTCCCATTTTCCACTGCCGGAGCTGGCTAGCTTAATGCGAATACCAATATTAGGGGTAATTTTTAATCTTTTTGCTATTTTAGCAATTAAAGGTATTTCATTTAGTTTCTCTACTACTATGAAGATGTGTTTTCCCATCTTTTGGGCTAGTAAAGCCAGTTCTATATAACTCTCATCTTTATATCCATTACAGATTATGAGCGAGTCGGGGTCGGTATTGATTGCTATGACGGCATGTAGTTCGGGTTTTGACCCGGCTTCGAGTCCTATATTGAATTTTTTTCCATGGCTGATAAGCTCCTCAACCACAGGACGCATTTGATTTACCTTGATGGGATAGATTATATGGTTTTGTCCCGTATATTCATATTCCTCTGCCGCTTGTTTAAAGCATGTCGATATCTTTTCTATTCTGTTATCCAGAATATCCGGAAAACGAACTAAAACAGGAGCTGATACATCACGAAGTTGTAATTCGTCCATCAATTCTTTTAAATCGACAGCTACTCCATTTTTTCTTGGAGTTACAACAACGTTACCTTTCTCATTTACAGAAAAGTAATTAATACCCCAGCCTGCGATATTATATAACTCGGCCGAGTCTTCGATGCGCCATTTTCTCATTCTTCTTGTAAAGTGATAAAATTATTTAATAGATAAAAATGTTGTTATTTTAGCATTCTTAGGGTCTTTTGCTTCTTCCCCATAAATATCAAAATCAGCGATGTAAGCTCTTTCCGTATTTGATTGCCATATATGGGCCCATGTCTTACCTACAGCATAAGGCAATTCACCTTCTGAGGTATATTTTAAGTATTTACATGCCGGAAAGTCTTTTATAACTAAATTTTTGTTCGTAGGAATTCCCTCTGTATCTGAAACTTTATAGCCTATAAGTGTTGTATATTCTCCTGTGTAATCACTTTCATAATCGGTATATATACAGTATATATCATTCGATATTTTATTCTTGATAGACTGTACTACTCCATTTAGTAAGAATGATTCCCATAATTTAGCTATATCCTCCTGCGATTTATGGTTTTGGTTCGTTGTTCTAACTGATATTCCAACTACAGTAAACGCTTTCAGGGTTATCTCTTCACTTTTCATTCTTTCACCAGTATTTTTGTTATTTCTGCAATATATAAATAGTGAAAATCTTTTTCAGGATACCACCTTTCGATAATACTATTATCAAGAAAAGCGTTTTCTTCTATGCGTTGTACAAATAATTTTTTAGCAAAGATAATATTGTTAGCTTCTTGAAAATAAGGAATACTATTCTCTGTAGCCACAATTAACTTTGTTTTCTCTATTTTATTTTCATCTCTTCCTGATACTTTTCCCAAATAGCTTAAATCTTTAAGGTAGCTTTTGTCAAAAAACGTAAGCGAAAAGAAGTCTGAGCTTTCTATAAATTCTCTGGTATATCTTTGTGGACGTATAACAATAAAAGCTACTTCTTTATTCCACATAACACCAAATCCGCCCCAACTTGCAGTCATCGTATTTACCGTACCATCCGGTTTTGATGCTGTAATTAGCATCCATTTGTCTTTTAGACCGAATGCGTCAGGGGTATAGTCTTTTATATTTTTTTCTTTAAAAACCATCTCATTAATATAAATACAGTCAATGCTTCGTCCGGGTGAATAGGGAATTTCAATTCGCAAAAGTATAAAATATGTTGAGAAAAAGGAAATAAATATAGGTAAACTATATTAAGAATCTGAGAATGTAATATATGTGCTAAGAATGTTTGTTCTGGGTATGTCCTAATGTTCTGAATATGAGAGATAATTTTATGACCAGGGATACTTTTGCCGTATTTTAGAACGAGGTGATTTATACGAAAAACGGAGACAAATCACAGGTGATGAAATGTCTCCGCTTTTCTATTTTGAATCTTTTACTTTTTATCGGCTGCTTTGGCTTTATCTTTACAACAAGTCGCTTTTTTGCTATCTTTTTTATCTGTCGCTTTAGCTTTGTCTTTACAACAAGATTTTTTTTCATCCTTTTTATCAGCTGCTTTATCTTGGCAACATTCCTTTTTAGGTTGATCTTTCTTAGGAGCTGTATCTTGGGCTACTGCTACAGATGAAGCCATCAAAGCTACACACATAATTGCTGACATTATAATCTTCTTCATACCTTATTTTTTAATTGTTTATTTAATCTAAGTTAGATCACAAATATAAAAGCTATTTGGTAAAAATATAATTAACAGAAGTTAAAAATATAATTCAATATTCAAAATGTCCGAATTCGCTATCGATAATAAGTTCTGTACTGTCCGATTCTTCCACAAAACCAACTATCTGAGCGTCTATGCCAAAGGATTTTGATATATCAATGACTTCTTGAGCAAATGATTGTGGTAAGTATATTTCCATACGATGTCCCATATTAAATACCTTGTACATCTCATTCCAGCCAGTTCCTGATTGTTCTTGAATTAGTTTAAACAAAGGAGGAACAGGAAAAAGATTATTTTTGGTAATCTTTACTTTATCTACAAAATGCAAAACTTTGGTCTGCGCGCCTCCTGAACAATGGACCATTCCATGTATATGTCTACGAAGTTTATCTAATATTTGTTTGATAACAGGGGCATAGGTGCGGGTAGGGGAGAGCACTAACTTTCCTGCATCTATATTCAGGCCGTTTATCTCGTTAGTAAGCTCCATATTTCCCGAATAGACCAAATCGGAAGGAATGGAAGCATCGTAACTTTCCGGATATTTTTTTGCAAGATAATTGGCAAATACATCGTGACGTGCAGAGGTAAGTCCGTTGCTACCCATACCTCCGTTATACTCTTTTTCGTATGTTGCCTGTCCTGAAGAGGACAGACCCACGATAACATCTCCTCCTTGGATATTATCGTTAGAAATAACATCGGAGCGCTTCATGCGGCATGTAACTGTACTGTCTACTATGATCGTGCGAACCAAATCACCAACATCAGCAGTTTCCCCTCCTGTAGGATATATATTGACACCCAACGAGGACAATTCATCACATAGCTGGTTAGTCCCTTCTATAATTGCCGATATAACTTCGCCAGGTATCAACATTTTATTCCTGCCAATAGTAGAGGATAGTAAAATATTATCAGTAGCACCAACACATAGCAAATCATCTATATTCATAATCAGGGCATCTTGCGCAATACCTTTCCATACAGAAAGATCTCCCGTTTCTTTCCAATATATGTATGCTAATGAAGATTTAGTACCGGCTCCGTCAGCGTGCATGATATTACAATATTCGGGATCATCGCCTAATATGTCTGGAATTATCTTACAAAAAGCTTTAGGGAATATACCTTTATCTACGTTCTTAATTGCATTATGAACGTCTTCTTTCGAGGCCGAAACTCCTCGTTGGTTGTAGCGTTGGTCACTCATTTCGTTTGTTCAAAGAAATAAATTTATATGAAGTACAAAGGTAATAAAAACGCATTGAATTAATAATATAAAAACAAACAACCTGTAAGATAATCTGTCTTACAGGTTGCTTATGTGGGTGCATATAAAGCAAATTAATAGTCTTTTACTTCCCAACCTAAAGCACTTGCACCTAATACGGCAGCATCACTTTCTTTAAGTTCAGACATCAATAGTTTGATTTTATTACGGAAAATAGGTAATACATTTTCTTCCATATGTTTACGTACTGGATCAAATATTAATTTCCCGGCTTTTGTTAGCCCTCCGAATAATATAATCGCTTCCGGGCTAGAGAATGCTACGAAATCGGCAAATGATTCGCCTAATATCTGGCCGGTCATTTCAAAAATATCTTTAGCCAATTTATCTCCTTTTACGGCAGCATCGTACACATCTTTTGATGTAATGTCTGCCGGATTAAGTTCTCTCAGAAGACTTGGCTCTGTTCTGGTTTCTAAAAATTCTCTGGCTGTACGCGCTACTCCTGTTGCTGAACTGTATGTTTCCAAACAACCTTTTTTACCGCAACCACAAAGGCGACCATCGCGGCGAATTGTAGTATGTCCTAATTCTCCGGCAAACCCATCGTGACCATATACAAGCTGTCCATTTACCACAATTCCACTGCCAACACCAGTACCGAGAGTAATTACAACGAAGTCTTTCATACCGCGGGCTGCTCCGTAAGTCATTTCTCCAATTGCTGCCGCATTTGCGTCATTTGTTAGAGCAACCGGTATATTTAATTTGTCAGTAAGCATTTGAGCTAAAGGAATAACTCCTTTCCATGGTAGATTAGGTGCAAATTCGATGCAACCGGTAAAATAATTACCATTTGGTGCTCCAACTCCAATCCCCTTTATATTTCCAGTACCACCTACCTGATCAATAATTTCTTGAACTCCGGCAGCAAGGTGAGTTACATAATCATTAATCTCTAGATATGTACCCGTTTTTATAGATCCTTGATTTATTATATGTCCACGTTTGTCTACTACGCCAAAAACCGAATTGGTTCCACCTATATCGATTCCAATAGCATATGGTTTTTCCATGATTTTTATATATATGTTAATTCAACAATGAAATTATTTTTTAATTAAAAGCTTACAAATATAACTAATTCCATTCTAATATCAGCCTTTAGTATAGTGAATTCTGTGTATTTCTGGACAATATAGAGGTTAAGAATTAAAGTATGTATCTAGAACATTACTTGCTGCAGCAAAAGAACTCATTTGAGAATCAAGAACCAACTGTTCGTATCTTTTCAGTTCTTTTTGTACTTGCGGATTATTATAAAAATTACTTTTTAACCGTTCATTGATTGTTTCATGCATCCAGAATTTGGATTGAGCATTACGCCTGTAATCAAAGTACTTATTCTCTTTAACGAATGCTATATATTCATCGATCATTTTCCAAACCTCGTCGATTCCTATTTCGTAATATCCGGAATAGGTTAATACTTGAGGAGCCCATCCTGATTCGGGTAAAGGAAATAGGTGGAGTGCATTTTGAAAATGAGATTGTGCAAGTCTGGCTTTCTCTATATTATTTCCATCAGCTTTATTTATAATAATGCCGTCAGCCATTTCCATTATTCCACGTTTTATTCCTTGCAATTCGTCACCTGTTCCGGCTAGCTGTATTAAAAGGAAAAAGTCCACCATAGAGTGTACAGCCGTTTCCGATTGGCCTACACCAACAGTTTCCACTATGATACGGTCAAATCCGGCAGCTTCGCAGAGTATAATTGTTTCCCTTGTTTTACGGGCTACACCACCTAGCGAACCGGCAGAAGGGGAGGGGCGGATAAATGCGTTTTTCTCGACAGACAGCCTCTCCATTCTAGTTTTGTCTCCAAGTATGCTTCCTTTGGTGACTTCACTGGAAGGGTCAATTGCTAAAACTGCAAGTTTATTATTGCTCTTGAGAATATGCATACCGAAGGCATCGATAGAGGTGCTTTTACCAGCTCCGGGGACACCTGTTATTCCTACACGGATAGAATTTCCTGTGTAGGGTAAGCACTTCTCTATAACTTCTTGTGCTATAGATTGATGGTCTTGTCTGAAACTCTCTATAAGAGTTACGGCTTGTCCTAATATTGTAATGTTTCCTTTTAGTATTCCTTCAACATATTCAGAAACTGTATATACTTTTCTTTTGAACTTTTTATAATTGTTCAAATAAGGATTGACTGTAGGTTGTTCCGATATTCCTTTGTTTACCCGCAAGCCTTGAAATTGCTCTTCATTTTCAATATGTTCCATGCAGACTGAATTTTGTGAATAGCATTGTTATTCTTTATTTTGTGTAAATATAATCAAATAATAGGAGCTTTCTCTTATACAAATGTTATTTAACAAATATATAATTAAACATAATAGTAATTATGTAACTTTTATATGTTGACAAAATGCTATAAAAAATAAACGAACGCCTACAAGAGTCATCTTATAAGCGTTCGTTATATTTTATTTATTTATCCGTTTATTCTGCTTCCAGTTCTTTTTGAACAGCATCATATTCAGCATTTTTATTTACATTCAATAAAGTCAAGTTATAATATACGTTTTGCAATTTCATTAGAATCTGTCTAACGTCGTATTTATCTGTATTTTTAGCTTTTAGTAAATCTCTATATTTTTCCAAATATGGTAATGCCTTCTGATAAAGATCTATAGTCTCTTTGTCTAATTTTGCAGATATAGCTCTGTCTGTTGTCTGACCAGCTTTTTCTTTAACGTCTTGTGCTTGCAGTATGTACAATATACCAATTCCTTCTAATGCTTTCTCGCAATTTGCATCAGTAGATAAAGCCTGTAAATAAGCCGGCTCAGCTTGAGCATATTCTTTACGTTCTGCAAATAAAGAAGCTTTTACACTCAGTAGTTCACATGCATTAGTCGGATCATTTTTGATTGCTTCGTCCAAATATGACATTGCTTCATCTGTTTTTCCTCCTTTAATGAACTCATTTATCAGATTAAGGGAAAAATATTTGACAGATGGGAATTTTTGAGTCCCTTCGCGTAACAAATTTACATATGCAATGCTGTCGCCAACTTGTTGATATTCACTGGCTAGCAACTCGTAAGTGTCACTTTCTTTATATGTGCTGTTCTGAACATATGGTTCAGCAATAAGTTTCTTCAATAATTGGATAGAACGTGCATTATCTTTAGATTGTATAGCACTAATCACAGCATAATATTTGATTGTCTGAAACGTTGTATCCTGAGTATTGAATTCAGATCTGGTATCTTCAAATATTGCTAAAGACGGTAGTTCCCAGTATCTTTCAAAGAAGTCAGCAGCTCTCTTATAATCTTGTTTCTCGTTATAGAATATGCCTCCATTAATATAGAATCGATGGCCATCTCTTAAATTCTTAACGATGTCCTTTCTCACTTTGTTCTTAATTTTACCTTTCTCGTCTGGAAGTTGACCTAATTCATCTGCTTTAATATAAGGCTCATACATGTTATATAATCCTTCATACATTTTTTCTTCATTACCACCTTTCCCGGTAATTTGTTTCTGCATTTCCAGAGTCCGCTCATCATCAAAAGCTTTGTATTCGATATCTCCGGCAACTTTCCATGTTTCCGCATCATTCATTGTTTCAGGATCAGTTAATGCCGGTTTAATCAAAGATCTGGCCTCATTAATATCCTTAGAGGATTTTGCATTTTTTACAGCACTTTTCTGCGCAAAAGAAAATCCTGCAAATGCACATAACGTTATTGCTAATAGAGTACGTTTCATAATTATCGATTTAGTTCATATTCAATTGTTGTTATCTATATTTTCTTCTGATGTATTATTATCATCAGTATTTTCTGTTTCAACCTCGTCTTCTGAGTCAACTTTACAAATCGATGCTATTTCATCGTTTCTTTTACCTAAATTTATTAGTTTAACCCCTTGGGTAGCACGTCCCATGGTGCGAATATCTGAAACTTTTAGGCGAATAGTAATACCAGACTTGTTAATTATCATTAAATCGTTTTCGTCTGTGACACTATTTATAGAAACCAATTTTCCTGTTTTCTCTGTTATATTCAGAGTTTTAACTCCTTTTCCACCCCGGCTGGTTATGCGATATACCGGAACAATACTGCCTTCTTCGATTATATCATTTCCCTCTTCGTCCTTTTCATTCAGATTGGTGCGTTTTCCGTATCCTTGTTCAGAGACAACCATAATGGTTTCAGTATTTTGAGCCTCTTTTGACATTGCAAGCATTCCTATAACCTCATCTTGACCGTCTTCATCAATACGCATACCTCGCACACCTGTTGCAGTACGTCCCATTTCACGAACATCAGATTCATGGAAACGTATGGCTCTACCATTCCTGTTTGCTAATAATATCTCGCTATCGCCGTCAGTCATAAGTACTTCTATAACTTTATCATCTTCACGTATTGTTATAGCGTTCACACCGTTTTGACGAGGACGCGAATATGCTTCAAGGCTGGTTTTCTTTATAACACCTTGTTTTGTACAGAATATTAGATAATGGCTATTGATATAATCTGTATCGCCAAACCCTCTGACGCGGATAAAGGCAGTTGCCTTGTCATCAGATTCGATATTCAAAAGATTCTGAATTGCCCGTCCTTTCGAACTTTTGGTGCCTTCCGGAATGTCGAATACGCGTAACCAGTAACATTTACCTTTTTGGGTGAAGAGCAAAATGTAGTTATGCATCGATGCCGGGTATATATGCTCTATAAAATCTTCATTTCTGGTTTCCGAACCTTTAGCTCCCACTCCACCTCTATTTTGAGCTCTAAATTCGGTCAAAGGTGTACGCTTGATATATCCGAGATGGGAAACTGTTATAATCATTTCATCGTTGGCATAGAAGTCCTCAGGATTTAATTCTTCTGATGCATAAACAATCTCTGTCCGACGTTCATCTCCATATTTATCTCTTATCTCGATTAATTCGTCTTTAATAACTTGCATACGAAGATCTTCATTGGATAAGATTTCATTTAAATAAGCTATTAATTTTTGAATTTCGTCGTATTCATTGCGTAATTTATCTTGTTCAAGTCCTGTAAGTTGACGCAGACGCATTTCTACTATTGCCCGTGATTGTATTTCTGTCAGATTGAATCTTGATATCAAGTTATCAATCGCTTCTTGTGGTGACTTGGATGCTCTGATTATAGCAATTACTTCATCAATATTATCTGAGGCTATAATAAGGCCTTCAAGTATATGAGCGCGTTCTTCTGCTTTACGCAGATCGTATGTAGTACGACGGATGACTACATCAATCCGGTGTTCAACAAAGAACGCAATCATGTCTTTCAGATTCAATGTTTTTGGTCGGCCTTTAACCAACGCTATGTTGTTAACACTGAAAGATGATTGTAAGGCTGTAAGTTTATATAGTTTATTTAGAACCACATTTGCATTGGCGTCACGTTTAATGTCAACAACAATACGCATTCCCTGACGGTCGGATTCATCATTAACGTTGCTGATACCATCAAGTCTTTTTTCTCCTACAAGGTCTGCTATATGCTTGATTAACTCTGCTTTATTAACTAAATATGGAATTTCGGTGATCACTATTTTTTCGTGGTTACCTTCCATCTCAATTTCTGCACGGCCACGCATGATAACACGGCCACGACCTGTTTCAAATGCATCAATAACACCTTGATATCCATATATAAATCCTCCGGAAGGAAAATCAGGAGCTTTTATGTGTTGCATCAACCCTTGAGTGTCGATATCCTTATTATCAATGTAAGCAATAGTAGCATTAATTGACTCTGTCATATTATGAGGTGCCATGTTGGTAGCCATACCTACAGCAATACCGGATGCTCCGTTTATCAACAAATTAGGAATGCGCGTAGGAAGAACCGTTGGCTCCTTCAATGTGTCATCGAAGTTTAACTGAAAATCAACAGTTTCTTTATCAATATCTTTCAGCATTTCTTCCGCTAAACGGCTTAGGCGTGCTTCTGTATAACGCATAGCTGCAGGGCTATCGCCATCGACACTTCCCATATTCCCTTGTCCGTCTACTAATAGATAACGCATACTCCATTCCTGGGCCATACGTACCATAGCAAAATATACCGAAGAATCGCCATGAGGATGGTACTTACCAAGCACTTCTCCGACAATTCTAGCTGATTTTTTGTGAGGTTTGTTAGATGCATTGCCCAGCTCGCTCATTCCGTATAAAATACGACGATGTACAGGTTTAAAACCATCCCTTACATCTGGTAAAGCTCTGGAAACAATAACCGACATTGAATAGTCAATGTAGGCAGATTTCATCTCATCCTCAATATTGATTCTAATAATTCTATCCTCTGCTTCTATCATTATTTTAACATAAAATTTTTATTCTCAAATACTTGTGTAAAGCTTTTCTATTAAGGCCTTTTTTAAAGTTCTAAAAACATGCTAAGATATGAATTTTCTTTGTATTAAGAAAATATAATGTCGCAAAAAAATGCCCGGTAGACACTAAACTACCGGGCATTTCATATATCAATTAGGCCGTTTAATTATTCATCTCTGCCATGACAATTTTTGTACTTTTTACCACTCCCACAGAAGCAAGGTTCATTCCTTCCTGGCTTTTTGTCTACTTGAATCGGAGCCATTTTTGGTTTTTCTTCTCCTGGGTGTTGTCCGGGAGCTTGTCTCCTTTGACCTGATTCCATTTCGTTACGCTCTGTACGATAGCGACTGTAATCAGTTTTTTGCTCAGGGGCAGCCTGACGAACCTGTTCCGGTTCGCGTACCGGTATTTGTCCACGCATGAGTATAGTAACAGCTTTGTTATTTATGCTGTTAAGCATTGATTTGAACAGTGTAAATGATTCCAGTTTGTAGATCAGTAGCGGATCTTTTTGTTCATAACTTGCGTTTTGTACAGATTGGCGTAAATCGTCCATTTCACGAAGATGCTCTTTCCATTCTTCATCGATAGTATGCAATACAATTGACTTTTCAAAAGATTTAATAATCTCTTTTGATCCCGAATCGTATGCATCTTTCAAATTACATGAAATATTATATACGCGTTTACCATCAGTGATAGGGATTAATATATTCTCGAATTTATCTCCTTGCTCTTCATAAACTTGTCTGATGACAGGGTTTGCAATTTCTGCAAGACGATCCATTTTTTGTTTGAAGTTCTTAACCGCTGTTTCATATACCTTGTCTGTCAAAACATCAGGCTTAGATGTTCGGAAAGTTTGTTCATCAAATGGTACTTCAATAGCTAATATACGAAGTGAATCTATTTTAAGCCCTTCATAATCCAGATTATCTGCATATTGTTCTGATAAACTTACTGCTGTATCATAAAACATATTCACGATGTCAATTCCGATACGTTCTCCCATGAGAGCATGGCGACGGCGTTTGTACACAACTTCACGTTGAGAGTTCATGACATCATCATACTCAAGCAAACGCTTCCGAATACCGAAGTTATTTTCTTCAACCTTCTTTTGTGCACGTTCTACCGATTTGCTGAGCATGTTATGTTCAAGCATTTCACCCTCTTTAAAGCCCATGCGGTCCATCATTCCAGCAATACGTTCCGATGCAAACAGACGCATTAAATCATCTTCTAATGAGATGTAGAATACGGATGACCCGGGATCTCCCTGACGACCGGCACGACCTCTTAACTGACGGTCTACACGACGAGACTCATGTCTTTCAGTACCGATAATAGCCAAGCCTCCAGCTTCTTTCACACTTGGGGCGAGCTTAATATCCGTACCACGTCCTGCCATATTGGTAGCAATGGTTACAGCTCCCGGTTGTCCTGCTTGTGCTACAACTTCGGCCTCTTTCTGATGCAGTTTGGCATTCAAGACATTATGCTTGATCTTGCGCATGGCAAGCATTTTACTAAGTAATTCTGATATTTCCACAGAGGTAGTACCTACTAGAACGGCACGGCCTTGATTAACCAGATCTTCTATTTCTAGTATAACTGCATTATATTTTTCACGTTTTGTTTTATATATGCGGTCATTCATATCTTTACGAGCGATTGGCCTATTTGTCGGAATTACAACCACGTCTAATTTATAGATATTCCACAACTCTCCGGCTTCGGTTTCTGCTGTACCTGTCATACCCGAAAGCTTGTGATACATACGGAAATAATTCTGTAGTGTGATAGTGGCAAACGTTTGTGTCGCAGCTTCCACTTTTACTCGCTCTTTTGCTTCTATCGCTTGATGCAAACCATCTGAATAACGTCGGCCATCCATAATACGACCGGTCTGTTCGTCTACGATCAGCACCTTGTTATCGATAACAACATATTCATCATCTCTTTCAAATAAAGCATATGCCTTAAGTAGTTGATTAACTGTGTGTACACGCTCTGATTTGACTGAGTAATTCTGCATCAATTCATCTTTCTTTTCGGCTTTTTCACTATCTGTTAATGATAGATTTTCAAGTTCAGAAAGCTGTGCACTAATATCAGGCAATACAAAGAATAAAGGGTCGTCCGAATTGCCTGTCAATAAATCTATTCCTTTGTCGGTAAGCTCTATACTATTGTTTTTTTCATCGATTACAAAGTACAGGTCATCCGTAACAATGTGCATATTACGCATTTGCTCAGACATGTAATGCTCTTCCGTTTTCAACATAGCCGATTTAATTCCCGGTTCACTCAAGAATTTGATAAGTGGCTTGTTCTTAGGTAATCCCTTAAATGAACGGTATAGTAGCAAGGCTCCTTCTTCCTGCACTTTCTTGTCTTCCGAATTCATTTTCGCTCTGGCTTCAGCAAGTAATTTGGTGGCTAATTCACGTTGAGCCTTTACCAGTATTTCAACACGAGGACGGAATTCTTCAAATAACTGTTGTTCTCCACGTGGTACCGGCCCAGAAATAATCAATGGGGTACGAGCATCGTCTATCAATACAGAGTCAACCTCGTCGACAATTGCAAAATTGTGTTTGCGTTGTACAAGGTCGGATGGGTTAACCGCCATATTATCACGTAAATAATCGAACCCAAATTCATTGTTTGTTCCAAATGTAATATCAGCTTGATAAGCCTGGCGTCGCCCTTCCGAGTTTGGCTGATGTTTATCGATACAATCAACAGATAATCCATTGAACATATAAATTGGTCCCATCCATTCAGAGTCACGTTTTGCCAGATAATCATTCACTGTTACTACATGTACTCCGTTTCCGGTTAATGCATTCAAAAAGACCGGCAAAGTACCTACGAGTGTTTTACCTTCCCCTGTCGCCATTTCAGCGATTTTTCCTTTATGAAGCACAACTCCACCAAATAGCTGCACGTCGTAATGTATCATATCCCACGAGATTTCATTACCTCCTGCCTGCCAGCGCTTTTTATAAATAGCTTTGTCTCCCTCGATGCGCACGAAGTCTTTCGTTTCTGCCAATTCTTTATCGAAGTTTGTTGCAGTGACTTCTATTTCTTCATTTTCGGTAAAACGGCGTGCAGTATCTTTGACAATAGCAAATACTTCAGGAAGTACTTGTTCCAGAATTTCTTCAAACTTGTCTGTTATTTGTTTTTCCAGTTTGTCAACCTCTGCCCATAAATCTTCACGCTGATCTATTTCCAATGTTTCAGCCTTGGCTTTTAACTCAGCTATTTGATTTTTCTCTAGAGAAACATAATCCTGGATGCGTTGCCTTACTTCTTTGGTTTTTGCACGCAATTCGTCATGCGACATGCGTTCAATTTCAGGATATATGTTCTTTATCTTGTCTACATAAGGATTTATTTCTTTCAAATCTCGTTGAGATTTATTTCCGAATAATGATGTTAAAATATCTGCGAATCCCATATATTTAGTTGTTTTATTTTCTTTTTATTAATTGTTGTTTTAAAGTAATTCCGATAAAGGTTGTTCTTTTGCTGCATTCGGAGACCGTATACGCATAATATAAGACACTGTAGGCGCTATTTCAGTCGCCTTTATAGTTCTTTTTACTTTTGCTGATTTTATATTGTTACCAAAGAATATAACAGGACAAACAATGGCATTGTTTCGTACCTGTTTTTCTTTAAATGAAGCATCCTGTTCATTTACAACTTTATATCCGGGTTTAAGTTCTACAAAAAGATCGCCGGTTGTTTCGCGCGCATATCCGTTTTTGTAATATTCCATTACAGGATTCCACTGTCCATGCTGTATTTGGAAAGAAGTATAAACTTCTTGCACTCCAGTAAATTCCGATACAAATTCAGCTGCTTTATCCTGTATCTCCTGTAAGGATAAGTTTTTATCTTTAATTAGTTTCCGATTCAGATATATCTGTCCATTGTAAAACTTATCTACCCATTGGCTATCTCTGCCGTATATGGCCATAAGGTACATATTGAGAAGAGCTTCACAGCGGTTGATGTGGAATTTATTTTCCGGCAGATTATTACTGGTGTCATTTTTGTAATCTGATTCCGAAAAATTGTAATATCCTGTAGATGTAATAAATATCAGCGTATTTTTTAACCCGACTGTTCGGTCTACTTCATTGAGAAGTTTTTCTATTTCTCTATCCAGCCTGGTATATACATCCTGTATTTCCACAGAGTAATCCGAAACATTGAAGTAGTTACCCGCATAAAATGTTAGAGACAAAAAGTCAGGGCTTATACGTTTTCCCAATTCGGCTTTAGACAATAATGTCATAGCTGAATTTCTGACATTCTCATTAACAGCCGGCATTTTCTTTGCCAAGATATAGGTTTCTTTATTATTACCGGTTCCGTGAGAAAAACTTCGTTTATCCCCGGGAATAAAAGGGAAGGCTTTATATTCTGTAGCGCTGAGCAATGGACTCCAATACATTGTCCATGCTTTTGTGGAAAAATCAGATCCACTTCTATTATCTTGATCTACCGACCAGTAGAAGTTCTTGTAATATGTTGTGGATGCCCATTTTCCGGTATAATCATCTACCCAAAAAGCCGAATTACCTCTTTGTCCGGCTGTAATCAATGCTTGACCTATTTGTGGAGCAAATGAATAAACATCAGAATTACCGGATGATGAAATCTTCAATTCATCAGTAATTGTCGATGTTTTCAATGCCAGAGGTGAAACTTTGTCCTGCGTATAATTCCCTAAAAATGCAGGATCGGAGAACGACGATACTATTTGTTGTGAAGATGCCAGATATTTATTGTTTCCAACAATGCCATGATAGAATGGCATAGCTCCGGTGTATATAGTAGCTATAGCGGATGCATCGTCCAGATACGGAAAATCGAATTTTATATTTTGATAGACCAATCCTCCATTAAGCAGGCGTTTGAAACCACCTTCGGAAAAAGTGCTTTGGAATAACTCAAGGTAATCTCCTCGTAGCTGATCAATAGTGATACCTATTACCAATTTTGGGGTCTCATGCACGGGAGTTTGTGACTGAACCGAGGTAATAGTTAGCACTGCTACTAATGAAGTAATTATTCTTATCATCTTGCTGCTTTAGGCAAACTGTAATCAGCTTTTTTCTTTATTTTTTGTTGTAATACATTCATTCCCGATCTTATGCAAAGGGATAAGATATACGGAATAAAAGCTATTTCTAATTGTTGTGGTATCAAACACCATGCCAGAAGAAATAGCAAAAGTGCCACAAAGTTAATAAAATGATAATAACTTAAGCATTTCGTGAGAGGTTTTACAAAGAATAATGATGCGACAAGAAGTTGCAACGGGTTTAACCATATAATATTCCAGTTTGGATTAGTACATGGATGTTCCGAAAAAAACATCAAAAAGAAGATAATACATCCTGCTATGCCCGCTATTAGAAATAGCAAAGTATCGAATGTTTTACCCAAAACATACAGCCTTTTCCAGTATATCCACACTGACATACAGCTTGTTAATATGAGTAATATTATTCCGGCAGTAAGAGGTGATATAGCGTTATCCTTAACTAAGGGCGTAGGTTGTAAAATATATGCTGTTGAAAGAATTAATTTTTTTTCTGTGCTGTTACTTTTTATTATAGCTCCTTCGTTTGCTGTCATCAAATAAAGAGGAAGGAAATCTTTTTGTCTGTCTGTTATCGTTTTATCAGCATCAGCACCAATGACTAAATCTATACCGAACTTAGTCCATGGCTGTATATCAACGCATTCGTGCACTAAATCCCTATAAGTTTGTTGCTTATTCGTTGGTGTATATTCAACTTTCCCTTCTGTATATTTTTCTACAATATCACGTGGACGCGTAGAACAATTATCATAAAAGTAATTATAACGATATACTCTGTTTTCGGGTAGAGAGTTGATAACCAATGCATCAAATATATCTTGTTTTTCTTTTTGAGTGAGATTATATACTTGCTCTATGACACCTACTCCCCGTTCTTCGTATTCTTCTACGTAATAATGAAAATCGATTGCAGCCACCATATAATCGGTTTCTCCCTTTACAAAAAGAAATATAAAATTTTCCTTGCTCATGTTGAATATACCATAGTTGAACACCGAATCTATTTTTCTAACCGGGTCGGTAACTCGGATAGCTGTGTGTCCATATAGTGCATAAACTGCACCATTCCAAGGAGTATTGGTAAGAAGGCTTATTTGAGCAGAATCACTTAATACAATCTGGGAATAATTATTTCGTTGAGCGTTCAACTGTAGAAAGCTTATAATGAAGAGTAAGATAACAATTACTTTTCGCATATTCAAAATGTTTTCGAATACAAAGATAAATTATCCGCTGATAGAATGTATTAATATATCAATAATCATTCTTTACAATGTTGTGAATTTTACTTAAAAGTGCGAACGCTTTTTCCGTATATCCGTTTATTATTCCATAAATTTGTTTTGTAAAATCAAAAAGAGTTTAATTATGAAAAAAGGATTAATCGCAATTGTTTTATTCTGTATTGTTAGCTATGTTTCAGCTCAGGATATAAACTTGCTTCCGCCAACAAAAACGGGCGGTAAACCATTGATGGAAGCATTGAATGATAGGCAGTCGAATCGTAATTTTGATAGCTCAAAACAGCTTTCTACCCAGACTTTGTCAGACTTGCTTTGGGCTGCATACGGTTTCAATAGACCTGAAAAACGTACAGTACCTTCGTCACAAAACAGACAAGAAGTAGATGTTTATGTGATGTTAAGTACAGGCGTTTATTTCTATGATGCTAAAGAAAATAAGCTTTTGTTGAAAGAAAAAGGTGATCTTCGTGATGCTCTCGGACAACCAGAGCTTTCGAAAAGTGCACCTGTTTCCCTTATTTACGTCATAAATCTGGATAAGAATCGCCGCGAAACAGGATATATGGATGCAGGTTTCCCTGTACAAAATGTATATCTATATTGTGCATCAGCAGGTTTGGGTACTGTTGCCCGGGGATCTTTTAAAAGACCGGACGTACATAATGCCCTTAAACTGACCGATCAACAAGAAGTTGTATTGGTACAGCCGGTAGGATATCTGAAGTAATTGAGGGAAAATCGCATATGTAAAAAAGAGCTGAAATTCAGCTCTTTTTTTATTATTCATTTTCGATATTAACACTTTCTTTTATAAGTAGTTCTAATATACCATACATATCTTCCGGTGATATATCTTTCCACTCTCTCCAACTTAATTTCTTATATAAACCGATTCCCCATATTCCAATGCCTTGATTGATAAGGTGTTTTTCCTGCTCGGGAGAAATTTCTTTTGTAAAGTTAAATAACGAAACTACCTTTATTTCGTTATTCATTCGTACTACCTTAAATTGTAGATTGTTATATTCGCCTATTATATCAGTAATAATGGCTAATTTACTTTTTGAATTAACGTTCAGGCAGAGGGCTCCAAGAGAGAAAATATCTTTGAATACTTTATTCTTTACAGAAAAAATCTTTAATATTCTTCTATTTTCACTAAAGCCACCAAAGAATATTATTAGCATTATAGCTAAGCCTAGTAGATTGCCATATAAGATTGCTAATAAACATAGCTCTATGGCATCCCAAACAGATTCAGCTATAAAACCGCCGGTTAGTAGCCCACCAACAATTATGAAGACAGCCACAAATGTAAAAAGCAATCCGACGCATTTATAGGCAAATGATAAATTCGGTTTATTTATTCTGAAATAATCGATAATGACTGCCATACGGAGTTGAAAATTAAATATTTAATGCTCCAACAAGCTCACTGACAGAAGCTATATTATTTTTGTCCAAATATTCTGAAATACCATCTACAACTTTAACCGAAATAGCAGGATCGATAAAATTGTGAGTTCCTATCTGTATGGCAGATGATCCTGCCAGAATAAATTCAATCGCATCTTGCCAACTAGAGATACCACCCATACCTATAATTGGGATTTTAACAGCATTATATGTCTGCCATACCATTCTTAGGGCAATAGGCTTTACGCATGGGCCCGACAATCCACCGGTGACAGTCGATAGTATAGGGCATTTTTTATTTATGTCCACCGCCATCCCCAACAATGTATTTATCAACGATAAAGAATCGGCACCTTCGCCTTCTACGGCTTTGGCTATTTCAGTAATGTCGGTTACATTAGGTGATAATTTTACAATCAATGTCTTATTCCATACCTTGCGTACCGCTTTAGTTACTTCTGCAGCCGAACAAGCTGATGTGCCAAAGGCCATACCTCCTTCTTTCACATTAGGGCATGAAATATTAAGTTCAATAGCCGGTATTTTATCTAAATGAATTAATTTCTCGGTGCAATCGACATAATCTTCCACGGTAGATCCAGATACATTGACTATAATATGAGTATCAATATCTTTTATTTCCGGATATATATTTGTAACAAAGTAATCGACCCCTTTATTTTGCAGTCCCACAGCATTTAACATACCTGAAGGGGTTTCAGCCATACGGGGATAATCGTTTCCTTGCCTGCTGCGAATTGTTGTCCCTTTTACGAAAATTCCGCCTATTCGCGACAGGTCGAAAAAGTCTGAATATTCTTTACCATAACCAAAAGTACCCGATGCGGTCATTACCGGGTTCTTCAAATGTAAATCACCAATGTTTACAGCTAGTTTATCCATGTTAACTTGTCTATATTAAATACGGGCCCTTCTGTACATACACATATATTCCCTTCGCGAGTTTTTTCTACACAACATAAACATACCCCAAATCCGCATGCCATCATGTTTTCAAGAGATACTTCACATTGTACTTCATTGTCATGGGCATACTTTGCTACTGCCATCATCATTGGTTTTGGCCCGCAAGTATAAATAACCGAAAAATGGGTGTTTTTTAATACAGTGTGATCTGTTACATATCCTTTTTCACCAAAAGATCCATCTTCTGTTGTACAAAATACCTCTCCATACTTCCTAAAATCGTCTAGTTGGAGTAAATCATTCTTAGAACGGGCTCCTAAAAGAAACTTAGGGCTAAATCCTTGTGTTTTCAGGCATGCTCCTAAAAACAACATCGGTGCTGTTCCTACACCTCCGCCAATGAGCAATAGCTCTTGCTTTTTATCTTTTGTTGGAACAGAGAACGTATTGCCTAAAGGAAGCAACAGGTTCACTATATCATTTACTTTGTATTCGCACATGGCTCTTGTTCCATCACCGATAGCTTGAACCAGTAGCCATAATTCATTTTTATCTTTATCCACAAAATTCACAGAAATAGGACGCCTCAGATATGTTGTCGGCGAGCTATCAACTCTAACTTCAACGAATTGCCCCGGATACATGTCCGGCAGTAAAGCATTATCTGTAGTCGTGAGCTTTATGAGGCAATAATTTTGGTTTAGCTGGCCGTTTTCTGTAACCACTAAATCCAACATTTTTTTCATCTACCTTGTTTTTAGAAAATAAATAATTTGTTTCCGACTACAAAGTTAATAAGTTTTTAGTCTCATTAAAAATGATGGAAGTTATTATTTATACGAAAGTTTTCATTACCTTTATGTCATACATTGCTATTCATAATGTGCTAATATTATGTCCTCAGCTATCAAAAACACATCATTTACTCCTGTTTTCCTTAATATAAAGGACAGAGATCATTTTGTCTCTATGTAAATCATCATTTTTTTACATACTCATATTTAGAGCCTGTTTAAATTTTACCAAAATATTTTATTCTAGATTCTTTTTCGTTCATTTTTAGTCTCTTTTTGGCTGTTTTTTTCATTCTCTTAGTTCAAATAGCCCGCTATTATCACTTCGAGGAAGAAAAAACTATCTCAAAAATAGCTCTGAAAATTTAAACGAATAAAATTTAAACAGACTCTTAGCAAGTTCATATCGAATTTGCATGTTTCTTTTATAATCTAATCATTAAAATATAAAACTATGGAATTACCGTTTGCCGAATCATGGAAGATAAAAATGATAGAGCCTATCCGGAAAAGCACCCGCGAAGAACGTGAACAGTGGTTAGCAGAAGCTAAAAATAATGTGTTTCAATTGAAGTCTGAACAAGTGTATATAGACCTGATCACAGATTCGGGAACCGGAGCAATGAGTGATCGCCAATGGTCGGCAATGATGTTAGGAGATGAAAGCTATGCAGGTGCCACTTCTTATTATAATATGAAAGAAGCTGTTACACGCATCACTGGTTTCGACTATGTGCTACCGACACATCAGGGACGTGCTGCCGAAAACGTACTGTTTTCTTGCTTAATAAAAGAAGGTGATGTCTGTCCGGGAAATTCACATTTTGATACAACGAAGGGACATATAGAATCTCGTAAGGCTATAGCTTTGGATTGTACTATTGACGAAGCTAAAGATACACAATTAGATATTCCATTTAAGGGTAATGTGGATATTAAAAAGCTTGAAGCTGCCTTGAAAAAGTATCACGATCGTATTCCTTTTATAATAGTGACAATAACGAATAATACATCGGGAGGACAACCTGTTTCGATGGAAAACCTCAGAGAGATGCGTATTCTTGCCAATAAATATGGGAAGCGTGTAATATTCGATTCTGCGCGTTTTGCCGAAAATGCCTATTTTATAAAAACTAGAGAAACAGGTTATGAAAATAGAACTATAAAAGAGATCTGTTTAGAGATGTTTGGTTATGCCGATGGTATGACAATGAGTGCAAAGAAAGATGCAATTGTGAATATGGGAGGTTTTTTTGCAACGAACGTCAAAGAATGGTATGACGCAGCAAAGGTAAAGGGTATTGTATACGAAGGTTTTATTACTTATGGTGGAATGAATGGACGCGATATGAATGCTCTGGCTATAGGCTTGGATGAAAATACTGAATTTGATAATCTGGAAACCCGGATTAAACAGGTTGAATATTTAGGTAGAAAATTGGATGAATATGGTATTCCATATCAACGACCGGCCGGAGGGCATGCTATTTTTGTTGATGCTTCTAAAGTCCTGAATCATGTGCCTAAAGACGAATTTCCGGCACAAACTTTAACTGTAGAATTGTACTTGGAAGCTGGTATCAGAGGATGTGAGATAGGTTATCTATTGGCAGACAGAGACCCTAATACCAGAGAAAACAGATTCGATGGTCTTGATCTATTGCGATTGGCTATACCTAGGCGTGTTTACACGGACAATCACATGAATGTTGTAGCGGTAGCTTTAAAGAATATATACGATAGAAGGGAAAGTATCACTAAAGGGGTAAAAATAGTTTGGGAAACTGAACTTTTACGGCATTTTACGGTAGAACTCGGAAGAGTTGAATAATGATATTTTTTATAAAATTATAGGCTTAAATTTTTAAAATTTGAGCCTATTGCTTTTTATAGTGGCTTATTCTCTGCATCAAATGTTTCAAACGTATTATCTGTATAGTAAATAATTATTTTACTAATTTTCCTCTCTGGTAATTTTTGATATATAACTTCCTTTTTTACAGGTTGTTCGATAATGTTTTGAGGTTGCTCAACTATGATTTCCTTGCGATATTCAGGTTCTTGTTGAATAATAGGCGGAGATATATAATTCTGAGAGAATAAATCCGGTTGATTTTGCGTGGTTGTTGTAGCCTGAGATGTATTTATCGTTTTATTGCCGTACTCCGGTTTATACATATCTCCATTTCCGGATATTAACCAATCCGGATTGATATATTCTAACTTTGATAATATGCGGGTAACAACATCCAGACTAGGATTATTGCGTCCATTCAATATATGAGATACTACAGCCCGTCCTAATTGAAGCCTATCAGCAAAGGCAGACGGAGTAAGCTGTTCGTTTTCCATTATTAATTTAATACGATCTTTCATAATCCTTTGATATAAATTATACAGTACAAATGTAAATAGTAAATTTTACAAATGAAAATTTATTTAATTTATATTTGTATATAACAAATGTATCCTACTGTGTCTATTTGTAAATGGAGAGAGTGTATACATATGGATATTTGTATAAATTATAACTTTATATATTATATATAATAACCTTATTATTAATTATATAATATATAAAATATTAGTGATATAATGTATTTTACAGCATTTATCATATAATCTTAAATATTATCTAAATAAAAACTTTATAATATTATATTATATATCTAATTATTAACTATATAATAGTATAAATATAACTATATATAATGAAATTACAAAAATATATTTGCAACAAAGTATATATGTAAATTTTTGTTTATATTCGGTATTTACATTTGTTTTAATTATGAGAAGTTGGAGCTTTTTACATATGTAAATCACATAGAATATTCATATGTATATTTCAAACTGTTTCACATATGTATATTTATTCAGATTCTTTATTTTTTACAAATAATCAAGTATCTTTACATTTGAATATAAAAATTTCCTTTATGAAGAAAGTATCCTTATTTCTGTTATTTTGTATACTCTGCGAGATTCACGTATTTGCGTGCACAAATTTATTAGTTGGGAAAAAAGCTTCTGTCGATGGATCTACAATGATTACTTATTCGGCAGACTCGTATGCTCTGTATGGTGAATTATACCATTGGCCAGCGAGACAATGGCCTAAAGGCAGCATGATGAATGTTTATGAATGGGATAGCGGAAAGTTTAAATATCTGGGAGATATAGCTCAGGCAGAACAGACATATAATGTTGTTGGAAACATCAACGAACATCAGTTATCTATAGGAGAAACAACCTTCGGAGGTAGAGAAGAGCTTGTTAACCCGGAAGGTAAAATTGATTATGGTAGTCTTATCTATATAACACTGCAAAGAGCTAAAACAGCCAGAGAGGCTATAAAGATAATGACAGATCTCGTTGCTGAATATGGATATAACAGTGGAGGTGAATCTTTTTCTATCGGAGATCCTAATGAGATTTGGATATTGGAAATGATAGGTAAAGGCAAAGGTAATAAAGGTGCAGTATGGGTTGCAATGCGTATACCCGACGATTGTATATCTGCTCATGCCAATCAGGCTAGAATACAGCAATTTCCTCTGAATGACCCTCAAAACTGCCTTTATTCTAAAGATGTGATTTCTTTTGCTAAAGAAAAAGGATACTATAAAGGTAAGGATGAGAATTTTAGCTTTGCTGTAGCGTATAATCCTTTGGATTTTGGAGGACAACGTTTTTGTGAAGCCCGTGTATGGAGCTTTTTCAATCGCTACAATAAAGATATGGCTAAATTTGTTACTTATGCGCAAGGTAAAACACAAGAGCCTATGCCTTTATATGTCAAACCAGATAGAAAGTTGTCGTTAACAGACTTGAAAGAAATGATGAGAGATCATTATGAAGGTACAGCTTTGGACTGGACTAATGATATTGGTGCAGGACCTTTTAAATCTCCTTATCGCTGGGCTCCATTAACATGGGAATCTGATTCTGTAAAATATTGTAACGAGCGTCCGATTGCTACTCAACAAACAGCATTTGTTTTTGTTACGCAGATGCGCTCATGGTTGCCAAACCCGATAGGCGGTATTATTTGGTTTGGTACTGACGATGCAGCTCAAACAGTATTTACACCGATGTATTGCTCTATAACAGAGACACCGGAGTGCTACCGTGAAGGCAATGGAGATATGTACAATTTCTCATGGACTTCCAGTTTCTGGATACATAACTGGGTCTCTAACATGGTTTACAACAGGTATGATTCGATGCATGCCGATCTTAGGAAACTACAGTTAGAGTTGGAAAACAAGTTTCTAAAAGAACAGGATGCTACGGAAAAAGAGGCTTTAGCACTGTATGACCAATCTCCCGAAAAGGCTGTTCAACACCTTACAGCATATAGTCAAAGCCAGGCTCAATATGCATTTGAAAAATGGAAAAAGCTAGGCGAGTTTCTGGTTGTTAAATATATGGATGGTGGAATAAAGAAGGAAGAAAACGGAGTTTTTACGAAAGGCAGATTAGGAGAACCTATATATCCGCAACGTCCCGGTTATTCAAAAGAATATTATAGGGAAGTTGTGAAGCAAACCGGAGATAAATATAAAGTTCTATACTAAAATAATTGTGCCCCTCTGTTTTCGGAGGGGCTTTTTATAAACATTTGTAATATGGATAAAGGACTGATATATAGCCTTTTATTTTCGATAAGTATAATCGTTTTCTTTATCTTAAGTCTGTTTCTTGGCTCTGTATCAATACCTGTGCAAGCTATCGTTCAAATATTGCAAGGAAATGACGTTGAGAAACAAGCTTGGACGCATATTATATTAGAGTCACGCTTACCTCAAGCTGTAACAGCTCTGTTTACGGGGGGAGCTCTTGCCGTATCCGGTTTATTATTACAGACAGCTTTTCGAAATCCATTGGCCGATTCCGGCATATTAGGTATCAGTTCGGGTGCAAATCTGGGAGTCGCTTTAGTTATTCTGCTTATTGGTAATAGTCTCGGATCAGTAGGAGGATTCGATTTTTCTTATTCTATGAGTATTGTTTTGGGGGCCTTTCTTGGAGCATCTCTTATACTGCTTATCATCATGGGATTTGCATCTATTATCAAGAACAATATAATGTTACTTATAATCGGTATTATGGTAGGCTATCTTACCTCCTCGATAATATCTATACTCAAATTTTGGAGTACAAATGAAAATGCATATTCTTTTATGCTCTGGGGAATGGGGAATTTTTCGGGTGTATCATATGCTCAACTTCCCTTCTATTGTAGTGTTATAAGTCTAGGGCTACTTATGTCTGTTCTATTAATCAAACCTCTGAATGCATTATTGTTAGGTGAACGATATGCGGCAAATTTGGGCGTAAAAATAAAACTTATACGCTTTTTATTATTATTATGTGCCGGATTATTAACGGCTATTACCTGTGCATTTTGCGGGCCGGTAGCTTTTATCGGTTTAGCTGTTCCTCACATAGCTCGCTTACTATTAGGTACATCCAATCATAAATCGTTACTTCCTGTTACTATATTGGTAGGCTCGGCTATGGCTTTGTTGTGTAATCTAATTTGTGTATTACCTGGTACATCAGGTGTATTGCCACTAAATGCAATAACTCCTATCTTTGGTGCTCCTGTAATTATATATGTCATTTTAAATCAGAAAAAAATTCAATATTTCAATTAATTGGAAAAACAAAAGTACATATCTGCAAAAGGGATAAGTATCGGCTATCCTAAAACTAGAAATAGAAGGGAAAATCCTCTTTACGAAGATTTATCTTTTAGCCTGTACCAAGGGGAATTAGTCTGTCTTCTGGGAGTCAATGGTGCCGGAAAATCAACATTACTCCGTACGATTAGTGCTTCGCAGCCTACGCTCAAAGGCTCTATATATCTTGAAAATAAGGATATATCGACATTTTCTGAGAAAAAATTGTCCAGATACCTCGGTTTGGTGTTAACCGATAAAACATCTGCCGGAGGTCTATTAGTCAGAGAATTAGTTGAACTAGGTAGATATCCATATACCGGATTTTTTGGACAGTTAACAAAGCAAGATAATGAAATTGTTCAAAAGGCTATGGAGGATGTTCGTATAGCCCATAAAGCAAACTCTTATATTGCGGAATTATCCGATGGAGAACGACAGAAAGCAATGATAGCCAAATCTTTGGCGCAAGAATGTCCATTAGTTATATTGGATGAACCCACCGCTTTTTTAGATATAGAAAGCCGGATAGAAATAATGAGTTTACTACATTTTTTGACAATTAATCAGGGAAAAACAATCTTGCTTTCAACTCATGATATAGACACAGCTTTACTGCTTGCTGATCGGCTATGGCTTTTGTCAAAAGAAAAGGGTTTAGAAAGTGGTGTTACTGAAGATATTATAATATCAGGGAAAATAGAAGAATTTTTTAAAGGTGAAAATGTTATATTTGATAAAGAAACAGGGAGTTTTCTTCCCAAAAGAAAAAGTGAAAGAAAAGTTTATATAAGAGCTGAAGGCTATTTATTCCATTGGACGAAAAATCTTCTTGAGAGATGTGGTTTTGAATATACGAATGATGAAAATAATTCTTTTAGTATCGTTGTTCAGAATCCGAATTCAATAAAAATCCGAACAGCAGATAACGGTCTGGTAGAATGCAAAGACTTTGAATCTTTGTCGGATTTTATTAAAAAATATTAATTCTCACCCTCCTCTACGGCCTTAACTTTCTTAAATAGATCGGAAGCAAACACAAAGTCATTAAAATCTTCATTAGTAGAAGACATTACATCCTTGCTGGTTCCTTGCCAGCCCAATTCTCCTTCTTTTATAAAGTTGATACGCTCTCCTATTCCCATTACAGAATTCATATCATGCGTATTGATAACGGTCGTGATATTATACTCTTTTGTAATATCTGAAATAAGTTCATCAATAACCAGAGATGTCTGAGGGTCGAGTCCCGAATTTGGTTCGTCGCAAAACAAATATTTGGGGTTTAGGGATATTGCCCGTGCTATAGCTGACCTTTTCATCATTCCTCCACTTATTTCAGACGGGTAAAGATGACCTGAATCACCCAGATTTACTCTTTCGAGGCAAAACTGAGTACGTTTATTTTGTTCAGCTTTCGACATTTTAGAAAACATCATAAGCGGGAAGTTAACATTCTCAAATACAGTCATAGAATCGAATAATGCCGAGCCTTGAAATATCATTCCCATTTCCTGACGAAGTGATTTTACTTCTATGGCTCTCATCTTAGTCAGATCTCGTCCGTCATAAAGTATTTGACCGCTTGTAGGCCGCATCAGGCCCACCAAATTTTTTAATAGTACAGTCTTGCCCGATCCGCTTCGTCCTATAATAAGATTGGTCTTACCTTCCTCAAAGACAATACTTATGTCTTTCAGAACTTCCCTTTCGTCAAAAGACTTATATAAGTTCTTAACTTCTATCATGACATCATTAATTGGGTGAGTAATAAGTCTGCTACAAGAATGAGTATACTGCTCATTACAACCGAATCGGTACTGGCTTTACCCACATCCAGCGAGCCTCCACGGGCTGAATAACCGTAGAAAGAGGCAACCGAGGCTATGATAAATGCAAAAATTATTGTTTTTATTATAGCATACCAAACATAGAACTCTTTAAAGAAGAACTGGAGCCCGTATTGAAAAGTATCGGCAGGCATCACATCTCCCATTATACAGACGGCATACCCTCCTATTACCCCGAAAAACATACTGAGTACAACCAGTACAGGTATAAATGCCATCAAAGCAGTTATTTTAGGCAAAATAATATAGTTAGCCGAGTTAACGCCCATGATTTCTAACGCATCTATTTGCTCGGTTACTTGCATTGTTCCTATTTCTGATGCTATATTTGAGCCTACTTTACCAGCTAGAATGAGGCACATTATAGTGGATGAAAACTCCAAAATCAGAATTTCACGGGACACATATCCAACTGTGTAACGAGGCATAAAAGGAGAATCGATATTCAGTTTTATTTGTACTACTATAACCGCACCGATAAAAAATGAAATAATAATGACAATCCAAATGGAATTTACTCCAAGTTTACTTATTTCATCAAAAAATTGACGAAAAAATACTCTCCATCTCTGAGGTTTAGCAAACACCTTCTGTAATAGGAGCGTATAACTACCTATCTTTTCAAAAAGAGACAATATCATAGTTTGATCCTTTTATCAAATTTAGGCAAAGATACATTTTTTTAAAGAAATGGCTGATTTGGTCATCACAGAAAGATGAAAAAGAAAAAAATATTAGTAAAATTTATCATATGTCAACCTATTATTTCCATAAGGGCCATACACGCTGTTTCCACATTTGGAATATGTTGTATAGAGACCGAACGTTTTCCATTTCTCTCCTTCAATTCACAACTACGAGGATATTTTTGAATATAATCCAATAATTTGTCGAATGCTTTAGATTGGTAATAAGGAGATTCCGGATTGCATATAAGAAATAAGCTCATACGCCCACCTTTCAGTACAACTTTTTCTATGCCAAGTGTTTTTGCCAATATACGGAGACGGACAACCATAATTAGCTCTTGACCTTCTGTTGGGATTTTACCGAAACGGTCTTCGAGCCTTATTTTGAAATTATTGATGTCAGTTTCTCTTTCCATATTGTCTAGTTCACGATACAATGTGATTCTTTCCGAATCGTTAGGTATATATATTGCAGGAAATAAGAGTTCCAAATCACTTTCTATCTGTACATCATCTACAAAATTATCACCCTCTATTTTTTCGCTTCCCCCTGTTCCATGATAAAGATCGGCAAACTCCTCATTTTTCAGCTCAGAAACGGCTTCCGAAAGTATTTTTTGATAAACTTCGTATCCTAAGTCTGCAATAAATCCACTTTGTTCGGCTCCTAGCAGATTACCGGCACCACGTATATCCAGATCTTGCATTGCTATGTGGAAGCCATGTCCCAGTTCCGAAAAATTTTCGATAGCTTGTAACCGCCGTCTAGCCTCAGGTGCGAGTGTATGCAGGGGAGGCGTCAACAGATAGGCAAATGCTTTTTTGTTGCTGCGCCCCACTCTACCTCGTAATTGGTGTAAGTCGCTGAGTCCGAAGTTTTGAGCATTATTTACAATAATTGTATTTGCATTTGGAATATCTATTCCCGACTCTATTATTGAGGTTGCAATAAGCACATCATATTCATGGTTTACAAAATCTATAATGGTGGACTCCAATCTAGCAGGATCCATTTGTCCATGCCCAACAACGACACGCGCATCAGGTACTTCGCGTCGAATGATATCTTCCAATTCGTAGATACTTTTTATTCTGTTGTTGATAAAAAACACCTGTCCATTTCGGCTCATTTCAAATTCAATCGCTTCCCGTATTATTCGGGGATCGAATGTATGAACTTCTGTTTGTATCGGATAACGATTTGGCGGAGGGGTCGTTATTGCAGATAAATCTCTAGCTCCCATCAAAGAAAATTGAAGTGTACGAGGGATTGGCGTTGCCGTCATTGTTAATGTATCCACATTCGATTTCAATTGCTTCAATTTATCTTTTACTGCAACTCCAAATTTTTGTTCTTCGTCTATAATCAAAAGCCCTAAGTCCTTAAACTGCACATCTTTGCTGACTATCCGGTGTGTACCGATAAGAATGCTAACTTTTCCCTCTTTCAGGTCTTTAAGTGTTTCATTTATTTGGCTTGTTGTACGTGCTCTGCTGACATATTCTACCCGGCACGGAAAATCTTTCAGCCGTTCCTTAAATGTCTGATAATGTTGGTATGCGAGAACAGTAGTAGGCACTAATACAGCAACTTGTTTATTATCAGTAACAGCTTTAAATGCGGCCCGGATAGCGACCTCCGTTTTTCCGAAACCGACATCTCCGCAAATAAGGCGGTCCATTGGTTTACTGCTTTCCATATCTTGTTTTACATCAGCAGTGGCTTTTGTCTGATCAGGCGTATCTTCATAGATGAAAGACGCTTCGAGCTCATGTTGCAGAAAAGAGTCAGGCGAATATTTAAAACCTTTTTCCTCCCGGCGTTTAGCGTATAGTTTGATAAGATCACGCGCTATATCTTTAACCTTGCTTTTGGCCTTTTCCTTTATTTTATTCCAAGCTCCGGTTCCTAATTTATTTATACGTGGAGGCTCTCCTTCTTTTCCTCTGTACTTTGATATTTTATGTAGGGCATGTAGTGATACAAAAATAGAATCGTTGTTGAGATAAATGAGTTTTATCAATTCCTGCATTTTCCCGTTCATATCTGATCGTACAAGACCTCCGAACTGCCCCACTCCATGATCGACATGCACGATGTAATCACCTATTTGGAACTGTTGCAATTCTTTTAAGGATAAAGCGAATTTGCCGGATCGTACCCTATCCGACTTCAGATTATACTTATGAAAACGATCGAATATCTGATGATCGGTAAAGCAACAAATTCCGAGTGTATCATCAACGAAGCCTTCTGATAAAGTCCTGTCTACAGGTATGAAGTCAATATTATCATTCCTGTCTTCAAATATTGTTTGCAGACGTTTTTGCTGTTTTTGGCTATCGCTGAGAATATATATTTTAAAATTTTGTTCTATGTATTTATGAAGTGTTTCGCTAATCAGATCAAAGTTTTTATGAAAAGAAGGTTGCGGATAAGTATTGAATTCTATTGTGGCATCAACTGCAATAGAAGGTTTATTTCCAAAATGAATATGATTAAATCGTTCTATTACAGATGAATACTCATCGATAGAAATCAGCTTTTTCTGTATATCCTTTTCGTACTCAGGATTATCAAGTATAGTAGAATCATTGAATACGGCTTCAACCTTATCTTTTGCCCAGCCGTAATCTTTAAAACCGATAATTGTATTTCTAGGCATCAGATTAAGCAGAGATTCTCTCTCCAAATCAGACTTTTGCATATCGGGAATGATCTGTATCTTTTCCAATTTCTCTTTCGATAACTGGGTTTCGATGTCAAATATCCTGATAGTAGCTACTTCGTCACCAAAAAAGTCAATACGGTATGGGAATTCATAGGAGAATGAAAATACGTCGAGAATACTTCCTCGTATGGCATACTGTCCCGGTTCATATACATAATCTACATATTCGAAACCGAAACTGTCTAGCATTTCTGAAACAAAATTCCTGTCTATTTCTTCATTGGTAGAAATTTGAATTGTATTTTTCTCCAAAATATCTTTAGCAACCACCTTTTCAGCTAATGCTTCGGGATAGGAAACAATTATAATATGTTCTCCTCCGGCTTGTAGTTTACCCAACACTTCTGTTCGAAGAATCTCGTAAGCAGCATCTATCTGACCATATTTTATAGCTCGTTTATATGCCGACGGGAAGAAGAAAACATTATTTGTTCCCAATATTTGAATCAGGTCATGGTAAAAATAACCTGCGCTTTCCAAATCGTTCAATACATATAAAAAACTGTTATCTGTTTTATGGAATAATGAAGCAGATATCATTGTCGTAGAAGAGCCATGTAAGCCTTTTATATAAAGGTTTTTATGATCAGATACTAGTTTTGCTATTGCCGAAACATTCTTGTGAGTTTCGAAAATTTGCTGTAATGCTGATAATTTCAATGTGGTACATTTTTATTTGAGATGCAAAAATAATATAAGATATTCACTTTTGAAAGAATAATTTAAATCATACTAGTTTCCTGAACAACTTAAAAAAAATCAGATAAAATTTGTTTTAAGAAAAAAGTTTATAACTTTGTGTACACTTTAATGGTGAAAATAATGACAAATTGCTTTTTACATGTCCTCGTCCTCAATATTATTCTCCTCGTCGGTCAGAATAAATGAGAAAGGTATGTATATTAGTCAGATGATATAGCTAAGGAATAAAAAAAATAACATAAGCCTTTCTCAGATATGGGAAAGGCTTTTTTTGTAAAGTATTGAAATATGGGATTTGAATTAAGAAGTTCGACCAGTACACAAGGTCGGCGTATGGCCGGAGCCAGAGCACTTTGGAGAGCAAATGGCATGAAAGAAGAACAAATGGGAAAACCATTGATCGCAATAGTGAATTCGTTCACACAATTCGTTCCGGGACATGTTCACTTACATGAAATAGGACAGAAAGTTAAAGCAGAGATCGAAGCTTTAGGATGTTTTGCCGCCGAATTCAATACAATTGCCATAGATGATGGAATTGCAATGGGACACGATGGAATGTTATACTCCCTACCCTCGCGAGACTTGATTGCTGACAGTGTGGAATATATGGTAAATGCCCATAAAGCAGATGCAATGATATGTATCAGTAATTGTGATAAAATTACTCCCGGAATGCTGATGGCTACCATGCGTTTAAATATTCCCACCATATTTGTCTCAGGCGGGCCAATGGAAGCCGGGGAATTAGATAATCAGCATCTTGACCTCATAGATGCAATGATAAAAGCCGCTGATGATACCGTTTCAGACGAAGAAGTCAATGCAATAGAAAGAGCAGCTTGTCCTACATGTGGTTCATGCTCGGGAATGTTTACAGCCAACTCGATGAACTGCTTGAATGAAGCCATAGGATTGGCATTGCCGGGGAATGGGACTGTTGTGGCAACACATGCTAACCGTTCGAAATTGTTTAAAGATGCCGCAAAACAAATCGTGGAAAATGCTTACAAGTATTACAGAAACGGTGATGAATCTGTATTACCAAGAAAGATAGCGACAAAACAAGCATTTCTCAATGCTATGACATTGGATATAGCAATGGGTGGCTCTACTAATACAATACTTCATCTTTTAGCCATTGCTCAGGAAGGAGAAGTTGATTTTTCGATGGACGATATAGATAAGCTTTCGCGCAAAGTTCCATGTTTGTGTAAAGTTGCACCTAATACTCAAAAATATCATATACAGGATGTAAATAGAGCAGGTGGTATATTGGGAATTTTAAATGAGTTGAATAAAGCCAAGCTTATTGATAGTTCTGTTTGCCGTGTCGACGGTATGACATTGGTACAAGCAATAAATAATTACTGTATAACAAAAGACAATCCTTCAAAAGAAGCTGAATTATTATATAAATCGGCTCCGGGAAATCACTTCAATCTGGTTATGGGATCGCAAGACTGTTATTACCCGGCATTGGATATAGATAGAGCGACCGGATGTATACGGGATATAGTACATGCCTATACTAAAGACGGTGGTTTAGCTATTTTGAAAGGAAATATTGCCCTCAATGGTTGTGTCGTAAAAACAGCCGGAGTAGACGAAAGTATTTTCAAATTTTCAGGTACTGCAAAAGTATTTCATTCTCAGGATGCAGCATGTGAGGGTATCCTTAAAGGAAAGGTAGTTGCCGGCGATGTTGTTGTTATTACCTACGAAGGGCCGAAAGGTGGGCCGGGAATGCAGGAAATGCTTTACCCCACTTCATATATCAAATCCAAGCATTTAGGAAAAGAATGTGCTCTTATTACAGATGGACGTTTTTCGGGAGGTACTTCAGGGCTCTCTATCGGGCATGTTTCTCCGGAAGCTGCATCAGGCGGAGCTATTGGGTTGGTAAAAGATGGTGATATCATTGAAATAGATATCCCTAACCGTTCAATTAATGTAAAGCTATCGGATGATGAACTGGAGGCTCGTCGCCTGCAAGAATTATCCAAAGGTAAGTTAGCATTCAAACCAAATAGGGAACGCAATGTGTCAAAAGCGCTGAAAGCCTATGCCAGTATGGTAAGTTCTGCAGATTTGGGAGGAATCAGGATAATAGAATAATAAACAAAAAGCATTATACAGTTATGAAAGAAATAACAGGAAGCGAAGCTCTTATCCAATCGTTGATTAATGAAGGAGTAGACACTATTTTCGGATATCCGGGAGGTGCTATAATGCCCGTATTCGATTGTTTATATGACTATAAAGATAAGATAAACCATGTTCTTGTCCGCCATGAACAAGGTGCAACTCATGCAGCGCAAGGATATGCCCGGACATCGGGAAAAACCGGAGTTGCTCTCGTAACATCTGGCCCGGGTGCTACTAATACGGTAACAGGTATTGCTGATGCTATGATAGATAGTACACCACTTGTTGTTATTTCCGGTCAGGTTGCGTCTTCCTTACTGGGAAGCGATGCTTTTCAAGAAGCCGATGTTGTAGGCATTACCCAACCTATAACTAAATGGGCTTATCAAATCCGTCGCGCTGAAGATATTCCTTGGGCGGTTGCAAGGGCTTTTTACATAGCTTCAACCGGTCGTCCGGGACCAGTTATTCTTGATATAGCTAAAGATGCGCAATTCGGCAAGTTAGAGAATTACGAGTATAAAAAGGTAGATTTTATTCGCAGTTATCAACCAAAACCACAAGTTAGAGTAAGTGAGATAGAGATTGCTGCAAAGATTATAAACGAAGCAAAAAAGCCATTAGCCCTTGTTGGACAGGGAGTTATACTTGGAAATGCCGAAAAAGAATTACTCTCTTTTCTTGAGAAATCAGGTATTCCTGCTGCTTCAACAGTATTAGGGCTTTCTGCTATTCCATCAAATCATCCGTTACATATTGGAATGTTGGGAATGCATGGTAACATTGGACCTAATCTGAAAACAAATGATTGCGATGTACTCATAGCCATCGGAATGCGTTTCGATGATCGTGTAACCGGAGATTTGAAAACTTATGCCAAACAAGCGAAGGTTATTCATTTCGATATAGATAAAGCTGAAATTAATAAAAATGTCCTCGTTACAGCTCGTGTATTGGGAGATGTAAAAGATTCACTACCGGCAGTGACTGAATTATTGGAAAATAAAGATTACCCCGATTGGTTAGAAGAATTTAAGGCTTGTTATAAAAAAGAATATGATGCTGTTATAGTAAGCGAACTATATCCGCAATCAGGTCAACTGAAAATGGGGGAAGTTATCAATAAGATTTCGGAAGCAACTAACAATGATGCCGTCTTAGTAACAGATGTAGGACAGCATCAGATGATGGGAGTTCGCTATTTCAAATATTCCCGTAGTCGCAGCGTTGTTACATCTGGCGGTTTGGGTACAATGGGATTTGGCCTGCCTGCTGCCATAGGTGCTAAATATGGAGCCCCTGATCGTACAATATGTCTTTTTGTAGGCGATGGAGGCATGCAAATGACCATTCAGGAACTAGGTACTATCATGCAATACAACGTAGATATCAAAATAATAATACTGAATAATCATTTTTTGGGAATGGTTCGCCAATGGCAGGAATTATTTTTTGAAGAAAGATATTCAGAGACAGTAATGATTAACCCTGATTTTGTAAAAATAGCCGAAGCTTATAATATTCGGGCTAAGAAGGTAGAAAGGCGAGAAGATTTGGATACCTCTATTGCCGAAATGTTAAATTATAAAGGATCTTATTTGCTTGATGTGCAAGTGGAAACAAAGGGTATGGTATATCCGATGGTACCTGCTGGTACTTGTGTTACCAATATATTGTTAGGGAACGAATAAAAAACGAATATTATGGAAGATAAAACATTATATACAGTAACTATATTTTCAGAAAACACAGTCGGTTTGTTGAGTCAGGTAACATCTGTTTTTACACGTCGCCAATTGAATATAGAAACTTTATCAGTGTCTCCATCGGCACTGGAAGGAATACATAAATTTACCGTTACAGTTTATTGTGACGAAGATATGATAAAGAAGGTTGTTCTTCAAATTGACAAGCGTGTAGATGTCCTGAAATCCTATTACAATACAAATGACGAACTTATACATCAGGAAATAGCATTATATAAGTTATCTACTCCGGATTTTTTGAAAATAGAATCAGTTGAAGGTCTTATTCGTAAATATAATGCCCGTATTTTGGATATAAACGAAAATAGTGTAGTTTTGGAAAAGACGGGACATTATCAGGAGACACAAAATTTGTTTGAAGAATTAAGTAAAACTATAGGTGTCCTACAATTTATTCGTTCAGGGCGTGTTGCTATTACCAAATCAAAAATAGAGCGTTTGAGTGATATGCTCTCCGAATTAGATAAACAATATAAACCTAAAGAATAAGATAATGATGGAAAAAATAGGTGAATACGAATTTACCGTAGATGCTTATTTAACAGACTTTAGAGGAAAAGCTACCCTCCCTATGATTGGAGGATTTATGTTGCAGGCGGCAACAAAACATGCTGAAGAACGTGGATTTGGATATTCATCGATGACTTCAATGCAAAGAGTATGGGTATTATCGCGTATGGCTATTGAGATTTTTGAATATCCTAAGAATGACACAATTATGATTATCAAGACATGGGTAGCCAGTGTAAACAGATTGTTTACTGAGCGTTATTTTGCTTTTGAAGATGAAAGTGGTAAAGAAATTGGTTATGCCAAGTCTCTTTGGGCCTCTATTGATCTTAAAGAAAGGAAACCAACGAATGTATTGGAATTGGATGGTTTATTTGGATATATAACAGAAAAAGCGAACCCGATAGAAGGTTTAACAAAGATTCCGGCATTGAAAGATAATTATGAACAGGCTTCAGACTTTATAGTGAAATATAGCGATGTAGATATCAATAAACATCTCAATAGTATGAAATATATTGAACACTTTGTAGATGTATTTGATATTGACATGTTTAAAGAAAAAGAAATCCGTCGTATAGAAATTAACTATATCTCGGAAGGTCATTATGGAACGAAGATAGATATATTTAAACGAGAGGAGGCAGACTATACTTTTATCCTGGAAATGAGATCCGGAGATGTAAATGTTTGCTCTACGAGAATAATATGGAAATAAATTAATTATAATACTTATTTTAAAATCAATAAAAGAAGAATAAAATGGCAGAAATGAATTTTGGAGGAGTAGTAGAAAATGTAGTTACTCGTGAAGAATTTCCGTTGGAAAAAGCAAGAGAGGTATTAAAAAATGAAACAATTGCTGTAATTGGATATGGAGTACAAGGCCCTGGGCAGGCATTGAATCTTCGCGACAATGGATTTAATGTTATTATTGGCCAACGTAAAGGTGGCAAAACATGGGATAAGGCTATTGCTGACGGTTGGGTTCCGGGAGAAACACTTTTCGATATTGAAGAAGCTGCTAAAAAAGGAACTATTATTCAGTATTTACTATCCGATGCCGCTCAGATAGAAGTATGGCCTCGCCTGAAACCATATCTTACAGCAGGTAAAGCTTTATATTTCTCTCACGGATTTGGTATCACATACAAGGAACGTACAGGTATAATTCCTCCGGCTGATATTGACGTTATTCTTGTTGCCCCTAAAGGTTCGGGTACTAGCCTTCGCCGTATGTTCCTTGAAGGACGTGGCCTAAACTCAAGTTATGCCATTTTCCAAGATGCAACAGGACGTGCATTCGAAAGAACTGTTTCGTTGGGTATCGGTGTAGGTTCAGGATATTTGTTTGAAACAAATTTCAAACGTGAGGTGTATTCTGACCTCACAGGAGAACGTGGTACACTGATGGGAGCAATTCAGGGAATTCTTTTGGCGCAGTATGAAGTGTTGCGTGAAAACGGACACTCTCCGTCGGAAGCATTCAACGAAACGGTAGAAGAGCTTACTCAGTCTTTGATGCCATTGTTTGCTGAAAAGGGAATGGATTGGATGTATGCCAACTGCTCTACAACAGCACAACGTGGTGCACTTGATTGGATGACTCCTTTCCACGATGCTACGAAACCCGTTTTTGCCAAATTATATTCGGAAGTAGCTAATGGTAATGAGGCACAACGCTCTATCGACACGAATTCAAAACCTGATTACCGTGAAAAACTAGAGGAAGAGTTGAAAGCTCTTCGCGAAAGTGAAATGTGGCGCACAGGTGCTGTGGTTAGAAAGCTAAGACCTGAGAATAATTAATCAGACAAAGAGTTATATTATATAAGGAGGTTTACCCTAAATGGGTAAACCTCTTCTTTTTATAAGGTTAACAAATCTGATGAATACAGTATCTTCATTGAGTTTATTTCTTTAACTTTGTTTCTTAAAAAATCAATATACATAGAACAGGATGCGAAGAGTATATATATCAAAAAACTATCCGGGACTTTCTAATGGAGGAACAAAGGGCAAGAGAGATATGGAACGTATTATGGACGATATGGGATTTCTTAACATCGGCTGTCAACCTACTTTTACGAAAAATAAAATACTTGGATTTTTATATACGTTGCGTAGCGTGATAGTGGGATTATGGAATCTGAAGAAAGGCGATAATCTGGTACTCTTCTACCCTTTCAAGAAATATTATTCATTTATATGCAATATTGCACACTTCAAAGGTGCTAAACTAATTACTCTAATCTACGATTTTGGGTATTATCGGAGAAAAAGAGTAACGCGGAAACAGGAAAAAAAGAAATTGTCGAAGAATAACTATTTGCTTGTTGTCAACAAACAGATGAAACAAGAGTTACAGGATCAGGATTATAAAATGCCTATCGGTATATTTCATTTATGGGATGTGTTATCAGATTCGCCTGATACAGAACCTATTGAGAAAACAAAACTTTCAAATCCTATCGAAGTAATTTATGCCGGGAATTTAAAACCTGGGTTACACGATTTTATGTATATGTTGGATAAAGAATATCCACCACAAAACTATAAATATACTATTTATGGTACAAAGTTTTCGGAAGGGCAGCTTATAAATGACGATAAAATTCATGGAGTAGGTTTTGTTCCTACCGATGATATAATAAAAACAACGACAGGCGATTGGGGCTTGGTTTGGTATGGTAATTCCATTTGGGAAATAGATGGAGCATATGGTGAATATTTAAAATTGACAACTTCGCATAAACCATGTACATACATGAGATGTCATATTCCTGTTATATCATGGTCGCAAGCCGCATTTGCCGACTTTGTAAGAGAAAATAATGTAGGCATCTGTGTTGATTCGTTAAATCAGCTCGATGAAATTCTCCCCAAAATATCTCAAGAAGAGTATGATGTAATGAAGAACAATGCCATAGAAATAAGTAAGAAACTCGAAAATGGATATCATTTTAAAACTGCGTATTTTGAAGCTGAAAAATATTTAATGAATAATTGAATATGGCAAAAACCCTTATTGTAAGATATTCTCAGATAGGAGATGTGTTGATCTTGCTTCCGATACTGAATTCTTTGGCGAAGCAATATCCCGAAGACGAATTTACAGTATTGACTAATCCCAAATTTTCCGGGATTTTTAAGCAAATGCCTTCCAATATTTCGCTTTATCCTATGGTATACAGAAAACAGAATATTCCTTTAAGGGGGTTGGTTCACCTATACCATCGATATAAGCTGTTAGCTAAGTTTTTTTTCTCAAAAAAATATGATAAAGTAGCTATTTTACAAGATGGGACATTTGATGTTCAATTAGATAAAATTTTATCAGCAAAAGGAAGTAAGGTTACAAGGATAGATTTTTCAGATTTTTTATCAAAGAAAAGATTACAGAATAAAGATGATCTTACATTATTTAAAATGTATATCAGCATCTTATCTCGGCTAGATTATTATAATCTGAATAATGAATTTGACCTTTCATATTACACTGCTCCTGAACGGCAAAATAGAGTTTTGCAATCAGTAGGATTAGACAGTACGGGAACTTTGATAGGAATTGCTCCTTTTTCCCGGATCAATGCGAAGATGTATCCTTTGGATAAAATGGAAAAGGTTATTGAATATTACCATAATCATCGAGAAGATGTACAAATTGTTATACTTGGTGGAGGCGAGCAAGAAAAGCATAAAGCAGATGAATGGAAAGAACGTTATCCCGGAATTAAGTCTTTAATAAATAAATTATCATTTGACGAGGAAATCTCTATAATTTCTGCTTGTAAAACGGTCGTATCTATGGACTCTGCTAATATGCATTTAGCTGCATTTGTAGGAACACCTGTCGTTTCAATATGGGGGCCGGGAGATCCTCGTCTGGGATTTTATCCTGTTAATGAAAAAGAAGAACATGCTGTTCAGAAGCAGTTAAGTTGCAGGCCTTGTTCTTTCTGGGGAGAAATACCATGTGTTAATCCGAATATCTACGAATGTATGGATATCGAACCTCAGATAATTATTGATAAAGTAAATAATTTAATATAGAACTGTAAGATATACAATGAACAAACGGAGATCGATATACTTTGTATAACTTTCTCCGTTTTTTATACCATATAAGTCAGTATATCACTATATTTGAAATTTGGAAATCAAGGTATCTATCTAATTAATATAAACTTATTATGAGAAACTATTTATTGATTGTCTTTTTTCTGTTTTGTTTAAGTGGGATAAAGGCGCAAAATCCCCCTTTGTGGCTACGCTATAGTGCTATATCACCTGATGGCAGTCAGATTGCATTTTGTTACAAAGGAGATATTTATAAAGTCTCTGCTGCCGGAGGACGGGCATTGCAGCTAACAACACATCCGGGACATGATACTCGGCCGGTATGGTCTCCCGACGGAAAAAGTATAGCTTTTGCTTCAGACCGGGAGGGAGGGTTCGATGTCTTCATCATGTCTTCGGAAGGTGGTATTCCTAAGCGACTAACAACACATGCTGCAAACGAATATCCTGTTATTTTTAAAGATGCTGAACATATATTATATCAGGCAAGTATTCTTCCTGATAGCGAAGACGGAGAATTTCCATCTTCGCTATATCCGCAAGTATATATGATAAGTATTTCAGGCGGACAACCATCATTATTTTCTTCATTGACAATGGAAGATATGTCTATTGATCCTACCGGAAAGAAAATTCTGTATCACGACAAAAAAGGGTATGAAGATCCTTGGCGCAAGCATCACCAGTCGTCTATCACACGCGATATCTGGATATGCGAACTGGGTGCAGGCAAAGCATATAAAAAACTTACTTCGTTTAAAGGTGAAGATCGGAATCCAGTTTGGGCGGCTAATGGACAAGACTATTATTACCTGAGTGAAGAAGACGGCTCTTTCAACGTGTATAAAAGGGGAATTGATTCTTCTAAGGGAATGAAGCTTACTAACTTTAAAAATAATCCAGTACGATTTCTGACGTCGAGTAAGCAAGAGACCTTATGTTTTTCTTATGACGGGGAAATATATGTGATGGATAAAGGGCAGCAACCTAAAAAGGTAGATATTCAGATCATTACAGATAATCAGGAAAATAAACTCAAATACATCAATTTCTCATCCGGAGCAGGAGAAATGTCTGTATCTCCTAATGGCAAAGAAATCGTTTTCATTATTCGTGGAGATATATTTGTCGCATCTGTAGAGTATGGTACAACCCGGCGTATAACAAATACTCCGGAACAAGAACGCGATGCATCTTTTAGCCCTGACGGACGTTCTATTGTTTACGCTTCTGAAAGGAATGGTTTATGGAATATATATCAGACATCCCTGACTAGAAAGGATGATAACTCTTTTCTGTATGCTCAGGAATTTAAAGAGGAACAGTTAACTAATTCTACATTAGCATCGTTCCAGCCGGTATATTCTCCTGATGGAAAAGAAATTGCATACTTGGAGGACAGAACGACTATTCGGGTATTAAATATAAAAGATAAGGCTACGAGAATAATTTTGGATGGTAAATATAACTATTCGTATGCAGACGGGGATCAATGGTTTAAATGGTCGCCAGATAGCAAATGGTTACTGACCAAATATATAGGTATCGGTGGATGGAATAATGTAGACGTAGCTTTAATAAAAGCTGATGGAAGCGGAGAACTTACCAATCTGACAGAAAGCGGTTATACTGATGCTAATGGTAGCTTTGCTTTGGATGGAAAAGCAATGCTTTGGTTTTCAGATCAGGCCGGATATAGAAGTCATGGCAGTTGGGGTTCATATATGGATGCTTATATTATGTTCTTCGACAGAGAAGCTTATGACAAGTTCAGAATGAACAAAGAAGAATTGGCTTTGTTGGAAGAGCTGGAAAAGAAAAATAAAAAATCCGAAGACGAAAAAGGTGTAAAGGGTAAGAAAAATAAGAAAGATGATAAATCAGATACTGATAAAAAGAAAGAAGTAAAACCTTTAATATTCAATCTGGATAATAGAAAAGACTGGGTAATTCGTCTTACCCCTAATTCATCTTCTCTGGCTGATGCCATATTAAATGAAAAAGGTGATAAATTATATTACTTAACGAGATTCGAGAAAGATTATGATTTATGGGTGTACGACCTAAAAGACAAATCATCTAAAATATTAGTAAAATCATCAGGAGCAGGCAAATTAAATACAGATAGTATTGGTAAGAATATAATTATGCTGGGTGGTGGACAGATTAAGAAAATCAATATGGAAGATGGGAAAGTGACACCTATTGCAATAAATGCTCAATTTGAATATCAGCCGGAAGCTGAACGAAGCTATATCTTTGACCATGCATGGAAACAAGTGAAAGACAAATTCTATGTAAAAGATTTGCATGGAATAGATTGGGACTATTATAAAACAACATATCAGAGATTTCTGCCGCATATCAACAATAATTATGACTTTGCTGAGATGCTCTCTGAGATGTTAGGAGAGCTGAATGGGTCACATACGGGTGCCAGATATTTTACATCGGGATCTTCTATGCCTACTGCTTCCTTAGGCGCATTTTATGACAATGAATATAAAGAAGATGGATTAAAGATTAAAGAAATAATAAATCAAGGTCCTTTGACAACCGCCAACACAAAAATAAATGTAGGAAGTATCATCCTTAAAATAGACGGTAAAGCAATTGAAAAAGGAAAAGATTACTACCCATTACTTGCAGGTAAAGCCGGGAAAAAAGTATTACTAACTTTTAAAACGTCAGAATCGGGCACAGAACAAGAAGAGTGGATAAAGCCAATATCGTATGGCGAACAAAACTATCTTCTGTATAAACGCTGGATAGAACAACGCCGCTTAATGGTGGATAAATTATCCAATGGGCGCATTGGCTATGTGCATGTACGCGGTATGGATAGTCAAAGCTTCCGTGAAGTATATTCGGAATTATTGGGGCGTTGTCGCAATAAGGATGCTGTAATTATAGATACACGTCACAACGGTGGTGGATGGCTGCATGACGATCTGGTTACTTTATTGAGTGGTAAAGAATATCAACGATTTGAGCCTCGGGGACAGTATATCGGTAGCGATCCGTACAATAAGTGGACAAAACCTTCGGCAGTATTGGTTTGTGAAGATAATTATTCAAATGCACATGGATTCCCTTGGTTATATAAGGAACTGAAAATAGGTAAGCTTATCGGAACTCCTATCCCGGGTACCATGACCGCTGTATGGTGGGAATCTCAGATAGATTCGAGTATTGTCTTTGGTATTCCTCAGGTAGCTGTAAAGGATATGCGTGGTCAGTACCTCGAAAATCAGGAACTTCAACCGGATATAGAAATTTACAACGATCCGGCGTCTGCTTTAGCAGGGAAAGACTTGCAACTGGAGCGGGCTGTGGAAGAGCTTTTAAAAGGAAAATAAAACAAAGTAAAGGAGCTAAATATTAGCTCCTTCTTTATTCTATTTATGAAAGATTATTCTGCGAAACTAAGCTCCTGAACTTTATCCCAGTCGCCTCTTGTAAAATCGGGGATTTCAACAGGCATAGAGCCATTCAATACTGACATTTCGGTGAGTTCTACCAAACAAGACCATTCAACAGCATCATAAACATCCTGATCGAGTGGCAATCCATTTTGCAAACAATAAATTAATCTATAATCCATTAAAAAGTCGCGGGCTCTTTCTCCACAGATTTCGATTGCTTTCCTACCCATTTTCTTTAAAAACGGATGTTCGTATTTTTGTAATAACTCTGACATTTGTTTTTCATTCAATACATTCTCCGAATCAGGATACAAAGCTATTCTTTCTACAGGATATTTTTGTGCATAGCCATTGGATCCGTTTATCAGATGTATGCGGGTATATGGGCGTGGATTGGAAATATTATGCTGCACCAGTATGGTTTTTCCTTTTTGCGTTCTGATAAGGGTACTGTTCATATCGCCAAGCCTATAATCCAACGATGCTTCCAAGGAATCCGGGCCAAACTTTTCTTGAGCATATTGTTTCATTCCATATTGTTTGGTAGACATTGATACCAGATAGTTCATTTTATCTCCCCTATGGATATTCAATAATTGACAAACAGGACCGAGACCATGTGTCGGATAAGGATTACCTGTATGTTGTACATTGTACATAGTTTGCCAGTTGGAAGGATGCCTTTTCCCAAACTCATTTGATAATACTCTTTCCCTAAGATCATGTATGTATGCACCCTCGACATGTAATATCTCTCCAAAAACTCCTTGTTGTGCCATATGAAGGGTGTTAAGTTCAAATGAATCGTAACAACAATTTTCAAGCATCATACAGTGTCTTTGGGTTTGTTCGGCTGTATCGACCAGTTGCCAACATTCTGCTAATGTAGTTGCAGCAGGAACTTCCAATGCGACATGCTTTCCATGTTGCATGGCATATACAGCCATCGGAGCATGAGTTAACCAGTCTGTGCTAATATAAACAAGATCAATATCTGGCCTTTGGCAGAGCAGTTTCCACCCCTCTTTATCAGTATATTCGTCAGCTTTTTTGTGATTATAATTAAATAAGATGCTCTGGGAATGTTCTATATTTGAAGGTATAATATCACATAACGCCTTGATTTTGACACCATCCAAGTACATAAAACGATTGATTGCCTTTGTGGCTCTCACACCCAAACCTATCATCCCGACACGTACAGTTTTCAGTGGTTCACAAGTTAATCTTAATACATTCTTTTGTCCTTCGCGACGAGGGGGTAATTGAGTTTTTATCATTGGTTATATTTAAGTGTCTCTTATACAAAAATAATAAAAAGAGCAGATGCAATCAAAGGCTTGTTTTTTCTTTATATTATTTTAAGTTCTCTCTCAATTTCTTGTCGGTTTCTTAATTGAATTAGAGTTCGATGCAAATGGCAATTTCTTGAGAATAGGCTAAGTTGATTTAATTTGAAGAACATCAAAATAAACGAGGGGGACAACATCCCCCTCTGCTATTCTCTTATATCTTATAAGTCATGCCTACTGTTATGTATATATTTCGCATTTCCATATCTACTCCCGCAAAACTCTTCGGAAAGATTGGTGTGAAACTGTAAGTGGCTTCGGTATATATACCGAACTTTTTGTTAAACCGATGTTCGAATCCTGTAGAAAGTCCAAAATCGAAAGTTCTCAGTTCCTTTCCAAAATTGAAAACAGCAACATCTTTTTCCTCAATGTTTATCAATTCACTGTTAATAATGTCTTTATCTTCTGTTTTTCTTAAATAACCATTCCAAACTGTTCCGGAAAACTCAGAGCTGTAACGATACGATGCATAGGCTCCAAGTTTTAAGCACCATGTATCATTTAAATGATAAGAAATACGTATTGGAACAGTTACGTACGTAATTTTAACTTCGGTTTCGTTGCGTCCGGTGAAATAACCTTTAATATTGTTTCCATCCATATTCACGTCAGTATACATATACTTAACTTTATCTCGTACCCCCATGCCTTTTAAGTCTAAGGCAATACCGCTTTCTGTCGACCACCTTTCTGCAAAACGATATGAAACATTATACCCTAATTGAGGAGTAAATTGCGGCCAGTAAGCATCTATAGAGCGTACTTCTCTAGGGAGATTATTGGGTAATGTAGCTCCAATATTGTATCCTGCTACTATTTTGTGTGAAAAATATCCAATATCCGTTTGGGCTTTTATTCCTGTTGTAGAGATACAAAGAATAATGCTCCAAACTATTTTTTTATATAATTGCATAATCTGTCCGTGTTAATTATTTAGTTAATGGGCTCAGTTACTATCTCTATTTCGTCAACGACAAGAAGACTTCCTATAGCACCTTCATAAAATGCACCGCGTTTGCTGGAAGACAAGACTATTGCCAATTTATAATCGAACTGAGAATAATCTATATCTTCGGTATAAATGAATGGTATATCAAATTTCGTCCAATCATCTTTCTCTGTTCTATCAGCTATTATTGCTGTGGCAATCAAGCGTTCAGAAGTTAATACATCTTCTGCTGTAAGATAAACTTTTTTGCCATCATTCCCCTGTGGAACTTTGAACATAACAGCATATATATCCAATTCATCTTTTTTCCCGGGAATGGTGTCTACCTCATTGTGTTTTTTAGGCTTATCAATAACAGTACAGGTTTGATAATATTCTCCGGATTTGTATTTGTACCAGCCTGTAAATCGAATTGGCTTACCGGTATTTTTTGCGTGATTCTGTCCAAATTTAGCGGATGTTACAGGATTGGACATATTTGTTTCAAAGACACCTCTGAAAGCAGATCCTGCATAGAGGGGAATATCCATAATATGGAGGATACTCCGGTTTCCAAATACAGTTTCTAATAATATTCCATATTTTCCACTGTGGCTATCAGTTGTTCGTCTGGTAGGAAAAGGAGTGTTATCTCGGTACACTATAGCTACTCCTTTATTAGCATTGCACCATAATTCATCGGAGAGCATATCATAAATTCTAGTTCCTTTAGGATTAGATACTTCATACCAACTTTCGAAATTATACTCAAGAGGTTTATCTTTTTTTAAAGTAATAGTATAAACTTTTTTACTACCACTTTGAGCTGTTACAACATAGGATGCCTGATAGTTTTCTAATTGAACTTCTACGCCCGAAGCAGGGCTTATTTCCGCTCCGGAAGAGATTACTATTTCTGGCTTTATTATTGCATTTTTCATACCAGCGGTATCATAAACTGTAACAACAACTCTATTGTTGTCTTTGTGATTTACAACAGTAGAGGTCTGCATTATATCGGCGGGTAGAATGAAACTCTCTATATCGGCTTCCCTATATGCCCCCTCTTCCTTGATACATGATGCTAACGAAATTGATAAAATGGAAATAATTAATATTGTAAGCTTAGCTAGTTTCATAAGATGATTGGATTAAGATTTGCAAAGTTAGGGATAATCTGGCAAGTAAAAAAGAACAGTTACTAAAACTGCCTTTTCTATTGTCAATCATAAGACTTTAAATATTAAGAAGCAACAGGTTTTATCTGAAGAAAGATAGTTGTTTACTAACTATTTCTTATTGGTGTAAATCACTCAAAAAGCTTTCAGGCTGAGGTCGATATTGGGGGCAGAATAAATAATTGCTCCTGATGAAATATAATCAACTCCGGTCTTGGCTATATCATGCACTGTTTCTTTAGTTATTCCACCCGAAGCTTCTATTTTTACTGCTCCATTAATAAGTTGGACAGCGGCAGTCATTTCGTATAAAGACATGTTATCAAGCATGATCACATCAACGGCATTTGTAGCCAAAGCTTCTTTTACTTCATCCAGATTACGGGTTTCAACTTCTATTTGCAGGCTTTTCTTTTTTTCTTTCAAGTACTTGACAGTAGATTCCACAGCATTGGTTATTCCTCCTGCATAATCATTGTGATTGTCTTTCAGCATAATCATATCAAAGAGTCCATAACGATGATTCTTACCCCCACCAATATAAACAGCCCACTTCTCACACATGCGAAATATAGGTGAGGTTTTTCGGGTATCTAATATTCTGGTATTAGTATCCTTAAGTAAATCTACCATTTCGTGTGTATAGGTAGCTATGCCGCTCATCCGTTGCATACAGTTAAGCACTAACCGTTCCATTGTAAGGATAGAGCGGGCCGAACCGGACACAGTAAAAGCAATGTCTCCCTCTTCGACCTTATCTCCGTCGTTTTTAAAGACTTCTATATTTAAGTTTTTATCATAATAATGGAATATTTCCTGAGCCAGGTCTACTCCGGCTAAGATGCAATCATGTTTTACCAGCAATCGGGCTTTATGTTGTAAATCAGCAGGAATACTAGCCAACGTGGAATGATCACCATCTCCGATATCTTCTTTGATGGCTTCATCTATAAAATGATATAACCGTTCGTCAGTTACGTATACAGGTCTATTCTTTTTCATCTAAATCTTTATTATAAAATGTGCCTTTATTTTCCTTTTGCTCTAAACTTTGAGATATAATAAGAAAGGCGACACTTACTAAATTTCTTAATTCCGATAATTGAGGGGACAAAATGGAGAAGTTATATATTTCTTTCACTGATTTATATATTTCTTCTTCTTTCTGTTTTGCCAATCTTAAGCGAGCATTACTACGAACTATACCCACGAGGTCGCTCATCAAAGTTTGTAGTTCCTTACGTAAATAGTTAAGAAGCACCATTTCTTCATTCACCTTCATGCCTTCTTGGTTCCATTCCGGTATTTTGTGCAACTGATAGTAATTGAAACTATCTTCATTTAATCGTTCAAGTGTTTTTAACGCAGCCCGATGAGCAAACACTAAAGCTTCTAATAAAGAGTTTGAAGCTAACCTGTTAGCACCATGCAGACCGGTATTGGAGCATTCCCCCACTGCAAACATGTTTTTGATTGTACTTTGTCCGAATAAATCAACATCGATGCCTCCACATAGGTAATGACTGGCAGGTACAACAGGAATAAGATCATGGAACATATCCAATCCATCATCTTTACATTGCTTGTATATATTCGGAAAATGCTCTAAGAATTTGCGATGATTAAGATGGCGACAATCGAGGCAAACATAATCATCTCCTCGCAATTTCATTTCGCTGTCTATAGCACGAGCCACAATATCACGCGAAGCCAATTCTTCCCGTTCATCATACTTATGCATAAACGGTTCACCCGATGCTGTGCGCAATTTAGCGCCAAATCCTCTCACCGCTTCTGATATTAATGATAATTGCCCGGATTTGGTACTATAGAATGCCGTGGGATGAAACTGAATAAACTGCATATTGCTAATCTTTGCTTTCGCCCGATGAGCAAGCCCTATTCCGTCGCCTGTAGCAATTATGGGATTCGTTGTATTTTTATAAACATGTCCGCAGCCACCTGTAGCCATCAAGGTTATCTTTGCGGACATTTTCTTTATGCGATGGCTCTTTATATCCATTATATAAGCACCATAACAGTTCAGATTATACTTGTCAAAAGACTCTCCCGGCACATGATGCTCTGTAATCAGGTCGATTACATAATGGTGATTCAACAGTTCTATATTATCAAGATGCTTCACAGCACTCAATAAAGCTCTTTCTATTTCGGCTCCTGTAATGTCTTTGTAGTGAACGACCCTGTTTTCGGTATGTCCTCCTTCGCGTCCGAGGTCGTACGCCTGGTACTCGTTTTTATCAAAATTAGCCCCCCACTCTGCTATTTCCTTTATACGCTCCGGTCCCTCTTTTACAACAACTTCTACAGCTTCTCGCTTACACATACCGTCACCTGCACGTAAGGTGTCTTCGATATGCTTTTCGAAACTATCTTTTGTAAAATCAGTGACAACAGCTACCCCACCCTGAGCATATTTTGTGTTAGACTCTTCATCGTCTGATTTGGTGATAATAGTTATCTTAGTTTCAGGCCTTTGCAATGCAATTTTCAAAGCATAAGACAGACCGGAGATGCCTGATCCGATCACTAATACATCTGTATATATCATTGATATTTATTATTTTATAGCTTTTGACAATTCCAGCATCTTATTGATCGGGCGTAAAGCCTTCAATCGGATATCTTCGTCCATCAATATCTCAGGAAGCTCGTATTTCATACATAAATAAAGCTTCTCTATCGTATTAAGTTTCATAAAATGACACTCGCTACAATTACATTTTTCATCAATTGTAAGAGCCGGAATAAGCATCTTACCCGGTGCCCGTTTACGCATTTCATGTAATATACCTTCTTCTGTAGCTACAATAAACTCCTGGCTATCATTATCAACTACATAATTAAGCAGATTTGCTGTAGAGCCAATATAGTCTGCAACCTGCAATACCGGCTTCTGGGCTTCCGGATGAGCTATTAACTTTGCTTTAGGGTATTTCAGCATTTGTTCTGCAATCCGTTCTAAAGAGAAAGCTTCATGTACAATACATGCTCCATCCCATAGTATCATATTTCGTCCTGTAACTTGATTGATATATCGTCCCAGATTTCTATCAGGAGCAAAAATAATTTCCTGTTCTTCCGGTAGCGAATTTATTATATGTTCGGCGTTTGAGGATGTTACTATGATATCACTTTCTGCTTTTACGCCGGAGTCACAATTTATATAACTAACTACAATTGCATTCGGATGCTGCTTCTTTAACTCACGTAAACCTTCTCCGGAGCACGAATCAGCTAAAGAACAACCTGCTAATAAATCCGGCAAAACGACTTTCTTTGTAGGATTTAATATTTTGGCTGTCTCTGCCATGAAATGTACGCCACAAAATACAATCATATCAGCATCCGTCTTTTCAGCAGCACGGGCTAATTGTAAGCTGTCGCCAAGGAAATCGGATATATCCTGAATATCACCTGTCTGATAATAATGCGCCAAAATAATTGCGTTTTTTTCTTTACGCATACGGTTTATTTCATCAACAAGATTTAATTCTTTGGGAATATTCATATTTAAATAACCTTTGGTTGGTAATAAGGCTATAGCTTTTTCAAGAGTTGTCATGATTATTTATTCTAGTTAATCCGAAACAAAATTACTGATAAAATTTCACAAATGAGTTTTTAAGGAAACGTCATTTCCGTCCAAAATCAGCAGGGATTTCTCCCCACTTGTCCGTTTTCCATTTTATGATCTGTGTTGAATAGGTGTTTTCCTTTAGCCACTTTTCCGCTCGTTCTATCATATAAAAAAGAGATTTATTTTCTGGAACTTGTTCTAGCTTAGTTTTACACTTTTTTTCTTTTACCCATTTTATTGCATTTGCACTATCTGAATATATAGGAATCGAATAATTTTTCTGTTTTAACAAAGCTAAACCATGCACTAATGCAAGAAACTCACCTATATTATTCGTTCCTAATTCGAAGGGTCCTTGCCTGAATACCTCTTCTCCGGTTTTTACATATACTCCACGATATTCCAACAAGCCAGGGTTTCCGCTACAAGCGGCATCGACAGATAAGCTATCTTTTATGATTTCAGGAATATTGTGGATAGATGTTTTCTTCTTCTTATCGGCTTGTTTACCTACATATAACCACGGACTGTCATTGAATGCTCTTTCTGCCTCTTCTCGTGTTGGAAAAGATTTGTATATTGCCCCGTCGTATCCATCTACCTGAGCTTTACATTCATTCCATGTGGAATATATTCCGGGAGTTATACCATTCCATACTACATAGACATTTTTCTTTGCCATCGCTATATCAATAAATTGACATGCAAAGATAGTATTTATGGATAAAAACATGTCCAAAAACATATTTTAAATCATTACTCGTTACGTCTTCACTTTATTTCTTTACATATATTTGCACTTATTCTTAATTTAAAGATAGATGAAAAGCCTTACATTCTTACTAATACTATTATCAATACCATATATAGCTATCTGCCAAACACCTACAAGTGAGATAATAAAGCATGTATCATATACGCAGCTTAAAGGAGATAAACTCATACAAGAGGATACTGTTGTTTTACAGATTAACGAACGCATGGGGGATCATGATGCAGAAATAAATATTGTTTATTCAAAAGGAGATAAAATATCGATAGGCGATGCTTGGATTGAGGATATGTCGGGAAATATAATACGGAAACTGAAAAATAAAGATATAAAAGATCAAAGTTATATATCAGATATGTCATTATATGAAGATGACTATACCAAATCATTCGAATTAAAACACAATGTGTATCCATATAGAATAGTGTATTCGTATAAGGGAATTTTTTCTAAATATATCAATGTTGCAGGAGTAAATTGTATAAACAAGAGGCTATCTGTAAAGAATGGTAAAATAGTGCTGGAAACTACTCTAGACAGGCCAATAAAATGGAAGCAGGAGAATACAGACCCGCCATTGATTGATACAGTCGAAAATATTATAAAATATACATGGAATTACAGTTATACTTCTAATCCTCGCGAAAGGAATAGTCTTGTTAATTCCTTTAATGCTCCTTTAATAACCGTTATTCCTCTTACTTACAAATACGGAATACAAGGTTCAACCGAGAGTTGGCAAAGTTTTGGTAACTGGATTTTCAGATTAAACAAAGATCGGGACAAACTAACTGAGGCAGAACAAGGGAAAATAAAAAACTTAATATCAAGTGCTAATAACGATATTGACAAAGTAAAAATTCTATATAAGTATTTACAAGACTATACCCGGTACATTAATGTTAGTATTAATATTGGTGGACTACAGACTTATCCTGCCAGTTACGTCTGTACAAACAAATACGGAGACTGTAAGGCTCTGACCAATTATATGTTGTCGATGCTGAAATTTATCGGAATCAAATCGTATTACACACTTATCCAAGCCGGAGACAAAGTGATTGATATTGATGAAGCTTTTCCATCTCAGGCTTTTAATCATGTTATATTAACTGTTCCTCTGGCTAATGATACAATCTTTTTGGAATGTACATCCAAAAATACGCCATTCGGTTATATGGGAACTTTTACACAAGGACGTAAAGCTTTATTAGTAGACGAAAATAACAGTCACCTGATAAATATTCCACCACTCACAACGGAGAAGGTATTGTGCAACAGGAATTTTAAGGTAAATATGATGACATCGGATGTAAAACTTAAAGTCGAAGAACGTGGATATAATTATGAGCATTCTCTTTATCTTACATCGGAAGTAAATAAAAATATAGTAGATAAATACATCAGAAACAATATACTTTCAGGGTCTTATGACCTGTCTGATTTTAAATTTATTGTAGAGGATAGGGACAGCTCTAAAATAACCCTGAATGCAGATTGTAAAGTCCATAATCTATATAAGGAATATGGGAAGAATTTAGTAATAACACCATTCCCGATAGAAATAACTTCTTACGAATCGCCGGATAAAAGGGTATCAGGAGTTCAATTAGATTATCCTGAATTTTATAAAGATGGTGCTGTATATTCTTTTTCTGATAAGGATTTAACAAAAGCTCCGGACAATATAGAAATCATATCTAAATATGGGAGATATGATGTGATGTACGAAATAAAAGATAGGCAGTTATTTGTCTATAAATCAATTCTAATCTATTCCAGAAAATACCCTGTAGATGAATATGTTGATTTTTATAAGTTTATATCAGCAATAAAAAATAATGAAATAAAAAAAATCTATTTAGAAACGCTATGAAAAAACTGATCTCCATTTTATTATTCCTATTCCTATGTTTAAAGGGATACACTCAGGATAAATATACCCAAGATCCAGGAAAAGTAACTCAGCATGAAATGACGTTGAAGGAATATCCGGAAGATCCTGATGCCGAAGCATTCGTTATATATGATTTGGGAGAATATTATTTTTCGGGGCGTGAAAGCAGGGGGTTATTGTTGTTTATGAAAAGGAAAATTAAAATTAAAATATTGAAACAAGCAGGTGTTAAATATGCAACTTTTGAGATACCTTATTATATAGAGGATCGAGACTGGGAGGAAATAGAAAGTATAAATGCGACAACATACAATTATGTTGACGGTACACTTACTAAAAGCGTACTGGATTCTAAAAATATATTTGAAGAAAAGGTAAGTGACAAAGTAAGAATAAAAAAAATAACAATGCCAGACGTCAGGGAAGGGTCTGTTGTAGAGATAGCATATACCATATCTACCCCTTACTATTTCAATATGCGGAAATGGGAATTTCAGAGGAAAATACCTGTAGTGTATAGTAAACTCCGTTATCGCGCCATCCCCTATTATGAGTACACGTATATAGCAAAAGGAATACAAAAATTTGACGAATTCAAATCTGAGGCGCAAAATGATGAAATCAGATTTGGACAATTACTATATAAGGAAATGATATATGATTTTGGTCTAAAAAATATTGCAGCCTTTAAAGATGAAGAGTATATTACTTCAGAAAAGGATTATATGGCTTCTTTAGATTTTCAGATGTCCAAAATAAATTATCCGACAGGAGGATCAAAACAGATTATGACTACATGGCCGGAAATGTGTAATGACTTTCTCAAAGATGCTGATTTCGGTAAATATATTCAAAATTCAGAAAAAGAAGCCAAGAAAATTCTGCCTGCTCTAAATCTTGCAGGTAAATCACAGATCGAACAAGTTGAAATAATATCTGATTATGTAAAAACCAAATATAATTGGAATGGAATATATGGAAAATATGCGACCTCAAAGCTTTCCGATTTTCTTAAACAGCAAACAGGGAATGTTGCAAATATAAATTTATTTCTCACCGGTTTGCTGAAGGCTTCCGGTTTAGAGGTATACCCGGTTGTGTTGAGTACCAGAAAGAACGGAATGATTAGCGAAGGCCATCCGTTCCAGCATTTTTTTAATTATGTAATTTCCGAAGTCAAGATAGATGGACAAATCTATTTTATCGATGCCACCGAACCTTTATTGCATTTCAAGAACCTTCCGTCGAGAAGTATTAACGTTAGAGGGCTTGTTGTTAAACCTAAAACAGAAGAGTGGGTAGCGATAAGGCAAAATAACGTATCTACGATTCAGCATAATTTTGATTTGAGAATTAGTCCGGAAGAAAACAATTCGGAAGTTAAGGCTATATATATGAGTCTGGGTGAAGATTCATATATATTCCGTTCTAACTATTTGGGAAAAGATGAAAATTTGCAGAAATACCTGAAAGATAAATATAAAATAGATGCAGATACTGTGAGTGTTACAACTACCCCATTAGATAAGCCTTTTATTTTTTCTTTTTCGTTCAGACATCCTGTAGAAAATTCAGGGGATAAAATATTTATACATCCTTTCTGCAATTTATCTATCGACGATAACCCATTTAAGCAGACAAAAAGAACACTACCTATCGATCTCACATATTTACAAAGTAAAACTTATAAATCTGTAATAAATATACCAAAAGGATATAAAATAGAGCATATGCCAAAACCATATGCTATCAATGACAATCTAGTATCTATGAATTACTCTGTTATAAATAATTCGGATAAAATATTAGTGGAAGCTTCTTATGCATATAAACAAAATGTATACGATGCAAAAAGCTACATAAGTCTCAAAATGTCTTTTGCTGATATTATAAAACAGTTGTCAGAAATGGTAATCCTTGTAAAAGAGTAATCAAACTCAGTTGCAAGTTTCTTCATACGGGCATAATTCACGTCCTTCAATCTGAATAGTAACGTGTTTTATCCCGTATTTTTCCAGCATAATATGCTTTGCTTTTTCTAATATCAAGTCTCTGTCTGTATTTCCCTTTACATGTAAATGTACAGTCATGGAAGTAAATTCAGATGTTATCATCCATATATGTAAATCATGTATATCCTCTACCCCATCTATCGACTTCAATAGCTTTGTCACCTTTTCGAAATCTATATTTGCAGGTTTGGCCTCCATCAGGATATTTATCGACTCTTTAAGCACATTCCATCCACTATATAAAACTAACAGGGACACAATCATACTGGCTATAGGATCTGCTATATACCAGCCGAATAACATGATAAGTACAGCAGCAATAATAGCTCCTACCGAACCTAACAAATCACCGATAACATGTAAAAATGCACTTCGTACATTTAGATTCTCTTTAGTAGACCCCTGTGAATGGATAATCCACGCTACTACGATATTTATCAATAATCCGATAATGGATATAATCATCATACCTTGACCTATCACATGGGGCGGCGCTGAAAGGCGTTCGATTGCCTCTTTGCAGATAAAAACAGCCAATAAAACGAGCACAATACCATTAAGCAGAGCTGCTAATATTTCAAAGCGTTTATATCCATAGGTTTTAGAGGGTGTAGCTGCCTTTGCGCCGAATATAAGGGCACTGAGACTGAGTCCCAGAGCGACAGCATCACTCAACATGTGACCTGCATCCGAAATTAATGCTAAGCTATTAGTCAGATATCCTCCTACAAATTCTACAAACATGAATCCGGTTATAAGGATAAAGCTAATTGTTAGAGCTTTCTTATTGGCATTATGACTATGGCTATGCGAATGTCCATGTTGATGTTCATGGTTATGATTATTTCCCATATTTGCTTATTTAGAATAATTAAAAATAAAAAGCAATGGTAAAGTTAAATCTTTTCCCACTGCTTTTCAATATATTTTTAAATTAATTCACTCTAATCGTTCATCGATACAAGGAATTCTTCGTTGTTTACTGTTTTTCTTAATCTACTTTCTAAGAATTGCATCGCTTCTACTGAATTCATATCAGATAAGAAATTGCGAAGAACCCACATCCGGCTCAAAGTGTCATTATCCAGCAACAGATCATCGCGACGTGTACTGGACGCAATAATATCCACAGCTGGGAAGATACGCTTGTTAGATAACTTACGATCGAGCTGCAACTCCATATTACCCGTACCTTTAAATTCTTCGAAGATAACATCATCCATTTTAGATCCTGTTTCGGTAAGAGCTGTTGCTATTATTGTAAGCGAACCTCCATTTTCTATATTACGAGCTGCGCCAAAGAAGCGTTTTGGTTTGTGTAGCGCATTGGCATCCACACCTCCGGTAAGTACCTTTCCGGATGCCGGTTGTACTGTGTTGTATGCACGTGCCAGACGTGTAATAGAATCTAATAGGATGACTACGTCATGTCCACATTCAACCATGCGTTTTGCTTTGTTCAAAACAATTTCGGCTATTTTTACGTGGCGGTCGGCAGGTTCGTCGAATGTAGAAGCAATTACTTCCGCATTCACGCTTCGTTCCATATCTGTAACCTCTTCCGGGCGCTCATCTATAAGAAGAACAATCATATACACTTCGGGATGATTGCTTGCAATTGCATTTGCTATATCTTTCAGTAAAGTTGTTTTACCTGTTTTAGGTTGTGCAACAATCAGACCACGTTGTCCTTTACCGATTGGAGAAAACAGGTCAACAACACGGCATGATAAGTTATCGTTTCTACCTTTAGTTAATCTAAACTTTTCGTCAGGAAACAATGGCTTTAAATGGTCGAACGGTACACGGTCACGTACTTCGTCGGGTGTATGGCCATTGATTCTATCCACTTTTACCAAAGGAAAGAATTTTTCTGATTCTTTAGGGGGACGAATAGGGCCTTCAACTATATCTCCTGTTTTCAATCCGAACAGGCGAATCTGAGATTGTGAGATATAAACATCGTCTGGAGACGACATATAGTTATAGTCGGACGAACGAAGGAAACCATACCCTTCTTGCATAATTTCCAGAACACCTGTAGCCGTAAGTATTCCTTCAAAGTCGAATGATTTGTCTTGTGGCTGGTTATTTTGTTTCTGATTATTATTGTTGTTTTGTTTGGGAGCCTGTTGAGGTTTGTTTTTAACAGGAGTTTCAACTATTTCTACCGCTGCAACCTCCGCATCTATTTCTAGTGGAGAAAGCAAGGGCAGGCCCGGAACTACTTCTTCTACCTGAGGTTCACGGACTTTATTTGAACGGAAAACGAGCTGAGTTGGTTTTACCTGAGGTGTTTTTATTTCTTTCTCGGGGTTTTCCTTTACTTCTGTATTGCTTAATTTTTTTATTTCTTTTTGTGGAGCCTTTTCTGCAACAGTCTTGTCTACTTTAGTTACAACTTCTTCTTTCATTTTTACTGGTTGGGGCTGTACTGGAGCAGAAGTTTGAGTTTTTGGTTGCGATTGCGGTTGTTGAAGCTTGGTATCCACTTCTCCTCCGGGTTGCCCTATGGGCTCAGAAACTTTTTCTTTTACTGGAGTTTGCTTTTTTTGAGGCTTTTCCTTTTCTTGTTTATTTTTTGCAGGATACGACTTCTTCTGCTGCTCTATTCTTTCCTCACTCTGATAGCTTTCAGAATTTTTATTTTTGGCCTCCAGAATAGCTTGTTCGTCAAGAATTTTATAAATTAACTCATCTTTCTTATATGCATCAGGACGTCTTATGCCAAGTTCTTTTGCGATAGTTCTTAGTTCTATAGTGAGCTTTTCATTTAGCTCAAGGATGTTGTATATACGCATGTATATCTATAATTAAATTATGTTGGTTTATGAATTTCACATGAATAAGTCAAATTCCTATCATATAAATAAGTCTAGACTTCTTAAGTTGGAGACAATAATTCTATTATCATCTAAGGCTATAATATTTAATAGTTTGTTTATTATTTGAGCTACTTAGTTTTAAGTACACTCATCTCTCATTTGGTTAGAATTTTTATTTACTGGCTATTTTTACTTTTATAAGCTCATTTATATAACCCATAATTTTGTGCCATTAGGCAGTATATTATCAAAATAACGAAAAAGACTACGGATTATTATTGTAAATACTTACATTTGAAGTATTCGAGTGCGTTAAAAGCATTGCAAAGATATATATTTTGTTATTAAAAGCAATATTTTTTTTAAAAAACTGAATTAAATTTGAGAAATCATTATTGTTACGGTTTATATAATTAGAGAAACTTTAATAAAATAAAAGAATTCAATGCCATTGAGAACTCATTATATTACTTTCACAAGCTATAAAATGAAGATAGAAGAGACAAACATCGAAGACAACAAGTTACTTCTGAGGCTCTCAAGGCATTGAACCTATGTGCAATGATTTGATCATGGAAAAATATCCATATTAAGTTGTTATTATTTTAAAGACTGTGATTAAGTATCACCTCTTTTTTTGTGTAAGTTTCGGTTGCTTTATTATTCTTTATCGTAAAACAAAGCTAATACAATATATAAGCTGTTTATAAAAGGTGTAAATAAGTTGTGTTAAATATAGAAACATTTAATTATTTAGTTTTAAACATCTCTTTTGCGAAAATATCCAATATTTGTTAACCTTACAAATTTTTTTCTCAATGAGTTTTGTGTTAATAGTTTAATGTTGTATAAACATCATAATTACAGTTATTTATAAAAGGTTAAAATTGGTTAATGCACACCATGTTTCATAGATTTGTTTACTCTTTTCGATATAATTCGGGGTATTTTCTCTTTGATACACAGTGTATTTGTGACTCAATGTCATAGTCTAATATTGGTTCCCATTTTAATTGGTCGAATTTTTTTTCCAAAAGTAAGCAAACATTAAAGTCATCGTCTGTTACTTTATATATTTGTCCATCTTTCGTACCTGATACCGATATTTCAAATCTATCTTTAATAACCCACACATGAGATTTTTTTCCATATATCTCGACATTTTGAGGCTGCACTAGATCGTTAAATTCAGTTATAGTTATTTTTAATTTATCGAGATCATCAATGGAATACGACTCAAGAGGGTCGAATGCAATTTCACCTTCTTGTAGTTCTTTTATGTTAACCCCGATTAGAGAAAGCTTTGAGATTAAATCTTCCCGTGTATCATATTTGAAATAAACACAAAAAGAATCACCTTCACAGTTATGCCCTCCACGAGCTCGCATATAATGGAAATATCGAAGCGTTGAGCACCAGCGCATTATATCTTCTTTTGTGTTATTCGCAAAAAGTCTTTCGTCAGATATTTTATCTAAATTCATATTCTCAATATTTAGGACAGCTAAGTTATATATTTTTCATTAAGAAAAGAGACTCCAATTTGTTTGGAGCCTCTTTTAAATTGTAGGGTTATTATATTAAAAAGTAGTGTAATTCAGATTTTTATCAACTAGAAATCCATCAATTGCTTTCAGGTCAAACTTCATATTCCTTTTGGCTTTAAACTTAATAATGAATAAGTCGGAATTGCCTTCAAGCGCTTCTTTATTTCCGATATTCACAAATGTAGGATATAAAGATTTCACTCCGTTTGTATGCAATCTGTCATTTGTAAGATTTTCCATTTCCTTCATGTTTGATGGTTGTATTCCAATAAATTCATAATCCTGAGGGTTATAAGGAAGAGCAAAACTTAGTGCATTAACAGAACGGAGGTTAAGACCGTTGACCTTAATCTCAATGATTTCATCTTTATTGTATGCTCGTTTTGGCGTATTGATTTCTATCTTTCCATCTATTTTTTCTATTCGTTTACGATCTACACCACCGTCGAGCTGTATTGCAACAACAGAAATATCATATGCATCTATCAGGCCGTTTTTATTAAGGTCTCCATTGCTTATATATCCTTCAAAATCAGCATCACCTTTTCTTAAACCTGTGTAGTTGATATATGAAGTCAAATCGTTTCTATCTATTAATTTATCATTGTTTATATCTCCCGGAAGATAGCTTTCTGTACCCGGAACCTTGAATACATACAGCTCCCTACCCGATCCATATCCACCTATAGCATCAGAAATTGCAAGCTTAACATACCGGGCAGTAGGATGATTTGAGAATGTAAATACTTTTGTTTCGTTATTTTGAGCCCATTCAAATGATCCGGCTTCAGTCCAGTTCTCTTTATCCATACTATGATAGACCGTACCTTTCAAAATTGTTCCATTTCCGGCATTATCACGTGGTATGTATTGGAACTTATCAAGCTGGTTAATCGTTTTCAAGTCCATAACAAGATCGAAAGGCAAAGCATTTACGCCATATTTGGTATGCCATAATTCGCCTTCTTCAAAATCGAATAACCGTCTTAAAGAGCGACCTTGATTTTCGGCTGTAGTTTCACCTTCAATACCTTGTATTGCAAATTCTAATGGATTTTCTTTAGTGGTAACACTAAACTGAGTCCAATCTGAATGACCGTCCTTGTTCACCGCTCTTAATTTGAACGAATATGTTTCTTCTGCATTTAAACCATCAAAAAGTAATTCTGTATCTTTAATCATAGTATAAAGCATACCGTTAAACTCAATTTCATAGAAATCAGCATTGTTAACCTTATCCCATGTTGGCTTTACTTTATAAGCTTCTGTGTTTTGGTCTGTAATCTTCGCATTGGCGGGTATAGATAAGATACCTGTAGCCATCTTATGCTTATCTGCCGGATTAAAAACAAAACCTTCTATATTAAGAACAGTCTGACTAGCCGTAATATCCGAAGATTCCAGCTTAACCAAAAGCTGCGGATTTTTGAAAATAACTTCTTTTTCAAATTCGCTGCCTTTAGTAGCAAATTTATTCAGATTTACATTAGCATCATAGTAATAGACATTATCTTTTCTCTGAAACTCTTCTATTGAATTAACTTCTGTCAATTTGATTTTAGTTTTTCCAATCTCCGCTAAAACTTTTTTAGGTTTTTCGGTTACATTTACTCTAAACTCAGTTACTTTATCTTTAACGAATCCTGTAAAATCACCTTGTGTCGGATGAACTGTTATTCTTGCTATTACAGCTTTTTTGGTTACATCGACATTGGATTCGATAAGAGTGGCCGCACCTTTTCCTTGTTTATATTCTTCTGACACACCATCATCGTCATATTCTGTGAATGAATTGTTTCCTGATGGATATATCTCATATATACGTAAGTTTTTATTTATTTCCGAAACATTATTATTCGGATTTGTCATCGGAATTATAGCTCCGCTTTTAACAAATACAGGTAATTTCCATATGGGAGAAACGAAATTGTTCACGACACAATTTCCCTGATATTTTTCTCCGGTAAAATAATCGATCCACTCGCCTTCGGGCAAATATATTCCATTACGGATATCATTCCCCTTATCGTCTGATTTTGTAGCCTGATAAATCGGCGCGATGAGAAGGTAAGGCCCATAAAGATATTGATATTGTGTGGCCTTTCCTAGGGTATAAGTATTCGGATATTCGAGGAACATTGCTCTGATCATTGGCATTCCGTCAACAGATTCTTTTGCAATACTATATGCATAAGGCATTATTTCTGACTTAAGTTTCAGATACCAACGGTTAATGGAAGTTGCTGGCTCACCTAAGGCATGAGGATATTTTTCGTTGGCTCCCCACCCGTCCATATTCAATTGAGCCGGAGTGAATGCTTTCCATTGGAAGTCTCTGGTGTTGACAGCAAAGTTCTTACCTCCGAAAATACCATCCATGTCCGAACTGATATTTGGATTACCGGACAATCCGGAACCAATATATGTCGGTATATGGAAACGGATATATTCCCAAACACCACCTGTTTGGTCACCAGACCATATTCCGGCATAACGTTGTGTCCCGGCCCATCCATCAAGTGATATGATAAACGGACGGCTATCATTACCGTAGTAAGGCATTATTTGAGCAACATCGGCGATCCCATTCAAACCGAAAGAATATCCGGCTCCGACCCATGCAACATCTGTTTTAAGTACACGAACTCCGGCATCTCTTACTTCTTTGATAATATCACGTTGCAGCAATGCACTTATTTCAGGTTTTGGATGAAGGTCCGACTGTGTCCACAAACCTATTTCTACCCCATTTTTATGAGCATAATCTGCCAAACTTTTCAGATTCTGAATATTGCCATCCAATGTCTCACTTTGTCCGTATCCCGCACCGTATCCATCATTAGGCAAAAGCCAACCTAAGGGCATATCATGATTCTTGTAACGGTCTATTACAGCACGAGCCGAAAATTGATAATTATTTTTTTCCCCGTTCAATGATTCCCTTATACCTCCATTATCTTTTTGGCTTTCCTTGTAACGTTTACCGTCTTCAAAAAGAATTCCGGTCTCGTCTTCTTTCCAGTAGTCTCTGTTATAGGCGTTAAGATGCCCTTGATAGAACCCGAATTTAGGAAAAAGTACAGGGTTTCCAGTCAATTGATAAAAATCGTTCAATAACGCTACAGCTCCGTCATTGATCATATAGAAAACATCCAGATAATCTGTTTCATGATATAGTTTAACAATACCTTTTTCCTTTGCGCCAAAGTCATATTTTCCTTTTTTAAACGTATACCACATTATGCCGTATCCGTTTGTAGACCAATAATACGGATTAGGAGAAGCCACACCGCCATCAGTCCAACTATTCTGATTTTCTATAGCAATAGCCTTTCCTTTGTGCGAAAAACGACCATTTTGGACACCTCCGCCATAGAAATATTCCTGAGGATTTTCTTTTAGGGTAAGAGTAACTTTATTCTTTTCAAAGAGGGCAGGCTCTGCTTCTTCCAGTGCAACTGTATTCGTATTCAGATTGACAATTTTCAATAATGCCGTATTTTTATCCAACTGTATCTTAATTTTCTCTGTAACAATAGATATAAGATCTCCCTCATCACTAACATTCAGTTTGGATACCGATTTTCTGGGATTGTCCACTAATATCCGGGCATCGGGTTTAGCTTCCGAATCTCTTATTATTCCACCCGAATTGTCTTGAAATACTCTGAATACATTTTCCCCATAAAAATCGAATGTCATTCTTTGATTATCAGACAACAAAATCTCAACAGCTGTAGGATTGATTTTCTTTACACTAATGATTTTTGGCTTTTGTAGGATAGTTCCGCTGATGTTCTTTACCCCTGCCGATACATGTACAGGAGAATACGAGAACATCATTGGTAAAGCTAGTGCAAACAAAATAGCCTTCCATTGTTTGGAATTACCAAGTTGGTTTTTCATGTTTTTTTTATTAAACGGTTTAAAATAAATTCCCCAGCGAAACTTATATATAAGAAGTAACGCAATACAAATTTAGTTATTCTATTCTGTTTTTACTAAAGATTTATAAAGTAAAAGTTAAAGTATTACAGTTTAATGGATTCCTCATAAAATAAAAACGCCTAATGCAATATTAATCGCATTAGGCGTTTTGCGCTACGCTTTTTTAATGATCGTGGTCTCCTTCTTCACCATCGTGACTGAGCACTATGTCTCGTGCCACATATGTTTCATTTCCGGCAGCATCGGTGCAATAAACCATTAAATGATAATTTCCCGGAGTTGCATTTTCCGGTATCATAATCTCGTGATGATGTATGGTTGCATTCTTTTTACCGGATACATCCCATGATTTTTGAAAAGAGAATGGTGTTGTTTCTTCTGATTTTAAGCTTTTGGTATGCGTATGTCCGTCAAAATCGTTGTGTATCTCTACTTTATACGAAGATAACATTTCGTTGTCTGACAATTCCATTTCGAGATGCACACCATGCTCATCTCCTATTTTCAGTGTACCTCCCTCGGCAGGGGCAATCAGATTAATTACGGGAGGAATAGTATCCCCATCGTTATCGCTATCACAAGATGTGAACAAAAGGCTTGTTGTTATTATACTAGTTGACAATAATAAGTATCTAAAAATTGTTTTCATTTTAATTTTTGTTTAAAAGGTATTTTAATTAATAATTGGAAGCTTCGTCCTGGCTCGGGAATTTCTACTTTCCTGTAAAAACTCAAATGATTGAAATATTTTGTATCAAACACATTACGGAGGGACATATTGACTTCTACCAGTGTTCCACCGATGGAAATATTAGCAGCTCCGCCCAGATGAAACAGGTTAGTGCCGGGAGTAGTGAGTTCATTCTTGGCAACATTTTTTTGAGAAGCAATACTTTCCATTTCTGAATACAGATTGAAGAGCTTCGATTGCCATATCAGTGTATTGCGCATAGATGCAGGAGGGGAAAAGCTCAATGGCGTGCGTTCATCCCTGTTGCGGGTATGGACATATTCGCCGGAAAACTGATATTTAAAATATTTCAAGAAGTCAATCTCAAATGAAGCCTCCGCACCAGCAAAGAAAACTCTAGCTCCTGTATAACGGTAAATCTGACCTGCATGAGGTAAAACCGACCACTCCCCAGTTGGTTTCAGATAAATATAATTACTGAACCAGCTTGTGAAAGGGGATACAGAGAAGGTGATCCCATTATTCTCATAAGCATAAGATACATCCAATTGCCATCCCTGTTCGGAAGAAAGTGACGGGTCACCTTGCTCGTGCCTGAATGTACCATGGTGCACTCCATTAGATGCTAATTCGTTAGCTCCAGGCAAACGAAAGCTACGTCCAATATTAGCCTTGATCCAATGGATATCTTTCGGATTCCATACAATACCCAGCGAGCCGGAAATATCACTGAAATTTCTATTTACCGGATAGCTGCGCCATTTATATTCCTCTATCAATTCATCTGAATAATTCATATCGCGCAGATAAGTTTCAAGATAAGGATCGGCATAGGAAGATATGTTCACCTTTCCATAATCATATCTGACCCCTCCGCTAAAAGAAAGCTCTTTAGTTGGTTTCCATGTGCTGACGCTAAATGCACCTGTTGTAAAACGGTTATACTCTGGTAATAAAAATGAGTATCCGTCTATCCGGTTTTGCTGATATTGTATATCCCATCCGGCAGAATGCTCCCAAGTTGCAGAATTGATTGTTTTTATTTTGATTAGTGAATTGTATGTATTCAATCTAAATTCCAATTCCTTATCCGGATTATTTTCCGGTAACGGCTGATTTCCGTAATGCGTATGGAATTGGCTCCATTCCTCCCTATGGTTATTTTGATAACCGATGTCCCATGAAGCCATCAATTTGTCCCATATATATTGTTGATGGGAGGTAACTTTAAAATGATTCACAGAACTATACGGTAATTCTATATTACGGCTGTTACCATCATCTTGTACGCGGGAAATATTAGGAATCCCATGTGCACCGGGAAAGAACCCTGTTTTTTGATATGTATTGCTTATTGCATAGTTCATAGAATAACGTCTCTTACGGTATTCAGTAAACAAGCTGATATCACGTTCATATCCGGCCGTATTCTTTAATTTTCGACCATACAGAGGTATGCGCATAGTTAGATATACTATGGAGTCAGTAGGCACATGATAGTCGCCAAATCGTTGTTCTGTATACCGTAATGTGGTATACCACGCATCTTTTTTAATCCCGAGCATCATAGATCCGCCTAAAGTGCCATTTACCGTTTTGGCTAATAAAACGGCTTCACCAAATAGCTGATTTTCTGTTGGAGCCGGATTTCGGGATATTTCAATAGTTCCTCCCATAGCATCGCTACCATACAAAAGTGACACAGGTCCTTTACGAACGGTCACTTGCTCTACATTAAAGGCGTCTATTTCCAGTCCATGATCAGTGCCCCATTGTTGTCCCTCCTGTTTGATCCCGTTTTCAATGACAGATATACGATTAAACGCCATTCCTCTTATCATCGGTTTGGAAAAGCCTGAGCCAATATCCATAGAGCGTACACCTGATATATGCCCTAATGATTGTACAAGGTTACCGGCAAAATGTTGCCTCAAGAAGTCTTTACCAACAACTTCAATTGAAAGTGCCGAATTGCGGTTACTGGCTTTCTTATAAGAATCTCCGGTAACTATTATGCTATCTAATTCGACAAGTTTAATTTTAGTAGAATCAGTATCCTGAGCAAAGACTGGTAAACCCGATACCAAAATGAGCATCAATAAAATAAATTTGATACGCATGTTAATAGAAGATTCTGATATTACTTAATATAAGACAAGGTTATCAAATAAATGACATCCTTAAACAACGCTACAGTTGTATGTTGTATTGCGGAGGGGCACGGAGATAATGAGAATGAATAACAGAGAAATATTGCTTCTCTTTATGTGTAGTAACCCTCTCTATGTTGAATGATAATAATAAAGAGTTCTGACTTGGTAATCCGGGATCAGTAAAATAAGATAATGTAAACTGGCAAATCTGGCAGGTTTTACAATCGTGCTTAGGACTTGATGACGCATGATCACCTGCACACTGATGAGTCTCGGTTTCGCATCTAACATCATAGATATGAAATGACTTGACAATAAATGGCAGAATAAATATACCTGACAACAGATATGGTAAAATAATCTTATTTATTGTATTCTTTCTCACTTCTTCGAGTTTGATTTTGCAAATATAATCATATTTCACAAATGCAACAATGTTTCAATTGATGTTTTGTAATTATTTCACTAATTCATTATTTTGCAATACTTTTGCATAAGTAACAGGTGACAAATTATGAATGCTATAGAATTACTTAAAAGCAAAGGGTTAAAGAAAACTGCACAACGTATCATGGTGGTCAATATTTTGCAGAAAGCCTCTATTGCTTTGACAGAGGGCGATATTAAAATGGAGATGGGGGACCTTTATGATCGTATTACTTTTTATCGTACCGTTCAAATCCTTCTCGATGCGGATATAATTCATCGAATCACGGTTGACAATACAATAACTAAATATGCATTGAATACTTTGCATACTCCAAGACAAGAAATGGATCATGCTCACTTTTTTTGTAAAAACTGCCATTCTGTAATATGTATTGGAGATATGCCATTAATAAAATATAACTTGCCGGATGGCTTTACCAGAGATGAATGCGAAATACTAATAAAAGGTATTTGCGCCAATTGTCAGAATACTAAGCGTATTTGATTAAACTATTACTATAAATGTATCAGCGTAATATTTTGTAAAATAGGCATTTGAATCTGATTGTTTTCAAAAAAAATAAGGATGATCTGAAAACAGAATCATCCTTACTATCCATGCTAACCTAAAAACCTGTTTTTATTTTTCGAAGTAACAATTAAATGTTATTGAAGACGTCTTATCTGTTGTCGGATTTGTAGATGTTATTTTCTTTATTTCAAGAAAGCCTACTTTTAGCACATCTCCAGTAGAGCTAAATTGTTGGAATAAGATAACATCACCTTCCGCATACATATTTGTAGCCGGATCTCCATAATGACGGAAAGAACTTGTTCCGGCATTGGTTATTCCTGCAGTTGTAATATCTGCCTGAGATATCGATATCAGTGTTTTGGCCTTGACTTTTGTTATGAATTCATTTTCAGCAGAATTTGATGAATCTAAACGCCTGAATTTAACTATTTTGCTTCCGGCTTCAGATGGTAAAGCAGTACCTTCGCATTTGAAGTTTTTGATTTGATTTGCTCCATTGTTCGGGTTATTTATAGCCAGTGAATTACTTGTTATTGTAATATAGAAATAAATATTATCCTTTATAGTAGCATAATCACATGGCGTATATATCTTTCCGTTAAGAGCATCAAAAAAGTTTTCGGTATTGGCCGGGTCTTGTGCATATATCGTCTTATTTTCCCAGAAGTGGATTCGAGGCACTACAGCTTCAAAAGTGTCTGTAACTATCAATTCTTTCGTCCCGTAGTATATGAGTTTAAGGATTACGGCATCCGATGATACAGTATAATTCGTAGGAACGACCACACTTATAGAAGTTTCACTTTTCAGAGTTATTTGTCCTTCATAACCATCAAACATTACTTTATCGACCAAACTGAGGTTCGTACCGGTTAGCTCTATTGTAGTTCCGGTTTCGGCTGATGATGGATAGTTGCTTATTTCCGGTTTTGGTTTCTCTAAAGAGAAAGGTTTACCGGAGGTTCCTGTTCTTTGTTCTCCATTTTCAGTATTATATGCTAAAAAAAGATCTACTTCGTTATCTTCAAAGTACGGAACTTTTACAATCAATTCTTTTTCATTTTTGCTTATAACGATGGCTTCGGTTGTCCCAAAATAAACTTTGGTAACAGCATCCATATTCTCTCCTTCTATTAAAATTTCATTATTTGCTTTTCCTGTTGTCGGAAAAGTTGCCATATTTATAGTTGGGGTTACATATGTTACTGTAAAGACATCACTACTTTCTGTTTCACCAAAAAGGCCGGAAATTTTCACCTTGCCGGTTTTTACATCCGATGTAATAACTACAACCATTTCCGAAGAGTTTACAAGGTATTTTATTCTGGCTAACCCTTCACCTATACTTGTTGTATCTATCTTAGACAAATTTTCTCCTTTTATGGTTACTTCTGTTCCTACTTTACCCGATTTTGGATAAAATTCGGTTATGACAGGCGAACTTGTATTTTCTTTATCTTCTACCAAATCTTCGCTACAACCTATACATATTGCAGCGCAAAAAAGAAGAAAGATGAACATTTTCAAAAACATGTTCCGATTTTTCATAATTATTATTTTTATAGTTATTGTTTATATTTTCTATACCATAGCGGCCCGCAATTTATTTTAGAAGCCTGCTCTATAGTAGTTGGATTATTATTTACATCAATACATCCGATTGCTTTTACATCAATTCGTTTACGGCCATTAATGTCAGTTATTACATAATCAAACCCGGAGAAGCTCTTCACATTAGATGTCGCGAATGAATAGCCGATATTATCCTTTATAAGGCTCAACTCTTGTTGAATAAAACCCTCTCCGGTTTCAAAACCTCTACTGCTTTGTGCTATATTGTCCGAGAAAGTAATCCCTTTCGTATTACCATATTCTTTTATTAAAACTGAAGTATTTGGAGAATAAACGATATTGTTGGCTATTTGGGTATTTATAGGAAATAGAGACTGATTGTCGTCTTTAGCAAAGGCAAGTAACCAAGGCAGGTCGCAATCGACCCAAGTATTGAAACATATTTCAACATCTTTTACCTGATGGTATCCATTGTCAGGTGAATTTGGAAGGCCATTCATTATATTTAGCGGAGCTCGATAAGTGGTACCTTTGCATCCATAAAAATAATTATTGAATATTTTGTGACCTTCATTTATCACCCTTACTCCGCCAGTATTAGCTTTATAGTTTCCTATAAAGTAATTGGCTGATACTTCGTTTCTGTTTCCATGACGTAATGTAACACTCCCCTGACATTCGAAGAATGTGTTTTCCACAATCCGGTTTTCGCACGATTTTATAGAGATCATCTCTGTTTCACCGTTGCAATATTCAAAATAGTTACCTTTAATTATAGTACCGGAAACTTCTTTCGAATAATCACTTGTACCTATACGTATAGTTTCGGCTCCGTTTACCCCTAAATCGGGACGGCCTGCAAAATAATTACGCGTTATTTGGTGATAATTCTTATTATGACCTTCTCCATTAGGCCATATGATAAGAACAACTCCAAGATTTGTCTTTGTGCCGAAATAACAGTTTTCGACCCTGTTATTTCGTCCCCAAAGATTTACCCAAGCATCTTTCTTCGTTTTGTCGGGATTGCTGTACGAATCTATTACACAATTTTTCAGTACCGAGTTATTGGCCGTCAGCGAACTTCCTTTCCTGAATTCTATAAGTTGTTCCGTTGCCGAATAACCATTAGTAAAAAAAAGACCGTCTACAACCAAATTGTTGCCATACATTTTCAGGTTCGAATTACCTTCAATAGTAGTCTTACCATAGGCTTCCACTGTCAGCGTTATCGGTTTTTCCTGAGTACCTTCTCCGTAAAAGACAAACAGGCAATCTTTCCATATACCTTGTGCTAACATTATAGTATCTCCGGGAAGCAGTTCTGCAACTTTTTCCTGATACTCTTTTATGTTGGTCACCTTATATTTCTTCGATGACAACTTGGGCAAGTCGGGAGGTGAAACAGGTTGTTCTTGATTTGTATTGCCCTGACAGCCACCCCAAGCCAATATACATATCATAAATATAGTCGACATATTTTTCTTCACTTTAGATGCATCTTAGCGTTTAAGTCCAATATTGTTTCCGTCCGAAGCTTTACCCATCAATGGTGATTTTGCTTCAGGTATGTAAAATGTACCTTTTATATACTCCGGAGCAAAATATATAATATTAGTACCTTCTTTTGCACCATTAACCTTTGTAATTTTTCCAGCTTGGTAAACTGCACTATAATCTATTGTATTATGCCTGCCTGATAAACGTACCGGAGATTTAGCTAAAGGAGAATTAAAAAACACTGTGTTTTTTATATCTATAGTAATCAATCCTGTATGCTTAATTATAGTTTGGTTCTCACGATTATTTACGTTATCAAACACACAGTGATCTATAATAAGATTTCCACCTAATGTAGACTCATCGTTACCACCACGTAGGAAATCTATAGCCCACTGCTCTATATTGGCAAATACGCAATTGTCGAAAATCATAAACTCGGCACTGTATAATCCTTTTCCGTCTTTCTCATCATTCAGTGCAAATCCCCGGTACGAATCTCTGAAAACAGAATTAATAACAGTAAGAGTATCGGCGAACGTACCTTTATATGCTTTGTAGATAGCTCCGCCTTCTTTATTTTCGAAATTATATATATCACAATTGCTTATGTGCATATTATAAGAATGAGCTATACTCTCTTTTATGGTAGCTAACGCATATTTTACATATGAAGTGTCACTTTGCTTGCCATTGATATCGAGTCCGTTGATAGAAAAATCAAGGTTACCACCTATTTCAAAAATACAATTTACTTTAGCTTGCATATCTGCTTTTATCACAGGCCTTTCGGATGTATTTGCAGCCTTTATTGTTAAACTGTGTGGAATAACAATCTTTTGAGAATTGATATATTCACCGGCTTGTAACTCAAATATATCTCCTGGATTTGATTTCTTCACAGCTTTTACTAAAACATCTATCCCGGGACTGAGTATTGTAACTTTACCTTTGACTTTTTCTTTTGAGATGGGCGTGTACCACGATGGGCCACAGTTTTTTGCTGATGCTATATTGGTTAAAGCATTGACTGTTCCATTATTTATAGCTCCTATGGTTTTATTACCTTTACGCGTCAGCCCGTCTATATCAGAAGTTATATAACCTGTCTGATCATCCACTTTGATATTTGAGCTAATGATGGGAAGTCCGTTAACATTATTTATATTAGTGACTGTACCATTGATAAATCCTTTCCCTTTTTCTACACCTTTATTGCTTATCAACAAGTTATTTGCAAAGGTTATGCCATTGGTGCGATCAAAGGATTTAATCAGAGTCTCTTCTTGTGGACAATAAACTATATTATTCGCTATCCTGGAATTGACAGGAACAGCAGTTCGCTCTTCATCACTCCCGACACATAGTTGCCAAGGCAATTCACAATCAACCCATGTATTGAACATTATTTCAGCATCTTTCACCTGGTGATAGCGATTAGCTACAGAATTTGGTACCCCGTTCATTATTACGATCGGCCCTCTGAAGTCTTTGCCCTTTAATCCATAGAAGTAATTATTAAAGACACGTTGGCTTTCGTTTATTATACGAACACCTCCGGTAAAAGGTTTGTTGTTTCCAATGAACGAATTGCCAGATACTTCGTTGCGATGTCCGTGACGCAGAACGACACTGCCTTCACATTCGAAGAAAGTATTATTTATTATCCTGTTTTCGCATGATTTTACCGAAAGTATTTCTACTTCGCCATTGCAATGCTCAAAATAATTAGATTCTACAATGGTATTCGAATTTTCCATAGACACATGGCTTGTACCTATACGGATAGTTTCACCACCATTCGATCCAAGGCGAGGCCGTGCACCGAAGTAGTTCTTGTGTATACGATGGAAATTTTTATTGTGCCCTTCGCCGTTAGGCCATACAATAAGTGTTACCCCATGATTTGTTTTTCCTCCGAAATAACAGTTAACGACTTCATTATTTCTTCCCCAAAGGTTAACCCACGAATCTTCACTGTTGCGGTCTGGCTTGTTGTAGCTATCAATAACACAATTTCGAAGTATGCTATTGTTTGCTACTTTTTCTGTTCCCTTTTTGAATTCTATAACCTGTTTTTGGGGTGCATAGCCATTAACAAACACCAGACCATCAATAACTAAATAGTTCCCATACAGCTGGAGTGTGGAGCCACCCTCTATTGTTGTGGCTCCATATTCTTCTACGGTAAGGGTTATAGGCTGCTGCTCTGTACCTTCTCCGTAGAATACAAACTGTGCGTCTTGCCATACCCCTTTTGCTAATATTATGCGATCACCGGGTTGCAGGAGTTTAACGGCATTGTTATACTCTGTAATGCCGGATACCCTATAATCTTTGGCTACCAGTGAAGAAACTGTATACAAAAAAATAAATATATAAATAAGTCTTTTCATATTAGTCTACCTGTTTTTAATAACCCGGATTCTGAGTTGCATTCGGTGCTACTGATATTACACTAAATGGTATTGGTAACAATAATTGCCATTCATCCACATGCCTTTTTTGTAAATATGACTCATATGATGGCTCGGTATAATAACCTGACAACGATCCGGAATTCGCATTTACATAGATTTCTGTCTCGAAATGACTTTCCATAACCGGTATTATGCGATTGGTTCGCAGCAGGTCGAAGTAACGCTGATTTTCCAGAGCGAACTCCCAACGCCTCTCTTTTTCCATTGCTGTACGAAATGCGTTTTTGTTGGGTACTTCATTAATCGTTAGTGTTGTTAATTTTGCACGTGTTCTGATTTGATTAAGATATGATAGCCCTGCAGAAGGTCCTGATAGTTCATTTTCTATTTCGCCCAGCATTAAAAGTACATCCGCAAAGCGTAATACAGGCCAATCGTTTTCTGCATCATATTTGGTGCTCACTTGTGACAGATATTTCGTAGGATAAGCAATATATACAGTTGTACCTTTGTTAGACCATGTTTCTGCCAGAGTTACACTTTTTCGAGCATCAAGCGGATCATAAGATTTTATTAAATCATAAGTTGGACAGTTGTCTCCATCTCCGCCTGCCGTAATGATGAAATCGAAACTGTTTGCCGGAGCAAAAGCATTTGCAAAACGTGAGCCTAAACCATAACCACCCGACTTATAACGAACTGCGAAGAGGATTTCTTTGTTCATCTCGTTTGTTGTACTGAACACATCTTTATAAGAAGTAGTAAGCAGCCCATACCCTTTATTATTGTCTCTTACTTCTTCGAGAAGGGTTTTAGCTTCACTTAAGCGGTTTAGAGTAAGATATACTTTTGCTAATAAGGTTTTGGCACCCCAAATATCGATTCTACCCTTTTGGTCATTAGTATAGCTGTCAGGCAGTTTTGATATAGCGTTTAACAAGTCTGTTTCTATAAATGTATAAACATCTTTTACTGATGTGCGTTCAGCCATTTTAGCCTGGTCTGTGCTGATTCGTTCCGTAACGATAAATAAAGGCCCGTAAAGACGCACCAAGTTGAAATAATGATAGGCTCTAAGGAAAACGGCTTCGCCTTCGAATTGCTTTTTTAGTTCAGCATTATCTACTACATCCAAATATTGTAAAACTGTATTACAATTTGCAATATTATGGTACACGGCTTCCCAATAATTTTTATTAACGGGATGGGTAGTTTCTACCTTGAACCAGTCCATAGCGTAGATATCTTTACTAGATGTGGCAGTAGAGCCATTTGCATAATGCCTGCTGTTATCTGACCTTAGTTCTGTGAGATACCATTCGTATCTCATCGTAGTTTGCAGGCCATTATAACATGCCAGAACGGCTTGGTTTACTTCTTCTGTATTTTTATAAAATGCTCCGGCTCCTAATTCGTCTATAGGATCTCTGTCCAGGAAAGCATCACAACTGTTTATTGTAAACAGTAGACATAGCAGAGGTATATATTTTATAATTCTTTTCATGGATTCTTAGATTTTAAAAATTAAAGTCAATGCCAAAATTAAATGTTCTTTGTAATGGGAATGCTCCACGTTGATAGCCATCGACCAGTGGGCTGTCGTAAGGTTTTGCTGTTGCACGGGCTTCAGGATTTATTCCTTTATAGTCCTTTGTCCACCAATAACCTAAATTCTGTATAGATCCATACAGCCTGATTTTCGAGAATAAAGACTTTTTCAACATTTTCTTAGGCAATGTATATCCTATTGTTATATCACGCAATGCTACATAAGATCCATCTTGTATAGCGTAGTCGGTTAGCATATGATTAATACCATTGTTGAAATATGGTGTTATACCATCTCCCGGATGCTCTGCACTTACCCATCTGTTTTCAACATAGTTTTTATTCCATTTGCGAGTTTCATTATAGTATTCATCGCCATTCCATACATCCATTCCTTGTACACCTTGAACCAGAATGGATAGATCGAATCCTTTATAGGTGAAGGTGTTGGTTATACCCCATGTAAAATCGGGAAAAGGATCTCCTAAGGCTACCATATCGTTATCATCTATAACCCCGTCTCCATTTGTATTTTGAACACGTAATCCACCCGGAGCGTCAGTGTTGTGATGAGGATTGTTATCTATTTCTTCCTGACTTTTCCATACTCCAATAGTTTTAAAACCATAGAACTGAACAGCAGGTCCTCCTACTTTAGCAATATACATTTCGTTACGCTCGCCCTGGCTGATAAGTTGGCTAGGTCCCCCTACATCAAGTAGTCTGTTTTTATTTGCACTAATATTGAATGATGTATTCCAGTTGAAAACCTTATTTTGAACATTATATGTTGTAATATCTATTTCTACACCACTATTTCTCACTTTCCCTTTGTTGCCCCATGCTTCAAGATATCCACTTATAGAGTTGATACTTTCTCGGAATAGAAGTTTACGGGTTAAAGAATAGTAATAATCTAAAGTTAATCCAACTCTGTTGTTGAAGATAGAAAGATCGAGTCCGGCGTTGTATTCGTTTGTTTGTTCCCATTGTAGACCAGAGTTACCTAATACGCTGGAATTATTGGCCATACCCGGTGTTATCGTTCCGTTTCCTGTACCCAGAATGTATGGGGCAGATTGTAACTTGTCGATATTAGCATAATTTGGTATATTGTTAGTTCCTGTAACACCATAACTGCCTCTTAGTTTTAATTGGTTGATCCATTTCAGTTTCTGGCTGTTTTTCATAAAAGATTCTTCGCTGACTCTCCATCCTCCGGATATAGAAGGAAACCATCCCCAGCGGCTATCTTCTCCAAATTTTGAACTTCCATCTGTGCGCAGGCTTGCCGACAGCAGGTAACGATCTTCATATGAATAAGTAAAGCGACTGAAGAATGAAGCCATCGATTCCTCCTGCTTCCATGTTCCGGTATATTGGGTATCATTTTCGTACATGTAAATACTACCTGCGGCATTCAGAGTATGGATGTAGTCGGTAGCAAAATCATACCCCAATATACCAGCTCTTTTACTGGTAGTTTTTTGTGCCGAGAAACCAAGTAAACCTGTTATATCATGCTTTTTATTTATTTTTGTTGCATAATTCAATGTATTTTCCGAAACTAAGTCGATGAACAGATCATTCTGATATAATCCCCTGTTGGTTTCACCGTCTTTTCGGGAGGCTTTGTTTCTATAGATGTCAGTATCTTTATATACGATATTGAATCCATTCGAAGTTTTAAATATGAGGTCTTTCATCAGAGTAATATTCAAATAAGCAGACCCCTGCAATCGATATTCTTTCTGATAGCTTTCTTCATTATCCAGAATCATTCGAGGGTTGTGGTTCGCAGTATTAAAAGGACTGGCTTTAACATCTGTTCTCATTTCTCCTGTCTGAGGGTCTATCCCTGAATAAAGTTTGTTATTGAAATGGGCGCCGTTTGCATATTCACCTTCCGCATAACCCGTTATTGCTGCAGTTTGAGCAGTATGTTTAACCGGCAACCATGACGGAGTACGATAAAAGTCAATGAAATTTGTTGTAGGCCTTTCTCTGAAGGAATATGTTGGTGCCAGATTTATGCCTAATTTTACTTTTTTCGATAAGTCGGCATCTATCTTTGCCCTAACATTCATTTTTTCAAACTCATTTTTAATCATTATACCCTGATCGTTAGTGTATGCACCTGAAACATAGTATTTGAGGCTATTGGTACCGCCAGAAATTCCGAACTGCACATTGTAAATATTAGCAGATCTTGTACCTTCTTTCTGCCAGTCGGTATCATTGTCTATACAAGCAAATGCAAATTCATTGGCAGGCAGGCTTTGTCCGAGAAGGTTCACTTCGTTTACTCTCATGGCTACATATTCTTTCGAACTCATTATAGGATGGAGTTTATATGCATTTTTTACTCCCCACGATGTCTTAAGAGTATATTTAGGTTTGTTTGGCACACCTTGCTTAGTGGTAATAAGAATGACACCATTGGCTGCACGCGATCCATAAATAGCTGCTGAAGCTGCATCTTTTAATATTTCAATACTTTCTACATCATTAGGATTTATAATACCTAAACCATCTTCAACCGGGAATCCATCAATAATAACTAATGGTTGTGCTCCTGCGCTGATGGAACCCATACCTCGCACCCTCACCTGAGGAGCCTCTCCTACCTCAGAAGTCAGGTTTTGTATTTGTACGCCGGCAATACGTCCTTGTAGAGCTTGGTCGAGCCGCGAAACAGGTACATCGTCCAGTCCATCAGTCTTTACTTTTGTAATAGATCCTGTGAGGTGTGATTTTTTCTGGATGCCGTAACCTACAACTACTATTTCTTCCAGTTGTTGCAAGTCTTCCGCTAACACAATATTGATAACTCTTTTTTCGCCGACAGTTACTTCTTGAGATATATGTCCTGTGTAGGAAAAGTTCAATACCGATTTAGAGCCATCTACAGGAAGGCTATATTTCCCATTGAGGTCGGTAATCACACCTTTGGTTGTGCCTGCTACTCTGATCGACACACCTATTAGTGGTTCGCCGGCATTGTCTGTTACTACACCTGTGATGGTAATACCCTGTTTCTGATTTTGCGCAGCCACTTTGGCAGGTAAGCAATACAGCAGCCCGGATATCAATACGAACATCAATATTTTAGGGTTAAGAAAAGATAAAGTGTTTCTCATGGTCATACTTTTTAAATCTTCATTTGCTTGTTAGTTTTAAAAATAATTTCATCTGGTTTACCAATTTTACAGGCTGCAAGTAAAATAATAAATTTTGAACATACAAATAATTTGTTTTAACAATCTACATTTATCTCAGTTAAATTTCTATTTATTAGATATTTATATGCAATTATGTTTTAAAACATATTGCTTTACTGGTCGTGGTTTGATATAGATTCGATATAAATTTCTAATTTTGGAGAACCAATTTGGATATCCAATTTTACGAATAACAAAATAATCAATCATTAATTATATAAAAAAATAAATTAAATTAGCTGTAAATAAAATAATTGTATTGATAATAGATCGATCTGACCTGTTGATATATATTGGATATCCAATTTTAATATCTTTTTTCGGTCTTTGACTTCCAATTTAGTATATTTGCACAGATTAATTAAAGATTGATATTATGGAATTGACTAAGAAAGTAGAGAAGCCTGTTGATTTAATAATTGAACAATTAAAAAACTGGCTGAAAACAGGCCAGCTAAAACCAGGTGATAGGTTGTTGTCAGAGCGTAAATTGGCAGAATTATTCTCGGCTAGTAGATCTCACGTGAGAGAGGCTATAAAGAAACTCGAATTTTATGGTATTCTTAAAACCTTACCTCAAAGTGGAACTTTTGTTGCAGCATTAGATATATCTGCACTCGAGGGATTGATTTCCGATGCAATGCATATTGAGACCTATGATTTCTACTCCTTAGCCGAAACACGATTGTTATTAGAGATAAGTGCAATAAAGCTATGCTGTGAAAGAAGAACTAATGAGGATCTGAAGTTAATAGAGACTCGTCTGCGTCTCTGTTCCGAAAAAATAAATGCAGGAGAGCCTGCTGTAGAAGAGGATTTGAATTTTCATAGGCAGATAGCAACAGCGTCGAAAAATCAAGTATTAAAGTCTATGATGCTTATAATCACACCTGATTTGATGACCAATTATAAGAAATTCTGGGTTTGTGACAATTCAAGGGTTCAGAATAGTTCTATAACGACTCTTGAACATGAACTTATGTTTGAATACATAAGGAAACAAGATTCTAAAGCCGCAGAAGCTATAATGAAACAACATTTGGCAGGAGTGATGGATTTTGCATCGAAGCAGAACATTCAAAACATAGTGATTAACTAAGGAAACTGTTACAGTTATAATCGTTGGCTTTTCAGGGCAATGTTTTTAGCAAAACAGTCTCTATAAAAAAATAAGAAAACAGTGAAATGTAAAGCCGCATACATCTTATTATTAACCTATCTGTTTATCTTTATTCAGAGTATAAATGCGAAAGATCATCCTTGTTTGCTACTCACTAATAATGGAATAGCTGATATAAGGAAAGAAATGTCCGGCAAGTCTTTATTTGCCAAGACACTGAATAAGACCAAAAAAGATATGGATAAGGTACTATCCCTACCTGTGGATGTACCAATTCCTAAAGACCCCGGCGGTGGATACACCCATGAGCGGCATAAGCAAAACTATATAGAAATGCAACAAATGGGTGTTCTTTATCAACTATATAAAGAAGATAAATATGCTCTGTTTGTAAAAAACATGTTGATGGAATATGCCCGCATATATCCCGGTTTACCATTACACCCTGTTCAAAAATCCAATTATCGGGGTAAACTTTTTTGGCAGGGGTTGAATGAATGCGTATGGCTTGTACATACGGCACAGGCATATGATTGTATTTACGACTATCTTTCAGAAAAAGAAAGAGAATATATTGAGAAGAATCTTTTTCGCCCGATGGTACAGTTTATTGCAGTAGATAATCAGGCCACTTTCAATAAAATTCATAACCATGGAACTTGGGCGGTTGCAGCTGTTGGCATGATCGGATATGTGATGAATGATGCCGATCTGGTCGAAAAATCACTTTACGGGCTATCAAAAGATGGTAAGGGCGGATTTATGAGGCAGATGGATGAATTGTTTTCTCCTGATGGATATTTTACCGAAGGGCCTTATTATCAACGTTATTCTTTACAGCCATTCGTAATGTATGGACAAGCTATTCAAAATAACGATTCACAAAGAAAAATTTTCGAATATCGTGATCGAATACTTGTTAAAGCTGTAAATACATTATTGCAACTGGCTGATTCGAATGGCGAATTCTTCTTGTTGAATGATGCCCTTTATAAAACATGGAATAGTACGGAACTTGTGTATGGTGTCGATATAGTTTATAACATAACCAAAGATAAATCATTACTCGACATTGTAAAACAACAAGGAAGAGTGATTCTTACCGATGCAGGAATGATTGCGGCTAAAGGATTAATGGAAAGTGAAATTAAACCTTTCGAACAAAAAACGATGTTAGTTCGTGATGGTGCCGATGGCAAGCAAGGAGGTATAGGTATTTTGCGTACGGGTGAAGGTAAAAACCAGACATGTGTGTTGATGAAAGCCACATCACAAGGTATGGGACACGGGCACTTTGATAAGCTCACCATTAGTCTATATGATAACGGCAGACAAGTGCTACAAGACTATGGCGCTGCACGCTATGTTAATATAGAAGCTAAAAATGGAGGACATTATCTTCCTGAAAACGATGATTGGGCAAAGCAAACTATAGCTCATAATACTCTTACTGTAGATGGAACATCTCACTATGGCGGTAAACTGAAAATTGCAGAGAAGCACGCACCCACTATCACAGCCTTTGTGGATAAAGAAAATTATAAGGAGATATCAGCTGTTGAAGAAAATGCATCACCGGGTGTAAAGATGAGTAGGAGCATACTAATGGTTAAACCGGAGGGAATGAGTCAAGCGCTGATCATAGATTTTTTCAAAGCCGAATCGGATAGCGAGCATCAATACGATCTTCCATACTACTTTATGGGACAGTTGATGTCTGCTGATTATCCATATAAAGCTTTCACTATAAGCAGAGAGCCTTTGGGCGATAAAAATGGCTATCAGTATTTGTGGAAAGAAGCTGTAGGGAAAAGTGATAAAAGGACAGCCTCTATAACGTTTCTCAACCAGTCACGATTTTATACTATTACTACTCTGATAAACCCTGATACCGATTTATATTTGAATCGTATAGGGGCTAACGATCCGAATTTCAATTTGAGAAATGAGCCCGCATTTATGTTGCGGGATAAAAGTAAAAATCGTATTTATCTTACAGTCATCGAACCTCATGGTCGTTTTCTGGCAGATGTGGAAGAAACGAGAAATTCTCAATCGCAGGTTAAGGACATTCGTTTTGCAAATAAAGATTATAGTATCATAGAAGTGGAGACCATTAATGGAAAAATAATAGTTGTTGATATGCAGAATCAGACCTGTTTAACTAAATAAAAAACCTAAAATATAAATATTAAAATTATGAAAAAAGTACAAAGTAAACCATTCTTTATAGCCGATCAGGAAAAAATATATACTGCCGGTGAAGGAATTACTCGTCAATTCATAGGTTACGATAACAGCATTATGATGGTAAAAGTTATGTTCGAGAAAGGAGCTATCGGATACAAACATCAACATATGCATGCACAAACGACCTATGTTGTATCCGGAAAATTTGAAATGACTATTGGGGACGAAACTAAAGTATTGCAAGCAGGCGATGGTTTCTATACTGAGCCTGATATTTTACATGGATGCGTTTGTCTCGAAGAAGGAATTTTAATAGATGTATTCAGTCCTATAAGAGAAGATTTCTACGAAACATTATAGTTTAAAAAAGTAACTCACCCGCTTATGAAAATTAAAGGATTGCGGTGGTGGGTAATTATTCTCATTGTAATGGTGACTATAATTAACTACCTCGACAGGAATACTTTGTCTATAATGTGGCAAGGTATAGTAAAAGATTTAGGATTAATAGACGACATAAATCTCTCGACAGAAGAGTATTCACAAAAGTCGAAAGAGATTTACTCGTATATCTATATGTTCTTTATGGTGGCTTACGGTGTCAGCCAAATGCTGTCAGGAAAACTATACGATAAAATAGGAACACGCATAGGATTTGTAGTTTCTGTTACTATATGGGCAATAGCCGATGCATGTACAGCTTTTGCTAAAGGACTAACTTCTCTTTGTTTTTTCCGTTCCATGTTAGGATTAGGAGAAGCGGGTCCATGGCCGGGAGCTGCCAAGAGTAATGCAGAGTGGTTTCCGACCAGGGAACGGGCATTCGCTCAAGGATTATTTAATGCCGGAGCATCTATTGGGGCTATCATCTCCCCTATCCTAATCGCATTGTTGTATACATCATTTGGATGGAAGATGACTTTTGTTATCATTGGAGGATTGGGATTATTATGGCTTATTCCTTGGTTAATAATAAATAAGAAGGGGCCGAGATACCATGAATGGATTACAGAACAAGAACGTGAGTATATACTTAGCGGACAGCCTGAAGCGAAGATTGTAGATGACAGAGCTTTGTCGTGGAAAGAATTAGTAAAGAATAAGAAGAGTTGGGCTGTCATCGCCGGACGTTTCTTCCTCGATCCTGTGTGGTGGATGTTCGTTGCATGGCTGCCTATTTATTTGTTCGATGTCCATGGCTTTGATATTAAAAGTATAGGACTTTATGCGGGGATTCCGTATATAGGAGCAATGATAGGAAGTCTAGCCGGAGGATGGTTTTCCGGAAAACTTATAAAAAATGGAAAATCAGTAAATTATGCTCGTAAGCTGGCTTTAGTTATCGGTGCTGTTATTATGTTGCCGGCACTTATCGGTACAGCTTTCGCTTCCAGTGTACAGGTGGCTATAGGGTTGATGGTATTTATACTATGTGGATTTCAATTTGCAATGACCAATATACAAACTCTTCCATCTGATCTGTTTTCAGGTAAAACTGTAGGCTCACTTGCAGGATTAGGAGGTGCTGCGGCAACATTGGGAGTGATACTATCTATGGTATTCATACCTTCATTAACGTCGGGAGGTAGTTGGCTTCCATTCTTTATTCTGGGAGCAGTGTTAGTACCATTGTGCCTATTATCGGTATTCTTGTTCGGCGGGAAGATCGAAAATCAGAATTAACAGGAAAACTTACAATTAATAACGTATAAATAACAGTTAAAAAGAAATGAAATTAAAAGGAAAAGTAGCCGTTGTGACAGGCGGAGCCAGAGATTTGGGTAGAGCTATCTCTGTAAAACTGGCAAAAGAAGGTGCAAAGGTAGTAGTTAACTATTTCGACAAAATAGAGGAAGCCGAAGAAACAAAAGCCCTGATAGAGAGTACAGGTGGTCAATGTATTATTGTGCAAGGTGATATGACCAAAGCCAATGATGTGAAAAGATTATTTGAAGAAGGAAAGAAAGCTTATGGTAGTCAGATAGATATTCTGGTCAATGTGGTAGGCGGACTGGTCGGTCGCAAACAAATAACTGAGCAAGACGAAGACTGGTACAACTTCCTGATGGATGTAAATATGAAAAGCTGCTGGCTGTGTACTCGTGAGGCAGTTCCATATATGGAGCAAGGCGGTTCGATTATTAACTTCTCATCACTGGCTGCACGTGACGGAGGTGGTCCGGGCGCATCATTGTATGCTACATCAAAAGGTGCAGTTATGACATTTACCCGCTCTATGGCGAAAGAGCTTGGCCCTAAAGGAATCCGTGTAAATGCTTTAGCTCCGGGTACTATTGCAACTTCGTTCCATGATAGATTCAACACTCCGGAGAACAGAGAGAAAATGAAATCGGTATATCCTTTGCGTCGTGAAGGTGATGCCAATGATGTAGCAGATCTTGTTTTGTTCTTTGCTGCCGATGACTCGGATTATATTACCGGAACAAATATCGATATCAATGGAGGTATATTCTTCTCGTAACAATACATCAAATCAAAAAGGGATTCTATATTAGAGTCTCTTTTTGTTCAGGTTCTTTTAAGAACAATACATAAAAAATCACCATGAAAAAACAAGCACTTTTATTCATCCTTTCCTGTTTTATGTTGTTGACTACAGCGCAAAACATAAATACAAAGTATGGCGTATCCATGCCTAAGGATTACACAGCAAAACTCGATGTAATATACAAGACAGTCGATAGTTGGCAAGGCAAAATGGATTTGTACTTACCTCCAAATACGGGGACTCCTACTCCAATTATTATCAATATTCACGGTGGAGGATGGAATCACGGAAATAAAGAACAACAAACCGGATTCGGTTCATTCTTTAAAAAGAAAATGGCCGTAGCTAATATTGGTTACAGATTGGTAGATGTTGCTCCGGCTCCGGCCGCTATTGAAGATGTAAGGTCGGTGCTTATTTATCTCTGTAAACATGCCGGGGAGCTTAATATTGATACAGACAAGATTGTTATAATGGGAGGATCTGCAGGAGGACATCTGGCTATGTGTGGCGGTTATTTAGCTGACAATCCGATCTTTGATACCGATCGTGGTGATATAGAAAATATAAAAGTCGCAGCCGTTATCAATAAATATGGTATAGCTGATATGGTACCATTTTCGACAGGAGAAAAAGCTTATAAATCAGCTGTCAGATGGCTTGGTAAGGAAGCCGGGAATATAGAATTTATGAAGTCGGTATCGCCTGTAACATATATAAATAAAAACACTCCCCCAACATTTATTGTACATGGTGACTCTGACCCGATAGTGCCTTATTCACAATCGGTGAATCTATATAGTCTTTTACAGAAAAACGGAGTGAAATCTGAATTTATGACTGTGCCGGGTGGAGAACACGGAAAATTCAATGACGAATATAAATCTAAATTGAGTAAAGCTATTATAAACTTCCTGATAAGTACAGGAATTATCGAATAAAAACCGGTATAGGTCAAAATAGGTTATTTTCATGTAGATGGGTCGTTCCATAAAACAGGACGGCTCATCTTTTTTGTCACAAATTTGATCAGCACTTAATGTTCAGTTCAATTAAAACGTTTCTTATCTGCTCATATGTAGTAATACGTGTGGGCACTAAAGGCAGACGGAGTTTATTTTCTATATAGCCCATCATGTTCAGCATACATTTAACGCCTGCGGGATTTCCGTCTACAAACAAGAGATTGAATAGTTCGTTGAAACTATGGTGAATAGTAAGAGCACTGGCATAGTCTCCTTCCAAAGCCAGACGTGTCATACGGCTAAATTCTTTAGGAAAAGCATTTCCAATAACCGATATAACCCCAATGGCCCCTAATGTGATTAATGGAAAGGTAACGCCATCGTCTCCTGATATAACCTCAAAATGTTCAGGTTTTCGCTTGATTATCTCATCCATTTGGGTCATGTTGCCCGAAGCTTCTTTTACTGCAACAATATTTGTAAAATCATTTGCAATACGGAGAGTCGTATCCGGAGTCATATTCACACCTGTTCGTCCAGGTACATTATAAGATATAATGGGTAATGAAGATGCTTCTGAAATAGCCTTATAGTGCTGATATATGCCTTCTTGAGATGGTTTATTGTAATATGGAACAACAGATAGTATACCGTCGATTCCTGCGTAATCGTTTTTTTTCAGCTTGTCTACAATTGCCCGTGTATTATTGCCCCCCTCTCCTATTATAATCGGAATCTGACCATTTACCCTGCTAACTACCAATTCTACAATCTTTTTCTTTTCATATTCGGTCAGAGTTGGAGTTTCAGCTGTGGTACCTAATACAACCAGATAGTCAGTGCCATTTTGTAATTGATAATCAACAAGTTTGAGCAAAGCATCGTAATCGACACTTTCATCATTTTTGAAAGGAGTTATAAGAGCAACTCCCATTCCTCTTAGATTTATTCTAGACATAAGAAAAAGTTCAAGCTTTCAGAAAGATATTTGTGCAAAATTACGAATTAATTCATACCCTAACATATATTGTTCAGGTAAAATTTTATTTGATCGTAAGTTTCTCTTAATGTTTCATTTTCCTTTTTGAAAATAATGAAATCATATACTTTTTGATGTGGTTCAGATATGCCTATGCTGAACTCTGAAGTATTTTGTGCCAGAAGGTATTCAAATACATTGCTTTGTTTTGTAGTCAAGTCTATCAGTGTATCGTACGATAAAGATTTAAATTCATCTACCACCGAGGATGACAATATGTTCAGAAGCGACATTTCATCTTGCCGAATTACTTTTACATTTATAGGGAAAATGGTACTATCTGCATCTCTTTTACGTGGATAGATGGTCCACATAACTACTTTTTTCCCCTCTTGTTTCAAATCTTGAGCAATTTGACTAATAGCTTTCCAATCAGAATATGAAAAGAATATCAGTATATTATGCATACTCTTCATGTTCTTCAGAGCATGCCTTCTTTTATTATTTTTAAAAGCAGAATCTATTTTCCTCTTTATCAAAAAATCAAACATAGATGCAAATCAATATTTTACAAATTTTATTATTGTATTTTTCTTTCAGAAAATAAATTCTGCCTCATTCTTTATTGTATGTATAATTTTCTGGCTCCGTCTTTAATTATAACATCATACACTTTAGGTTTGATCTTGAATTTTTGCTCGTAGCTCTCTGTTGCCCGTTTAATGAATCCATCGTACAATTCATTTTTTACAAGGTTGATTGTACAACCGCCAAATCCACCTCCCATTACACGAGATCCGGATACACCACATTCGCGGGCTATGTCATTCAGAAAATCCAGCTCCTCGCAACTTACTTCATACTTACGGCTTAGTCCTATGTGCGTTTCGTACATCTTTTTACCTACTGTTTCATAGTCACCTATTTCCAAAGCAGCACAAGCATCTAACAAACGTTGTATTTCTTCTATTACAAATTCTGCTCGTATGTAGTCCTCAGCACTTACTTCATTCGCTACTTCTTTCAGCATATCGAGATTAGCATCGCGAAGAAGTTCCACTTCAGGATGACGTTTTTTGATAGCTGCTGCTACATTTTCGCATGAATGACGGCGTTTGTTATAAGCCCCTTCAGCCAGATTGTGAGAAACACATGTGTTTACCAAAACCAAGCGATAGCCGGCCGGATTGAATGGCACATATTGATATTCCAAAGAACGGCAGTCTAAGCGAATCAATGAACCCTCTTTACCAAAGCACGATGCAAACTGGTCCATAATACCACACTTCACTCCTACATAATTATGCTCGGTAGCCTGTCCTATTAAGGCTAGTTCGAAACGGTCCAAACCTAAGTTGTAAGTATCATTGATAGCAAAACCGAAACAGCTTTCCAGAGCGGCAGAAGAAGACATTCCCGCACCAAGAGGCACATCTCCGGCGAATACGCAATCAAATCCGGGTACAGATTTACCTTTCTTGATTATTTCGCGACATACTCCGTAAATATACTTAGCCCATTGTTTTGCCGGAAGATCATTTTCGTCTAAGCCAAACTCAGCAGATTCTTCCAAGTCTAGTGCAAAAGCTCTGACCTTATCTGTTCCATTCGGTTTGATTTCGCAATACATAGCCTTATCTATTGCTCCCGGTAATACGAATCCTCCGTTATAGTCGGTGTGCTCTCCAATTAGGTTAATACGTCCCGGCGAAGTATATACAACGCCTGTTGTTCCATACAAGGATTTAAATTTTTCTTGAATTGTCTTTAATTCCATGGTTAATTTTTATTATTCTAGGTTATTAAAAGGTTTATTTCTTTATTGCATCAATCAAGACATACGGAACACTTAATTTTATTCCGCCTAAAATATCTGCTTGCTTATTTAATGCGTTTTCTATTTGGCTAAATATTTCTTTTATCTTATTTTGCGGCAACAAGGCTATCCACGAATCCATAAACGCCATACGAATGAAATAATGACTCAACAAGGTTGTTCCATCGACAAATTTATAATTAAATTGGTCATATTCAATACTTTTAATAATAAAACCGCACTCTTGCATTATTTCTGTAAAAAGATCTATGGAAGGGCGTTTTACGGCTATATGCTTATGCATATCCTCTATCTCTTCGTATAATTTCAATTCTATCAGAACATCTTTCATGACATTATAAAACTCAAACATTGTTTTATCGAGATTCATAGTCTGAATAAACTGGCCACCTGGTTTCATGATCCGGCTACATTCCGAAATAACTTGCTCTATATCAGCAACATTATTTATACCGTTATTACTGGTTATCAAATCCAAAGAATCGTCTTTTAGAGGTATATTTTCTGCAACTCCTTCTATTAAATTTACGTTGTTTATATTATAATAATCGAGTTTCAGTCTGGTTCTTTCTATAGCTTCAGCCCAAGGGTCTATTCCATAGATTGTGCAACTATCGCCTAAACGCATAGCAATCTCTGTAAGAGGGAAGCCTGAACCAAACCCTATATCTAAAACAGATATGTTCTTTTTATAATCTATATTATCAAGCAGTTTTAATCCAAAAGGAGCAGACCAGAATGGCAACTCATCGAATGTATTGAGCAACCGGTTTGGGTCGAATGTATTATCCAGATATTTTGTCATTATTTAAGCATTTCCAGCAAATCGTCTTCGCCAATAATTGTTATACCCAGGCTTTTTGCCTTTTCCAATTTCGCCGGCCCCATATTATCTCCTGCCAATACATAACTCGTTTTTGCCGAAATAGAACCGCTGTTCTTTCCTCCGTTCTGATCTATCATAGCTTTATATTCATCGCGAGAATGTTTCTCGAATGTGCCGCTGATAACAATTATCAGCCCTTTCAGCTTGTCAGTCTGTTGAGATGTTATTGCTTCGCTTAACTCGAACTGTATACCGAATTCACGAAGTTTATTTACAACTTCTATATTGCTTTCGATACTGAAGTGTTTGACAATGCTTTGTGCTATACGGTCGCCAATTTCGTCTACCTGTATCAAATCATCGGTCGATGCTGCTATAAGCTTATTTATACTTGTAAATGTCCGGGCCAGTTTTTTAGCCACAGTTTCGCCAACATAGCGAATACCTAATGCATACAGCACTCTCTCGTATGGTACAGATACTGAATTATGAATACTTTCTATAAGGTTTTTGGCACTTTTTTCAGCCCATCGCTCCAAACGGGAAACAGTTTGCCAGTCTAAGGTATACAAATCCGCAACATCTTTCACCAGATCGGCTTTATATAAAAGGTCTACAGTTTCTGATCCACATGCAATATTCATTGCCTTGCGAGTACAGAAATGTTCTACACGGCCTTTCACTTGTGGAGGACATGATATATTGTTTGGACAATAGTAGATAGCTTCACCCTCGTCCTTAATTAACGGGGTATTGCATTCGGGACAATTCTTAGCAAATTCAACCTTCTGGTCAAAAATATTACGCTTTGAAGTATCTACACTTGTTATTTTAGGTATAATTTCCCCTCCTTTTTCTACATATACCTGATCGTTGATATGTAAATCCAGAAAATTTATGTATTCTTCATTATAAAGGGAAGCTCTTTTTACCGTTGTGCCAGACAACTTGACTGGTTTTAAATTAGCGACAGGTGTCACGGCCCCGGTTCTACCTACTTGATATGATACAGATTCGAGCGTTGTAACAGCCTGCTCGGCCTGAAATTTAAAAGAGATAGCCCAACGAGGGAATTTAGAAGTATAACCCAGATTTCGTTGTTGGGTAAGCGAATTTACTTTCAGTACGATGCCATCGGTAGCCACAGGCAGATTTTTCCGTTCTATGTTCCAATAGTTTATATAGTCAAGTATTTCATCCAATGTCCTGCACTTTCTTGTGGCGTCGGATATCTTGAATCCCCATTCTTTGGCCTTCATCAGATTTTCATAATGCCCATCGGTCGGAAGATTTTCACCTAACATATAGTATAAGTAGGAATCTAATTTTCGGGAAGCAACTATTTTGGGGTCTTGCTGTTTTAGAGTTCCGGATGCTGCATTACGCGGATTAGCAAAGAGGGCTTCTTCCTGTTCTTCCCTTTCCTTGTTCAACCTATCGAAAACGGACCAAGGCATCAGTATCTCTCCCCTAATCTCAAATTCTGATGGATAATCAGAGCCGCTTAGGGTGAGAGGAATGCTACGAATTGTGCGCACATTTGCCGTAACATCGTCACCTTGAACACCATCGCCGCGTGTAACAGCTTGTGTCAACCGGCCATTTACATATGTGAGCGATATGGATGTGCCATCGTACTTTAATTCACATACTATTTCAAAATCATCATTCAATCCCTTTTTTACTCTATTGTAAAAATCCGTAAGTTCTTCTTGGGTGTACGTATTTCCCAAAGATAGCATAGGGTATTTATGAGTAACTTGTTTAAATGATTTGTTTATATCGCTTCCCACGCGTTGCGTTGGAGAGTTGGGATCAAAATATTCAGGATTTTGTATTTCCAGATCAGATAACTCTTTTAATTTTTTATCAAACTCAAAGTCTGAAATAGTTGGTGTAGATAATACGTAGTAGTCGTAATTATGTTTGTTCAGTTCTTCTCTGAGAGCTTCTATACGTTGTTTAATCAAATCCATTTTAATGTAAAAAGAGTATATGCAAATATAAAAAGAAATAGCTTAGAATCGGCAATTTTATGTATTTTTCAGAATTAGATATTTACATATAAATAGAGCCTCACTTATTTGTAAGGCTCTATCTTTTTATTATTCATTAATTAGAGTAAAGAGCTCTTCGGCAGCCTCTCGAGGACCGTCTTTTGCCCGTCCGTCAATAGCCAGAGAGGTATGTATTTCTCCTATCAATACCCCTGCATCTTTCATCTCTTTAAAATAACTCCTCACAAGCTTTTCGGTGGCCTTACGTTCTTGAACCGGGCCAAATGGATTAGCAAAGTATGATTTCACCAGTCCTTTTTCTGTTGTTGTGCCTTTGGCCTTACGTGCGCCATCTTCGAATACGTTAATTGCTTTATCCAAGTCGTCATATATAAGGATTTTTTTATCGGCCTCATTGTAGTTGTTCGCATATAGAAAATAGTCAATAGGATACCCCCTTGAGATTATTTCATATGTAGATATAGGAATTGTTACACGGGCGTTGACTTTATCCATATTGGTATACACTCCTCTGTCCAATTGGGCAAAAGCGTATGCAGGGTCAAGATCGTCGACTCTGACAAATGCTCCAATTTCTGTACCATATGCTTTTATTGAGCCGTCATCTTCTTTTTTCAGATATCCCATATCGTCGAAAATGACACGCATGTGGCGGATGTAGTTCTCGTTAAGGGTTCTGAATGCTTCCAAGCTTTCAGATTTACCGGCTCCACTGTCTCCCATAATGATAATGTTGGACTCTGTACCATTGCGCAAAACTATATTTACCATGGCTCCGTGTATCGGCAAACATTTGTCTTCTATTTGCTTCACATTGTGTAATGTCAGCAACATTTTCTTCATGTAGCCAAAGTAATCTATATCATCGCAATAGTTTGCGTATCCTATCAGTATATCATTCTTTTTATCTTTATAATAGAAAGTCCGCTTTTCTTCGTGTCCATCAGGATAACCGAAGACATATATCATCTCTGGTTTCCTTCCTATATATTCGTTTTCTGTAGCCAACTCAAACAAATTGGACAATCCTATTCCATGTACCATAAAGTCCTTGTGGAAATAAACGAATGTAAGTTTATGGCCTACTTTCACAGGAAATACAAACCAGTCATCCTCGTTTAAAACAATATTCTCTAATGGGTTTTGGCTATGTTCCTGGAAAATTCCATCTCTCGTATTTCTTTTGGTATAAGATATATATGGAGGTTGAAATACAACTGTACTTATAAATGGAATAGAGGCTAATCCTTTATATTCCATCGGGCAATTCCAGCTTACATCATTCAATGTCAGGCCAGCATTTGCTCCGGCTACTGATTGGCGGAATATGCGGGTTTCATGACCGTTTACTGTAGTTTGGATTCTCCGCCCGGTAGATAAGATCAATTCGTTAAACATGTCGTTAGCCTGTATGAAACGTACATTTTGTAAACCTTCACCAAGCCGGTTATTTCTTACTATTGTGTAACGCTCTAATTTTTTCCAATAGGCAAATAGTAATTCGGTTACTTCTATAAACAAGTCTTTATCTTCAAAGAATTTCGAATATTTATTATCTACTGCTACGACTTCTCTTACTTCAAAAACAGTAAGCAGTTTAAGCACTTCTATAAATGAGTTAACCAGGTCATCTTCGTTGGTAAAATGATCAATATAGAAATCATATATTACGACTTCATCTTTTTTTAACACTTGTTTGATAAAAGACTCTACTACACGTCGAAAACCATAACTATTGAGAAGTTTTTGTTTGGTATCGCAATATTTCAACGTAAAGTTGATCATAACTCTTCCTCTCGAAAGCGTAAATTCATGTAACATAATGCTTTATATGTGATTAAATTAATACAAAAAGAGTAAATTCCTTTTTATGGATTAAACAAAGGTAAAAAATAATTTAAATTTATTGTTATTTTGACAGGTTATAAATAAGGATTTTTTGTTAATTATTCTTTTATAATGTAAGAAATAGAATATGCCGATTAAACTAAAACGATCTAATTTTGTTTATTAAAATAAGAATAGGTTAATTGATAAAAGGTGCATTAATCAACAAGTTTCACACAGTAAATATAACTTTAGCGTGAGCTAAAATCTAGTGTTTTTTATTATAGTTGCTGAAGTAGCCCCTGTGCAGATGCACGGGGCTCTTTATTTCCGAGAAAAATTAATCTGCTTGCAGCTTCTTTAACTCAAAAATCATCTTTATACTTAGAGAATCTTTTAGAAATATATACTATGAAGGCAAAATCTTACCACGTATTATATCATATTTTTTCTTTCCTGTCAGATAAAAGCAATGGAGCGTCCATATTTGTAAATTAATTAGGAAAATGCAAAACAATATAAAAAATAAATTGTTATTAATTACTAAGTACTAGTACTTATAACAATAAAGTTATCTAAACTTTTTTATTAGATACAATATGAAACACAAATTTTATGCGCTATTATTTTTGATAGCTTGTTATGGTTGCATAACCGCTCAGGTCACGGTCGGCCTGGGAGAGGAGCCTGTAAGTGGTGCTTTGTTGCAGCTAAAGAATATTCAAAACGTTACCGATGGATCGAAAAATGCAGATAAAGGTGTGATGTTACCAAGGGTAGCCCTTACCGATTTATCTAAGCTTTACCCGATGTTTAATACTGGATACGATACAGCTGAGAATGAGAAGCATACAGGCCTAACAGTATATAACATACATGAAGATGCTACTGCCAGTACACCTATCAAAAAAGGCATTTATATCTGGGATGGGACGCAGTGGTTGAATCTGCCCGGAACAAATGAGGCAAATGCCGGAAATCAGACAGGCATACTTATAAATGTTAATCAATCAGATTTTGTTACATTAACCGGACGGCAGTCATATGGTTTGCTTTTGCAAAATGCATCGGCGAAAATCGGTCCCCAATATATTATTGGAGTTTGGTCTCCTTACACAAAAAACGTATCAGATGTTATTACATCAAGTTTGGGTGGTGACGGAGCTTTATTAGTAGAAAAAACGCCCATAGGTATCCCAACCTTCTGGCGGATAGGTTTTGAGTTCAAAATGGGAAACAATCCACCAACGTCAACACGGTACTTCAAAGTAGATATTGTTGATAATGACAGCGATAACTCTGTCTTTTCACAAGCAATAGTTGTTCCCGGTGGACTTGATACCGGACATGTGGCACCGTTCTCTTTGTTTTTTTCAACGCTTGAAGATTCCAATACAAACCACAAAGGTTACAAAATTTATTTTGGTGTAGATACCGCTGCTTCCACAGGTTTACCTAACAATATTAGTGTGCAAGTAACACAGATATTGAAAATAGATTGAATTTATTTTGTTGTAACTGCAACGACATAACTGTTAACGCTCCGGTAACTTTCCTTTAATTAATTATTTTCATATATATGTCTTGAAAACTGAAAGGATGATGCTACAATTACCTCACATAGGCGGGTTGGGGCTAGGACATGTTGATCCTATATTAATACAGCCTGAATTACAAGAATAAATTAGAATATAATAATAAAAGGGCCACATTGAAATGTGGCCCTTTTATTATTATCCTTTAGATTCTTTTTTATTCTTCTCTTCTTTCTCTTCTGCTGGTTTCAGAGGTATCGTTACACCTGATTGTTCAGCGTCACCTTTCAGATAAGAAGGTAAATTCAAACCTGCCATATTAAATAGGTCATTTAACGGAGGCACAGACTTCATGAGTCCGGAAACGAAATTAGCTGTTGTTGTATTCCCGTTTGGATTAGTTCCCGGAGAATCCCAAACAGTAATCTTATCGATCTTAATATTCTTAATAGCTTCCACCTGAGTCTTAACAAGTTCAGGAAGCTTCTCTATTAATAACAACTGATAAGCAGCTACCGGATCTCCGCCTGCTGCGCCTACAACGCCCTTGTAACCTTCAGCTTGTTTAGATAGTATTTCGAACAAGCCCCGGGCTTCTGCATCCATTTTAGCGAAGATAGCATCGGCCTCTCCCCTAGCCTGTTCTCTTAAACGTTCTGCAACTGCCTGTGCTTCAATTATAACCTTTTGTTTTTCAATTTCGGCAGGAACAACCACGTTAGCAATTTGAGTTGAACGCTCACGTTCCGAACGAGCCATCTCCGCTTTTTGTTCAGCTGAATAGGCTTCTTCCAAAGCTCTTGCCTGTTGCACTTTTTCTGCCGATACGGCTAGCTTCAATGCTTCAGCTTCTTTTTCACGGCGTAAGGCATCAGAGCCTGCAATTTCTATTTTAGCTGTATTTTCACCTTTTACTGCTATTGCATTCGCTTCGGCTGTTTTAACACGGGTATCTCTGTCCGCTTCAGCTTTACCAATAGATTCGTCTCTAAATGCACCGGCTATACTTACTTCCTTGTCTTTTTGAGCAATAGCTATCTGAACATCTCTATCTCTATGCGTTTCAGCTATCTGGACATCACGTTGTCTATCGGCAACAGCCTTCCCTGTTTCTCCTATTTTCTCTTGTTCAGCTACACTAACCTTTGCCTCATTAATGGCTTTCGCGGCAGCTTCTTTACCCAAAGCTTCAATATAACCAGATTCGTCATTAATATCGGTTACGTTTACATTTATTAATTTCAACCCGATCTTACGTAGTTCTGTATCTACATTCTTTGAAATATTATCTAAGAATTTATCGCGGTCAGAGTTAATTTCTTCAATCATCATTGTCGCAATAACCAAACGCAACTGCCCGAATAAAATATCTTTTGCCAGTTCTTGTATCTGCGATGTAGTTAATCCCAACAATCTTTCCGCAGCATTATTCATATTTTCCTTTTCTGTAGAAATGGCAATAGTAAAACGACAAGGTACGTCTACACGAATGTTTTGTTTACTCAATGCACTGGTCAGATTTGCTTCAATGGATATAGGTTTCAGGTCAAGATAGGCATAATCCTGTACTACGGGCCAGATAAATGCACCACCACCATGTATACATTTGGCCGAAGCGCCACCGGTTCTCCCATATACGACCAATATTTTGTCCGACGGACAGCGTTTATACCTAGACGTCATAGCCAGAATAACGACTATCACAACTACTACGAGAACTACACCTATTGTAATTCCTCCTCCAAATAATCCTTCAATCATAGTTTAATTATTAAGTTATATGCGTTTGTCTTTTTATTCATTTAATGGCGAGACTACGAGCACATCACCTTCTACAGCCAATACCTTCACAATAGAACCATTTCTTATATCACTGGCATTAGCGGTTATGGCATTTAATTCGTGTGTAGTGCCTTTTACACTGATAAAAACTTTTCCTTTACCGGATTTTGCCGCTGGTATGTTCATATAAACATCGGCTGTTTTCCCAATAGTTTCTTCAATATTAAAGGTATTATCTTCTGATAACCTCATTAAAGCTTTTATCACAATAAAGAATACAGCTATAAATATGAGCCCGACTATAAAAGCAATAACGCCTAATAAGAATTTATTTTCTATAGAACCAAACAAAGAGACTCCTGTCCACCCAAATCCAAGAAAAAAGTTTATTAGATTACGCAACGAGAATAACTGAAACGGATGATCTCCGCCATCCAGATTGCTGTCAAAGTCTGCATCCATTCCTGTATCAGAATCAGCACCAATAAAGGTCATGATTGTTTGTATAATAAAAATAACACTGGCTATTATAGCTATATACCAGTATACTTGCTGTGTGGCATCCATGCTCGAAAAAAACTCTTTCATAATAGTCGCGCTTTTATTTTAATTAAATTATAGTCGGCTTAATGCAAATATATGATTTTTTTGTTTTATTTCGTGCACCACAAACTAAAATAGTCCAATTTTTTGAACGATATTTGCACTAAATAAATAGAGCTATTTATTTGTAACTTTCCAAGAGTAAAAACCTAAAATAAATTAGGTTAAGATTAAACGATTCTACTCTTGTTAGTATTTTTATTAGTATTTTTATTATCATCTTTATTTTAAGTATAGCTGACTCCGGTTTTTAATAAAGAAACACATGGATATAAAGTACAGACAATATTCCAGAAATGAATTGATACAACGTATAAGAGAGTTGGAATATGAAAATTTTGCTTTGCAAAATGAATTGATCAATCAAACCATTGGTGCAACATCCTATACACCGCTGGAAAAAGACCAATATTTATTGCATGACAAAGAAAGGGCTTTTGAAATATTATTAAAGACATGCGACTCTCTTTTCTTACTTCGTAATGATGGAACGTGTATTGACTGTATTATAAAGTCAAACCATTGGTTTTTGAAAGTAGAAAAAATTATAGGGAAAAATATATTTGATGTGCTCCCCGAAGAAACGACAACCAGCCTAAAAGCTAATTTTGAGAAAGTTGTTAAAGAAGGTGGTACTTCCAATCAAAATTATGACTTGCCTTTAAAAAGAAACACAATATATTTTAAGTGTATTATGCAGCGTTATGGTAATGGTTTAATACTTTGTCAATATCGTGATATAACGCAACGTAGCCAAATGAAGATCAGGCTGGATAGCGCCAACCGAAAACTTAAAGAAACAGAGAAAATTGCTAAAATAGGACATTGGAGATATAGGCCCAAATCGAGACAAATATCTTATTCAGGCTTTGGGAATGTGCTGTCGACGATTGAGGAAGAAGTTAATATCTCCGTAGAAGAATATATATCGAAAGTACACCCTGCTGATAAAGAAGCCTTCTTTCAGTATTTGAATGAAAACAATTTTAACGGGAAGCATCTGGATTATAGACGGGTGTATGTAAAAGATAATTACTCTATAGTTTCTTATGTAAGAACTCAGATGACTAATGTTTATGAAGTCAAGGGCGAAACAATTATAGAAGGTTATGTACAAAACATAGATGATGTAATTAAAAATCGTTGGGAGTTTGAAACTGTAAATTTCATGAACAATGTGATGCAAGATCACATGTTCGGTGTATATGTTGAAGATGGACAGTTGATATTTGCCAACGAACAGTTTCGAATCCATAATGATATATCAAATGAAAAAAAATTAACCAATTATAAGATATCCGAACTGAAACAGCTAAGCGGACAGCAATGGAATGATATTGTGAAGAGGCTAAAAATGAACGAAAGTTATAAGTATAGCATAAATTATACAGATAAAGAAACTGGCAAGACTTCTTATTTCGACTGCGTCTCGTATCTTACTGAAGATACCTTCGGAACAAAATATATTTGGAATTATTGGTCGAACACAACCAAACAAAAATATGCAGAGAATGAGAGTAAGCGAGCAAAGCATCTCATGAACACCGTTTTGGACAATATGCCTATTTCTGTTTTCATAAAGGACTCAGACGATGATTTCAAGTATATATATTGGAATAAGGTTTCAACTCAATATTATCTTATACATGACGAAGAGCCTTTGGGTAAAACAGACTTTAATATTTTCCCTCAGGAAACAGCCGAACAATATAGGGCACAAGATACAGGGTTGTATAATACCGGTGTACCGGTAAGACTATTACAAAAATATACTAATGATGAAGGAGAAACCAGATCGGTAGATGTATTGAAGGTGCTATTCAAGAATGATATTGATAATTCTTCTTTAATAATTGGGCTAGGATGGGATATAACAGAACTAAAGAAAATAGAGCAAGAGCTTACTGCCGCTAAATTAAAAGCTGAAGAATTGGATAAGCTTAAGTCGGCATTCCTATCCAACATGAGCCATGAGATCAGGACCCCTCTTAATGCAATATTGGGATTCTCCCGGATAATGGCTGAAACTGACGAACCGGAAAAACGAAACTATTATTTCAATTTTGTAGAATCCAATAATAGACGGTTATTAGCATTAGTCAATGAGATATTAGATTTTTCAAAGATTGAATCGGGAATTGTAGATTTTGACCCTCAGATATTTGACTTAGGAATGCTTTGTTTTGAACTATATGAAACATATGCATCGCAATGCCAGCCGGATACGACTTTAGTCTATGACAATATGGGAATAAGGCTATGGATTCTATCTGATAGAAACAGAGTTCATCAAGTTTTATCTAATCTTATAATCAACGCCCAAAAATTCACAAAAAAAGGGTATATCAATTATGGATTTGAAGTGATGGACGATACTGTGAAAATCTATGTAAAAGACACGGGAATAGGGATTGCAAAAGATCAGTTGGATAAAATATTCGAACGATTTATGCAAGTAGATAATAATGCCGTCGGTACAGGTTTGGGATTGGCCATTTGCCGTTCGATAGTAAATCGTCTGGGGGGAGAGATATCTGCAACTTCCGAGGAAAGAAAAGGTACCGACTTTATATTTACCCTTCCTTATGAACAAACATATATCAAGCAAGCAGAAGATATCATTATCAGCAATTCGATAAAGACTAATTCTTTTGATAAAAATTTAACTATTCTGACTGCTGACGATGATGAAAATAACTTTCACCTGATAAGTGCAATGATAGGAAAAGAATATACTTTATATCAAAGTATGAATGGAATGGATGCTGTTAGGATGTTTGAAGAATATAATCCTGATATAATATTGATGGATTTATACATGCCTATTCTAAATGGTTTTGAAGCGACAAAAATTATTCGTCAAGTTTCACAAGATACAGTTATTATCGCCGTCAGTGCCAGTGCTTATAACGAAGATATACAAAAAGCATTGGATGCGGGGTGCAATGATTTTTTGGCAAAACCCGTTCATAAGGAGGTTCTAATGGAAACTATTCAGAAATATATTTAAACATCGGATTTTAATGGGGAAAGTCGCAGCTATTAAATTAATTGACTTCTATATTGTTACTTTTGCACTATTCATAGTCGGCACCACTATCTTAGGTGTTCTTTCTTCTCTTTTTGACCCTAGATGCTATAATGTAATACCATTTATAGGGCTGTTTTTACCTGTTTTATTAGCCATCGACCTTATTACTTGTATTTATTTGATTTTAACAAAAAGACTGATCCTCTCGTGTATTACAGCGATGGTTTTGATATTAGGAAGTATTGGTGCAGGATATAAATTAACCAATTTATTTAATTCGAAAACAAATCCTATTGGTGGAAATATCCGGGTAATGACCTTTAATATAGGAGGTGATAAAATAGGTGGTAAAGACCAAGATAAACTAAAGGAAATTGCCCGATTTATAAAAACAGAAGGAATTGATATTCTTTGTATTCAGGAGTATCCATCTCATGAGAGAGCTGCTGACTCATTGAAAGAGTATTTAAATTTTTTACCATTTCAAACATTTACAGAAAAAGAAAGTAATTACTTAAAAATAGCTATATTTTCGCGGTTTCCAATTCAAAACATAAAACGCATCTTATTTAACAACAGTGTTAATAATGCCATTTTCACAGATTTAATGATAGATAACAGAACTATTCGGCTGGTATCGGCGCATATGCAAACAACCAATTTGAAAGAAAATCAGATTTACTCGGGCTGGAAGCAGCCAAATACAATTTGCCGGGCTATTAGCAATTTGAATTCTAATCTGAAGATGAGAGCGTCGCAAGCAAATCTTATCAAAGAAGAAATCAATTCAAGCGAATTTCCTGTTATTTTTTGTGGAGATATGAACGATCCACCAACATCGTATACATACAAGGTCATTAAATCTGGACTGAAGGATGGTTTTGAAGAGTGTGGCAAAGGTATAGGTCATACTTTTCATGGCTTCTTCAACCTATTGCGTATAGACTATATTTTATATTCAAATGACCTTACTGGTGTTAAATATGATTCTCCAAATAAATCATTTAGTGACCATAATCCGGTCATTATGGATTTAATGTTGCAGTAGTGTGGTCTTCTTCTTTTGGTAATGAAATAAAAAATGTAGAGCCCTTTCCTTCTTTCGATTCAAACCATAATTTTCCATTGTTTTTATTAACAAACTCCATAGTTAGCAGTAATCCTAAACCGGAACCTTCCTCTTGTGCTGTTCCATAGCTTGTGTAGTGTGTGTTAACATTGAGTAGCTTCTGTTGATTAGCCTCACTTATTCCACATCCATTATCGGTAACCGACAAAATATAGCTATCATCAGACTCTTGTAAACGAACTTTGACTATGCCTCCTTCATAACTAAATTTAATAGCATTACTCAACAGGTTTCGGACACAACTTTTGACCATGTCAATATCAGTGTAAACGTTCGCATATTTAATTTCAGAGTCAAATTCAATTTTAATGTTTTTCAAACTTGCAACATTACTAAAAACATCAACAATTCCTTTTGATATCAATACTAAATCAATGTTTTGAGGTATTACGACCTGCTTTCCGATCTGAAACTTTGTCCATTTCAATAAATTGTCTAGCAAGGAAAAAATATCCTCTGTGGTTTTATTAGCCATATTCAATAATTCATACATTGCAGGATCCATTTTGGTTTTGTCTGCATCATTCATTATCGAGTTCATAATAATCTTCATAGAAGCCATTGGTGAACGTAGATCATGAGCTATTACTGAATACATTTTATCTCTGTCGAGGATTGTCTTTTTAAGCACATGTGTTCTTTTTATAATTATTCGCTTGGCTGTTAACAATGATAGCTGGTGGATAATACGGGCCATTAACTCTTCTTTATTAAAGGGTTTGGTTATATAATCACTTACCCCCATTTTAAAACCTTTGACAATGCTATCGATATCATTTATTGCTGTTAAAAAAATAACAGGTATCTCTCGATACAACGAATATTTTTTTATTTCTTTTATTACTTCGAAACCATCCATATTTGGCATATTAACATCTAACAAAATAAGGTCCGGTATTTCTTTTGTTATTATATCAATAGCTATTTCTCCATTATTAGCTGTGATGACATTAAAGCCCTCTTTATCAAGCAATACTTGTAGAAGTAAAATATTAGTCATTACATCATCTACCACTAATATTTTATAGTCCGAATGGTTAATTTTCATTTTATGTTTTTGCTATTCTATTATAATACAAACCTAATTAATTAAAAACAAATAAATACTCTCGAAGTTCAATAAATATACAGGTTTTGGACAAAAAAATTAGCGTCACCTACATAAAGATATAGACCAGACTTAATTTATTGTAGGCATCCCAGAATAGTTATAATATGTTAAATTATATTAGAGATGAACATAGCTGTATTTTTTTTTGTTATAAGTGGCGTATATTTTTCTAATAATAAGTAAAATATGTACTTTTACAGAAATTTTGATAAGAACACTCATTATATTTTTAGATTAAAGACCCAAAAAAACATTTTTTAAGATTATGAAAACTAGTTTTGCCTATTTTGCGCTACTCGTCTTGACCTTACTTACAGCTTGTAGTGAACAAGACTACTATGATCCTAGCTCTCAGAAAATACCTGAAGAGTTATCTGATTTAACAGTTCCTACCGGATTCGATTGGACTACAAGTTCTCAGATAGCATTAAATCTCGATGTAGACGACCAATACAACGGGGCTTATTACTATAAAGTCCAAATCTTTGACAGTAATCCAATCATCACTCCCGGAGCTTCTCTTTTGGCAGAAGGTTTAGCTAAGAAGAATGAACCATTCAAGGCTAAAATTACATATGCCAAATCAGATAGTATTTTATACGTTCAGGAAACAGATCCTTCTGGTAATAGATCAATAAAAGCTATCACTGTATCTAGTAATTCAACCCAAGCTAAAGTTGCAGGTTTAAAATCAGACATGGAAACTAAGAGTGCAAATCTTAGTTATACAGTACCAACAAAAACATACGCAACTCCTTCGAATGCCATTGTTATCTCTGGCAGTTCACCGTTTTACACACGTCCTCAAAATGGGATTTCCTCTTTTGTTATACCTGCTGGACAAACGTTTGAAGGAGCTCTTGATAATGGCTGGTATTCAGATGTTTTCGTCTATGTGGAAGGAACATGGAAAAACACGGCATCTTCTACGTCATTAAATAATATTAAACTGATCATTCAGAACGGAGGTAAATACATGCCAGCTCAAGAAACATCTTCTATAACTGTTAATGGAACGTCAAAAATAGTAGTTGCTACTACCGGGCAATTCAACCCTGAGAAAAAAACAGTCAATATAGAAATGAACAATGAAAGCCCTCAGGTCATAAATAATAGTTTAACATTTAATATAAACAATATCTCTAATATTAAGGATCTGTTCAACTACGGCACAATGTCTGCTTCAGGAACATTATCAACAAACACATCCGGTGTTCAAATAATAAATGAGGGTTCACTCACAACTCAAGCTCTGGCAATCAATGGAGCGAACATTATAAACACATGTAAATTTGTTGTTAACGGAACAGCCTCTTTAGCCGATGCAACAGTAAATGTAGCTGCTGATAAATTATTTAAATGTAGCATTTTAAAATTAGAATATAATAACACAATTGCTCTTGACTCCCGTGCTATATTAGATGTTACAAACGAGCTTCAGTTTAACAACAATAATGTTTTTGTAAAAGGTCCTGAATCAGGAGATAAAGCATTGTTGCGTTTAGAGAAATTCTCGGTTAATAATTGGAGTAAGCCGACTTTTTCAGGCTACCTGCAAATAGAATCATCTGATTATCCTGAGAGCAAAGATCCTACATCATATTATATTTTATCAAATGTTGAATTTGTAAGAAAAGGGGAATCAACAGTAAATATTCCTTCTACAGATTGTAATGCAGGTGGAAATGTAATTGGAAATAATGAACCTACTACACCAAGAACTTATCCTATGGATGTTACGTTAGGCGATACCTATAGCTATGCATTTGAAGATAATTATCCTGGCATTGGCGACTATGACATGAACGACTTTGTTTTGGATGTAAAATTAGCATATACACTGTCTGCTGCGAATAAAGTATCCAAATTAGATATTAAAACTAAGGTGAGAGCTATCGGTGCTTCAAAAAGGTTAGCAGCAGCGATTCAGCTAGATGGAGTATTAAAAGGTAATATAAAAAGCGTAACAGCTACGGGTACTCTTTTCAAAGGAGATGTTTTTTCTGTTACCAATGGTATTGAAAACAATCAAAACTATGCAGTATTACCAATTACAGATGATGCTCACGCGCTATTTGGAGTTGAAACGAGTCAAGTAGTTAATACTAGAGCAGATAAGAGTTATCTTCCGGCAAAAGATATTGTATTTAGTGTTACATTCAACAATCCTGTCGATATCTCAACTGTAGCTTTATTCGATATGTTAAATGTATTTATTATCAATGGAGGTTATAATACTTCCAACCGAAAAGAGGTGCATCTAAGAGGTTATAATCCTACAGAAAAAGCCACAGATTTGTCTTCAGGTAAAAATTATAGTTCTTCAGATTTTGTATATGCCATAAGAACACCAAAATCAGTAAAATATCCATTGGAATGGACTAAAATTTCAGATTCATATCCTCAATTTAAAACATGGGTGTTGTCTAACGGTCAAAGTAATCCAGATTGGTACAATACCTATCAAACGAATAAGGTATATTTATTAGAAAAATAAGATTTTTATAAGGTATATAAAGTAGTAATGCGAAGAATTTTAATAGTTGATGATAAAGAGGCTATAGCAAAAGTTATTGCAAATTATTTTAGAGAAGAATATGAATGTATTTACTTCGAGAATCCGCTAAAAGCAATTCAATGGTTGGAAAACAACAATATTCCTGATCTTATTATTTCCGACCTCAGAATGCCTTTTATGACAGGTGAAGAGTTTTTAGCATATATAAAAAAGAATGAATTATTCAAAACGATCCCGATAGTTATATTATCCAGTGAAGATAATAGCAGCAATCGAATTAAATTGTTAGAAAACGGAGCTGAAGATTTTATTTTGAAACCCTTTAATCCAATGGAGTTAAAAGTAAGATTAAAAAAAATTCTTAAATGACTTTTATTATATATATAGGTACTAATAAAGAATTTATAGATCATTTTCAGCAATTATTACAGGAAAATATAGTTATTGTAAAAAACAAAGAAGAGGCGAGTATTATATTAAAAGAATTACCTAAGAATAAAACTCAGCCTCTTCTTTTTGAAAAAACTAATCCTGATGCTGATGAGCTAAACATAGCGTACTTGAAAGAACAGTTTCAAAACGCATATATTATTCTTGTTACAGAGCAGATTAGTAAAGAGGATATTAATATTTATATAAAAGCTGGTGCTAAGAATACGATATCACCATTTGCAGATTCAGATACATTTAATGCAATCAATGAGTTCATTTTAAAAAATGAATTATTGAGAGAGAATGAAAGTCGAAAAAGTGAAAAGAAAGAGAAAGAGAATGATAAAGATATAAAAGAGATAGATGAAGTATTCAGGCTTCCGGTAGGAAAACGAATATTTGATATAGTAGTATCACTATTTGCACTTATTGCATTATCTCCATTGTTCGTATTGATAATCATTTTGATCTCTCTTGAAAGTAAGGGTCCTGTTATATATAAATCGAAAAGGGTTGGGAGCAATTATTTTATATTTAATTTCCTGAAATTTCGTTCTATGTATATTGATGCAGACAAACGTCTTTCTAATTATTTGTCTATGAATCAATACACAAATGAAACTAAAAAAAAAGAGCCGGAAACCAAAGAACCTGAAAGTAATTTAGCAGACGATGATACATTATTAATATCCGATGATTATCAAATATCAGAGCACGAATATTTAAACAAAAAAAAAGAGAAAAAAGGTATTACGTTTTTAAAAATACCTCATGACCCAAGGGTTACAAAGATAGGAAGGTTCATGAGAAAGTATAGTCTGGACGAATTACCACAATTAATAAATATATTGAAAGGTGACATGTCGATAGTTGGTAACAGACCTCTTCCGCTCTACGAAGCAGAGCTTTTGACAGGAGATGAATATATTGAACGGTTTATAGGCCCTGCTGGATTAACCGGCCTTTGGCAAGTCGAAAAGCGCGGTGGTAGAGGAAATCTATCTCCCGAAGAACGGAAGCAATTAGACATATACTATGCTAAGAATTATTCAATATGGCTTGATTTTAAAATTATTTTCAGAACCTTTTTTTCATTTATACAAAAAGAAGACGCTTAATATATTAACTTGGCATTTTAAAGTTTTAATGCTTATGGAACTAAAATTATTTATTATTTCAATTTTCTCTTTCGCTTGTACCTCTCTCTACGCACAGGATATTGTAGAGTTAACGCCAAAAGATTATCTGGCCTTTCGGTTGCCGCCAATTTCAGAGCTTTTTGAAAAAGCGAAAGATGGCCCTGTTCCAAAATTCTATGAAAAGAGAAGGCAAGCTGATGAAAGTGAATTAACTACTCAAAAAAGAAAATGGCTGAATAATATAAAAATAGTTGGCGGCTATCAATATGGAGTTATAGATAATAATGCGACTTTTTCAGACAATAACACACCTATTTTTTCTCAGTATTCCGGCAGAAAGCAAAATTGGTATAATGTAGGCCTTTCTCTATCTATACCTTTGGATGAAATTTTTGATCGAAAAAACCGTATTAAAAAGCAAGAGCTTACAATGCAAGCATCTGAATTTGAGAAAGAAAAATGGTACGACGAACAAAAACTTCGGATAGTCGAAGTATATACCATTGCTGTGAAACAGTTAGCTTTAATCAAAATTAGATCGGAAGCATTATTACTTTCCGAGACAGAATTTGAAATGAGTAAAAACGATTTTATTAATGGCAAAATAACGGTTCAGGAATTAAACAGGCAAAAATCTTCATATACAACTGTGGTTACTGAATATGAAGAAATGAGAGCACAATTAAATAATGCCTTACTCCAACTTGAAATATTGGCAAAGACCAATATTATATCTAAATAAGATAATATGGAACAATTAAGATATATATATACATTCATCGACAAAATAAAGTGGTGGCTACTAATAGCCCCTTTACTTGTGGCTGGTTTGGTTATGTTTTTTACTCGACACCTCGAACTTGAATATAATGTTGAAACAACTATTTATACAGGAGTTATTTCAGGCTATAGTATAGAGTCGGAAGAGGCAGGAGTCCAGAATTGGAATATCTTAAATAACACCTTGGCAAACATAATAAATATTATTACGTCTAAAGAAACATTGAAAGATGTTGGATTAAAGTTATATGTACAACACATGATACACGGAGATCCCAAGAAAGATAATACATATATAAAAGCTTCAAATTATAACAAACTTATAAGTATAACGCCTAAAGATGTTCTTAAACTTATAGATAAGACATCGGAAGAAAAAACTCTTGAAAATCTTCTCGCATATGAAAAGACAGATCCAAAAAATTTTATTTATGGTCTATTGAACTGGCATCACCCTCATTACAGCTATGAAGCATTAAGCAAAATAACTGCCAAGAAGCTAGGTAACAGTGATATGCTTGAGATAACATACTCCGCAAATGATCCGGGTATTGCATATAATACTTTATTGATATTAAGCAAATCTTATGAGGCTAAATATAAAGAAATTCAATTTGGATCAACAAATAATGTGATACACTATTTGGAACAGGAATTAGCAAAGGTCAGTGTTGAATTGAAGAACGGGGAAGACTCCCTTACCAATTACAATATTGAGAACAGGATTATCAATTATGATGAACAAACAAAACATATAGCAGCGTATGATAAAGATTTTGAGCTGATATATCAAGACGTACTACTGAGATATAATAGTTCCAAGGCGTTGATAGGACATTTAGAATCCCAAATTTCAGAGAATGTAAAATTAATAAAGAATAATTCTGATTTTCTCAACAAGCTTCAGGCTGTATCTCTGTACAGAACCCGTATTGCAGAAATCGAGCCATTTTATACAGATTCAGTATTACCAAGACAAAGACAAATACAACTTGATCAATATAAGAAAGATCTAAAAGCCGCTGAAAATGATTTACGTACTGTTTCCAGTGATATAAGTAGTCAGAAATACACAAAAGATGGTTATCCAACATCCAATTTTATATCACAATGGATCGAAGAATTATTGAAAAGCGAACAAGCTTCAGCAGAACTCAAAGTTTTAAACCAAAGGCGAACTGAACTCGATCAAAAATATCTACATTTTTCACCGATAGGGTCTACTATAAAGCGAAAAGAAAGAAGTATCGACTTTTTAGAACGCTCATATCTTTCTATTTTATCTAGCTTAAACACTGCTCGTTTGAGATTGAAAAGCCTTGAAATGAATTCAGCTTCGCTCAAGGTATTAAACCCACCTACATACCCTTTAGTTTCGCAACCCACTAAAAGGAAAGCAATGGTATTAGGAGCTTATGTCGGTAGCCTTATCTTTATATTAGGGTTATTTCTTATTAAAGAACTATTTAACAGAAGGCTGCTGGATAGATTGCGGACAGAGCATCTCACTTCCAACAGAGTTTTACTGGCTTACCCGGGGGAAGGGAAACTGAAGAATAGAATATATCGAAAATCTTATGAAGATACAGCCATAATGCTGTTGGGAAACAATTTGCTAAACTATTTTGAGACGCAGAAGCCTAACATTATAAATTTTATTAGTATCGATCACGATACACAAAAAAATCAGATAGCAAATGGTCTTTCTGATTATTGGAACGGATTAGGCTTATCTGCAAAGAATATTGATTGGAAGAAAGATAATGTTCGTTATTCAAAAGATTATTTATTAGCAAAAGATTTATCTGCTTTGAATGTTGAAAATACCGAAGACAAAGAGGATGTCATTATATTGGAATTTCCTCCTGTCAAACAAAATCCTATACCCAAAAAATTACTTCAAATTGCTAATTTCAATTTGATCTTATTAGATGCCAATAAGATATGGAAAGAAAGTGATCAGGCTATATTTAATGAAATAAAACGTATTTCGGGTGATACACCTGTGATGATCTGTTTAACAAATGCAGATTACAAAACGGTTGAAAATATAACGGGGATAAAGCCGTCTGCTTCAGAATAATATCTAAACCCGTAAAAAGTAAAGCTCAATAATGAGTAGACTATCTGACATATTTTCTAAAATAAATAGTAAATTTTTCTATTTGTATATTTTTATTGGCTTATTTGCAATAACAGTAATAATATTGAGGATAAATCTGAATGTTGGTATTCTATTCGCTGGCCTTCCCATAGCATTCTTGGCTATATATTATTTTTTTAAGTATCCTTACTGGCTCATGATGGTTCTTTTTGTAGCCAATTATATCATCATGGGACTCGGTCGTTACATATTGAAGCTACAGGGTGGAATTGTAATAGATAGCCTATTATTAATGATTATTATCACCTTGTTTTTACGTACGGTTTTCTTTAATGGTAATTATTGGCAAAAGGCAAATAATGCGCTGACATATCTATCCTTAATATGGATGATTTATTGCATTGCAGAGGTGATGAATCCATATACAACTATTGAACGATGGATGACAGCGGTTCGAGGAATTGGCTTTTATCTGTTTTTATTTGTTCTCCTAACCACAGCATTACTTAATCGTTACAAGGACTTGAAACGGATATTAATTCTATGGGGCATTCTTACAATACTGGCTGTATTAAAGGCGATGTCCCAGAAATTTATGGGATTTGATTCGGCTGAAACTTTTTGGCTCTACGTTGGGAAAGGCTATGTCACACATATTATTTATTCAGGTGTACGATATTTCTCATTCTTTACCGATGCTGCCAACTTTGGCTGTAGCATGGGATTATCGATGGTCGTGTTTTCAATATCTGCATTATACATAAAGGATAAACATTTGCGAATTTACTTCATTATTGTTGCACTTCTTGCCGGATATGGTATGCTTATATCCGGGACACGGGCTGCTTTAGCAGTGCCATTTGTTGGATATACAGCATTCATTATACTGTCGAAGCGTATAAAGATGTTGATAGGAGGAGCTGTTCTGATATTATCTGTATTTATCTTTTTTAATTCTACCGACATAGGCGGAAGTAACGCTAATATACGCCGTATGAGAACGGCTTTCGATACTCAAGATGCGTCTCTCAATGTACGATTTAGAAATCAACAAAAGATGAGAGAGTTTATGCCCCATAACCCTTTTGGAATTGGGATTGGAAAAGCGAAAAACGCAGAGGACGGTGACCATATGTATGGTATTGCCACTGATTCTTCACTTATATACATTTGGGTAGAAACCGGGATTGTAGGACTTGTTATGTATATTTTTATTTTCTTATTTGTATTAATCAGAGGTACGTATGATATATTTTTTAGAATAAAGAATATTGAACTTAAAGGTATTTTATCTGCCTTAGTAGCCGGTTTAGCCGGCATGTTAGTCACAGGTTATGGAAACGAGGTTTTGCAGCAGTTTCCTACCGGCCCTATTCTATATATTCTTATGGCATTTATTATGATGGGGCGATATTTTGATAAGGAAATCGAAAATCAAAATACAAATGGGGCGAATTGACCGTCGCATTTTGTATAATATATTTTGAAAGGAATTTTTAATATAAATTATGCCGGATAATATTTCTATATCTGTAGTAACCGTTAATTACAATGGGATGAAAGATACGTGTTATATGATAGATTCATTGAAACAGTATTTGTCAGACCTATTGTATGAGATTATTGTTATTGATAACGCTTCTTCAGAAAATGAAGCTGCCGAGATACAGAAGAAATACCCCGATGTACAATGTATTAGAAGCGAAAAAAATTTAGGATTTGCTGGAGGCAATAATTTAGGCATATCTAGATCGAGAGGTAAATATATCCTTTTACTTAATAACGACACTTATGTTGAAGATAATTCATTGCCGTCACTTGTTAAGTTTTTAGACTTAAATCAAGCTGTAGGTGCAGTTTCCCCTAAAATTAAATACGCTAATTCCAATGTCATACAGTTTGCCGGATATACATCTCTTTCTCAAGTAACACTAAGAAATAGATTGATAGGATTTGACGAAACAGACCGTGCCCAATACGATAAGCCTGCTTTGTCGCCATTCTTGCACGGTGCTGCTATGATGTTGAAAAGAGAAGTCATCGAAAAAGTTGGCGCAATGCCTGAAATATATTTCTTATATTACGAAGAATTAGATTGGTGCGAACAAATAAAGAATAAAGGATTTCAACTTTGGTATTGCCCTCAAGCTTTGGTATACCATAAGGAAAGCCGGAGTGTGGGACAAAATAGTCCTTTGCGCTGTTATTATATAACACGTAACAGACTATTGTATGCATGGAGAAATAGAAGAGGTTTTGTTAAATATCTTGCATTAACCTATCAGTTTCTCGTCGCAAACCCTAAGAGTCTGTTAATATATATTGCTAAAGGACGTTTCGATTTAGTCGGAGCTTGCGTTAAAGGAATGGTTGGATTTATTAATATGGAGAAATCTTGATAAATATTATTTACATAATTGATTCAGTATTATTCATTTTGATGTTATTTTCTGTTTTATATCTTCTTGTATTTGCTATGGCATCACTCAAGAAGAGAAAAATCCATTATCCAGAAACAAATGATAGGCTTAAATTTGTGATACTCTTCCCTGCCTACAAAGAAGATAAAGTTATAGTATCATCCGTCAAATCTTTTCTTACGCAAGACTATCCTAAAAGCTGCTATGATATAGTTATTATATCGGATCAATTGCAGGATGAAACAAATGATCAACTGTTTCAACTCCCGGTGGAGCTTCTTATTGCAAATTATGAAGATAGGACAAAAGCCAAGGCTTTAAATTTTGCAATGGATAATTTGAATAAAGATGATTATGATGTGGTGGTAGTAATAGACGCAGATAATACTGTAAATAGTAACTTTTTGAATGAAATAAATAAGGCGTTTCTTTTTGGGATAAAAGCTGTGCAAACACATCGCGTAGCGAAAGATGTAAAAACAGATATGGAAATTTTAGATGCCGCCAGTGAAGAAATAAATAATTCATTCTTTAGAAGCGGGCACGTCAGACTGGGCTTGTCTTCTGCTCTTAGTGGCTCCGGTATGGCTTTTGAACATAAATGGTTCAAAAAGTATATAAAGAATGTATCTTCGGTAGGAGAGGATAAAGAACTTGAATTGGAATTGTTGAAACAAGGTATATATATTGATTATCTGGAAGATGTATACATATACGATCAGAAGGTTCAGACGCAAGATGTTTTCTATAATCAACGGAGAAGATGGATTGCCACTCAGTACGACAACTTTTCCCGAAGTATAAAACATATGCCGGAGGCTCTAAGAACAGGTAATATTGATTTGTGCAATAAAATAATACAATGGGTTATGCTGCCCCGATTAATACTTCTGGGGTTTATTATGTTGTTTGCAATCTTATTTCTCTTCATTGACATGTTTTTAGCCATTAAGTGGTGGATATTATTATTATTTATGAGTTTGGCACTAGCTATTGCAATTCCCGATGAGATGGTTAACGAACGTCTTATTAAAGTGCTAAAAAATCTCCCTAAATTGTTTGTCTTGATGGTAGTCAACTTATTCAGGATGAAAGGAGCCAAAAAGAAATTTATACATACACAACATTGATAATCTTAAAAAGTCTATGAAAATAGCAATTGAAGCTCAGCGTATATTTCGGCAAACAAAGCATGGTATGGACATTGTTATTCTCGAAACCATACGCGAGTTGCAAAAGTACGACACCATAAACGAATATTATATTCTCACTGCACCCGGCAGCGACAGGTGCCTTCAAGAAACCTCCAATTTTCATATTATCGAAATAAAATGCCCCTCCTACCCTCTTTGGGAGCAAATGGCACTACCCCGGACTCTTTCGAAAATAAAACCGGATGTTCTGCATTGCACAAGCAATACAGCCCCTATATTCTGTAATATTCCGCTAATTATTACATTACATGATATTATCTTTTTGGAGAAGAAACAAAATGCAAACAAATCTCTATACCAGAATTTTGGGCGACTATATAGAAAACTAATCGTACCTCGTATTTTATCTAAAAGTAAGAAGATAATTACAGTTTCTGATTTTGAAAGAGAGAATATTTGTAAAAAAACAAATATACCACCATCTCAAGTGGTCACTATTTATAATGGATATAATAAAAAATTTCACTCGGTACGAAATTTTCAGGAAATAACAAGAAAATACATTAAGGAAAGCAATTATATTTTATTTTTTGGAAATACAGATCCTAAGAAAAATACATCCAGAATGATAAAAGCTTATGCTTTATATTTGGAAAAATCTAAACATAAACGTCCTATGCTTATCTTAGATATGAGTTTGTCCTCTGTAGAACAAATCCTTAAAGAAGAAAAAATAGAGCATATCAGACCGTTCATACATTCTCCCGGATATATAGAAAACTCTGATTTGCCATATATATATAATGGGGCATTCGTCTTTATTTATCCATCTTTGCGGGAAAGCTTCGGCCTTCCAATACTAGAAGCAATGGGTTGCGGAACCCCCGTAATTGTATCAAATACTTCGGCTATACCTGAAATAGCGGGAGACGGAGCTTTATACATAAATCCATACGATGAACAAGATATTGCGAATAAGCTCTTACTTATAGAAACAGATGAACAATTGTATCAGAATTTGGTTGAATATGGGAAATCTAGAGTAGATTTATTTTCATGGGAAAAAACAGCTCGTGGATTATTAGATGAATATAAATCATGGCAATGAATATATCTGATTTAAAAGAAAGAATTAAGAAGAATAAAGCCGTCAAGAAATTGATCTTAAATTTAATATCTCCGTCGTCGAACCCAAAACCTCGATTATGGGTTCGTGTTTTTGTAAATCCGTGGATTCATAAAAAAGGTAAAGGCGCTAAAATAAGGCGAAGAAGATCACGAATAGATGTTTTCCCTTGGAATAAGTTTGATGTTGGCGACAAAGTCTTAATCGAAGACTTTACAACTATAAATAACGGAGCCGGGGATGTAATAATAGGTAATAATTCGCGTGTAGGAATTGGTTCAGTAATTATAGGCCCGGTAGTTCTTGGTATCAAGGTAGGATTGGGACAACATGTCTTTATCGCAGGATTTAATCATGGATATGCCGATGCTTCTAAAGATTCTAATGAACAAGATTTAGTCAAAAAGGAAGTAGTTATAGGGGATGAATCTCACATAGGTTCAAATTCTGTAATATTAGCTGGTGTCCATATTGGAACACGAGTACAAATTGGAGCAGGTAGTGTTGTTACAAAAGATATACCGTCATACTGTGTAGCGGCAGGAAATCCGGCAAGAGTGATAAAGAAATATGATTTTCAGAAAAAAGAATGGGTAAAAGCATAGACAATCCAAAGGTAAGTGTGATCATACCTGTTTATAATACAGGAGAATATGTAGAGGAAGCAGTTTGTTCTATAATGAATCAGACTCTATCTGATTTGGAAATCATAATTGTAAACGATGGATCTACTGACAATAGTTTATATATTGTAACCCAATTGCAAAATAAAGACAGTCGTATTACTATCTATTCTCAAGAGAATAAAGGGTTATCGGCTGCAAGAAATAAAGGATTAAGCTATGCCATTGGTGATTATATATATTTTATGGATAGCGATGATATTCTGAATAAGAATGCATTGAAAGCGTGTTTTGACAAATGTTCCTCTGAAAATCTCGATTTCACCTTTTTCGATGCAGAAAGCTTCAGTGATGACAATATCACTTTATCGCTTTCTTATAACAGAAAAGGAAAGATCTGTACTGAAGAACAAACTGGTTTACAAAGTCTGAATGCATTGATAGATGCTTCTCAATATAAATCTTCTGTTTGTCTTTTATTTATCGATCGAAATTATTTGAATTCATTATCTCTGGATTTTTTACCGGGTATAATACACGAGGATCAATTATTTACAGCAAAACTATTTGCTCAGGCTCAAAAAGTAGCATACATTCCGGAAACGTTCTTCTATAGAAGGCTGCGACCCGGCTCAATTATGACTAAACAATATACTATCGTTAATGTCAGGAATTATTTTATAGTAGTAAACGAACTAATAAAATTTGCATCCGGCCAAAATGAAGATATAAATAAGACAATACATAAAACTATTCGGTTTATGTTCGATCCTGCTATATACATGGCAAATAAATTAAAATGGAAGGACCGGTTAAGTATAGCTAAAACCTGCTTTGTAAGCTATAAGAAGTATGTATCTACTAAGTCTTGGCTAGTTCTTCTTTTTCCGTGGTTGATAAAATTAAAATCATATACTAAATAAGAATTATTTTAAGTGTCACTAAAAAAGGAATTATCCACAGGTGTCGCATACAATGCAATATCCAAGTATAGCGGCATCATTGTCTCGTTAATAGTATCCGCCGTATTAGCGCGGCTTATTTCTCCTGAAGATTTTGGAGTTATAGCTGTGGCTATGGTTATTATTACTTTTTTTAGTGTATTCAGCGATCTGGGTATCGCTCCGGCAATAATACAGAATAAGAGTCTAAGCAAAGAAAATTTATCTGATATTTTCTCTTTCACTTTCTGGTTAGGATTGGCTCTCTCTCTTGTTTTTTTCTTTTCTTCATGGGTGATTGCCTCTTACTATAATATGAATAAACTTATTCATATATGTCAAATATTATCTATCAATCTGTTCTTCGTTACAGTTAATATTGTTCCAAGTGCGTTGTTATATAAGAATAAGGAATTCAAATTCATTGCATTTCGGGCATTCTCTGTTCAATTCTCAGGGGGTCTTATATCTATTATTGCAGCCCTAAATGGAGCTGGTCTATATGCTTTGCTTATCAATCCTATTTTTTCTAGTATAACCCTGTTTATAGTTAACATTCTACGCTATCCGCAAAAAATGAAATTTATTTTTAATCTTTCCTCATTGAAGATTATATTTTCTTATTCTTCGTACCAATTCTTATTTAATTTGATTAATTATTTCAGCAGGAATCTGGACAAGTTATTGATAGGCAAATATATGGGAATGTCATTGCTGGGATATTACGAGAAATCCTATCGGCTGATGATGTTACCCTTACAAAATATAACGTATGCCATAACCCCTGTTATGCATCCTATTTTCTCCAACTTTCAGGACGATCTTCATAAATTATCAGTTTCATATATGAAAGTTGTCCGTCTACTGGCTTTTGTCGGTTTGCCATTATCTGTACTACTCTGGTTTACTTCGCGGGAAGCAGTGCTTATTGTATTTGGAGATCAATGGATAAATTCTATCCCTGTATTTCAAATCTTATCTTTATCTGTGGGAATACAAATAATTCTATCTACATCGGGATCTATTTTTCAAGCCGCTAACGCAACAAAATTATTGTTTATCAGCGGACTTCTTTCTTCCATATTAAATGTTTCAGGCATATTGATCGGTATATTTATCTTCGATTCGCTTATTGCTGTAGCATGGTGTATAACAATTACATTTACTATAAATTTTGTACAATGCTATTACATCATGTATCGATATATTTTAAAAACAAGTGCCATTGATTTTATAAAACAATTCAAATCACCAATAATTCTTTGTATTATTCTATTTTCGATCTTACTACTTATATCTCATTTGATAATATTACAAAACATATTAGCAAGCGCTTTACTCAAAGGATTGGCATTCATCGTTACATATGGACTTTACATACAGATGACAAAGGAACTTGATATTTATGGTAAATTAAAAAACAAGATAAAATGAAGGCTTTATATCTAATATTTCATGGCTTCGGGTTATACAATGGTATTAGTAAAAAGATACACTATCAAGTCAGTGCCCTAAAACAATGCGGAATAGACACCCGCTTATGCTATATACAAATCGATGATAAGGGCGTGCAAAGAAGAATGATAGATGGAGAAATACTTGAAGAATTTGAAGCCGGAATAAAAGGCAAGATAAAAAAGTGGACAGATTACTCTGCAATATTACATTATATTAAAGAAAATAAAATCGATTTATTATATATAAGATCATATCATAATGCTAATCCATTCCTTACATCAGCTGTAAAGAAACTTAAGAAGGAAGGGGTAAAAACAGTTATGGAAATACCAACTTACCCATATGACAATGAATACAAGAAGCTTCGAATCATAAAGTTGAGAGCAGACCAATGTTTTAGACATTCACTCTCGAAACAACTTTTCAGAATAGTTACATTCTCGAATTGCAGAAATATTTTTGGTGCAGAAACCATCAATATATCCAACGGAATTGATTTTGATGCAATAAGAATAAAAAAGCCTGTAGAGGAAAATTCTAATATTCTTAATCTTATAAGTGTAGCAGAGATTCATATATGGCACGGGTTCGATCGCTTATTAAGAGGTTTGGCTGAATATTACAAAACAGGACAGAGAATGGAAGTCCGATATGATATTGTTGGATACGGCGATGAGCAGGAGATAGCAAAACTAAAAAACTATGTCATTGAAAATAATCTGGATAAATATGTGACTTTTCATGGGCCTCAATACGGAGATGGCCTGGATAATATATTCGATAAGGCTTCAGTTGGAATCGCCAGCCTTGGACGACACAGAAGTGGAATTACAAACATAAAAACACTAAAGAATAGAGAATATGCAGCAAGAGGTATTCCTTTCGTATATTCCGAGATCGATGATGATTTTGAAGATAAACCATATATCATGAAAGTAAGTGCCGATGAAACGCCAATAAACATTGATAATGTTATATTGTTTTACAATAAAGTAAAAGCATTATCACCTGAGGAAATACGTAATTCGATAAGCGATCTTTCATGGAAAAACCAGATGGAGAAAGTTGTCTTAGCTTGTGAGTAATACTTCTAGAATATAAACCTTTATGATCTTAATTCTATTCTGCATTTTCTTATTCATAGTTTTCTATACCTATTTAGGCTATGGTATCTTACTTTGGGTTTTAGTCAAGATAAAAGGAGTTTTTTCTCCGTCAAATAAACCTGACTTAAACACAGATTTGCCAGAAGTAACTTTGCTGATTGCAGCCTACAATGAAGAGGATATCGTAGCTGATAAAATAAACAATACCCGGCAGCTGGATTATCCGGCAGAAAAGCTTCATATTGTTTGGGTTACAGACGGAAGTACAGATGGTACAGTGAATAAACTTAAATCATATAATGATGTAAGGGTCCTGCATGAACCGGAAAGGAGAGGAAAAACTGCCGCTATAAACAGAAGTATGATATATATAAATACTCCGATTGTTGTACTTACCGATGCCAATGCGATGCTAAACCCTGAAAGCATAAAGGAAATGGTTATATTATTTGCTGATGATAAAATCGGCTGTGTCGCAGGTGAAAAGAGAATGAATATGGGTTCGAAAGATACTGCTTCATCAAGTGGAGAAGGTATTTATTGGCGTTACGAATCGATGTTAAAATACTTAGATTATCGTTTATACTCGGTTATCGGTGCAGCAGGTGAATTATATGCAATCAGGCGAGATCTGTTCGTCCATATCCCTGATGATACGCTATTAGACGACTTTGTGGTTTCTCTTAAAATAGCAATGAAAGGTTATAAAATTGCGTATTGTCCGCAAGCTTATGCTACAGAATATGGCTCAGAATCTATGCAGGATGAAGAAAAACGCAAAGTTAGAATCGCTGCCGGAGGAATACAAGCCACATGGAGGCTACGATCATTACTGAATATTTTCAAATATGGAGTAATGAGTTTCCAGTATATATCTCATCGGGTATTACGCTGGACTATAACTCCGTTAGCACTTTTTGCATTACTTCCTTTAAACATATTACTGTGTGTACAATATCCTGAACTCATATTACTAACTATATTATTAATATTACAGTGTGTGTGTTATCTGTTAGGGTTTGCCGGTTATATTAATTCTAAAAAAGAAATTAAGAATAAGGTTTTGTTTGTGCCTTACTATTTTCTCTTTATGAATATAAATGTACTCAAAGCGTATTCTTATCTGATTAAGAATAATACAGGAGTATGGGAAAAAGCTAAGCGAAAGTCATCTTAACAGAAAATATTTAAGGCCTGTGATTCTTTTGCTTTTCTACATCAGATCAATCAGGCCTAGAAGTGTTTATTTAAAAAGTATAGACTTATTTTTTTAGGAAATCGTGGATATGTTGAGCAGTCTCTCTTCCCGACGCTATACATTTGACGACTAAAGATTGTCCGCTAACACAGTCGCCCGTCGCAAACACTTTAGCTACATTCGTTTCACGATTTCCTTTTGTAGCAATATTCTTACGTCCGTCAATATCTAATGCTAATTCATGCAACAATCCTTCCTGAATAGGATGCACAAAACCGAGAGCCAAAAATACCAAATCGATCTTCAAGATTTCGGGTTTACCTACTTCTTTCATCACATGGTTTCCTTTGTCATCCTTTTCCCAAGCAATTTCGACTAATTCTACAGCAGTAAGCTTTCCGTTTTCACCTATAAAGCGTTTTGTATTTACCGACCAACGGCGTTCGCAACCTTCCTGATGAGATGATGATGTTTTCAAAACCACAGGATATGGTTCAGGCCAAACATTATTTAAATCTTCTAATTTCTGAGGCTTCGGTAAAATTTCTATTTGCAAAATACTTGCTGCTCCTTGCCTATTTGCCGTACCTATACAGTCCGATCCTGTATCACCACCACCGATAACCAATATATTTTTACCTCCTGCATCAATCATCTGTTCTGCCGGAATATCTTCTTTTGCAACCAGTTTATTCTGCATTGTAAGGTATTCCATCGCATTGTAAACACCTTTCAGATCTCGCCCCTCGATAGGGAGATCCCGGGGAACTTGCGAGCCTATGGCAACACATATAGCATCGTATCCGGTCAATACCTCCTTTGCTTTTATATCTTTTCCGATTTCGGTATTGGTAACAAATTTGACACCTTCTTTTTCCATCAATCTCAAACGACGGTCTATAACATTCTTATTCAGTTTGAAATCAGGGATTCCGAAACGTAACAGTCCTCCTATACGTGAACTCTTTTCATATACAGTTACATCATGCCCTTTTTGATTTAATTGATTGGCAACAGCCAACCCCGAAGGTCCTGAACCTATGACAGCAACTTTTTTGCCTGTACGATTTTTGGGTGCTTTAGGTTGTATATAACCCTCATTAAAAGCCTGCTCTAATGCCGCAGCTTCATTCTCTCGAATCGTCACCGGGGCCCGATGTATAGAAAGCACACATGATTTTTCGCACGGAGCTGGACAAATTCGACCAGTAAATTCAGGAAAGTCATTGGTTTGCATCAGCACTTCGGCTGCCAGTTTCCAGTTCCCTTTATACATATAGTCCTGCCATTCGGGCATTTTGTTACCCAACGGACATCCCCAATGACAGAAAGGAATACCACAATCCATACAACGCGAAGCCTGTTCGCGCCTATCTTCCGTATTTAGAGTTTGTTCTACCTCGCCAAAATCAAGGACACGGTCTTGTACCGGACGGTATCCGGCATCTTTTCTTTTTACTGTTAGAAATGCTTTTGGATTTCCCATTTTTCTTATAATTTGAAAATTCGAAAATTAACAGATTAGCAAATGCATTTTCAAATTTGCTAATTCCCGAATTTGCTAATTGTCTTAATAATCAAATTCCACTTGTGCGATTTTTTTCTTAATCGCTTCTAATTTCTCATCCTGTAACACTTTCTTGTATTCGATAGGTGTTATTTTCAAAAATCGTTCGACTTCCGTTGCCCAATTGTCCAGAATACGTTTTGCTAAAGGACTATTTGTATAATTATAATGCCTGGTGATTAAATCCCGTAACTCACGCATATCATAATTATCTTCGATCAAAGTAAGTTCTACCATCTGCATATTGCAATAATAATCAAAATCGCCTTGTTGGTCATATACATAGGCCACCCCGCCGCTCATTCCGGCAGCAAAGTTACGTCCGGTAACCCCAAGCACAACAGTTCGTCCACCGGTCATATATTCACAACAGTGATCTCCGGCTCCTTCTACCACAGCAATGGCACCGCTATTACGTACACAGAAGCGTTCCCCTACTCTACCATTTATATATATTTCTCCGGATGTAGCTCCATAAAGTAAGGTATTGCCAGCGATAATATTTTCTTCAGGTTTAAAAGTCGCTACTTCCGGCGGTACAATAATAACTTTACCTCCCGATAAGCCTTTGCCTACATAGTCGTTGGCATCACCTTCTAGCCTGAAAGTAACACCATGAGCAAGAAATGCTCCGAAACTTTGTCCGGCTGATCCTTTGAACGAATACTGTATCGTATCCTCCGGAAGTCCGGCATTGCCATAACGTTTTGCGATCTCGCCAGACAACATAGCACCTACCGTACGATCTACATTGCGGATAATACGAGACATCTGCACTGGCATCGATTTCTCAATAGCCGGTTTAGCTGTCGCTATCAACTCTTCGTCTAATACATTATGAAGTTTATGCTCCTGATTTTTTATGTGGTGTATAGCATTTCCTTTTGCCTCTTTTGGAAAATATATGAGACGAGAAAGATCTAGTTTACTTAATTTACCATTATTCTCATTTTGTACATATTTCAATAAGTCAGTACGTCCAACGACTTCATCCAAAGACTTAACTCCCAACTCAGCCAAATATTCACGAACCTCTTCGGCCAAAAAGTTGAAATAGTTAACCAAATATTCACTGCGTCCTGCAAATTTCTTCCTCAATTCTTCGTCCTGAGTGGCAACGCCCACAGGACAAGTATTCAGATGGCATTTACGCATCATAATACATCCAAGCACAATCAAGGCACTTGTTGCAAATCCGAATTCTTCAGCACCCATCATGGCCGCAACAACAATGTCATGACCGGTTTTTAATTGTCCGTCTGTTTGCAGGTAAACCTGTCCACGCAAGTTGTTAAGCACTAATGTTTGTTGTACTTCGGCCAACCCTATTTCTAACGGTAGACCTGCATGCTTGATCGAACTGGCAGGACTTGCACCTGTGCCACCTTCGCAACCACTGATAACAATACGATCTGCTTTTGCTTTTGCTACACCGGCAGCAACTGTTCCCACTCCACTTTCTGCAACAAGTTTTACACTTATTTGTGCTTTCGGATTTACATTCTTAAGATCGAATATCAATTGAGCTAAATCTTCGATAGAATATATATCGTGATGTGGTGGCGGAGAAATCAAAGATATGCCCGGAATAGAGTGACGGGTTTTGGCAATAATATTGTCCACTTTAAAACCAGGCAGTTGGCCACCTTCACCCGGTTTAGCACCCTGAGCTATTTTTATTTGCAGTTCATCGGCATTGACGAGATATTCAGTTGTTACGCCGAACCGTCCCGATGCAACTTGTTTAATCGCTGAACGGGCAGGAGTCACAAAACGTTCGGGAAGTTCACCACCCTCACCCGTATTACTTTTTCCTCCGATAGCATTCATCGCGATAGCCATAGCTTCATGAGCCTCCCGACTGATAGAACCGAATGACATGGCGCCTGTAACAAAGCGTTTGGTGATAGCCGATGCCGGCTCTACTTCAGATATGTCAATTGGCTTTTTACTCCGTTCGAAATCCAAAAAGTCTCTTAGAAATATCTTTTCAGGCTTAGTATCAATAGACTGAGTATATTCTCTGAATTTTTTATAGCTGCCTAAACGAGTAGACATTTGTAATTTATATATTGTTTCCGGATTCCATGCATGACTTTCACCATTGCGTCTCCATGCATATATACCTTGATTAATAAGTGAAGGATCGATAAAATCTTCTTCAAATGCTTCATAATATGCTTCTAAAGTATCACTGGTTATGTCGCCCAAATCAATGCCTTCTATCTTGGATGTAGTACCTTTAAAATATTTGTCAACAACAGCAGAACTAATACCAACAGCTTCGAAAATTTGAGCGCCTAAATAACTTTTCAGCGTAGATATACCCATTTTCGACATGGTTTTCAGCACGCCCTTGTTTATAGATTTTACATAGTGCTTCATCGCTGTCTCGAAATCGAGATGGATATCTCCTTTTTTAACAAGATCTTCTATCACAGCTAATGCCAGATATGGATTTACCGCATTAGCTCCATATCCGAATAATAGAGAGAAGTGCATTACCTCGCGAGGTTCGGCTGATTCTACGACTATATCAATTTGCATACGCTTGCGGCGTTCAATCAGATAATGATGAACGGCTGATACTGCAAGCAATGATGGAATAGGAGCATTATCTTTATCAACACCTCTATCTGAGATTACAATATAGTTGCTTCCGTTGTCAACTGCTTTTTCCGCATTCTTACAAAGTTCATCCAAAGCATGCCGCAAGCCGTCGGCGCCTTTTTTAGGATTGAAAAGCATCGGTAAAACTTCGGCTTTGAAACCTTTATAACTCAGGTTAACGAGTAAATCTAACTCTCTATTTGACAAGAATGGATTTGATAAGCGCACCATCTTTGTATGCTCCGGCATAGGCTCCAATATATTCTTATGCAGCGAACCAATGTACCCGGACAAGGACATAACCAACTCCTCGCGAATAGGGTCTATAGGCGGATTGGTCACCTGTGCAAATAGTTGACGGAAATAGTTGAATAATCGTTGTGGCTTATTAGACAAAACAGCAATCGGAGTATCATTACCCATCGATGCAGTAGGTTCTTTCCCTTCGTCAGCCATTGGTAACAATATTTTTTCTATATCTTCTTTATAATATCCGAATGTTTTGAGCAATTTGGTATAATTGTCCACACCATATTTTATAGTACGGCCTGAAGATATATTATCCAGAGATATCCTGTTTTTTGTCAGCCATTCCCGGTATGGATAGGCTTTTGCTAAGTTTTCTTTTATTTCGGCATCATACTGAATAGTACCTGTTTCAGTATCTACCATCAACATTTTACCGGGACGTAAACGTCCTTTTTCTTTAATTTCTGACGGCTCGAATGGCAGCACTCCTGTTTCGGATGCTACGACCATTATATCATTATTCGTCATTAGGTAACGTGCCGGACGCAAACCGTTTCTGTCTAATAGACCTCCGGCATAACGGCCATCAGTGAACAAGATTGTAGCTGGTCCGTCCCAAGCTTCCATAAATAAACTATGATATTCATAGAACGCTTTCAGATTGTCGGAAATAGGATTCTTATCGTTCCACGATTCGGGAACCATCATAGCCAATGCATGAGGAAGGGATTTGCCCGACATCACCAAAAATTCCAGCACATTGTCGAATGACGCACTGTCACTCATAAATGGCTGAACTATAGGCCATAAATCACTGATATTACCAAGTTGTTCGGATTTCAAAATACTTTCACGCGCTTCCATCCACTGGCGGTTACCTTTTATTGTATTTATTTCGCCATTATGTGCTATCATGCGGAAAGGGTGAGCCAAATCCCATGTAGGAAATGTATTGGTACTGAAACGTGAGTGTACCAAGGCTATCGCACTGGTCAGATGTGGATTGAGCAAATCGGGATAGTAATGACGTAGTTGCTCTGATGACAACATCCCTTTATATACTATACGCTTAGTTGATAAGCTTACAATATAAAATGCCCGCTTAGTTTCTAAAGAAAATATCTTAGAATTGAATATTTCCTTCTCTATTTTTTTTCTTAAAAGATATAATTTATGTTCAAGTTCGTTACTGCTCAGATCTTCGTCGCCCACTACAAATATCTGTTTGACAGTAGGCTCATTAGATGCTGCCATCTGTCCCAATATATCACTATTGACAGGCATATCACGTACAGCCAATAATTTTAAGTCCTCATTTTCTATATATTGGGTAAGCGTAACCATACAAGACTCTGCTTCTTTTTCTCCTTTAGGCAAAAAAACGAGTCCTGTTCCATAACGCCCTTTTTCGGGAACGGGTATTCCCTGTAATAGTATAAACTCATGAGGTATTTGTATCATAATACCTGCACCATCACCAGTCTTATTATCTGCGTTTTCTGCGCCGCGATGCATCATGTTCTCCAAAACACGGAGTCCATTTTCGACAATAGAATGAGATTTTGCACCTTTTATATGAAGCACCATACCTACACCACAGGCATCATGTTCAAATTCAGGATCATATAATCCATGTCTTATCGCTGATTGTAAATCTTGCATATTCTTTTAGTTGATATATTTTTCACTATTCGGGAATCTATTAAAATCTCTTTTTAATAGTAATAAAGGGGATATCCCAATTAATAAGCTTCGGTATGCACCGTTTGCACAGCCCGTCCTGACGGATCAATCCTGTTTTTGAAAGAAGCATCCCATTCCAGTGCAACGGCCGTACTACAAGCCACAGACGGAACTGAAGGCACTGTATGCGCCGCAGAGGCGGAAGGAAAATGAGTTTCAAAAATTGTGCGATACCAATATTCCTCTTTCGACATTGGCGGATTTATAGGGAAACGTTCCGCCACCTTTTCCATTTGTTTATCCGACACTTTCTTTTCGGCAACTTCGCGCAGGGTATCTATCCAATTGTAACCGACACCGTCCGAAAATTGCTCTTTTTGTCGCCAAGCTACATTTTCAGGCAAATAATCTTCAAATGCTTTGCGAAGTATATATTTTTCCATTTTCCCGTTACTTCCACACATTTTATCTACCGGATTCAAACGCATGGCAACATCCATAAATTCTTTATCCAAAAAAGGCACACGTCCTTCTACTCCCCAGGCAGCCAAAGATTTATTTGCACGAAGACAATCGTATAAATGCAACTTATCTAATTTACGTACTGTTTCTTCGTGAAATGCTTTTGCGTCTGGTGCTTTATGGAAATACAGGTATCCTCCAAACAATTCATCTGACCCTTCACCTGAAAGCACCATTTTCACACCCATGGATTTGATAAAACGAGCCAACAGATACATAGGTGTGGAAGCCCTTACAGTGGTTACATCATATGTCTCTATGTGATAGATAACATCACTCAGGGCATCTAAAGCTTCTTCCACTGTGAAATTTATTTCGTGATGGATAGTTCCGATATATTCTGCAACATTCTTTGCTGCGATCAAATCAGGTGCACCTTTGAGCCCGATAGCAAAAGAATGCAATTGCGGCCACCAAGCCTCCGATTTATTATCATCTTCTATACGAAGAGAAGCGTAACGTTTTGCTACTGCCGAGATAATAGAGGAATCTAATCCTCCCGACAACAACACCCCGTAAGGAACATCTGACATCATCTGCCGATAAACGGCATCTTCCAAAGATGTACGTATTTCTTCAATATCAGATTTGTTATCTTTCACGTTATCATAAAGCATCCAATCGCGTTTGTACCATTGTCTGCTATCACTCCCTTCTTTACTATATAAATAATGCCCTGGCAAAAATTCTTTGATGTTAGGACATACACCTTCAAGAGCTTTTAATTCGCTGGCTACATAAAACTGTCCCAAGTCGTCATACCCTGTATATAGTGGAATAATACCCATATGATCGCGTCCCAACAGATATATATTATTGGCTTTATCATATAATGCAAAAGCATATATGCCGTTAAGTTCTTCAAACAGGGCAATCCCTTTATCTTGATACAAGGCAAGAATCACTTCACAGTCAGACTGAGTCTGAAAGGCATAATCAGGATATTTATTCCTAATTTCTTTATGATTATAGATTTCGCCATTTACAGCTAGCACAAGATTTTGATCTGCACTATACAAGGGTTGTTTACCGGACGCCACGCCAACTATAGATAAGCGCTCATGAGCCAAAATAGCACGATCGTCACAGTATATCCCTGACCAATCCGGCCCTCTGTGACGTATTTTTTTTGCCATTTTCAACACTTGAGTCCGCAAAACCGATACGTCTTGCATTAAATCAAAAGCTCCAACAAACCCACACATACATATATAAATTAATATATCACATTTTCACTATCAAACACAAAGATATATCATTTAGCTAGCAAACAATCGTTTTAATTTACTTTTTTTGATTTTATTGAATTATTTTATAGAACATAGATTTTTAATACATGCTATATTTTTAATAATAAACCAATTACAAAATATTTTAAAAAAACCTCTCTTTTTTATTTTATTTAAAAATAATTTGACATATTTTTGCAGAATAAAATATCAATATGAGATATTATCTCAAATTTCATAATCATAAATCAATTATATTGCATTATTTAACATCTTTATGTATTATGATTATGAAAATTTTATCTTTTCTAAGAAAAGCATGCTTAAGCATTATTTTATTGAGTCTGTTGTCTGCACCAGAGGCCAAAGCTCAATCGAAAGTTGAAATCGATCTTGGAGCTGACATCGTCAGCGGTTATGTCTGGAGAGGAAGCAAAGCCGCAGGAGCTAGTGTACAACCATTTATATCAGCATCTATATCTGATTTTACTTTAGGAGCGTGGGGATCATCAGATATATCTCCAAATTTTTCCTCCTCTGAAGGGTACAAAGAAGTTAACTTTTATGCCTCCTATTCTGTTGCAGGTTTTGGTTTAACTGTTACTGATTATTGGTGGGACGGGAATGAAGCCTTTCGTTATTTTAGTTCTCCGGCAAATGGCTACAGTGGCCATATGTTAGAAGGGTCATTAGCCTACACTCTTCCTGATTCATTTCCACTTACATTATCGTGGAATACCTTTTTCTTAGGAAAAGGTAATAAAAAAGAAAATGGAAAGAATTCATACTCTACTTACATAGAGGCAGCTTATCCTTTTACAGTAAGAGACGTAGACTTAAAAGTAGCAATGGGCTTTTCTCCTTGGGAGAGTATAATATACGGAACCACAAGTTTTAAGTTCACGAATATAATGCTTGGGGCTAGTAAAAGATTGAAAATAAAAGACTCTTTCAGTTTACCCGTTTTTGCCAATATAATTACTAATCCGTCAACAGAAGATATAAATTTCGTATTTGGTATCACGATCAAATAAATATAAATTAATTAAGATTATAGAATTATGAAAAAAATTGAAGCAATTATCCGCAAATCCAAGTTTCAGGAAGTGCGCAAAGCCTTGCATGAAGCGGATATCGATTTCTTATCATGGTGGGACGTCAAAGGACAAGGAGATGCCAAACAGGGGCTTATTTTCCGTGGAATAGCATACGACATCAATGCGATCGATAGATTGTATGTATCCTTTGTGGTGAGAAATATTAATGTAGATAAATCAATCGATGCCATTCTCAAATCGGCATTTACCGGAGAAAGCGGTGATGGACGAATATTCATTTCAGATATTGAGCAATCTATCAGAATTCGTACAGGCGACCATGGTGAAGATTCTTTATACAATAAGGAAGAAGATAAAGATTGATTACAAACATTTTAATTATCAAGCAAATAAGAATTAGGTTATGAAAAGGTTATCAAAATATATATTATCATTCGGCTTGCTCTTCTTTGTTCCAATTATGCTTATGGCACAAGAGACTGCGACATCGGAAGCAGTTCTGGATTCCGGGAATACAGCATGGATGATAACAGCAACAGTACTTGTTTTATTAATGACAATTCCCGGACTTGCTTTTTTTTATGGAGGTTTGGTTCGCAGTAAAAACGTCTTAAGTATTATGATGCAATGTCTCATTCTGACTGCTGTTATTAGTATAGAATGGATAATTATCGGATATAGTTGGGTTTTTGGCACAGATTTTATGGGCGAAGACAGTAGCATACTTGGCTCTGTTATTGGAGGATTCGACAAAGTATTCCTTCATGGTATAACTCTCAACAGCCTCACCACCGGAAACATTCCTGAAATTCTGTTCGTATTGTTTCAATGTATGTTTGCTGTCATTACTCCGGCACTCATTATCGGAGCTTTCGCTGAACGCATCAAATTTTCAGGATTCCTGTTATTTTCGGTATTATGGGCACTCTTCGTATATAACCCTGTAGCTCATTGGGTATGGGGAGGTGGATGGATGCAAGAAATGGGTGCAATAGACTTTGCCGGAGGTACAGTAGTACATATTAACGCCGGAGTATCAGCTCTTGTTATGGCTCTTCTACTCGGCCGCCGCAAAGGTTACCGTACAATAGGGCACCCTATCCCTCCTCACAATATCCCATTCGTAGTTATAGGAACGGCTTTACTCTGGATAGGTTGGTTTGGTTTCAATGCAGGAAGCGGACTGGCTGCAGATGGGCTGGCCGCCAATGCATTCCTTGTAACACATCTGGCAACAGCAGTAGCAGCTGTAACTTGGATGAGTCTGGAATGGATAATAAATAAGAAACCTACAATTATTGGTATATGTACAGGTGCTGTGGCAGGTCTTGTAGCCATTACTCCTGCTGCCGGTACAGTAGATGCAATGGGAGCTTTTATCATAGGCTTAATATCGGCAATAGCTTGCTATACAATGGTAGCCTATGTGAAACCTAAGTTGAAATATGACGATTCGTTGGATGCATTCGGAGTACACGGAGCAGGCGGATTTGTCGGAGCAATATTGACCGGTGTTTTTGCGACTCAATTTATAACAGGAGAAGGAGGGGTACAAGGTGCACTTTATGGAAATTGGGATCAACTAGGAATACAGGCAATCGTAAATATTGCAGCAATTGCATATAGCGCTATATTAACATTCATTTTGTTTAAAATTGTAGATAAGATCGTAGGTTTGAAAGTAAGCAAAGAAGAAGAATCTATCGGACTAGACATATCTCAACATGGAGAAATCGCTTATAACGAAGACGAGTAAACATGCTTGAGTAAAAAATACAGGAACAGGTTATCTAATAGTTCATTAAACTACACTGTTCCAATTTTTTACTATGATTGACACGAATAGAAACATCAACCGTGTTTCTACAGCCCTTGTGGAAACAGACACAAGGGCTTATTTTATAGTTCCAAAGGCTTGTTTAAAATTCCGAATCCATTAATGTATATATCCATATACTTCACCGGAGGCAACTTCACACAATCTTATTTTCATCGTAACATATATATAAAAAAAATACGAGTATTTAGAGCTCAAATTAGAAGAAAATTTTAAGACATATTATTTAAACAATTAGAAAATTATGGTAAAAAAAATGAGATCTTATTTATTAATAACCTTGCTCGTAATTGCTGCATCTGTCAATGCGCAAGTTACTACTTCTTCGATGAGTGGTAAGATCACGGACAATGAAAATGAGCCTGTTATTGGGGCTACGATCCGGGCTATCCATGAACCTTCGGGTACATGGTACGGAGGTGTGACAAATACCGATGGACGTTACACTATTCAGGGTATGCGTGTCGGAGGACCTTACAAAATAGAAATATCTTATGTAGGGCATGAAACCGCTATTTTTTCAGGATTAAACCTTACCTTAGGAGAAACAGCCAACATTTCCACAAAGTTAAAGGAATCAGCCCAATTGTTGAGTGAAGTAGTTGTAGTGGGTAAATCCGGAATCGATGCGAATAAAACAGGTGCGGCCGCTAGTATTAATGCAGAAGACATCAATCGCATGCCTTCTATTACACATGGTATTGCAGACATTATTCGTTTAAATCCTCAAGTTAGTGTAAGTAATAATGGGGCTATCTCTTTTGCCGGAGTCAACAACCGTTACAATAGTTTCCAGATAGACGGAACTATGAACAATGACGTTTTTGGATTGACATCTAACGGTTCGAATGGAGGACAAGCCGGAGCTCAACCTGTATCTATGGAAACAATAGAGCAACTTCAAATTAACATTGCTCCATTCGACGTCCGTCAATCAGGATTTACAGGTGGGGGCATTAATGCTATTACAAAGTCGGGTACCAATACTTTTCATGGATCTGTTTATGGCTTTGGAAATAACCAAAATCTGATTGGTAGTAAATACACTTTGATGAATGGAACCACAAGTGAAAAATATAATAAGCAAAAAGAGTACCAAGCCGGAGTTACGTTAGGAGGACCTATTATTAAAAATAAATTATTCTTTTTTGCCAACTATGAAAAAGTAAGCAAAGAATATCCAAATGCTTATGGATTGGGATCTCCGGCCTCATCAATCACTAGCAACAATGGCACAGATCAAGCAAAAGCAATTCTTGCCAAGGTTAAAGAACTCGCTGAATCACAAGGTGTAGCATACAATGGCACTCTAGGTAGTTTTGATGAATATACAAAATCTGATAAAGCTGGCGTTAAGTTAGATTGGAATATAAATGACAGGCATAAAGCATCTGTTCGTTGGAGTCTGGTTTCTGCAAAACAGTTAAATAGCACAAGTTCTGCCGCATACCTGAATTCGTCAGATTACAGTTACGATTTTGTATCTAAAACAAATACATTTGTAGGAGAACTTCAGAGCCGTCTTTCCAACAATATAAACAATGAGTTCCGTGCATCTTATGTTCGTGTACGTGACCAACGCGACCCGGGAGCCCCATTTCCAATGATCCAGATAAAAGGAGTAGGAAATGGTACATTAGATCTTGGTAACGAACGGTCTTCTATGGCAAATGCTCTTGATCAAGATATATGGTCATTTACAGATAACTTGACTTTATATAAAGGTAATCATACCCTTACTTTTGGTACACATAATGAGTTCTATAATTTTGCAAATTTATTCATCCAGGATGCTTATGGTACTTACTACTTTAATAGTGTAGATGACTTTTATGCCGGGAAAATCAATCAATATCGTTTTCAGCAAGCAAATGTCAGTGTTACCGGAGATCCTAGATGGGAGGCCGCTTTCGGGGCTGGACAGCTGGGTTTTTATGCACAAGACAGATGGAATGCGACAGACAAATTAGATGTTACGTTAGGTCTTCGTGTAGATATACCTCTATTCTTTGATACTCCTGCTGAGAATAAAGGATTTAATGATTTTGCAGCATCTAAAGATTGGGGCTATAAAACAAACCAGAAATTGAGTAGTTCTCCTCTGTTCTCTCCACGTCTAGGTTTTCGTTACAAGATTGACGAATCAGAAAAATATGTTCTTCGTGGAGGTGCCGGTATTTTCACAGGCCGTATACCTTTTGTTTGGTTAAGCAATAATTTCTCGAACACAGGTGTGCAATTTTCAACATATAATGTCTCTGTTTCGACTAGCAATCCCAATGCAACCAGTAATTTATCCTTGATTTTAGACCCTAACAAACAAAAGGAAAATGTAGATAAGCTGACAGCATCAGGTGCTCAAACAATCAACGTGTTTAGCGATGACTTTAAATTTGCACAAAATCTACGTTTTAACCTAGGATTTGATTTCGAATTGGGTGGCATCAACTGGACTGCTGAAGCAATATATTCAAAAACGCTAAATGACATTCTTTATCAAAATCTGGCATATGATTTGAATGGAAAAACGCTAGGCGAAACTATTTCAGGCTTGGATTTCGATAAACGTCCAATGTTCCAAAGAGTAACAACTGGTACTGACTATTCATATATCTATGCTTTATCAAATACCAATAAAGGTTACTCTTACAACCTGTCTTTGAAGGGTGAAAAGAAATTTAATTTTGGTTTAGATTTAGCGGCATCTTATACCTTTACTCAATCCAAATCTCTTAATAGTGGTACATCTTCTGTTGCTCAATCAAACTGGGCTTACAATTACACTACAGGTAATTCTAATGACCCTGAATTGGGATTCTCAGCATTCAATCAACCTCACCGTATCAATGTGTCTGCGTTCTATACCAAAAAATATGCTGGATCTTGGACATCAGTTATAGGTCTCATCTATACAGGTTCATCCGGGGCTCCTTATTCAATCTATTACAATGGAGACATAAATGGTGATAGCTCAAATGGTAACGACCTGATTTTTATTCCTACTGACGCCCAGATAGATCAAATGAAATTTAAGGCAACTACCGCTTATACCGCAGACGCTCAAAAAGCAAATATGAAAGCTTGGATTGCGAATGATTCTTACTTGAGCAAACATCGTGGAGAATATTTTAAACGCTATGGAGACAATGAAAAGTTTGAACATCATTTTGATATACATTTTGCTCAGAAATATGACTTTAATGTAGCCGGCAATATACATTCTCTAGAACTCTCGTTTGATATTATAAATGTTGGTAATATGCTAAACAAAAAATGGGGGCATGTCACCTCTCTACAGAGCAGTACATCAACATATTACAGCCCGGTCACTTATAGTAGCGGTGAATTCCAATTCTTGCATGATGCTGATTACAACATGCGTTCATATAGTGACTACTATTCTCGGTGGAGAGGCCAGATCGGCTTGAAATATACTTTCTAATAGCTAAGTATTAAAAAAAATATTATAAAATATATTATTATAAAAGAGGTCGGAAGAACACTTTCCGACCTCTTTCTTATCTCAGTCAATCTCCTCACCCCATAGCTCAATATCGGAAGAGACTGTCACTATACTAAAAATAATATTCATCCAAACAATACCTTGGCATGCAAGCAAAATATAAAACCATAGATTCATCGTCTCGTTATTTATAAGTTGTTATTAACAAATTTACATCTGGATTACAGCAACGCTCTATATTGTATTATTTTTATATTTTAATAAAAAACAAGGACCCGAGGAAGACATTAGAAGTAATTGATGAATCATGGTTCATTTAATATCGGGCCCTTGTAACCGACTAGGTTGTTTTTATTTACGCCAACTTTTAGCTTGTCTACGAAGTCGATCTAATGAACTTTCACCAGATCGTATAGTATCAATTTTTTGTATTACTTTTGGAGTCTCTCCCTCAATTTTCACATGAGGAATTTCTTTTTGTTTAGGTAACATGGCTATAAATTTGTTATATGCTTCTTGCAAATGAATTGCCTCTTCTGCATTCAGATCAATGTTTTGATAACCTTGAGCATAATGAACAGTAAAATTCTTAATAGGATTGTTACTCAGAAATGATAAGTCTCCGCCAAAAATGACTCTGATGTCTGCTGTTTTCTGAGCAACAGTACTCATTCGTCTCGCTTTAGCATATCTTGCCGCTCTAAGTTCATATTTACCATTATTTGTAACACATTCCAGCCTTTCATTTTTATAATATTCCACAGGAACAGCTTCTTCAAACACGGCATCTGTAAACATATATTTCAGAGAAAGATGCATAAATCGAGCTCCCTCTTCCGACATAAACCGAACAGAAATCATTGGCTCTTTAAAACGTGGTTTTTTCTGTAATTTACCCAACGATATAGTTTCCCATTCCGATGTAATAGCATCTTTAGACTCAGTTTGAGAAAAAGCTGATAATGCAACAAGTGTGAATATTAATATCAATACAGTTCTGATAAAATTCATATTATTTGTTTTTTATGTTAATACTTACTTAATCGCGGCCATAGGTTGATCCTGTCAGCCAACTCACTCACCTCCGAATCAAGCTTTATTCTGTTATGTAAATCCGGATCTAACTTACAAGCATTAATTAGTCGTTTGGCGGCCTCCTTGTCATCTTTTTTCCGAGCAAATATAATTGCTGATAAGTATTCATTCTTCGGCGATTCAGGCAATCGGTCCAGTACACTCAGGGCTTTATCATTATATCCCATGCATACTAAGCACAAAGCTGTATTATAATCCCCGTAAGAAGCCAGTATTTCGATAGCGTCCATATATTCTCCGTTTCTTAACAGGCGCACTGCCTCTGCGTAATCCTCCCGATAGGTCTCCCGGATAGTATCTTTCTCTATATCTGTTCGGCAAAGCTCAATGTAATAATCAATCCTGTTCAGTTTTGGATATATCTCATCGTGTATAATCTTATAGTCATTAGGATATATTTTTTTTATAGCCTCTTCTGTTTTATCCGGATAAACGGCTGTTGTCAACGAATCCAGTATTGCCGTAGCATTAGGCAAATCATTGCGTTGTTGTATTTCCTTTACCAAAGAACTCCAGTCCTCACCTTTATTTTTTACTACAACATGTGCCCCGGTCTTACTTCTCAAATATGCCGAAATAGCATCTCCGCGACGTTGAGACTGTTCATGGTTAGACTGCCAATCTCCCAACAAATCCACGCTGTTATGTATAATAATACTATCTACAGAATACTCAGATTTGGAGGTGTAGGTATTGTATGCTTCCAGTAGTTTATCGAAAGTGCCTTGATTGATGCTTTCATCGAACTGATAAGCTTTGCGTGTTTTATAGTTCGGATAAACAGTACCCTTATCAAAAAGATATTTATGAAGTTTTTTCCGCTCAGTTACGAGACTCTCATCTGCTAATTGCGATAGCGAAGCTATAAAGTAAGTAAGTGTATCTGATGTAGGAAAAGCGAAAACAGAACGGTCAATAGCTTCAGCTCTCGACTCCAAAACTATCTTAAGATTCTTCATACCCGGTTTTACAGCCCATGGCTGACGATAATGATAAATGATATCATCTTCTGCTGTAATCACAGTATCTATTTTGAGCCCTGCTCGACTCGAACGATAAGGGAACTCTACTATTTCCTTAAAGATATCATCTTTACGATTCATATTCAATTCATTAAGAACTATCTCATCTATCATATAATGATGTTTCGCTATTCTGGCAGAATCTTCCGCGGTAAAAGCTTTGGCTTGGATATCCTTTAATGTGAGCTTCTTTGCATGTATCTCCCGATATTTACGCGGAACATGGCTTCTTTTTAGTATACTATCTTTTTGTGCATGTAAATTAACATCCACATTGACGCTATCTAACCAATGCAATGAGAACATATTTTTCAGGAAAGAGGCGTAGTCCTTTTTATATTTCGCATCATATTTTTCATGCAGCCCATCTGAATTTTTCCCTTTTTCTTTGTTCTTAATCGTTTGGTTTTCTGCCTTACGCCAGTATTTGCTATACATGTGTTTTTTATGACGCATGGCAAGTGCTTCCATACTCAAAAATTCCATTTCATTCATCTTTTTCCAATCCTCATAACCTCTTATCAGTTCGTACTGATTCCGGTAATCGTTAAAATTGCGTCGCTGCACCTTATGAATTTCCTTATATAGACTTTTCCAGTTGACAAATAATGAGTCGTAAGCCGAAGGATCAACGATGGTAGACAGAAAGTCTTCGTAAGCTTCGTAATCCCCTATCTGTTTATCTTTAAAGCCTTCTCCTACTAATACAACTGTATCCAAACGGCAAATAGAATCTCCGTCAATTAGCTTAGGAGTAAGGATCAAACGCCAATTAGGATCTAAAATATCAACGGGTGCTATAATATTGAAATCAAGATTTACTTTACCATCACGCTCAGGAGCAAAGTGCGACCTCACTTTGATGACAACTTCCGATAATTTATAAACTTTACTTGTATCTAGCTTAGCTGCAGTGCTAGCAAAAACCTCGTTGTCTTCCAATGACTGATCTTCCATATTTGTAAATGAAACTTCTTCTGAAATTGTCCTGGGACCTCCCTGACCTTGCAAGCCTCCACCACTTAAAAAATCTATTTCCGGTTTTGTTGTCTGCATAAAAAGCCGCTCGATCTCTATTTTACTACGCATCTTATTTGGAGAGCAAGAAACAAACATGACGAATATAACTACTATAGCGAGTAATAATAATAAAATGAATGACGATATGTTTGATTTAGTATTATTTTCCATATTTTAATTTATTCCTTGTATATTTTTACTTTGAGGATATACTCAATCTCAGTCTCGGTATCTTGATACGTATTTGCTCATCTCTAGAAGTTCCGGGATAGCCTAAAATCACTTCAGTTATTTTGGGAATAGCATCTTTATACGTATACTCAGGATCGCACAGATATTGTTCCTCTATCACCCAATCCTGACCGATATTTCGTGGATTATTTGTTTGTTCTGTGGCATTTTTTCTATAAAGGGTATATTTTCCCTGCATCTCCCCAGCTTCGTTGACCTTACCCATAGCTTCATATTTCAGATTACCCAGTTCGATGTTAAATGTACCGGCCAATGTATCATTCTTTACTGTCAATTTTAGATTATTTGCAATGTAGGTCTCTACCGGAACTAACGTCACTTTTCGCCCTTTACCTTTTATAAATTCACTTTTTCTTTGCCATTTATACTTTTCGCAATTAATAGTTACAACTCCATTGAGCCTGTTTTCTACAAATGTTGCAGTTATGACTTCTCGTCCCGACCATTTACTCCTTTCATCTTTGGGTAGAGACCATTGTCTCTTATACTTTCCATGAAGTATCTTTCTCCCTTCCGAGTTCTTATAATATTCATAAGTAATAACACACCCTGTGTTTCTATCTTTAAACTCTTCCACCAGAATTTTCGGGCCGGATATGGGCTTATCTTTCCCCCGGTTTTTACCTCCGTCTGCATAAGAAGAGGCTGCTGCAAATAGCATACACATTGATATTAAAATAATCCTATTCTTTATCATCCTATTTTATCTTTAAATTTACCTTACAGAATAAAAATAGGGCCATGTGAACTTCACAGCCTGAATGGCCCTCTTGGTTAAAACAAACTTAACAAACTTCATAAATGACAGTCTTTGAATCTTTTTTCATTCCTTAATATATTTACATCTGCATTCTAGATATGTTAATCATATATCTATCTATGCTTATCTTTTATCAAAATAGTTGTTTTTTGTATTTCATCTGCCCTTTTGCTAACCTCCCCGCTCTAGGGAAGGTTAGTATCAGGGCTGACTACATTGGCTTCACAGCTTACATAATCACAAAAAACTTTACAAAACTACAATGTAACTTTCCATTACATTTTCTTAAATATCTTCATTATATATTTCCTTTTTATCTGTTATTTGGATAGAGGTACCATCGTTCGGAACAGTTTTGTTATTTTTAAAATCGTCACCTTCCATCCTGCAATTACCATAAAAACTAGCACCGGCCTCTATTTCTATGTTTCGGGCTGTTATCTGCCCTTCATAATAGCTGGAGGCCCGCAGAATCACTATATCTGAGACAGTGATATCACCTGAAATTTTTCCAATCACTTCAATTGATTTCCCTATTATTTTTCCTTTTACACAACCATCAGGACCAATAACCACTTTACCTCCACTATTTATATCTCCATCTACGTTCCCATCTATTCTCAGGTCATCATCTATACTAATTTCCCCTTTGACCGCAGCCGAACCGGAGAGAACACTTAGCGATCGCAATGCCGGATTGTTGATAGGCGATTTTTTGTCTATTTTTCTTTTACCAAACATTCTAACTTATATTTAAAAAAGATAATGCAATGCAACCGAACATCCCCTATTTTTAACGGACACAAACTGATCTCCAAGTTGTAAATCCCTATCCGCAAAACCATATTCATAATTTGTGCACAAGGCAATCTGTGAAGTAAGGTAAATCCCAATACCTACAATAATTCCATAATCTAACTTGTGACTTCCTTGCTTGTATTTCAAGGTATTATTCGAATCACTGTCTTTTATTTTACCTGAGATTGAATAGGATGTATACAATCCGCCTTGCAAAAATGGTTTTATTCGTCCCGATAACGGATACCATTCAATAGTTAGAGGTAACTTCAGATTATCTTCTACAAAATGATAGGTAATTCCGGTATTGTTTCCCATATCATTTCCTAAGCTAAATTCCTGATTAAAATAAAGAATGGCGGCTCGTAAGCTCAAAGACTCTATATTTATAGGATGCCGATAGAACAAACCTCCTTCAAAACCGGCCTTTCTGTGAGCGTCAACACCGGAATACTTTATGCCGGACGTATTGAACCGAACTCCTGCCTGTATGCCAAAATCCTGAGAGCAAACTGTATAAGAGCTTATAAATAATAGTATGATAATAAAAAATATCCTCATAAAATTTACAATTAATTGAGCAACACCTCCAGATTCAGATGGTAGATATTGCGAGATTTTTCATCCTGCGTAGGATATAGATTTTCAGTAAATAATGAGATTAAACTATCTTTCCAGTGCTGGAATCCCCGGCAGGTAGTACGGCAGCCTAAGAGTATCTCATTTTCTGATTTTTCGAGTATAGTAAACTGTGGATTATATAATATAGGTGTTCCATTCTTCACAATCGCAATCAGCATACTGTTTTTCTCTTCTTTCATATCCTTTATTTTAACGATATTATCTACATTGCAAACCGAAAACAAGTTGAAAGCAGAACGCTCAAAGGCAATCCAGTACATATCGATCCGATATAAACGTATCTGTCTGTTGTTATCTCTCTCCATTTCCAAAATCTGCCAAATGTCGCTCATAATCTTTTTCTTATTTATTGTATCATAATTTTATCTGCTTTCGTTCTTCCATTTTCTGTATATACTTTTACTACATAAACACCTTCTGTCAGAGACAAAGATTTTGTGTAATAATTTGTATTTACATTAGTATCCGAATATACCTGACGACCTAGTGAATCGTATATCTGAACTTCTTTTATATTTTGAAGTGCCTTTACTTCTAGTTTCTTATCAGAGTATACAATATTGATGTCGGCAGCTTCCAATTCCTGCAATTCTTCCCCAGATGACAACAAGCTCAATACGAACCTATCTGCATCAACGTATTTGACTTTTGAATCTAGCTGACGTTGAGTGAAAGAATAAATATTATTCACAGTCAGATCTTGCTTAATGCCTAAATATTTATCGATAAGTACCGGACGCAAGCCGTTGGCAATATAAAATTTATCCACATTTTCGAATTTAAGCCATTGCGTACTCTTTGTATCAGAAGTCTTTACCCCAATACCTATTTCACGCAAACCTTTCTCATATGCCTGAATCAGATTATAATCTTTATTATTAGAGGATATGAAGAAAGTTTCCGGAGTAGCATGTCCTTCCGAAGATATCATCTTCTTAACAGTCACTGCTTCCTTATCTGCTTCAGGTGTTGCGAGAATAGAATAATCACCTTCCAGATTCAAACTACTTTGCGATTTAAGATACAGAGACCGTCCCTGACCAGGGGAAACTGAACTTGACGCAGTCCCTGTTAGAGCATAAACACCTTCGAGTGGGAAAAGTAATTCGACTTCGCTACTCTTTAATGTAACAATAAATGCCTGTAATGGAGGAATATAGCCTGCCGCTGAATAACTATATTGTTTCCACGTTTGGCTATTACTATCAAATAACTGATAACCAGCAGATTCTTCCAACTTATTATTACTGTTCACATCAAAGAACTGTTTTGCATTGATTGAGGCCATAAACGGATTACCAATCATCACTTTCAAAGATGTACTATTTTGTCTTTTTACTTTCTGTTTATAACCGGGGACTATTGATGGTACACCAGTCACATTGATATTTGCAGCAACACCGTTTTCTTCATAGATAAAGCGATAAGCTTCATCCCCTCTCTTCATTTTACCTACAGGAGAATGCAACAACTGTAGCGTTTGAGGATTGAAGTAAAAGAATTTACTTTCTTTTGTAAATCTATCATAGATATGCCCCGGATAGTAAGCTGATTTAGAGGCATTCTCAAAATATGGAATTTCAATTATACCTTTCAAACCTTCCAGATTGCAATGGTCGGAATAACCTATAATACTCCGATACAAAGCCACCTTTACCGCAATTGCATTGTTCGTTTCACTTAACGGCACATCATTTGTTGAAAATTTCTTTTCAAAATCTCCCACTTCTATTTCTCCACCCTTATTGCCGGTACTTGGGTTTGACAGAGCAAAACCAGCTTGCCATGTAAGTGGATATCCTACAAATGCGAAATCTCCTGTAGCCATGCTTTTTAGCGGGGCTGCCAATGCATACCAAGCTTCTCTTTTCTGTACAGGAGCAGGGCTACAGGCATTACCAGAAGGCTGATCTCCATAATTCACACCGGAAAGATTACCATAATATCCCCAGTTATATTGAATGTATGCCTTCTGATAAGTCAGCTTATGCTGATATATTAATTCCGCACCATAGGCAAATGTTATATTATTACATATTGGCGTACCATATATATTGACCGGAGTTTTATCGGGATGCAACGACGGATAGTTTGTGATCCCTCCAGGAATATAGACGTTAGTACAAGAAACCGGCACCATGTTTTGTGCTACACCTGCTTCGTTTGTCCAGTTAGCCGGATTATTCCAATTGTTGTCTGCTGCATTCCGGTTCCAATATAAAGTCAATCCATCGGATACTATATGTATAGCGAATACATTACTTAAAAATTCTCCTCCATATAGATTATCTATAGTTATTCTACGAAAATAAGTAGGAGAAGTAGTCAATGGTACTATTGGAGTATAATTCTGTGTATTGCCCCCCACAGTTGTCCAGTTCGTAGTTCCATCAAGACTCGTTTCCCATCGGTATGAGAAATTGCCGCTCCCCCCGGTGGAAGCTTCACCAATTATTTCTGAAGGAATTTGATCTTTACATACCGAAGGATTACCACTTAATATTCCGGCTTCCACAGGTTCTGTAATTACATAAGGTCCAAAACCGCCATATGTAGAAGGAGGAACAGTCACTGTCTGGCTATGTGCATATACAACACCTGATGTCACATACCAATGGATATAATAGGTGTTGCGTTGTTTGTTTCCAAATGATACTGTCGTAGTCTGACTTTGTGCATTATTGGCAGGAATATTCATATTCACCCATTCGGAACTACTAAGTGGAGTGGCTGCCAAAGCTGCGTCATAGTTCTTTTCTGTCGTAATCAGGTATTTTGCTGTTACATCGAGTGGATCGTAAACGATACCCGTATCTTTGTGATCGATATTAAGAGTCAACTCCACGGTCTTCGTTGCCGGATATGTATCATCTACAAACTTATTAGGATTAGCGGTTACTTTAATATAATTATTGATTCCTGTATCATTCTTGACGACTCTCTGCAAGCCTATTCTCCGAATATAACCAGGTAAATCGACATTTTTCCATTTTCCATTTATAAGCAGGACATCGGAATAGATGCCTATTGGCTTTCCTTGTACTATCGGTAAAGCTATATAGTATTCATTACCTTTATTTAGTGTAGTAGGTGCCTGAACCTCAGTTGTACCATTCGCTGCGAGAAACTTCATTCCGGTAAAATTACTTGCCGCTCCATCTTGGAGTTTGAAAGTAAGATTGCTCATTGGCTCATTATCATTATATGCTATCTTTATCCGGTGAGCATTATCCCATGCTTGTTGTGTGGTATATCCAACCTCAAGTGGTATAGAGGGATAGTCTGTAAATGCTATATCCGTTTTAAGGCGTTCTAAAATAACTTCCACCTTATTACTACTAGTACCTTCTATTTTTTGAACATCCTTAGGCATGTATGGACGTCCTTCATAACCAGGGAATGTACTGGATGCATCTGTAAAGAATGTCGTTTTATCCTTAAATTCAGCATTAAAAACAAATAATCCATTATCGCCGGTTCTGCCAATTCTTACTTTTTTCAAGTCATAATTAATACCCAAATCGCTAAGAAGTTTTTCCAACTTCATCTGATTATTTACCATCGTCTCAGATAGGTCGAGGTAGATATCTGCATTTTTTTCGTTATCTTCGGTATGTACTGTAATTTCAGACTTACCCGAATCATTCATGTAAATTATATTTTTCGCTCCATTAAGTCCGTATTGTGGAAGTGGAGTAGAACTACTCCCGGAAGTTCCTTTAGCCGTTATCTCGGCAGGAGGTAAAGCGATTATAGTGCTATTTTCTGCATAACATTGAAGTACACCTGTACCCTGCGGGCATCCGCTGCCAATACCAGCAGCATGGTAGTTCGATTGGGCTGTTACAATACCCCCGTAAACTATAATAATTCCATTATAATAAGTGTACCATCCACCACCAATACCGGCGCCATGTTGATATCCTTGAGCATCAACGGTTCCACTGCCGATAATGATATTTCCTCCTGCAGTTTTCGTCCTATTAGAGCTACCCGAATCACAAGTCATTTGTTTAGCAGTTCCTTGTCCTGTAGCATGTCCGCTAGTAAAATAAGGAGCACCTATTGCTGCCGAACCGGTACCACTATTTTTAGCAGCCAAAGATCCGCTTGCATTATCGTTAGGATCAATAGCATTAATATGTATCTGAGCACCCTGATTTACTTGAAAAGCACAACCACTATTACTAGGTGTATATGTTAGGGAATTGGCACCTTTGAGTTTAATATCTACGATGGTAATAGGGTCTAAATTAGATTGATTGTATGCCCCCTCGACTGTGATACACGAAACATTGCTAGCTCCATTCGTTGTACTCGATTTCGATGAAGTGATGTTCAAGTTATCCAATGTGATAGTTCCCTTATAGCCGCTTTGTATTGTTACAATATTGGTTGTAGTTGTCCCGGTAATAATATAATTACTGGAAGAATTACCCGGTATAGTCAGACTTCCTGAACTTATATTATGTGGAACCACAGTCTGTGCCTGCAACGCTGTTGTTATAATAGATCCCAACAACAGAATTGAAAATACTTGAACTAAACTATTTCTTATACCTTTTAGAGGAAAAGAATTATTAGAAAATATTTTATGTAGAACAGTTAAGTGTTTCATATTTTTATTTATGTTTTTTACTCTTATACTTTTAAAGAAAATTCTATTTCCTTTTATAGATTATCAAGAGATTTACCTTCTTTAGCGTATTATCTGGACTGGAAATACTGAATTCCATATATAATTTATCGTCAAGTATAGTCCATTCGGCTATATATGATTCTCTGGATGGAAGATCGAATCCCAGATAATTTCCATCAACTTCATATTTTACTTCCTGAGTTTTTTCATCGCTGTTTTTAAGAAAAACCTCATTCTCTTTGACCTCTATTTCCGCATAAAATTTATAATAGTCATTATAAAAGTCAAAAGATATCAGTTGTTTATCATCAGCAATCGAAGCTTCTTCCCATACCCATTCACCCAATAGCAAATTCTTGTCATTTTCTTTTGTCTGTGCAATAGAGAATAGCGACATACTAAAGAAAATAATCAGCAGAAGTGATTTTGAATATATATTTTTAAGTTCCATAACTTATTGTTTTTTTTGAACTGTCGTTCTGTTTGCTTAATCGAATACCACCTCCTGATCGATAGGATCCGCCCAATCTTTAACTGTTACTTTTATATCGAGATTAGTTTCCGGTTCACCTCTGAAAGTAACAATAAGCTGTATTATCCTATTCACCTTCGGAACAAAAGAAATCTCAACAGGCGTTTTCCCAAAATAACTCTGCCCTTTCAAAGGCATACTGGTACGTAATCTCAATTTATGAGTTGTAGTGTCGTTATGCTGTACATCAAAGGCATCAGAACCCCTGTGTGCCGGGACAATGAAATTCACGGTATCGGCTTTTAATTGATTGTCGAAGTTAAAATACTCTCTGATCGGTATATTCCCCGAATTGTCCGGATTATCTTTGCTGGGATAGTATCCGCCCTTCCAATCCAAAGTTGTCGGTACATCCAGCAGATCTACAAAAGCATAGGTATTCTTACCCGGGTTTATCTGATCAAAGCCCGTATAATTTTTTAGTATAACTTGAATCTTTGCTACGTTCCTGTTCAGAGTAGCTTGCTTTTTTGTCTCGAGATTCTCAATTATAGCTGTGCCCGGCAACGATTCATACCGGAGTTCGGCTGGAGTTTGTGATAGAAATTCATTTGCGGGAGTAGTATAGCCCGTTTTCCACATTGGATAGGTATTAGCTCCTCCATATGGTGGAGGAGTTATTTTATCGGCTATATCCGTATCGCATGTCAAAAGCACGATATTCCATGTCCCGACAGGCATATAAGTGGAAAGAATGTTACCATTTTTAAGCACATTCAGCTTCTTTTCTTTAAATTTATCATCGTTAGTGAACACGTATATCAAGGCGTTATCCATAAATGCAGGTTTGGCACCCGATTTTAAAGTCATAGTAACATTCGTCTTAAAAGTTTCATCTTCATCTGCAACCTTATCATTATTGCATCCGGACAAAAACAACATCAAGACGAATATGATAAATAGCCCAAATGCTTTCACAGAAAAATCCATGCTATGAAAAGCTAAGCTTATAGTGATATTTTTATTCATAATCATTTCTTTTTACTTGTAAACATCTCCTGTCCACGGGAAGAGGTTTTTTCCTACTGTTTCTGTTATTTCTATCTCCGAATCTGTTTCTTGTGTACTCTTCAATACTGTAGGATTTTCTCCATACAGTTTTCCTAGTCCTTTGATTATAACCGTAATCCGATATTGATAATTACGCTTAATGTAGTCGTGATCGGCTTGTTTGCCTGCTTTAGGCTCGTTCACCATTATCGGATAGTAACATTTTACAGTTTTAGGAATATGATCTTTTGAACTTTGAAAATTATATCTGACTCCAATTACCAAATAAGTAGGATATGTACCTTCATTTTCAAAAGCGTAAAACCATAGCGGTGTTGCATTTGTACTGATATCGTAATTAGGTGTTGTTATCGCTTCCATCATATAATTAGCCTGCTGACTAGCTTGATCTAAGTTGGAGATCCGAGACATATTATTCAAATAAGAATAACCGGCTGAGCATCCGTGACCAAACTTCTCTACAAATCCAAGTTGCGAGTTGACTGCAAACCTTGAATTTATCTTTGTATTCAACATGAACACAGAATCGATTTGGTAGGTATAATCATTTGAAGAAAAAGCTGTTCCTTCGAAAGGAAGGCTAGAAGGCAAATTGAATTCAATCTTTTGTATAGCAATTCTCGCAACCAAACGTTCTACATAGAAAGGGTTAGTACCATCTAATACCCAGCCTTCTGTAGGATTAACTCCGGTTGGACGTCCACTGTTATCAGTATATCCTAAATAATGGTGTTCATGCAAATTATTGAAAGCTACATTTTTCACATAATTGCACATTGTAAGATTCGTTTTCAGATCGGATGGATTTATTCCTCCTATAGGTAGTTCCTCGTTTGGATCAGGTGTTACATTACCCGGATGAGGATAACGTCCTTGTGTAGATAAATCTTCATATTTAGCCAAGAATTCCTGGATATTCTTTACTGAGCTGAAACTCTTATCCGGTGCATTTGCTATCACATAGATATCGCGTTTACCTGCTGTCAGTTTTATATCTTTTATTTCGTCTATCTCAACGTATTCCTTGTCGTAAGTTTGTCCGGTTACATTTCTTGTTTCACGAAGGACATATCCATATCCGTCTAATTTACCTTCTTCCGATTCTCCTGCTGATTTAAAAATCAGAACTTCCAAGCTGTAGATTTTTTTTTCTGCATCTACATCCGGATTTCCTGTTGATTTTTCCAGACCATCCTGCGGCGCATTAAGGAAAACAGAAAGAGTTGTTTGCTGCTCCGTTCCATCCGGAACAGACATATTCTCTTCTCCGGAACATGAATACATAATTATCCCCGTCAATGTAAAAGCCAACAGGTTTAGATATTTTTTCATATTCATTTTATCCATATCTTATCTTTGTTTTGAGTCCAGTTTCTGTTAGTTATTGAAAGGTATAATGAATATTACACCAAGCTATTTTGGATTTTTTATCTTTTAACTGGGATAAGGTAGGCAAACCGGCATAATTAAAAGCACCCCAACATGTTTCGTTATTATTCTGAACACGTTTTTTCCCGATACCTCGAAAATTCATTATACCTGTAAGTCCCAGTCTTATGGTAAGCTTATTTCTATCCCCGTAAGCGAATGGAACCCACTCGCCCGAACCGGAAATAAAAACTTCTATAACTCCACAGTTAATTCTGTAACTATAGAAATAATTATGGGGTATGATTTTCAGCCGGGTATCATCTACGAAAACCAGCCCCATATCCTTATACAGATTTTCTTTCTTATTTATTTCATCCGCCCATAGATCGTAGGGTTTAACCCCTGCAGTATCACATGTAATTGCACCCTTACGTGAGCCTGTATACATTACAAACTCTTGTACTTGTGAATATCTGAACGACAAAACTAAAGGAATACCAATCTGTCTCATTTCTATATCTTTAAAGTTTAACCATGAATAATCCCGGCTTTATGTCTTATTATTCTACAATTGAGAATCCAGCAGAAGATTCGGTAGGAGAGATTAATATTTCCGGTGCATTATCCGGCTTCTTCACCGAATCGATACCTACTACCAGTTTTTTCACGCCTCCATTTTCCGGATTATGCAGAATAATACCATTCAGATTAATAGCACTACGATTCCCATCTCCCCAAATACGCAGATCATGACGATTTGTAAATACAAAGTCTTTACCCTCATCGGCTGTAGTCTGACTATTTACCGAACAGGATATAGAAATATCACCTCCTGTTGCATTTGTAAGCAAAGCTCCGTCTGATGCTCTTAACAGAGATACTTTAAAGAAACCGGAAACTATATTATTCATCCTTCCATGATCACCTAACGAGCTTATCGCTATATGTGCAGGTTGATCGATGATAGTACCTGTAGCACTTAGCATTGAACTTTCGAAATTGATATTGGCATCGTTAATTGCATAAATTTTCCTGAAATCAATTACTACTGATTTAGGTAGTTCATAACGAGTATCTTCTAATGTTTTAACATTGAATTTACCTGAAGCAGCACCTCTTCCAATATTAATTCGTGGGCTAACTCCCATATCGAAGTCCAGATTATCAGCAGTACCTTTTCCATAGACGCCCTCAACGATGATATCAGATCCTGTAGCATTAATAAGCGGTTCTCCATTTGTTTTGAAAATACCCAATTCGTATACCACATCCTGTGCCCCTTCAAGTCCATCACGAGTGCTCATTAGTTTTACCAGCACTTCCTGGTCTTCTATATCTCCTATTCCTATTGGTTTTACCAGATAACTTTGTTCGACATTTGCTAAATGTAATTCAAACATTTTGCGTCCTTCCATCAGATTATTCGCTTTTACAGGAACTTCGACATCTTGCTTTATCATATGGCGTGCTGTACCGTCATTGGAAGGGACGAAAGACAAGCTTCCTTTTACAGGGGTATAGTTATCAACTTTATTAGCAGTACCGTCCTGAGTTAGATATTCCACTCTAACCGGGATAGGAGCACCTTGGTCTGTTGTCGGGTAACCTGTTAGAGTAACTGTAAATATAGCTGTGGTATAACCATTTACAGGTTTATTAATTTTTACATCTGAAACATAAAGCCCATGTCCTAATTTTATCAGGCGGTTTTTTACATCCTTAAATAAAATATCGCCATTAGATGTAAACATTATATCTTCAAAGACTTTCCTGTCATCTTCTATAGCGTAACGGTCAAATAAAAGTTCTCCTGAAGCCGACAGCATACAGACTCTCCCACTCGCTCTACTAGTCAAAAATATACCATTTGTAGTCATATGCACCTGATCGAAATTACCGTCAGTTGCTTTTTGATATATTTGCCGTCCATCTTTAGACAATCCGATAATAGTTCCGCGTGCTCTTTCTGAGTCAAAGCCTACAACGACAGATTCTCCTGATACAGGGTCCATTTCCATACCCGAAACAGTTCCCTTCAATATATATTTTGAAGGTCAGTTCCGTCATTTCGCAGCAAAGAATAATAACTCTTATCTGTGGCATTTCCTCCGACCAAAACATTTCCATTTTTTGCTAATGACAAATATTGAAGAGACGTTTCACTGGATGCAGGAACTATTTCCTTACTAAATATTATGTCTCCTTCCGGACGTATTTTCACAACCCGTCCCCCTGCTATTTGACTGTTTCCGATAAGGAATATATGATCGTCTTCAGCCGTGATCATTTTACAAATCTGAAATTCAGGCTCCGGAAGTTTAGTTACAAATACCGATTTACCATTACTATCGAGTCTTACGATAGCTGAAACTGAACCTTCCTCTGCGGTGAATGCTGCATGGATATACTCTCTGGAGCTACCAAGAACATCGAAGCCAATACATGGCCCGCCTTCATCAGATACGTACTTATATACAACTTTACCGGAAGAATCCACTTTTACAAGCATACCAGCTCTGATACCACCAGGACGTGGTTCATAGCCTCCAAGTATAACACTTCCATCTTTGAGTTGCTGTCCACAGAATAATTCGCTACCGGCTTCTCCAACGATAACGTCTTTTAATATTTCTCCTGTTTCGTCAGTTATGATAAATCGCCCATATGAGCCTTTATCTTTTTTCTTCGAAAGCCAATCGCGCGACTGTCCGAGGATTAATAGTTTGCGACTACCTGTATGATAGGTATTATTCACAGACTCAAAGCCTTTTGCCAAAGTGCGGGAAGACACTGCTTTTCCATCCCTGCTTATCCAGGTAACGGTAGTAACGCCATCGTTATTTCCTATCAAGGCAACTTCTCCATTTGTGACCGGACAAGTGTGCTGATATGCGATTCCCTCTCCATATGTCCTGTCATAAACAACAGGCATATATTGAGCCTGAACCTTAACCAGCGGATATACCGATGACAGCACCAAAATTACCAAAGTGGCATATAATTTCCTTCTTAACTGCATTGTGATATAAATATTTATTTTGTTATTGCTTTTATGTCTACCCGGCGTGCATCCTGATTGAGCCGTATTCTATTTTCTAATGGAAGAGATTTATAAAGAGATTGTCCTGATAATTCTCTACTGAGTCCCGGTAACAATGTAGAAAAATCTATATCGGCCGGAACTTGTCCCATACCCTGAACTAGTAGTTTGGCCATCACTCCATTGTGTTTCAACCAACTACTTACTTCCAAAGCTCTCTTTTCCGATAGAGTTTGATTATATTCTTCTCCTCCAATCTCATCGGCATAACCTTCTATGATCAAAGTATCTATTTTGCTGAAATCAGCTATTTTTCGCCATAAATCAAGAGCTTTAAGTGCATCACTTTCCAATTTATAAGAGTCAAAATCAAAATGCAAGCTTAAAGTATGTTCTGCAAACCTACTACTAGGCAAAGACTCCTTCTGTGGTACATTGAATTTGCCCTCTTCTCTCATTAAGCCTATAGAACCATTGCTTACGGCCTGAGCTTCAGACATGCCAAATAGCATATTGTTCTTTTTTTCACCCCTTGTATTACGCTCGAAATAGTAAATATCGTCCTTATTTGCAGTCTTTCTGTCAGACACAATATATCCCCGGTTTTCATCTATATGAAGTAGGCTAAAATCGTTGTGAACAGTATTTATCGGATAATCAAAATGTATTAAACTCCCAAGTACGGCCTGTCCATTTTCATAGGTTATGCCATATACGTCATATCCACCAAAACCAACATGACCATTAGAAGAGAAAATCAACATATCATCAAATAAACCCGGTGATATTTCATCTCCTTCGGTATTAACCTGAGATCCTAAGTTTACAGGATCGTTCCACGTGCCTGTCTTATCATTCCAGTGAGTAACATAAATATCATACCCACCAAAGCCACCAGGTACATCTGATGCAAAAAGGAGAGAGCGGTCGTTGTTGAAGAGAAATGGATGGGAATATGAATATCCTTCTTTCTGCGGAAAAGCTTCTTTAAATGAGGACCAACCTTTTCTTTTCTGATCATAATTAGAATAATATAATCTGGTCTGAAACGTATTTAGCCCCTGCGCAGTCATACCAATACCCTCATCTTTTCCGTAATGAACCTGTGTTACCACCATTCTTGTCATATTGGAGGAAAAAGACATAGGCCCGTTTTGTAACCCTTCCGGAATCATATCCAGAAGCCGCCTTTTGCTGTTTCCTTCGTTTTTAATGGAGAATTCAGAGTTCTCATTCAACGAAAAATAATTGCTTCGATGGTAAAATTTCTTGCTTGGATCGTGAAAACGGCTCTTACTGCTAGCATAAAAATATTCGTTGCCTTTCAAACCTACCCAAAATTCCGAATTTGATGTATTCGCATTATCTAATCCTCGCACTGTATATTCAGGTGTACCAATTGGCAAAAATCCTCCTTCATAATTAAGGGCATGAAGGATATTTTGATAACGTTGATCAGAATGATAAGTATCCCGATAGGCATATCTTCGGGCAAGTCCGATAGCTTTCATTCTCTCTCCTGAAAACCGCAATGCATCAAGATAGTTACATACGTCAGCCGATGTGAACAAATCACTGGCTATAGCCATAGCCGATTCATAATGAGGTATAGCCGCTACATAATCTAATAGGGTTAGATATAACCGTCCAACTTTCAGGTGTAAAGCACCTCCATATTTGGCACTTAATGTATTCTTAAACGCAGATTCATATATAGCCATGGCCTCATCGAAATCCTGACGGACAAATTTCCTGTCAGCGCGAGATTCGATTCCTTTAGCCCTTCTGTCTCCTTCTGTTTCATTTCTGATCTCATCACCTGTTGCAGACAATGATGCAAAAAAGAGAAGAAGTAAGAAATATGATCGTAATATATTATTAATCATAGCAATCTTTTTATCTGAATATATTGTACACCAATGATATTCCTATCTTAGTGGGTCCAACATAACTTTTTGTTTTCTTTATCTCTATTGGGAAATCAGCATATTCGCCTCCAAGTTGAAATTTATCGTATTGCATATGTGCATATCCGACTCCAATATTGGCATCGATACGGAAACGGCTTGACAGGTAAAATTTATATCCGGCTGTTATTCCGGCAGACATTCCCCATCCTTTGCGCCGATAACTGGTCTTTTCTTCATCTTTATTTTTAAGACCTATATTAAAATTCCCTGCCATTGCGTAAGGACCTACATAGAAGCCATCCCAAAGGTCGTTTGTATAGTAGTATTTAGGATTGAGATAATACCTAAAGTCGAGGCTACCTACAAGTACGCGAAACACTTCTTCATTTTTTTTGAATAAATAAGGCATCCACATGATATCTGTATTTATTGTAAGCTGCCGTCCGACAGTCCACTCTACACCAAAATTGGGATTCCCCGTCAAAATAAAAGGAACATTTGTTTTGAGAGCCTGAGATTTTACTTCGGGATTATAGCAAAGGAACATCATCAGCATTATAGTTCCAGTAAAAATGTATTTGAAATAATGTTTCATTATTGATTCATAATATATTAATAAATACTTCTTTATACGCCTACTCCTCCTCCACCGGGACCGGAGTCTTCTTCCGTTTCTATCTTAGGATTCCACGGTTCGAGATCGTCCAATTTCAATATCTGAATATTATTTCCGTCTACTTCTATTATGCGGGTCTCATTCATATGCAAAACAATCGGAATTCCCGTTTTCTCCGTAAAAGGAATTTTCAAAAGAGACAATGTATTATTGGATTGATCGATAAATGTTAACTTCAACTCGATGGGCTGCACGTATCCTTCTTCAGACAAATCAGGCGAAGGGAAATAGTAATTCTGAATACCAAATTCAAAATCTTTATATTCGACAAGGAATGTTTCTGCGCTTAATCGCATTATATCTGAAGCACTGTTTCGTGAAGATCGGGTGCTGGTACTATCTTTTAATGCCGATAGATATTGAGTAACACCTACTCCTGATGCCTCAATCTCTATTTTTTTTATATTGGCATATGTAAGAGAAGCTTCCAGTTTGTGCAGATTTTTAAAAGCTATGCAGATACGTCCTACATATTTCCGTTCGAAAAAAGAAGTATCGGAAACTATCGGACCAGGAAATTTAATTGTAGGAGTTTTATACTCCACATAAATTGCAGATGGCTCTTTATAAGTTCCATCTGTAGATTTTTGCAGATCAAATCTGGCTTTGCTGTATGTGTTTAAGTCCTGAAAAAGTATTTCCTGCACGTCACTGAAGCAGTATACGTCATAGCTACCGGGGTAAAGCCTGAAATTAAAATTCCCTAATTTACTACGCGCATTTTCGGTAAATGGATTATAGGAATATCTTTCTTTATTAAGTTCATCGTTGTATATAAAGATGCTAAGGTCTTTGATACTGTATGTTTCTGTTCTTATATTCTGATCAGCTTTAGGTACATATATTTCGTAATTGGTCTCATCCTCGAAATAATCATATGTACATGACGAGAAATATAATAAAGTAGGCAATACAGCCAGCAGGTAAAAAAACTGTAAGTAATATCTTTTATTCATTTTTTTCAGATAATAAGATAACATCCAGCTATTATCTGCCCCTTCGGAACAATACTTTGACAAAGAGTATTGTTCCGCATGAACGGGCAGTATAACAATGTTCAATTAGTCATCAAATTTTGATTGTTTATGAAGAACCTCAGCGCAAGTAAACTTACACGTCTATGTTTTCGGTTTCTATATTTGAGTTCCAGTCTTCAGGAGTACCAACTTCTATAATCAGCGTACCTTCTTTTTCTGGATTAGGAATTTCCGGATACCCTTTCGATTTGATAGTCATATTCACTTCACGTATCACATTCGGAGAGAAAACCCCCTTGATAGAGCCAGCCCAATATACCGGTTGAGCGACTGTTGCTACAGTTCCGTCCGCATATTCATATCCAGCCGGAGCCCATCCTGAAAGAATAACGAAATATCTTCTTGCTGCATCTGCATCTGCACTAGGAGCTTTAGCTTCTGCGCGAGTAGCATTTGGCAGTATCTGAATATCTTTCCAAAGTGTAAATTTAGCATCGATTATAACTGTTGGATTATAGCTTGTCGATGCAGGATCAGCAGTATTATATGTATTCACGCCCTCAGAAGCTATCATAATCCTACTAGCATCAGACGCTGTCGAATATATTCCACCTGCAAATGTTCCTACCTTGAGACCCAGCCCAACAGGCATATTTTCTACAGCAAGGAAGTTTTTGGCATTCGCAAAATCCACACTACTCAAGGCTGGTGCATCTGTTTTGTTTGTCTTATCAACACGTATGCGCATTAACGATATTTCTCTTTTCAATTTCAAAGCGCTTGCTGTACCTGATAGGTCTGTTGTTTTTCCCTCTTCTATTTTCACGTTTGAAGCATATGCAGTGAATATTTCCGAAGCAGGAGCATATGGATTTTTTCCAGTAAATGTATGCCCGGCAGGAAGAGCCGATTTTTTCAGATCAATAAACAAATCAGTGTTCAACGCTTTTGTTATAACATTATATGCATCAAACTTTGTCCAGCTTGTACCACCGTCGAGAGACGTAGCAACATTGTCTTCGCCAACCGCACTATTAATATTAGCGACAATTGCCAGTTCGTAAGTACCTTGAGGAACATTTGTCCATTTAAAGATTTTAGTTGTAGACGCAGATGGATCTATAATATCGGAGAAAGCAACAGCACCACTAGTTGAATTATATAAAAACAACTGTATTTTATTCACATTACTCCACTTTGTAACAGGAATGGCTGTTGAAGACGCGGCTTTGGCGGTAAGACCATCAAAAGTGACCTCAGCAACTAAATCTCCCGTCTTTGAAGTCACGGGAACATTTTCATCGCTACCGCAAGAAGAAAACAGCATAACGGCAAAAGCCAAGCTAAATAATACTTTTTTCATTTTTCTAATTTTTAATTAATTTAATTTCATTATAGTGTAATGATGCTTACTTATAATTCTGTATTTTAACCATGATATTGACACAAGCCTCCCTCTTATCCACCCGGACTGAACCATGTGAACAAATTATTATTAACATATAATTAATTATAAAGAAACAACGCGACAAAAACTCGCCATGCCTTCAGCCTTTATCACACTAACAATTTACTTACACAAGTGAGTCTTGTTTTTCATCAACAGTTAGTATAACATTGCCACTATTACACATTACATAAACAAAAATTTATTTTATTCATAATAGATACAAGACCTTATAATTCATAGACCATCACTGAACGAAAGTGATAAATGTGTCAGATTCGATAAGACAAAATTATATAAATTTATATATCCGGCCCGCCAAAAAAACGCCTGTTTATTCCCGATTTCCGCCAATCGTGCCGTTTTTTCTTATATCTCCCGGAGACTTGCCCAAATGAATTTTACAAAAGTCATTGAAATGGGATAAAGACGTGAACCCGAAATTGGAACTTATTTGCTTGAATGTTAGATCCGTCGTTCTCACTTGATGGAATATCCTTTCAGCTTTTTGATTAGTCATCCACTTGTAAGGAGATATGCCAAACACTCGTTTAAATCGTTTTTCGAAGCCAGACACTGTATAATTCATGGCTTCAGACAACTGCCCTACTGTGCTATATTTATGCCAGTTATCCATAATATAAGAGGCGAATTCATTTCCTCCTTTTAGAGCGGACTGAAAAAATACGAATAGAATTTCTTTGGAATAAAACCATCTGAAAATATAAAATAGTTCTTTTATTTTCAGATGGTAAAAACATTTACATCTCGCTCCTTTTTGTATAAATTGAATTAAAAGGTCAAGATACTTCTCCACGATCTCATTTATTTCTAACGTAACCGGACCGTCTACTTTCAAATTTGAATATCCCGATATTGAAATGTTTTTTTCTAAATCTTTGAAGTTATAATCATCACAGAAATACTTTTGCCCATTTATTTGCATAACGAGTAAAGTACAATCTTCTATTGACTTAAACCTAAATTGATAACCAGTAGGCAAGTATAAAATACGTTTATCTTCAATTATACAATTTGAGAATTGCCCAATTGAAAACAATATCTTTCCTGTCAGCAAAAAAACTAATTTATTACCTAGTGGTCGATTTTCCCATGATTTTCCTTTTTCTACAACAATCAATTCCATAATAGGGCTTTCCCCCCGGTCATAGTTAATGCATCTCAGATGTTCTGCTGAGTATAAAAGCTCCATAACGTGCAAATTTACAGTGTGTTTAATAAATTGTTTGTAAAAATTTTTTGCTTTCTGCCGTATTTCTATATGGAAATTGCTGTAAAATGCTGTCCTACAAAATAGTATTATAAAAATTAAAGTCACGCATTTTTATGAGTGAATAATTTGTTAGACAGTTTGTAGAACATCTGTAGATTATATAAGTCTTCTTTTCTCTTCCTTTATTATAAGTTTAGTATTACTTGTCTTCATTGTCTGTCACTTTCTAAGTAACAGGTGTGTTTATCTATTTTTCACTCTATAAATATACACCTTTAACATTTATAAATTAATAGAATAAACATGTTTTAACAATCATAAAAAGAATGAAGCAATAGGTAAATAGAAAAAATCAGAATGAGCAAGCTCTATCCTGTCTCAGAAGGGGAGAATAAGTTTATTGCAGTTTATCTTTATGGGTTTTGCATCATTTTAACATTAAAAACCCTAATTTAGTCCTTTTAAGTTAATATCATCTAAATATGGTTTAATTAGATATGTTGAAAAAGATTTCATAATAAATAAACCTCAAATTTAAATTCCCGATATGGTTGTCTCCTCGAAACGAAGATATTTACAATTGTCATAATTGAGATAGATTTTGTTTTAACACTTGTTTAGCACAAAAGTATTCAATTCTTAAATAGTCAAGATTTGAAAAATCTTTCGATATTCAATTTTAGAATAACTAGTAAACCTTAACAAAAAAGCGAGAAGCATAATGAGTAAAAATCATTTTCTTTGTTTTTTTAAATAAACATTTCACCCGTGGAAAAAGGTGATAACTTTAAATCTACCATATAAATCAAAGTAAATGATTAAGTGTTATTTTAGATTCTTACTCATCTCAGTTTTAAATCTTTGCTCTATAGTTGTCTTACCTCAAGAAATAAACCATTTGGGAGTAACCGACGGACTGAGCGGAAGACAGACATTCAATACCGTCCAGGATAAAAAAAACTTTTTATGGATATCTACTCGTCTGGGTGTTGATAGATATGATGGTGTAAACATCAAGAATTATCCGATGGATATTCTGCAAAACGGCTCAATACCAACCAGGTCAATAAAAGTTTTATTAGATAGAGATAATACTATCTGGACCTACACCGACAGAGGCACAATATATAAATATGATGAGCTTTCAGATAAATTTATTTGCTATATAGACTTGAAGAGATATATCAAATGGTTGCATATTGATACTAACAATCGTATGTGGATCATGGATCATACAGATATAGGTGTTCTAAAGCAAGATTCTGTTATATTCCTGCATAATCAAAAACTTAAAAATGATTCATATAAATCTATTACTGACTTCGAAGACAATCATCTTCTTATTCAGACAAACAAGAATGTTTATAAATATGATATAAAAAAAGATATAAAATATCCAATATTGGATGCTTCTATTTTATCGCAAGAAAACATTCAGATAGAGACATGTCTATACGATAACCGATCGGATAGGTTATGGATTGGTTCTGTAAACAATGGGCTTTTCCTGTATCTATTAAAAGAAAAGAAATTAATCACCATCAATGAACCAAGCCTTTGGCATCATCCGATACTGTCTTTAAATACTTTTGGAGAAAACCGTCTTATTATAGGTACCGACGGATTTGGCGTATGCTTATTAAATACAGAAACATTGCGTCTTGAACAAGCTTATAATCAGCATAGCAAAAATGAATACTATATAAGAGGTGATGCCATATATAATATCTTTAAAGATAAAGAAAACAGAATCTGGCTGTCTACCTACTCGGATGGTGTTTATATTTTTGACTATTCCGAACACGGATTCAAAACCATAAAATATGAAAAAGGAAATGAAAACCATCTAAGCCGGAATGTTATCTGTGATATATTAGAGGATTCAAGTGGGAATCTCTGGTTTGCTACTAACAACGATCTTTGTTTATGGAATAAGAAACAAAACAAATGGACAAGGTTTCTTGAGTCAAAAAATATACTTACCCTTTACGAAGATTCTCAACAGAATATTTGGGTAGGGACATACTCTTCTGGAGTATATAAACTCAGAAAAGACGGGAGTATAATAAGTAATTACGTAAGAACTACCAATAATAGTATTGGTACAGACTTTGTCTATGCTATATATGAAGATATACAAGGTAACATCTGGTTTGGAGGAAGAAGAGGTGATCTGACAAAATTTGACAAACGCCAAAATAGATTCACACAAATACCTATAGGCCAAGTAAATCACATTATACAAAAAGATGTAAACACAATATTCGTTTCTTCCGAACTGGGTGTTTTTCAGATAAATATAAATTCACTAAAATATACAGGGGCACCTTTTAACAAAAACCTGAAAAGTAAATATATCAGCGATATGTTTCTGGAGTCGGACTCAATACTATGGTTAGGATCTTACGGTAACGGACTCAACAGATGTAACATAATTTCAGGAACGATCCAAAGCTTCACCCAGAAAGAAGGATTACCATCCGATATTATTTATGCAATGGAGATAGACAATAAAAAGAATCTATGGTTTAGCAGTGAAAACGGAATCGGATGCTTTAATATAGAAACTCAGGGTATTACTAATTTTTCTATAACAGACGGATTGTCAGACAATCAGTTCCGACAATTATCAAAGGTAAAAACACAAAGTGGAGACATATATTTTGGTTCATACGAAGGTATTACATACTTTAATCCGGATAACATAAAAAAAGGAAAAGGAAAAGCTCAACTTTTTTTAGAGAGCTTCTCTCTATTCAACAAAGTGGTATTACCAAATGATAAAAATTCGCCACTTAAAAAGTCATTAGACGAAACCCAAACAATAAAGTTGAATTATAAACAGCACTCGTTCTCTGTAAATTTTGTAGCAATAGATTATTCCAAGAGTAAGACGCGCAGATACATGTGGATGCTGAAGAATATGGATCAGGACTGGATAGGCCCTACGAGTGAGCATATAGCAAACTACACGAATATAGCTGCCGGCAATTATATATTTAAGGTTAGATATCTTGACAATAATAACAATATTCTTGATGAAAGATCTGTATCTATAGAGGTTTCACCTCCTTTTTGGAATACTGTATGGGCACGTACCATATTCCTTCTTTTTATACTAATAATCGCGTATTTTATATATAAGTATGCCGAACAGCAATTAAAGAAAAAGCAATCTCAAGAAAAGATTAAATTTTTCATCAATACAGCTCACGATATTCGTACACCATTAACCCTTATCAGTGGACCGATATACGAATTGAAAGAACAACTCCCCTCCTCCCCTAATACAGATTATTTATTAAATCTGGTGACTAACAATCTAAGCAAGTTAAATAATATGTTCTCGCAACTTCTGGATTTTCAAAAAGCATACGAATCCCAAAATAGATTGGTTATCAAAAGAAGGGATGTGAAGGAATATTTAAATGAAAAACTAACATACTGGAAATCATCAGCACAAAAGAAGCATATATCGATTGATCTATTATTACCAGATGAAGCTGTCGAAGAATGGTTTGATATAGAGAAAATAGATAAGATATTGGACAACCTTGTTTCCAATGCAATAAAGTATACTCAAGATGGAGGAAAGATTAAAGTTAAGTTATCGACTGAAAATAATCTGTGGAAAATAACGGTAATAGACAATGGCATAGGCATATCGAAACAGGACCAGAAGAATCTATTTAAGCGGTTCTATAGAGCGGGTAATGCTATTAATTCGCAAGTATCAGGCTCGGGACTAGGGCTTCTTCTAGTGCAAAAATATGTAACGGAACATAAAGGAGATATAGGAGTAAATAGCACGGAAAATAAAGGTTCGGAATTTTATATCCAATTCAAGCGAGGCAATAAGATTTATCAGAATAATATTCTACTCGACGATCAAAACATTCCAATCTTTGACGAGAATGAAGTATCTGACAACTGCTATGACGCAGAAAATCTAAGGCTTAAAATACTTATAGTAGAAGATAATAATGACCTGCGATCCTATATAAAACTATCATTATCGTCATATTATAGTGTTTATACAGCCGAAAACGGAGCTGATGCTTGGGATAATATCCTCAAAATCAACCCGGATATAGTAATTTCAGATTTGCAGATGCCTGAAATGGACGGATTCGAGCTATGTAAGAAAATAAAAACTACATTTGAAACCTCTCACATCCCCATTATATTATTGACAGTGGTAAACGACAAAATAAACGTCACAGAAGGGTTCAATCTGGGAGTAGACGATTATATTGAAAAACCATTTGATATAAAATATCTACGTTTGAAAATAAATAATATAATTCAAAACAGAAAAATACTACGCCAAAAATTCTTGGGTATAGATAAAGAGAAGATACAAATATCTGATCGAATCAATGAAAACGAACATAATAGTTATTTTATAGAAAAAGCGACTTCTATTGTCAAAACAAACATATCAAATACTCATTTTTCCATTGCCGCCTTCTCAAAAGAAATGGGATTAAGCCGTACCCTGCTCTACACAAAATTTAATTCAATTACAGGATATACACCGAATGACTTTATTAAAATAGTAAGGATGAACGAAGCGATATCTTACTTCAAAGAGAAAAAATATACTATAAATGAAGTTGCTCTAATGGTAGGATTTGATGAACCTGCCTATTTTAGTACAAGCTTTAAAAAGATATACGGCAAGTCGCCCAAACAATTTATCGAAGAAAACATCCCATAAAACAAACTTAATAAATACTTGATAATCTATCAATTGTACTATTTTATAAGTATAAAGGATAAGATTATAAGTGTGAGCAAGCAATCATAGATAGCTTTGCTCATGCTAATTAATTTAAATCTAATATTGTCATGCAAAAGAAAAATCTATTTCTGCTCTTTTTGCTATTAATTACATCTATTGTGATTAATGGACAAACAAACAAAATTCCAATTTCCGGAACTGTAACAGATGAACAAGGTGAGCCTTTAATTGGGGTTACAGTTACTGCCACCGGACAAAATATTGGAACAATAACGGATATTAACGGAAAATACACACTCGAGATTCCGGCTTCCTCCTCAATATCATTTTCATACCTCGGGTTTGTACCCCAAACAATTGTTGTCGGAACAAACAGAGTTATTAATATCGTATTGAAAGAAGACAGCAAAGTGTTGGATGAAGTTGTCGTTGTTGGTTACGGCGTACAAAAACGAAGAGATGTAACAGGATCGGTTATGTCGGTGAAGCCGGCAGATCTGGCCAATATGCCTAATGCCAACATAGTACAGTCCCTTCAGGGAAAAATGCCGGGATTGAATATCACCAATACAGGGACAAGTGCCGAGGGTAGTACAAAAATAAGAGTGAGGTCTCAGAACTCTATCAATGCAGATAGCGGTCCACTTATCGTATTAGACGGAATCCAATATGAAGGTTTTTTATCAGAGATAAGCCCTAATGATATAGAGTCCATCGAAGTATTGAAAGACGCATCTTCTGCGGCCATATACGGAGCACGTGCAGCCGGCGGAGTATTATTAATAACCACAAAAAGAGGAGCAGCCGGAAAGACTGATATCTCTTTCAATTCTACATTCGGAATAACAAATATAATTGACCGTCCCGATATGATGAACGCAACACAGTTTTACAACTTTAAAAAATCCAGGACTGGTGTAAGTTCATTCGAAACAGAACAATTTGAAAAAGGAATTGATACCGATTGGCTCGATCATACCATGCAAACCGGATTTAGCCAAGAGTACAATCTTGCTATTTCGGGAGGCAGTGAAAAAATGAGATATTATGTTTCAGGAAACGTATCTCAGATCAAAGGTGTTGCAAAAAATGACGAATTTAACCGCTATACTTTACGCTTAAACCTGGATACTCAGATAAACTCATGGTTAAAGTATGGAACCAATACTATTCTAGGATATCACGACCGTCCGGGAGAAAAAGCCAACATAAGCAATGCAATGAAAATGAACCCGCTAACTACTCCTTACGATGCGGACGGCAATATTAGCCTTCAGCCTAATACAGACGATATGAGCGTTACCAATCCTTTGGAAGGGCTTAATATACAAAAAGAAGATGTTGCCCGCAGTGTAAATACAATCAATTACCTACAGGTAGATTTTCCTTTCCTCAAAGGATTATCATTTAAAACTATAGCCGGATACAATTTCCGTTCGCGCCTGATCGAATCTTACAAATCCTCTACAGCAACACTCGAAGGCCAGAGTAAAAAAGGTGTTGCCGCTGTAAATAATCAGTATAAGCAGGATTGGTCTATAGAAAATATCCTAAATTACAATCATCAATTCGGAGCACATGGCGTTGACCTGACCGGAGTATATACAGCCAGAGAATATGTTACAAAATATCACGATAATACAGGTGTAGGATTTATAGGAGATTATATGACCTATTACCAGTTTAAGCTGGCTACAACACTTAATCCTAGCGATACATACAATAAAGAATCGGCATTGTCCCAACTATTTAGAGTAAACTACAACTACGATAGTAAATATTTATTCACATTCTCCCTTCGCCGCGATGGATTCTCTTCATTTGGAGCTAATAACAAGTATGGGACATTCCCGTCTGTTGCACTTGGATGGAATATGGAGCGTGAGTCGTTCATGAAATCGTTAGAATGGCTAGACCGATCTAAATTGCGCCTTTCTTATGGTGAAAATGGGAATCAAGCCATCAGCCCTTACGAAACCATGCCAACGATGTCTAACGAGTATTACTTAGACAATGACGGGAATCCCCTTGTAGGATTCTATCCGAACAAGCTTTCAGATCCGACTCTGAGCTGGGAGACTACCCGTCAGTTCAATATAGGATGGGACTATTCATTTCTGAAAGGACGCATATCCGGTTCATTCGATGCGTTCTTCGCCAATACATTCGATCTACTGTTATACAAAAAAATACCTCAGATAAACGGAGTTAATTCCATTCGCCAGAATATAGGTAAAACCAAAAGTAAAGGGCTTGAGCTTTCAATATCTGCATTAAACGTCAAAACTAAAGATTTCACTTGGCGTACCGACTTCAATATTTCGCACAGCAAAAATGAAATAGTTAATGTTGGTCTATTCGATGAACATGGTAAGGCTATCGACAATGTTGCCAGCAGATGGTTTATTGGTCAACCTATCAACATTATCTATTCTTATGAATTTGACCGTATCTGGCAAGAAACCGACGATATACTCAATTCTCATATGCCGGAAGCTCGTCCGGGAGATGTAAAAATAAAAGACTACAATGGTGATGGCAAAATCACGGCAGACGATATGCATATAATCGGGCGTAAAGATCCTGATTATAGAATAGGTCTGATGAATACCCTAATATACAAAGACTTTTCATTCAGTTTCTTTTTTAATGCTGCACATGGGGTTACTCGCTATACAGAATATATGAATACTTATTTTGACGGAAAATCGAATATACGCCAACGTGAATGGTGGACACCTGAAAATAAGATTAACACATATCCGGCAAATAGGGATGATTCAAATCCATATGGATTGAATTATTTTGGAAAAACAAATGATGCTTCGTATATACGCCTGAGCGATATCTCACTTGGTTATTCCCTTCCTAAATCAGTAACAACCAAGTTGGGAATATCCAAACTTGAATTATTCGGAAACGTAAAAAATGTATTCACTTTAACGGACTATATAGGTCTTGATCCGGAATTTGACTCAGACTATGGAGTACCTCAAACCAGAACATATACATTCGGCTTTAGATTAGGACTTTAATCCATAAAAAAAGAACAATGAAAAAGATAATATATATAACAATACTTGCTACAGTAAGCCTTCTATCGAATAGCTGTAGCGATAGCTTCCTTAACGAGAATGCTAAGGATGAAACATATGCAGACAACCTGTTTAATGACTATAATGGTTTTCTTTCGGCAAAATATGCTTTACTTCACTTCCCTCGCCATGAGCGCCGTGAACCGATACAATCGGCTGAATTAGGTGTGATTTGGAAAATAGGTACAGACATAGGCTGGGCAAATACGGAATTATCATGGACCAGAGGATTAAACCAATATACAAAAGCGGATCTTACATCCACAATGCAATTCCTCAATGGAGATGTTACCGATCCGAGTGGTAGGCCGGGAATATTCCTTATCTTATATAGAGCTATAAATTCGGCCAACCTTATAATTTCAAGAGCACAGAATCCATCTGTAAACTGGATGGGAGGCACTCCTGAAAAAGACGAAGCCAATAAAAATGAAATCGTTGCACATGCAAAACTGATCAGAGCTTGGGCATATCGCCACCTTATAATGACTTTTGGCGCTGTACCTAAAAGTGTGGAAGAAATAACAGGAGAAAATTATCGTGACGATTGGGAGAGGAACTCTGTAGAAGAAATACAGGCATTGATAGAAGAAGATCTATTATTTGCAGAAGAATGGTTGCCTGATAATTCGAAAGATGTTACACGATTATCAAAAGCGATTGCACAGCATTATCTGGCAGAAGTATATTTGTGGCAAAACAAACCTGCACAAGCAGAAGTAAAAGCTAGATCTGTCCTTCTAAATCCGAACTATAAACTTATTACAGAGCGTTATGGTGTAAATAAGAATCAACCCGGATGTCCGTTTATGGATCAGTTTTATGATGGCAATATCCTGCCTACTCAGGGTAATACTGAGGCGCTATGGGTTTTTCCCAATTCTGAAGTAGACAATCTACTCGGAAGATACTCTAATAGCATGCGCCGTACATGGGTATCTGCTTATAACAATCTAGATATTGCTTATTCACCGGAATATGGTGGACGAGGCATCGGGCGGGCTAGCATTACAGCATGGGTTTTCTCAATCTACGAAAATAATGACGACCGGTTTAGTGAATATGCTATTCGTAAATCATACGTAACCAGAAAAGGAGTTACAGTAGTTTGCGATATGGATAAATCAAAGATGACTACAAACAACCACAAATGGGCGAGTACCCGTAAATGGGATTGGACATTTAATGACCCTAATCGTTACGGAGAATCATATTCGTTTGCAGATCAAACCTATTTGAGAATAGCCGACACTTATTTGCTCCTTGCCGAAGCTTTACACCTACAAGGCAAGAATAGCGAAGCCGACGGAGCTGCATTCTATATCAACGAGATAAGAAAACGTTCGGGAGCAACACCTATAACAGCAGAACAGGTGACATTAGATTATATTCTTGATGAAAGGGCTAGAGAACTGGTAACAGAAGAAAACAGGCGTGAAACGCTTGTCCGTACAGGAAAACTTATAGAGCGTACCCGTAAGTACAATCATATTGCATCCGGTGAAAGAAACGGAGTTCCCGGAATTCAGGATTATCATGTGCTGTTACCTTTTCCTCAAATTGTGATAGAAGCCAATACAGGCAAAACAATGGAGCAGAATCCGGGATATAATTAATTCGATTTATAAAAAATAAAGATCATGAAAAATATCTTATTATATATAGCGCTTACAATAATACTCACATCTTGTGACAAAGAGAAGTTCAACTCGGACAACAGCACGCAAGAACCGCCGAAAGCTAACATAGAGAATCTGAGACAAGCCTCATATCCGATAGGCGCCGCAATCAATATCAATACGTTAAAGAACAATGTGGGATATAGAAACACTATCATTAAAGAGATGAGTAGTATTACCGCTGAAAATGCAATGAAAATGAACACCATAAGCATAGGCCGTAAGCAGTACAACTTTGATGATGCCGATTATTTGGTAAATTTTGCTCAAGAAAACAATATACGCGTACATGGACATACCCTGATTTGGTATAAACATACTCCAACCTGGGTTTCTAATTTTTCTGGTACGACAGAGGATTGGAAAACCATTATGAAAGAATATATACAAGATGTTGTTGGACGTTATAAAGGAAAAGTTGCATCATGGGACGTTGTTAACGAAATAATAAATGATAATGGCACACTTCGCGATTGTATCTGGTTACAAAAGATAGGGCCTGAATACATAGAATTGGCTTTTCAATATGCACACGAAGCCGATCCGGAGGCTATACTCTTCTATAATGACTATGGACACGAATACAGTCATACCCGTAGATATACAGTAAATCACATTTCGGATAGTCTTGCCAGGAAAGGGGTGCCTATACATGGAATAGGCCTTCAAATGCATACCAATATAAATCGTTCGGTCAATGATCTCCGCTATGCAATAATTGCCGCTGCGGTAACAAAGCTAAAAGTACATGTATCGGAATTTGATGTTGCCGTTAATCCGGATAAAAAATCAATTACGTTTACCGAAGAACTTGCACTCAAGCAAAAAGAAAGTTATCGTGCTGTTTTCAAGGCCATGATGGACATTCCCGAAAATCAAAGATTCGGAGTAACAATGTGGGGTGTACACGATCCTAGCTCTTGGCTTAGCGTCAATCCGGATTGGGCTTTACCATTCAATGATAAATTTGAAAGAAAGCCGGCCTATGACGGTATTTTGCAGGGTATTTACAAATAAGATACAGAATTAGTCCGGCATTTAAAGCCGGACTAATTCCCTTTTTCAATCACAATATGTTAATCACACTCGTTTTCTCACGGATGTAGAGACATTTTTTTATCAAAAAACGACTTATGAAATATTTATTCGGGGCAGTATGCCTTATCGCAACAGGATTATTTTTCTCTTGTCAAACGAAAAAAGAACAACAGCGAATCTATGTTGAATCCCGCAAAGATAATAAAGATACAGTCTGGCAAAAGTATCCGGCCAGAACCATAGACGAATTAGCGTCATTCAAAGAAAAAGATGAGCCTGCTATCTCGAAATATGGAGGATGGACAGATTGGAAAAAAGATGCAACAGGTTTTTTTCGCACAGAAAAGGTTGACGGGCGCTGGTGGATTATAGATCCCGAAGGTTACCCTTATATCCACAAGGCTGTAGTAGCCCTTAATCCCGGAAAATCAGAAAAACAAAAAGAAATTTTTAACGAAAAGTATGAAACAGTAGAAAACTGGGTGAAAGCGGAAACTAAAATGCTGAAAAAGTATGGTTTTAACGGAAGTGGCGCATGGACAAACATTGATGTTGTCCGGCAAATGGAGCAACCTTTAGTTTACACTGTAATAGTTTCACCAATGGGGAATTATAGAAGAGACCATCTAAAAAAATATAATGGTAAATATGAAGAAGCAGGATGGCAGGGTTATCGGTTCGATCTGGCAATGGTCTTTGATAAAGAATTCGATGAATATATTATAACAGCAATAGAACCAATATCCCAATACAAGGATGACAAATATCTACTTGGCTATTTTACAGACAATGAATTGCCTTGGGTATTTGATGCGCTTGACAGGCATCTAACCAGACTGGGAAAAAATGAACAAGGCTATATCGCAGCAAAAAAATGGTTCGATGAAAGAAAAGGCACAAATGCCTCTATTGAAGAAATAACAGACGACGATAGATCTGCTTTTACAGCCTACTATTTCGAAACTTATATGAAAAAGGTTACCGAAGCACTACGAAAAGCAGATCCAAACCATCTATATCTGGGATGCCGCTTCAACCAGGATAAAGGGAGACAAGAACTAACTAATCCTGAAATATTTAAAGTAGCCGGAAAATATATGGATATCGTATCCATCAATCATTATCGTAAATGGGAACCGGAAGAAGAAATTATGAATAATTGGGGCGAGTGGGCAAAAAAACCATTTCTCATTACCGAATGGTACACTAAAGCCGAAGATTCAGGTTTACCAAATAATACAGGAGCAGGATGGCTGGTACACACACAACGGGATCGCGGACTTTTTTATCAAAACTTTACACTTAAACTTATTGAAAATAAAAATTGTGTTGGCTGGCATTGGTTCAAGTATATGGATAATGATCCGGACGATCTGACAACCGATCCGTCAAACAGAGACTCTAATAAAGGGGTCGTAGACCGATATTACAATCCATACACAGACTTGCTAGATCAGATGAAACAGATAAATACCAATACTTATAATTTAATTCAATATTTCGATAAAGGTAATAAATGATGAAAAAATTGGCTTTAAGAATATACAGCTTATTCGTGTTTTGCGGAATGTTTGGTTATCTATCCGCTCAACACAATATAGAGAACCGGATCGAAAACATGCTATCAAAGATGAGCTTACGTCAAAAGATCGGACAAATGAATCAGGTCAATGCTCGAAAACCCGATGAAAGGCTATATCAGCAAATCAGAGATGGAGAAGTTGGTTCTATTTTGAATGCTGAAGATCCGGCTCTATTAAATCAGCTCCAGAAAATAGCTGTAGATGAATCTCGATCTGGCATCCCTCTCGTTTTTGCACGCGATGTCATTCACGGATTCAAAACCATTTTCCCTATTCCTTTAGGACAAGCGGCATCATTTAATCCTCAAATAGTAGAGGAAAGTTCAAGAATAGCTGCTATCGAAGCATCTGAGAATGGCATTCGCTGGACTTTCGCTCCCATGATGGACATTTCCCGCGATCCGCGCTGGGGGCGTATTGCCGAAAGTTTTGGAGAAGATACTTACTTATCGGAAGCAATGTCCGTAGCAATGGTCAAAGGCTTTCAGGGTAACGATTTATCTAACCCGTCATCTATCGCAGCTTGTGCCAAACACTTCATTGGATATGGAGCTGCTGAAGGTGGACGCGACTACAACATATCCAATATTCCCGAAAGGCAATTACGCAATATATATCTGCCTCCTTTTGAAGCAGCTATTAAAGATGCGGATTGTGCAACTATAATGACATCATTCAATTCGAACAACGGAATCCCACTAAGCGCAAACAAATTCTTACTTACAGATCTCCTACGTAACGAATGGAAATTTGACGGTGTGGTTGTTTCAGATTGGGCATCAATTGGTATTATGACAACACAGGGTTTCTGTGAGGACAAAAAAGATGCTGCCCGGAAAGCTGCTAATGCAGGGATGGAAATAGATATGGTTTCAGAATGTTTTATCAATAATCTGGAGCAATTAGTGAAAGATGGTTCTGTATCTGAGAAAACAATAGATGATGCAGTAAAAAATATTTTAAGATTAAAATATAGGCTGGGACTCTTTGACCGGCCTTATACAGATCTTAATTTACAATCGAAAAAATATGCTATAAACCACTTGCACGCGGCAAAAAAAGCAGCTGAAGAATCCTTTATTCTCTTAAAAAACAAAAATGATATTCTACCACTCGGTAATAATATAAAAACTGTGGCCATAATAGGCCCTATGGCCGATGCACCACACGATCAAATGGGAACGTGGTGTTTTGACGGAGAAAAAGAATATACACAAACTCCTCTAAATGCTCTGAAAAAACAGTTTGGCAAAAATGTAAATTTTATATACGAACAAACTCTTGCTTTCAGCCGAGATAAGGACACATCAAAGTTTGTAAAAGCTGTGGAAGCAGCTAAAAAATCAGATGCAGTCCTTTTATTTATCGGAGAAGAATCTATCCTTTCGGGAGAAGCACATTCACTTGCTGATCTAAACCTTGTTGGTGCACAGTCGGAACTTATATCAGAACTGAGTAAGACCAGTAAACCGATAATAACTATAGTAATGGCAGGGCGTCCTTTAACCATTGAAAAAGAAATAAGCCTATCCGATGCTGTTCTCTATGCGTGGCATCCGGGAACAATGGGAGGGCCGGCAATTGCCGATGTTTTATTCGGAAAATCATGTCCGGGTGGAAAACTACCAGTTACATTTCCTCGTTATGTAGGGCAAATCCCTCTCTATTATAATTACGAAAGAATAGGTCGTCCCGCAAATAAAAAAGAAGTATTATTAAACGATATACCACTGGAAGCAAAACAATCATCATTAGGAAATACATCTTATTACCTGGATGCGGGCTTCGATGCTTTATTCGCCTTTGGGTACGGATTATCATACACAACATTTGAATATTCAAACCTAACGCTGCCTAAAAAGAATCTATCCAAAGATGATGTGCTCAGAATAAATGTTACGCTCAAAAATACCGGGAAACGAGAAGGATGTGAAGTCGTCCAATTATACACATCGGATATTACTGCATCTATAGCTCCTCCGGTAAAAGAGCTTAAGGATTTTAAGCGAGTGACTCTAAAGCCGGGAGAGCAACAAATCGTAACATTCGATTTACCAATACAAAAACTAGCTTTTTGGAATTATGAGATGAATAAAGTCGTCGAATCCGGAAAATTTGATGTTATGGTAGGAGGAAACAGTGTCGATTTGTTAAAAATGAGATTTACAGTTGATTAAGAAACAAACAATTTAACATATATATCTATGAGACGAATACTAACCGGACTAGTGTCCTTATTTATACTGAATAATCTTTGTGCTAAAGAGATACCTTTGGTCTCGAACATATACGGCCGTCAATCTATTTCCCTAAATGGCAAATGGAATTATATTGCCGATCCTTTAGAAAATGGATATTATGATTACAGGCTGAAACCTTTTACAACAAACGGATTCTTTGAAAATAAAAAAGCTCAGTCTCTATCAGATCTGGTAGAATATAATCTGGACAATTCTCCATTGATGAATATTCCGGGAGACTGGAATATGCGTGATGCAAATTTATTTATCTATGAAGGGACTGTATGGTTCAAAAAGGATTTTAAATATACAAAAAAAGCAGGGCAAAGGGATATTCTCTATTTCGGAGCTGCAAACTATGATGCAAAGGTATACGTAAACGGACAAAAAGTAGGAGAACATGTAGGTGGGTATACTCCTTTCAACTTTGACATTACCGATGTGGTAAAAAACGGGGATAACTTTGTTGTTGTAAAAGTTGACAATAAGCGGGCAAAAGATAATGTACCGACAGTAAACATGGACTGGTGGAACTATGGAGGAATTACACGCGATGTCATGGTTGCTCAGGTTCCGGACACATATGTGGAAGATTATTCTATACAACTAAAAAAAGGTTTTCAGAATATAATTGAAGGATGGATACAGCTAAACTCACAAACATCAGGACAATCTGTTATTGTTGAAATTCCAGAACTAAAGGTTAAACAACAGCTTACAACAGACAATCAAGGTAAGGCATCCTTTGAATTAAAAGTAAAACCTATTTTCTGGTCGCCGGAAAATCCTAAACTATACGAAATAACAATAAACAAATCTGATGAACAGATTAATGATCAGATAGGCTTTCGAACCATTGAAACAAAAGACAAACAAATACTTCTAAATGGCAAACAGATATTCCTCCGGGGAATTAGTATCCATGAAGAAGCACCTTATGAACGTGGTAGGGCTTGGTCGAAGGAAGATGCTGCCATTTTGCTTACATGGGCCAAGGAAATGGGATGTAACTATGTACGTCTGGCACATTACCCTCACAATGAAACAATGGTGCGAGAAGCCGAAAAAATGGGATTAATGGTTTGGTCAGAGATCCCTGTTTACTGGACAATATCTTGGGAAAATCAAAATACATATGAAAATGCCGAAAGACAGTTACACGATATGATTTATCGAGACAAAAACCGTTGTTCTATAATCATTTGGTCGATAGCGAACGAAACACCTCATAGCGATGCCAGAGATAAATTTTTGGGTAACTTATCTAAATATGCACGGCAACAAGACAATTCTCGACTGATAAGTATGGCTATGGAAGTTACCAAAGCACCTGATAATATGAATAAGCTTACCGATAATATGAACGAATATGTGGATGTAATCAGCTTTAATCAATATATCGGCTGGTATCGTGCTTCAAACGAAGAAGCCCGTCTTATGAAATGGGATATACCATATAACAAGCCTGTCATAATAAGTGAATTTGGAGGAAGTGCACAACAAGGGCTTCATGGTGATAAAACTGAAAGATGGACTGAAGAATATCAGGAAGAGCTATATATACGCAATTTGGAGATGTTGGATAAAATAGACGGTTTATCTGGCCTATCACCTTGGATTCTAGTTGACTTCCGTTCTCCGCGGCGCCAGTTACCCGGTATTCAGGATTTCTTTAACCGCAAAGGACTTATTTCAAGCTGGGGTATCAAAAAGAAAGCATTCTATGTAATGCAGGATTATTATAAAAAGAAAAAGGCTGAATACACCAAATAAAATTATATATTTGAACAACAGAACCAAAATAATATTCAGCAATGAGTAACAGAAATAAAACATTATTATTCCTTAGTATATGTTGCGGCATATCACTATCCATTCATGCACAGAAATCCCAATCTATTTATAAAAACGGATGGATAGATTTCAATAAAAACGGCACAAAAGATATTTATGAAGATCCGGCGGCCAATATCGACAAAAGAGTAGAAGATTTATTATCTCAAATGACACTGGACGAAAAAACATGTCAGTTAGCCACTCTTTACGGTTCGGGTAGAGTATTGAAAGATATATCCCCTACCCCGGAATGGAAAAACGAGGTCTGGAAAGATGGGATAGGAAACATCGACGAACAAGCGAACGGAATAGGTAAATTTGGTTCTCAGATATCTTTTCCTTATGAAAAAAGTATAGAAAACAGGCAGACCATACAACGTTGGTTTGTAGAAGAAACCCGGTTAGGAATCCCAGTAGATTACACCAATGAAGGTATAAGGGGGCTATGCCATAATCGTGCGACAATGTTCCCTGCGCAGTGTGGGCAAGGGGCAACGTGGAATCCCCGTTTGATCCGCCAGATAGCGGATGTAACAGCTAAAGAAGCGATAGCATTGGGGTATACAAATATATATTCTCCTATCCTCGATATTTCACGCGATCCTCGCTGGGGACGTGTTGTTGAATGCTACAGCGAAGATCCTTATTTGACCGGAACCTTGGGTAAACAAATGATAGAAGGCTTACAGTCGCGCGGATTGGTGGCAACCCCAAAACATTTTGCTGTTTATAGTGTTCCTGTGGGGGGAAGGGATGAGGGTACCCGCACCGATCCACACATTGCTCCGCGTGAGATGCGGACTTTATTTCTCGAACCTTTCCGAAAAGCATTCGTTGAAGCGGGAGCTTTAGGGGTAATGAGTTCATATAACGATTATGACGGAGAGCCTATAACAGGTAGTTATCACTTCCTGACAGAAATACTGCGTCAAGAATGGGGATTTAAAGGGTATGTCGTATCTGATAGCGAAGCAGTTGAATTTCTCCATAGCAAACACCGTGTTGTAAAAGATCAAAAAGAAGCTGCAGCATTAGCCATATCTGCCGGCATGAATATACGAACACACTTCACCCCACCTCAAGACTTTATTTTGCCTCTTAGACAGGCGATCGCAGAAGGATTAGTATCTATGGAAACTGTAAATAAAAGAGTAAAGGAAGTGCTGAAAGTAAAATTTCTTTTAGGCTTGTTCGATAATCCTTACAAAGGGGATACAAAGACTGTAAACAATATAGTACATAGTAAAGAGCATCAGGCATTATCTCTACAAGCAGCTTTGGAATCTATTGTTTTACTGAAAAATGATAATAACATCCTTCCATTATCTAAAGATTTGAAAAATATCGCTGTTATTGGACCAAATGCCGATGAAGTAAAAGAGCTTATTTGTCGATATGGTCCTGCTAATGCACCTATAAAGAGTGTATATCAGGGCATAAAAGAATATCTACCTAAAGCAAATGTGACATATGCCAAAGGCTGTAACATTATAGATGGAAATTTTCCCGACAGCGAACTATATAATGTCCCTGTAAATACAGAAGAACAGAAAATGATAGATGAGGCTGTGGCATTGGCTAAAAGTTCAGATGTAACTATCGTCGTACTTGGAGGAAATGAAAAAACAGTGAGAGAAGAATTTTCACGTTCTGAACTCAATTTACCAGGCAGACAAGAAGAGCTTTTACAGGCAGTATATGCCACAGGAAAGCCTGTTGTGCTATTACTTATCGATGGGCGTGCTGCGACTATCAATTGGACTGCAAAACATATCCCGGCAATAGTTCATGGATGGTTTCCCGGCGAATTCATGGGCAATGCTATCTCTCAAGTCCTTTTTGGCGACTATAATCCCGGAGGAAAATTAGCCGTGACATTTCCTAAGTCTGTAGGACAGATTCCATATGCATTTCCATTCAAACCGGGTGCAGATTCTAAAGGAAGAGTACGTGTCGATGGCGCATTGTTTCCATTCGGGTACGGACTAAGCTATACCACATTTGAATATTCCGATTTAAAAATCAGTAAACCTGAAATCGGTATACAACAAAATATAGATATCTCTTTTAAAATAAAAAATACTGGACATAAACAAGGAGATGAGATCGTGCAGTTATATATCAGAGATGATTATAGTTCGGTAACTACTTATGAAAAGGTACTTCGCGGATTCGACCGGATTTCTCTTGAACAAGGTGAAGTAAAAGAAATCAGCTTTACCCTTACACCACAAGATTTAGGTTTATGGAACAAACAGAATCAATTTGTCGTCGAGCCTGGAACATTCTCGGTAATGGTAGGCAGCTCGTCAGAGGATATCCATCTTACAGGTTCTTTCGAGGTAATAGCATCTAAGAATTGATCCGAATAAGTAAAATTATTCAATAAAAATACAGCGACTTAATATATAAAACACAATTAAGTCGCTGTATTTTTTATATTGATATTATTCTCTCATAAAATCAAAAGCGCCTTCTCTCAGATTGATTCCATATTCAAGATAAGCTTTAAGACAAGCCAGGAAATTTGCCCAACCTTCAGTATTATGGCCAAGCCATTCAATGCCTTCCTGATTGTTTTCCATACTTTTTTCAATAATACGAACTACTGTGGAATTATTCGCTTGTGGCTCTAAAAACATTTCTACAGTTAGCTCCTTTCCTTCACTACCTTCCCAAGAAAAAGATATATATCTATCCTTCTCCATCTTTCCAACGTTAACAGGAGCATCAAAATCAAACTCAGGAAACTTCCATATAACGGTTTTTCCCTCTTCCATTTTGCCCGAACCAGACGAAATAAAGTAATTTTTCATTTTCTCCGGATTAATAATGGCTTCGAAGATGATAGAAGGAGGCCTCCCAACCTGTAATGCTACTTTTATTTCAAGTTGTTGCATAAATTTTATTCTTTGATAAAGTTTAAAGCCCAGCAAACACCAAACTTATCAGTGAATTGTGCATACAAATCGGCCCAAAACGTTTTTTCGAGAGGCATAGTTATTTTACCTCCCTCCGAAAGAGTTGTGTAAATATGTTTTGTTTGTTCTTCATCAAGTGTACATAGAGTGATGGTTATATTATCACCGAATTCAGTAACCTGCCCAAATGCTTCGGATACGTCTGCTCCCATTAATAAAACATGCTCGCTAAGCTGTAACGACATATGCATGATCTTTTCTTTTTCTGATTCAGGAATATCTTCACCCGGAATATCTTTATACCTATGTATTTCATCAAATTCACCGCCAAAAACAGATTTATAAAATTTGAAAGCGGTTTCACAATTACCATTGAACGATAAATAAGGATTTACAGCAGCTAACATAATTTTTAATTTATTAGGTTTGACTAATCTTTAACTGAAACTATTATTATTTTTATTTTGTCTGTATAAATCTATTGATTTGAACCCTTGTTTTAAAATATTCTGCATTTCACAAAAACGCTTCTCCGTAGTTTCCGGATTTTTAGTATTATATACATAACGCGCCCACCCACACTGATATCCGGGTGTTAGTATATCAAATATTTCAAGGATATCTTTATTTGTTTTAAAGTATTCTCTTACATCTGAAACACGCTCAATATAGTCGGCTACTCTTCTGCTTGAGACAACCGCTTTATTACGTTTTTCACTATGTTCTAAACCTATGACAGTAAATACATCATTAAATAAAACCATTTTATTGAACTTCATAAAACTATCATGTACATAACCATCGCCATCCATATCTATCACATCAAAAAAATCGTCTCTTCCTATAGATTCTTTGTATTGCTTATTCCCTTTTTTAGGATAGGCATAATAAAGCATGCCATTGCAGTTTAATATATCATTTTGAATAATTATTTTTAATAGAAAAATAAATTCTTCCAACGAGAAGATAAATGCAAAAACCAAATCATATTTCCCTTTACCTATAATTTTATCAAAAGATAGCTCGTCGAACTCTCTAATATCGTCCGGCTTATTTAAAATTACCTTTCTGGCATAATTTTCAATATTTAATTTTTTGATAATTGTGTTATCCATGGCTACTAATTATAGTGAGACATTCATCTAATACATTAAAGGATACAACTATATTAATCAGCACCTTCATATGCCCGTTTCAAAATTCCAATGTTCAATTTTCTCATTTGAAAGATAGCATTTGATACCCGTTTCACTTTCTGTGCATCTGGATCTGTCATCATTTTGTTTAATATTACCGGAACTACTTGCCATGAAAGTCCAAATTTATCTTTTAACCAGCCACACATGCTTTCTTCACCACCATCGGCAATAAGGTTATTCCAAAAATAATCTACTTCGTCCTGAGTATCACAATTAATAATAAATGAAATAGATTCATTAAATTTAAAAGCGGGGCCACCATTGAGAGCAATAAATTCGACCCCTTCAATCCAGAAATTAACAGTCATTACCGTGCCTTCTGGCATTTTGTGATATTCAAAGCCTTCTTGTCCAAAACGAGTAATTGCACCTATTTTTGAATTATTAAAAATGGAAACATAAAATTTTGCAGCTTCTTCAGCCTGTGTATCAAACCAAAGGTTTGGTGTTATTTTTTGTATTGCCGCCATATTATGAATATTAAACTTGCCTTAATCCAATTTATACTCATGGTTCAAATAATGTAACAATTTAACAAACCGATTTGTTTGAAAAATATCTTTTACCTAGGCTCAATAAGCTGAATAAAAATATCCTGATCTTGTTATTTTTTATCTAAAATATAAAAAAATAACTGCTAGTAAAAATACCTGCGGTTATTATTAGCAATAAAAGCCCAAATTATTTATTGAAATTACACCTTTTTCTTAATTCATCTTTTGTTTATAAATACGTATGTAATCAATAATCATATGCTGGGGAAAAATAGAATCATCTACCCCAATGGCCTCCAACAGCAATATTCAGTATAAGATGTACAGAATTGTTTTTGCCAAGTATCTGCCTATTATTGTAAGGATTAACCGAAAGCAATTTCCCTTGTAAAAAAGGAAACAAAATAAAACGATTAGAAAATTGAACCTATATTAAGAAATTATTTCCATATTCTTTAGAAATAACGACTAATAGACAAAATAATCAGATTAGAAAAATATCCTTATTTTTGTATCTTATAAATATGCCAACGCTCTGTTTTTAAGAGAATACAATTCAGGAAGATGCCTGTTGGAATAAATACAATCCAATAGCAATTTTCACAAAAGACATTTACAAATGAAGAATATACTGTCCTTGCTTATCTCCATTTTATCCATGTCAGGTATAATGGCTCAAAATATTACTTTTCGAAGCCTTACTCCTGAAAATGGATTATCTCAAATTTCCGTGAATGATTTATATCAGGACGAAAGAGGATTTATATGGATAGCTACCAGAGAAGGGGTAAACTGTTATAACGGAAATAGGATACAGACATATAAACTCCAAAAGAACAGCCCCAACTCTCTATCATCAAACAATATATTAAAATTAGCAGGTAATAAAAATGGTAAAATATACCTACTCTGTATTGATGGAATATCGGAATGGGATATGAGAAAAGAAAAATTCAGCACTATATTGGCTTCCACAAATGTTACAGCAATACATTATAGTAAACATCTATATATTGGAAAGAAAAATGAATTATACATTTATGATGAAAGTCTACAGTTCAAACTATTTTACAGCCTACCACAAAAAGATGATATAATTTCAGCAATATTCATCGACAATAAAGAGCAAATCTGGATTGCAACATCAAACAATGGACTTTACAGATTAAACAAGTTGAAGAATCAATTGACTCACATCATAGAAAAAGCGAACATTACCAATATATACATGGACAACGATAGTGACATATGGGCTGGTAGTTGGGAGCATGGACTTTTCAGAATAAGTGGAGAACAAATATATCGTTACCTTCATAATTCCACAACGAACAGTGTATCGTCTGATTTCGTACGTTCTTGTTGCCAAGACGATCAAGGTGATATATGGATAGGAACTTTTGTTGGATTAGATAAATTTGAGAAAAAGACAGGTAAGTTTACCCACTATTCAATGGACCAATCCAGTGGAATGACACATAACTCTATCTGGAGTATGATTAAGGATCATCAGGGTACCATTTGGTTTGGTACTTATTTTGGTGGGGTTAATTATTTCAGTCCAAATTATGAAATCTATACAAGGTATAAGCAATCACCAATTGAAAAAGAAGGACTCAGCTTTCCTGTAGTGGGAAATATGCTTGAAGATGACAAACATAACCTGTGGATTTGTACCGAAGGTGGTGGTGTAAACGTCTATAACCGGAAAACGAAAACATTTAAATGGTACAGACACAGTGAAAATAAAAACAGCATATCCCATAATAATGTAAAGTCTATTTATTATGATTCGAAAAAGGAGGTCATGTGGATAGGCACTCATTTGGGAGGGCTCAACAAACTCGATCTGCGTACAGATAATTTCACTCATTACAAAGCAAACCAGAATGATACAACAGCTTTATGGTCGAATATTATTTTAGACATCGTACCTTATAAAAATGATCTGGTTCTTGCTACCGAAGATGGAGTGTGCCTATTCTCGCCCAAAACAGGAAAAAGTAAACGGATGTTTAGAAACACAGAAAGAGGACGAGCAATAAAAATGGTTGCCGATCTGTTTTTTGATTATCATGGGACTCTATGGATAGCCGCTACGGGTGAAGGGCTTTATTCCTACAATATGGAAACAGGCGAATTGATAAATTACAGGCACAATCCGTCCGACCCGCATAGTATTAGCAATAATAATATTAACAACATTGCGCAAGATCACTATTATAATTTATGGATATCAACATCCGGAAGTGGACTAGATCTATTTAATTATGAAACAAAAGAGTTCTCTAATTTCGATTCTCAGGAAAATGGCATTCTCAGCGACTGTATCTATAAAGTTTGTGAGTCCAGATATGGTAAATTACTCTTAATAACCAATCAGGGATTCAGCCAGTTCGATCATGCCAGAAAAACATTTTATAATTATAACGTAGAAAATGGATTTCCTTTGTCCTCGATTAATGAAAACGCATTGTATCTGACAAACGATGGAGAAGTCTTTTTGGGAGGGGTACAAGGTATGGTGTCGTTTTATGAAAAAGACCTCAATTTCTCTAAAAAAGAGTACAGCATTATACCTTACATGCTTACTGCAAACAACAAACCCGTTCTGGTAAATGATCAGACAGGCATTTTACATGAAGCCCTTTCTCTTAACCCATCCATCACACTAAACAGTGATTATTCTGTATTCAGTATAGAATTTGCCACTACTAACTATATTCCGGCCAACAAAGATAAAATAATGTATAAACTGGAAGGATTCTCTCAAGATTGGGTAAATACAAACGGACAACATATTATTACCTATACAAATCTTAATCCGGGAAAATATACTTTGATAATAAAAGCCGGGGAACCGAATGAGAAAAATGTGCCTGAAACCCGCTTGAATATACAAATATTACCACCGTTCTATAAAACAATATATGCCTATCTAATATACATTATACTCGGCATTATCATTCTTTATTTTATCATCAGATCTTATAACAGCCGTATCAAATTACAAGAATCGCTAAAATATGAACAAAAGCATATAAAAGATGTCGAAGAATTGAATCAATCAAAACTTCGCTTTTTTACAAATATTTCCCATGAGTTTCGAACACCACTGACTCTTATCGTAGGACAAATGGAAATGTTAATGCAAATCGAGCCATTTACGCCGAAAGTATATAACAAACTATTGTCTATATATAAAAATAGTCTTCAAATGAGGGGACTCATCACAGAGTTACTCGACTTCAGAAAACAGGAGCAGGGACATATGACAATAAAAGTCTCGGAACATAACATCGTTGATTTTCTTAACGAGAACTATTTGCTCTTCCATGAATACGCTGTTACCCGTCAAGTAAACTTTATTTTCAAAAAAGAAATTGAAAAGTTGGTCGTATGGTATGATACAAACCAATTCCAAAAGGTAGTCAACAATCTTATCTCGAATGCCTTTAAACACACTAAATCAGATGACACAATCATCATAACGGTACGAAGATCAAACGAAAATGCAATCTTTGAAGTTGAAGATACAGGTGATGGTATTGAAGCCAAAGATATAGACAAAATTTTTAACAGGTTTTATCAGACAGATAGTGTCTCTTCGGGAACAGGTATAGGTTTAGCTCTTGCCAAAGGAATTATAGAGCTACATCATGGAACGATTTCTGTAAAAAGCGAAAAAGGAAAAGGAACAACTTTTACAGTTTCTCTCAAATTAGGAAAAGAACATTTCAATGAGAATCAGCTAATCGAACAAGAAGACTCCATCGAAAGAGGTGAGCTTTTGCTGCCGGAATCAGAAGACTATTCTTCAGAGCAGACTTTCTACCCCTCTATTGAAGGAGCAAAAATGCTCATTGTAGAAGATAACGACTCTCTCAGAGAAATGCTCATAGGTATGTTCAAACCTTTTTATATCATTCTATCTGCGCCAGACGGAGAAGAAGGGTTAGAGATAGTCAGAAAAGAAATGCCGAATATTATACTCAGTGATGTTTTGATGCCTAAAATGTCAGGTGTTGAATTATGTAAGCAAGTTAAATCAAATATCGAAACTTGCCATATCCCCGTAGTATTGCTAACTGCAAGAACTGCCATAGAGCATACGATCGAAGGGTTACAGAACGGAGCTGATGATTATATTACCAAACCATTTAATATAAATATCCTGATATCAAGGTGTAATAATCTGGTCAACAGTAGAGTCATTTTACAGGAAAAATTCGGTCAACAGCCTCAGATGACACCATTAATGCTGGCAACCAACAAACTAGACAAAGACTTCATTGATAAAGTTATGAGTGTTGTTGAAGAAAACATAAGCAATCCTGATTTCAATATCGATATACTGGCCGATACATTGGGAATAGCAAGAACAAATATATACGCAAAAATAAAAGCAATAACAGGACAAACACCCAATAAATTTATTCTAACCATTAAGTTAAAAAAAGCAGCTTTCCTACTTAAAAATAATCCGGAGTTAAGAATTTCAGACATTTCTGATATCACGGGATTTACTACTTCAGGATATTTTGGAAAGTGTTTTAAAGAAACTTACCATATGACTCCATTAGCGTACAGAACAGGAGAACAAGACCAAATAAAAGAATAATCACCTAAGCGACAACTCATTATAAAAACAATGTTATAAAACAGGTTGTATAATATTATCAATTATATGTACAATTCTACCATCCCTTTTTATATCGGGGCCATAATTTTGTATCAATCAAAAAGCATTCTTGGCTCTAATTAAAAAAGTAATTAAAATCTATGGAAAAACGAAAACACAAATTTGCCGGACGCTTATGGATATCCATCCTAAGTTTCTTTTTTATAGTTCAGGCAAATGCTCAAAACCCTTTAAATGTTCGAGGAACTGTCGTAGATGAAACGGGAGAACCTCTTATTGGAGTAACTATTAAAGTAAAAGGAAACGAAAAAAGCGGAGTATTAACCGATATCGATGGTAAATTCAGTATAACTGTATCCAAATCTGCAGACATACTGATTTTTACCTATGTTGGTTATTCTGCGGTGGAAATGAAAGCTGATGCTTCTAAACCTATGACGATCGTAATGAAAGAAGACTCTAAGTTTTTGGACGAAGTTGTAGTTATAGGATATCAGGACGTGCGTAGGCGCGACCTTACAGGATCGGTAGGAAAAGCCAATCTCGATGATATGCTAAAAGCTCCTGTACCTAGCTTTGACCAGGCTTTGGCCGGACGCCTGGCAGGTGTACAGGTATCTTCAGGCGAAGGTATGCCCGGAGGAACAATGAATATCGTAATCAGGGGTAATAACTCCCTTACTCAGGAGAACTCGCCGCTCTATGTAATAGATGGATTCCCCGTTGAAGACCCTACCGTAGGCGCATCAATAAACCCTAATGACATAGAATCATTGGACGTTCTTAAAGACGCTTCCGCCACAGCCATTTATGGAGCACGTGGGGCAAATGGAGTAATTATGATTACTACAAAAAAAGGAAAAGTGGGAGCACCTCAGGTTAGTTACGACTTTAATGCGGGTGTAAGCTGGATATCAAACAAAATAAAGATGATGGACGCTTACGAATTCGTAAAACTACAATCGGAAGTATATACCGCAGCCGATATGTCGGGGAATTTTGGTTATTTTCAGACATATAATGGAAAAACATATACATTAGACGACTATAAAAATGTACCTCAATATGATTGGCAAGACATGATATTCCGTGATGCATGGCAACAAAGCCACAACTTATCACTTACAGGAGGTACAGCAGATGCACGTTATAATGCTTCATTCTCTTATTTCGATCAGAACGGTATTGTACTGCGCTCCAATTATAATAAAATGCAAGGACGCGTAGGGTTCAATGTAAGAAAAGGTAAGCTAAATACAAATGTATCTGTTAATTATAACAGATCTGTATCTTCAGGAGCAAGTCCGTCACAATCTTCATATTCGGGTATGAACAACCTGTTCTACAGTGTATGGGGATACCGGCCAGTCACTCAACCTAATGTCGAATTAAGCAGCTTGTTAAATAATATTCAGGATGAAGGTATTGAAACACTGAACGATTATCGCTTCAATCCTATTATGGATCTACAAAACAGCCATCGTAAAAATTTCATTACATATTTACAACTGAATGGATTTGCTGAATATGAATTTCTGAAAGGTCTTCGCCTTAAAGTATCGGGAGGCTACACGACAGATAACAGACGTAACGAAACATTCAACAATTCCAAAACACGTTATGGCTATCCCGGCTCTACCAGTGGGGTAAATGCAACACTGGCCACCTCTGAAAAAGTAACATGGTTAAATGAAAATACCGTTTCTTATAATACAATAATAGACAAAACACATACCATCAGTGCTGTTGCGGGTATTACCCTTCAGGAATCACAATATAAGTATAACAGCGAAACAATGAATCAGATTCCATTCGAATCGTTGGGTATGGCCGGCATGAAACAAGGACAATTTGGAAATTCATCGTCTGTAAGACAAGAAGAAGCACTCCTCTCTTATCTTGGCCGTGTAAGTTATAACTATGCATCCAAATATTACTTTACCGGATCGATGCGTGCCGACGGTTCGTCTAAATTTGACGAGAATAACCGTTGGGGCTATTTCCCTTCCATGTCCACAGCATGGTCTTTCTCAGAAGAATCATTCTTCGAAGGACTTAAAGATATAGTTTCATCCGGAAAATTCCGTTTTGGGTGGGGACAAACAGGGAATAATCGTATTGGTGCTTATGATAGGTACGCTTTATTAGATATGCTTCGTGCTACGGAAGGCAATTACACTACTTCAAGCGGTATAGCCCACGGTGTATATCCGATTAACAACAATGTCAATTCTGTAGGTGTTGTTCCACGCAATCTTCCAAATAAGAATCTGAAATGGGAAACGACTTCACAAACCAATATCGGTCTTGATCTTGTATTCTTAAAAGAACGGATTAATATTACTGCCGACTGGTATAATAAAGTTACTTCAGATTTATTGTTCTTCACAGAGCTTCCCCTATCTTCCGGTTATGCCGGAGCAATGCGAAACATCGGAAAAGTAAGAAACCGTGGCCTTGAGTTTACTATCAACACTACGAATATTTCTACTAAGGACTTTAAATGGACTACAAACTTTAATATTTCATTCAATAGAAACAAAGTTCTGAATCTTGCCGAAGATATAGAGTCTAAAACGACTATTGCAACATTTGACCAGAACTTCAATGCCACTCCGGGCTACATAGCTAAAGTAGGGTTACCTATCGGTATGATGTACGGATATATTTATGAAGGAACATATAAACTGGATGAATTTGATTTCGTAGGAGGAAACTATATTTTAAAGCCGGGAATTTCTCATTACTCTTCGGAAGTAAATACCCAACCCGGATTTCCAAAATATAGAGATATCAATGGCGATGGGGTGATTGACTCCAGCGATCGCACGATAATAGGTCGTGGTGAGCCTAAGCACATCGGAGGATTTACAAACAATTTTGAATATAAAGGATTTGATTTGAGTATATTCTTACAATGGAGTTATGGAAATGATATATTGAACGCTAACCGCTTAATGTTTGAGAACGGCTTCAATAAGAAAAAAGATCTTAATCAGTTTGCTTCTTACGCCGATCGTTGGACATTCGACAATCCGAACAGTGATATACCGAGGGTAAGTACGTCTTCATCCAACCTTGTATTCTCGTCACGTGTAATCGAAGATGGATCTTATTTGAGGTTGAAGACTCTGTCATTAGGTTATACCCTACCATCCAAGGTATTGAAAAATCTCCATATCAGCAGAGCCCGGGTTTATGTATCAGCTCAGAACCTGATTACATTTACCAACTATTCAGGTTACGATCCGGAAGTCTCTATCAGAAACAGTGCATTGACACCCGGACTCGATTTCTCTGCTTATCCAAGATCTGCTTCATTTACATTTGGTTTAAATCTTAATTTCTAATCAATAATTAACCCGAAAGATGAAAACTATAAAATATATCATACTATCGTTATTATGCATAGGATCTGTTTCATGTAATTTCTTGGACAAGGAGCCGTATGAACTGACACCTGAAACATATTTCAATAACGAAACAGAATTAAGTTCCTTTCTGATAGGAGTATATAATCCCCTTATGCAAGAATTCTTTTATGGAAACAATTACCCTCTATATATAGCAGGAGGTGATGACCTTACTTTTTATCAAAGATCCTCTCCATATAGTAGCATTTTATGTGCCAATGCAAATAGTGCTAATGCCGACATTATGACCTATTGGCGTATTCTTTATGATGGCATCAACAGAGCAAATATGCTTCTGGAAAATGCAGACAAAAATGCAGAAATCAGCCAAACAGTTAGAGACAAAGCTAAAGCCGAAGCTCTATTCTTACGTTCGTTTTACTATTTCAATCTTATTCAAGGTTGGGGAGACGTACCTTTACGCCTTACATCTGCACAGAGTGTGGAGGGTTTAAGTATTCCACGTACAGATAAGCAAGTAATTTATGACCAGATAATAGAAGATATAAAAAATACTATTCCAAACCTACCTAAGGCAAACGAACTGTCCCATACAGGTACAGTTACGCAATCTGTAGCTCAGGGAATACTGGCGCGCATCTACCTTTTCAGGGCTGGAGAACATTATAGGGATAATAAAGCCAGTGACAGTAATTCTCAAAAATACTTCGAAGAAGCAAAATATTGGGCAGAACAAGTGAAAACTAGCAATTTACACGGCCTCGCAGACTCTTACAGCCAGGTATTTACAGATATGTGTTCTGATCAATATAATAGTACAGGAGTGAGAGAGAGTCTTTGGGAAGTGGAAGAGGCAGGAAACCGTATCACATCTGCAAATTTTTCGGCAGGAAGAATTGGTAATACCTTAGGCTTCGGAAGTACAAATGACTATTCAGCCTCAAACACTTATAAGAATTATACAGGGATGAGAAATCCCGGTTATAGTTATCGTTTTGCTTATGCGTCTTTAAAATTATATGAACTTTATGAAAGTCAGGGAGACACAGAGCGAGGCAACTGGAGCATTGCACCCTATGAATATGATTATGAAACTACCGGAGAAAAACCTGTGAAAGGACGTATTTATTATGATGGGAAAAGACCTGCCGGACTTACTTCTGTAGAAGGGATGCCTTGTACAGATTATACACCGGCACAAAGCGTAAATAAAACCCGTTGTGCAGCCAAATACCGTCGCGAATTGGAAGCTGTAACACCCAAAAATAAAAACTATACGCCGATCAATTTTCCAATTTTGCGCTACAGTGATGTATTGCTTATGCTCGCTGAAGCAGAAAACGAAATAACCGGTCCTACCACTCTAGCCTACGAATGTATTAATGACGTTCGCAAGAGAGCTAAATTAACTCCTTTATCAGGACTAAGTAAAGACACATTTAGAGAAGCGCTGAAAGATGAGCGTGCTATGGAATTATGTTTTGAAGCGTTGAGGCGTTGGGATTTAATTCGTTGGGGAGAATTCTACTCAAAAATGACGGATATGGCGAACTATATAACCAAACCGGGCTGGAACACAGGCCATGCCTATGCCGCCAACTATTATAAAGTGACTCCCGCATATAACTATTTTCCTATACCGGATTGGGAAATATCAACAAACAAAGCTGTAACTCAAAATACAGGATGGTAAGCTATAAAAAACAACAATGCAAAAAGTAAAAGTTATGCGATATAAAATATATATACTTTCAATTCTTTTCATATCCTTTTTAGCCGGATGTGAAGATGCGCTAGAGGAAAAAGTCAAGTTTGACATGACTGTTATATCCGAAGATAGCTCGATGATAAAAGATACAATGGTAGTAAAAAAATCAGCAGATGTTCAATTCAATTTTTCAGGAAACCCCGATTTCATAACCTTCTATAGTGGAGAAAGCGGACATGTGTATGAATACAGAAACAGAACTCTGTTATCAAAAGATGAGATCACTTCCGAACTAAGATTTTCTTCATTTGCACAATACGGAACTATTCCCGGTGCTCTTAAAGTATATCTCTCTACCACTTTCGGAGAAATGAGCCTTGATAAAGATAAAAAAGCTGACTCAACCAAAATTGTTACACATAATTGGATCGATATTTCCGATCTATGTAATCTTCCTACAACCAGTAGTACGACTCTACGTGATGCAATTGTTCCTTTGGACGACTATCTTGGAGAAGACCTCACAATAGCATTTCTATATCAACCATTGAACAATACCGCTGCACAACCTACATGGGAGATTCAATCCCTAAGAATAGTGAATACGTCTAAATCTGACGGAACTGAATCTATTCTGACTGCCAGCAGCATGGGGTTTACTCCTTTCGACATCTATACTATAGGGACAGCTGCTTATCAATCGGGAACTACTTCAGGTATTTGGAGCCTTGCAAATATTGCCGCAACACCTTCCAGGCTAAGGATGCAATCGTCAAGTGCCGGTGTAGCCATAAACAAAGACTGGCTAATTACAAAGCCTGTAGTAATAAATGCTTGTACTCCTGACACAGGCCTAGGTATCAAAACGATAACCAATCGTCTGGATAGCTATACGCATCAATATGATAAAACAGGTGTTTACACTGTAACTATGATCGGACGCAATAATAATTTTGAAGCAGCATCAGAAGCAATCAGAGAAGTTGTGATAAAAGTTGTCGAATGATAAAGAAACTACAATAAAAATACAGAAAATATAAAACATGAAAAAAATCTTTCTATCTGCTCTTGCAATCTCTCTATTATCTGTAAGCTGTAAAAAGGCTCCGGAAGGAAATTCATTTATTGCTGATAACATAGCCAATGCGGTAGCCCAGCATACACTGCAAACTGATATTATTGAGAAGTCTGGTAAAATACTCAACCCAAAGACAATCGATAAAAATGGCAATATTGTCTACATACCTATAGACGATTGGACTAGCGGATTCTTCCCCGGCAGTATTTGGCTAACTTACGAGCTGACTAAAGATAATAAATGGTTACCCTTGGCTGAAAAATATACAGAAAGTCTTGACTCTGTTAAACATCTGAAATGGCACCACGATGTTGGCTTTATGATTGGTTGCAGTTATTTGACCGGACTACGTGTTACAAACAGACCCGAATATAAAGACGTAATAGTAGAAGCAGCAAAATCTTTGTCAACACGCTTCCGTCCTAATGCAGGAGTAATCCAATCGTGGGACGCAGACAAAGGATGGCAAAGCCAGCGAGGATGGAAATGTCCTGTCATTATCGATAACATGATGAATCTGGAACTGCTTTTCGAAGCTACAAAATTTTCCGGGGATTCCTCTTTCCACAATATTGCCGTAAGCCACGCCGATGTAACGATGAAACATCAGTTCCGCCCCGATTTCAGTTGCTATCATGTAGTCGATTTCGACCCCGAAACCGGAGAAGTACGTAAACGCCAGACTGCTCAGGGGTATTCTGACGAATCGGCATGGGCCAGAGGTCAGGCATGGGCCTTGTATGGATACACAACCTGTTATCGTTACACACAAGATAAGAAGTATCTCGATCAGGCTGAAAATGTATACAGGTTCATTTTTAATAATAAGAATCTTCCCGAAGACCTCGTCCCATACTGGGATTTTGATGCTCCGAATATTCCGAATGAACCGCGTGATGCATCTGCTGCTGCTGCCATCGCTTCTGCTTTATATGAATTAAGTACCTATATCAGCGATAAAGGATATAAAGAAACTGCTGATAAAATAATGAACAGCTTGGGATCGGAAAACTATAGAGCTAAAGTTGGAACTAACGGAAATTTCATTTTGATGCACTCTGTTGGTAGCATTCCTCATAATTCCGAAATAGATGTACCTCTAAACTATGCCGATTATTATTTTCTGGAAGCACTGAAACGCAAAAAGGATTTGGAGCAAAAATAATAATTGAGATCAATAGAAAATAAATGATGAGCTATTCTAAAAATAAGAGTCTCTTAATAGGAAGTGTCAGCCTGCTGGCACTTTCCGCTTATGGGCAGAAACATCCGAATGTAATTTACGTGTTTCCTGACCAGTTCAGAAACCATGCTTTAGGTTTTTGGAATGAAACAGGATTCAAAGACAAGGTAAATTTCACGGCTGACCCGGTCCATACTCCGAACCTGAACCGGTTTGCAAAAGAATCGTTTGTACTTTCATCAGCAGTAAGCAACTGCCCTTTAAGTAGTCCTCACAGGGGGATGTTGCTCACAGGAATGTATCCGGACGGCAGCGGAGTAACACTTAACTGCAACAGCAACCGCCCTATAAGTTCGTTAAAAGAAGACGCTATAGCAATAAGTGATGTTTTCAACAATTCAGGTTATGATTGCGCTTATATAGGTAAACTACATGCAGATTTTCCAACACCGGACGATCCGGAAAATCCGGGACACTATGTGGAGGAAGCTAAGCCTGTTTGGGATACATATACCCCTCCCGAACGCAGGCATGGGTTCAATTATTGGTATTCATACGGCACATTTGATGTACATAAACAACCTCATTATTGGGATACAAAGGGCAAGCGTCACGAAATAAAGGAATGGTCTCCCAAACATGAAGCTGACAAAGCAATCGAATACCTGATAAATAAAGACAATGCAAGAGATGGTGAAAAGCCGTTCTTCCTCATGGTATCGATGAATCCACCACATAGTCCGTATAGTTCTCTGGAAGACTGTATGGAAGAAGACTACAATCTTTACAAGGATATCCCTCTCGATCAACTATTGATAAGGCCCAATGTTGATCTTAAAATGAGAAAAGCCTCTGACAGTCGTTTCTATTTTGCTTCGGTAACAGGTGTAGACCGTGAATTCGGGAGGATATTAGCGACATTAAAAGATCTAGGGCTTGACAAAAATACGATTGTTATTTTTGCCTCCGATCACGGTGAAACCATGTGTAGTCAGGGAACGTACGATCCGAAGAACTCTCCTTATGCCGAATCGCTGAACATACCGTTTATTGTTCGTTATCCGGATAAGATCAAGCCACACGTAGATAATCTTTTACTATCTACACCGGACATTATGCCTACCGTACTAGGTCTTTGCGGGCTAAATGACAACATACCAACGTCTGTTCAGGGACAGGATTTCTCTGCCGTTTTTTACCGGCAAAAAATAAAACGGCCTAAAGCGGCTTTATATATCCAAAATATGGATGGAGAAAAAGATACGGATGGTATTGTTAAATCATACTTTCCCTCTTCGCGAGGAGTTAAGACTGATAGATATACATTGGCCATTTATATAGACAGAGACACAAAGAAAATAACGAAGACTCTATTATTTGATGATAAAAATGACCCGTATCAACTAATGAATTTGGATATAAATCAACATCCTAAGATTTTTAAAGAGCTTTGTAAACAAATGGCAATCCTATTGAAAAATGCTAATGATCCTTGGTTCAGAGAGCAGATTCTTTCTGAACTGATTCCTTACAAATAATTTAAATAAGCCATCAAAAACACGATGAATTATATAAAAAGAAAAATATATACAGGGTTGTTGCTTAGCATGCCATTGTTCTGCTCGGCACAGCTAGTAAAACATGACAGGATATTATCTTTCGAAGATAACATAGTTCCATCTTATATAAACAGCATAAATTCTAAACTCTCAATATCTCCATTGCATTACAAAGATGGCAATTATTCTCTCCAATGGATGTTCGATGCCGGAGGAGAACTGACTATATCGAAAGATCTTCATTTCGAAAAGAAAGACCCGGCAGGATCAGACACATACTTGTCCGTTTTTGCAATCTGGGTCTACAAAGAAAAGCCAGTCGACTCGATCATTGAATTTGAATTCATAAAAGACGATAAAAAATGTTCTTCTTTTCCTTTCAGTATAAATTTTAAGGGATGGCGTGCAGCATGGGTATCTTATGAGCGTGATATGTACGGAAAACCGGAAGAAGGTATGAATAAAATACGGATTAAAGCTCCGGCTGATATTTCCGGAGAATTATTTTTTGACCAGGTCGTTACTGCTGCAAAAGCCGATCACCGCCATCAGACACCAGATAGACAAGTGCCATTCGTAAATAAAGAGACTAAAAGCCATTGGTTGACACTTCTCAAAAATTCGGAAATAAAGCCTGATATTGCCATTGAAAACACCATTTCTAAGCGACAAAAACAGGATATAAAAAAAATAGAAGAGCGTTTCAGTGATATTATTTACACTCCATCTAACCTCTCAGAAAAAGAAATTGAAGCAATCCGGAAGGAATTTAAAATCTACAATATCAAATATACGGACGGAAAAATATCCGGCCTACCTCTTTTTTTCGGCAGAGCCCATGAGATATTTGAACGCATAATACCTGACTGGAAAGATATTTATGATAAAAACGGAATGGAACTTCGGAAATATTTCACATTGATGAATCGCGTAGCTATCGCTTACAATGATGCTAAAAAGGAAACAGATAAAGAAACATTAAAGAATATTTTCATTTCCATGTACGACCATGTACAGGATCAGGGAGTAGCCTATGGCAGCGGATTGGGAAATGCCACCCACTATGGATACAGTTTTCGTGGAATTTACACCGCATATTTCCTGATGAAAGATGTTTTACGCGAAACCGGGCGTCTTGCTGATGCAGAAAAAACGCTCCAATGGTACGCAATGACAAACGAGATATTTATTAAACCTGTAAAATTCGGAATAGATATGGATGCCTTCAATACAACTACCACCGGACGTATCAGCAGTATATTGATAATGGAAGACTCTCCCGAAAAAGTGCGGTACCTGAAAGCCTTCAGCAGATGGATAGACAATGGCTGTATGCCTGCTGCCGGACTTGATGGTGCTTTCAAATCGGATGGTGCGGCATTCCATCACTGTAACAACTATCCTGCATACGCCGTTGGAGGATTGAATGGCGCGACAAACATGATATATTTACTCAACCAGACATCTTTCGCTGTATCACAAACAGCACATGAGACCGTTAATAATGTGCTTTATACCATGCGTTTCTACTGCAACAAAACTCACTTTCCGCTGTCTATGTCTGGCCGTCATCCAGATGGAAGAGGAGAACTTGTACCTCTCCAATACGGACGGATGGCTATGGCCGGGACTCCGGACGGAAAAGAATCCATCGATAAAGAAATGGGTGCAGCATATCTGCGCTTACTATCATCTTCGGATAACATCTTAAGACCAGAATATATACCTGCTACAAATAATAAGACAGAACTTGAAATTGCCAGATTACTCACTAATAATGGAATTATTCCGGAAAAAGAGCCTAATGGAAACCTCGCTTTGGGGTATGGGTGCATATCTGTTCAGCGAAGAAACAACTGGTCTGCTGTAGTTCGCGGACATTCTCGATATCTATGGGCTGCGGAGCATTATCTGGGTGCAAATCTATATGGTCGTTATCTGGCTCATGGCAGCATGCAAATACTTACAGGTGAAGAAACCGTAACACCTGTAAATAGTGGCTGGATACAAGAAGGATTTGATTGGGGACGCATACCGGGAACAACAGCTATTCACTTACCTGTCGAGCAAATGAAAGCAAACATATTGAATGTAGACGAATTTTCCGGATTTGAAGAAATGTTATATTCAGACGAAGCTTTTGGCGGAGGTCTGTCCCAAAACAAAACAAACGGCGTTTTTGGCATGAAACTGCACGAACACGATAAATACAATGGTTCGCACAGAGCCCGAAAATCATATCATTTTTTTGACGGGAAAATCATTTGCCTTGGTTCCGATATAGAAAATGCAAACACCGACTATAATACGGAAACCACTATTTTTCAGTTGGCTGTTATGGATGACCGCAGTAAAGGGTTTTGGAACAAATATAAAAACAAAAGAACCTATTGGATCGATCATTTGAGAACAGGATACTATATCCCTGCAAAAAAAGAAAACAAACTAAACTTTGAAAAGAATTTTCCGCAACACTCTCGCAGGCAAAATACTGAAGAAGAAACATCTGGTAATTGGGTTTCGCTAACTATTGATCACGGAAAAGCGCCAAAAGGACAATCATACGAATATATGGTTGTGCCTCAGGCCAACGAAACAGATATGAGCAAACTATCGAAAAAAATACCGTACAAAGTTTTACAAAAAGATAGGAACGCTCACATAGTAAAAGATATTGAGACAAACACAACTTCCTATGTTCTTTTCGAAACGCCTCGCACCTTACCTCAAGGGTTGATACAAATGGCTGATACCTCCTGTCTGATCATGGTAAAAGAAAATAAGAAGAGCATAACACTTACCGTATGTAACCCTGATCTGGCACTATATCGGGGGCCAGCAGATGAAATATTCTACGAAAATGGAAAGCGGGTCGAGCGAAGCATCTATTCCCGTCCGTGGAAATTCAATGAAAGCAAAGAGATACCCGTTACAGTAACATTAACAGGGGAATGGAAAATACAGCAAACAGAAAATTGTAAAATAGTACAAGCCGATAAAAAGGGAACAGTCTTATTGTTTTTATGTAAAGACGGAGCTAGTATAGACGTAGAATTATATAAATAAAACGTTAACTTTAAAACCTGAACCAACAAAATAACCATGAAATATTTTTTCTTTATTACCTTACTTTCGTTCAGTCTGTTTTCAGTAGCTCAAACCGATCCGCGTATTCCGTCTGCAAAAGATCTTATCCGGTATAATCCATCCAAAAACCGGATGTATCAGAAAGGTTGGATCGATTTTAATAAAAACGGCAAAATGGATGTATATGAAGACCCCACAGCCACTATTGAAAATCGTATAGAGGATTTGCTAAGTCAGATGACAATAGATGAAAAAACATGCCAAATGGTTACTTTATACGGCTACAAACGTGTTTTGGCTGATGATCTGCCGACTCCGGAATGGAAGAATAAATTATGGAAAGACGGCATAGGTGCTATCGATGAACATCTGAACGGGTTTCAGCAATGGGGATTACCTCCGTCGGATAATCCGTTTGTATGGCCGGCATCAAGACATGCGTGGGCGTTGAACGAAGTACAGCGTTTCTTTATTGAAGAAACCCGTCTCGGCATTCCTGTGGATTTTACGAATGAGGGTATCAGAGGTGTCGAGAATTACATAGCCACGAACTTTCCTACCCAACTGGGACTAGGTCATACATGGAACCGTAACCTTATTAATAAAGTGGGGTATATTACCGGACGAGAAGGTCGTTTGCTCGGATATACCAATATTTATACCCCAATACTGGATGTTGGCCGGGATCAACGTTGGGGACGCTATGAAGAGGTATACGGAGAATGCCCTTATCTCGTAGCAGAACTGGGTATTGCTATGACAAAAGGGGTGCAAAGAGATTATCAGGTAGCAGCAACAGCCAAACATTATATAGCATACAGCAACAACAAAGGCGGACGCGAAGGCATGGCGCGTGTCGATCCACAGATGTCACCACGCGAGGTAGAAAATGTACATGTATATCCGTGGAAACGAGTAATCGCTGAGGCAGGATTGCTCGGTGTTATGAGTGCCTACAACGATTACGACGGTTTCCCTATACAAAGTAGTTTTTATTGGCTGATGACCCGTTTACGCGGCGAAATGGGATTCAAGGGATATGTTGTATCCGATAGTGATGCCGTGGAATATCTTCATGCAAAACACGGAACTTCGGAGAATATGAAAGAATCCGTCAGACAATCTGTTGAAGCCGGTTTAAATGTAAGATGCACATTCAGATCACCGGATTCATATGTATTACCACTCAGAGAATTGATCCATGAGGGTGGGCTCAGCATAGAAACGATCAATAACCGTGTTAGGGATATTCTGAGAGTTAAGTTCCTTACAGGACTCTTTGACTCTCCTTATCAAATGGATCTGAAAGCAGCTGACAATGAGGTTAATAGTTTAAAAAATCAAGAAATAGCTTTGCAAGCTTCACGCGAATCGCTTGTATTGCTAAAAAATGAGGGAAAACTACTTCCTCTGTCTAAAGATAAAATCAAAACAATCAGCGTTTGTGGCCCGAATGCCGATGATGCAGCCTATGCATTGACTCACTATGGGCCATTAGCTGTTGATGTTGTTTCAGTCTTAGACGGATTAAAAGCCAAAGTAAATGGCCAGGCTAATATTCTTTACACAAAAGGATGCGACATTGTAGATGCCAACTGGCCCGAATCGGAGATACTCCCTACCCCATTGACTTCAGAAGAACAACAGGAAATAGATAAAGCGGTAGCCAATGCTCTAAAAAGCGATATTACAATTGTTGTACTAGGAGGGAATAGCCGTACTTGTGGAGAGAATAAATCCCGTTCCAGCCTAGAACTACCCGGAAGACAATCAGATCTATTGAAAGCTGTTCAAGCAACAGGAAAACCTGTGGTTTTGGTTATGATAAATGGTCGTCCAAACTCAATTAACTGGGCTGACAAATACGTTCCGGCGATTCTGGAAGCGTGGTATCCCGGTTCACAAGGAGGAACAGCCATTGCCGATGTCCTGTTTGGCGACTATAATCCCGGGGGAAAGCTCACCGTTACTTTTCCAAAATCGGTAGGGCAGATACCGTTCAATTTTCCGCATAAGCCTGCATCGCAGGTTGATGGTGGAAAAACGCCGGGCTTGAAAGGCAATATGAGCCGGGTGAACGGAGCCCTTTATCCATTTGGTTACGGACTGAGCTATACAACATTTAAATATTCGGATATATCACTTTCTGCAAAAAGTATTACAGACAAACAGGATGTTACTGTGACTTGTAAGATTACGAATACAGGCGATTGTGCCGGAGACGAAGTTGTGCAACTATATACCCGCGACGTCATCAGCTCTGTAACTACATATGAGAAAAACTTAAGAGGTTTTGAGCGTGTTCATTTAAAACCGGGAGAAACAAAAGAAGTTTCATTCACTTTGCATCCGAGAGACTTCGAACTATATGACATTCATAACGAATGGGTTGTAGAACCCGGTGATTTCGATATTATGATAGGAGCTTCATCGGAAGATATCAGATTAAAAGATAAGCTCTCGGTAGTTCCTTATGGTACTACTATTACAAAAGCCGTTGATATGGGGCTTAATGAATCCGTAAAAATGGTTCTGGATAACAACGAATATACTGAATGGAACGGGACGACAGGCGATTTTCTCAATATCATTATGGACGAAAATGCACAGCCTGAAAAGATCGATATATACTGGAAATCAATAGAGCATCCGGCAGCCTTTGAAATACAGCTGTCAAGCGGAGGCGGACAGTTTATTACAGTGTATAAAGGAAATATCACTGATACAGAAAAATATTCAACTTATATCTTCAAAAAAGCAGTTGCAAGCGATTTACGAATATTGATTACATCGGGAAAAGCGACTGTCTCGGAGGTCAAACTGGATAATGTAAAACGATAAAAGGCTTGGTATGAAACAAATATTTTTGATGCTTAGTTATATCTTATCTTTCACATCTATTTATGCAGATGAAAGCAAAGATGTCTATCAGCTCATTTCGTCTCGAATTACAGCCGAGGCACAAGCTGGTATTAATATAGAGAAAATAGAAAAATCGGTTACAGAAGGATTAAAGGTATATAATCAAGACGGATCGTTTTCCGATATTAATTATGAGGCAAAAGACCGTACCAACTGGCCCCCGTTAAAACATATTGACCGTCTAACAACTTTTGTATTTGCTTATACCATGCCGGATAATAAATATTATAAGGATTGCAGGGTATATGAAATAATTGAGCAAGGTTTATCTTTCTGGTACGATCGAAATCCCGAATGTAGTAACTGGTGGTATAACCAGATAGCTGAGCCTCAACGCATCGGTATCCTTCTGTTGCAAATGCAAACCGGAGAAAAACAACTTCCTGACAAACTAGTAACAAAAACGCTGGAACGTATGCGAACCGATGGTGGTGATGCAACAAAACAAACCGGGCCTAATAAAACAGATATCGCACTACATTGGTTGTACAGAGCTTGCCTGACAAAAGATGCCGAACTCCTTAGGCTGACAATGGAACAGGCTTTTGAACCCCTGCATTATACTACCGGAGAAGGTATCCAATACGATAATTCTTATGCTCAGCACGGAAAGCAATTGTACATTATCGGATATGGTGATGAACTATTGAAAGGGGTTACAAAGTTCGCCCTATATACAAGAAATACAGAGTTTCAACTGGATAGAAAACGCTTAGACATATTTGACAAATTCGTTAGAGAATCATACCTGCAAGTAATCAGAGGACAGTATTGCCACTTCAACGTTATGGGAAGAGGTATGAGCCGTATAAATGCAACAAAGAGAGGAAACGCCATACAATATTGTAAAAGTATGGCAATATTATTACCCGGGCGAGCCAATGAGTATAATGAAGCCATCGCTCGCCTATCCGGTATAAAACCCTCAGGGTATTACGTAAAGCCATCCAGCACAGTATATTTTGAAGGAGATTATGTGTTACATATACGTCCTGAATTTTCTTTCGGAGTACGAACAGTATCTTCCCGGACATTAAGAAATGAGTATGGAAACGGTGAAAACCTTGACACATACTTCGTCTCGGATGGCAGTACAAATATAGCCATCAATGGCGATGAATATTATAATATTTTCCCTGTGTGGGATTGGTCTCGTATACCAGGTGTCACTGCACCTGCCATGGACTCTGTCCCTAAAGCGAAGAACGAATGGCAAACCTCTGGAACATCCACATTTACAGGTGGGGTTTCTGACGGTTTATATTCTGCTTATACCTATATGTATGAAGATAACTACGCAGGAATTAACACTTCGGCAAAAAAGTCATGGTTCTTTTTTGACAAGGAAATCGTTTGTCTAGGTTCGGGAATCAATTCTTCTGCCGCTTTTCCGATAAATACAACTATTAATCAATGCTTGCTTCAAAGCGACATAATCGTATCGGAAGGCGGTAAAGAAAAGAAACTGGGAAACAAAAGCTATTCTTTCAACAACCTCAAATGGGTATTACAAGGAGGCATCGGTTATATACTTCCAACAGGAGGGAATGTCAATATTTCCGGTGTAGAGCAAAACGGATCGTGGAAAAGGATAAATATGGGACAAAAGGATATAAAGGAAAAGAAGAATGTCTTTAGCCTTTGGCTCGATCACGGTGTACGGCCGAAACAAGAAACTTATGCATATATTGTTGTCCCGGATAAACATACGCCACAAGAGATGAATAAATATGATGTTACAAATATAAAGATATTGAGTAACAACGAATCTGTTCAAGTAGTAAAGAACATGAAATTGGATATGTGGCAGATGGTGTTTTTCAAACCGGGCTCATTTTCTTATGAAGGTACAACTGTTACAGTCGATGCACCTTGTGCAATTATACTGAACAAAATGAGTTCCGGTCCGATAATGCATGTAGCCGATCCCGGACACAAACAGTCAATTATAAATATCGAAATATCCGGATTATCAGGCAAAACAAACAAAATAGCTTGCGACTTCGCCAATACAGGCGTTTATGCAGGTAAATCAAAATCCTTTCCAATAGAATAAGTTATATACTGATAAAATTAAAAGACAAAATTTTAAAAGAATTACCACTTAATGATTATAAAGAATATATAAAGGTATAAATCTAAAGGAGAATAGCTGTTCCGGCGGAGTGTCCAGATATAGAGGTACCTATTGTTCCTCAAAGACACATTTACTATTCGCACAAAGCTAACCGGGAATTTCTTATTTAATAATATGCCATTTTATTTTGCCTATATGCTGAATGGCAACTTCACTTATTAGCATTAATTAAGGGTAAAACCCTTTGGTCTAAAAATAAAAACAAATAATTTTGAAAAAAACTTCCCTCTAACGAATATATATAATGGTTCCCAAAGTTCTAATTATCGAAGACGACAATACATTTGGAATAGTCCTAAAAAAATGGTTCAATAAAAATGGATTCGATGCATTCGTGAAATCTACTTTGGATGAATCCAAAAAAGATCTATTAAAATCTGAATTCAAATTAATTATTACTGACCTGAGACTTCCTGATGGAGATGGTATAATGTTGTTGACATGGATCAGGAAAAATAAAATAAACACTCCTGTTATTGTTATGACAAGTTACGGAGAGGTTCAGAGTGCTGTTGCGGCTATTAAACTGGGAGCTTTCGATTATATGGAAAAACCTATAAACCCGGAAATCTTAAGAATAAAAATAGATGAAGCATTAAATCATATTCCGATTGAGTCTCCAAAAGAAAATCCATCTACAACAAATATTGTTTATGGTAACAGTCCATTATCGCAAAAAATGTATGAGCACATAAAATTAGTTGCGCCAACACAACTATCCGTACTCATAAGAGGGGAAAGTGGAACAGGAAAAGAGTATACGGCCAGAATGATACATGAAAACAGCAATCGAAAACAGGCTCCTTTCATAGCTGTAGATTGCGGTAGCTTATCAAAAGAACTAGCGCCAAGTGAACTCTTTGGGCACCTGAAGGGATCATTTACTTCAGCCATTGCCGATAAGAAGGGTGTATTTGAACAAGCAGGAGGAGGAACAGTTTTTCTTGATGAAGTAGGAAACCTGTCGTACGAAGTACAAGTTCAATTATTACGAGCCATACAAGAACGAAAAATACGCCCGGTGGGATCTGCAAAGGACATAAAAGTAGATGTAAGGATGATAGTTGCAACTAATGAAAACTTGGAAACAGCTATTTCTGAAGGACATTTTCGTGAAGATTTATATCACAGACTAAATGAATTTACTTTAATAGTTCCCCCTTTACGCGAACGAAAAGAGGATATTGTTCTTTTTGCAAATAGTTTTTTAGCAGATGCCAATAAAGAATTGGAACGGAATGTAGAGCGGTTCTCAGATGAAAGTATGTCTATATTGAAGCAATATCGCTGGCCCGGAAATCTCCGTGAACTAAGAAATATTATACGGAGAACTGTACTGTTTACTAAAGGAACAGAAATTACGCCTGATCTTTTACCTGAATTTATTCAAATCCCGGCAAAAACAGAGCAGATATCTCTACAGCCCATAGATGAGCGGGAACAAATTCTCAAAGCCCTGAAAATAACAAAAGGAAATAAAACAAAAGCGGCAAACCTGCTCAATATAGATAGAAAAACGCTGTATAATAAAATGCATCAATATGGTATGGATATTTAATGAGAATTCAAATAATTTTGGGTCTCAACGATTATCCGTTCCGCATATTCAATAAATTCGAGTACATCATCCTCCCACTCAGGATACATTTGCATTCCATTTATACGATTCGAATCTAACTTCTTCAATATATCCAATTTTTCAACTGCACCAATTTGTATAAACATCGGTTGCATTTTGTGGCCAGTAAACTGAGCCATATTAAAATCACTATTGAGCACAGCCAATTTAAGCTTATCAATATTTTCTGACGTAGAACCAATAAACGATGTTAAAACCTCACGCAAAGCTTCAGAATCTTGCCCCAACATTTTATTAAGTGAACTAAAACCAACTTCTTTTTCATCCTTTATTCGCCCACCGAACAACAGTTTTAAGTCTCCGGTTGATACGGGCTTCTTAATATAGGCTTTAAATCCCATCGCCATAAAATCGTCATAATTAATATCCTCCCGGGCTGTAACTATGGTAACAGGTATATTTATTCCACTGTATTTTATTCTGTGTAAGACATCAATACCATTAAAATTCTCCATTTCCATATCCGTCAATATCTCATCATATTGATAAATTTCCGTCATTATATTATCAAACTCATCGATATCATTACAAGTGGAAGGTATATGCCCCAACTCGAATAACATATTACGAATAATTATCAGATAGGACATATCATCGTCTACTACTAATATTTTCTTTGGGATAAAAGTTTCATTTATGAAAACCTCGCTTACCGGAATGGATATTTCTGTTCTGGTTCCTTTCCCTTCTTCTGATGTAACTTTTATACTTCCCTGAAACAAATCGACCAAACCTTTTACAACATACATCCCGAAGCCTGATCCTTCCGATAGATGTGAATTCTGATCTATCCGTCTAAATGGCTGAAAGATATTGTCGATTTGACTTTCAGGAATACCTACACCTGTATCCTCGATATTACAATATAATCCGGATCTGGAATATTTTACATCAAATTGAATAGAGCCTTCCAGCGTGTACTTAATTGAATTGGATAATATATTTATTAGTATTTGCTTGATTTTTAAAGAATCAGATGACAATATCAGATTTTTGTCAAAATCAAATGAATAGGACAATGTAAGATTCTTCTTATTGGCAAGAGGAATAAACATTTCAACTGTCTGCTGACAGAGATCCCACAGATTAAAATTACGATTCGATATATTCGACGTGCCTTGTTCAATACTCGAAAATTCTAATAAGTTACCAAGCAAAGCAAGAATATATTCTCCCGAATCTTTCATAGTTCGCACTTCATCAGATAGAAAACTATTGTTTGTTTCTTTTAACTCCAATGTTCCCAGTATAGAATTAAGAGGCGTCTTAATATCATGAGAAATCGATAGTAACAACCGATGGCGGCTATCCATTATTTGTTTAATTCTCAGGTTTGCTTGCTCCACATTCTTCCGCAATCTATAGCTCTTATTCATATCATTTATAATGAGTAATATGAATATAAAAATAAGGATAAGAGAAACGATACTGCTTATTATAGAATAAGTATTATTATTACGTATCAGTTGTTCGCTTTTCTGAATTTCATCTAACCTTACCTGAACAGTCTGGTTGTACAACCCAATCAGCAATGTTGTAATTTCAGTAGAAATCTCTTGATCTGCAACAATAAGATTGCTTAAATTGCTTTCGATAGATACAATTCGTTTTACATAATCGTCTTTAGCTTGTTCTGCTATTTCAGTGACTTCCGATACAATATGCAGAGTATCATTCTTGGGAACAGTCAATGTGTCCAATCTGGCTGTAGTAATTGAGGTAACAGTATCTGAGCCTTTTGATGAAGAAAACAATTCTCCCAATTTTTTCCAGAAACCTTTTTTAGGGCCCGAATAAATTACGGTATCCTGTATTGTTGCTGTAACTAAGACTGTATCTGTTTTGATAACAGGATCGACATCCTTTAATATTTCATTTATTGACTCGATGGGATTTTTATTACTAAATTGTTTATTCAAATTAGAAACAATGATCCCTTTTTTTACCAAAAGGTTATTGATTTGTTGCAGTTTTTCGTTGTGTAATGGGTTTACATGACTAAGAGAATCCATTAACTGCTCTACGGCATGCAGGCTTTTATTGAAGAGGTTATAATGCTTTATCTGTTTCGAAGACACATACATATTCACTTCCGACTGTGATACATTTACGGAATCAATCAATTCGTTAACAAGCGATAACTCTTTATAATACTGCACAATACTCCTCTTCTGATCATCGATATCATCCCGAAGTTTATATATATAAATAATCATCCCGCCGCAGATAACAGCAACAATTACATATATCAATATAGCTTTGAATCTTATATTTTTTTCGGGAGTTTCTGACATTCCTTAGTTTTCTCTATATATAAAACGAACAATTAATTATTCTATTTAGTTTTCCACAGTCTAAATTGTGGAAATTTTCCACAGTTCTACAATTTCATTATTATTTCCCCACCAAAAACAATAATATAAACAACTTATAATAAATATCTTACAAAAATAAGCTATATAAATATCCGTTTTGGCACAAGGATTGCAAATTATATAATGTAACGGAGTTTACACATTTTTTATACTCATAATAATTAAAAAAATTAAAAGACATGAAAACAATGAAAACAATGATGTTGGCCATAGCAATAGTTTTTGGAACATCAGCTTTTGCAAATGTACAAAGTTTATCAAGTGAAAGTAATACAGTCGTTGCGATTAATCAAACAAACGACGATGAATATGTAGACGTGAAGTTTGAAGATTTGAATGAAAAAGTTCAAACTACAATTCAAGGGTATACAGAATTATACGATGTTACAGCTCTTGCTTACAATGCAGAAAAGAAATTTACACGGGTTACCTTAACAGCAAAATCAGATCAGAGTATTAAAGTTGTTATTTTAGATGATGAAGGTAAGGAATATGTAGAAGCTACTGCTGAATAAATTGTGCCCCAATCTACATCTGACAATTTTAGTAAATAAAAGGAGATATTTAAAATATCTCCTTTTATCCTTTTTTGTATTTGTACCTCGTGAGTATCTCAGAGAATTATTAGTCTATCCTCACTGCAACGCACTCCACTTCTATAAGCCACTCGGGGCGACAAACCCTGGCTAATACAATAACTTTGGGTATGTTCCCAAAATGATCTTCCAAGTATTTATTTACACATTCATAATCTGCAATATTTCTTAGATATACTATCATTTGGGCTATATCACCCAGTTCGCTTCGAGCATCTTTTAATAACATTTCGATGTTTGTAAATAGTCGCTCAGTTTGTTTTAGAACATTACTATGATGTATACAATTTCCATATTTATCGATACTGGCTGTGCCTGAAATGAAAATATGCTTCTTGCCGGCATATTTAATACTTGTTCCTCGTTCAAACGTAACGCCATATTCAGAGGTATTGTTTAAGTAATCTAACGCCTGTAAATATTGAATCTGTTCTTTACTTATACCATCAACGGAGTAGAAGTCTATATTGACTGATGAATGCGACAGCAAACCTTTACCTTCGATCCCTGTAGATGCAATATAGTGAGTATCTCTGGTCAAATTTTCTTCTTCGAAAACAACATTGCGTGCTTTAACAATATCTGCATAATCTCGGTCTACATCCCGCGAATATAACCATGTCCGAACACAATTATCTTTAAGAGTTAAATTGTATCCGGAAAGAAGATCCTGATGTTTGGCAAAAGCATTTCTCGTCTGTTCTCCGGCATTCATTACCGAAGAATCAAACTCTGTTACTGACTGATAGATATGAGTTAAGCCATTAACGGTAGTAAAGAAAGCATCAGATATGCGTTCTTTTTTAATATGGTCGCTCTTTATAAAATGCAGCAACATATTAATCTTCGTTCCATCCAACGGAGGTTGTTCGATAATGGATACTGCACAACTTTCGAATATTGTCTGAATTATTTTATTATCTATCAGATATTTATTTAAATTGACATAATCACTAATCAAGACTTTAATAAAGATCAGATTATAGTTCGTTAAATCTAACTCTTTTGTTATCTCTTTATATTTCTGAGTTATAGTATTTAATTGCTCGGCAAAATCAACATGATAATCAGGTCTTAGAGCAATGTGATATTCCGGTGTCTGAATATTACCAATAGAAAACACCTTACATCCTTCCATGTTATTTAAAATCTTAAAATTTAAGTTATATATAGCTATGAATTCCTCCTAATATAAAGCTCACACCGAAAAAAGTCATGCCTACAGCCAGAATAGCAATACTACAATATAAATGGAAGTATCGGGGCGAACGGAATGTTTTGAAACTATTCTTGTGCATTGGAATAGCATAAACAATCATTGTTATAAGAGCCCACGTTTCCTTTGAATCCCACCCCCAGTAACGTCCCCATGAGATATTAGCCCAAATAGCTCCTAAGAAAATTCCGATTACTAATAAAAATAAAGCAGGAAAAAGAAGTTTGACATTCAAGTTATATAATGCCTGGGATCTTTTCTCAGAATTGAGAGCCACAGCACTTAATATAGCGATCAGAATGAATAGTAAATATGCAACCATTATTACTGATACATGTACAGCCAGCATCGGAGACCGTAATATTGGAGTCATCGGGTTTATTTGGGATATATAATACCATAAAACAGCTGTAACAACAGCAATGCTAAGTAATATTTTCCACGATATACGGAGACATAATATCCATAATATGGATATAGCTAATAACAAATAACCTGCATATGTTATGGCTATGCCCCAAGGGTCATAATTGACCAGGAGTGTTGCTCCCATCTCATCATTGTCATACTCTAACTGATAAAAGCGGTACCCTTCATGTTTATATATTTTATTCATAGACACCTGACACACTTCTCCGTCGACTCTAAGATAACTTATAAAATCAACTGGATGATTTGTATCTGAATCATATTCAATTTCAAACAGTAATAACTTTATATCATAAGGAATCTGATGTCTTTCACTATCTTCTTCTGATATATAATAGTTTAGTATCTGATTTTGCCGAATATGTATATAGCCACGATCTGCAGTTAGAAATGTGACAAATGCACCACACAGTATAACAAACAGAGAGCAGTGTAATAAAAACACTGCTCTTTGTTTATATAGTTTTTTCCGAAGAATATAATAAATAGAGGTAAATGCCAGTATACCCCATAATGAGACAAACCACCATGAGCCATATATTGTATTCATAATTTGCTCACGACCCAAAAGTTTCTCCAGAATAGTCGCCGTTGCCATAACTATAGTCAAAGCGAACAAAATTCCGAATGCCGACCATTTTATATACTTAGATTTCATCTATTAAATCGACTCTAGGAATTTTACTAAAGCTTCTCTATCTTCCTTCGATAGCTTACGATATTTTTCTCTTGCGTACTTTCCATCTCCACCATGCCACATAATGGCCTCATTGTAATTACGAGCACGCATGTCATGCAAATGATCGCTCGCACCTGTACATTTCTGAGATAAACCGCGACCCCAAAGCGGAGTTGTGCGACACCATCCTGTACGGATATCGTTCACCATTTCAAGACGATGTTGCAGAAGGTCGGAATATGGCCAGATTTTCTGATAAGGATATTGTGGAAGTTTTCCTTTTACCATAGGGTCCCCTGAATAATTGTCGGAACCAGTAGTCCATGATGGACGATGGCAACTTGTACATCCGATGGAATAAAACATCTCCTTCCCTCTTTTTACCGTAGGATCGTCTAAGTTCCGAGCCGCAGGAACAGCTAATCCACGGTGCCAGACCATAAAGTTTATATAATCCTCGTCCGCCATTTCGGCCGGTAGATTTTCAGACATCAAATAGTCGTATATTTCCTGTTCGCTTTTACCTAAAGCTTTTTGGATAGTAATATTTTTAGACATTGCAGTTGCGTAAGCAGCAGTTATATAATGTTTTTTTCTGTCCGACCGGGTAACATTCGTGATGTTCCAGATAGCGTTCGCTCCCGGTCCATTTTGCAATGTGCCACGGGTAAGCCCATAAGTATAACGTCCAGGGTGTGATGTTCCATCAACCTCTTTTATAAAGTTTGCAGGCATGTATTTAGCATCATTTAGAGTAAATCCTAAATTCTTCTCGTGCTGATATTGTGCGAGTAACGAATCGTCGGGAATTGCATCTATCAGTCCTGTACCATAAATACCGATTGTAGCTTCCAGCCTAACTTTATAGAAATCAGGCATTGGTACATTAAACGCAGACCGGTCTATAGTTACTTCCGGATATATTAAGCTATAAGTTTCTCCATCAGGAAACTTGTTGCCAAATTCGTCAACATATTCTTTCCACTCTATTTTTATGCCGGATTCGTCAATTGGTGGAAGAAATGGCGCTACAGCCTGAGTCTGTGGCATACCAGTTAATGCGCCCACATAGTTATCATTTTCATCCGTTACTACCAACAAATAGCCATTGCCGAAATCATTGGCCCGATACCGCTCCACTCTTTTCCCATGTCCATATCCCGGATGACAAGTGATACAAGAACTGCGCACAAAGGCCGGGCCTAAACCACTACGCAACCCACTTGAATTAGTACTAAATTGATCTTCAAAAAATGCTTCGCCATACTTGAACCGTAAAGAAAAATCTGCATTTTGTTCAACTGCAGGTGTCGGCTGCTCGTAAGCAAACGGTGTTTCTATAAATGCAGTCCCCAGTATTCCTCCCGAATAGTATTCTTCTGATAGTTCCTTGTTTGGCGCTCCATTATTGCCGTTGTTATCGTCACTACAACTTACAAGTACAAGGAAGCTACTTAATATGCCAAACAAATATAGATTAATTTTTTTCATGTTGATCGTTTTTTCATAATTGAACCAAGAAGATACAATATGGAGTACCCTCTTGGTATAGTAATTCTAACTATTCGTTATTTTCTTAAAGCTACTTTTGCTTCTGTGAGTATGTCAGCTAATTCATTACAAGCATCCATTGCCGCTTTGGCCTGAGTTGAAGAATAATTGGTGTCAAAAGGATAAGGAATAGCTTCTATTTTGGCTATTGCATAGGTTATTGCATCCACAACTTTAGTGTTGAGTACAGGATCTATGATTTTGATATAATCACTAACCGATATCCCTCTGTTACTTGCGTCAACTCCTCCCAGATAGGCATTTTGAATACTTTTGATATTATCGATAAAATCTACTTTTGAATTATAACTATAGGGTGATTCAAGATAGTTAGGGTCTACTCCGGTATGAGGTTTACCTATTTTCATTGTAGCTACCTCATCGGCAATCGTTACGCATCCTTCTATTATTGCTTCGTTTGCATCCAATATAGTTCTGTATGTGCTTCCTGCATTTCCCGCATTTATCATATCTGCACCGTAATATGATTTATTTCCCATAGTTACCCCCAACTCGAACTCTTCTATAAGTTCTTGTTTCTCGGCACTTACATTGGTCAGTCCGGCCCAAGCCGCTTCTAAACGAATACATTGATTGCGAAGGTCCCCGGCTACTGCGACAGCATATATCAATTCATTGTTTGTAATCTGACTAGCACTTTTAACATTACCATTCGCATATAAAATATACTCTATACCATGAAATCCAAGTAAGCTAGGTCCAAGTTTTTCACCTGCCCAAGCCGGGCCATCTTCCGAATCCATACTAGCTAAATAGTCACTATTATTTAGTAACGATGTTAATGCTGTTTTGTCTAACGGCCAGGTGTCAATGTGTGGATCTATTCCGAAATCGGCAGCAGCACCAAAAAGGAATGCTTCGCTTAGTTCCCAATATTTACGTGTTGCAATCCATTCGTCAGCTGCTTTTCTTACATTTGCATCGGTCTTGCTAGCTTTCAGCGCGACTAAAGCCTCGTACAAATCGATAGTTTCGTCCGCCAACGATTTATATGTCGTTATTACTACGTTGTTCACATACTGAGGAACAGCTTTCTCAAGAATTTCTTGATTTTCATTACCTGTATTATCTTCGCTATCGCTACACGAGACTGTACCAAATACTATCACCGCTGCAAATGCTGTTAATGATAGAAATTTTAAAGAGATTCTCATATGATTATAATTATAGATTAGTGTTATCTGTTTTATTTTGTAAAAAAGCCAGCATAAGCAAAGCCAATTGAAAGACTATTTTCATTATTGTATTGGCTCTTTAATAAGCCCGCCGAATATTCAGCTTTTAACACAATATTTTTGATTGGAAAATAGTTTATACCTCCTACCACGCGTTGGCGGCCACACCACTCATCGTCTTGTATGTTAGTTGCTGTGTCATACATAGAGTCATAATATTCATATCGGGCAAATACAAATAATTTTTGTTTCTCCTTCTGCATTTTCGAAACATGAGCAAAAATATTGTATCCTGCTTCAACACCGCAGGCAAGTGCGTCGGATGCTATATTTGTGCGGGGTGACGGTGATAGTTTCGGTAAGCTTTTATTGTAACTTGATATAGTTTCGGAATCACCAAGATGTCCATAATCAAAATAGCCTCGTGCAATGATATTATTTGCATTGTATTCGAAGTCGAATGATCCGATTGTAACAGCTCCTTTCACATTTTTATATTTATCAGCTTGTGAAGGCTGCATATTATTTTTAAAACTAAGGCCATAATACCCACTTACTCCTAGTCGTAAACCCGGTATTGAGTGGTTATCGATACGAGCAGCTCCGGCATAAGTGTTTGCGATCTTAAACTCGTATGGTGACGCAGAACCACCCTGTATCCAATTCTGGCGACTAAATAATTCTGAATCGAGTCCGGGCAATAACATTGCCTCATAGTGCCATTTGCCAATATCACCCCAAAGGCTTATCCCCGTTTCATGCCAAGTACATGGCATTATTGTATTTTCACCTTCAGGACGATAGACTGTAAAAAACTGCGTCGGCAAGTGATTCCCATTAGTTAATCCGATCGGAACTATAATGTGGCCTAATCGTAGATTGAGTGCCTTAGTAAACGTCTTCTCAATCCAGAATTGCTCTAAAGCAACTTCGCCACCCCTTTCTACTTCAGTTTCGTATTCACCTGCTTCTTCAGCTTCCAGTTCTACTGCGGCTTCTGTTCCTCCATGTTCAAATTCAATTTCGGCATTCATTCTCCATCCTTTGCCAAAATTATAACCGACAAAGAATGTAACATGAGGAATATCGAATCGTCCATGACTTTTGGCATTTTTATAATCTCCTGCATGGGAATAACGATTGATGTTATCACTAAAAAAGTTGCGAGTCATCGCAACTTCTCCATATCCACCTAATTCTAATCGGGATAATGCATTTGTCAGTTTTACAATTTTGTCAAAATCGTTTGTCGATAAAGATTTCTCCAGTTGTTTATTATTAAGAGTATCTTTTGTTTCTATGCTTTGAGCTGATAGTTGTACAGTGATAAAGAAAAACACGACAAGCAATATTGTCAAATAGAAAGAATAGTATTTCATTTATAATCAGAATTTTGTTAAAAACATTTAAGCATGACAAAATTATTGTTAAGTAAAAGATGTGGCAATACCTATTTGTGAGTATTTATTATTTGTTAAATACTCACAAGTAGGTATCGATTTTGTTTATATAAGATAATATTTATTGATATGCAATATAAGAGCCTGTTTAAATTTTAGCGAAAATATTCATTACAGGCTCCCTTAAATAATTCTTAGCAACTTTTTTCTGCTCTTTTTAGCGTCTTTTACCCTTTTTCCTCTTGGTTTAGCCCGCTAAACCCGTAAGTAAAAATGATAAAATCCTTCTAAAAATTGCTATAAAAAAGATTTGCTATAAAATTTAAACAGACTCTAAATCTATCCTTATTTTTGCCACTCATTATTCCGATAAACTTTTGCCTAGAAAAACAGTCTACTGACTGCTACCTTTGCTTTCTGAGGAACCTGAATGTTTCTAAAATAAAATATATATTTGTGTGAATATTGATGAAAAACCGACAAAGCAAATGAGTTACCTCAGGTTAATCGTATTGTTGTTTGTGACTATTTATATATGCCCGCAATCGAAAGCAAATGATACATACAACATCAGGCAGATAAGCAACCGGGATGGACTATCCAACAGTTCTATCATATGCTTATTTCAGGATAGCGATCATTTTCATATTTCCTTTTTCTGTACAGGAATACACTTCCCATTATTAATGACATCATTGCAATTGGAATAAGGATACTTAAAATGGCATATCTATCCCTATTTTCATATGCAGCTGACTTATTCAAAAGATACATCCGTTGCTGTTTCGTTTTCAATTGCATCAATCCTTCATCATCGGTAAGCCAATTTATAGCATTGACAATAAATTCGCGGTTTCCGAACAACTGATTAGAAGCACGATCATACCCCATTGGCAAGACTTGCGTATCCTTACCTTGTCCCTGTAGTTCATTTGTAATAATATCAGAAGATGACACAACGATCATTCTTGTACTTTGGCTTTTTTGTATCGTCTTATATGCACCTGTCTTAATACTATCCGGGATTACTCTATTAACAAAAACAGAGTTAAACTCTCCTTCCAAGCTCACTGCTACCGGAACATAAGCTTGACTAAAATAGGCAGGCTGCTCTTGAATATCCGATACATCAAAGTTAATAGGCTCAGGCACTTTAACTAAATGAGTCTTACCCGAAGTAGTAAGCAATATATTCTTTCTTACATTCGGAGAATTATTAACAATATCAATAGAACTTGCAAATCCCGCTTTTACATCTCTAATATTTTTAGTTACCGAAAAATCGAACGAAGGCATTAATAATGGTTGATAATAACTCGGGACAAGAACTGTAGATTGAGAATCATTAGTAACAAGGAATGCGGAAACACACTGCATATCCTGTATCAAATCGGGATTTATGCGAACTCCATATGAAAATAACATATCATCCAGATTAAGATCATTCTTTATACTGGCAGAATGCCCTAATCGGGCCAATTCTTCGTGGGAGTAAAATGCACCATCGATCAACCACAAAACTTTGCCTCCCCGCATTATATATTGATCGAGAACATATTTTTCTGTATTATTAAACTTTGATAATGGCCCGGCAATAATAACAGCATCGAAATCATCCAGAATATTGATATCATTTCCTATTTCGCCCCTATTAACAGAATAATATTTGGATAATAACTCTTCTGCATCATAAAGACTAGCACGTGATAATTCATCATGTCCTTCTACAAAAGCGATAGCCTTAGTTTTGACCTGATTAAGAAGCCGTATAGCATCAATAAACTCATATTCTAAGCTTTCGATAGATATATTCAAATTTTCTTCAGCTGTATTACCTGCGATATTCTTCAATAAAGGAACGATTAAAGTATCTTTATTGTTAGTAATACTTGCATAAGGATATATTATTTTTCTACTGAGTTTACCCTCCCGATCTGTTTCGTTCAACATAATACCCGGCATACCGTTATCCACCATATCTTGTTGTACATCATTCGATGCTTTATTTCCAGAATACGGGTATATATAATTTACAATAAAATGACCATTCGCAAACCTGTCAAAATCATTTAATATATTGTCTGTTTCATTGCGTAACCGTTGGAAACCATAATTCAAATCACCGGTTAGGTAAATATTGATAGCCAGAGATTGATCTTTGTCTAAATTTTTCAACAGATTTATACTATAATCGCTCAAAGTGTAGCGTCGATCAGCACTGAAATCAAGTCTATAATCGGGAATGAAAAAGAAAATAAAATTAAGAACAGATATCACAAACAAACAAACAAACACCATTCGCTTACTCACTCTATATGTTATAAAAAACAGTAAAACAAATAAAATAAGCAAATTAAATACAGCTAACACATTACTAACCTGAATAACACCTCGTCTCATTAATTCATAATGATAATTTAAGCCAAGAGATGCAACTACAGCCTTTGCTTTACCTGAGATGAAAAGCCCTGATAGTAAATCAAACCCATAAAATACAAACAAGCATATAAAAATGGAGACTACAAGAGCAACAATTTGATTTCGAGTAATAGCCGATCCCAACAGACCAATACCAATAAATACAACGGTAAGTAAAATTAAAGAAAAGTAAGAGGCGACTATACTACCCATATCTATGTTACCAAGCGGATTAGCCAATTGGTATATAAAGTAGATATAAATACCGGTACATAATAGAGTCACTAAAACAAATAAGAATGTAGCAGAAAATTTACTCAGGTATATCCCCAACGAATAAACAGGCCTGGATATCAGGATATCGATAGTTTTATTTCGACTTTCTTCTGAGTATAAACGCATAGTTAAAGCCGGAATAAGAATAATCAACAAAACAGGTACCATGTTGAAGAATCGGCTCATATCGGCATACCCTCCATCTATGATATTATATGATCCGGGGAACAGCCATAGCATGAAACCCGACACAAAAAAGAAAGCTAAAGCGAAGAATACTCCTGCCGGAGAGCAAAAAACAGATTTTAATTCTCTTAATACTAAAGCTTTCATATATCTTTGTAAGAATTGATTTGTGAACAACTTATGCAATGCGAAAACAAAACATAAAGATAGTTATTTTATTTCTTCTGATTATTATAGTTCTTATTGGAGGATGGGTTTTGTATCGTAGAATCGAATATAATAAACAATCATTTTCCGTTAACATACACGGCTACATATCACCATCAGCTCGAGAAGTTATATATATCAACAAAGGATATGGTATTGATGAAATATATTCACTATATCCTTATACAAAGGAATTGATAGAAATATTAAATAAAAAGTATTCACCACCGATAATCATTTTGAAATATGATAATAATGAGTCTATTTTATTAACCAAAGCTAATCTTGAAGAAGAATACGAAATTAAAGAGTTCATTGAAAAAAAGATCTCTTCATATTTTCCCGCAGAAAAAAGAGAATATAAAGGTGCCAGTATACTATTTTATAGTCTACCCGATAACAGCTTTCTTGTTTGTACTTTCTACAAAGGTATATTTGCCGTAAGTAAGGATTATAAACCAATCGAAATATTTATTGATTCCGATCCGGAAAATACCTTCTTTTCCAATGAAAATAATAAGGAACTGATTGATAAAATATTTTCAGCCTCAACAATAAATATTTTTACCAAAATAGAGAAAAACATTCTTGCAGTTAACTACACATTCCAAAACGATTCAATAACCTTAGATGGATATATTCTTAGTATCGGTAAGATTAATTCAGATACCATTATTAACCCCAATTTATCTTTTATCCCTTATATGATAAACATGCCTGATAGTCTTTGCATAGATAGTTCTGATGTTTCGGAAAATAACAAACCCTCATTAATTAAAATTTTTATAAACAAAAAGTTTTAATTTTGTGTTTACTTGATAATAACAAAATTTAAACTAACTAATAAAACGTATTATGTCTGTATTAAAAGAACTCAAAAGTTTCATGATGCGCGGCAACGTAGTCGATATGGCTGTCGGTGTTATTGTCGGAGGAGCATTCGGCAAAATAGTATCATCTTTAGTAAGCGATGTCATTATGCCTCCTATAGGATATGTATTGGGCGGTATGGACTTCTCCAATCTGAAATTTATCATTAAAGACGCTATAGGCGATGTACCTGCCGTCACTATCAATTACGGCACATTTATCCAAACTATCCTCGATTTTATTATTATTGCCACAGCAATATTCTTTGCAATCAAAGGCATGAATAGTTTGCAAAACAAAAAAGAAGAAACTCCGGCCGAACCACCTGCACCAACAAAAGAAGAAGTTCTTTTATCGGAAATCAGAGATTTACTTAAGGAACAAAATAAGAAATAATTAATATACGAATAACTATGAGAATATATATATCGTTAATTTTTGCCGCAATAATATTATTACTTGCCGGCTGTGGCAGTGTTCCTGTTACAGGACGAAAGCAATTGAACTTAGTATCTAATCAGGAGGTTCTGACACTGAGTTTGCAACAATATGACGAATTCATAAAATCGGCACCTAAATCTACAGACAAAGTAAACACAGCAATGGTGCAGAAAGTAGGACGAAATATTGCAAATGCGGTAGAAAATTATTTAAAAAATAACGGTTATGCAGATGAATTATCTTCATATGCTTGGGAATTTAACCTCGTAAAAAGTAATGAGGTAAATGCGTTTTGTATGCCTGGCGGTAAGATTGTGGTATACGAAGGTATTTTGCCAATTACTCAAAATGAAACAGGGCTGGCAGTCGTATTAGGACACGAGGTAGCCCATGCCGTAGCAAAACATGCAAATGAACGTATGAGCCAGCAAATGGCAACTCAATACGGAACAGCAGCCGTAGGTGCAGCACTGGGTGGAACATCGGCAGGAGTACAGCAAGCAGCGGCTGCTGCGATAGGACTTGGCTCTCAATATGGTATATTACTCCCTTACTCACGCAAGCAAGAATTAGAAGCAGATAAACTCGGACTTATATTCATGGCGATGGCAGGTTATGATCCAAGTGCAGCAGCTGCATTTTGGACTCGCATGTCTCAAAGTTCAGGAGGAAGCACACCCGAATTTATGAGCACCCACCCTTCTGACAATAGTCGTATACAACAAATACAAAAAGATCTGCCGGAAGCTTTGAAATATTATAAAGGAGGTTCTGTGAGTACAGGCTCAGCTAAGACATCCAATCAATGGAAATTTTAATATGCCAATCTATTCTGATTTAAACAAGGCACATTAATCATATTCTTAGAAGATAAAAGCCTTTGGTCGTTTTGATCAAAGGCTTTTATAGTATATTATTATAAATTAGATTATCACATAGCTACTATACGACGATTTGCTCCTTTCTTCCCGGTAAGATCATCCCCCATATCTTCACGTGCTTTCATAGCGGCATCTTCGAGTTTCTTTACTATCCCGGGATATTCGTTAATCACATTGTAGTCTTCTCCCGGATCACGACGCAGATCATATAAAGCAGATTCTTTTATTTCAAAATCCTCAACCACTCGTCCCGGCTTACCGTCATTCGCAGGAGGAAACTGTGTGTAAGACCTGTGTTTATGAGGAAATATTAATTTGAAACGGCCATCGGTTACAGCTTCCAGATCGTTTTTTCGATAATAATAGTAGAAAAACTCATGAGGTTTCGCTGTCATATCCCCTTTCAGTAAAGGTAAAAGACTTACCCCATCTATTTCATTATCAGGTAACGAAGCTCCCCCAATTTCCGCCAATGTTGGCAATATATCGATATTAGATGCCATAACATTGCATACAGTACCAGCTTCAACTTTACCTTTCCAATACATAATGCATGGCACACGGTTCCCCCCATCATAGGTAGTCCCCTTTGCTTCCCGCAAACCACCGGTCGATCCGGCATGATTTCCGTAATTAATCCAAGGTCCATTATCGGATGTAAGGATTACCAATGTATTCTCTTCGAGACCTTCCTCTTTTAATGTTTGCAATATTTGTCCTACGCTCCAATCTATTTCCATCATCACATCCCCATACATACCCTGCTCACTTTTTCCTTTGAACTTATCGGATACAGCCAATGGCACATGAGGCATAGGATGCGCCAGATAGACAAAAAACGGGGTATCTTTATTCTTCTTTATAAAAGATACGGCTCTATTAGTAAAGTCAGTTGTAAACTGAGACTGATCCGTATTATAACCGATTGTATCATTTCCTGCTATTGTTGGCAGAGCGGGATAATATGATCCTCCGGTAGGATGATAAGGCCACATATCATTTGAATAAGGTATACCATAAAATTCATCAAATCCATTTTGTAATGGCAAATATTGTTTCAAATGTCCCAGATGCCATTTACCATATATTGCTGTCGTGTAACCTTTCTTTTTTAAGACCTCGGCGATAGTTCCTTCTTCCGGCGAAATTCCTATTTTAGAATTGTGGTCGGGAGCTCCGGCAAAACCAATACGATTTGGATAGCATCCCGTTAATAAGCCGGCGCGTGAAGCCCCGCTAACAGGCTGCACAGCCAAAAAGTGGCTAAATTGCATGCCTTCCGATGCCATTTTATCTACGTTAGGCGTCCTATATCCCAAAGCGCCTTTATACGAAAAGTCACCATATCCGGCATCATCAAGGTTTATAACGATAAAGTTTACACGGTCTCCGGCAAATACAGGTATCGTTAAGCAACCTGAAACAGCAGCCAAAATTAATTTGTTTTTCATATCAGATCTTAATTTAAAAATTATATTCCCCCGAAGTGCAAAACCGCACTCCATGTTTTTCTGCTTTCTTAAAAATAACTTTTGCCTTTTGGTTATCCGGATTAATCCATGACATACAATCAGTCAACACAACTGTCTTTTTTGCCAGCTCATCGCACTCGTCCAATATATCATTCAGAGAATTGGCCACGCAATAATCAGCTGCTTCGCCGACTAATAATATTTCATCGTACAGATTCAGCTTTCTAAGCAATTTTGTATTTAATTGTGTTTCAGGCTCTCCCTCCCACTCTACTGCAGCTCTGAATATGCTGTAATGTTCAGTGCTTTGAGAATATCCTTTATAAAACAATTCGTACGCTTTACTATTTTTTATTGCCCACTCAGCAAGAGCATCTGTAATATTCGCGTCTATAGCCCAGTTTGCAGTGCCCAAAATACAATGCATTGGCCATATAGTACAAACTTCATCCTTTGCTTCAAGCTGTTCTAAGTAGCATAAAGCACGTTCTTCATTATATTGGGGCTTCCACTTCCCGGCTTTTACATCATCGGCACTGATTACTGAAAATAATTCGGGGAATTCACCTTTTTCGTTTTTCCAGTAACATTGATGCGCAATATGTATGGGTTGATGAGAATCCAGAGTTAATGCAACATAGCTTATTTCCTGATTATTCTTACATATAAAGTCTGCGGCACGAACTACATCCACATCTGCATTCTGTACAAATAAAGCACCGGAAGGTGTCGTAAAGTCCCGTTGTAGGTCTATGCCTAATATGGCAACACGTTTATCCATGATTTTCACAGTTAATGCTTAAGCAAATTTACAAAAAAATAGCAGAAGTAAAAAATATGTAAAACAGCTGCGAATAGAGGCTTTCAGTTCCGATTATTTTTTTATATTTTTACAACTCAATTTATGGAGAAGGAATATATGGAAGAAGAGAAAATTGATTTACCCGAAATAAATTATTCAGATGATGATATAAAAACCCTTGATTGGCAAGAGCACATCCGCCGTCGCCCCGGCATGTATATTGGCAAGCTGGGAGATGGTTCATCTGCTGATGATGGCATCTATGTTTTACTTAAAGAAGTTTTGGATAACTCCATCGATGAATATATGATGGGATTCGGAAAGACTATAGATGTTACGATAGAAGAAGGTAAAGTCAAAGTACGCGACCATGGACGAGGTGTTCCGTTGGGAAAAGTTAAAGATGTTTCTTCCAAGATGAATACCGGAGCTAAATATGACTCCAAAGCATTTAAAAAATCAGTAGGTTTGAATGGTGTTGGTATAAAGGCCGTCAATGCTCTATCCAACCATTTTACAATACAGAGTTTTCGCGATGGGCAAACTACTGCTGTAGAATATAGCAGGGCTATTGTTACTCAAGAGAGTAGCATTCAACCGACAACATATGAAAATGGTACATCTATCGAATTTATTCCTGACGACGCCATCTTTACAAATTACGCTTTCCGTGACGACTATGTGGAAAGCTTATTGAAGAACTATGTTTTTCTGAATACAGGGCTTACTATAATATATAACGGTAAAAAATTCTTTTCAAAGAACGGTCTCGTCGATCTATTGAACGAAAATATGACTTCCGAACCACTATATCCGATTATCCATATTAAGGATGAGGATATAGAGGTGGTTATTACTCATACAGACCAATACGGTGAAGAATATTATTCTTTTGTTAATGGACAGCATACTACTCAAGGGGGGACACACCAGTCGGCCTTTCGTGAATCGCTTTCACGTGTTATAAAAGAGTTTTACAATAAAAATTTCGACTATGCCGATATACGCAGCGGTATTGTAGCTGCCATCAGCGTTAAAGTTGAAGAACCTGTTTTTGAATCGCAAACAAAGACTAAATTAGGATCGAAGGATATGGGTCCCGGTGGTCCTTCGGTTCAAAAGTTCATTGGGGACTTCCTGAAAAAGGAACTCGACAACTATCTGCATAAGCATGCTGAAACGTCCGATGCATTATTGAAAAAGATACTGGAATCGGAAAAAGAACGCAAAGCTATAGCCGGTGTTACCAAACTGGCTCGTGAACGTGCGAAAAAAGCGAACTTACATAATAAAAAGCTTCGCGATTGCCGTATACATTACAATGATTCGAAAGGTGATAATTTAGATGAAACCAGCATCTTTATTACCGAGGGTGATTCTGCCAGTGGTTCCATAACCAAAAGCCGCAATCCAAACTTGCAAGCAGTGTTTAGCTTAAGGGGTAAACCTCTCAACAGTTTTGGCCTGACAAAGAAGATCGTATACGAAAATGAAGAGTTCAATCTGTTGCAGGCAGCATTGAATATAGAAGACGGATTGGATGGTTTGCGCTACAATAAAATTATTATAGCAACCGATGCTGATACGGACGGTATGCACATCCGGTTGCTATTACTTACTTTTTTCCTGCAATTCTTTCCAGATCTGATAAAGAAAAATCATGTATATATTCTTCAAACGCCATTGTTCCGTGTGCGCAATAAGAAAGAGACTATTTATTGCTATACAGAGGAGGAACGCATTAATGCTATAAACAAACTGGGAGCTAATCCGGAGATAACACGCTTTAAAGGATTGGGCGAGATATCACCTGATGAATTTACTCACTTTATAGGCAAAGATATAAGGCTCGACCGCGTATCGATGAAAAAAGAAGACCTGGTAACGAATATGCTTAACTTCTACATGGGGAAAAATACACCGGAACGTCAGGAATTTATCATCGACAATCTGGTAATAGAAGAAGACTAATATTTATTGTAAAAGCAGGAATTCATACCCTAAAATGTAGTCAGACAAATATTTGTACGGTATATTTTCTTACTTTTGTACAGACGGACAGAAATAAAATAGAACTATAATATTAATTAAATTTTAACCTTATGTTTAAAAACCATCCTAAAGGCTTGTTAGCCGCCTCATTATCTAATATGGGAGAACGTTTTGGCTTCTATATTATGATGGCTATTCTTTCCCTTTTCCTGATGTCAAAATTTGGATTAGAGAAATCAAATGCAGGTATAATATACTCCGTTTTTTACTTTTGTATTTATGCATTTGCACTTATCGGGGGACTTATTGCCGATAAGACAAAAAAGTATAAAAGTACCATTCAGGTAGGTATAGTATTAATGGCTATAGGTTATCTGCTAATTGCAATTCCGACACCTACGCCGGTTCCTAGCCTTGGATTATACCTGACGCTTACATGCTTCGGTTTGTTTGTTATAGCTTTTGGAAATGGATTGTTTAAAGGTAATTTACAAGCATTAGTTGGTCAAATGTACGACAATGAAAAATACGGAAAAATGCGTGATTCCGGTTTTTCTTTATTCTACATGTTTATTAACGTAGGAGCCATTTTTGCTCCACTAATTGCTGTATTTGTGAGAAACTGGTGGGTTAAAATAAATGGTTTTGTTTATAATCCAGACCTCCCTGCCCTTTGTCACCAACATTTAGCCGGTACCCTTTCGGGTGAAGCCGCACAGCGTTATTCTCAATTAGCTCCGGCAGCGAGCCTGAATGGAAATGTAGCAGACCTTACCGCATTTGCCAACGAATATTTAGCAGTATTCAACACAGGTTTCCATTATGCGTTTGGTGTCGCTATCTTCGCTATGATCATTTCTTTTATTGTATATAGTATCAATAAAAAAGGTTTTCCTGATCCGGCGCTCAAAAAGGCAGCTTTAAAAACCGATGAAACTGCTACAGAAACAAAACCAATGGATCGTTCAGAAGTAATGCAACGCCTATATGCTTTGTTTGCTGTATTCGCTGTGGTTATTTTCTTCTGGTTCTCATTCCATCAAAATGGTCTGACACTCACTTTTTTTGCTAATGATTATACAGATCTAAGCGCGATGAAACTTCCTTTGGGATTAGTAACTCTGGAAGGAGCTGAATTATTCCAATCATTCAATCCTCTGTTTGTTGTACTATTAACCCCAATCGTTCTTGCCGTATTTGGTTGGCTACGCGCTAAAGGAATTGAACCTTCAGCTCCTAAAAAAATAGCAATAGGTATGGGTATTGCGGCACTAGCTTATGTTGTTATGACTATTGGGTCTTTAGGTCTACCGCTTTCGGCTGAAGTAAAAGCCATGGGAGGATTGGCCGATTCGGCACGGGTTACTCCATTTTTACTTATAGGAACATATTTAATACTGACTATAGCTGAACTATTTATCAGTCCATTAGGAATATCATTTGTATCAAAAGTGGCGCCACCTCAATATCAGGGCATAATGCAAGGATGTTGGTTAGGAGCCACAGCCTTAGGTAATCAATTACTATTTATAGGAGCTATATTATATGAGCACATCCCAATCTGGGCAACATGGGTCGTATTTGTCACAGCATGTTGTATATCTATGTTTACAATGCTATTCATGCTTAAATGGCTAGAGCGTATCACTAAATAAAACGTGATTTTACATAACGAAAAACACCGGATTGTTTCCGGTGTTTTTTATTTTATATCTCAGCGTCTATATATTCTGATTTATCGACATCAATTATCTCCTCTTTCTTTTTTCTCTTCCGTAACATCAGTATACAATATATAACAGATAAAACGGAAACTACACAGAGTAAGTATACCCCGCTCCCAGCTTTAGGCAACTTGTAGAACAAATTAATTGATATAGCAATACCCAATATACCTGTGATCAATAAAAAGAAACGAGCCGCTTTCTGTTTCAACCATATCCACAAGAGGCAAACAATCACACTTAAGAATGGTATAGAGAAAACTACATAAGCCGTATACTCCGACTCTTTATTCTTTGAAAAGAATTTAATAAAATTAGTAGTTTTGGTCATCCCTTGCTGAAAACCGGGAATATCCCATCCTGTTTTTTTAAGAAGTCCCCAATCAAGCCAGGGTAAAAAGAACGCAACAATAAGTAATATTGCGAACACTATCTCTATAGAGATGTATCTGTTTAGTTTATGCATATTTATAATTCTATTTCGTCAGCCGATATATAGCCACGTGTAATACAATAAAAGATAAGCCCAGAGACGGTTTTAATTCCAAGTTTAGCCGTTATATTCTTCCGGTGAGATAATACTGTATTCAGGCTTATATTAAGTTTATCGGCAACTTCTTTATTCAAGAACCCCAAAGCAACCAGACGCAATACATCTAATTCTCGCTGCGACAAAGCCTGGGTTTTATTCTCTTTAAGTGCATGACTGGCGGCAATCAACTCCTGAAAGTCTTCTAGCCCCGATTCCGAGAGGTCTTCAATCATCGGCCTTAGCACTTTCTCTCTGATCCGATTATGTTTTTCCAAATCCTTTTGAAAACTATCAATAGTAAATATTACAGCATAACACATATTCTCATTGAAGTTTCCCGAGATATGCTTTATGATAATACTTTTAAGATCGGTAAGCAACGCCAGCGACGCATTTCCTTTTACCATTCCTTGCTCTATCTGTCCTATCAGTTCACCTTTAAATTCGTCAAACAAACGATTTATCAACTTCAATTGAGAATTATTGGGATCACTCATCGATATGAATGCCTTCAAATGTTTTTCTAAATTGTACAATTGTCCATGAATCAAATAAGCATCTGTCTGCTTAATATAATTTACGACAAGTTCGATATCAAATTTTTGAAGTTTTTTCTCCGGAAAATATTCTTCATTCAGAAAAGTATTCAGAATCACCAAAAAGAAATCACTGTTTATCTTAGCTGACAAACATATCTCACCAATCGTTTGATCACCCAACCCAAGCTTTATTCCAAATCTATTAATGACAGGAATTAGTTGATGATTTTCTTCTATAACTTCGGATAATATAGATGATGCGTCAAGAAAAAACATTTGTCCTATTTATTTTAAGCAAAAATACATATTTATTTGAGAATAAATTATGGCTTTGCTTTAAAAACAGCATCTTAAGTAGTTTTATAATAATATTCCAAATATTTATTCATATATAATACAAATCACACACCAGACATTATAGATTTAAACAATATCTTATTAAAAACAATTTATAAGGATTATTAGCTGCTTTATAAACAAAAATCGAATTAAGATTGTTAAATTTGTAGTGTATCATAAAAGAATATAGTATGAAAAAGATATTTTTAACATGCATAATGCTATCAGGATTACTTCTAAATTCTGCATACGCACAAAATATAAACTCTAATAATAACAATCAAAAAACAAAAGCTATGAAATTTGAATTACCTAAGTTGCCATATGCAACAAATGCTTTAGAACCAGTTATCAGTCAGCAAACTATTGATTTCCATTACGGAAAACATCTTCAAGCATATATTACCAATCTGAATAATCTTATCCAAGGTACAAAGTTTGAAAATGCAGATCTGGAAACAATTGTAAAAGAAAGCGACGGTGCTATTTTCAACAATGCAGGTCAAACTCTTAACCACAATATTTATTTCCTTTCATTTAGTCCTAACGGAGGAGGTGAACCTAAAGGAAAACTAGCTGAAGCCATTAATGCTGCTTTCGGATCATTTGAAAACTTTAAGAAAGAGTTTAATGCAGCAGGTGTAAGTGTATTTGGTTCAGGTTGGGTATGGTTGGCCAAAGACAGTGCAGGTAAATTGCAGATTACAAAAGAAGCAAATGCAGGCAACCCTATCACAAAAGGATTAACTCCACTTCTTGGATTCGACGTGTGGGAACATTCATACTACTTGGATTACCAGAATCGTCGTGCTGACCATTTGGCTGAGTTGTGGAAAATTATAGATTGGAGCGCAGTAGAAGCTCGCTATTAATCAAATGTGGTTTCATAAATATATTGAGTAGAAAAAGCAACCTGACCGGTTGCTTTTCTTTTTCCAAGAAGTATAGAATGGAAAAAGCCCGATAAATTATAATTATCAGGCTTTCTATTTAATATTCAAAATAGCTCTTATCGTATCCGGTCCAATGATTTTACCAAATTCTCATCTTTTTTTATCCTCAATATAGCTAAAACATTAAAAATTAAAGCTATTACCGGCAAAATCAATCCAAATTGAAAAGAAGAAAACGTAAGACCATATTTTACAGTATAAGCATTGAAATATACATAAAGAGTTACATAAAAAAACAATATCAATAGAGAAGTCAAAGTACCGACTTTCATCTGCAATTTTCGTTTTTTGTATAAAAAAATATTAATCAATGCTAACAAAGCACTCAGTCCTGCAAAAAACACAACACCCCATGTAGGATATTGCACAGTAAATAGCTGACCGATTCCTAACGATGAAAATATATATGTAAATTTACCTTCTCCTGCCAATTCTAATAAAGGGAAAAAAGTAGCCGCTGCCATTAGCAAACCGGCTAAAAGTAAATATACAGATTGAATCCGTTGTATCATTAGAAGTTATCTTTATCCTTATTTGGATTTCTATAGTACAATTTGCCTTCTACATACTCTTGAGCTGCTATCAAAGTCGATTTAGGTAATTTCTCATAATAACGAGATATCTCAATCTGCTCTCTGTTTTCGAATACTTCTTCCAGATTATCATTATATGAAGCAAATTCCTGCAACTTTTTATCCAAATCCTGCTTCATTTCCACAGCAATCTGGTTAGCACGTTTACCTATAATTCTCACAGTTTCATATACATTACCTGTTTCTTCCGAAAGGCTCATCATATCTCTTGTAACGGTATTACTTGCCGCACTTGATTTTCTATAATCCATAGTTCTTTTGTATATAATTTGATTATTTTTTCAATTCTTGTTTTACAGCTTCATTAGTAGCTTCATCTACCTGCTGACCTAATTCTTTCAAAGCCTTACGATAATATCCCTCCGACTCTTTTGTATATTTACCACTTGGAAACATATTCTTATAGTTAAAATGCTCATCTATCAATTCTCTATAACGATCATGCTTCTTCAGATCGACACTATATACAGCCGATTCATATTTAGACCTTACAATCAATATCTGAAATTCTTCTGTAAATTCAGAGAATGGATAGCTTTTAAGAGCTTCTTTAGCTGTTACTATACACGATTCATAATAGTTATCTCTATTATAAAGTCCTAGATTAAAATATAGGCGGGCAGCCAGAAATTCTTTATATGCAAGTTTTTCCTGCAATTTGAACATTAGATCCTGAGCTTCAGGAGCTTTTGAACTTTGAGGAAAATACTCTAAAAATGTCTGGAATTGTTGTATGCTCTTTATCGTACTGGTCTGATCCAGACGGGCATCCGGAGAATCCAAATACAGTCCGTATGCTGCATTATACCGAGCCAGCTCTGCATAATCGCCTTTAGGGTATTTATTATAATATCTGGTGTAATACTGTGTTGCAGTAGTGTAATCTTTATCGTAGAAATAAGACTGAGCCAGGAGATACAGAATTTCCTGTTCTTTACTTGATCCTGCATACGCCGAGAGAATCTCATCAAGCAATGTTATTGATCTACCATATTTTTTCTCATCGAAGTATTTCTTTGCATATGTATATTTCAATTCAGCATCACGGCTTTTCAATATTTTATTATACTCCCCGCACGAAACCAATACCATAGCTAATAAAAAGGCGCACAGAATTTTGATTCTCATTCTATATAAAATTAGTTTGCAAATTTACACAAAGCTTTTATAATTTAAAAATAAACTTTTACAATTATATATTTTTGAGATTTTCAGCCGAACATAGTGACTACACGCTTTATACCTGTTATAAGCCGATCTATCTCTTCTTTTGTATTATAGAATGCAATAGACACCCTCACGGTACCTTCTATACCAAGCTCTTCCATAAGCGGTTGTGCACAATGATGCCCTGTACGGACGGCAATTCCCATTTTATCTAAAAGCATTCCCATATCGTAATGATGAATATTTCCAACCAAAAAGGATATAACACTGCATTTCTTTTCAGAAGTTCCAAATATGCGAATATCTTCAATCTTGGTCAATTCATCAGAACAATATTGTAATAACTCATCTTCATATGATTTTATTGAGTCAAGGCCAATATTTTTTATATAATTTAATGCTTTGGCAAACGCAATCACATCCGGATAGTTAGGAGTTCCGGCCTCAAACTTGAAAGGAAGCTCATTAAATGTAGTTCCTTTGAATGAAACATGACCGATCATTTCTCCTCCTCCTTGATACGGAGGCATCTGATTCAGCCATTTTTCTTTGCCGTACAGCACCCCTACTCCATTCGGCCCATATACTTTATGTCCTGAGAAAACAAGAAAGTCACAATCCAGCTTCTGCACATCAATCACCATATGCTGTACAGACTGTGCCGCATCAATCAATACCGGAATATCATGGTTATGGGCTATTTCGATTATTTCTTCTATCGGATTAATCGTACCAAGGACATTCGATACATGAGTCACAGAAATCAAACGGGTTTTGGTAGAAATGAGTTTTTTCATTTCATCCAATATCAACTCCCCCTTTTCATTTATCGGAATAACTTTGATCTTTATACCCTTAATTGTTTCCTGTAACTGCCATGACACAATATTAGCATGATGCTCCATGGCTGAAATAATAATTTCATCACCTTCTTTACAGAATTGCCGGCAAAAGCTATGCGCCACAAGATTGATCGATTCGGTAGTACCTTTTGTGAAAATTACCTCCCGGCTATGCTCTGCATTTATATATTGTTGAACTACCACACGTGACTCCTCGGCCAAGTCGGTAGCTTTTTGGCTTAAATAATGTACACCACGGTGCACATTCGCATTCGTGGTGTAATATATTTTATCTATTTCTTCTACAACACATTTAGGCTTTTGAGTTGTCGCCCCATTGTCTAAATATACGAGGGGATTGCCATAAACGGTAGTAGATAGGATAGGAAAATCAGATCTTATTTTGTCTATATCCATTTTATACAGTTAGCAGTTAACAGTCAGAAGTCGACAGCATTTTCATTTTTGCCACTCATAACTCATAACTTTTAATTTACGACTACAAACTTATTTACATACAGCACAGTTTCTACACCGTGCAGATTCGCCTTTAAAACGTTTTTCAACCAAATCAGCCAATCTGTCTCTCAGTCGAGGAATACGCACATGCTCCAATACACCGGCTGTGAAAGCTTGCATCAATAGCAAACGAGCAGCATCTTTTCCAATCCCGCGGGAACGCAGATATAGTAGTGCTTCCTCATCTAACTGGCCTGTTGTCAAACCATGCGAACACTTTACATCGTCAGCATATATTTCCAGCTGTGGCTTAGCATACATATGGGCTGTGGGTGATATACACAGGTTATTATTCGACTGATATGCCAGTGTTTTTTGCGCATCTTTTTCCACTAAAATTCTTCCGCAAAAAGCGCCTTTGGCTTCGTCCTGTAATACGTATTTGAACAACTGAGTACTAGTACAATGTGGCTTAGCATGATCCAGAAAAGCAAAGTTATCGACATACTGATTTCTGTCAGCAATCACCATACCGCAAACATAAGCTTCGGAATGCTCACCTCTCAGTTTAACATGATAATTGTTACGGCTTACACCTGTGTTCAATGTCATATTATTCACCAGTACATTGGATGCTTCCTCCTGATGTACAAATGTATTGGTAAGGCGGGTTACTTTATCCGAGTTTTCTTCCAGATCATAATAATCTACAATAGCATTCTTTCCAGCAAATATTTCTGTTACCTGTGTAGCTAAAAACTGAGATTCGTCAACCGTATGATCACATATTAATAGTTTAACCTGAGTATCATCTTCTGCTATAATTAAAATACGACGATTTACCAGATAGTTAAACTCACTCTTTAGTATATTAATCAGCTGTATTGGCTGCTCAACAATGACTCCTTTAGGAACATAAATGACAAAACCGTCTTGAGCAAACATTGTATTGAAAGCTACAGTACCATTATTGTAAAGATCAGCTATTTGCCCGTAATATTTAGTAAATGTACCGGGGTTTTGTTTCGAAAATTGTTTGAAACTACCGACAAAAACACCTTCCGGATATTCTACTTTAGGCTTATGCTCTTCGTGAAACAAATCATTCAATACAAAATAAAGATTTGTAGTCATGTTCGGAATTTCACATCTATAAGCCATATAAGGATTACCGGCAAATGGCACACGATTCAGATTAAGCCCAAAATCAGGCATAAATTCGGCAGCAATATCCAAATAGAGGTAGTCTTCTAATTTTTTTGTAGGAAAACCTTGTTTTTGAAAAGCGTCCAAAGCTTTTTCGCGAAGATTATTTAACACAGCCACCGATTTGGAATCAATCGCATCCCGGTACTGGTTAAATATATCTATATATTGTTGTTCTATCATTCTTGAATGTCTTTAATAATCCAGTCATAACCATTTTCTTCGAGCTTTAAAGCCAATTCAGGCCCTGCACTCTTCACTATGCGTCCTTTGTACAACACATGTACAAAATCAGGCTTAATATAGTCTAGTAAACGCTGATAGTGGGTTATTACAATGGTTGCTTTGTCTTTACTTCTAAGTTTATTAACTCCCGCTGCAACTATACGAAGAGCATCTATATCCAAACCTGAGTCTGTTTCATCAAGAATAGCCAGTTTAGGCTCCAGCATCGCCATCTGGAATATTTCGTTACGTTTCTTCTCTCCTCCTGAAAAACCCTCATTGACAGAACGTCCTGCAAGGTCTTTATCTAATTCTACCAATTCTCTTTTTTCTTTTATCATTTTTAGAAAATCAGAAGCTGAAATAGGGTCTTCACCTCTATGTTTACGTATTTCATTAAGAGATGCACGCATAAAGTTTGTCATGCTTACACCCGGTATTTCCACAGGGTATTGGAAACTAAGAAAAAGACCTTCCCGTGCCCGGTCTTCCGGGTCCATATCCAAAAGATCATGGCCTCTAAAGTTCACTTCACCTTCCGTTACTTCAAAATTTGGATTTCCTACCAAAACAGACGCGAGTGTACTCTTGCCTGCACCATTAGGACCCATTATAGCATGAATTTCGCCTTCGTTAACTTCAAGATTCAATCCTTTCAAAATTTCCTTGCCTTCAACATTGGCATGTAAATTCTTTATATTTAATAAATTTGCCATTTTTAATTTTATATTATTTAAATAAAACCTCAGTATTCCTGTTACTTTAACACTGAGATATACTATATGTTCAAAAGCCAAAAAGACTTTCGTTCACAAAAGTAGTAAATAAAAAAGAAAATAGCCTGCTTATGACAGGCTATTAGTTATTTATTAAATCTATATCTCACAAACAATTATTGATTTATCCCAATATAAATACAGCTTGCAATACAAATCTATTCTATCATAAAACAGATTAAAATATCCTGTACGAAATTTGGAAATTAAGCATAGGCCACCATTTCAGCAAATTAGTATATTTATCCACATCATCAAAATTCTCAGATAAATTCTTATTGGCATCTATCTTTTTCCCATTCTGCTTCAATGTGTAATCTCCCTGATACAATGCTCCTAATTCAAACTTAAAACTAACACGATTGTGAGCTATTGCCCGTCCGAGGCCAAGCCCGAAATAAGGCTTAATAACCTTCCCCAATTGAAGTTCTGCATTTAAGTCAGCATCATCTATTTCCAGTTGATGTCCGTCAAAATTAATTGTGGGCCATGACTGTCCCGGCCTTAATTCAGCTTTCTTTCCATCAGGGTCAACCAGCATCCCATCAGCCTTAACTTTGTTTGTTCCAATATAAAATCCTGCTGTAAGATGGAATATTCCTTTTGTCGGATGGAAGTCTACTAAAACATTTCCATGAGTAAGATTTAGTTTTCCTTTCATCTTATAATCAGGTGTATATCCTAACGCCTGATTAAATGCTCCATCCGGATCATCCAATGAAATATTGATACTACTTGTCTTAAAATTCATAAGGTCAAGTCCCGCTCTCAGATTAAAATAGTCATTGATTGGCGTTGCAGCCTGTATTCCACCGCCTAGAGTTGAAGCTCTGAGAGCAATACTCAAGTGTGATAGAAAAGAATTATCGTATTTCCCCTGCCCCATTTTTATAGGAGATTTTGCTGATTCAACAACAATATACTCATCTTTTTTTTGTGCGTGCACAGAATACGTTCCCACAATAAAGATAAAAAGTAAAAAGTATGACTTCATTTGATTAAGGTATATTAGTTTTATAAAAAATAAGTCCAAAGGTATATATATTACTAATAAATATAAAATATTGACAATATTATTTAAAAATGTTTTTTTCAAAAATCCAACTCTACAACTATAGGACAATGATCTGAGAAATCAATTTCAGTCATAATTGATGCCCCTTTTAAGCGTCCACGGGCAGATTCTGATATGATGTGATAATCAATACGCCAACCAAGGTTCTTACCTCTGGCTCCTGCCCTATAACTCCACCAACTATATTTTTCGGGGCTCTGATCGTAAACACGGAAAGTATCAATCAGACCTGTAGCAATAAATTCATCAAACCACTGACGTTCTTCGGGTAAAAAGCCTGAGCTTTTCAGATGTTTCTCAGGATGGTTTATATCAATAGGTTTATGACAGATATTATAATCTCCGCAAATCAAAATATTCGGTCTTTCTTTCTGCAACTTATCTATAAACAGAGAAAAATCTGCAAGAAATTTCATTTTTACATCCTGACGCACATCTCCCATCGTACCCGAAGGGATATAAACACATATTACGGTCATGTCTCCATAATCGGCACGAAGCACACGTCCTTCCCTGTCGTATATGTGCATATCCATACCGACTTTTACCAGATCAGGTTTACGTTTTGTGAGGATGCCTACTCCACTATACCCTTTCTTCTCGGCAGGGTGGAAATAATAATTATATCCTAACGATTGTATTGTGATTAGATCTATTTGATCCTCGACTGCCTTTATTTCTTGCAAACAGAGAATATCCGGCGATTCCTTTTCAATCCACTGAAATAATCCTTTATTAACAGCAGCACGAATTCCATTAACGTTGTATGATATTATTTTCATGTTTTAATTTTATTTCTTAATTAGTTTCATAGTTGTATCCATCACCTTCGTTTTCTTGCCATATCGATGCGCAAAAAGATAAACAGCAGGATTGTAAACCCCCATAGAGAAGATCCTCCGTAACTGAAAAAAGGCAACGGAATACCTATTACCGGAGTCAGCCCAATGACCATACCTACATTGATAGCCATATGGAAAAACAAAATACAGGCCACACAATACCCATAAACACGTCCAAAAGTATTTTTCTGTCGCTCAGCTAAAAAAATAAGACGGAGTATCAACGCCGAAAACAATAATAAGACAAATACTGATCCGGCAAAGCCTTGCTCTTCTCCTACAGTACAAAATATAAAGTCAGTATCCTGCTCCGGTACATACTTAAGTTTGGTTTGTGTTCCATTCAAATATCCTTTACCCAAAAAGCCGCCTGAGCCAATAGCAATCTTAGACTGATTGACGTTATATCCTGCCCCCATAAGGTCATCCTCCATACCTAGCGTTACCTTAATACGCATTTGCTGGTGAGGTTGCATGATATCTGTAAAGATGTAATCGACAGAGCCGATTAGTAAAACGCTGCTTATTGCAAAAACGGCTGTCAACAAATATACTTTCGACCAGTATTTTTTAGCCAAAAATAATAGATATACAGACATTGCGCCGACAGCGACAAGAGCTAATATACCAAAATCGACTGCGACACCCGACAATGAAACGAAATACCCAATGCCCATAATTAATATCAATCCTAAAATGATATTACGAGCTGTATTCGAGTCTCTACGGAAACTTATCAAAAATCCTGCACTTATTAATATCGACAGTATTATTGTAATAAACTCTCCGGTGGAAATAACACCTATATCTGTAGACGAATACTTTAATCCTATAACAAAAAACACAATCAAAGCTCCACCTAAAAACAGTATAATACCAGGCAACCCTTCTCTATATAACATTAATATAAAAACCGAATATACAAGGGCTGAACCCGTCTCATTTTGGAGAACGATCAGTAGCATCGGTAACAAAATCAATCCTGCTATAATCATCAGATTTTTAGGCGCAAGCAACTTAAAATTATAGCTGCTTATAAATTTAGCAAGCACTAATGCAACCGAAAACTTAGCAAATTCGGCAGGCTGTATCTGTATCGAATCTGTTATTTTTAGCCACGAACCTGATCCTCTTATATCCGTAGACAAAAAGATAGTGGCTATAAGAAGTAATATAAATATGGCATATATGTAATAGGCAAGGATATCATATAAATTGCTATCCAGCTTTAGTATTACGAACCCGAGCACTAATGATGTCCCTATCCAAACCAATTGCATCCCCGCCCTTCCTGACAGGTCGAACATACTGGTGGCATGCTCGTAATTGTAACTCGCCCCATAGATACTAAACCAGCCAGACAATACCATTATAAGATACAATGCTATTGTAAACCAGTCTATGCTTTTTTTTATATATTCTTCTTCTCTTTCGTACATTCGTCTTATTCTTCTATTGGGGTAAATGGTTCTATTCCTGAATCAGATACAACGTCCTGAACCTGTGCAGGCAGAGGTAATTCCGAATTTCTCAAGGCCCTGTTCCAGTTCATAAACGTTTGAGGAAGAACTATCGAATTAGCCATATTTTCTTCTATATATTTATCACTCGCCGGAACTTCACCCTTTAAATATTTCTGTAACATCAAACGACCGATAGGCACACCAAATCTAGCACCAAATCCAGCATTTTCAACAATTACAAAAATAGCAACTTTCGGATTATCCTTCGGCGCAAATCCCATAAATATAGAGTGATCTTTTCCATGAGGGTTTTCGGCTGTACCGGTTTTTCCACATACCTCTACATCCGGTATATTCGCACCACGGCACGTACCTCCTGTGACAGCACGCGCCATTCCCTCTACAATAGATTCATAATATGCTTTGTTTATTTTTGTATCACGTTTATGTGTGTAGATAGAATCCAAAGGAGTATTTTGTATCTCCCGCACTACATGCGGCACATAGTAATATCCTCTGTTTGCTATAGTTGCTGCCAAATTGGCAACTTGTAAAGGTGTAGCCGTAACCTCACCTTGTCCTATTGCAATGGATATAATTGTAGACGCATTCCAGCTGCCCCGATATGCCTTATCATAGGTTTTGCTGTTAGGAATGAATCCTCTTTTTTCTGAAGGGAGGTCTACTCCTAATGTATAGCCAAATCCCTGATCAACCATATGGTTTTTCCATACTTCGAAAGCTGTTTGTACATCTTTATATTTTTTGCGGTTTCCAAGCATATTGGCAAGACCATAGCAGAAGTATGAGTTACATGATGTTGCTATTGCCGGTATCAAAGACAAGGGAGATCCGTGCGGATGGCACTTTGGCCGTCCTCCTAACGGCGGATATCCCCCGGCACACGAAAACATCGTATTCTCAGTTATTATATCCTCTTGGAGAAATACTAACCCTTGCGTTGTTTTAAATGTCGATCCGGGAGGATACATTCCTTGTATAGCCCTATTAAAAAGAGGCTTCAGGGAGTTATCCTCTAATTCTTTATAGTTTTTGCTGAAATTGCGTCCCAATAATACTGCCGGATCGTAAGTCGGAGATGTAACCATGCACAGAATCTCTCCTGTCGATGGTTCTATCATAACAATGCTCCCAACCTTATTTTGCATAAGGTATTCACCATAAGCTTGCAAGTCAATATCAATGGATAGTGTGAGATTTTTACCCGATATAGGCACAATATCATTTTTCCCATTCTCATATCTTCCCTGAATACGACCATGAGCATCCCTCAATAGAACTTCAACGCCCTTTTCTCCACGCAAATACTTTTCATAAGACAGCTCTAGTCCTGATTTTCCACCATAATCACCTCTTATATAGTAATTATCATTTTCAATCTGAGTCTTACTCACTTGAGCAACATAGCCTAAAAGAAGCCCCGCATTGTGGTAATTATATTGACGGAGTGTTCTCTTTTGGATGAAAAATCCGGGAAATTTATATAATTTTTCTTGCAACAGCCCACTTTCCTGGATAGTCAACTGTGTCATAAACGTTTGCATCGTATATGTAGAGTACCCGGGATTCAAACGCCTATCCCGTATATCACTAATCCGCTTATCAAAATATTCTTTTGTTATGCCCAACGTTTTACAGAAATCCAACGTGTCCAAATCATGCACTTCTTTGGGAATATAAACGATATCATAAGTAGGTTGATTGTAAACGAGGATACGGTCGTGCCGGTCAGAGATAATTCCTCTGGCAGGATATAACATTCTGTTGAAAAAAGCATTACCATCAGCAGAATCTTTATATTCGCTTGTCAGTATTTGCAGATTAAACAACTGAAGGATATATATAAGAACTACAACGCAAACTATGCCCCCAAGAACATACTTCCTTTTCGAAAGATCTAAGTTGTTTTTCGCCATGAGTTTTTCTTTTTTAAGTAGAATCCTTCAAATGCAAAAAGAAGTAATGATGTCAATAATACAGAAATAACTATTCGCAGTAAAAGTATCTGAGGATTGAAATATGAAAACGACTCTACGGAAATTAGAAACACATGGTGTACCAGGACAAGTAATAGCATATATTTTACGTATGCAGACCCCAAGGAAGATATACTAGGCATCTGATCATTATAATCGTCTACTGTAAAGAACAACTTCTGTACCGGACGACAGACGAATCCGATCATTGTAGTGGCCGCAGCATTTAATCCGGGAGTATTACAAAAAAGATCGATAGTAAACCCTATAAGAAATCCGGAAAAAGCGGCGAGTCCTCTATTGCAACCCAAAGGAAGTTTTAGTACAAAATATATGTACACAAAAGGGATTCCATACCCAAAAAGAGAGATTCTATTTAATATCAAAACTTGTATCAGAACAAGCATGATAAATAATACAATATATTTTAGCGTATTACTTCTGAGCATTCTTAATTTTTTCCTCTAATTCTTTTCTTTCCTCGTCTTTGATACTGATTAATTGGACATTTTTTAATGCACCAAAATCTGTAGATAATTTTACTTTTATGGTATAAAAATTATCATTAGTTTCGCTTTTAAAATCTTCCACAATTCCCACAAAAATACCTTCCGGAAAAATATCAGAGAACCCACTGGTCACAATTGTATCCCCTTTTTCAACTTTCTCATATTTAGGGTATTCTGTTAAACTGACATATCTTGGATCACCAGCTTCCCAGATAAGCGTACCGGCTGTATTTGAACTCAATATTTTGCAACTAAAACGACTATTGGGGTTCAACACAGATTGAATAACAGCATAATTATCAGTAACATCTCTAACGACACCAACTATCCCTTGTGGAGAGATCGCCCCCATATCGTTTTTGACTCCGCTATTTTTACCTTTATTTACAATTATAAAATTATAAACCTGAGAAATACTATTACTTTCCACTCTGGCTGTAATATACTCCTGGGAGTTCTTATTTCCCAACGAATCATTTAGAAAAGCTGTTGTTTTAAGAGAATCCTTCTCAATACTGTACAGATAATCCTGAAGTCTTTTTACCTGAGATTGTAATTCTCCATTTTTCTTCAACAACTCTTCGTTTTCTGTTCTCAATCCAAAATAAGAGAGAATACCACCGGATATAGCATGAACTCTTCCTGTGATTTCATTGGAAGAGTTGAAATAGACACTCTTTTGAAAAGAGTTAGAGCTAAAGATAAAATAAAAACAGATTATTTCAAGAAATATGAAAACAAACCATGAACTGTTTTTTAATAAAAAATTTATCAGATTACGCATTATCTCATCTGCGATTTATATTAACCATACTAATATAAATTCCATTATAAGTTTAATGAACTGAAGGGAATTATCTCATCAGGAAGTTAAACTTCTCTATATTCTTCAATGCAATACCGGTTCCTTTAGCTACTGCATGAAGTGGGTCTTCTGCCACATGGAAAGGTATACCTATTCTGTCGAAGAACCGTTTGCTCAAACCTCTCAACAAAGCACCTCCACCAGTCAGATAGATCCCGTTGCGAACAATATCTGCATACAATTCCGGCGGCGTTTGTTCCAAAGCACTTAATATAGCCGAGTCCATCTTTGACAATGATTTATCAAGACAATGAGCCATTTCCTGATAAGAAATAGGAATATCCATTGGCAATGACGTCATTCTATTAGGGCCATGTACAATAAAGTCTTCCGGAACATCCTCTTCCGGAAGCTCCGTTAGTGCTGCACCCACTGCTATTTTTATATTTTCAGCAGTACGCTCACCAACTTTTATATTGTGCTGGCGTCCCATATATTCCTGTATGTCTTCAGTCAAGTCATCTCCTGCTATCTTTATAGACTTATTGGAGACAATACCTCCCAATGAAATAACAGCAATCTCAGTAGTACCACCACCTATATCAACGATCATATTTCCTTCCGGTGCCTGTACATCAAGTCCAATACCCAATGCCGCAGCCATTGGTTCGTATATCATATATACATCACGTCCCCCGGCATGTTCAGCCGAGTCACGTATTGCACGAGTTTCCACTTCTGTACTACCAGATGGTATACAAATAACAATTCGCAACGATGGGGAGAACAAACGGCTTTTGTTATTGAACATCTTTATCAATCCGCGAATCATTTGTTCGGCCGAAGTAAAGTCTGCTATCACACCATCTTTAAGTGGACGTACCGTACGAATATCTTCGTGAGTTTTCCCATGCATCTGGCGTGCCTGCTCTCCTACAGCTATTACTTTACCTGTTTTCCGTTCTAAAGCTACCACGGAAGGCTGATCTACGACAATTTTGTCGTGATGTATTATGATAGTATTGGCAGTGCCAAGATCCATCGCTATTTCTTGAGTAAAAGAGAATAATCCCATATCCGATTGTTACCTTATTATTTAATTATATACAAATTAATATTAATGTTTAAAGTGGCGTACACCTGTCATTACCATAGATATATTGTGTTCGTTACAATATTCAACAGATAAGTTATCTTTAATTGACCCTCCAGGTTGCACAACCGCAGTAATACCTACGTTCCCAGCTATTTCGACACAGTCCGGAAACGGGAAAAAGGCATCCGATGCCATAACCGCCCCATTAAGGTCGAAACCAAATTCATTAGCCTTCTCTATGGCCTGCTTCAAAGCATCTACGCGAGATGTCTGACCAGTACCGCCTGCACACAATTGCTTATTTTTCACAAAGATAATAGCATTTGATTTGGTATGTTTCACCAATTTATTAGCAAAGAGCAAATCTTCTTCCTCTGTTCCTTGCAAAGGCCTGTTAGTAACTAATTTTAAATCAGTTGCCGACTGTATACTCAAATCCTTATCTTGTACTAAAACACCATTCAACAATGAGCGAAATTGCTTATCACCGACTAATTGTTGTTTTTGCACTAAGATAATACGATTTTTCTTTTGTTCCAATATATGTAACGCCTCTTTATCATATTCGGGCGCAATTACTATTTCAAAAAAGATAGAATTAATCTCCTCTGCTGCAATTTTGTCTATTTTACTATTGCTTATAATAATACCACCAAAAGCTGAAACCGGGTCTCCCGCCAAAGCATCTTTCCATGCTTCAACAACAGTTGGTCTGGATGCAATACCACAAGCATTATTATGCTTAAGTATAGCGACTGTTGTTTCATCAAATTCACTTATTAGACTAACGGCAGCTTCTATATCCAGCAAATTATTGTATGATATTTCACGACCATGCAACTGATCAAACATCGCTACGAAATCTCCATAGAACGTACCTTTTTGATGTGGATTTTCTCCATAGCGAAGAACCATAGCATTATCTTCAGCATGACGAAATGCAGATCCTTCATTATCATCCATATAATTAAATATGGCCGAATCATATGAAGAAGAAACGGCAAATGCTTCTTTTGCAAAGAATTTCCTATCTGAAATATCCGACACACCATTTTTATCTTCCAGCAGATTCATCAATGGCTGATATTGCTGTTTGGATGCAACAATTATTACATCTTTGAAATTTTTGGCAGCAGCACGAATCAGAGAAATACCACCTATATCTATTTTCTCGATGATATCTTCTTCACTTGCACCTGAGCCTACAGTTTCCTCAAAAGGATAAAGATCGACTATCACCAAATCTATTTCGTGTATATCATATGCTTTTATTTGCTTTGCGTCTTCAGGAAGTTCCCGGCGGCAAAGAATCCCTCCAAATATTTTAGGATGAAGGGTTTTAACCCGTCCACCTAAAATCGAAGGATAACCTGTTATATCCTCCACAGCTTCACAGGGAAAGCCTAATGATTCGATAAAACCCCTTGTTCCGCCTGTTGAAATAAACTTAACCCCGGAACTATTTAATTTCGTTAGAATATGATCTAGCCCATCTTTATGATAAACTGAAACCAAAGCTGTTTTAATTCTTTTCTCTAAAGACATGATGTGTTAATTATCCAACTTTTTTTGAGGAACAAAGTTATAAAAACTATTATTATAACAGGCCGTTTTTAATATTATTTATTCTTTAAAATATCTCATTCTAAAAGGGCTTGACTTTTCCTCTAAATTTTAGTTTTACAGATAAAACCGATAGATATTTTTTATATCGATTAATACCTGATTCCCAATTTTGTAATACTAAATATCAATGACTAATAACGTCCCGTTTCCATAGGCGTTAAAATAAAACAGAAAAATGGAATGTAAATCTTTATTGTTTTAAGACTTCATCGACAGCTGCACCCTTTTTCTAGACAAGTCTACGGATAAAACTTTCACTTCGACATGCTGATGCAGTGCAACAACTTCGGTAGGGTCTGATATAAACCGATCTGTCAATTCAGATATATGCACCAGGCCATTCTCTTTAATACCCACATCTACAAAACATCCAAAATTGGTAATGTTAGTTACAATACCCGGAAGAGTCATACCTTCCCTTAAATCTTCTATTGTACGTATATTCGGATCAAAATCAAACACTTTTATTCCTTTTCTCGGGTCACGCCCGGGTTTATCCAATTCTTCCATAATATCATTTAAAGTAGGTAAACCAACTTTATCAGTAACATATTTATCCAACTTTAATGATTTCTTCAAATCTTTATTATCAATCAGATCTTTCACTGAGCATCTCATTTCTTTGGCCATAGCCTCCACAATATGGTAACTTTCAGGATGAACAGCCGAATTATCCAAAGGATTCTCAGCATCTGCAATACGGAGGAAACCCGCACATTGCTCAAAAGCCTTTTCTCCCATACGAGGAACTTTCATTAGTGCTTTTCTCGATTTGAACGCACCATTAGCAGCACGGTAATCCACTATATTTTGAGCTAAAACAGGGCCTAATCCGGAGACATAAGTCAACAGATGCTTACTTGCTGTATTTACATTTACTCCAACTAGATTAACACAACTTTCAACAGTCAAATCAAGAGACTTTTTTAGCTTTGTTTGATCTACATCATGTTGATATTGCCCTACTCCTATCGACTTAGCGTCTATTTTCACCAACTCAGCCAATGGGTCCATCAAACGACGTCCGATAGAGACTGCCCCTCTTACTGTAACATCATAATTTGGAAATTCTTCCCGAGCCGTTTTTGATGCTGAATATATAGATGCTCCATTTTCACTCACGACAAAAACCTGAACAACTTTCTCATATCGCAGATTGGTGATAAAACGTTCTGTTTCGCGGCTAGCTGTCCCGTTTCCTATTGCTATGGCATCTATGTTATATGTTGTCACCAGTTTCACCACCTTACTTCCAGCTTTAGAAGTCTCATTTTGCGGCGGATGCGGATAAATCGTCTCATTATGCAAAAGATTTCCCTCGGCATCAAGACACACAAGCTTGCACCCCGTACGATAACCGGGATCGATACCCAAAACTCTTTTTTGTCCTAACGGTGGAGCCAGTAACAACTGCCGCAAATTCTCAGCAAATACCCTGATCGCTTCTTCATCCGCTTTTTCTTTCGATAAGTTTCCAAACTCCGTCTCAATAGATGGCTTTAGCAATCGTTTATATGCATCTTCTATCGCATCGGCAACATAGTTTGTGGCCTCATTATCATTATCTCCTTTAAGAAAACGTTTATCTAATCGCTCTAAAGCTGCATCTTCGTCCGGCGAAATATTTACGCGCAAGACACCTTCCGACTCTCCTCTCCGGATTGCCAAAATACGATGGGAAGTGGCCTTACTCAGACGCTCCGAGAAATCGAAATAATCGCGGTATTTATCCCCTTCTTCCTCTTTTCCCTTAACTACTTTGGATGTTATCACAGCCTCCCGTTGAAAGATATTACGTATTGCGTTGCGAGCATACTCATCCTCATTTATCTGCTCTGCTATAATATCACAAGCTCCGGCAATTGCATCTTTTACGTCCTTCACATCGCCCTTCACAAATGCCTGAGCTTTTGTTTCTACGTTTATTTGCTGCTGAAGCATTATTATATTCGCCAGAGGCTCCAAACCTTTTTTACGGGCTATTTCGGCCCGGGTCTGCCGTTTTGGTTTATAAGGGAGGTATATATCTTCAAGTTCCGAGGCATTCCAACAATTCTCAATTCTGGATTTTAACTCCGGAGTTAATTTTTCTTGTTCGTCAATTGATTTAAGAATTGTTTCTCTGCGCTTTATTAGTTCGTTTAATTTATCATTATGTTCTTTAATAGCTGTTATCTGAACTTCGTCCAGTCCTCCCGTAACTTCTTTTCGGTAACGGCTGATAAAGGGAATCGTCGCTCCCGAATCTAAAAGTTCTATAGTTTTTCCTATTTGTGACTCACGAATATTTAAAGCAGATGATATTAAAGATATAATCGTCATAGTTTCGTTTTATTATTGGTTCAGCAAAGATAAGCTAAAAAGAAAAGCCTGCTAAAAATTAGCAGGCTTTTCTTTTTATGATATTTAAACGATTACTCAACCGGAATATCCTTATTTACATTTTTACTTCCAACCAAAGCATAGAATAATAGATAAGCAAGACCAACTACAATTACCCAGTAACTTGTAAGGTAACCTACACCTCCTGTAGCATCCACAATACCATTTTGTAATAGAGGAAGAATACCTCCACCACAAACCATTACCATGAAGATACCCGAAGCTTTTTCAGTAAATTTACCTAGGCCTTCTACAGCTAGATTAAAGATACCACCCCACATTACAGAAGTACATAGACCGACAAGTACTAAAAGAGCTGCATTAATTGGTACTTTCTCCAGTCCAAATAAACCATCTGCTCCATTTTTGAATACTGGCAGATCAACAAATGTAGTGCTAGAAGCAAACATAGCAGCTAATGTTAGCACCAAACCAACAATAGACACTACAGTCAACATAGCTTTAGCAGAAACTTTGCTCGCAATAGCTGCTCCCAAAAGTCTACCCACTAACATCATCAACCAATAAGTAGCAGTTACAGACCCTGCGATAGCTTCGGCATTTCCTTTTCCGCCTAAGCCAAGTATATCCAAATCCGGATTTTGAAGCCATTTGTTCAATACGTTAGGAACACCTACCTCTACGCCAACATAAACGAAGATACCAATTGCACCCAGTATAAAGTGACGGAAAGACAAAGCACTGTATTTAGATTTTTCTACAACTTTTTCTTCCACTTTCACTTTTTCAGGAATAGTAGTCAGACTAATTACAAGAAAAGCAAATGCAAAGATAGCCAAAGCAGCATACATCAATGGAAATACATTACTGATCTGTGCATTCTTAATTCCTTCAGGAATCAAAATACCAGTCAATATAATAACTGCGGTTCCACAAAGAGAGTTAAATGAACCACCGATCTGAATCAATTGGTTTCCTTTATTTCCGCCCCCACCTAGAGAGTTCAACATTGGATTTACAACTGTATTCAACAAACACATAGAGAATCCGGCAATGAAAGCTCCTAACAAATAGATACCAAAGCTTTCTAAAGTACCAGATAGTGTTTGAATCCCTACACCTATGAAACCAATAGCGATAGCGATAAGTGCCGTTTTTTTGTATCCCAGTTTTTGCAACAAATTACCAGCAGGATATCCCATTACTGCATAAGCAATAAAGTTGGCAAATACACCCAACGTACCCATCCAGTTTGCTACTTTAAACTGAAATTTTAAGATATCACCCATTGGCGACGCCAAATTGGTCACAAAGGAGATCATCCCAAAAAGGAAAATCATCACAATAATGGGTAACAAATAATTTTTCTTTTCCGTACTCATTGATTAAAATTTAGATTAGATTTTTTTATAGTTTATATATTCTCTAGCAATAATTTATTTCACACCCTTCGGAGAATTCAAGGAGTAATTAAATCATAACAGAACTCAATTACCCCCTGACTTTCTCCCGGATACTAACGTATCCAATTCATGGTTGTTTAGGTTAAGTGAAGATTGTTCTTGTCAAAAACGTTGTAAAAATACTTATCTCTTTCCATCTCTCCCCTCAAAAAAACATGTTGTACAACATATGAAAAAGCATTAATATTACATTTCTTTTTATACCAATCTGTCAGCATATATTACCAGACACCTATCTTTTTGGTTTTCTCTGAATAACCTAATAAAAACTGGATACAGATTATCAACAAATTAGATTACCACTAAATTCTTCTCTATCAAAATTAAGATGAAAAGGAATAAACAGTAACCCTTTGAAATAAGACATAAATTGTGATTTAGAATTAAAAATTCATAAATAGGCTTTTTGTGGGATTAACAAAATTTAATATTGCTACTTTTGCACTAAAGAAGAAACTAAACTGTATTTGATCAAAAAATGTTATACTCATAAAACTATCATGGAATCTATTCGCAACTTGTATAAAATTGGGCACGGACCATCTAGCAGCCACACCATGGCTCCTCAAAAAGCCGCGCTGATGTTTAAAGAAAAGAATGCTGATGCAGACTCTTTCAGAGTAACTCTATATGGCAGTCTTGCTGCTACAGGCAAAGGACACTTGACTGATGACGCTATTATCAAAACTTTACATCCCTATTCGTCTGAAATAGTTTGGGTACCCGAAATAGTTTTACCGTACCACACGAATGGCATGAAGTTTGAAGCAATTAAAAATGGCAAACCAAATGATGAATGGATAATATATAGTATAGGAGGTGGAGACCTGTCCGATGGTTCTAAGAAAGTGGTGACCGAGAGTATATATAACAAAACCACAATGAAGGATATACTCGAGTGGTGCCAGCAAACCGGAAAAACATTTTGGGAATATGTAGAGGATAAAGAAGGCAAAGAGATATATGACTACTTAGGAACTGTATGGGAAACAATGGAAGCTGCTATACATAGAGGGATGGATGCCGAAGGACTACTTCCCGGTGGCCTGGGATTGCAAAGAAAATCATCTATGTATTATGTAAAATCGAGAGGATATCAAGGCTCTATGAAAAGCCGCGCTCTTATATATTCATACGCACTCGCTGTGTCGGAAGAGAATGCAAGCGGCGGACTAATTGTGACAGCTCCTACATGTGGTTCTTGCGGTGTTTTACCTTCAGTATTATTCCATCTGAAAACAAATCACGATTACAGTGATCAAAAAATAAAGAGAGCACTGGCTACAGCAGGATTAATTGGTAATCTTGTTAAACATAATGCTTCTGTATCAGGAGCCGAAGTCGGTTGCCAGGGAGAAGTTGGTGTGGCTTGCGCCATGGCGGCGGCGGCGGCCTGCCAATTATTTGGAGGCTCTACACAACAAATTGAGTATGCTGCCGAAATGGGACTCGAACATCACTTAGGACTAACCTGCGATCCGGTATGCGGACTGGTTCAAGTACCGTGTATAGAAAGAAATGCTTTTGCCGCAGCCCGGGCATTAGACTCTTGTTCTTTTGCCATGCTATCTGACGGTAAACATCTCATCAACTTTGATAAAGTTGTAAAAACTATGCAACAGACAGGACACGATCTCCCGAGCTTGTATAAAGAAACCTCTATGGGAGGACTGGCGATCAATATAGATTTACCAAATGAATAAAAAATCGTTTTAAAAACCACCTCGTTTTATTTATATATAATTCTCCTTTTTTTTGTTTTTTATATAAGTCTAGATTCCTTACTTTTGTATAAAAAAGAAATATTATAATAATAAATATGAATAACATTAAAACATTAAACAAAGCTGCGGACAATATCCGCATATTATCGGCTTCGATGGTTGAAAAGGCTAATTCGGGACATCCGGGTGGAGCTATGGGCGGAGCAGATTTTATCAACGTGTTATTTTCCGAGTTTTTAGTATACGATCCTCAAAACCCTACATGGGAAGGACGCGACCGCTTCTTCCTCGATCCCGGTCATATGTCGCCAATGCTATATTCGACTTTGGCATTAGTCGGTAAATTCAACATGGAGGATTTACAACAGTTCCGTCAGTGGGGAAGTATAACTCCCGGACATCCGGAAAGAGATATCACACGTGGAATAGAAAACACATCGGGCCCTTTGGGACAAGGACACACCTTTGCCGTGGGTGCAGCTATTGCTGCTAAATTCCTAAAAACTCGTTTTGGTAGTGTTATGGATCATACGATTTATGCGTTTATTTCAGACGGTGGAATACAGGAAGAAATATCCCAAGGTGCCGGACGAACTGCCGGACATTTAGGTCTCAATAACTTAATTATGTTTTATGACTCTAATGGCATACAGCTTTCAACTAAGACAAAAGATGTCTCAGAAGAAGATGTGGCAGCTAAATATCAGGCTTGGGGATGGAGAGTTATCACAATTAAAGGAAACGATGCCACCGAAATTCGTGCTGCTCTGACAGAAGGTAAGCTTGAAAAAGAAAGGCCAACACTTATAATAGGTAAAACTATTATGGGTAAAGGTGCTGTAAAAGAAGACGGTTCCAGCTTTGAGAATGAAACTGAAACTCACGGTCAGCCATTGAGCGGTGCCGGAGCAAGCTTCAATAAAACAATCGAAAACCTGGGAGGTGACCCGGAAAACCCGTTTGTAATCTTTTCTGAAACAAAAGAACTATACGCGAAACGTGCTGCCGAATTAAAAGAAATAACAAGCAAGAAATATGCAGAGAAAGATGCTTGGGCAAAAGCTAATCCGGAATTAGCTGATAAAATGCAAAAATGGTTCGACGGGTATATCCCACCCATTGACTGGGCTGCAATTGAGCAGAAACCAAATCAGGCCACACGTGCAGCTTCTGCTACAATATTAGGTATATTAGCTCAACAGGTTGAAAACATGGTTGTTTCATCGGCCGACTTATCTAACTCTGATAAAACAGACGGTTTCTTGAAGAAAACTCATGCTATGAAAAAAGGAGACTTCTCCGGAGCATTTCTTCAATCAGGAGTATCTGAACTAACGATGGCTTGTTTATGTATAGGTATGACACTGCATGGAGGTATTATTGCTGCATGCGGAACATTCTTCGTATTCTCAGATTATATGAAACCTGCTATCCGCTTGGCAGCATTGATGGAGCTTCCTGTTAAATTTATATGGACACACGATGCATTCCGTGTAGGTGAAGACGGCCCTACTCACGAACCTGTTGAACAAGAAGCACAGATCAGGCTGATGGAGAAACTGCAAAACCATAATGGACACAATTCGATGCTGGTACTACGGCCTGCGGATGTTACAGAAGCAACGGTAGCATGGAAAATGGCGATGGAAAACAAATCGACTCCAACAGGGTTAATATTTTCACGCCAAAACATAAATGACCTTCCGGCGAAAACAAATAGATACCAAGAAGCGTTGCAAACAGAGAAAGGTGCTTACATCGTTCAAGATGAAGATAACTACGACGTAATTTTATTAGCTTCCGGATCGGAAGTATCTACATTGGTAAAAGGAGCCAAATTATTAGCTAACGACGGCATCAAATCGAGAATTATATCCGTTCCTTCCGAAGGATTATTCCGCACACAAAGTAAAGAATATCAAGAAAGTGTGATTCCTAAAGGTAAAAAGATATTCGGTCTAACAGCCGGATTACCTGTCACACTGGAAGGGTTAGTTGGAGCTAACGGACGTATCTGGGGTATGAAATCTTTCGGATTTTCAGCTCCATATAAGGTGCTAGACGAAAAACTCGGGTTTACTGCTGAAAATGTATATAATCAGGTTAAAGACTTTTTGAAATAATATGGCTATATTTCCCCAAGGTGAGAAACCAATCGGGCTGGCTAGTGATCATGCCGGTTTTGAAACAAAAAAGTATATTATACAGCTTTTTGAAGAGCAAGGTATTAGATATATAGATTTTGGCACTTATACTTCTAACAGTGTTGACTATCCGGACTTTGCACATAAGCTGGGTCGTGCTATTGACAATAGAGATTGTGATTTTGGTATCGCTATATGCGGCACAGGGAACGGCATAAATATGGCGTTGAATAAACATCAATCCGTACGCGCTGCTTTATGTTGGAGTGCAGAAATTGCACATTTGGCCAGAGCACATAATAATGCTAATATACTCACCCTTCCGGGAAGAATAGTGTCTCAACAAGAAGTTTATGATATGATTATTGCTTTCTTCAATACCGATTTCGAGGGAGGTAGACACCAAACAAGGATAGATAAGATACCTTGCTAATAGGATCGAAAACTATTCAAAAATATGACGAAAGTTTTATCTTTTGACATACCCTCATTTTTTATTTATATATAATGGCCATCAGTTTGGCTGAATTATTAATAAAAAAAAGCCCGATTGTAGAATCGGGCTTCTCATTTATGCTGGCTTATTATTATTCAGCACTTTTCTCTTCCGCAGGAGCTTCTGCTTCCGGAGTTTCTACAGCCGGTGCTTCCTCTGCAACTTCTTCTACAACGGCTTCAGCCTCTGCTTGTGCTGCGTTTTCTTCTGCTTTCTTTTGAGCCACAGCATCAGCCTTTGCTTTGTTAGCAGCTTTTTCTGCATCTAAACGAGCTTTTGCCTCAGCTTTTAATTTTGTCTCATTTTTGTTGATGGCAGCTTGAGTTCCTTTTTCCTTTTCAGCTTTCCATGCCTCAAATTTCTTTTCAGCATCAGCTTCAGTGAAAGCACCTTTAGCAACACCACCAAGAAGGTGTTTTTTCAATAAAACGCCTTGTTCAGAAAGTATATTACGAGTAGTGTCAGTAGGCTGAGCACCAACTTGTAACCAATACAAAGCTCTGTCGAAATTGATAGTTACCGTAGCAGGTTCAGTATTAGGGTTGTAAGAACCAACCTTCTCAATAAACTTTCCATCGCGTGGAGCTCTGCTATCTGCAATAATAATGTGGTAAAAAGGATAACCTTTGCGTCCTCTTCTTTGTAAACGGATCTTTGTAGCCATTTCTTTCTTTTGTTAATTTTAATTATACATAATTGTTATTAGCGGGTGCAAAGATAGGAATAAGTTTTTGAAATATAACACTATATTAAAATAAAAAAGACAGGAGAATTATATCCCCTGCCCTTTTCGCATATACGTATGGAAGAAAGTTATCTTTTAGTCCATCCGGCAGTCCAGTCGTTATTAGCTGGCACAGCTCCTTTATATTCAGCTTTAGTAAAGAAACTATCAGACGATAAGTCTTTGCCACCGGCTACAGTTCCTATATATCCATTGGTAAATGTTATAGTCTGATTTATAGCATTTCCGGTTTTGGATTCCAAATCTAAAACTCCATTATTTTCATACTTGAACACCTTATCTGCATATAGATACTCAACAATTGATTTACCATCCAAGAAGCTTTGTTCGGTTTCGGCTGTTGCTGTTGTCAATGAACTTGGTTTACCAGTTACAAGTACATTATACATTTTAACCTGCGTACCAGCACGTAGTCTAATTCCTCTTTTTTGATCTTTAGTATCATTATTACCAACTAATGTCAAGTTTGCTAATGTAGGATAAGAAACGGGAGTATTCTTGAAATTATCTTCACGGTTGTCAGCCTCTATCAAGCAATCACCATTGGCAGAACCATCAGCTTTAGGGGCTGTCTGATCTTGATATGCTACCCAGAATTGTCCTTTACCAATCCAACCGTCAGTCCAGTCAAAAGAATCATCTTCACTAGCTGTAGATACCAGATATTTTGCATTTACAGTACCTCCAAACCATTCGAAACCGTCATCCGCACCTTTATAAGTTTGTACATATTCAATAGTTGTGCCGTTACCAACGCCATACATTGTCAAACCATTTGACTCCTTTGTTGCGCTAAAAGCAAAACCTGTATACTCGAGACGAACATACCTTAAAACTCCAGAATTATCGGCAGGATCAGTACCTCCAAATGGAGCATCACCAATTTCAGATTTTCCAGTTCCACCTGTTAAGTTAATCGGAGCTTTCCCACAAATATGTACACCTCCCCATGCTCCGGGAGTTTCTTGAGTAGAAGTCATAACGATAGGTTTATCTTTTGTTCCGTTAGCCATAATCTTACCACCCTGTTCTATAATAATATAATCAGGTTGACCATCTATTGTACGGGTTGCCTTGATAGTTACACCTTCTTCGATAATAAGTCTTCCACCGTTCTTCACCTGATAACCTCCTATCAGAGAATATGTATTTCCTGCTTTCAAAGTACGATCGCTAGTCAATGTTCCTTTCAACTCTAATTCAGAAGGATCCGGTGTATCGTCATTCTTATCATTATCACTACATCCTACAAATGTTGCGATTGAAAAAATAGTCAAGGCATAAAAACCTAATTTCAATAAATTCTTTTTCATAATTGTTATTAATAAAATGGTTATATTCGTTTTAACATTAAAAATTCAGCGAGAAACCTACTCCAAAAGACAAGCCTTTTTTATAGTACTCTACAATTTGATCTCTCCCTGTATCAGCTATCTCTTGAGAAAATTTTTGTTTTTGGTTAATTATATTTTTCGCTTGCAATTTCAATTTCAGACTTTTATTCAAGGAATATCCGGCAACAAAGTCCAGAGAGTGAAACTCCTCTTCTATTACATTGTTCACTCCGTTTATACCTACGGAATTGATTCGCGGGCCTCTCAGATTGTAGACTAAGGAGAAAGACGCTTCTCTTTCTTTAGCGAATTTAGGAGAGTAATTCATATCAAGGTTTATTAAATATGGAGATGCACCTTGCAATTCTCTTTTCTTATCGGTATAAATACCTCCTTCAGGAAGAGATATATGCGTGTATATATAAGAGGCATTAAAGTCTATTCTAAGATCTTTTGTCAAGAACTTACGTATTTCGAGTTCAGCCCCGGCAACAGTGCCTTTATCTACATTTCTGAAACTTTGAATCAATGATCCTGAATAATCCTGAATTCTCTCTATCGGAGATTCTAAATGTTTGTAATATGCAGATAGAGAAAACAAATCACCTGTATTTGGAAATATCTCATATCGCAAATCCACATTGTAGTTATATCCGTTTTCAATATCTTCATAACCACGCACTGTTGCACCGCCATATGATTCACGATATTCGAACGGAGCCATTTCTATAAAAGACGGACGGGTTATTGTACGAGATAAACTCAAACGGAGGTTTTGCTTCTTATCTAATCCATATCTTAAATTTACAGCAGGAAAAAAATCATTGGCTTTCAACTCAGCCCTATCTTCTTGTCCTCCGTCACGCCAATAGCGTACCCACTGAGAAGAATGTTCGAAACGAACACCTGCTGCCACAAGTAGTTTTTCTACTGGATAGTATTCAAAATCTATAAAAGCGGCATAAATATCCGAGCCGGCAAAATACTTGTCACGAGGTAAAGAACTCTTATTTATTGTAATAGTACCATCGGCAATGTTATTATAATTCAGATATCTGTCCGTATCATATACATTATCGGTCTGTATATCTAAGTTATCAATATTATAATAGAAGTTTGTCGAATAGAAGTCTCTTGTCTTTTTTCTGAAAGAACCTCCAATACGTGCAAAATCACTATTTGTCTCTTTCTTATCGAATTGATACTTCAATTTAAAATCGCCATTCCATTCATCTTCAAATAACTCTCCCCAATAACGCATCGTTTCTTGCTGATTCAATTTGAATAAAGACAGTACCCCGTCTGCCTGTTTAGAAAACATAACTTGTCTGCGATCCGGCTCATCACTAGTTGTCTTACCGTATGATACTTGCCAATCGGTAAACAAACGGTCAAATTGATGCCGTCCGGTTAACTGACTATTAAACAATGTATAAATATGATAAACGCTATTGCTTCCTTTCAGGTTAATACCCTCTGCATCAAACCCGTCACGCTCTGTATATTCATCTTCAGTATTATTTACATACATTGCATTAAATGATAGTATATCGTTTTTTCGTAATGTATAGCTCAATTGTCCTAAAGCAGTCATCGTAGTTTCATAGCCATACTTGTTATAGTTGAACATATCACGAATAATACCTTGAGCATTTACTGTAGACATATAAGCATCATCGTAGATGGTGTATGAATTATCATAATTGACGGCAAACATAGCGTTCAGCTTCTGATCTCCCAATTTCAAAGACTTTCCTATTCCAAATTCCAAGCCTAACTCGGGCAAACCTTTATCTTTTTCAATGGCAAATGTTGTTTTGAATGGATTATTATTCTTTATATATGAAGCAAAATCATCAGATCTCATATTTTTTATATTATCCGACAGATTTAATCCTTTTGATATGCCCAGATACGGAACACCAATATTTCCTTTATTGGAAGAATAAAAATCTTTGAAGAGCACATTTGTTTTTCCTCCGGTAGATATTCCTATTGTCATATAGTCGTTCCCTATATTTTCTTTCGTTTCCACATCTATATGAGCACCGGAATAATCTCCGAAAACAGAAGGTTGGTATACTTTACTCACTGTTACATTTTTCACTACCGAGGTTGGAAATAATGTTAGAGGTATAAGTTTATTATCCGGATTAGGTGAAGCTATAGGGAAACCATTCAGAGAAGTCAGGCTATATCTATCCCCCAGACCACGAACAAAAACTTTGGTATTGCCCTCCATAGAGATACCTGTTATTTTTTTTATTCCGTCCGCCACTGTAGAAAGCCCTTTGGCCGACATCTCGCGTGCTCCGAGATTCTCAACAGCTACTGTTGCGCGTTGACGTTCAAAAATCAGATTCATCTCCGATTCCATATTCTTGCGAGCCACCACTATTACATCCCCAAGATTTTGAGTAGCCTCGGTCATAGGGATATCCAATGTTACAGTTTTACCTTTACCTACTTCCACGTCTGTTATTTCTATAGACTGATAGGAAATAAAAGAGGCTACAATTGTGTATTTCCCTGTCGATAATCTTAATTCATAATTACCATCTGCATCACTAATTGCTCCTATTGTTGAATTTTTCACTGAGATAGTTACTCCGGGTAACTTTTCATTTGTTTTTGCATCTTTTATGCTACCTTTTAGAATACTCTGAGCGAATAGCCCTGTTGTTAAAAAAAAAGATACTGTTAAGAAAATTGTTGAAAGATTTCTGGTTCTATTAAGCATTTTGCATTCTTATTATTTTACAATGCAAATCACTTCTATTTTTGTTACAGAGAGACTAAGCAAGTGATAAGGTTAGGTAAAGAAAAGAAGTCTTTTCCGTTAAGACCGCCGTAACACTATTTGATCTATACATCATATTCGGGCATATATCGATTTATTCTGCCTATATATCGATTTTGATTGTTTCCCTGTTATATGCCCTTTACTTTTAGACAAAAAAAGCAAAACATGAAAAAGATTCTATTGGTAACATCATTTATTCTTATATGCATCTCTATGGCTGCGCAAATGCCTATGAACGGAGGTGGCAGACCTCAAGGCGGCAGGCCAGGAGGAGGACGCCCTCCAATGCAAAACGGCAATATGAATTCCGGAGGGCAGGATTTTATATTAATGAGTATGCCCGATATAACAGGCTTAACTCTAGACCAACGGGAAAAACTGAGCAAGGCTATCTCTGACGAAAGGAAAGATGCATCGAAGCTTATGAATGAAAAACAAGAATTGAGAATAAAATCAGAAAATCCCGGGCTTGCCGAGAAAAAGAGGCAAAAGCTAATGGAGAAAATGATAAAAACAGACAATAAAATAAAGAAGAATGAGGAAAAGTACGATAAAAAATATCGTTCTATCCTTACCCAAGAGCAATATCAGACTTTTATTAACAAGAAAAAGGAAATAGAATTTAGAGACTTCGGAAAGCCGAATAATCAACAAAGACCGCCTCGTCGTCCGGACAATGGAGAACACCCTGATATGCCGGATGAAAACATGTTTCAATAAACGATAAAAAAGCTTTTATGAATATAATTAAAAGATTGTTAGATTTGGCATTGGTAGTTGGTATATTACTACCGACCACCGCTTTTTCTCAGAAGAAATGGACTTTGAGAGAATGCATAGAATATGCCCGTCATGAAAACATTCAGGTAAAAAAATCAAACATCGCAGAAGAAAGTTACACAGTAGACATATCTCAGTCCAAAGCAGAATTGTTTCCCTCCCTAAGTGGTAGTGCGGCAGGGCGCTACACACATACACAACATGAAAAAGGACTCCTAAACGGGCAATATACATTGAATGCCAATTGGACTATTTACAATGGAGGAAAGAATACGAATGCCATTAAACAAACCAAGCTGCAAAAAGAGTCTCAGGAGCTAAGCACCCGGACTACGCAAAATAATATAGAAATTGCAATTACACAGGCCTATTTGCAAATATTATATAGCAGGGAATCAATAAAGAACAATGAAAACATAGTTGCATCTGATTCTGTCCAAATGCAACAGACTAAAGATTTTCTGGATGCCGGAAGAATTACAAAAAGCGAATATGCGCAAGTAGAAGCCCAATATAGTGCTGACAAGTACAGTCTTGTCCAAGCCAGAAACTCTTTCGATAATTATAAACTTCAGTTAAAGCAATTGCTTGAATTGGAGTATGATGAGGAAATGGATATTATATTTCCGGACATTGATGATAATGATATCTTACAGTTTATTCCCTCTAAATATGAAGTTTACAGGAGATCGTTAGAAATAATGCCGGAAATAGCAAACAGCAAATTGAATATTCAAATGGCTAATTTGAATAAAGCTTCTGCTAAAGCGGGCTATCTACCGACTGTTTCTATATCAGGAAGTATTGGCACCGGTAACATATTCAATAGTTCACCGTCTTTTTCTACACAGATAGGGGACAACCTGAACCAAAGCATAGGTATAACGGTAAGTATCCCAATATTCGATAATAAGCAAAACAAATCGAATGTAAGTAAAGCAAAACTTAATATTCAAACAGCTGAGTTAAATCTTCTGGATTCTCAAAAAACACTATTATCAACAATAGAGAGCCTATATCAGGACGCTGTGTCGGGACAGAGTAAATATAATGCGGCCAAAGATAAATTAAGGTCGGCCAAACTTAGTTATGATCTACTACAAGAACAATATGCACTAGGTATGCGCAATACAGTAGAACTGACTACTGAAAAGAACAATTATGCAAATGCTTTACAAGACTTATCACAGGCTAAATATACTGCCCTGTTGAGTATCAAGCTACTTAATTTTTATCAAGGACAGGGAATCACGTTGTAAAAACATAAAAAAATGAATAAGAAACTAAGAAAATATTTGATTTTTGCTGCTGTAATCCTAATTATAGCATGCATTGGATACTTTCTATTGCCAGGAAGAAAAGAAGCTCCGGTAACTTTAAGTACAGCTAAAGTAGAAAAAGGTGACATAGCAACAAGCATAACTGCAACCGGTACAATAGAGCCTATTACCTTGGTTGAAGTCGGTACCCAAGTATCAGGTGTAATATCGAAACTATACGTAGATTATAATTCCGAAGTAAAAGCCGGTCAGGTTCTGGCCGAATTAGACAAAAGATTGCTTGTTTCGGAACTTGAAAATGCCAGTGCTACATTGCAATCCAGACAGGTAGATTTGGATCTGCAAAAAAAGAATTATGACAGGCAGAAGATGCTTTGGGAAAAACAAGCTATCAGTAAAGTAGACTGGGAAAACGCAGAATCAACATATAAGACAGCTCAATTGGCTGTTACATCATCAAAAGCAGCAGTGTTAAAAGCTCAAACAAATCTAGGATATGCAACGATTACCTCTACAATAGACGGCGTAGTAGTATCCAGAGCCGTAGAAGAAGGACAAACTGTTGCTGCTTCGTTCAACACCCCTACTCTTTTTACAATAGCTAACGACCTGACAAAGATGCGTGTAATAGCAAATGTAGACGAGGCTGATATAGGCGGGGTAAAAGAAAGACAAAGAGTAACCTTTACCGTAGACGCATTTCCTAACGATGAGTTTGAAGGAAAAGTAATACAAGTTCGGTTAGAAGCGACAACAACGTCCAATGTCGTTACATATCAGGTGGTCATAGACGCACCAAATCCTGACCTGAAACTTAAACCGGGATTGACAGCAAATGTAAACATATATACATTGGAAGAAAAAAATGTAACTATAATTCCATCCAAAGCGTTACGCTTCAACCCTGATCCTGAATTAATGAAGAGTATAAGAGACCTGACTATTGCCGAACCCAAAGAACAAACGGCTTCACCAGATAAGACTAAAAAGGTAGTATGGGTTAAATCGGGTAATTCGTTAACACCTAAACAAGTCACTTTGGGAGCAACTGACGGAGTACACATTGCTGTTATCGAAGGACTTAACATAGGCGATGAAATAGCTACGGGTATTGCTCAAGGCATGAACAATGCCGTTGAAGAAAAGTCTGGTGGAGAATCAAGCCCATTCATGCCACAACGGCCTGGCGGAAATAGAAACAGATGATTCATTGTATTCCTAAGGAAAGAGACAAAACAAAATGTACCAGTACTTCCTTTTGAAAAATAAACGGGTTTGAAATAATTATGGCAAAGGAAATAATAAGAGTAGAAAATCTGAAACGAGATTATATTGTAGGAGATGAAGTTGTACATGCCTTACGTGGAGTTAACTTCAGCATACATGAAGGGGAGTTCGTTACTATAATGGGTACAAGCGGATCGGGAAAATCTACATTGCTCAACGTACTAGGATGCTTAGACACCCCTACCGAAGGAGAATACTACTTGGACGGAGTTTCCGTTCGCAAAATGGGTAAAAACGACAGAGCAACCCTTCGCAACAGAAAAATAGGGTTCATATTCCAATCCTATAATCTGCTGGCAAAAACGACTGCTGTCGAAAACGTAGAACTACCCTTAATGTACAATTCTAATATATCATCGAAGGAACGACGTGAACGAGCGATCAAATCACTGGAAGAAGTAGGATTAGGTGATCGGCTGAATCATAAATCGAACCAAATGTCGGGTGGGCAAATGCAGCGTGTAGCTATTGCCCGGGCTTTGGTAAATGAACCTGTAATTATATTAGCAGACGAAGCTACCGGAAATCTGGACACACGTACATCTTTCGAAATCCTGTCCGTATTACAACGAATGCACAAAGAGGGACGTACTATCATATTTGTAACACATAATCAAGAAATTGCAGCTTTCAGTAGCCGGAATATAGTTATCCGCGACGGGCAAATAAAGGAAGATGTGTCGAACAATAATGTTCAGTCAGCAAAAGAATATCTGGCCAAACTGCCAAAAGAAGATAATTAAACAGTTATGAATATAGTAAATCTATTTAAGATAGCTCTACGAGCCCTGAATGGCAACAAATTCAGAGGATTCCTTACCATGCTGGGTATCATTATAGGTGTGGCAGCCGTAATTACCATGCTGGCAATCGGTCAGGGATCGAAAAAGAGCATACAAGATCAGATATCCACCATGGGATCGAATATGATAAACATTCGTCCCGGAACAGGACAGTTCGGTGGAGTCCGTCAAAGTGCATCCAGTATGCAAACTTTAAAACTCGAAGATTACGAAGCAATAGCCAGTCAGGCTGAATATATATCAGCAGCATCGCCCGAAGTACAATCGTCCGGACAAGTAATATTCGGAGCAAATAACTCCCCTACTTCTATATACGGAGTAAATACTTCTTACCTAGACATTCGCAAATATTCCATAGCTCAAGGGGAAATGTTTACCGAAACGGATATAAAGACCTCAGCCAAGGTATGTATCATCGGGCAAACCGTAGTCGAAAATTTATTTACCAATGGTGAAGATCCTATAGGACAAACTATACGGTTCAATAAAATCCCTTTCAAAGTGATAGGTGTATTAACATCAAAGGGGGACAATACAATGGGTATGGATCAGGACGACCTGATAATAGCCCCATACACAACTGTCCAGAAACGTATACTTGCTATCACATACATCCAGTCCATATCTGCATCTGCCGTTACAGAAGGCGCCACAGAAGATGCTATTACAAGTATAGAAAGCATTCTGCGTCAACAGCATAAAATAGGAACCGGACAAGAGGATGATTTTAATGTGCGATCACAAAAGGAATTAATCTCCATGATGAGCTCAACTACCGACATGATGACTGTTCTGTTAGCCTGTATTGCCGGAATATCGTTATTCGTAGGTGGTATCGGTATTATGAACATTATGTATGTATCGGTAACCGAGCGTACCCGTGAAATAGGATTACGCATGTCAATAGGAGCCAAAGGAATAGACATTTTGATGCAATTCCTTATAGAAGCGGTACTTTTAAGTGTTACAGGAGGTATTATAGGTGTGATAATTGGTATAGGAAGTTCATATTTAGTGAAAAATATTTTGTCCTGGCCTATCGATATTCAAGTTTATACTATAGTTTTGTCTTTTATTGTATGTACAGCCACAGGAATATTCTTCGGATGGTATCCGGCCAAGAAAGCTTCGGATCTTGATCCTATAGAAGCTCTTAGATACGAATAATAGACATGAAAAATTTTATAAAAATATTTCCGCATATACTCATCTGGGCTATCGTTCTGATAGTCCCGACGTATTTTATGTCCAGAGAAGGAGTATTCGACAGCAAACCATTTTATAATTACGTCATACGAATCGGAATATTTGCAATACTTTTCTATCTCAACTATTTCTATCTGATAGAGAAGTTTCTGTTCAACCGTAAAATAATACTCTATATCGCTATCAATATTGGGCTTATAGCTGTATTGGTTGCTTTGCACACTGTGATATCCGACATGATAATGCCATTCCTTCCTCCCGACATACATAAAAGGCCTCCGGGTCCAAGGATGGAAGGACCCCGCGGACCGTTTTTCATGCGTTTTATATTAGATTATATGTCTATAGTTTTCGTAATAGGGCTTAGTGTTGCGATAAAAACGACTATACGCTGGTATAGAGATTCTTTAAATTTTGAACAGCAAAAAAGCGTACAATTAGAAGCAGACCTGCGTAATTTGAGAAGCCAGCTGAATCCTCATTTTTTATTCAACACGTTGAATAACATTTACTCTCTTATTGCCATAGATCAAGAAAGGGCACAAGAAGCAGTACATAGGCTTAGCAATCTACTTCGGTTTGTAATGTACGACAATGATGAGAAATTCGTACCGATAGATAAAGAGCTCGAATTCACGCATAATTATATAGACCTGATGAAACTCAGGCTCAGCCCTGGTGTGCGTCTCAATGTTACAATAGAGAATCCCGGAACACAAGATATGATTGCGTCTTTGATGTTTATTACACTAATAGAAAATGCATTCAAACATGGAATTAATAGTGGGGAAGACAGTTTTATAGACATCAGTATACTGGTGGAATCAGGAAAAGGTGTTATTTGCACTGTAGAAAACAGTTATTTCAAAAAAGCAAAGAATATCGAATCACCCGGCTCTGGCATTGGATTGGCAAATCTATCAAAACGGCTGGAATTATTATATCCTAACAAACATGAATTTATAATAGAAAGAAGGACTAATAGCTTCTTCGCTCTATTACGTATAGACCTTACTAAGCAACTATGATTCTGAAATGTATTATTATCGACGACGAGCCTTTGGCTATTGACTTATTAAAGTCTTATGTGCAGAAAACACCTTTCTTGGAATTGATAGATACCTTTGACAACGCACTGCCGGCAATCAGTACAATTAACGAGAAAAATATTGATGTGATTTTTCTAGACATCAATATGCCTCAAATAACAGGGCTCGAATTTTCTAAGACAATACCATCATCCACTCGTATTATATTTACCACAGCATATAACCAATACGCAGTTGAAGGTTTTCGCCTCAATGCTCTGGACTATCTTCTAAAGCCAATAAATTATATTGAGTTTTTACAGGCAGTAAACAAAGCTCAGGAATGGTTTAAGTTGAAAAATAATGAGAATAACGAAACTGCAACTGCTACTCGTATTTTTATAAAGTCCGGTTACAGAATGGAAAAAATTCAGTTTGAAGACATTCTATATATTGAAAATCAGAAAGACTATGTTAAGTTCCATTTAGAAAATGTAAAGGAACCTATCAGTTCGCTGATGAGTATGCAGTCTTTAGAAGAGAAACTTCCTGACAAACAATTTATGCGGGTACACCGCTCCTTTATTGTTAATCTGGATAAGATAAAAACCATAGAACGTAATTGCATTGTATTCGGCAAAGAATATATACCTGTATCGGAATCATACAAATCTAAGTTTCTGGAATTTCTGAATAAGCACTTCTTCTGAAACCGTTTTTCGCAATCATTATTTATTAAAATATTTGAGAAGTGTAACTTTTGTTACACTTTTTGTTTTGTATATGATGTTAATTTGTATTAACATGTTATCGAACTATTACTTATGCATCGGATAAACACTTAAAATACAAGCGGCCATGAAGAAAATATCAATCTTAATATTCACTTTTATTTCTTGCATATTAGTCTATGGACAAGAGTCGAATAACGAACTTCTAAAAAAATTGGTTGAAAAGAATGTTCTCACACAAGCGGAAGCAGACCAACTGAAAAAGGTAGAGCAAAAAAGTACCATAGAGAAAGTAAGAAATGCTTTCAATACTCCTTACATGCAATTTGGCGGAAACGGACAGCTTATGTACAAATATTCAGATGTAGGAAACATCAAACATGACTTTAAGCCAAAGAATCTCTTTCTTTCGGTTAGTGGAAAATTGAATGACTCTTTCAGATATGGTTTCTTACTCGAATTTGTAAATCCATCTGTCCAGGAATTTTGGGGAGAATGGACTGCTGCCAAAGAATTTAACTTCAAATTAGGTCAATTCAAAGTTCCTGTTACACTGGAAAGCCAATATGTACCTGCCACACTGGAAACAGTTGCTTATTCAAGAACGATATCTAATCTATTTGGATACGCCACAGAGGATGATGTATTGAATAAACAAAATGGGAAAAATAATTTCGGGCGCGATGCCGGAGTACAGTTTTCCGGAGAGTTGGCACCGATGAATGATTATAGCCTTATTCAATATTCACTTGGTATGTTTCAGGGCATGGGCGTTACCACCGGAGAAAAAAATAACACGAAAGATTTCGCAGGAACACTATTGATTCAACCGGTAAAAGGTCTTCGTATAGGAGGAGGAGCATATTTCGGACAAGCAACTTATGCAATAGGTACCAACCCTGCTGACAATCATGTGCGTAACCGTTGGATAGTTAGTACCGACTACAAATCTGAAAGATTCAATGCAAGAGCTGAATGGGTAAAGGCAAATGACGGCGGTATCGAAAAAGAAGGACTCTACGGGATGGCTCTCTATTACTTGCTACCGAAGAGACTGAATGCATTAGCCAAAGTAGACTATTACAATAGAAATAAAGATGTTAATAGTGAGGTAATTGATTATACTGTCGGATTAAATTATTATTTTTATCCTCAATGCCGCGTACAATTAAACTACGTTCATTCAAACTATTCAAAAAAGTGGGGCGACAAAGACATGAACACAATATATGCCCAACTTCAGATCGGATTCTAAGAAAAACTATATAGAAAAGTTATACCATGAAAAAAATTCTAAGTCAAATACCCAGACAATTTATACTTCCCATCTTTATATTAGGAGGTGTAATTTTCGGACTTGGGGCATATACATTGTATATGTCAAGGGCACACTCTTATTTGTCGGATGATCCGAAAGCATGCATCAATTGTCACATCATGACTCCCTACTATCAGACATGGAATCACAGTTCGCACGCACAATGGGCTACATGTAACGATTGTCACGTACCTCACAACAACGTTTTCAGTAAGTATGCTTTCAAAGCGATGGATGGGCTCTATCATTCTGCTGTATTTACCGTAAAAGGTGAGCCTCAATCGATCAGACCCCGGGATGCCAGTTACGGAGTTATTATGAATAATTGTATCCGTTGTCATACTCAACTGAATACCGAGTTTGTAAAAACGGGAATGATTGAATATACTGACACAAAGAAAGGAGAAGGAAAAGCTTGTTGGGATTGTCATACCCAAGTGCCACATTCGAAAGTAAGTAACCTGTCCGGCACTCCCAATGCCATTGTTCCTCTTCCGGAGTCACCTGTCCCTGATTGGCTGAAACAAAAAATGAAGAAATAGAAAAACAACTAAAAGACCAATAATATTATGTTCAAGAAATTATCAGAAGCTATAAAACGTAAACCCATTATAGGATGGGGGATATTTGCAGTAGTAATGGTTGGCGTCTTCTTGCTCGGATTACTAGCCGCATCTATCACAGAGCGCAGGGCCGAAATAGCCTCTATCTACAACAACAAGGTGCGCGATATAGAGGGTATAGAATCAAGAAACGAACTGTGGGGAGAGAATTACCCCAGAGAATACAATACGTGGAAGATGACAGCCGATATGGACTTCAAAAGTAAGCATATGGGGAACATGGAAGAAGACGTATTAGCCAGTCGTCCCGAAATGGTGGTATTATGGGCCGGATATGCTTTTTCTCAGGACTATAAAGCACCACGCGGACATATGCATGCTCTTGAGGACAACAGGAATACATTGCGTACAGGTTGCCCTGAAACAGATACAGACGGGCCTCAGCCGGCAACTTGCTGGACATGTAAAAGTCCTGATGTGCCTCGCATGATGCATGAAGTAGGAATAGAAGAATTCTACAAAACAAAATGGGGAGCATTCGGTTCGGAAATTGTAAATCCTGTAGGTTGTGCCAACTGCCACGACCCTAAAACAATGAATCTGACGATAACACAACCTGGGTTGATAGAAGCGTTCCAACGTCAAGGAAAAGATATTACTAAAGCTACACCTCAGGAAATGCGCTCCTTGGTATGCGCCCAGTGCCATGTGGAATACTATTTCAAAGGGGATGGAAAATACCTCACTTTCCCATGGGATAAAGGTATGACTGTGGAGGATATGGAAAAATATTATGACGAAGCCCAATTCTCAGATTGGACGCACAAATTGAGCCGTGCACCTATGCTGAAAGCTCAGCACCCCGACTATGAAACATTTATGATGGGTACACACGCCCAACGAGGATTATCTTGCGCAGACTGCCATATGCCATATATTGCAGAAGGAGGGATAAAATACTCTAACCACCAAATTATGAGTCCTCTGAAAAATGTAGCTAATACATGTCAAGTTTGTCATCGCGATAGTGAAGAAAATCTTAAAAACTACGTATATGAGCGTCAAGACAAAGCATTGGAAATACGTAACCGTATAGAAAAGGAACTTTCAAAGGCACATATCATGGCTAAAGCTGCCTGGGATAACGGAGCTACCGAAAAAGAAATGGAAGCTTCCCTTAAACTTATCCGCCAGGCACAATGGCGCTGGGATTTTTCTGTAGCATCTCACGGTGCATCATTCCACGCCCCTATCGAAACCCAACGTATTATGGCTCACAGTTTGGATAGATCGCTACAAGCCCAGTTAGAATTGCAAAAAGTGTTGTTCGATCACGGTGTAAAAGATGTTGCTATGCCTGATATTTCTACCAAAGATAAAGCACAGGCATACATTGGTCTGGATATGAAAACCCTGCAAGAGAATAAAGATAAATGGATTAAAACGGTGGTTCCTGAATGGCTGAAAAAAGCAAAAGAGAAGGGACGTATTATAGCCAGCCTGTAAATGTATTTTTGTAAATAGCACATAATAGGTAAAGAGTGTCCGTCAAAATAATATCTTTCGGACACTCTTTGTTGATAATAGACAAATGACAGATAAAAAGAAAATGTGGGAGTTTCCGTGGCGATATAAAGAAAGCATTGCCATCATTACCGGTATAATTATAATCGGATTTATTCTGCAATTACTAATTGGTAAGTTCAATTTCCTATTATTCAGTTCACCGGTAAATCTAATTGTAGGAGGAATTATTATTCTGTTCTTAATATTATTTTCCTTTGCACGAAAAAACGCCATATACCATTGGTTTTCGGGGGTACCTTTTGCTGTATCTCTTATAGGAGGATTATTGATATTAGGAATAGTAATGGGCCTTACACCTCAGTTATTACGTGTCGATCCGCATGATAGCAGCGCACTTACCCGTTTAGGTTTCAGACAAATTACCAGTTCATGGGCTTTTGTTCTGGTTTATTTCCTGACACTCCTTTCATTAGGTGCTCTGATAGTACGTAGACTAATAGCGTTTAAAATAAAAGATTATGCATTCTATTTCAATCATATCGGACTGTGGATTATTTTATTTGCAGCGGGACTTGGAACAGCCGATATCAAACGGTATGTGATGTACGTATACGAAGGAGAGGTGGAATGGAGAGTCTATAACGACAATGGCGATGTACTGGAATTGCCCGTTGCTATTCAGCTCAACGATTTTGTAATGGAGGAATATCCGCCTAAATTAGCGATTATAGATCGTAACACCGGAGAAACCCTGCCAATATCTAAACCTGATTATTTCCAGATAGATGAAAAAAGGCCTAGCGGTAAATTATATGAATGGAATATATCTATTGAAGAATATATCCACGAAGCGATAAGAAACAGCGACAGTACGTATTACCATATGCCCATGCCCGGTTCATCCCCGGCGGCAAGAGTCAGAGCTGAAAGAAACGGAAATATAAGCGAAGGTTGGGTCTGTGGAGGCAGTATGTCTCAATTGTATATGACATTACCTCTCGATTCACAGCACTGCGTAGTGATGACTCAGTCCGAGCCAAAACGATTTATGTCTGATATTACAGTTATTACTGAACACGAAGACGATGTAAACGCTCAGGTAGAAGTTAACAAGCCTCTTAAAATCGGCGATTGGATGATCTATCAGTATGGATATAACACACAAGCAGGAAAAGCATCAACATATAGTAGTTTCGAACTTGTATATGACCCATGGTTATGGCCTGTTTATATTGGTATTATTTTATTCGCTCTGGGATCGGTTTGTTTATTATGGTCCGGTAACAAAAAAACAAAGAAAGAAGATGACGTGGAATGAATATTTATGGTTTTCGATACCGGCTATGATATGTTGGATCGCAGCCGGATCTTTGATATATAAATTAAAAAGAACAACAGCTGTCGACCTCTTAATGGTTGTAGGAATACTGATTTTTGGCGCATTTATTGTCGGATTATGGATAGGACAAGAACGCCCGCCTTTAAGAACAATTGGCGAAACTCGTCTTTGGTACTCCTTCTTCCTTGCAACGATTGGCTTTATCACCTATAAACATTGGAAATACAAATGGCTGCTATCGTTTTCTTCATTGGTGGCATGTGTGTTTGTTTGCATTAATATTTTTAAACCGGAAATACATTCAACCAACTTAATGCCTGCACTGCAAAGTTATTGGTTTGTACCGCATGTAACCGTATATATACTCTCCTACTCTATGCTGGGAGCCGCTACAATCGCATCCTTTATGCAACTCGGCAAATTGAAAAAGAACAAACCTGATGCTGAACTATACAGATTCATGGACAACATAGTGTATGTGGGCTTTGGTTTTCTCATTTTGGGTATGTTAATGGGTGCTGTATGGGCTAAAGAAGCATGGGGGCATTATTGGTCGTGGGACCCAAAAGAAACATGGGCTTTTATTACTTCGGCCGCTTATCTTGTATACATACACATGCGCTTACAAAATTACCACATCAAATTTACGCTATGGATGTTACCGATAGCATTCATTTTACTTATGATAACCTGGATAGGAGTCAATTATTTACCTGCCGCTCAAAATAGTATTCACGTATATTCCAATTGAAACTAATTTATAAAATTGAAAGCTCTGTAAATTAAATATTACAGAGCTTTTGTTATTATTTTGTCATAAAATTCTTGTTAAATATTTTTTAACTAAAATTATTATTACATCTCAATATAAAATATGACTTTTGCGATATGAACAATCGTTCACTTGTTAATAATGAAGTATAGCCGGGAATATATATTAAGAAGAGCCTTCGATGTATTTATGCAGAAAGGTTATGATAGTGCATCCATATCGGTGTTACAAAAGGAGCTGTGTATGTCCAGAGGAGCTATGTACCGCTATTTTGATAATAAAGAAGATTTGTTCAGAGCAGTAATAGATGAATATTTTTTTAAATTATTCGAACGCTACCTGTACAAAATGGACAAACAACATGATTATACGGTAGATCAATTCATCAAAATTACTTATAGACGGCAAAAACTGATTGTTAATGTATTTGTCAAAGCAGGCGTCACACATCTGGTCTTTTTAAATTATACAGCCTTGATGATACAAGCTGTTAAATATTACCCTGAGTTCATTGTACGATTCAATGAAATTAATAAGCTGTTAATATCTCATTGGCAACAAGCCCTTAAAAATAGTATAAAACAGAAAGAAGTACGCTCTGATATTGATATTGATATCATGGGCATCCTCTTCAATAATGTTTGTATAAAAGAGTCATCAAGCCATGACTGTGAGATTGATGATAAAGAAATATTTTCTATTAATATCCTTCAAGATATTAATAGACGAAAACAAGTAATTGATTATTTATACAGTTTAATTAAAATCTAATTTTTATTTGATAAATTTTTCATTGTCTTCATTGATCCATTAGAAAATCTGAATTAGAATTTATACTATATAATTAATAAGTTACTTGACAAATAGACAACAAATTCATAAACCAAACCACTACCTACTAAGATGTTAAGAATCTCATCTTTATTAATTCTATTCGTGTTAGTCTCTAGGATATCAGCCCAAGAAGATTATATATATATGACAAATGACTCTCTGCGTCAAGAGTATGACAAAGCAATGCAAGATCCTCATATCTTCAAGCCAAGACATTTTAAAATATCAGAGAAAGATGCAATAAAACTGGCTGATAAATTACCCGCATTTGCTGTATATAAAGACACCTATTTTGTTACAGGAGTACCTTTAAATCAAAAAATAACGAATGAATCAGCTGATGCTACATTTCAGATAAGCATAAGACAGCGACTAACCAAAAGTGTTCTTCCGTTCAAAACATTTGCATATCTGACATATACTCAAAAATCGTTTTGGGATATATATGCCGAATCAAGCCCTTTTAGAGATACCAATTATAATCCGGGATTAGGCTTAGGTAAATATATATTTCACCAACATAAATTAGTAGGTGCAGCGTTTGCCCAGATTAAACATGAATCGAATGGTCGTGATGGAGAAGAGTCCCGAAGTTGGAACTATTTAAGTGTATCGATGAAATATTTTTTCAACGCCAGATTTAATCTTGCCGGGGAATTTTGGGCTCCATATGTAGATGGTGACAACAATAAAGACCTTTTAGATTATAGGGGATTAGGATATATATCTCTCAACTACATTAGTAATAAACAAAAGTGGTGGTTGTCAGCAGATTTCAATCCCAGAAAAGGATTTGGTAATATAAATACAACAATGACAGCATCTTTCAGGGTCTCCCAAAAGTCAAACCAGTATTTGTTTGCCAGATTTTTTCAGGGATACGGTGAAAGCCTGATGGATTACAACAGATACACAATGAACATCCGGATAGGAATATGTATAAAACCTGACTTTTACAACATTTTCTAAAGAATATAGATTCCTCTTATTAGTAAACAGATTAAAATTAGTTCATTACGAAAATAATAGCTATATTTAGTAACTGATACGATATGAAATTATAAGTTCTGAACCATATTCAGATTATATAAAGGTCAAAAAGGATTAAATTAATTGAGTTGTTACACAAACTATAAGATTTACTATTATGCTGAAGAATGATATAGGAATCAATGCTGGTACCATCTGGAGGCTATTATCAGAGAAGGGCAAACTTTCGCTGAAAGAAATTATTGAGCTTACAAATTACAAAGAATACTATATTTTACTAGCATTAGGCTGGTTGTCCAGAGAAAACAAGATATCTTTTTCGGACAAGAAAGGAGTATTATATGTGGAGCTCAACAATCATTACATGACTGAAATATACTATTGATCATGTAGCACTCTGGCCTTCACAATTTCTTAGGGTAAGATTATATCCTGAGAGTGCTTTATGATTTCCTTTAGTCATCCAACAGTATCAAATTATTCTAAACACATTTTACTATCTTAAAATAAAAATCCGCTTTCACATTTCTGTAAAAGCGGATTTTCTCGTTAATATATACTATCGTTTATTTCAAATATTCATCGAACCAACGGAAAAACTCTCTCTGAAATAGTATTCCATTCTGAGGCTGAGCAATCCAGTGATTTTCATTCGGATAAATGAGCATTCTTGCAGGAATTCCTCTCAGTTTAGCAGCATTGAAAGCCATCATACCCTGTGATGCAAGAATACGGTAATCCAACTCGCCATGGGTAATCATAATCGGGGCATCCCACTTATCTACAAACTTATGAGGAGAATTGGCAAACGAACGTTGAGCTATAGAATTATTCCTATCCCAATATGAACCACCCAAATCCCAATTTGCGAACCACATTTCTTCTGTTTCCAAATATTGAGCCTCGAAATTGAAAATTCCGGCATGAGCAAGGAAAGCCTTGAAGCGTTTGTTATGGTTGCCTGCAAGCCAATAAACGGAGAACCCTCCATAGCTGGCACCTGTACATCCCAGTTTGTCTGCATTTACAAAAGGTTCTTTAGCCAAGGCATCAATAGCAGATAAATAATCTTTCATATTTTGACCACCATAATCACCACTGATTTGTTCAAGCCATTCCTGACCGAAGCCCGGTAATCCTCTACGATTAGGAGCAACGATAATATATCCGTTCGCCGCCATTATTTGAAGATTCCAGCGGTATGACCAGAACTGGCTCACAGTGCTTTGCGGCCCCCCTTGACAATAAAGCAATGCCGGATATTTTTTGTTCGGGTCAAAATTCGGTGGATATACTACCCATGTAAGCATTTTCTTTCCATCAGTCGTCGGTATCCATCGTTCTTCGACTTTACCCATTGTTATCTGATCTAAGATTTCTTTATTTTCAAAGCTTAACTCCGTAGCTTCACCATCGTCCGGATTCACAGAATATATCTCATTCGGCTTAGACAATGAATGGCGCAAAGCTATTAATTTGCCATCAGCAATGCCAAACGCTTCATAATCATATTCTCCTTTTGTAATCTGGCTAATTTCTTTTGTTGCTACAATTGCTTTAAAAAGATGTGTTTTAGCTTCTACGCATGAAATAAAGTAAATAGTCTGGCTATCGTTCCAAGCTATATAGTCAGTATTATAATCGAAATTTTCGGTTACATAAGTTTTCTCTTTAGTCGCCAGATCCATAACAAACATTCTGTTCTTGTCAGCCTCGTATCCGTCACGCTCCATGCTTTGCCATGCAATAAACTTCCCATCAGGAGAAAAAACAGGATTCGTGTCGTAACCCATCATACCTTCAGTCAGGTTTGTAGTCTCTTTGCTATCTATATTATAGAGGTAAATATCCGAATTGGTGGATAATGCATAATCCAAACCTTTCTTTTTACGACATGTGTATGCAATTGATTTACTGTCAGGACTCCATGCCAGTTGTTCTGTACCACCAAATGGAAGCATCGGGCATTCGTATGGTTCATCACCCAAGATATCAACACCTTCTGATATTTTTTCACCATTATAGTCAGCTACAAAAGTGTGAGGTATTTCTTCTATCCACTCAGACCAATGTTTATACATTAGATCGTCGATAATACGCCCCGAAGCTTTGGGCAGATCCTTGTAACGGTCTGCTGTACGTTCCCCGAATTTTATATTTTTGATGTACATGATTCTTTTCTCGTCCGGAGAATATGTAAAACCATTTATATCGCCCTCTATTTCACTTATTTGTTTACGATCCGTTCCGTCAGGATTCATTTCCCATATCTGAGACGAACCACTTTCACTACTCAAAAATGCGATTTTAGAACCGCCTTTTATCCATACAGCATTATTCTCGGCCTTGGCGGTCTGCGTTATCTGTTTTTTATCAGAGCCATCTACATTCATAGTAAATAACTCTCTATTTGTCTTATTTTGCTCTATACCGACATACGTCACACCATATAAGATTTTAGACTTATCAGGCGAAACCTGAATATCCGACAAACGCCCAAAGCTATAAAGAGCTTCCGGGGTCATAATACCGTTTTCAACCTTGATAGTTGCCTTCCCAATTATAGGTGCATCTTTCTCCGCATCAGCTTTCTTTTCTGCCGAATTACAGGCCATCATAGTCGCACCACAAACTAATGCCATAATCGATTTATATTTCATAGAATTAATTATATATTACAACTCAAAGGTATCAGTTTTTTGCAAGACATACAACATAATTATTCTTGTCACTTTTTGCTATGTCATTGTTCTTTCCACCAACAATATACCCGAATAAAAAGATGTTCATAAGCAATTATTACAAAAGAATATGAATATTAATAAAGCAACACGAATAAAATACTTAAAAAATTGTGATCTTTGTATCTTAAAATAAAATGAATAAATGGAATACAGATTAAATAAATATATCAGCAGTTCAGGATTTTGTTCCCGCCGCGATGCTGACCGGTTTATAGAAGAAGGAAAAGTTACTGTTAATGGGAGACGTGCTTCAGTAGGAATGCGGGTTCTTCCCGGACAAAAAGTGAAAGTAAACGGAGAACTAATAATAAATGATATTGAGCCTGTATACATTGCTTTCAATAAACCAGTAGGTATTGTAAGCACAACCGATATTCAGGAGAAAGACAATATTATCAATTTTATCAGGCACGAGCAACGTATATTTCCCATCGGACGATTAGATAAAGATTCGCAAGGATTAATCCTGTTGACCAATGATGGTGACATCGTAAATAAAATACTAAGAGCCGGTAACAATCATAAGAAAGACTATCTGGTCAGGGTTAATAAACCTATTACAAAAGAGTTTCTGACTCGTATGGCTCAAGGTGTTCCTATCTTAGACCGGGTTACTCGCAGATGCGAAATTGTAGAAATCAATCCTTATATGTTTCAAATATCGCTTATTCAGGGTTTGAACAGGCAGATCAGACGCATGTGTGAGTATTTCGACTATGAAGTATTAAAGCTGGAGCGCATACAAATAATGAATATTAAGCTAGGCAATCTCGGACAAGGAAACTGGAGAAATCTCACTGACCCGGAATTGGAAGGCTTATTTGATATGCTCGAAGATTCGGAAAAGACTGAAAAAACAAAAGCATCTTCGAATAGCAATAAAAGTTTTAATAAAGCCCTTGAAAAATCCGATCTGAAAAAAGACTACCGTAAAGCCACGAGTATTTCAAAATCGACAAAGAAAACAGATAAATCAAAGCAAACATCGGCTGCGCAAACCGAAAGTCCAACCAGAAAGACTAAACCGAAAACGAAAGGAAAACCTGCAAGTGGTTTGAGAGTCGGAAAGCAAAAAGTAGCGGCGAACAAACCGAAGTCAAAAGCGGGTAAACCTACCAAAAGTCGAAAATAAATAATATTCTAAGTTATTATAAACTATAATACAGAAAAGCTGATACTCAAAGTATCGGCTTTTTTATTACCATTTCCTTAGTGTTAAATAAAATCATATATTAGTTAAAATATATTTTAATCAAAATATTTAATCATGTAATTAATTTATGTTTGTTGCATAAATTTTGAGAGTATGCAAAAAGACCAAACAACAGAAGAGAAAATAAAGCTTACAGCAAAAAAACTCTTCCATGAGAAGGGCTACGGACAGACCAAAACAAGAGATATAGCTGAAGCAGCAGGTATTAACACTGCCCTTTTGAACTATTATTTCAGGAGTAAAGAAAATCTTTTTAATATCATTATGCTCGAAAGTGTTCAGGAAATGTTTTCATTCATTCGTGAAATCGTAAACGATCAAAAAACAAATCTGGACTCAAAGATAAGAGCAATAGTAGATCACTATATAAATATCTTCCATGAAAACCCTAATCTACCGCTGTTTGTATTAAGCGAGATACAAGCCAATCCGGAAAGGCTGATACAAAAGAGCAAGATTCCCAAAGATATTTTAACTGAAAGCTATTTCTTTGAACAATTGAATGAGCAAATAAAAAAGGCGGGAATAGATATCACACCTATACATATATTTCTGAATATTATATCGCTTACCATATTACCGGTTGTTGGCCGTCCTATTATGTCATACATATATACGATGGATATAAATGCACATTCAAATTTTATAAACGAAAGAAGAGAACTTATACCATTGTGGATAAAAACAATGCTCAAACTTGATAAATAAAATATGAAGTTTATGAAAAAGAATATCCTTATTACCATATTGCTAAGTATTTGTTGTACGGCAAATACTCAAACCGCAACACTCACTTTAGAAGAATGCCAGCAGAAAGCAACAAATAATTATCCTCTGATCAGACAATACGGACTTATATCCCTTGCCGAACAATACTCGCTGGAAAATATTTCAAAAAACTATCTTCCCCAATTCTCTTTAAACGGACAGGCTACGTATCAATCAGATGTAACAAAAATCCCGATTGATCTGTCATCATTACCTATACCGAATGCTGAAATACCCACAATGAAGAAAGATCAGTATAAAGCAACCGTAGATGCTACACAATTGATCTGGGACGGAGGGGTTATCAGTGCTCAAAAGCAAATAACAAAAGCCAATACAGAAGTAGAGAAACAGAAAATAGGAGTCAGCATATACCCTATAAAAGAGAAAATTAACCAGCTATATTTTGGCATATTGATAATCGATGAACAACTAAAAATACTCGATCTCACGGAAGCAACAATAAAAGTAAATAGAGATATAGCGCAATCTATGTTCAATAATGGAGTGGCCATGCAGTCTGATTTGGACCAAATAGATGTGGAATTGCTGAATATAGACCAGAGCAGGACTGAACAATTGAGTGTGAGACAAGCATACCTCAGCATGCTGGGATTGTTTATACATCAAAAGCTGGATAATAAAACCATTTTACAACAACCGGCAGACAACTTTATATATGGTAACATTACACGGCCAGAATTGTCCTTATATCAGTCGCAACGACTACTTTTCGACAAACAAGAGAGTTCAATAACTGCTAAGAATCTGCCTCAGATCGGATTATTTGCTCAAAGCGGATATGGACGTCCGGGATTGAATATGCTGGACACCAAATTCAAACTATTCGCCATCGGAGGCGTTAAGTTGAGCTGGAATTTTGGAAATTTATATACCAAAAGTAATGAACGTAAACTTATCGCCAATAACAAAAGCAGTATCGATGTACAACAAGACGTTTTTATGTTCAATACAAATATTCAACTAACACAACAACAAGCTGAAACTCAGAAAATACAGAAACTGTTAGCCAAAGACAACGAAATTATCGCGTTAAGAAATCGCGTCAGAAAAGCAAGCGAAAGCAAATACAAAAACGGAGTATATCAAACCAACGAACTTATTCGTGATATAAACGCCGAAAATCAGGCAATGCAAACCAAGGCTCTTCACAATATACAATATCTGATAAGCATTTATAATTATAAATATATTCAAGGAAACTAATATGAAATATACATTACTGATAACAGGATTATTCTTTATCTGTATGTCCTGTAACCGTAACAAATTCAATCATGATGCATCAGGAACATTTGAAGCAACCGAAATTATCGTATCGGCTGAGGCATCCGGTAAAATTGAAGAATTCAATATAGCCGAAGGGGACATATTGGCAAAAGGTCAATATTTGGGATATGTAGACACGACACAGCTGTACTTAAGAAAATTACAATTGCAAACGACATCAAAGGCTGTAAATGTAAGGCGTCCGGATGTATCAATTCAGGTAGCAGGTATTAAAGAACAAATATCTAAAGCCGGAATAGAAAAACGTCGTATTGAAAGCCTGTTGAATGATGGTGCTGCGACACAAAAGCAGTTGGACGATATCAACTCTCAGTTGGCTGTCCTTCAACAGTCTTTGGCTGCACAACTAAACTCCCTGAACACATCGGTAAGCAGCTTGAATGAGGAAAGCAGCGCCTATGAAATACAGGTAGCCCAAATAGAAGACCAGTTGGCCAAAAGCCGCATTATCAATCCTATGGATGGAGTCGTATTGAGCAAGTATGCAGAGGCTAAAGAAATGACTTCACAAGGCAAACCTCTATATAAACTTGCTGATACCAAAAACATGTTTTTACGGGCATATATTATCTCCTCACAACTGGAAAGTATCAAAATAGGGCAAGAGGTAACCCTTTTTATTAATGCGGCTGACGATACTCAGAAGTCATATAAAGGTACTGTTTCGTGGATATCAGATAAAGCTGAATTTACACCTAAAACCATACAGACACAGGATGAACGGCAGAACCTGGTATATGCAGTGAAAATTGCTGTCGGGAACACCGACGGATTGATAAAAATAGGCATGTACGGCGATGTAGATTTTAACAGTGACAAAAAATGATCTCGATAAACAACATATCCAAAACTTACGCAGGCAAACAACCGGTTCATGCACTGGATAATATAAGCCTGCAAATAGAGAAAGGCGAATTATTCGGGCTGATAGGTCCCGATGGAGCCGGAAAAACATCCCTATTCAGAATATTGACAACCTTATTACTTGCCGATAAAGGAACGGCTACAGTAGATTCTACCGATGTAGTGGATGGTTTCCGCGAAATACGTAGCAGGATAGGTTATATGCCCGGACGATTTTCTCTCTATCAGGATATGACAATAGAGGAAAACCTGAACTTTTTTGCTGATGTTTTCAATACCTCTGTCGAAGCAAATTACGACATGATAAAGGATATATATGTACAAATTGAGCCTTTCAAAAAACGCCGTGCAGGTAAACTGTCGGGAGGAATGAAGCAAAAGTTGGCTTTATGTTGTGCCCTGATCCATAAGCCGGATGTATTGTTTCTGGATGAACCGACAACAGGAGTAGACCCTGTGTCCCGCAAAGAATTTTGGGAAATGCTCAAAAAATTGAAAGAGCAAGATATAACAATTATGGTATCCACTCCATATATGGACGAGGCCGGTATGTGCGACCGCATAGCCCTGATACAAACAGGCAAAATATTGTCGGTTAACACTCCTCAACAGATAGTTGCCAACTATCCTCATAAGTTGTACGCAGCCAAGTCGAAGAATAATTATCATCTATTGGAACAATTGAAAAATCAGCGTAATATCAGCCTTTGTTATATATCGGGCGAATATTTGCACATCGTTTTTGATGGTAATGGTACGAACATAAATTTTCCGGACTATGAACTAAAAGAGATAGAACCGACTATAGAAGACTGTTTTATACAACTAATGAGCTATGAAAGTAATTGAAGCAAAAAACTTAACGAAAAAGTTCGGTAGTTTCAAAGCCGTAGACCATATCTCTTTCGAAGTAGAACAAGGTGAAATTTTCGGTTTTCTTGGAGCTAACGGTGCAGGAAAAACGACTGCCATGAGAATGCTTTGCGGATTACTGAGCCCTACATCGGGCGAAGGCAAAGTGGCTGGGTATGATATATACAAAGAGACCGATAAAATTAAAAAGAACATTGGTTATATGAGTCAGAGATTTTCTCTTTATGAAGATTTAACAACACGGGAGAATCTGCGACTTTTCGGCGGGATATACGGAATGAGTAATAAAGATATTAAAAGTAAAATGGAAGTTGTAATGAGTGATTTAGATCTCAAGACCGAACAAAATGCTTTGGTTAGCTCTCTGCCTTTAGGTATAAAACAAAAGGTCTCCTTTGCCGTATCTACTTTTCATTCTCCCAAAATAGTATTTCTGGATGAACCTACCGGAGGGGTAGACCCAATGTCGCGGCGAATTTTCTGGGAAATGATATACAAAGCCTCAGACGAAGGTATTACATCGTTTGTCACGACACATTACATGGATGAATCAGAATACTGCAACCGGCTTTCCATCATGGTAGACGGACAAATACAGGCATTGGGTTCCCCTTCCGAACTGAAAACAGAGTTTAAAGCTGAATCAATGGATGAAGTATTTCAGTCCTTAGCCAGAGAAACAAAAAAAAATGGAGAATGAAACAGCTTATCAGTTTTATAAAAAAAGAAATTTATCATATTACCCGTGATCCTCTGACATTGACAATCATGCTAGCACTTCCTGTTGTCTTGCTGATGATATTAGGATTTGCCGTATCTACAGAGATAAAGAATACTCCATTCGCTGTATTAGACGAATCAAAATCGGTAGAATCGCATAAGTTGGCAGAAAAAATAAGTAATAATAAATATTTTAGTCTGACTGGTTATCTGGATAGTGCTGATGAAATAGAAAAGATATTTCAAAAGGGAAGCTGCAAAATGGTCATCATTATTCCTTCACAATTCAGTAACGATATATTACATACAAACAATACAGATATTCAGCTAATGGTAGACGCATCTGACCCTAACGAAGCCTCTACATTAGTTAACTATTTTCAGATGATTATGATGCAATATCAGCAAGAAATGTCGAAAGGATTACAAAATGGCCAATTCATCAACATGGAAGTGAAGATGCTGTATAATCCTCAGATGAAAAGTGCCTATAACTTTGTCCCAGGACTGATCGGCATGATTATGATGATTATTTGTGCTATGATGACATCTATATCCGTTGTAAGGGAAAAAGAATTAGGAACAATGGAAATTTTGTTGGTATCGCCTCTCAAACCGACTACTATTATTCTGGCCAAAGCTATCCCCTACCTCATCATTTCCATTCTGAATGTTATATCCATTCTTCTTATGGCATACTTCATTCTTGATGTTCCTATAGCAGGCAGTGTATTTCTGATAATGCTGTTGAGCATTATATTTACTTTCTCGGCACTTGCTTTGGGGCTGCTTATTTCGTCGATTACACAAACTCAACAAGCAGCAATGATAGGTTCATCCATAGGCCTCATGTTACCATCAATGTTATTGTCCGGCTTAATATTTCCTCTTGAAGGAATGCCAACCATACTGAGGGGTATATCTTATATTATCCCTGCCCGGTGGTTCATCGAAGCACTTCGTGATGTAATGATAAAAGGATTGGGATTCAGTGCCATTTGGGTGCAATTTTCAGTATTATCGGTTATGACTATTATTTTGCTGACAGTAAGTATCAAGAAATTTAAAAACAGATTATGAGAAGATTAAAATATTTACTGCAAAAAGAGTTTTTACAAATAATCAGAAATAAAGTTCTGCTGCGAATGATTATTGCCATGCCGGTAATACAGCTTCTTATCCTGCCATGGGCTGCCACATTTGAACAGCGTAATATCTCGCTGAGTGTTGTAGATAATGATAAAAGTTCGTATTCACGAAATTTGATAGAGAAAGTGATTTCGTCCAGATTTTTTCAGCTCTCCGATTATTCCGATTCATACAATAAAGCTATAAATGCTATAGAGCAAAACAAAGCCGACCTGATTCTTGAAATTCCTCAAAATTTTGAAAAAGACTTTGTAAACGAACAGCCTCCTACCCTTATGTTATCTATAAATGCAGTAAATGGGCAGAAAGCCGGCCTGGGGCTTTCCTATATTACACAGATTATAAACGATTATAATTCAGAAATCAAGAATCCGTCAGTAACAGGCGGCATAAGTTTAAAACCATATTACAGATATAACACGACAATGAATTACCGTAACTTCATGGTTCCCGGTATATTGGTCATTTTAGTTACCTTGATGGGAGGAATGCTTTCTTCAATGAACATTGTACGCGAAAAAGAGATAGGTACAATGGAACAAATAAACGTTACCCCAATTCCCAAGTTCATTTTCATTTTAGGTAAATTGATTCCATTCTGGGTAATAGGGTTGTTACTTCTGACGGTAGGAATGTTTATAGCCTGGTTGATATATGGGTTAATTCCCCTCGGGCATATGATCAACATTTATATATTTGCTTTTTTCTACCTTCTGGCCTTTACTGGCTTTGGACTGATGATATCCAACTTTGCAAGTACACAGCAACAAGCTATGTTTATGATATTTTTCTTCCTTATTATATTTATTCTTCTTAGTGGTTTGTTCACTCCTATTAGTAGCATGCCTCAATGGGCGCAAATAGTAACACTATTTAATCCTTTACGCTATTTTGTAGAGGTTATCCGTATGATATACATGAAAGGAAGCGGATTCATGGATATATTACCGAATCTTGCCAAAATTACAGGGTTTGTAATAACTTTCAACATGCTTGCCATATTTAGTTACAGAAAAACAACCAATTAATTATTTAAAATTAGAGAAGCCCCTAATTATTAATTAGGAGCTATCATATAAAACCTAGTAAAATATCTATAATTTATTTACAATAAAAAAAATTTAACCAAGAGGAATATACATCAATTCTAGATAAGGTTGGGAAGCCTACTTCGTTAATCTATTGATATAATCGCAATTAAACCGAATTTATTATTAAAACACTTTTATTTACAAAATGTTCTTAAAATGTTTAATTAAAGTATATTATTAATAATATCCTCTATTTTCTTTATCGAATTTTCCCAAGAAAATCTCTGTACATAATAGTTTCCCTGTTGAGCTAAATTTATACGATATTCATTATTTTCTATTAAATAACAAATACGGTCTGCCATTTGAAAAGGATTAGCAACGTCTGTCAATAACGCTGTTTTACTATCGAATGCATACTCCTGATGTCCTTCAATATCCGTACAGACTAAAGCACATCCGCAAAACATGGACTCTACGGAAACCAATCCGAAACCTTCGGTGAAGCTATTGGAAATAAATATGGCATTACGATTATACAAGCCGCATAAGTCATTCGGATCTCGATGATACGTTATCCAATACGGTAAACCCTCCGGTGCTGAAGATATTCCGAACATCTCTACTTCTAATCCTGGTATTCTTTCTTTTACTATAGCTAAGGCTTCTAAACCATATTTAGAACCTTTTATTTCCTGTATCGAATACATCATAGCTACCGTTTCGGGCTTTCTTTCTTCTATTGGTATCCTTACATGATACATTGTACTATCGACGCCATTTTCTATAAGTTCGATTCTATTATCGGTATACAGGGCTACTCTCTTTTTTAAATACGAAGCAACAACAATATTCGTTGTATTCTTCATATTGTAAGAAGAATATAATAAGTCTTCATGTCCCTCCCAATTTTCAAAACCCTGTATTAGATTTATCTTCTTTCCTTTCTTTTCATTCAATGCTCCCATTTCCAATACGGTAGACCACCATGTAGCAATCACTACATCTGCATCTACCACATACTTATCCTTAACTTCAGGAACATATGACATGGTTATGCCCTCTTCAAACTCGAACCATCTATCTCTGGAGAACCCCTCCAACTCTGATAATACACGGCGTACAAAATAAGGTAACCTGTACTTCATATAGGGAGTTCTGACCGGAAAAGTCAAATGCACCTGATAGCCCTTTTTAGCCAAACGGTTGGCATATTCATACATTACTCTGAAACCACCTGCGGGACGACGAGGCTTAAATGGTAAGATGAAATTTATTTTTGTGTCAATATTCACGCTCTAAGAATTTTTACAAATATAATAAACTGTTTTGCAAACAACGAATATATATTTGGCATACAATATATAAAACAATAAGTAAATATTATTAAATAAAACTTTAATATTATCAAATAATATATTATATTTGTGAAAAATATATTCAAATTATGTTACCATGCAATTGTCCAAGTTGTCAGAAACAACTAAAAGTAAAAAGTTTATTCTGTGAAAATTGTAGTACGGAAGTACATGGGATTTACGATCTGCCTGTTTTAGCTCGTCTTTCTGTAGAAGAACAAGATTTCATTCTCAAATTCGTAAAAAATAGTGGAAGCCTGAAAGACATGGCTAAAGACCTTGGGTTAAGCTATCCCACTGTTAGAAATTTATTAGATGATATAATTAATAAAATCAAAATAAATGAAAAATAACATGCTTATATCATGGCTGTTCACCCCATTTAAATTCATTGCTGGCAGCAAAGCTCTGGTTATCGGTATTGTAGTATTAGCCTTATTATCAATATTCGGATACTTAGGGAACGTTCATTTCGGGGGAATCGTAGGGCCCTCTATTGCTGACAGTAGCTCCGAAAGCCCATATATATTACACGCTTGCTATCAATTATCTGCCTGCATATCGATGACATTGGTGTTTTATATTATGGCCCGGATAGTATCTAAAACTTCTGTCCGCCTAATAGATATTGCCGGAACAATGGCTGTTTCTCAAGCTCCTTTTATTTTGGTGGCTTTGTTAGGACTTTTACCTAATGTTCATCTTCACATAGGAGATCCAAACACCGCTAATATACAGGAAATTATGCAAGTTGTAAAAGATAATATTGTTATGATAACCATGATTAGCATCATAAGTATCCTTGTAATGATATGGTCTATGGCACTAAAATACAATGCATATTCCGTATCGGCAAACATAAAAGGTGTAATAGGAGGAGTATCTTTCACTATTGGCATTATAATCTGTGAAATCCTATCCCGGTTAATCAATTACTTGGTAATAAATCTGATCTCTTAAAAGAATAACTTTATGAAAAGCATTATATTTTTTACAATAGGATGGTTCTTATCTTTGACCATATCTGCTCAATTGTTAATGAAAGAAGAACCTGCCGTACTGAAAACGAGTGTTGGTGACATTTATGGAACTCTAAAGGTTCCGGACAGCAAGAATCCTGTTCCGATTGCAATAATTATTGCAGGTTCAGGTCCTACAGACAGAGATTGTAATCAACCCAGTATGAAAAGCAATGCATATAAAATGCTTTCTGATGCTTTATTTTACAACAATATAGCTACCCTATGTTACGATAAACGAGGTATAGCTAAAAGTAAAGTAAAACAAAAAGAGGAAGATTTACGATTCGATGCTTACGTTGATGATGTAAAAGCCTGGGTAGATCAACTATCCGAAGACAAACGTTTTTCTGATATTATCCTTATCGGACATAGTGAAGGTTCTCTGCTTGGAATGATTGCCGCCCAAAATAATCCTAAAGTGACAAAATATATTTCCATAGCCGGAGCCGGCATGTCAGCTGCCGATATATTAAAAGAGCAGCTTGGCAAACAGATGCAGGGACAACCGGAAGCTATAAAGAATATGGTTTTCTCTTATATTGATAAGCTCGAACAAGGAGAAACGATTACAGACGTACCTGTCTATCTAAATTCTTTATTTCGGCCAAGTGTACAACCATATATGATATCTTGGTTTAAATATAATCCACAAGCAGAAATAAGTAAACTTACTATCCCCGTGTTACTATTGCAAGGGACAAAGGATATTCAGGTAGGTATAAACCAAATGGAACTTCTGGCTAAAGCCAGTCCAAACGTTCAAAAAGTAATCATTGAGAATATGGATCATGTGATGAAAATCAGTGAAACAACCGATATGGCGGAACAAGTGAAAAACAGCTATAACAATCCTGATACACCGATTAGCAAGGAGCTTACTAAAACTATTATAGACTTTATAAAAGAGAAACAATAAATTATCCTGTATAATAAACAAAAAGAGCTACAATTTCTTGTAGCTCTTTTATTATCATCGGATATTCAAATTAGAAATTCCATTTCAACGGTTCAAAATAAGCCTGAGGGTGCAAACATGCAGGACAAGTTTTCGGAGCATTTTTACTACTGATAACGAACCCACAATTACGACATTGCCATTCAATAGCTTCTTCGCGAGAGAATACTCCATTGCTTTTTACACGTGCCAAAAGAGCTTTGTAACGATCTTCGTGCACATTTTCTACTTTAGCAACCATGCGATACATTACAGCAACTTCTTTAAAACCTTCTTTTTCTGCTATTTCGGCAAAAGCGGGATAATCTACCGCCCACTCTTCGTGCTCGCCTGCAGCAGCTTCTATCAGATTTTCTTCTGTTGTACCTATTCTTCCGGCCGGATACATTGCTGTGATTTCGACCATTCCACCTTCAAGAAACTTAAACATACGTTTTGCATGTTCCTTTTCCTGGTCGGCTGTTTCAAGAAATATAGCAGCTATTTGCTCAAATCCCTCTTTTTTTGCGGCACTTGCAAACATTGTATAACGCATTCTTGCTTGAGACTCTCCTGCAAACGATTTCAACAGGCATTTCTCCGTTTCTGTTCCTTTAATACTTTTTTCCATAACTAATGATAGTCTTTACAAATGATAGTTTATACAAATGATAGTTTATACAAATTTAATATTTATTATGTCCATATCAAATGATTTAGTACCTTTACATTCTTAAAAAATTATAATAGTTTATTCTTTCTGAAAAGGCAAAATTGTTTTGTAGCCTATTGTTCAGAAAAAACAGATTCTATTATACAGCAACTAGCTTTTTGTATAAAAACATTAAATTATACTAATTTATTTCCTTTGTTTTGGCATGAAAAATAAACAACGTCTCGAAAACATCAGGAAGGACTTTACGCCCCAGTTTTTTATTTCCTTAAAAACGTATGATAAAAATAAGTTTGTAAAAGATCTGATGGCAGGTCTTATAGTCGGCATTGTAGCTCTCCCTCTCGCTCTGGCATTTGGGATAGCTTCCGGTGTCACTCCTGAACAAGGTATTATCACAGCTATTATCGCAGGGTTTATTATATCTTTTCTGGGAGGAAGCCGGGTACAGATAGGTGGACCAACAGGAGCCTTTATCGTCATTGTATATGGCGTTGTTCAGACCCATGGCATAAAAGGCTTGATTATAGCCACAATTATTGCCGGAGTTATATTAGTACTGATGGGAATATTCAAACTTGGGAAAATTATCAAGTTTATCCCCTATCCTATTATTGTGGGATTTACCAGTGGTATTGCTGTAACCATATTCACCACCCAGATAGCTGATATCTTTGGATTGAATTTTGGAGGAGAAAAGGTTCCCGGTGATTTTATTGGGAAGTGGATTATATATTTCAGGCACTTCGACACGATAAACTGGTGGAATACAGCAGTCAGTATAATAAGTCTTCTTGTTATAATTTTAACCCCACGCTTAGTTAGAAAAATTCCGGGATCACTGGTTTCTATCATAATAGTAACGATAGGAGTATACTTACTCAAAACGTATGCAGGAATAGACTCTATAGATACGATTGGTGATCGTTTCAAAATAAATGCAGCACTGCCCGACGCAGAAATACCCAATATCAATATGGCTGCAATTAGTGATTTATTACCTGTTGCTATTACTATAGCAATGTTGGGTGCCATAGAGTCTTTATTGTCAGCAACGGTTGCCGATGGTGTAATTGGCGGCGAAAAACATAATTCAAACACAGAACTCATAGCACAAGGAGTAGCAAACATTGTGACGCCTCTTTTTGGTGGAATTCCAGCCACAGGAGCTATTGCGCGTACTATGACAAACATTAACAATGGAGGACGGACTCCGATAGCCGGTATCATACACGCCATTGTTTTACTCCTAATATTACTCCTATTAATGCCTCTGGCACAATACATTCCAATGGCCTGTCTGGCTGGAGTATTAGTCATTGTGGCATACAATATGAGTGAATGGCGTACATTCAAAGCTTTATTGAAAAATCAGAAATCGGATGTAGCCGTATTGCTAATTACATTTTTTCTAACCGTAATATTCGACCTTACAATTGCAATAGAAGTTGGACTACTTTTAGCTATCGTTTTATTCTTAAAACGTATAAACGAAGTTACTCATGTATCTATTTTCAAAGATAGGCTTGACTTGACAGACGAAAGCGAATATACACAAGATGATGAAATACTAATGTTACCTAACGGCGTTGAGGTTTACGAAATAGATGGCCCATTCTTTTTTGGTATTGCCAATAAGTTTGAGGAGAGTATGCGGGTTATTGGAGATAAGTCGAAAATAAGAATCATACGTATGCGAAAAGTTCCATTCATCGATTCTACAGGTTTGCACAATCTGGAAGGTTTATGTAAAAAGTCTATGAATGATCAAATACAAGTAATATTATCCGGTGTAAGAAAAGAAGTGCATCGGATGATAGAAAACTCTAAAATTCCTTCAATGATAGGCGAAGAAAATATCTGTGACAACATAAACCAAGCAATATCCCGATCCAAAGAAATACTCGGTATTTCCGAGAAAAAGTTGTAAGATAAAAAAGAGGGGATATTTGATACATCCCCTCTTTTATCAACCGTTTAAGTATAGTTTTATTGCTCAGAATTTCCACTATGGGCTATTGCATCTACAACAGCGACAGTGGTCAAATTAATTATATCTCTTACCGAACTTTCTATATCGGTAAAATGTACCGCTTTACGCAGCCCCATCTGAATCGGGCCAATACTCTCCCCGGCAATACCCAGTTCTATGAGCAGTTTACTGGATATATTAGCTGAACTAAGATTTGGAAAGATCAAAGTATTCACATCTTTACCCTTGATAGAGTTGAATGGGAATGCCCTGTCTCGAAGCTCCTTGTTCATCGCAAAATTCAGCTGCATTTCACCATCTATATTATATTCCGGATATTTCTCATGGAAATACCTGATAGCATTCGATATACTTTTCGGACTACCATCATCATCAGCTCCATAATTGGAAAAAGATAACATAGCCATAACCGGCTCTGTAGCAAAATATTGAACCGTATCATGTGAGAGTTTCACTATTTCTTTCAACACATCTTCTTCAGGCCAACGATTTATTAACGTATCTGCCAGAAAATACGGTCCTTTCTTTGTTTGCACAATATGCATAGCCGCAAAATGCTTATATTGAGGCTGCAAACCGATAACTTCGAGTGCTGTACGCGCAAATTCGCGATAGTGGCTATATATACCGGTGATAACAGCATCTGCATCTCCTGTTTCCACCATCATCATGCCAAAATAGTTACGATCGCTCATCTTCTCGAAAGCCTCCTGATAGCGAATGCCTTCTCTTGATTTTTTATCACTCAATTTCTTGGCATAACGACTGCGTCGTTCATCTTCACGAATATTACGGTGGTCGATTATCTCAACGCCATTCAATTCTATTCCATTTTCACGGGCGATATTCTTAATCCGCTCTTCACTTCCCAATAGAATAGGATGACATATGCCGTCCTTTTTAGAGAATACGGCGGCTTTGATCATATTGATATGATTACCTTCGCAATATACAACACGTTTAGGATCACTTTTAGCTAAGTTTGTAAGACGATGTATCAACTTGTTGCTATAACCCAACATCTCAGATAACCTGTTTCCATAAGCTTCCCAATCGTCTATTGTTCTACGCGCTACGCCGGTCTCAACTGCTGCTTTAGCCACAGCAACAGACACTGCCGTCAGTAATCTGGGGTCTAAGGGTTTAGGTATAATATAATCACGGCCAAAAGACAATCGCTTTATTTCGTATGCGGTATTTATAACATCCGGCACAAGTTCTTTCGCCAAATCAGCGATGGCTCTTGATGCTGCAAGCTTCATTTCTTCGTTTATAGAAGTTGCCCGAACATCCAATGCTCCACGGAATATATATGGAAAACCCAATACGTTATTTACCTGATTTGGATAATCGGAACGCCCTGTGGCAAAGATAATATCTTCACGAGACTCCATAGCTTCTTCATAAGAAATTTCAGGATTGGGATTAGCTAAAGCAAAAACAATCGGATTTTCGTTCATCTTACGAATCATCTCTTTTGTCAAAACATTTGCCGTAGACAAACCCAAGAAAATATCTGCTCCCTCAATTGCATCATCCAGTGTTTTCAGATCACTATCTATCGCAAAACATTTTTTTGATTCACTAAGGTCTGCACGCCTTGTAGTCAGCACGCCCTTGCTGTCACACATGATAACATTCTCCTTGCGCACACCAAACTTCATGTACAAGTTTGTACAAGCAATGGCTGATGCCCCGGCACCATTCACTACCAGCTTTACTTTTGATATATCCTTGTCAGTAATATCCAGCGCGTTTAGCAAGGCTGCCGCCGAAATAATCGCAGTTCCATGCTGATCATCATGCATAACAGGTATATCGAGTTCTTCCTTCAGCCTTCTTTCTATTTCAAAACATTCGGGTGCCTTTATATCTTCTAAGTTTATACCACCAAAAGTAGGAGATATAGCTTTTACCGTCTGAATAAATTTTTCCGGATCTTTTTCGTCAACTTCAATATCAAAAACATCAATTCCGGCATATATCTTAAACAAAAGACCTTTTCCTTCCATAACCGGCTTTCCGGCTAAGGCACCAATGTTCCCCAATCCAAGAACAGCTGTTCCGTTAGAGATAACGGCTACAAGATTTCCTTTTGTTGTATAATCATAAGCTAATTGTGGATCTTTTTCTATTTCGAGACAAGGCTCTGCAACTCCGGGAGAGTAGGCTAATGATAAATCGGTTTGAGTATTATATGGCTTTGTGGGCACAACCTCTATCTTTCCGGGACGGCCACTTTTGTGATATTTTAACGCCGCTTCTTTTGTTATCTTTACCATAGCTCTGGATATTAAAACGTAATTAATATAATTCAAATATCTCTAAAATCAGGGCAAAGTTATAAAAAGGTTTTTCATCTGAATAGTTTTATAAAAAAAACATTATGATGACAAAAGGTGTTTTACAACATAATATAGACATATTAAACAATTAGAATACGCATATTTTTAAAAACATTAACATCAATATGACATTAAACATCATATAAACCCGAAATCTGTTTAATTGCTTTTTATAATCAGAAGAGCTTTTTCTATTATAGTATCCAAGCCTTTAGCTATATCTTCATCTGTCATATCAATTTCTATATCAGGATTAATACCAAACTCAGTGTGATTCTTCCCTGCATCTAGGATTGGAGATGCAGAAAAACGTATCGACCATCCATTTGGTAATTCAGATGAAAAAGGCAACCCGCTTCCCCCTCCTGTTCTATCTCCAACAATTGTGACATTAGGTGCATAACGCATAGAATTGACAAAATCATTTGCTGCACTGTAACAACTGCGATTAGTCAATAAAACCACCTTCTTTTGATATTTAACACCATCTGACGGCTCTACAAATATCTCATATGGTTTTGAAAAATCGTCGTGTCCTTTACCTGTTTTGTGCATTATATAGCCAACAAGCGTTTTTTGGTTAAAGAAATGTGACGCTAGTTTATCACTATTGGTCAATAAACCTCCACCATTGTCTCTTATATCAAGGATAATCCCATCACAAACAGCCATACGGTCGAGTACCTGATTGATATTTGCTTCTCCGATACCACTGGAAAAACTACCATAGTAAATATAGCCTACATTGTCATCCAATATTTTATATTTTAGTCCTCCGGCAATACTATAATCGGTTCCAATATAATTTTTCTGTATTTTAGAATCAAAATTATCGGGATAATCTTCAAACCATTTCCAATAGCGAGCAACATCATGATTAGCAACCATGTTTACGTGGCCATCCTGAACTTCGGCCAGCATTTCTCCAAGTACAGTAAACAAGGCTTCATTATCCATACTTTCACTAATACGTTCCGAATAACGTGCATACACCTCGTTCCAATCAATATTCTTATAGCTGAAAAAGCAATAGTGTTCATCCATTATTTTCCATAATGCTTCAAAGTTACCTTTCTTAGTATTGACGTATTTATCTTCCTCAAAACATGAAGTAAAGAATATACTGCATAGAAGTATGATAATAAATCTGTATCCCATGAATCTGAAAATTAGGTGGTCAAGGTAGTAATAATTCTTTAAACTCGCTGAATGTATAACGATAGTAATTTAAATCGATATGTCCATCTATGCCCGGAATTTCTCCTTTGTGAGAAAATTGCCATATCCTCCAGTTGAAATCATCGGACGGTTCATTACGCAAATCACACATCCAGATTATATTATCAGGAAAATTCTTCTTAATATACAGCTTGTAACAATCGCGATTAGTATAAATGACCGGATGTACTCCAAAATGCTCATACAACTCTTTCTCAAGCACTTTTAGTTCCTGGACAACCAAACTCACATACTTATCATCTTTGCTATAAGTATTTATCGCAGAATGCTCTACATCTATCGCAGGAATTAAATCTCCTGCACTAAATTTAGCTATTTTCAAAAAATGTCGGGCCTGCTCTTTTCCCGATAGACCAAAAGTATAAAAGTGATACGAACCGACTTTAATATTAGACTTCCGGGCCAGATCGTAATTGAACGGATAATTCCGGTCTTGATGATCATTACCTTCGGTAGCTTTCATATAGGCAAATGTTATACCCTGTTCCATAACATTATCCCAATTCAGAATTGGGTTGTGATGCGACACATCTATCCCTTTGACAAAATATTTTTTAGAATCGAATGTTTCATCTTCGCCAAAATAGTCTTTAATAATGAGGAAAGCTGCAATACCCAAACAGAGGGAAAGTGCAGCAACAAGAATATATTTTACTTTCTGATCAGGATTCTTCTTTCTTCTAATTTTTTTTCTGACCGGCTTTTTTCTTATTTGTTTAGCCATTAGTCGAAGTGAGTAATTTCCGGAAAATAAACTCTTTCATTATACTTGCATAATTTTATTAATACAAATATAATAAAATATCAGGCAACCCTAAACTATCTTATAACAATGTAGACACACCAAATATAAACAACATGAATTATCTCTATCATACGATTAAGACTTATATCCCGTTAAAAATGTATATTTTTGAAAAATAAAAGACGAAAGATGCCGGACAAAACAACAAAATGCCATCTTCTAATATATATATTTAAAAAAAGGTATATTCTAATTCTATATACACTTTTCATATCTATATCATCTTTTGCTCAAATAGATAGTGCTTATATACAAGCTTTTGATCAAGAATTATCCATAAGGCCTTATGTCTACAAAAAATTTACGGCACTATCGACCGAAATAGGTAACGATGAAACTGAATATTTACCGAATACCCCTATCGGCTTAGGTTTCGGCGTAACATACAAGAAATATTCTCTAAGCGGCGGATATGCTTTCGGCTTTATGAGAGATAAGAATAGAGGAAAAACAAAATCTATTGATTTCCAATACCATTATTACGGTAGGAACTTCGTGTTTGACTTCTTTTTTCAGGATTATAAAGGATTTTATAGAGAAGATAATAAGCAAAATGAAGTTTATCATATTTACCCGGATATTAAACTTGCTCAATATGGAGTATTTGGTCAATATGTTTTTAATAGCAAGAAATTTTCTTACCAGGCAGCCTTTAATCAAAGCGAAAAACAACTTAGATCGGCAGGAAGCTTCCAATTAGGAGGAGGATTATATTATAACAAAGTACGGTCTGACAGCACCATAACTTTGCCTAATAACAAAATAGCTAATTATCAGATAAGTATAAGCGGAGGATATGCATATACATGGGTTATCAAAAGGAACTTCTTCACTTCCCTCAGCGTATCTCTTGGTATAAACTTAGGAGCGGAAAGCATCAGCGATTTCGGTAAAAAGATCGACGTATCCCCATCGGTATTCCCTCGCTTTTCGATGGGATATAACGGCAAGGATTGGTCGATAGGACTATCCTTTGTTATGAATAGAATATATGTTTCACATGACGACAAAACACAAAAGATAGCTTTAGGTACAGGTAATTTTCAGCTAAGTTATATTAAGCGTATTGATATTGCTCCTAAATTTTTAAAACAAATTAAATATATAAACTAGAGTTTATATATGCAAGAAAGAGGGTGTGTCAAAAAGTATTTTCCCATATCTTTTTGTAACTTTTAAGCCAATCATTATTTGATGATATTTATGTGAATATCCCATTTTAGAAATCTAGATAAATAGATTCACATTCGCGTTTTCGGCTCTGTCAAGATATGCAGCAACACCTCCGATTGTAATATCATCCAGAAGTTCCTCTTTCTTGATGCCCATTACATCCATCGACATTGAACATGCAATAAATTCCACTCCATTGTCTTTTGCCTGCTGCATCAGGCTTTCAAGGCTATCTATATTTTTACTTTTCATTATATAGCGCATCATTTTACTCCCCATACCAGCCATATTCATCTGCGAAAGACCTAATTTCTTACTGCTGGATGGGAGCATCATACCGAACATTTTACCTAAAAAGTCTTTCTTAACAGAAGGTTTCTTAACCTTCTTTATCACATTCAATCCCCAAAATGTAAAGAATATGCTTACTTTCTTACCCGAAGCTGCGGCACCGTTCGCAATAACGAAAGAGGCCAATGCTCTATCAAGGTCATCGCTAAATACAACTAATGTCTTATTATCACCGGAATTTGTAGGTACGACACTGTCATCTTTAGCTATCTTTTCAACTGTTGCAGTAATCACACCTCCCGAATTATCTATATTTATAAGCTTGGCACCAACCATTCTGCACCAACCATTTAAGTCTTCACCAAAAGCTTGGTCTGTAACTTTTATTTCAAGACGATCGCCAAAACCGATCTGATCGTAATTCTTTTTTAGCTGCATAATCGGCCCCGGGCATTGTAGCCCACAAGCGTCTATATTGATAGTTTTAGTATCGCTATTGACTTCTGCTATATTTCCATCCTCTTTTATATTTTTATAAGCACACATGGCATTTGGAGCAGATCTGTCTGACATTATACATGAATATGTCTTATAACCACCTGACAGATTAAAAACGCTGGTATAACCATGCTGCATTAAAATACGTGATGCTATATATCCACGTAAACCGACAGCACAATAGACAATAATTTTTCTATCTTTAGGAATCTCTGTTAAACGGTTACGAATGTTATCTACAGGGATATTGACAGCACCGTTTATGTGCCCCATATTAAACTCCTCAACAGTACGGCTATCAATTAATAGAGATGTTGTAATATCCCGTTTTTCAATATCTCTCCATTGGACAATATTCACTTTCTTTTTCAATATGTTTTCTGCGACAAAGCCTGCCATATTTACAGGGTCTTTTGCCGAAGAATATGGCGGGGCATAAGCATGTTCTATTTCTTGTAAATCGTAAATCGTACCATTATTCTTTATTACTTGAGCAAAAAGATCAATCCGCTTATCCACACCATCGAACCCGACCACCTGTGCTCCGTATAATTTACCATCAACAGGAGAGAAAAGTATTTTTATAGAAAGAGGAAGAGCGTCAGGATAATACCCTGCATGCGAATTCCCATGTGTAAAAGATGGTATATATTCAATTCCTTCTCTCTTCAAAATTTTAGCAGACACTCCCGTTGCAGCTACAGTAAGATCAAAAACCTTGGCTATAGACGTACCGATAGTTCCATTATACTTATACCTATTTCCCTCCAAAATATTATCAGCGACAATGCGTCCTTGTTTATTCGCCGGACCGGCTAATGGGATGAGTGCATTTTTACCGATAACCGGATTATATATTTCAACGGCATCACCCAAAGCATATACATCGTTATCCGATGTTTGCATATAGTCATCAACCACTATTCCCCCCAAAGAACCGATTTTAATTCCTGCCTCTTTAGCAAGTTTTATATCAGGACGCACACCTATACTCAAAATAACCATATCAGCCACGAGTTCTTTGCCGCTTTCTAATACAACTTTCAGTCCATTGCTTTCCGACTCAAATTCAACGACATTTTCTTCCAGAAATAAAGAGACTCTCTTTTGCGACAGATGTTGATGCACCAGAGCCGCCATAGAATAATCTATTGGAGCCATTACTTGATTCAATCGTTCCACAAGAGATACTTCCAATCCTGCATCATACAGGTTTTCAACCATCTCAAGTCCGATAAAGCCACCACCGATCACAACAGCTCTCTTCGGTCGATGCTTATCAATATAGTTCTTTATCTGATCCATATCCGGCACACTTCTTAAAGAGAATATCCGTTTATCATCAATACCCGGTATAATCGGCTTGATAGGTTCGGCACCTGTTGAAATAACTAATTTATCATAAGTTTCTTGATATATATTATCTTCTGCAAGATTGTGCACCGATATTGATTTATTTTGGGTATCAATACCGACAACTTCCGATCTTATACGTATATCTATATTGAAACGATTAATAAATCCGTCTACCGTCTGTACGAACAATCTATTACGGTCACTTATAGTCCCGCCTATGTGATATGGCAGTCCACAATTTGCATATGACACATACTCTCCTCTTTCGAACAGTATAATCTGCGCATTTTCATCTATACGCCTCAACCTAGCAGCAACGGTCGCACCACCTGCCACACCTCCCACTATTAATATCTTCATATTTTATATTATAAATATTTGTTACTAGCAATAAATTTAATAAAATTTTATTCAACCATATTCATAAGCTGTCTCTTTAATCCGGACAGATTCATCTTTTTCTTCTGCATCTCTTTTATTTTTTGTCTTCCCGGCTCCGTTAAAGAGAATATCATTTGTCTCTTGTCTGCAATTCCCATTTCTCTCACAATAAAGCCTTTCTTTTCTACTGAATTAATCACTCTGGACACTCTGGAACCAGACAAGCCAACAAAATCATATAACTCACTAGCCAATCTCGGGTTGCCATCTTTCATACAACACAAAATCATTCCTTCATTGATTGTGATACCATTTGTTTCTGCAAATTCCTTCTCGAAATTATACAAAGAGCGATATATATATTTAAGTTTACAAATATCTTCCATCAATAATATTTTTCATTAGCAAATATATTACAAAGTAAACATCTCTTTTTTATTTATCCAAATAAAAAAAGAGATCCTGCATCTTTTACAGAATCTCTTTCCCATATGCAGAATCAACGATTTACTCTACATCGATTGGTTTTCCCTGATAGAAATCTAAAATTTTAGCACGGAAAATAAAATCGTATTTAGCTCGTATACGCTCAGACCGACTAGTCAAAAGCTTTGTTTTTGCTTCACTGAATTCAAAAGCTGTGGACTTACCTATATCATATCTTTCTTGAGCAAACTTCAGAGATATTTCAGCAGCAGTTTCCGCCTTTCCGGTAGATATGTATGTAGCATGAGCTCCAACCGCACTCTGATATGCTTGTTGTATTTCCTTATATAAGGCCAATTTGACATTATCAAGCATTAAGCTCTGATTTTCAATATTCAGGCGAGCAGCTCGTACTTGGTTTCGTGTTTGGAAACGGTTAAATATTGGAATACTCAATGAAAAACCAACATACTTACGTTCATTATTTCTCAACTGGTTGGATAATTTCGCTCTATCCCTTTCAGCATCATCGGCATACTCTTTTCCATAAACATGCGTATATCCTGTGCTATATGACATGTCCAGATTAAGAGTCGGCCAATAACCAGACTCTGCGACCTTCAGTGCTTTCTTTGTACTTTCAAGTTTAAATTCAGCTTCTTTCACATGAGGCTTGGCTCCTAATGACAATTTATAGACCTGATCGGGAGGAATAACACTTGATAGATTATCAGTGACCACATCTTCTGATTTAGGTTCCTGAATATCAAAACCATTTACATCAGGTAAATTTAATGATTGTGATAAATTTAATAAAGACAGAGCCAAATCATTTACAGCAATTGTTGCATTTAATTCATCTTTAGCCTGCTGAGCTTTAATATCATATAGTTGAGAAACAGCAACTTTACCCGATTCAACGAGTATTTCAGTTCTTTCTACCTGCAATTTACTTAAATCTGCTTGCTCTTGATAGGCTCTCAATATTTCTTTTTTGAAAAGGACATCTAAATATAGTGAAACAACTTGTAACTCCAGATTTTCTTTTGCCTTTCTCAAGCCTTCGGTCGCTGCATGGAAATTCAATTCATCAGCCTTTATCTGGTTAGGTATTTTAAATCCGGTAAATAGAGGAACAGAGGTGCCTATTCTAAAATCTGTACCCGCAGCATTGTTTGACTGGTATGTTCCGGTACTATAATCCAGACTTTGCCCAAAACTAAATGATTGTCCTAAAGACGCATTTAAGTTCGGCAATCGACTATTTTTACTTGTACTAAGATCTATCTCTGAGTTTTTTACATTCAAAGCCTGTTGCCTGAGTTCTATGTTATTTTCTACAGCATAATCAACGCATTCACGCAATGTCCATTTCTTCTGAGCCTGTATACACAGACACAAACAGAACAGACCACATGATATAATTAGTTTTTTCATACTCTTACATTGTTATTGTTTTGTAGCTTCTGCTTTAGGTTTATCTGATATTTCGTTTCCTCTAATTTTATCTCCCTTTTTCAAGCCGGATTTTACTTCCACCTTAATACCATCAGATAACCCAACCATTATATGTTTTTTGTCAAAGACCTGCTTATGATCGGTTGTATCTTTTAATATATAGACAAAAGCCGAATCGTTACTGAACGTTACGGTACTTTCCGGAATTGTCAAAACTTTTTCTATTTTAGCTAAAACAATCTCAGCATTAGCACTATATCCAGCTCTCACGACAATTGTATCAGGAATGCGCGCAGCAGCCTTTATTTCAAATAAAATAGCACCATTTTCCTCTATGCCTTTAGGTGCAATATATTCTAATGTAGCATCAAATTTTTTATTTTCAATAGCACCTACCGATAATTTTATAGGCATTCCGGCATGTACACGTCCTACTTCAGTTTCGTCAATCTTACCTATAAAAATCATGTCATTCATATTGGCTATGGTGGCAATAGTAGTACCATCGTTGAATGTATTAGCCTGAATAACCGAATTTCCAACTTTAACCGGCACATCCAGGATCATACCTGTAATAGTAGAACGTATCTGAGTATTGCTATACTGAGCCGTTTTCTTCGATATACCGCTTTTTATGATATCCAGATTATCTTTTGATTTCTCTACCTCTTCGAGAGCCTTCTTGTAGTCAGCCTCCGATTTGTCCATTTCTTCCTTAGCGATTACACCTTTTGAAAAAAGCTGTTTCTGACGTTCATATTCAGATTTTATCTGAGTTAAGTTTATTTGAGCAACATTCACCTGTGATTCAGCTGAGTTAAGTTGAGCAACATCAGGTATTACTTTTACTGTGGCTATAATGTCTCCAACATTCACAAAGTCTCCCGCTTCTTTCATCACTTCCGATACAATACCCGAGATCTGGGGCTTGATTAAGATTTCATCGCGAGGAGAAACTTTTCCCGTGGCAACTGATGTATTTTCTACATCCCCTATATCTGCTGTTATAATTTCATATACAACCTTTTTGGGTTGCGATTTTTTCCAGAGAAAGAAGAATGTACCAACAACTATAAGTACAAGAAGTACCAACAGTATAATTCTGAGAATCTTTTTCATATTATATTTAGTTTACAATTTCTATATATATTTATTTCTATCATTTTTATTCATCTCTGATGGCATCAATCGCCTTTACCCGAAGAGCTCTGAGAGCAGGCATCAATCCGGCCAAAACTCCTGAAAAGACAATGATAAGCATAGCCACAATCGCCGTCCAGAAGGAGACTATTGGGGGTACGAAAAATTGCTCTTCGTTTATTCCCGCAGTCATCGCCCGATACACTATCTCAAGTATGGAAACCCCAAATAGAAAGCCTGCAAATCCGGCTATCGCCGTCAGCACAAAACTCTCACTCAAAATTTGAATCATAATAGTCATGGGCTTAGCGCCAATAGCCCGTCTCACTCCAATCTCTCTTGTCCGCTCCCGAACAGTGACCAACATGATATTGCTAATACCTATTATACCGGAAAATAAGGCACCCAGTCCAACAATCCAGATAAGGAAATCTATCCCCAAAAACAGATTCTGAAAAATTTGAAACTGCTTTTCGATATTCACACTACCCATCGCTTTTTCATCAGTAAGCGATATATCATGCGCCGTTTTTATTATAGATTTGACCTCCTCTTCTACCATTGATGCGGGATAACCGGGTTTAGCCGTACACGCTATGAACCAAATATCCTGTCCTTGATTGAATGCCCGTTGTGTTGTGGAGAAAGGCAGATAGATGGACTCTTCTACATTGCCACCTATATTAGCTCTGGACTTAGGCCTGATAACACCTATCACCTGAAAGTAGATTCCATTTACCCTTATATACTGACCTATAGCCGATTCACCGGGCTTGAACAATGTTTCATATACTTCTTTTCCTATTACACAGACCTTTCGGCTCCCTTGTTCATCCAACTCATTAAATAAGCGTCCGGCCAGAACATGTTGTCCTTCTATTTTAAAATGTTCAGGATATATACCCCTAACATCATACGTACCGGACTTATGTCCTCTTACTGCATTTTTCTCTCCGCCACCGATAAACAGCATAGGAGATATATATTCTACTGATGTAGCTTTACGTCTGATAAGATCCATATCGCGCACATTCATCGACCATGTACGTCCCTTACGATATCCTTTATAGGCCTCGCTAGTACGTCCGGTCCAAAAGAAACATGAATTAGATGCAAAACCATCAAAATTCTTAGAGATCCCCCCTTGAAGTGAATTTCCGGCTCCGATAAGCAGGATCAACATAAAAATACCCCAGAAAACGCCAAAACCGGTGAGAAAACTTCTTAGTTTATTCCGAGTAATGGTAGTCCATATTTCTTGCCAATTATCTAAATCAAACATTTTTATTCAGTTACAAGTTTTTGTCTCTTCGTGCCATTTGCATATTGGCATATTGGCACATTCTTTTCATTTTCAAGTTATTCTGCTCTCATTGCTTCTATCGGCCGCACTCGTGTGGCCTTCAGCGCAGGAATAAGACCTGCGATAACTCCGGCTATAACCAAAACAAGTGTAGCGATTATAACAGTACCGATATCTACCGTCGGATCTTTAAATACAGTTGGGCTATCCATTGTTCTAGGGCCCACAGTCATCATACTATTTATACCTTCGGTTAGTAAAATGCCGAAAACCATCCCTATATAACCTGCTACCGTCGTTATAAGGATCGACTCGAAAATAACTAATCTGAGCACTGATGCTGGAGTAGCACCTATCGCTTTACGAATACCTATTTCCCGGGTACGTTCTTTCACTGTTATGAGCATAATATTACCCACACCCACAATACCTGCCATCAACGATGCCAAGCCTATAACCCAAATAAAGAAATTTATACCATTAAATATCATATTTGTCTCAGCTACATCTTCCGCCGTATTTCGCACATAAAGCGCAGACCTGTCGGCAGGATCAAAAGAGTGTAACTGCGCTACCCTTTTTCGTACACGTTCTACAAAAGCTTTATTAGCATCAAGATTCGTGATTCCTTTTACTGTAAAGTCTATCTGACGGAATCCCCATCCCTTATTATAAAGCATTTGGGCTGTGGTAAAAGGTATATATGCAGGAGGGTTATTCATAAACATATCAGAATCGTCGTACACACCTATGACCTGATATGCAATTCCGTTTGCTACGACATACTTGTCTAAAGGCTCTGTATCTTTAAAAAGAAGACGCTTCATTTCGGGACTAATAACTATTACTTTCCGCCTGTTATCTACATCCAATTTATTTAAGAAACGGCCATCACCGGCTCTTACTTTTATATTATTTATAAAAGCCGCATCTTGCGATACGCCATCGAGCCGCCAAGCTCCATATTCTTTTTCATAACTGATGGTTACACTTTGAGATACTCTGGCTGACACATATTCTACCTCAGGAATTCTGTTTTTTATCAAATCATAATCTTTATGATCAAATTTAATATTGCGATTTGTAGGCATGCCTTTATACGGCATCGAAGTCCAACCCGGCCAAAGAGTTACCGAATTTTGAGCACGGTTAGAAAAATTGGATGTTACTCCATTTTTCAAACCATTTCCCGATGCCAAAAGAACGATAAGCATAAATATCCCCCACGCCACAGCAAAACCTGTAAGAGCAGTACGTAATTTATTCTTGTTTATCGTTGATAATATTTCGCGTAAAGAGTCAAAATCGAACATCTCCGTTTTTTTTACATTTCTATTACAGGATTTTCATTTACTTCTATCGAGCCTATTATACCATCCTTGATATGTATTACCCGATCGGTTGCATTTGCCACTGATTGTTCGTGTGTGACAATCAACATAGTTATCCCATCATCTTGGTTTATCTGGCGAAGCAGCTCCATTACTTCTCGTGAAGTTTTACTATCCAAAGCTCCAGTCGGCTCATCAGCTAATATAATTTGGGGATGAGATATCAAAGCCCGTGCAATAGCCACACGTTGCTTCTGGCCTCCGGACAACTCGTTAGGCATATGATCTGCATGAGTAGCGAGCCCCATCTTATCCAGGTATTCCATGGCTAGAATATTTCTTTTCTTACGGCTCACTCCCTGATAATACAAAGGAAGGGCTACGTTTTCCAATGCATTCTTAAAAGAGATAAGATTGAAAGACTGAAAAATAAATCCTATCATTTTATTACGTAGTTCGGCCGCTTTTGATTCCGATTGATTACGAATAAGCAAATTATCCAGATAATACTCACCGGTATCGTAATTATCGAGTATCCCCAATATATTAAGCAGAGTAGATTTACCCGAACCTGATGCTCCCATAATAGAAACAAGTTCACCCTTTTCGACTTCCATGTTAACACCTTTCAACACATGTAAAGGTGCACCATTATAATAGGTCTTATTCAGATTTTTTATTCTAATCACTGTGTCTCAATTTATTTAATATTGTCACAAATATAAGTTTATTCCTGAATAGAGAAGAGATTCATCTATTCTTTTATATATATGTCGTAAAAAACGCAAAAAGGTTACATCATTTTATTTTTTTAACACAAAAATATTCAATTTGATCAATATATAAAAAGATTTACTAAATCCCAGTTAGTATATTTCCGTACAAACTGTCCGGTTTCGGACACAGAACATATCGTATAAATCATTAATAATAAGAAAATTACAATCACGGCACACTATTGGATATATTATTACAAATAAATAAAATCATCTAAAAATGGATAGAAAAATACCATTAAGCGAAAAAAGAAAAGAACAACGAAAGCAGATTCTCCGCTATGGCGCCATAGTAGTTGGCATCGTTATAGTCATTTTAGTTATTATTAGTTTACTGGAAGGGTCCATTTCTACAAAAAATATGATTATAGGATCTGTTGATAAAGGTACAATAGAAATAACAGTAAATGCATCAGGAAAAGTCATTCCACAAACAGAAGAAATAATAGTTTCCCCTATTAATAGCCGAATTTTGGAGGTATACAAAAATGCAGGCGATTCTGTCTCTGCGGGCGAACCTATTTTGAAGCTGGAACTCGCATCCATCGAAACAGAGTATAAGCAGAAGGTAGACGAAAAGGAAATGAAGAAAAGTAAACTTATTCAATCACAAATAAGCTTGGACAATAGCATCTCAGAGTTGAAAATGAAAATGCAAGTGAAGGAAATGAACTTGAAACAGATGCTGACCGAGCTTAAAAATGAGCAATACCTCGATAGTATAGGTGCCAGTACATCAGACAAAGTACGTCAGGCCGCCCTGAATTATGAAGTGGCAAAATTAGAACTTCAGCAACTAAAACAACAAATTGAAAATCAGAGAAAAAATGCGGACGCAGAAGTAAGAGTGCAACAGCTTGACCTTAGCATATTTGAAAAATCGTTAAGCGAAAGCGCGCGCCTTTTAAAAGACTCCCGCATCCTTTCACCCCAAAAGGCAACCCTGACTTATGTAAGCAATCAGATAGGATCACAAGTAGCGGCAGGCACGCAAATAGCCATTGTTTCCGACCTGAGTCACTTCAAAGTAGAAGCAGAAGTGGCCGACAGTTATGCAGAAAGACTTAGTTCGGGAGCCAAGGCAATTATCAAAATAGGACAATTACAGTTGGAAGGTACAGTAGTCAACATTACCCCTTCTGTAAAAAATGGAGTAATAAACTTTACCGTTATGCTAAAAGACCCGGGGAACAGTCGTCTCAGGAGCGGATTAAAAACGGACGTGTACGTAACTCACGGTATTCAGGAAGAAGCTCTCCGTATTCCTAATTCATCATATTACATCGGAGCCGGGGATTACGAATTATGGGTAATAAATAATAATGAAGTACAAAAGAAAAAAGTAAAACTTGGTGAAAGCAGTTTCGAATATGTCGAAGTTATAAGCGGACTCAAAGAAGGAGAACAGGTTATTGTATCCGATATGAGCCAGTATAAAAACAAGAAAACATTAAAAATAAAAGCAAATTAAAAAAATCAACACTATGTCTATTATTAATTTACAGGGTATAACTAAAATATACCGAACTAAAGAAGTAGAAACAGTAGCCCTCGAAAATGTGAATTTGGAAGTAGAAAAAGGAGATTTTCTATCAGTCATGGGACCATCAGGTTGCGGCAAAAGTACCATGCTCAACATCATGGGACTACTAGATATCGCAAGTGAAGGAAAAGTCCTCATCAACGGTACCGAAACTAACAATATGAAAGATAAAGAGATGGCGGAGTTCCGGAATAAAACTTTAGGATTTGTTTTTCAAAGTTTCCATCTGATAAATTCGCTAAATGTACTTGACAATGTGGAACTCCCTCTCCTTTATCGAAAATCAGGCGATATCAGCCGCCGAGAAAAGGCTAAGCAAGTTTTGGAAAAAGTGGGGTTATCGCACAGGATGAAACATTTCCCTTCACAACTTTCAGGAGGACAGTGCCAACGTGTAGCCATCGCACGTGCTATCATAGGCAATCCACAGATAATATTAGCGGATGAACCGACAGGAAACCTAGATAGTAAAATGGGAAGTGAAATTATGGAATTACTGTTTAACCTGAATAATGAAGGTACTACAATTGTAATGGTAACACATGACGAACATATAGCAAAAACCACTAAACGTATTGTGCGTTTCTTTGATGGAAGAAGAGTTGAATAGATAAAAAAGTATAGTCGTAGCCGTTCTGGCAACTATAATATTAATGTTTTTATTTGCTATAATCAGTGTTTGGTATCCGGCATATAAGCATCTAAAACACAACCGACCACAGCGCTTAAACAGGAAGAATAAAAACTATAACATTAGTCTATATGTATAAAATATATTTCAAACAAGCGATAGAAATGCTGAGACAAAACAAATTTATCAGCATCATCACCATTATAGGTACGGCTTTGGCCATCATGATGATCATGGTAATTATTGTCACCGACTCAATAAAGAAAACAAGTATCCCGCCCGAGATAAACAGGGATAGAGTGATGTATCTGAAAAACGAAATAAAGAAATCAAAAGACGAAAAAGGCATGCAAAGCAATGGTGTTATCAGTTATGAAATATATAAAGGGTATTTATCTGACCTAAAAAAACCTGAACTGGTAAGCTTACAGCAAGACTCATGGAATAAGGCTGTAGTTACAACTGCCGAAAATGAGATGGATAGAATGGGGCTTAAGCTGAAAATTACGGATGCCAATTTCTGGAAAATAATGGATCTTACTTTCGTCGGAGGAAGTCCATATAGCGAAGAGGACTTCAAATCCGGTCTGAAAAAAGCTGTTATAACGGAAGAAACAGCTAAAAAGTTATATGGTAATGAAAGTGCTTTAGGTAAAACCATTAACGTAGACTTTAACCCATATGTTGTAATAGGTATTATAAAAGATATATCTCCTATTTTCAACTACGCCCATTCGGATATTTATATACCATTTACGTCACGAGGAAATTATAAAGAAGATGGATTCTTGATACTTCTTTTGGCAAAAGACAAATCCGATTTCAATGCGATATCGGAAGAGATAAGAGCTGCCGAACGAAAATTCAATGCAACAGACACAAAGTGGAATCTCACGTTAATGGGACCTTTTAACCATTCAGTACAGCTCTTAAATGCATCCAGCAATGAAGAGCCGAATGCAAAAGGTTATCACCGAAAAATGATTTTCATTTTATCGCTACTGTTACTAATCCCAGCTATAAATCTTTCCAGTTTCAGCTTGTCTCGTATAAAAAAACGAATAGAAGAAATCGGTGTTAGAAAAGCTTTCGGTGCAAAAAAACATATGATCTTAGTACAAGTATTATACGAGAATTTCATAACATCTCTTATTGGCGGTATCATTGGGTTGATATTATCGTATATAGTCGTTATTTGGTTAAAACAATGGCTACTGGGTATCGAATCGGGAAGCAGCTTGCCTATAGAAACATTCGTATCTATCCCCATATTTGTAGCTGTGTTTATTGTATGCATGCTTCTCAATCTTCTTTCAGCCGGTATCCCTGCATACAGAGCATCCAGAATTAAAATAGTAGACTCACTAAGTAAAAATCAAGAATCATGATAAAGCAAATATTTAAAATAATATGGATTGAGCGAAAAATAAATATTTGGATATTGCTGGAACTTATATTAGTCTTTTGCATATTGTGGTTTTGTACCGATTATCTATTTTTTACAGCAAAACGATATTTTCAGCCTCAAGGATTCGACATAGAACATACCTACCGAATCAATATCAGTACCAAGGATGAAGGAAAGGAAATTCTCAGTGCAGACGATGAAGAAGCCAAGAAGAAAATGCAGGAGGATATATGGACTATTTACGACCGTATAAAACAATATCAGGCGGTAGAATATGTCAGTTATTCCAACTCAGCATATCCTTATTCCGGGTCATGGTCCAGTACTTCTGTTATGCAGGACTCTGTAAAATTAAATCTGCAAATAAAACGGATAACACCGGAGTTCTTTAATGTATTTAAAATAAACATTATATCGGGAACACCGTTCACATGGGAAAATTCAATAACGGGCAGACCTGTTATCATCAGTGCCGATAAAAACGATTTGTTTGGAAAACAAAATCCCGAAAAAGTAGAATTCATAAACAGGGATAAGGACAACAACGAGAATAATGATAATGTAATAGGTGTTGCCAATAAAAGTAAAAGAAGTGAATTTGAAGAATATAATGCAATTGGTTATTACCCAATGAAAAAAGACGACCAGAATGTTGCAAGATATCGAGAGATATGCATACGGGTGAAACCAGAAGCGGATAAAAACTTTCCGGAACAGTTTACCAAAGATATGCGCAACCAATTAGAAGTAGGCCATTACTATCTATCGTCAGTAACTCCCATCGACGAGGATCGAGAAAACTATATGGGATGGACCGGATACAGTGATAATTTTAAGAGTATTTATTCTATATCAGCATTTCTTATCATTAATATCTTTCTTGGGATTGTTGGAACCTTTTGGTTCAGGGTACAATCACGTCGCAGCGAAATTGGACTTCGTATAGCTATGGGTTCTACTAAAGGAGGTGTAAAAAGGATATTTATTTCCGAAACATTTTCATTGCTGTTTCTTGCCAGCCTTGTTGCAACTATTATATGCGTGAATATATCTATAGGAGATATATTGAAAGACATCAATCTTCCTGTTCCCGATAGAGGAGAGGAAAAAGTTGAGATCGTTCAACACTTTATCAATTACGGGATAACATTGGTTTTCCTTGCTCTGATAGCCTTTTTTGCGGTATGGTATCCGGCAAGCAGAGCAGCTAAAATACAACCGGCAGAGGCACTGAAAGACGAATAAAATTAAATATTTATGTATAAAACCTATTTCAAACAAGCGATTGCGATGCTGAAGCAAAACAAGTTCACGAGCTTCATCACCATAAGCGGGACAGCTCTTGCTATTATGATGATAATGGTAATCATTGTTTCGCAATCGATAAAAAACACCGATATCTATCCTGAAAATAATAGAGATCGGACTCTATATATTAAATGGCAAAAGAAAGAGCGAATAGATAAGACTAATTTCAGAAATAGAGATGTTGGATACGATACCTATAAAGAATATCTATCAAATCTACAAACTCCCGAACTAGTAACGGCAATATGTAATGAACGAGAATACTCTATTGCAAGCACAGAAACCCATCCTATACGTTTATCACTAAACAATAAATTTGTTGATGCAGCATACTGGCAATTCATGTCATTTAGTTTTATTGATGGAAAACCTTTTACAAAGGAAGATTTCGATTCGGGACTAAAAAAAGCAGTCATTACCGAGAGTACAGCCAGACAATTATTCCGAAATACCGATAATGTCGTCGGAAAAACGATTCAAGTCAATTTCAGGCCATTCGCCGTATCAGGTATTATAAAGGATGTTTCACCTGTATTCGAATATGCATTCGCAGATATATATCTTCCGTTTACAACTGTAAAAGATTACCGACATAACGGATATACTGTTCTCCTATTGGCAAAAGACAAAACTGATTATCAAGCTATAGATGAAGAAATAAGGCTTGCCGAACGCAAATATAATGCAACGGATAGTGGGTGGACTCTTAGCTTATCAGGCCCTTATGATCATAAAGCTCAACAAATGAATAAAAGCGCCGACATACCTGATATCAAGAAGAATAACCGCAGAATGGCTTTTATACTAATTGTTTTATTTCTTATTCCGGCTATCAACCTTTCAAGCTTCAGTATATCCCGTATCAAGAAAAGAACGGAAGAAATAGGAATAAGAAAATCATTCGGGGCTAAGAAATATACCATCCTGATACAAGTGCTGTACGAGAATCTTATTACCACACTCATCGGAGGTATTATGGGTTTAGCCTTGTCGTACTATGCTGTTCTTGAACTAAGGAACTGGTTATTGGGAATCGAAGCAGGGAGCGCAATTCCGCTAGAAACTCTTGTTTCCCCGAACATATTTGCAGGCGTATTTATTGCTTGTCTGATATTGAACCTACTCTCGGCAGGCATACCGGCTTATAAAGCATCAAGAATGAAAATAGTAGAATCTCTTAACCGGAAAAGCGAATAACTATGATAAAACATATTTTTAAAATAATATGGAGTGAACGTAAAACCAACACATGGTTATTAGCGGAACTGACCATTGTATTTTGTATTCTGTGGTTCTGTACCGACTATTTATATTTTATGGTCAATCGTTATCTCGAACCCAAAGGTTTTAATATAGAACACACATATCGTATTTCGTTAGGCATAAGGGATGATTGGGAAAAAGAAAAAGAAGAAAACCTGAATGATTATTTATGGACTATCCACGATAGAGTAAAATCCTATCCGGGGGTAGAACAAGCTAGTTTCTCTGCTTTTGCCCGTCCTTATGGGGGACTTACCGGTAACGACTATCTTGTAGATTCCATAAAACAAAAAGTCTATGACAAGATGGTAACGCCTGAATTCTTTGAAATATTCGACATCAAAATACTCTCTGGCAGAATCTTCAACTGGAATGACGCAGTATCGGGCGACTATGCAGTAATAAGTACAGGAGCCGACAACATGTTTGCCCAAAAACCACCGACAGACGTAAAATATATAGACTTGGGAAAAACAAGAAACAAAGTTATCGGTGTAGCTGAAAGATCGAAAAAAAACGAGTATGAAGAATATGTCCATATAGCTTATGTCCCTCTACAAAAAGATGGAGACTTTATGTCTTGGAGCGAATTATGCTTCAGAGTAAAACCCGAAGCCGACAATAACTTTGCAGAACGATTCAGACAAGATATGCAAGCACTGCTCGAAGTCGGCCCATACTATCTCGCGGATGTTATCTCTATCGAGAAAGACAGAATAAAAGCTATTGAAAGAGCCGGCTATGAGAACAATTTTAAAAGTATCTATGCTATATCGGCTTTTCTAATCCTCAACATTTTTTTAGGTGTTATCGGCTCATTTTGGTTTAGAATGCAATCGCGACGAAGTGAAATTGGACTTCGCATGGCAATGGGTGCATCTAAGAGGGGTGTTAAATCGATGTTTGTAACAGAAACAATCATTCTGTTATTTATCGCCGGCACTATTGCGACAATAATCTGTATTAATATTTCATTAGTAGATATCCTAAAGGACATCGGCATTCCTGTTATCGACAGAGAAACTACAAAAGCCGGGATAAGTATGTATTTCATAAACTATGCCATTACATTTATTACCCTTCTGGCAATTGCTGTTTTTGCTGTATGGTATCCCGCCCGTAGAGCCTCGAATATACAACCGGCAATAGCATTACATGATGAATGAATAAAACAAACAGACATATATGAAAAAGATTCTCTCAATTATAACATTTTGTTGGCTGTCGGCTAGTTTAGCTGCACAAGACACAATTACCATCAGCCTTAATGAAGCTATAAGCCGAAGTATTTCAAATTCCGTCGATGCTGTAGTGGCTCGCAACCAGTTCAAATCCAGCTATTGGGGATATAGAACTTACAGAGCCGAATTATTGCCGGAAGTAAATATAAGCACCACCCTGCCCTATTATTCCAAATCATACAATGCATTTCAGAATTCAGACGGGACTTATACCTATGTGAGTAACGATTATAGTCGCATTGATGGAGGACTATCTGTAACCCAGAACATACCCCTGACAGGAGGAACTATATCTGTAGAGAGCAGTTTTCAACGCTTGCAACAATATGGCAGTGACGGGTCTACCCGATACATGGGTATACCTGCCTCTATTACTCTGGAACAACCTATTTTAGGATTCAACCGGGTAAAATGGTTGCAACGGATAGAGCCTGTAAAGTATAAAGAGGCTAAACAGAAGCTGGTCGCAAACATGGAAGAAGTCGCCAATACCGGTGTCACTTATTACTTCGATCTGCTATTAGGCCGGATAAATATGGAAATAGCCCAACAAAATTTAAAAAATTCAGAAAAACTATATACAATAGCCGAAGCAAAAAGGAAAATCGGTCAAATATCAGAAAATGACCTGCTTCAGCTAAGAGTATCGTTGTTGAATGCCGAATCATACCTAACCGATGCACAATCCTCTCTCAATCTCCGGATGTTTCGTTTACGATCTTATCTGGGATATGGCGAAGATATAGTATTAAAACCATATATCCCCGAATCATTGTCAACGGAAATACCGGTACTGACATATGCCGATGTATTATCTATGGCACGACAAAACAATTCATTCACTCAAAATGTACAGAGAAGAATGCTCGAAGCTTCTCGCGATGTTAGCCAGGCAAAAGCCGACCGGTGGAATGCAAAACTATTCGTTTCTTTCGGTATGTCGGGTCAAGAAGATACTTTTAACCAAGCCTTCAACTCGAACAACTGGCGCAATAACCAAGTAGTAAATATTGGTGTAAAAATCCCAATTCTTGACTGGGGTAAAGGCAAAGGTAAAGTTAAAATTGCCGAAGCCAACCGCGAGGTAGAAAACTCAAAAATAGAAAAAGAGCAAACAGACTTTAATCAGGATATTTTTCTGCGTGTACAAAATTTCAATAATCAGTCAAAACAATTGGAATTGGCTAAAGCTACAGATGAAATTGCTCAACAACGTTATAACACGTCCATTGAAGCTTTTGTGCTGGGAAAAATTGATGTCTTAAACCTGAATGACTCCCAGTCGTCAAAAGACCAAGCGAGGAGAAACTACATAGAACAGATGTTTTTGCTATGGTCGTATTATTATCAGATACGAAGCCTTACTCTCTATGATTTCATAAATAAGAAAGAGTTATCTGTTGATTATGAAAACTTACTAAACTGACCGTCATTTATACCAAAAATGCTTACTTTTATATTTATAAAATGAATTTCTATGATACTGATTTGCGACGATGATAGTGCAATCCGCTCCTCTCTGACACTTGTTCTCAAACGAGCGGGCTACGAAACTGCATCTATTTGTAATCCGCAAGAAGCAATAGAATTTGTCAAGACAACGCCTCCTGACCTCATCCTTATGGATATGAATTATACCAAAGGGACGAGTGGAGAAGAAGGACTTACATTACTCAAACAGGTTAAAATATTTTGTCCTGAAATTCCCGTCATACTTATCACAGCATGGGGTTCTATTAGCCTGGCTGTAAAAGGTATACAAGCCGGAGCTTTCGATTTCATTACCAAGCCATGGAATAATATGGCTTTATTGAATACGATTCAGACGGCTTTACAACTAAAAGATGAAGAAAAAGAAAGTATAAATGTATCTGATATCTCCAATAAGTTTGTCAATGATAAAATAATTGGAAAATCACCGTTATTACTCAATGTATTTAATACAATATCCCGAATCTCTAAAACCAATGCTTCGGTGTTGATAACAGGAGAAAGTGGAACCGGAAAAGAGCTTATTGCCGAAGCAATACACGAAAATAGCAACCGCAGTAAAAATCCATTTGTAAAAGTAAATCTGGGAGGTATATCTCAATCCCTGTTCGAGAGTGAAATGTTCGGTCATAAAAAAGGAGCGTTTACAGATGCACATTACGACAGAATAGGACGCTTCGAATTGGCAAATAGAGGAAGTATATTTCTTGACGAAATAGGTGAACTGGATGCTGCTTGTCAGGTCAAACTGCTCAGGGTATTGCAGGATAAAACTTTTGAATCATTAGGCGACAGCAAACAAAAACAAGTGGATATCCGAATCATTAGCGCTACCAACCGCAATCTGGCAAAGATGGTAGCTAAAGGAATATTCAGAGAAGACCTATTCTACCGCATCAACCTGATTTCGATACGTGTACCCGCCTTACGTGAGAGAATCGAAGATATTCCTCTTTTGGTAAACCATTTTGTAAAAAAGCAAGTGGAGCAAAACAGATTATCAAATATAGAAGTGTCGGCAGAAGCTATGAATTATCTAAAAAAATTACCTTATCCGGGTAATATCCGTGAATTAAAAAATCTGGTAGACAGGGTTATTCTGGTTTCAGGGAAAAATGTCATAACCGATACTGACTTTAAGGAGCAATATACAGAAATACCGAATATAAACACAAATTTGCGGGATTCAGTTTACCCATTGGATGAATTAGAGAAAAACATGATAATCAAAGCAGTAGAACTATACGGAGGCAATCACTCTAAAGTAGCTATGGCATTGGGATTAACCCGCCAAGCATTATATAGAAGACTAGAAAAATATGGTATAAGCACTGATGAATAAATTATGAAATCAAGGATTCTCTTTTTCATTTTGGCCATATTGGTTTTCGGATCGATTTTGGGAATCGGGTTCTTATTTTTTAAAACAGACATACATAAATTACTGATTATAGAAGGAATAGGAATACTTGCCATTATTCTTTTTTCTATACTGTATCACAGACTCATAAAGCCTTATCAGATTATATCCAGCGGAATGGAACTACTCAAAGAACAGGATTTCTCCACTCGTTTACGCCCTATTGCCAGTAGCGAAGCCAATCAGGTAATAGAGGTATTTAACAAAATGATGGATCAACTAAAGGACGAACGTTTACAGGTAAGAGAAAAAAATCATTTTCTCGACTTGCTCATACAAGCATCACCTCAAGGAGTCGTTATTCTCGATTTTGATGAAAAAATTACTGAAATAAATTCTGCCGGATTACGCCTCTTAAATATTCAGAACATAAATGAAGTAAAAGATAAAAAACTATCAGAAAGCAATATAAATATAGGTAAACAACTGGCTGATTTAAAACCGAATGAGGATGTTGTTATCCGCAGTTCGGGTATCACAATGTACCGTTGTTCGCGTTCTTCATTCATAGACCGCGGGTTTGCTCACCCTTTCATACTTATAGAAGAGTTAACCCATGAATTACTTAAGACAGAAAAAAAATCATACGAAAATATCATCCGTATGATGGCACACGAAGTAAACAATTCGGTAGGGGCTGTTAGTTCTACATTGAACGTTATATCAGATACTTTACGCCAAGACGAAAATAATGAACTGGCTGACGTATTGCCTGCTGTAGAAGCTTCTTTTGACAGATGCAGGCATTTAGGAGAATTTATCAGTAATTTTGCTGAAGTTGTAAAGATTCCCCCTCCGACATTATCTAAAGTCAGCATTAATGAACTAGCGAAATCTGTAGACGCATTGACCCGAATAGAGTGTCAACGAAGGAGTACACAACTAACTTTAGACCTGACCACAGAGATTGACACTGCATACGTTGATAGTATTCAGTTTGAACAGGTATTAGTCAACATAGTGAAAAACGCTTACGAAGCCATTGGTACAGGAGGCGAAATATACATTACAACAAACTCTCAGCCTCTATCAATTACAATAATTAATAATGGATTAGCTATAACAGACGAAGTAAGGCAGAAACTCTTCACTCCATTTTTCACCACTAAAAGTCAAGGACAAGGTATTGGTCTAATGTTTGTACGTGAAGTCTTATTAAATCACAACTGTAAATTTGATCTTAGTTCAAAGGACGGATGGACCAGATTTGAAATCCTTTTTAATAAAAGATAGTTTTTTGACCGATTGACCGATGGTCTTAGTAACCCGTATAAGATATAATCTGTCCACTCAATTGATTCAGCGATATTTCACATAGTTTGGTATTATACATTGCTTGTACAAGCCTTTCATCAGCTGCGAAAAGGCTATTTTGTGCCTCTCTGAGTTCTATTCCCGACAAATCCCCAAGCTTGTAACGGTCTATTGCAATATCATAATTTTCGTAAGCAGTTTCTACATTTTCTTTCTCTAGATTTACCAATTGCATATTATTCTGATATGCCATCCACATATTTGCCAAACTTGTCTTTATAGATAGTTCTAATTGTTCAGATTCCAGCCGGCGGTTTTCAATTTCCAGTTTAGCATTCTGTTTCTGTCTCTTCCTATTCCCGTTGAATAGGTTCATTCCTATTGTAACCCCATAATTGAAACCCATCGTCTTCTGCCAGTCATAGCTTCCTGTATCGTATATATTCTTTGCATAACCATATCCGGCATTTAATTTCAAGTAGGGATAATTTTGGCTCAGTACGTTTTTTAAATCCAACTCACTTAATTGCCTATAATGCTGCGTCAGTTTCAAAAGAGAATTTGATGATTTTGTTTTCGTCCAAATATCTTCCCTGTTAAGAAGCGGATTATAATTAATTACAGTATCGATTAACGTAACTTGTTGCTCTACATCGGATACCGACATCAATTTGTTTAATTGGACACGCGATGTAAATAAAACTTCGTACTGCTGTATCAATTTTGAACTGTCTGCATTAAAATCTACTTTTGCCTGCTGATAATCAAGACGAGATGACGAACCGATCAAGTATCTGGCCTCAACTATTCTCAACCGTTCCTTTGATAATTTTACAGCATACTTCAAATTATTCAGGCGAATATTTTGCTGAATGTAATTATAATATTCTGTGGATAAATCTGCAATGAAATTCTCAATAGTAATCCGGGTATTTGTCTCGCCCATTTGCTGAAGTTCTTTCAAACGACTATAATTTGTCTGGATCTTAAAACCATCAAACACAGTCCAACTAAGATTAATACCAGCATTCAGGTTCTGATTATTAACGCCATTATTTTTATTGGTCTCTCCCGAAGATAGCTTTTGTTCCACATTATTCAATGTCCCCGAATAGCCCGCACTTAAATCGACAGACGGAAGATAACCGGCATTGGCCAACGTTGTATTATTATCGGATATTAACTGCTCGTTGCGAATGATACGGATATCATAATTTTGTTGTAACCCAATCTCAATACAACGTTTCAGATCGTAAACATCTTGCCCATAGATAGAACAGGGTAAAAGAATGAGCATTGTAATATAAAATAGCCTATTCATTATCTGCTTTTTGGATTTCATTATTATTATGATTTCTCTTTTGCCTGTTGGTAGAAATATACATGTACATGGCAGGTACAATAAACATTGTCAACATAGTGGAAACCAGCATACCGCCTATAACAGCCACCCCCATAGCTATACGCCCGTTTGCCCCCTCAGCGCTGGCAAACGCCAATGGCAACAATCCGAGAATAGTTGCAAAACTGGTCATAAGTATAGGGCGTAACCTTTGTACCGATGCTTCTTTTATCGCCTCCAATTTATGTACGCCTTTCTCTTGTCGCTGGTTGGCAAACTCTACAATGAGTATACCGTTCTTGGCTACCAATCCGATAAGCATAATAATACCGATCTGGCTGTATATGTTCATAGTTATATTTCCTATATACATGAATATCAGTGCGCCGGCAATAGCCAACGGAACAGTAAACATTATAATCAACGGATCTTTGAAGCTCTCGAACTGAGCCGCCAAAATGAGTATAATGAGAATGATAGCCAAACCGAAAGCAAAGAACAAGCTGTCGGAACTTTCCTGAAAGCTTTTCGAATCACCGGCCAATGCTGTACGGAATGTATCGTCCAAAGTTTCTTTAGCGATACGATCCATTTCTGCCAGTCCCTGACCAATGGTTACACCGGGCGCTAACCCGGAAGACACGGTAGCCGAATTAAAACGATTGTAACGATACAACTGCGGTGGAGCAACAGTTTCTCTCAGATCGATCAAATTATCCATCTGTATCATTCGTCCTTCTGTATTCTTTAAGTATATGCTCCTCAAATCAAGAGGAGTATTACGCTGTTGACGATTTATCTCTCCCAATATCTGATATTGTTTTCCGTTCATATAGAAATAACCCATACGCTGACCACTTAATGCATATTGCAAAGTCTGCCCAATATCTCTGGTACTCACACCTAACAATGCGGCTTTGTCCCTGTTTATTAACACTTGGGTTTCGGGTTTGGTAAACTTTAAATTAACATCAGCCATAATAAATAGCGGGCTTTCATTAACCTTCTGCATAAATAAAGGAATGAACTCTTCCAATTTACTAATATTTTGAGCTTGCAACACATATTGTATTGGCATACTAGACCGTCGTCCGCCAAATGTAGACTGTTGCTGAACAAAAGCTCTGGCTTCTGTAGCTTTACGAACCGCTGAAGTAAGAGCGTCAGCTATTTCCATCTGACTACGGTCTCTATCCTTAATATCCGGTAAAATAAGGCGTACCATTCCACCCGAAGAAAAAATCCTCTCGATATTGAATCTGCGTTCAGGCACTGTAGAATCGGCTATGTAAGATATCTTTTGTGCATAATCTCTGTTAAATTCAAAAGTCGCCCCTTCAGGAGATGTGGTTCGGATATTAATAGATGACCGGTCTTCCAGCGGCGCCATTTCTGAAGAAATTCGCCCCATAAAATAAGCTATGGCTACAACGGTTATTGTCAATATTGGAAATACGAGCGTTTTATGTCCAAGAAACCAATGTAAGGCTCTGCCATAAACAGAATTAACTCCTTGAAAAAATGGTTCCGTTTTACGATAAAACCAGTTAGGATTATCGTTCTTTTTCAATAATTTAGTCGCTAACATAGGAGAAAATGTCAGGGCGACAAAAGCTGAAATAAGGATTGACCCCGCAACAACTATACTAAATTCACGGAACAACCGTCCCGTCATACCTTCCAAGAAGACAATAGGGAAAAACACCGCTACCAAAGTTATCGTAGTAGAAATAATGGCAAAAAATATTTCTTTAGAGCCTTCTATCCCTGCCTTCAAAGGGTCCATTCCACCTTCAATTTTCAGATATATATTTTCTGTTACAATAATGGCATCATCTACGACTAAGCCCACAGCCAAGACAATTGCAAGCATTGACAAGACATTAATAGAAAATCCGGCAAGATACATAACAAAAAATGCCCCGATAAGAGATATTGGAATAACAATACAAGGCACTAATGTCACACGCCAATTGCGAAGAAAGAAAAATATAATGAGAACAACCAATACAAAAGCTATATATATTGTTTCTTTTACTTCATGTATCGACGAACGGATAAATTTTGTATCGTCGAAAGCCACATCCAGTTTGACATCTTCCGGTAAATCTTTCTTAATCTGTTCAAGCCTTTTCGTCACTTCATCGGATATGTCTATCTGATTAGCTCCGGGCTGAGGTATAATAACAACACTGACCATAGGGACTCCATTACGTCGCATGATATTTTTTCGGTTCTCGGCATCTAATTCGGCAGTACCAATATCTCTGAAACGAATTACGCTCTGTTGATCTTCTTTGATTATTAGATTATTGAATTCTTCGGGGGTCTGCATCAGGCCTAAAGTACGGATACTCAATTCCATATTATCACCCTCAATGCTGCCCGACGGCAATTCGACATTCTCCCTGTCAATAGCATTTTTTACATCCATCGGCGTTATCTTATAGGCTGCCATTTTTATGGGATTGAGCCACAAACGCATCGAATACCGGTTTTCGCCCCATATTTCCACAGCACTAACATTCGGCACTGTTTGTAATTGCTCCTTCAGAGTAAGATCTGCTATTTCGCTAAGTTGTAACAATGAACGCTTACTGCTTTCCACTGTAATTTGCATGATCGGATTAGCATCAGCATCAGCCTTTGATACTGTGGGTGGATCACAATCGCGAGGCAAATAACTCTGAGCTCTTGATACCTTATCCCGAACATCATTTGCCGCAGTTTCCAAATCCACATTCAATTCAAATTCAACAGTTATGCGGCTAGAACCCTGGCTACTACTACTTGTCAAAGAACGTATGCCCGGTATACCATTGATATTTTGCTCTAGCGGTTCAGTTATCTGACTTTCTATAATTTCCGCATTGGCTCCCGGATAGGTTACGTTTACGGTAATTATAGGATTGTCTATATTCGGATATTCGCGGACTCCCAAATAAAAATAGCCGATAATACCCAACAGGAATATTATCAGTACAAATACAGTAGATAGTACCGGACGCCGTATACTTAATTCGGATATGGTCATATTTATTTACCTGATTCAAAATTAATACTATTCATTTACAAGATAGCTTTCTATAGTGACAGGCAAGCCATCCCTCAATTGCATTACACCTGTGGTAATGAGAGTATCGCCAACGCTTATACCATCCAAAACTTGCACCGAAGATGCGGTGCGTATACCTTTTTTGATAACAATCTGGTGAGCCTTACCACTTTTATAAATATAGGCTATATCTCGTCCCATCTCGGCAACAGTAGATATTGAAGGAATAACTATAGTATTCTGTATTTCCTGCAATTTTATTTCAACACTAGCCGAATGGCCCGGTTTTAACTTTCCACCCGGATTAGGAAATATTGCCCTGGCCTTAAGCGACAATGTCGATTCATCTAATTTTGATTCAACAGCATAGACTGTAGCATAATAAATACTCAGATCGTTAACCATTTTAAACTCGACCCGGGTTCCTGCCTTTATATCATTAGCCTGAGCTTCATTTACCGAAAACTCAAGTTTTAGAGGCATTATTTTTGTAAGGCGTGAAACTATTCTTGTTGGAGAAGCATAGCTACCTTCACTTACAAGCCGTAAACCGAGCACACCGTCGAAAGGTGCTCTCAATTCCGTCTGGGCAATACGTGACTTGACCAATTCTATGTCAGCTTTTAATTTCTCCAATTCCGTATTCACAGATTCATATGATTCCTTACTCACCGCATCTCTATCCAATAAGGATTTTTGACGAAATAATCTATCCTGAGCCAAAGGAAGCTGTGCCTCTAGTTTTTGCAATTCGGCCTGTAGGGGTTTGTCGTTAACTTTAGCCAGTAGTTCACCTTTCTTTACTTGAACCCCTTCACGAAAATATATATTTGTTATTTTTCCCGAGGTTTCGAAAGTCAAATCAACCTCTTCGTCAGGAATAAGAATCCCAGTTGTCCTAAAAATATTATTAAGAGTATTATTTTTTATAATAACAGCATTTGTATTTAAAACCTTTTTATCTGATAACTTAAATACCGGAGGCACTTCTTTTTCTTCGGATAATTTATTTTTGATAAAAGGATATAACGCCATTCCGGCAATAAACAATAGAATAATAACGACTAACGATATTCTGACTTTCTTACTCATAATATAAAGATTCAATAAGCACTCAACTTCCCAAAGAAGTATGACTTTCAGATGTGTTTTTCGTTTAATAAGCCCTTTTATATTTAACGCAAATTAACAATAAAAAGAATAGCGCTCCTCTTCAAATTAAAAAGACCTAATAAAACAAGAAGATATGAAAAAGCCTTCAATCATTTTTTTTATGATGAAGGCTTTATATGGTAGTTCCAGAAATAGAATTCGAACAAATACTTGCCTGTAAATTCTGATTAATGAACCGCTATTGTTCGATAAAAAATATATTTTCTCGCCGCAATATAACTCTATCTCCGGATAAAGATTTTTGCATGTCAATTATACGCTGGTTACTACTTCCTCTGAATTGAAGATCCGTATTCCTCAAACTATCAATATATTTTCCGTCCACCAATACATCAATGAAAGGAAGCATTTGTACTAACTTGTTCGATCTCAATATCTGCTCGTAGGTAAATCCTGTGTAACACCATATCTTTTTAGACGTTTCTTTTCTGATTCTTCTTGCCAGCTCTGTAAAACCATCCACTTGCATAAAAGGATCACCTCCGGTAAATGTTACATTAGAAAATTCATCCTCTTTTATAATCCCCAAAAGTTCATCCACAGAGTAAGACCTTCCATTAGCCATATTCCATGAATGAGGATTGTGACACCCCGAACATTCATGGATACAACCAGCCGCATAGATGGATGTCCTGAAGCCCGGACCATCTACGGTTGTATCATGTATAATATCGAGTATAGAAAGTTTAGTCATGGATTACACGGTCGTTAAGCTCAGCTAATTTGGCTTTATTCCACCTATCAGTTGTTCCGACCAGATAGCCTGTTATACGTTGCAGGCGATCTATTTCATGGCTTCCGCATTTGGGGCACTCCTCCAATTGAGATGCTGCATTTTCATATCCACACTTTAAGCAGCGATTGCGATTATGATTCACAGAAGTATAGCCCATATTATACTTGTCCATCATATCCACAACAGACATTATAGCTTCCGGATTGTGAGTTGCATCACCATCAATCTCAACATAAAATATGTGTCCTCCGCGTGTCAAATCATGATAAGGTGCTTCCACTTTTGCTTTTTTATGAGCAGAACATGAATAATATACAGGTACATGGTTTGAATTTGTATAATACTCACGGTCTGTAATACCCTCTATCAATCCAAAATCTTTTCGGTCCCGGCGGGTAAAACGTCCTGCTAATCCTTCGGCTGGAGTAGCAAGCACACTGTAGTTATGTTGATATTTTTCGGAGAATTCAGTTACCCGGTCTCTCATATAAGTCACAATCTCCAAACCAAGTTTCTGCGACTGCTCATCTTCTCCGTGATGTTTACCGACAAGGGCAACCAATGCTTCGGCAAGGCCAATGAAACCAATACCCAGCGTTCCTTGATTTATAACCTTTTCGATTGAATCTTCCGCCTTTAGTTGTTCGCACCCCTCCCAAAGAACCGACATTAACAAAGGAAACTGCTTTGGTGCTGCTGTCTTTTGAAATTCGTATCGGCGATGCAATTGTAATGCAGCCAATTCCAGCATCTGATCCAGTTTTCGGTAAAAACAACCGATACGCTCTTTTGTGTCTTCAATATTTCGGCATTCCAAAGCTGTACGAACCAAGTTCAATGTAGAGAAAGACAAATTTCCCCGACCAATTGATGTCTTCTTTCCAAAACGGTTTTCAAATACACGTGTACGGCATCCCATTGTTGCTACTTCATAATTGAAACGTTGCGGATCATTTTCGTTCCATTCTTCATGTTGGTTAAACGTAGCGTCCAGATTCAGAAAGTTGGGAAAGAAACGGCGCGCACTAACCTTACAAGCTAACATGTAAAGATCATAGTTCCGATCTGTAGGCAGATAGCTCACTCCCCTTTTCTTTTTCCATATCTGTATCGGAAAGATAGCAGTAACACCACTACCGACACCCTGACTTGTACTATTTAACAATTCTCTTATAACACAACGCCCTTCTGCCGACACATCCGTACCGTAATTAACAGAACTAAAAACAACCTGATTACCTCCGCGAGAGTGAATTGTATTCATATTATGGATAAAGGCTTCCATCGATTGATGCACACGGCTTACTGTACGGTTAATTGCATGTTGCACAATACGTTCGTCCCCTTGCAAACTATCCAAATCTTTGGGCAGATAGTCTTTTATCCCGGTATCATAAAGATGTTTATAATCCTGCCCGTTTATTTGCTCCAGAACCTTTATTTCCTCAATAAAACTTTTTCGAACAAACGGAGCCAAATAAAAATCAAATGCCGGAATAGCTTGTCCTCCATGCATTTCGTTCTGAGCCGTTTCCAGTGAAATACAAGCCAGCATGCTTGCTGTTTCTATCCTTTTTGCCGGACGCGACTCCCCATGCCCCGCATTGAATCCATGCTGTAATATTTTGTCCAATGGATGTTGTACACAGGTCAAACTCTTAGTCGGATAATAATCCTTATCGTGTATATGAAGATAATTCAGACGGACGGCTTCTTTTACCTCAGGAAGCAACAGGTAGTCATCCACAAAGGGTTTAGTAGTCTCACTGGCGAATTTCATCATCATACCCGCCGGAGTATCGGCATTCATATTAGCATTTTCACGTGTAATGTCTGTCGACTTGGTTTCGATAATCTCAAGGAACATATCTCTTGTCTTTGCTTTACGTGCAATGCTCCGTTGATCTCTATATGCAATATATTTTTTCGCAACCTCTTTCCGGCTACTCTTCATCAGTTCCAACTCAACCATATCCTGAATCTGCTCCACAGTCATCTGCTCTTCGCCTCTACATGTAACGTAGTCTGTTATTCGCCTGATTAGTGACGAATCTTCACCTAACTCTGTTTGCAACATGGCTCTACGAACGGCTGCCATAATTTTTTCCTCATTGAAGCCAACTATGCGCCCATCTCTTTTTACAACTGTCTGAATCATAATATATCTCCTCCTTTTATATTTCTATCAAAAAATATAGCAGACGGAAACTCCAGAAATACACGATGATACTTATACTCTATGATTATGGTAGGATCGTATTTTCTCTATTGCTTTTCACCCGAAAGCTACGAATGCATATACGGCAGGTCTTCTGACTTATTTCTTAGCTAGAGCCTTCCCGTCTATACATCGACAGTGGCGTGAGTGTCTAGCTAACACCATGAAATTTTACAGCTACGGGGATAGTTCAGGACTTACACCTGATTCCCTTTTCATCCATTCTAAGCTGGAACCATATATAGAAACAAAGGTATATTATTCTTTGAAAGAATAACCAAAATAGTCAAAATATTTTTCAACAAAATCAAAAAAGTTTTCCAAAACAAAACACAATAAACTTATTATTAGAATATTAAATTAAACAAAATCATAAAAAGTTTTCCAAAATAAATTTTAAAAAGAATCAAAAGACAATATATTATAAGAATATGCAGAAGCTATTGCTGAATAAATTACACCTAACCGAACCTTCTCTTAATTAATTATTTTAATAAATAAAAGGAGACACTAAAAGCATCTCCTTTCATTCTTTACCGGACTTAATAACTAAAGTAATTTCTATTCATAATAATCTTTATGAATTATGCTAATCCTGCACTACTTGTCCCTTTTACATATATCAATTATCAGATCAACTCATTATATCATTGAACTACTTTCCTATCACGAATTCAATTCTTTTTTCAACGCTATAACTTTCAAAATCAAACTCATTAATCAAAGAATTGGAAATTTATAACCAAATATAATTATCTGAAAACAATATTGACTAATCAATATTGTTTATATCTTTGCATAAAAAAATATATGGATGAGTTTCTATCATTAGGGTTATTACTTAACAGGTCTTCTGTTTCTATTGGAAAATATTTGAATGACAAATTATTATTACATGGTATCGATTTGCCACATTCGCAGTTTATTGTTCTCAGGTGCTTACATTATCGAAGTGGAATAAGCCAAAATGAAATTGCCAAATTACTATTTAAAGATGCTGCAGCCATAAAACGGACAATTGATAATTTAGAGAAGAAAGGACTGATTATCAGAGAACAGGAACGATTACTAAAAAATCGAATTTATGTCTCAGATAAAGGAAAGGCTATTCTGCCGAAAATATTAGCAATTGCGGATACTGCAACAAAAGATGTTTTAGCTGGCATCAATGCAGGACAATACGATCAATTGCGAAAGATGTTAGATATAATATATCAAAATACTATAATAAAATAAGTTATGAAAAAATTAAATACTAACGGAGTGAAAACTCTCAAAGTGTTTCACCTCATATTTGTGATGATGTGGGTAATTGGCGTGGTAACCATGGGTATTATCTACTTTGCTTACCCTCAATCGGGAGATGAGCTATATTCGTACTTTTACATTATGCGGCTGGTTGATGACATTCTGGTAATACCAGGTGCGGTGTTGACTACCGTTACCGGAATAATCTATGGCACATTTGCCAATTGGGGATTTTTCAAACACAGGTGGATAACTGTCAAGTGGATCGTATCTATCTTTGTTATAGTAGTGGGTACATTTATTTTCAGTCCATGGTTAGATAATTGTTTAGAAATTGCTAACTCAGAAAGGGATACGGCATTATCGAATATGTATGTAACCCAATATACTCCATTAATTGGTATATTTTCGGGAATGCAATCTACAATACTCATCTTTTTAGTTGTGGTATCAGTGTTTAAACCATGGAAAAAGAAAAAATTATAACAATGAAGTTAAATTTATAACTTTTTCGAAATAATGCTTAATTTAGGAAATCCACAAGTAAATCCAACTTTTCATTTTAACGAATTTATAGAAGTGGGTAGACCGAATTGATTCAACAAGAAAGATATTTATAACCACAAGAAAATCATTTATCTAAATTTGATAAGGACTAAACATTTAATGCCTTACTTATTTATACCCTAAAATGTACCCAACTCTTGTTTCGAGAATATCAAGGAAAACTATTACTTTTCTTATCTCCTTTACTATATTGGGAACATAATAACTTCTATATAATTATCCTGATCCAGAATATCTTTTGCTATATTCTTTATGTCATTGGGCGTCATTGAATTTACCAGATTGAGATAAAGCGTATAATTATCTTCACCATAGAAATTATAAGTATTGATAATGGATAACCAATAATTGTTGGTTTTTATTCTGTCGGCGTGATTTTTCTTAATAAACTCCAAAACCTTGTTGAAGTCAGTAAGTTCGGGACCTTCCTCTGCAATTCGTTTAATTTCCTGTAATGCTATTTTATTCAGATTTTCTACTTTACTTGAATCAGTCGTGTACGACATTGTCAGGGTAGTTTGTCCTAAAGGGAATTGTGATATTTCAACATTTGAATTTACACCATAGGTTCCTCCTTCTTCTTCGCGAATCGTGCGAGTGAATACAAGATCTAATACCTGATTGAAAATATTGAGTGCTATTTTGTTCTTTTGATTATAATCCAACACGCCGGAGTAAAGGTTGTATACTGATGTTTTTGGTGTTTCCATATCCCGGGTGAAATGCACAATCGTCTTTCCTTTGTTAATTTTCAGATCGCGGTCTTTTATCCCTTTATTCTTATCACCTACAGGTAGTGTTGCCAGATATTGTTCCACTAGCGGGCGTAAAGTTTCTTCGTCAATTGTACCCACGAATGTAAATATAGCAGGAGCCGTGTGCTCAAAACATTCTTTATACATTTCAAACATCCGGTTATAATCCAAAGTCGCGATGTCTTTAATCTCTATATTCTTTGTACGGGGGTTGTCTCCGTACATTGCATGGCTGATACTGTCTCTGAAGGCTACAGACGGCTGCATACCTGCATTTCTGAGAGCATTTTTCAATTGTTCAGTATAAGCATCAAAAGCCTGTTTGTCTTGTCGTGGCGATGTATACATTAAATAGACTAATTGTAGTGCTGTCTCAATATCCTTTTTGTTCGAACTCATGTTAACACCTTGTTTAATCTGTGTTATTGAGCATGCTGCATCTACCGATTTGCCTGCCAGTTTTTTGCCGATATTTACATTGTTGAAGTTTCCAAGTCCTCCGATAGACGGAATATTTGGAATAAGTGCAGCATTGAATATTTCGTGATCGTCGAATAAGGATATTCCTCCCGGAGAAACAGACCTCATCAATATCTGATCGTCTTTAAAATCGGTGTTTTTGAGAACTACTTTTACTCCATTTGAGAGTATCCATGTTTTTGTGTCGAATTCTGATTCTTCTGTTTTCACAATTTTGCCTTTTTCCGGTAATTGGCTTATTAATGGTTCATCTAAAGAGTCCTCCTGATAAGGGGTGAGATCCTCCAGCTTAGTTTTCTTTATTAAAGCTACTAATTCTTCTGCCGAAGGGTATACTAATTGGCTTTTCTCGGGTCCGGTTACTACGATTGATAAATTGTTTGTCAGATTGATAGATTTAAAATAGTTGTTTAGCACATCGGCATTGATCTGAGGCAGTAACTGTTTTATCAAACTGTACATTGTTTCAATACCCGGGATTGGCCCATCCGCTATAAAGCTGTTAACGTATTCGTTAGAGTATGTTTCGGTTCGTTGTTTGTCTCTATTATTGTATGAGTTTGCGTATGCTTGCAGCAGATTCTCTTTTATACGGTCTACTTCCGAATCGAGAAACCCGAATTTCTTTGCACGTTCACTTTCTCTTATCAGAGCCTCCAAGGCTTGTGTTATCTGGCCTTCTTTGCAGCTTGCGCTAATATTCCATGCCATTTTGGTTCGGGATACCAGAAAAGCCCCGTTTGAAACTGATGCACGGAGAAAAGGGGCATCACTCTTTTGTGCAATTTCTCCATATCGGGCACTAAGAATATGTGAAATAAACATATCAAGAATAGAGGAATAGACGCCTTGAATCGATTGCTTAAATTCCTTACTCTTAGTGTCATATTTGAAATGCAACGCTATACTGGTAGATGTTAGTTCTGGATCAGTTGCTATTATTGTTATTGGCTCCTCATTGTCAGGTACGGTATAATAAATACGCTCTTTTGCCTCCTTCGGTTTAGGAATATCGGAGAAAAGATTCTTAATCTTAGTTTCCACATCTTTGGCATCAAAATCACCAACAATAATGATTCCTTGCAGATCGGGACGATACCATTCTTTATAATAATCTTTCAGTTCCTGATATTCGAAATTCTCCACAACGTCCATGCTTCCTATTGGCATGCGATTAGCATATTTACTGCCTTCGAACAAAACGGGTAGTATTTTATCCCATATGCGTGATACTGCTCCGCTACGGCTTCGCCATTCCTCTTTAATTATTTTGCGTTCCTGGTCTATTTCTTTATTCTCGAGTGAAATGAACCCTGACCAGTCGTGGAGAATAAGCAAGCATGAATCGAGAATGCCGCTGCGGGTGATTGGTACATTCGAAAG